>NZ_CANMIW010000001.1 GCF_947498005.1 uncultured Winogradskyella sp.
TTCGGAATATTCACGGGTTCGTTAAAGTTTGCTAACTTAGTTGCTTAACCACGCAACTAACCATACACAAACACGTTAGCCATAATGTGAAACCAACGCCATAGATGATTATAATATTTCTGTTTTTAACCTTAATTATTGTGCTTTTCTATCCTATTATCGGATTTAAAATGTTCAAGTCTCTTAAGAAAAAGAATAAGCCGAAATTTTATCGACTTTCTATCATATTATTAATTCTGATTTTGATTCCTGGCTTTTTCTGGAAATTACTACCTGGCTCTGACTTTTTTTGGCAACCTATAGAAAACGCTCAAGAAAAAAACTATAATCTTGAATTAACCGGATTTGAATATAATGATGGAGATTTGATATACGAATACGAAACTGAACGAGCTTTTAATGGAGATGGATATTCGATTTGGATTTATAAAATCGACGAAAAAACTGCCGAATATTTCAAAAACCCAAATGAAGAGTTTTTTATCAAATATCCAAAAACCGATTTCAGAAATGATTGGGATTCTGAATTTTGGAAACGTACACCTTTTGACCAAAATGAACAGAAATTTTTAGACTTTGCACATAGCACTCTTGATGAACTGGATTTTGAATTAGAGGATTTACTCAACGAAAATGGAAATTATTATGCTTATGAATACTATATGCACAGTTTTGGAATTGGAAATATTGATTTTTACATAATCTGTCCGAATCGAAAGTTGATAGTTAAGATAAATAACAATACGTAAATAAACACTATGGCTAACACCGTGTATAATTTATTGCTAGGTTCTTCCCTACTTGCGAAAATTCCTGCGGAATTTTCTCGGGTTCGTAAAAGTTTGCTAATTTAGTTGCTTAACCACGCAACTAACCATACACAAACACGTTGGCTTTAATGCCCAAAAAACCAGAAAACATGAAGAACATCAAAACTAATGTACAGAAACCACCATCAAAAAAGAAATTAATAATATTTACTCTTCTTTGGGTTATAAGTACAATTTCTTTTCTACTATTAATGACTGATTTTTTCACGGAGTCACCATTTAAAAGTAGTTATATAGGGTTTTATATGTTATTGTTTGCTTCGACTATTGGAATTATTCTAATATATTCTAACTATCGCAAAGCTAAAGCAATTGAATAAATAAAACAGCATTGGGAATTTTAGTTGGTTAGTGAAATTTATAAAATTTGTACTCAATATCTCTAAATCGAAATTGAAATATATGGCGAATTATTGCGAGTTTGTTGAATGAAAATCTTGCTAAATCTAAGAGATTGATTGTGGAATTAAAGATTGACAAAATAAGAAAGCTGAAAAAATTTTAAATCAGAAAAAAAGCACTAAAAGCCAACACCGTGTATAATTAATTGCTAGGTCACTGCCGACTTACGAAAATTCCGCTGGAATTTTCTATCCGTGATTTATTTGCTAACTTAGTTGCTTAACCACGCAACTAACCATACACAATCACGTTAGGCAACATTAAAACTCAACCGCAAAAGAAAACACATAATTTGAAAAAAATCTCATTTTTACTTTTTTTAATTAGCATTAACTTAATTAATTCACAAACTATAAATGGAACCGTAAAAGATTCAGTTACTGGAGAAAATGTAGCTTTTGCCAATATAGTTCTGAAAAATGGAAAAGGAACATATTCAAATGAATTTGGAGGGTTTGAATTAGAAATAAAAAATTTTACTACGGATACTTTAAAAATTTCTAACCTTGGTTATGAATCAAAAATTTTGCCTCTAATTAATCTAAAAAAAGCAATAAAATTTGAGATATTATTAAAACCGAGAGTTGAAAATTTAGATGAAGTCTTAATATCAAGCAAAAAAATAAAATATACTGATAAAAAATTATTAGGAGACAAAAAAGAGGGAAATATTGGAGTTACTTCTTTAATTGGCTACGAAACTGCAATTTTTATAGATAATCCAAAAAATATAAAAGGAAAGCTAAAGCGAATCTACATTGATTTAAAGAAAAGAAAAAACGCTGAATATATAGCCACTTTAAATATAAAAATCTACGAGTTAGACTCAATTAATAACAAACCACGAAAATTGTTACACAACAAGAACCTTTATGTCAAACCAAAAAATAAGAAATATCGTTTATGGATAGATGTAAAGGATTTTGATATAAATTTTCCGATAAACGGAGTTTTTATAGGAATAGAAATGGTTAACACTTTTGGTAAAGTAAAAAAATATGCTCGTTTCGGTCCAATGTTTAGATACACAATTAACAAAGATAAAAACGCCAGAACTTGGTCTAATTATCATAATTCAGGTTGGAAAGGTAGCTCAATAGAACATAAAAAATTCAAACGAACTAAAACTGGAATTTCAAATCCTATGGTTGGAATAGAAGTATTATATCCTAAAGAATAATAACGTTGCCTAACACCGTATAAAATTAATGGCTAGTTCTCGCCTACTTACGAAAATCCTCACGGATTTTCTATTCGGTTTGTATTTACTAAATTAATTGCTGAAACACGCAACTAACCATACACAAACACGTTATGCAACATACGAGAGAAACATTATGAGTAGAATTTCAAAATCGGACATTTTATATTTATTTGACGAATTATGGCCATTAATGCCATACGCTCAAGACCATAAACGAAATTGTTTGGAGCAATTAAAACCGATTGAGAATTATTTTGCTAAATACTCGCTAAAAGAAAATCATGACGAATTGTTAATCGGACTTGATTCGTTAGACGGAATTGGATTGACGATTGCGAGTGGATTAATTTGGTCTGCACACAGGAAAGACAGAGTGCCTTTTGACAAGTATACTATGACTTATGCACTCGAATTAAAATTATTGCGAACGGAAAAAATATCTAATGATTATATTGAGGTTTCCGAAATTATAAAAGAATACTGTGACGGAATGGAATTTGAAGATGGGAGCGAATACGAAATTGAAAATTTTGTTAGAGACGCTATGATAGAAATGGAAGACAAAGATTATTTGATAGAACCGAAGTAATACTTAAAGTACGTTGCACAACACCATATAAAATTAATTACTTCTACTAGCCTACTTACAAAAATCCATATCAACCTTCTATTTCAATTGTATTTACTAAATTAGTGGCTAAAACAAGCTATTAATCAAACCTATTATTGACACAACCAAATTTAATTAAGAAATGAAAAAACTATTATTTATGATATTTATGACATCAATTATTTTATCATGTGATGAAGAGCCTTGCACAAAAACCATAGATACCTTTGATGGTCCTCAAGAAATAGAAGTTGACTGCGCATTTGCTGATTAAATTTTAAACAATGAAAAACATTTTTATAGTATTATTTATCGTCTTTGCTATCACTGTTTCATATTCACAAGATAAAATCACTATTCAATTTACCGATAGTACCGAAATAAAAGGTTATGGCAGAATTAAGTTGAATGGTAATATTCTTTACAGAAAGGAAAAAAAATCTGAAAAAGAGATCTATAGTTATAAGACTGAAAAAAAAGTCAAAAAAGTGACAATTCATTATGACGATTATGATAAAAGTTATGAGTATAAATTCACTTATTTCGATGGCATGAAACATCATAAACTATTAGAAATTTATAAAGCTGGCAAGGTTAATCTCTATATAAAAAACACAACTACAAATACAAATGCAATAGCAACAGGAGGTTTTGGAATGACTTATACAACTACTAGTTATTACATTTCAAAAAAAGATAATGATACAATTATAGACCTAAGACAAGGTAATACGTACTCAAATAGATTTAGAAAAAAAATTGCACCAAAATTTTTTAATGATTGTACGGATTTAATAGACAAAATTAATACTCGAGATTTTTTTAACCGTTATGGAATTGGATCTGTTGTGGACTATTATAATGAAAAGTGTGAATCAAAACAGAAAGTAAAAACACGTGAGACCACAGAAGACTAAAACCAAAAAATAATGACCAACCGAGTTTTATCAGCACTTACAATTAGAATAGCAGGACTATATTTATTCACTAAGATTTTTGATCATTTTGGGTCTTATTTCCTCTCAATTTATGGCGCTTTGATAATGGCACAATTCGATGAATTATTAACTGAACCAATTGATAAGTTATATTTTACAGGAGCGTTTATGACAATAGCCAACATTACTGTTTCACTATTTCTTTTTATAAAAGCAGAATGGATTGCTGAAAAACTAATTAAATCAGAAGAAGAAATAAAAACGGAACTCACCCCTAAATCTTTAACCAAAGTGATTCTATTAACTGTTGGTGTTACTTGGTTGGCACAATTAATCTACCTCATCCCAGAATTCATTGATTACTGTTTTAAATTTATATCTGTAATGAACGGTAACGAAGATTTAGAATTACCAGATTTTGCATTTCCTAAGTATATTCTAAAAACTATACTGACATTAATTATAATATTCCGGATTGAAAAAATATCGAATTGGATTTTAAAGAAAATGTAAAAACACTTTACAACCATTTTAAACGCACATTAATGAACAAAATAATTATAGGAACATTATTGGTTTTTTTAATGCTGTCTTGTCAAAAAAAGGAAGCATATAACTATATCAAAAATTACTATCAAGATGTTTATTTAGCAGAAGAAGCTTACTACAAAAAAGATTATAAAAAGGTTGTTGAAATAATGTCCACTGTAGAAAATAAGTGCGAACTTATTAACCAAAGTATGATTTACGAAATTGAAAAATATGCTGAATCCACTGCTCATATCGGAAAAAACGAAAAAACTTTTGAACTCATCAGAAAATTAATTTTAAAAGGTTATGAATTAGATGATTTTAAAACCAATGCGGCTTTTCAAAATATCATTAACACAACCCAATGGCATGATGTAGAAAAAGAATTTGATTTGTTACACACACAATACCTTAATTCTATCAACCTAGAATTGAGAAAAAAAGTAAGTGAAATGACAAGAATTGACCAACTATATAGACAAAGAGGTCAATATAATCAACAAAAGTGTGACAGTATTGATACTATAAATGAAATAGAATTAAAACAAATTATCGCAACCTATGGTTATCCTGATGACAAAGTTATTGGAGGATATAAAATAGACCAGAAAAGTGTAAATCCAATGATTTTACTGTTTCATTTTGATGATTTCGATTATTGGACAAAGACGCTTAAAGAATTAATTAAAACAGGTCAAGCACCACCAAATAGCCTCGGAAACTTTGTGGATAGTTATCAAAGACGTGTGCCAGAAGAAAAAAAATTCATCTATGGAATTTATGATAATTCAGGAGAAGAAGATATTATAGAATTTGATAAACTCGATGATAGAAGAATTTCAATTGGACTTCCACCTATGAAATTAATGAAGAGTATTGATAGTTTAAAAAGACGACATTATGGATTTTAGAATAAATAAACTCTTGAAACTAAAAAATCGATTTAAGTTCATGATATAAAACCAAACAAATGGAAAACTTTTTTGTCATAATTTTATTTTGTTGCCTTTTATATATGGTGTTTAGCCATATAAAAATTCTATACTACAGAAAGATAAAATCTTTTGATGATGAAATTGAAGCCTTCCTGAAATCAAACAATCAAGAATTTATTGAAAAAAGAAGACCGAATAATGACGACTAGAAAAATAGTGCATTTAAAAAACCTGCTAATGTTGAAGTACGATTTTTTATGTTTCAGGTCAATGGTTCACCAGCAACTTGGACAGAAATAAAACACAGAGTTGTAGTTGCAAAAAACCAAAACCACAAACAGTGCTATTGGTTAGAAATTAAAACAACATATTTAAAAAAAAAAACTGAAATTCACCATCATGGATTCTACATCAAAAAACTAGACCAAATAAAAACTAAAAAGCAAATTTATTTTAGTCATTACTTGTTCCCTAATGTCTTCATTAGACTAATTCTTTTTGTATATTGAAATCGTTAAACAACAAATTATGATATTAAATAACGGAAAATTTTCTAAAAAATTAATAACTAAATTTCGCACACCATTTTATCTACTATTGGCTTTTATACTGTTTTGTAGTCATGATCTGTTTATAAAAATGGAATCCTATTTTTTACAACCCAATCAAGAAACCACACTAAGTTTATACAACGGAACTTTTGAGAGTAGTGAAAATACCATAACACGCGATCGCATTTTAGATGCCTCTATTGTAGCTCACGGTAAACGTACTGCAATAGATTCAGCGTCATGGAAAGATCAAGACACAACCCTAACGCAATTAACATTTAATGTCGGTAAACCTGGTACATACGTTGCAGGTGTTTCTACTAAGGATAGAAATATAGAATTAACTGCAGAAAAATTCAATGCCTACTTAAAAAGTGATGGCGTATTTGATATGTTGAAAAAACGAACTAATGATAGTTTATTAGATCAAGACGCTGTTGAAAATTATCAAAAGCACGTAAAAGCCATATATCAAGTTGGAGATATTAAAAGTAATGACTGGAAAACCATTTTGGGTTACCCAATTGAGTTTGTACCACAAGCAAATCCTTATGAAAAGCATAGTGGCGAAAAATTAGATTTACTGTTACTACTCGATGGTGAGCCACTGACTAACCAACTCGTTTTTGCAAATTATGTTAAAGATAATCATACACACAAACATAGCGATGAAGGTAAAGCACATAAGCATGAAGGAGAAAGCCATGAGCATGAGCATGCTAATAATACCAATGAGCATTCGCACAACGACAGCCACAACCATGAGAGCGATGGAGAACATCACAGCCATGAAGATGCAACTACCTCTGATAGTCATAGCCACGCACATGACGATTCTGAAAAAGAGCATTCGCACACTAATGGTCAACAATTACAAACTAATGATAAGGGTATTGTTACAGTAGACTTGCCAGAAGATGGTACTTACTATGTACGCACTATTAGTATGAAAAATGTTATTGATAGCGATACACTAACTCATAAATCTAAATGGGCAACACTTACTTTTGGTGTTAGCCACTCTCACGATCCTAATTCTAAAACAGATAGTCACAGTCACGATCATGAAGATGAGAATGGATTACCAATATGGGTTTTCATTTTAGCTAGTGTTTTTATTGTCGCCATTTTATTTTTAATCTTTAGAAAAAAAGAGTCATAATGGCAATTAATTTCAAACGGTCATTAACTGTTACATTATTAATGATTCCGGTTTTAGGCATCGCTCATGGTGTCACTGATGCTGACCAAGAGCTTTTGCTACAAGGCGGATTATGGGCTTACATTAGAGTTGGTGCAACTCATATGCTAACAGGTTATGACCACCTTCTGTTTTTAGCTGGTGTTGTATTTTACTTAAAGAATTTTAAAGACATTCTTAAATTTATTAGTGTTTTTACAATAGGCCATTGTATCACATTAATTGGCGCAACATATGCTGGTATTACCGCCAATGATCATTTAATTGATGCTGTGATTGCATTAAGTGTTTTATATAAAGGTTTTGAAAACTTAAATGACTTTAAAAAACTAAATATTAATGTTCCTAATTTATTATTAATGGTTGGTATTTTTGGGTTAATCCATGGGTTTGGATTGTCTACTAAACTGCAGTCATTTGATTTAGGTACTGATCAATTATTAGCAAAGATTTTGTGTTTCAATTTAGGTGTAGAAATAGGGCAAATATTAGCATTAATCCCTATTGTATTCTTAATTACACTTGCCAGAAAAAGCAATCAGTTTTCTGCTTTTTATAAAGCGGTTAATTGGTATTTAATTTTAGCAGGTGTTGCGTTATTTATCTATCAAATGTATGGCTACTTTTCTAGTCATTAGCATAATGTATTGATATTGAAACCTTATTGATTAACTAACTTAAATGCAAATAAACAAAAGCGTACGCTTATAAAACATTCAACTATGCAATACTACTAACAATGATGTTTGCTGTAATAAGCTGTTTAGATGACGACGATTGTCCTAACGAAATGATAGTTAATAATAATCGCGAAAGTGTAGAAAGAGCTGAAGACTTTGATCTCGAGCCTTCAAGACCTATAGGAGAATAAATGGCCAAATAAAAATGAAAAATAAAACCTTAATAATCACTAATAGTATTTTATTATTAATTGCACTATACACCTTCATAGCGATTCACTTACCATCTATTTTAAATTTTTCCAATAAAACAGATTATGTTTCTAAAGGAGGAGATCATCTTACAGACGGTTTATTTGTGTATTTATTTCACTATTGTGTTCTCATTATCTTTTACCTACTTAATGTCAGCATTATAATAAAAAGTCTTAATAAAAGAAAGTCAAACCTTGTCATAGCCATTATATCTACGTTAATTATGATCAGTTTTCACTTTATAGGGAATAGTAAAATAGACGAAAATACTATCCAAGTTGAAGCGTTAGAATAACAGAATTGTAAAAACGTAAATCAATAGAACGTTCTATTCTAAAACCTGAAACACAAATCGCTTTATTTATCATTTTTTAAATAAATAATCTAGCTCTTTTGTAATTTTTAGTTGATTTTATAGACTTAAGAGCTATGATTTACACATTTAAAGAATTTTCTACAAATGCCATTTTTAATATTGGCAATGCGGATGATTTGCGCGCCTTTAAAACAGCAAAACAATGTGAGTTATTTACATTTATTTGGGCGAAGTTAGAAGCTGTAGAATTAATTATAGACAATGTACCTATTACAGTACCTGCCAATAGTATATTAGCACTTACTCCAATTCAATACCTTCAATATATTAATGGTAAGCATGCCATTGTATATCAATTTAATCGTGAATTTTATTGTATTAAAGATCATGATCAGGAAGTAAGTTGTGTTGGTATTTTATTTTTTGGAAATACCAATATTCCTATTATTCATTTAGATACTGTTGAGCAACTAAAATTTGATACACTACATGAAGTTTTTATTGACGAATTAGAAACTGAAGATAACATTCAAGCTGAAATGCTCAGAATGTTAATGGCAAGATTTATCATTAAAACCACTCGTTTATTAAAAGCTAAGGAAGGCATTACAGAATCGCCTAAAAGCTCTAAAGTAGATTTGCTGCGTGAATTTAATTACTTAGTTGAGCAACATTTTAAAACAGAACACAGCGTATCTTTCTATGCCGAAAAATTATTCAGATCGCCAAAAACGCTTTCTAATAACTTTGCCAAGTTAAATAGAAGTCCATTACAAATTATACATGATCGTATTGTGCTAGAAACCCAACGTCAATTAGTTTATACTGATAAAACAGCAAAAGAAATTGCTTATGATATTGGTTTTGAAGACGCATCACACTTAAGTCGCTTGTTTAAAAAAATCACTTCCATATCACCTTCAGACTATAAAAAACGCCTTAAAACTCATAGTTAGGAAAAATTGACATGCTTAAGGGCAAATTCTTCATTTTATGTCATTGATATCTAGAGCATCTTTGCACTGTAACATTAAAACAACAGTAAGATGAAATTTAAAAACAGATCTATATTCAATCTCATAGAGATCTTTACCAATAGTCCAAAAAAAATAGCAAGCACTATTAATACCGAAACACATTGTGCTCAAAAGCACATTCACGACTTTTATTGTGATGCAGAAAAGCCTTATATAGGCTAATTTCTATCACTGGGAAAAATTGACATGTCATTGGGAATAACAACCATTTTTTGACATTGAGATTTGAAGCAACTTTGTACCATCAAAACATAAAACAATTCACAAACTTTCTAATTTAAGATTAGAGTAAAATTATTTAAAAACATGAGCACATTTAATATTTTAAAAAGAGAAGACGTAAGCGCTAATAACCAAGCCATATTTGACAACCTTAATAAAGCACTTGGTTTTGTGCCTAACTTGTATGCCACTTACGCTAATAGTGACACAGCATTAGAAAACTACTTAAATTTTGCCAATGCAAAAACATCTTTATCAGCTAAAGAAAAAGAAGTTGTAAACCTTGCAGTAAGCCAAGTAAACGATTGTATTTATTGTTTATCTGCACATACAGCAATAGGCAAGATGAATGGCTTTACAGACGAGCAAATATTAGAGTTTAGAGCTGGCTTCTCATCAATTAACAACAAACTTGATGCTTTAGCAAAATTGGCTAAAAACATTACCGAAAACAGAGGGAAAACAGACCAAACGGTATTAGAAAATTATTTTAATGCAGGTTATACAAAAGGAAACTTAATTGATACTATTTCTTTAGTTGGTGATAAAACAATTTCAAATTATGTACACAGTACAACCTTAGTTCCTGTAGATTTTCCCTTAGCACAACCCTTAGAATTAGAAACTATATAATTATTAATATAACTTAAAAATCAGAAAAAAAAATGAAAAAATTAATCACAATTCTAGTAATAGCATTAACCTTTACAATAAACGGAAATGCACAAGACAATTTAAAAACTAAAGCAAAAACTGTAACTTTAGAACAAACCAAAGGTGAATTCACTCAGAAATCATTAACACTAACTGAAGGAGATTATATTTTTGAAATTGCTAACAACAACGTTGGTAACCAAGTAGGTTTTGTTTTGGTACCAAAAGGAAAAGATGCATCGAAACCAGAAAATCACATTAAAACGGCTTACGTTACTAAAGCCGTAGAAAACAATACTAGTGAAACTAGTAATGTAACCAAATTAGAAAAAGGAGAATACATTTATTTTTGCCCATTAAACAAAACACCTCAATATACTTTAACTGTAGAATAATTTAGTTTACAATAAAGCAATTATACAAATGCAAAAAGAGCAACCTATTGGGTTGCTCTTTTGTGTATTTAAATAAAATAAATTAGTTCTTACCTAACATCAAAAGCTCATTACAAACTACTTCTGTTGTGTATCGCTTTATGCCATCCTTATCTTCCCAAGTTCTAGACGTCAACTTACCTTCTATTGCAATCTCTTTTCCTTTCGTAATATATTTTTCAATAATTTGAGCGGTTTTTCCCCAAGCGACAACATTGTGCCATTGCGTGTCATTTACTTTTTCGCCTTGCGCATTTTTATAACTATCATTTGTAGCGATAGAAAATTTAGCGAGGATTTTTCCTGATTCAAAATTAGTAATTTCTGGATCATTACCTAAGTTACCAATCAACTGTACTTTGTTTTTAAGCGTGTTCATAATTTCTAAATTTTAATGGTTAAACAGTTAATACTATCGAGTTCTTATGTTTCGACACTGCAAAGATGTAATGGCTTGCAAACTATATTCGGTAATTAATCACTTACATTCGTTTGTAAACGATTGTAGTTGTTTAAAAACACTTAAAAGCTTGTGATTGCTGAGAAATCAATGAGTTTTAAGTTAATGAGCATCCAAGGAAAAGATGCCAAATTTTTGATATTTCGTAAAGATAAAGCTTAATACCAACACCATGTGAAGATGTTTCTGCCAAAAGTTTACACTTCAAAAATAGAGAGTACTAAGAGGATTTATATTAACTGATAATTTATTATGATTTTAGTTTACGTTGTTTAAAACCTCATTTCTAATTATGTTATATTTAACCAATATACATTCACTTAGAAATATCAAAGTAAATTGAAAACAGGGAAACTACAATTGCCTAACACAACTAACGTTGCCAAAATTTTAAACCGAAATTACTATATCATTATAATTGTGATTATAGTTTTTGCAGTTATAAATTACGACCTGTTTAGCTCAGAACCTAAATATCTCATTACAGAAGGTTTCTTTTGGAAAGGAATAGCTATTGTGTTTCAATTAGCATTTTTAACCTCTATTATTCAGTGGCATTTTAAAAAAAGAAAATCGTTGATATCCTGCACAATGGAATTATTACTAAAGGGAATCTAAAATTTACTGAACGTATAAAACCGAACAAGACATCTGCATTCTATATACATTTATTTGAATATGTAGTTGATAATAAAACTTTTGAAATAACATTGAAAAGCAAACGTAAAACTGTAAATTCAGATTTTATTATATATCAATTAAACGATCCTAAGAAAGCAGTTGTATTTGAAGGTTTACCATCAAAACTAAAAAGTTTAATAGAAGCTTCTCCTAGATAAAATTGCTATAAATATTAAATTATTAATATCACAAAGTTTCAATGTTTACACCAACGTTAAGACTCATATTTGTTATTATAGGAATAATAACAGCCATTTTTTTTTACACTGAAGCCATGTATTCTAATATGGTAATGATGTTAATTGCTAGTGCTTTATTTGTTTATGGTTATTATAAATCAGGAACCGTTTACGCTGCCTTTCAACAGTTAAAAAAACAAAACTTTAAAAAAGCTGAAGCTTTGATTTCAATGATTAAAAATCCTGATCGATTAAGCAAAGGGCAAAAGAGCTATTATTATTTTAGTAAAGGTATTATAGATTCTGAAAAAGAAGACTGGGACAATGCATATACAAATCTTATAGAAGCCAACCGTATTGGACTAAGAACTAAAAATGACACCTCTATTGTATTACTCAACTTGGCCAACGTAGAGTTTGAACGAAAAAATTATGCATCTGCCGCAAACTATATTAAACATACAAAAGAATTTAAATTACAACCACTTATTAAAACCGAACTCGATAAATTAGAAAAGGCCATTAATTCAGTGCAAGGATGATTAAAGAAGCGTTTCAAAAACTAGCAGATGAGTACCAAACTATTTATCACCTTATAAAGAAAAGAGTTATTGGTATAGATAATTCTGCATCAGAAATAGATATTTATAAAATAAAGATTCCTTACCAACAGCATACTATTCATATAAAATATGAATTTGGTAATCATAATATGGCTGTAATAGAAACCACATTAATACCCAAAACAATCATTCCTAATATTGAATTAACTACAAGAAGTCATTTTTCGAGATTACTTAGCTTTAAAGCTAAAAGATGGTCTATTAAATCTTCTAACAGACTGCTAGAAAGAACAATTTTAGAAAATTTAAAAGCAACCCAGTTAACAGAGCTAGCAGAGAAAGACGCTTTTGAGCCTATTATAAAAGGCTACCAAAAAAATGAGAATTATATACTCAATACGCAGTTCTATTTAGGCTTTAATAACAAAGAAAAGACATTGGTTCCTATTATTACATTTTATAAAAACATGATCGATTATTTAGACAGAAATTATGGCAGCTATTAATTTAAGCAACATAGTTACTTTATATATTTTATCAATTTAATTCATTAAATTAGAAGCACTAAACCAAACCTAATAGAATGAAGAAATATGCTATCTTATTTGCCCTAACCGTATTACTAATATCATGTGGTTCTAAAAAAGAAGTTCCATCAAATAAAGTGAATGCTGAAAATAAAAATGTTGCCCAAATTTTAAAGGATAGTAATACGTTTTTAATAACAGAAATTTCTACAGATAAAACATATGGTCTAACACCAGAAAATGCAGTCGAAGTTGGTGGCTCTAAAGAAAAGGAAGGTCCTAGAAATGAACGACGTTATCTCAATGCTCTAACTAGGTCCTAATGGTGAAGCAATTTCATACTTTAGAGCAGGTAGCTGTTGCCCAGTAGAAAGTAAAAATGGATTGATGGGTTATGCCATGTTAGATAATTACAGAGTAACATGGGAAAACGCAAAAGACACCGTTTCTATTTATATTAACATGTACGATTCTGGTAAACTTAAAGCACCTGTTGGGTTTACGATAGCGAAATAAAACTTTCGCTTAGTACCATCTAATGAACTAAAAATCATTACCATTCAAAAATTATAATTAGTATATTGTTGATACAAATTTAAAATTATGCGCAAAAAGTGTCCAGAATGTGGTGATGTTATTATTGGCAGAATCGATAAAAAATACTGTAGTGATGGCTGTAGAAATGCGCAAAATAACCGTCTTAATAAAGATTCTAAAAACCTCGTAAGAAATACCAATAACAGATTACGAAAAAACTACAGAATACTTGAAGCTCTTAACCCAAACAAAAAAATGAAATGCTCAAGAGCTAAATTGATTGAAAAAGGTTTTGATTTTAATTACTTCACTAGTATTTACACCACAAAAGCTGGTACTGTTTATTATTTTGTATATGACCAAGGTTACTTACCTCTCGAAGGTGAATATTATGCATTAGTAAAACGCGATGATTAAATGATTAAAATAATTTCTCAAAATTTTGAGTTTCTAATACCTGTATTGTTTGCGGTTGGGATAATAACAGTCTTAATTGTAAGTTATTTTTTCAGCACAAAAAAGAACATTCTAAGAGCCTTATTAAAAACACCTGTAAAACCTATCAATAGGATTAGAGATAATGAGTATGCAAAAATAATTGGTAAAGCAAAATATGTGCATGAGCCATTAGTTGCTCCTTTAAGTGGTAAGAAGTGCGTATACTATCATGTTATCATAGAGCAAAAAGTAAAAAATGGCTGGAGCAAATATGCTGAGGACAAAAAAATGCAAGATTTCTTTATAGAATCTGGTAATGAACTCGCTCTTATAAATGCAACGCAAGCCAATAAATATTCTCGCGTATACCTCGTAAAAGATCATATTTTAAAAAGTGAATTTTTAAATGATGCTTCACCGCTTCAAACAAATTACCTTAAAAGCTTAAACAAAAAAAGCACCAATCTTTTAGGCCTCAATAAAACATTAAGGTATAAAGAAGGAGTCATAGAATTAGACGAAGTAATTACAATAAAAGGCATTGCCAAATGGAAAAGCTTAAATCAACCAATTGAAGGCTATTCTTATTCTAAAATCCTTCAAATATTTGGGAATGAAAAACAAAAGTTTCTTCTAACAGATATGCCAGAAGCTCTAAAAAAAGACAGAAGAATTTAACCTTTAGTAGCGCTATTCCAGTTTTCTCCTTTTAATTGTAGCGCTGCCTTTAAAATATCTTTTTGGCTAATTTGACCAATTAATTTTCCATTCTCCACAATAGGAAAACGTCGTCTTTTCGATTGTAAAAACTTATTAGCTGCATCAAAAACATCAAGATTTGCGTCTATAGTTTCTACATTAGTAGCCATACGTTTTTCTACATTATCATGCTCTAATGGCATGTTATAGTATCTACTTTCACTTAATTGTTTTAGGCAATCACCCTCAGAGATAATACCTACCAACTGTTGGTTACTATTAACTACTGGTCCACCAGAAATTTTGTTTTTTATAAGTGCCTCTACAACTTCTTGCACAGACTGTTCTGGCCTAAATGTTATGAGGTTTGTTGTCATATAATCTCTTACTTTTAGGGCTATTGTTTGCGAAGCATTTTGTTGCTTACGAGAACCTTGAAAACTTTTTACTGGCATAACAATTGTTTTTAGAGTGAATTCTAAAGTTACTGAAAATTAATTGGTTAACCAAATTCAACTATAACAGTACTATTATTTCGTACCTTTGAAAATATAATTCTATACTATTAACTCCATCAATTTAAATATATATTGAAAGCACAAATTAGCGTTATTGGCTGTGGTTGGCTAGGCTTACCTTTAGCGAAATCCTTAATTACTGACGGGTTTAAAATTCATGGTTCTACAACCTCAGTTGAAAAATTAAAAACGCTTAATCAATTTGAAATAGAGCCCTTTTTATTAACCTTAAATGAAAACGGGATATCAGGAGATTATGCGCAGTTTTTATCCGGAAGCGAAACCATAATTGTTAACATTCCACCAGGATTAAGACGAGATCCAGACAAGAATCACGTCGCAGAATTAAAACATTTAATACATGCCATTGAAGATAGCACTATTAAAAACGTACTCTATATTAGTTCTACTTCTGTTTTTCAAAATGAAGAAAATTTTAAAACTATAACCGAAAACACTAAGCCAAACGCCAAGTCAAATAGTGGACAACAACTTATAGAAATAGAAAATATGTTTATCAACAACCCTAATTTTAATACTACAATATTAAGATTTGGTGGCTTGTTTGATGCGCAAAGACATCCTTCAAAAATGTTATCTGGTAGAGAAAATGTTTCTAACCCAGAAGCTCCAATTAATTTAATTCATAAAACGGACTGCATTGCAATAATTCATAAAATTATTGAAATCAAATCTTGGAACAATATTTTAAACGCTGCATATCCCAAACATACTAATAAAGAGCAGTATTATAAAACTTATTGTAAACAGCATAATTTACCGTTACCAAATTATAACACTTCAGCAAAAAGTAAAGGAAAAATTATAGACAGCTCTAAATTGGTACAACTTTTGGATTATACTTTTAAGGTAGAACCTTAGAAATTAATAGATTTTTAAGACCATTTCTTAGAAATTTTTATAGATTTAGCCATTAATAAACTAATTAAATACAAATGAAGACGATTACTATTGCATTTCTTATGCTATTTTCTGTAAGCTTATTTGCACAGACTAATACAGAATTAAAAGATCACTACGAAGCATATTATAAACAAATGAAAAAACAAGGTGATGTACAAGGTATAATAAATGCCATGACACATCTCGAAGTTTTAGAGCCTTCGGTAGCTCGTAGAGATACTATTGCGTACATCTACCTTTCTGAAGGGCAATATCTGCAAGCTTTAAATACTATTGGTGTTGAAAAAAACGAAACAGATTCTGATATCAATGTTGAAGTAAAAGCCTTAGCATTAAAAAATCTTAATCAGCCAAAAATGGCATTAGAACATTTTGAAATATTATTTGTCCGTAACCCAAACGTTTATTTGGCTTATGAAATGGCAGATATGAAAATGCAAGTAAATGATTTGGTTGGTGCAAAATTAAATATTGATTATGCATTAACAAACGTAAAGGACGAGGACAAACGCGCTTTCTACGAGACAAAACAACCTTACGAAACATCAATGAAAGCTGCTCTTTTGTACTTAAAAGGCTTATTAAAGTTTAATGAAAATAAAACTGCAAATGTAGATATCGCATTACAGTTATTCAATGAAGCATTAGCTATAGACCCTAATTTTAATATGGCAAAAATTAGTAGAGAAGCTTTAGAAGCTCAAAAAGCGCAACGTGCAGCTGCAGAGCAAAAAAATTAAGAACATCAGTTTTTAAATAAAAAAAGCAGCTCAATGAGCTGCTTTTTTTATTTAATTATTCTGGTTGTATATCATTATACATATCGCGTTCTAACTTTTTATTAATTTGATAGTTAAGGTTAGAAAATGCTACAAAAACGTCCTTAATACCTTGTAATTTATCACTTCTAGAAATATTATCTAATGTTAAATATTCATTTAGTTTTAAGAGCGCAGTTTCAATAATTACATTTCTAGATTGTATTGGGTTGGTTCTAAACGTATTTGGCATACTTGCCTTAAAACCTTTAATAAACTCCTGTAAAGCTTCAACATCATTATTAAAAAAAGAAAAATCGCCTTTCTTTAAAAATTCTATCTGCTTCGCCAATTCATGATAATCTGCCCAAGGAACAAGCTCTTCATCAGCTTCAGGACTTAGGGCATAATCTTTATAGGATATACTTTCAATTGTTTTAGCTGTAATTTTTTTTTCTTGGTTACTGTTCTCAGTAACCTCTTCTTCCGTTGTTGCTGTTTTGTCATTACCACAACTAAGCATAATAACACCAAAGAGAATAAAAACGACAAATGAAATCTTCATAAATGCATGTAATTTAAGATTGTAAAGATACTTAAACTAAATATTCTATTATTTAGTATTAACACTCCTGTTTTAAGATTGAAAACTTCACAATGAAACACGCTATTTTCTGAAAATTTTAATATTGCATCGTATATTTTCTTATTATTTTTGCGAATAAAATAATTTAGAGCAAATGTCTTCAAAAATATTAATCATTGGTGCCTGTGGGCAAATTGGTACAGAGCTTACCATTAAATTAAGACAAATCCATGGTGTGGATAATGTTATTGCAAGTGATATTAATACTAGAAAGTTAGATTTAGTAAACGCAGGTCCATTTGTAATTTTAGATGCTAAAAACTTTAATGCCATTAAGGATTGTTGCATCAATAATAATATAGATACGGTCTATCTCATGGCTGCGCTTTTAAGTGCTACAGGCGAAAAATATCCTATGGAAGCTTGGGATTTAAATATGAATTCACTTTTTCATGTTCTTAATTTAGCTAAAGGTGGACATATTAAAAAAGTGTTCTGGCCTAGTAGCATTGCTGTTTTTGGGCCAACTACACCAACCGAAAACACACCACAACATACCATCAGCGAACCTACAACGGTTTATGGAATTACAAAGCAAGTCGGTGAGCGTTGGTGCGAATATTACTATAATAAATATGGCGTAGATGTTAGAAGCATTCGCTATCCTGGCATCATTAGCCATAAGGCCATGCCTGGAGGTGGAACTACCGACTATGCCGTTGAAATTTATCACGAAGCAATAAAAGAAGGTAAATACGAAAGCTTTTTAGCTGCAGACACAAATTTGCCGATGATGTTTATGGATGATGCCATTAAAGCAACAACAGAAATTATGGCTGCTCCTTCAGAAAATTTAACTATAAGATCGTCATACAACCTGTCTGCAATAAGTTTTACGCCAAAAGAAATTGCAGATAGTATTAAAGCAGAAATGCCTGAATTTAAAATGAGTTACAAACCAGATTTTAGACAAGCTATTGCAGATAGTTGGCCATCGTCAATAGATGATAGTGTCGCTCGTAAAGACTGGAATTGGTCGCACGATTTTGATCTTAAAACCATGACTTCAGAAATGCTAAAGCAATTAAAGAAAAAATATAAGGCGTAATTTAATCTGCCTTAAATATAATTATAAAATTCCCATCTTTTCTTGATGGGATTTTTTTGCTCTTTACTTTTTAATAAGCTTTTTCTAATCTCTTCTTTTGACGCAATAATTTATTCTGAAATCTAATAGAGCGATTCAAACGAGTCTAAATAAAAGTTATAAATCATGTGAAATTTTAAAAATTTTTAAGTGAATAATATATGATTAGAAAATAATTAGCAAAGTGTAAATAAACAAAAAAGCCACTACTTTCGTAATGGCTTTGTATGCTCCTCTTCTTAGGCTCGAACTAAGGACTTTAATTTGCTGATATTCTTTATGTTATATTGCTTGTAATTTTTTGGGTGTCCTTTTCTATGCCTTTTTTAAATATATTATTTATTAATATCTAAAAAATCATCCATCACAAATTCTGTAATATGCTTATAAGACATTTTGGATTCATCTAACAAAGCATAATCTGTTACTGGCTCGCCTAAATCTTTAATCATTAGTTCTTTTATCTCTTGATAAGGTATATTTTCCCAAGCCATAAGCTCTAAATAATGACTTAGTTTATCACAACCATTATCTGCTAAGAAAACAACCTCTGAGCCACCAAACAATTTTATAATTTGATATAATTCTTTTCTGAATTTAGTTAGGTGAGAAGATTTATAAAGTCCATAAAGCTCTCTATATTTTAACATAAAAGAGATAAAACCTAAGTTGGGCATTAAAGTTATATCATAAGGCGAGCCTCCATTAAAGTAAATTTCTAAGAAACCATTTTCATTTGTTGTCTCGTGATACCACGAACGCGCATCTGTTTTAGTAATTAACTTACCGTTATCGTCTCTATAAGTTATATAGGTATTACCTAAATTGAACGCATTTAATGCTTCAGTTTTTTCATTGAGATACTCAAAAGATGGTTCTTGAGGTATTCTGATATTTGATATAGCGTATAAAGATGTGGACATGTCAAAACAAAATTAAATACATTGAAACATAATAATTTAATTAACACTCTAAAAGTAGGTATAAATTAAATATTGAGTTAAGCTTTAATCTCAAGTTATTATATAGGTATCTAATTGCAACCTAAATCTGCCTTTCTTTCTTCATACTGTCTTGTAATCTCTTCAATAGCAGCTTGGCTACCTCCTGTATTACTTAAAGACGTAATATATTGCTCATAAAGCGCTTCACATTCTTCATCATTGTCTTTACTGCATGACAATATTAATAGCAGAACTAGGAATAATAAATTTTTCATAAAACATTAAGTTGTTAATTAAATTTAAAATTACTAGATATAAAACATAGATTATTATGGTTTACCGTAAAACAGAAAGAAATATTTAATACTAATACTTGGATTTTAGGTTTTTCCAAAGCGGTTCTTCTTGCCAGTTGGGTTTCATACCTAATGCATTTGGGTCAACACTAGGATATTTTTTAAATAGATTATCTAATTTTGCACTAAATTCATTTCTTGGAAGGATTGTATTTAACATATAACGCATTAAACACATATGTACATAAATTTTTGTGAATTCGTGTTGTTTAGGGACATTTAACGGATTTAATATCCAAGGGTTTGGTGGTTTAGATAACAGTTTTACTGTTCCTGGTAAATTACGATTCCATAAGCGAGAATGATGTGCACAAAAGTTACGTATTTGTGCTATGGATTGCAACCAACTTGGTAGATAGGTGTGATTTACAGCACCAAATTGGGCAGCGATTATATCTTTAGATTTCACAGTATGTTTTAAATTACCATATAGCTTTGATAATGCACCAAAACTTGTTTGCTCTAAAGATTTCCATGCAGGAGGAAACCTTTTATCGTTTTTATATTTTTTAATATGCTTTTTTATTGATTCATCTTTAGTGCGCTCAATTTCCGTTTCTAAATTAGATAAGGTTTTTACCAAAGCTTTACTATCGTTAAAAAGGTCGAAGTTTTGAAACCACCAAGGGTCTATTTCGTGAGAAAGATGGTATATCAATTTGGTGCGTAAACTGATTTCTATTTTCTCTATGACATCAAAAATTAATAGACGTAGTTCTGCATCAAAATTATATAGTGAAATAACATCTACAAACTTACTATTGGGCTTAAATATATGGTTCTCTTTATCTGTTTGCATTACGTACCAATACTCACCTAATCTATAATAACTAATATTTATAAGGTATTTCTCTGCAATAAGTGGATGTTTAATTATTAAGCCACGCTCTTGTAGTTGCTTTACTTGTTCAGTAAGTGTAAATGGTTTTTTGTCGAACATTTATTGCGTTATTTTTGTAAAGTTTGAGAAGAAAAGAAACCTATATAAAGCAAAAGACACACCCTGGGACGCTGTTTCTAACCGGAGTAAGACCTGTAGCGTGGTGTGTACTGTTGCCACAAATGTACAACACTTTACCACATTTTCACTATAATTTACTATAATTTTCATTTTTAACAGTTGAATCATAAGGTTAAATATCGTTCGAATAAGGCTTTTCATTTTGTCTTAGCACCTCTTTCTTAACACCATCTAAACTTGGCATTAAAGTAGCCCAGCTAACATTTAATTGTTTTAATCTTTTAGCTATTGGTAGTAGATTGCTGTGTGGTAAAGTAAATAGCATTGGTTTACCGATATGCTCATTAATTAATTTATTAATATATTCATTTTTATAATTTGCTGTTAAAAGTCCATCAAGCTTCAAAGTTATATCCTCTTTAAAATCTAAATCAAGATATGAATCACTTGAAGGAAAATAATGCAGAAAAACACCTTTTTGAGCAGCTATATAACTATTTTGAAATTTTTTAACGTCAACATATTTTAAAAACCTTTCTTGAGCAATAGCATCAATTAACAGTTTTGGTATTACCCATATTCCTATTCTTTTATCATTAGGCTTTATTAGTCTAGAGAAAGGATATGCATTTTCCGAAGCAAAAAATAAAGCTGTAAATGGATTTTTAGTAAAATCTAATAACCTTGTGCCAACTCCATAATGCTGCGCTAAAGCCAACTCACTTAATTGCGTTTCTTTTGGAAAGCTAAACATATCATTATTCTTCAATAAATTCCCTCCATTGATATTGCTTTTTTTATCTAAAAACTGTATTGTTTTATGAGAACAATCTGTTATGGAAAATCCTAAATTGTCAATTTCCTTAACAAACAATGCGAAATTATTTACTTCATTATATTGAGTCGCACCATTACCTGATGCATAAGTGTTAATTCTATTTTTATAATCTTTATCTAACTCCTCTTGCTTTTTTCTATAAACACTAGGCAATAAATCCCATGTTGAATCCTTGTGACCTCTAAAGATATAATCTGTATAAATATCACTATCTCCATCTTGATATAATTCGGATTTATTCACATCAAAAACATCTAAAAAGTCTAACTCGTTTTCGAAATTATATTCAAAACAAGTATCTTTTATTATAGGTTTAACACCTCTAATCTCTTTACCATTTGGATTAATCCTATTTCGAAGCGTAATGTTATAATGATATAAAAAATGAGATGTATCCATAAATTAACTATTCTCTACAATTGCTATTTCATCCTCAGTCAAACCATATAACTCATAGACCATTTGGTCGATTTCTTTATCTGTTTGGTTAATTTGGGTTTGTAAGGCTTGTGCTTTTTGTTTGTTTTCTTCAAAAAGGTCTAGCCACTCAAACTCATCTTTTTTAGTTAATGTTGGCACTTCTTCTAAACCATCTTTTACACGTAGTTTGTTATTTGCTTTTATGGCTTTGTTTAACTCTTTTATAAAGTCTCCAAATTCTAAATCGTGCCAGTTTTGTAATTTTTTGGATAGTTTTCTTAAAGTAAATTTTTGTAGAAGATACTTTTGGAATTTATTGTTATGTTCAACTTGTTCTTGGGTTAAAGTAATTAAAGCCTCTGTTTTTACAATAATCTTGTTTTTTTCAATATCTGTACAAATAGCTATCGGAATCTCTTTTAATAAACGAGAATTAAAGCTAGGATAACTTTTATTGTTACTTTTTGGAGACTGCTCATTTACATAAAAAGTTAATAACTTGGAATTAATTAATCCCAATAAAAATTTAATAGGATAGTCTTTATCCTTATTAATAATTACTGCTGCTATATTTTTTACAACAGCAGGTTCTTCAATGTAACTAGCAAATATCCTCGGGTTAATTATTTCTCTGACAACAATTTTTGGTGAATTAAAATATTCTATCTTTCGTGGTTCAGCTAACCATTCTCCGTATGAAATAAACTCATTTTGAGTCTGATAATAATATCTTCCAATACCCTGAGAAACATATGGAAAATCAAAATAATCAGTATTCTCTTTTGAGACAAAAACATTATTTTCTTTTTCAACAGAAGTTTGTTTTGGCTTACCTTTTCCTTTTTGATAAACCTTTACACCCATAACTTGATAATAAACTTCAATCAAAGGAATAGTGTTGATTCTTTTTATAATACTATTCTGGACTACGAACGTTTTTTCAACTACAGGTTGATCTATTATAAACTTTGTTTCATTAAATAGAAAGTCAGACTTATGGATCTTATTTATTTTTGATAAATCTTGAAATCTAAATTTAGAAGCGTGCTTTCCTTTTTCCTCTAAAACAATTATCGCAGTTGGTAAGTTAACTTCATCAAATACATCGTCTCCCATTTTTATATTTGTAATCGTTTCAAATAATTTAGAAGTAAATAGCCTAATATCTTTAAAGTACTCTTTTTCCAAATAAGAATCAGGCATAATATAACTTAAGGTTCCTTTTGTTTTCAATATTTCAGAACCTAATTGAACAAAGTATTTATAAGAATCAATATTACCAAAACTTGATGCTTTAAATTTAATTTTTAACCATTCCTTCCCTTTTAATTCCGCTCCATAAGGCGGATTCCCAATAATTACATCAAACCCGCCTTTGTTTTCAAGAGATTGCTTCGTCGTGCCTTCTCGCAATGACGGGTTGAATACTTTAGGAAATTGCTCTTCCCAATTAAAGGCTTTATCTCTTGCAACTGCTTTGCTATCTATTAAAGAGTTCCCACATTTAATATTAGAGCTTAAATCGTTTAATTTACGTCTTGGTTGTGCTGTGCGTAGCCATAAGGATAGTTTTGCAATCTCTACAGATTCTTCGTTAAGGTCTACACCGTAAATATTGTTTTCAAGAATGGTATTTTCTATATCTGGAAACTGTAAACCACCACCTAATACTTTTGTTTTCAACTCATCTATATAAGTGTGTTCTTTTATTAAAAAATCTAATGCTTGGTTTAAAAATGCACCAGAGCCACAAGCAGGGTCGCATATTGTAAGTTGTAGTAGCCAATCTCTATAATCGTCTAGGATTGTTACTAATTTGGTTATTGTAGTTTTGTTTCGGTTTTTACGTCCTTTAAAATATTCTTCTTCTTTAAAGCCTAATTGGGTTTTCTTTTCGTCACAAAGTTTACCAATGGTATTTTCTACTATGTATTTGGTAATGTATTTTGGTGTGTAGAATACACCATCTTTTTTACGTTTAGATTTTTGTTTATCGAAGTCGCCACCTTCAATTTCTGCGTTAACGCTTTCAATTTCGTTTAGAGAGTTTTCAAAAATATGTCCTAATATGTTAACATCTACTTGACTTTCAAAATCGTAAGCTGCTAATTTACTAGTGTGTTTGTATAGTAAATCGTTATCAATTTCTAAACTATCTAATGTTTTATCTTCTTTAAATAAACCACCGTTATAGGCGTATATTTCAGCTCTTTTAGATGTTCCTGCTCTTCCTTGGTCTAAAAAGTTAAAGTATTGCTTAAACAGGGTATATAGCGGTCTGTCGTCTCCAAAATCTACATCATCTTTCCACTTGTCTAAAATTTGTTGCGTGCTGTTTGCAGGTAGTAAACCTCTATCTTCTGCAAAGAAAATAAAGAGGTAACGGTCTATTAGTTTTTGTGATTTTTTAAAGAGGGTTAGTTTAACGTTTTTTTCTAAGCGTTGAAGTTCCTGTTGTTCTTCTTGAGACCTCTCGACTGAGCTTAAGGTGACATTAGACACTTGAGCTTTTAATGTTTTAGCATTACGTTTTACTAAGTCTCTGTATAATTCACGCTTAAATACGGAATAGTCTTTATAGAATTGTTTTGTGATTTTTTCTTCTACAACTACAGAGGCTTCTTTTATTTTTAAGGGTACGTTATTTATAACATTATCCTTTTGTAAGCATAAATATAGTAATGTAAACCGCTCTGGCGATAGCTCAAAGAGATTAAATTCTTCAAACTCTGTGGCATCGTTTATATAGAATCTTAGTTTCTCAAAGTTTGAGGTTATGACATAGACACAACCTTTTTGATTGGCTTTATAGTCGAATGCTTGTTTGCGTATGCTTTCTAAATCTTTTGTGTTAGTTCCTTTTAATTCAATAACACCAATAGCAATATCATTATGTAATATTGCACCATCTGCTTTACGTGCGTTGTTTTGGTTTTTATACTCTGCTACTAAATTAAAATCTGCTTTAGGCTTAAGTGTGTATCCTAATATATTTACAAATAATTCGGTAAGGAATATACCTTGATATTCTTCTTCTTTAGAGCTACGTATATTGTCTTGTATCGTAGGATTTAAGAAATACTTTGAATATTTTTTGTAAGCTTTAGAAACAAGTTCTTTGTCTTGTAAAGTGATGTGTTGTTTTAATACTGAAACTTGGTACAATGCCATTATTAAACTGTTGATTATTTAAGATTTAAATGTATAAATATATATTGATTAAATAATAAGGTTTTCCGTATTTAGTTTTTATTGTAAACCTCTCAACATGAAAAATATAAACAAAAAAAAGAGCAGTATTTCTACTGCCCTTAATCTTTAAAATTTAATTATACTTCCAAATAAAACCTCCACTTCTACTCCGTTCTCCTCTACATACTCTTGAAATACTAGATTTAGAAACTCCTGTTTGCCTTGAAGCTTCTGCTACAGATTGGTAAACTGCAATTTGTTCTTCTGATATATCATATTGAATTACTTGCTTTTTCCTTAAATCTTTCTTCAATTTAAATGGCTCACTAAGATTGTAGCTCCAATGATACCCTTTACACGTTTTGTTCTGACCGGTGCATGCACTACTTATACTGGTTTTATATGCATTAACTGCATTAGCTGCATTTTGTAATGAATCATAACTATTAACTAAACTACCATCGCTAGTATTATATTGGTAAACTGTCTTTTTTATTCCGCCACCTGAGTCTGAATTATAGCCATTCTCTTGAGAATTATATTCTAAAATATAGGATTTTTCTTTTTCAGCTAACTCGTCTTTAGTACTTGCGGTATCTACTTGCTCCCAATTAAATGCATCTTTTCCAAAAGTACTTATTGCTTCATAAAATTTACCTTTTTCTTGTCTATTACCTCTTTCTAAATGGTCTAATTTTCTTTGATGTACTGAATTACTAGTTGCACCTATATAAATGCAGCCATTAATTTGATTTTCTGCTTTGTAAATTATGTAATTATTTTCTTTCTCCATTTTCAATCTCAGGTTTTAAAACAATTTTAAATTCTCCTCTAGCTTTTTTCTCTAAACGCCCTTTTTCAATAAGCTTGTTTTTTGCTTTATGGAATGTATCATGTGACATAACTTTATTATCTCCATTAACAAGCTCTGCAATCATAGTTGAAGTTGAAGTATACGTATTACCCTGATTATACTGTTTAAGAGCGAAATCATAAATAACATTTTCATTAGTATCATCATATCTTCCATCTATATTTCTCTTGACTTTATCATTGTATAATTTATACTTGTTTTCTTTACTTAAATACTCCATCCATCTGTCACTATTGCACCGATACATCATTGCACTTGTTGAGTCCTTTTCTACATGTTTATTTTGAATATCACAAAAATAATAACCACCTTCTTCGGATGGAACTTCAGACATACCATATATATACTCAAAATACTGAAGAATAACTCTACTTCCAGCCACATTACTTGGTTCCATAGGCTTCTCATTACTTTTTGTAGTATGATGTATTAAAATATAAGTTTTATTAAGAGGCTTCAGGTATTTTGAAAAAAGTTGGGTGAATTTTCTACCTGTATTACTATCCTCTATTTTACCTTCGAACATACTTGTTAAACTATCAATAAAAACAATTTTAGCTTCTGATGCTTTGATGTAATCACGTAATACTTTCCAATCGTTTTCATCATTTATAAATTCTATAAAATCTTTTCCTGTAGTGTCAAAATTATTAGAAAAGAGTTCAATCTCTTTTTTGTTTAATGATGATAATTGTAATTTGTTTCTTCGTGCACGTAATTTGTAAGGTTCTTCCAAACCAACAAATAGTACTTTTTTTGGAATACCATCTAGCTCTGAGCCAAAAAATGATTTTCTTCCCACACTAATTGATATTGCTAAATTTTCTGCAAGCGTTGTTTTTCCTGCCTTTGGGTGTCCTACAATTAGTCCTGCTGACTTCTCTGGTATGCCTTTCCAAATAAATTTTGGTAATGGCTCTTTTTCTACTTCATTAATTAAGTCAATTAATTTTTTTACTTCAATTTTAGTTTCTTTTAATTTTTCTCTCATTTTTTAAATTCTTTTTCATTTGATGATTTTTTAATTTCATCTCATTTTCATTATTTATACCCATTAATATGATTAGTATGGGTAATCAGGTTATTTCAGTTACCATCTACCTGAATTTAATTTATAATAAAAGGGGATAGTTATCTAGAACTAGAAGAAATAGTACATGTCCAAATAACTTTTATATGTATAGTCTTTTTGGTTTTTCATCGTCTCTTTCATTGTCATTCTGACCCTTTTTCTGATTTTACAGTTTTACAAAAATAAGAATAATAATTGATTATTTCCAAATAATATTGAATATATTTTATTTTTAATGTTAAAATACTGAGAATACATCAACAAAACAAGATGTTTAACATTAATCATCAAACACCTTGTTATCTTCATTTTCAGAGGTTTTCTTTACGGACTAAACCATCTCAAAAGATTGTTTCAAACAAAATACAGCATAAAGTCCACTCAAATTTGAATTATTATATCTAACAGTTATTACCCTAATATTATCTCAAAATGATAGTAATAATAAGCTACATTTTTTATAATATAGACCGTTTGTAAATCATGTGTAACTTTAACCTCATCAACCATCACTTTCTGACCTGTGATTAACATTCCTATATCATGGATTACAAGTACTACAAAAGGGCAATACAGAAGTTTCAATATATTATTCCACGTAACGATATAAAGCTCTATAGAAGAACTATATTTTAGTATTTCAGCTAATTCTTCATCACTCATAATTATTAGATTTTTTAAATAGCTACCTAATGAAAATTTTATCAAATAGCTATAATATTTATATGATGTAATAACTATCAGAGCCGTTTTTAAGTGATTCTACCAAGTGATTTACGTATTGGTATGTGTTAACGTTACGTTCAAAATTAGAATCTATATAACTACTCTTGTTCGCTTCCGTGAATAAATTATAGAGATTCCACATATTGATGTTTCCATCTTCACTTCTTTTAAAATTAGGGCAGTTATAATATTCTTTAACTACATTATTAATCTGGCTATCATTTAACAGTAATGGAAATATACCTTGCTGCTCAGTTTTGCTTAAATGTTGAAACATTCTTGCCTTACCTACCAAATGCCCAAATTGCTCTTCTGTTAGCGCATAGTTGGACATGGCTTCCATTTTACTTAGATGATTATCTTTATCGTAGTGACTTAATAAATTCTGAATATTTAGATTTAAGTCTAAGATAGACCCAATCCTAATTTCATTAGTAAATCCATCGGTACTAATACACAGATTGGTACATACCTTATTTTGATATCCCACAAACATTTTAAATTTCTCTAAGCTCTTTTTACTGTAAAGATTTTCTTGGTTATAAGCACGCACACCACCTATACACAATGTTAATTCGTTTCCGTTTATTACTTGTTTAAATTGAGGTAATTCTATTACAAATGCACAACGTTCATAATAGATTGTTTTCTCATGTTCCATTAATTCCTTAGCTGGTTTTCCTATTGCCGATGGAATTCTTCCTTTTACAACATGACTAACTCTGATATCTGGTTTAATAGTTTGTGTATTTGGAAATTGAGATTTAATGACATCTAAAGTTTCATTAATAAATTGATAATGACTTATTGTTGTTTCATTATCTTTTGCAAAAACAGGAATTGTACACTTTTCTTTTAAGTGTTCTAAAGATACTTTCTCTGTATTTGCTTCAATAAAATTAGTAGAAGTATTAATTATTACTTCATTATGATTTATTACCATATTTGGTATATTCTTATTTGCTATTAATTCCATTCTTTGTTGTATTTGATGATTTAATAATTTCGTTAGTATCGATTATTTGATTTTCTACGGACTCTAATTGTTTTTTTCTATCTATAATCAATGGTTTTAACTCACTCTGTATTGCTGCATATTTAGAATAGACATGTTTTAATTGCTGTAATGATTTACAGTTATCTATTTCATTTTTAATCTGCTCCTTAGAAATTCCTTGATTACACCACGCAATTAGTTTTTTACCTGTAGCAGCATTAATTACAAATTCAGGCTTATCCATAAATAAGCCAGTTCTATCTTTTGATGCTCTCACTAAATGCTTGTCATTAACAACTTCAAAATCTACTGTAAGCTCATAACTAAACCCCTCTCTTGTAATATCTTTTAACCCATGCTTTACCACTTTAGTTTTACCGCTAGAGTCCCTGTCCATTGAATAGTCAATTTTCTTCCTAACTGTTGTGATAATATGGCATTTTGATTGTAATATTGCATCGATAAAAGCCTGATGGCGAGGGGTTAATTTTGCCCAATCTTGGAATCTACCACCTAATTGTTCATGAATTTGTAAACAACCTCCTTTTCCACTCCATTCATGTGTAATACTATCAATAATTATTACTTCGATAGAGGCGTTTTCACACGTTTTAATGGCTTCTATATACCTTTCTGGACTAAATGGTTCTGTTAATGATAAAACGTTGTAATTTCCTAAGTGAGAGTATAGACTTGCACTTCCGTTTTCAGTATCAATTACAGCTATTTTTGACCAATCATTTGTAATACCATAGGCTAGCAGTAAAGCACTCATGCTTTTACCAAACCCACTTGCTCCACTTAGACCAAGTCTTAACTTAACTTGATGTCTTTTTGCTTGTTGTAGTTTCATAAAAAAATATTTAGTTATTATATTATTTAAATAAGTAGACTATACCATGTTTTGATATAGTCCATAAAAAAAAGCCCTAACCTAAGTTAGAGCTTCATATTTTCTTTTAATGATTTGAGATTTAAAACACCTCTACATCTTGTACGACATTGTCTTTCACAATCATTTCTTCTTCATCCATATACTCATATCGATGGGATAATGTAATGACCTCCCCTGTTTCTTTAACCGTGTATTCATAAGGTTCCACTTGCACTTTATGAACTCCACCATTTAAGTCTGTTCCTATTAAAGACTTACATGTAGCTTCAGTAAACGTACAAGGTACGCTTGCTGTTCTAGCTGTTAAATAAGTTTTATTAGTTTCCTTGCTTTTTACAGCTTCTACTCCACCTTGTACAATCAGTGTACAAAAGTCTTTTCCATCTTCAGTTTGATGGGTTTTAAAATCTACAATTTTTACCATAGTTTTTTAATTTTTAGATTTAACAAAAGGTACGGGCTATCTGCCCAAATCAAACTTAGCGTGGGGGGTGTTTGTAGGTTCCCCATAGCTGTGTAATTCTTGCATAAAAAGTAAAGGGGGGGGGCTTTTATTCAATTATTAAATTGAATATTGATAAATGTAACCTCAAAAAAAATAAAAAAAATTAGAATTCATTCATCATTGGCTAATTCTTCAATTTTTAAACAGGAAAGACTTCTTGGTTTAGGTAATACTGAAATAACGTCTGTAGTAAATCTAAAGGTTTCATTTGTTAGTTCAAATCCAACAAAATAATCATCTAATTCATTAATTCTAAACTGAAATGTATCATCTGGTTCTATTGTTACATCTTTTGTTATCGTTTTAGAAAAAAACTCATCTCCATTAATTTTATTTAATTTAAGTTTAAATTGAATTTGATCTATCTGTAACCTAGTATTGTTAACCCCTCTTAATGTTAGTTCTTTAAAGGATTTCCGATCATTACTAGCTAGCCAATAACCTCGATCTAAACGGAACATTATAGGTACATAATTATTATTTAGATCGTAATGACAATTTTTAGATAGATTTTTCAAATTAACTGAACTATAATAAAATGCATCATTTCTTTTACTAACTGCAGCTTCAATTAAGTAATATGACTGATCCATAATCAAATAATATTCAATTGAAGTTGTAGACTTTGAGGATTTTACTACCCTACCATAAATATCTCTCTTAGGAATAGACATGATTTCATATTTTATAACTTCAATCCGATTGTGTTCCGACAACTGACTCGAAAATATTTTCTTGTTAGTATTTCTAATCTTTCCTGTTATAACACGCATCGTATCAATATCAGTCAAATCTAAGAAAGCGTTCACATCTCCCTTTTCTATATATTTTATAGAATAATCGATAAAAGAATCTAAATTAGACAAATCTATATCTCTTTGACAGGAAGTCAAGAATATTGCAAATGAAACTAAAATATATTTCATAATTATTTTTTTTTAAGTTAACTGCAATGTAGTATTTTAAGGTTACAATAATTGAATCTTCATCATTGAATTTTGCCTTATGGTAGATTTATCTGATGAAAAGCTAAAAGAGCTAAAAGACTCAATTCCAAAAAAAATAGGAAATAGAGTACGCTTTTTTAGAAAAGAAAAAGGTATTACCCAAACCAAATTAGCTCAATCAATAGGAAAGGATAGACAATATTTATACAAAATTGAAAAAGGAATTGTAACACCAAACATTGTAACCCTTTCTATTATTTCTATTGCTCTTGAAGTGTCATTACAAGATTTTTTTGATATTGAAATTTAATCATTTCTTCTTTAATTTCTCCATTTCCAAACTAATCTTCCTTTGAACTACTTTACCATAAGAATCTTGGGTAACTTTCATACTAGAGTGCCCCAACAACTCACTCACTACCTCCATAGGTACATCATTGTATAACAAGACTGTACTAGCAAAAGTTCTTCTCGCCATATGTGTTGTTAGATTTTTATTAATTCCTAAGATAGCAGCTATTTCTTTTAAATAGGAATTATAACGCTGATTGCTTATCCTTGGAAAAATGAAAACTTCTTCATTATAAAGACTCATAACCTCAACAGCAGTAGGTAATAGAGGAATTGACAGGTTCTTAGAAGTTTTTTCACGTTTCATCTTAATCCATAAATTTTCATCAAACCCTTTAGTTATATTACTATGTTTTAAATTCATTAACTCTCTGTACGGCAAACCTGTATAGCAAGAAAAAACAAACAGATTCTTCACAAGTTGTAGTCGTTTTTGAGTAAAAACATGGTTCTCTAGTTTACTTAATTCCTCTGTATTTAAAAACACAACTTCTTTTTTAACTGTTTTAGGTTTATGAAGTATAAAAGGATTCTTATCTAAATAATTCTCAGCAACAGCAACTCTAATCACTTTTTTAAAGCGTTGTACCTTCTTATTAATAGTAATCTGCTTTAAGTGCTTTACCGTTTTATAGTAAAATTCTAATTCAATTAAGAAGTGATGATTTAACTTCTTTAATGGATAATCATTTCTATTGTACTTCCATTTTATAAATTCTGACATATCATTTTTTATATAGTAAAACTTATTCCATGTAAGCTGTTTAATATCTATATCTACTAGCATTTTAAGCTTGTTTAAGTAGTTTTGAAAAAACTCCACTACAGATTGGTCTTTATGTAATTTTCCTCCTTTAAAAGTTCTATAAATATCTTCTACATCAAAATCATTTCCTTGAATTTGAAGTAATAAAAAAGCCTGATTAATTTTATTATTAATCAAGCTTAATTGTTTGTTTACTAGTTGAGATGTTTCTGAATCACCTAATAGTTTCTGTTTTTTGCTATCCCACAAATCATGGTTAATAAATTGCTTAATACTAAAAGTTTTCCTTTTCTTTTTATAAGTTATCCTACACAATAAAGGTGTAAGTCTTTTTTTGTTAGTTTTAGTCTTATTTAATAAATATAAAATTGTCATATTCTGAGGTTTTATAGGGGTTAATAATGGGTGTCTCGTAATTTTTTTTGGGTGTCGAATTTTCAGCCTAATTTGGCTTATTTGAGAAGAATATCAGTATTTATTAAATGTGTAAAAAATTCACATTATGCTGTAAAACCAGTAATAACAAGGAAAGTATAAAACACAAAAAAACCGACACTTTCGTATCGGTTTTATTTGCTCCTCTTCTTAGGCTCGAACTAAGGACCCTCTGATTAACAGTCAGATGCTCTAACCAACTGAGCTAAAGAGGAAGGTTATTTTTCGCGTTAGCGAGCGCAAATATAAATCATTTTTTTGATTCCTACCAAATGAAATAATATTTTTTTCATGTTAAAATGAAAAAAATTTAATCTGTTATCGCTTTGAAGATATCATTTCCGTTCGCAAACAATACTAAAGCGATTAAAATAAAGAATCCAACCATTTGTGCACGCTCTAAAAACTTCTCACTTGGTTTTTTACCTGAAATCATTTCGTATAGTAAAAACATCACATGTCCACCATCTAATGCTGGTATAGGCAGTAAATTAAGTATCGCTAACATTACTGATAAAAAAGCTGTTAATCCCCAAAAATAAGACCAACTCCATACCGGAGAAAACTGATCGTATATGGCTTTAAATCCTCCCAAGCCTTTATAAGCACCAGTTTTAGGATTAAATATCGCTTTTAATTGATCAAAGTAGTTTGTTATAGTTTTAGTAAACTTACGTCCACCAGCACCAAAACTTTCTCCAAAAGTGTATTCCTTTCTAAATACTTCAAAATAGCCTAATTCGTCAAATCTTGAAGCGTTATAACCTGGTCTAATTCCAAATTTACCTTCTGCATCTAACATTAATTCTTTATTAACTACAGAATTATCTTTCTTTAGAACTTCAACCATTACGGTTTGGTTACTTAAATTTTTAGTGAATTCTTCAACTTGATCAAAGTAGGTTAACTCTTTTCCGTTAATACTTTTTATAATATCACCTTGTACTAATCCTTTATTTACATTTAATGAGGTATCTGCTACCTTATCTACCATAAAAGGCATTCTAAACTCAAAATTAAGTTTGCTTTTACTAGATGAGTATTGACCTAAAAAGTCTTCTGGCAATGTAATTACTTTCTCCTCGCCTGCTCTATTAATTGTAATTGTTTCTGCACTTATTAAATTATAACCAATATCAGAGTCGTTTATAATTGGTGTATCATTTATAACTAAAACTTTATCGCCTGTTTTAAAACCTATATCTAATAACGCAGGATTATCTATCCAATAACCATCTTTTAAGCTATCTACTTTTACATCTGCATCGCCATAAACAAAAGACATTGCTACATAAATAACATATGCCAAAATAAAATTAACGGTAACACCACCTAACATTATAATGAGTCGCTGCCAAGCTGGTTTAGAACGAAATTCCCATGGTTGTGGAGGCAATGCCATTTGCTCCTTATCCATACTTTCGTCTATCATTCCGGCGATTTTCACATAACCACCAAGTGGTAACCAACCAATGCCATAAACGGTATCTCCTATTTTCTTTTTGAAAAGTGAAAATTTAACATCAAAAAAGAGGTAAAATTTTTCAACTTTAGTTTTAAAAAGTTTAGCAGGTATAAAGTGCCCAAGCTCGTGCAAAACAATAAGCAAAGACAAACTAAGTAAGAATTGAGATATTTTTATTATAAATTCCATGTAATTTTTTTCAAAATGCGATTCGCAAAAGTAAGGTATTTATATCAAAAGAAAAGCCTATTTAATTGACATAAATTTTTAGAGTTTCAACTCTAATTTTTAATAATACGTTTGTTAATTATCTGATCTTCCGTTTGAAACTGAATAAACAATAAACCAGAGGCTAAAGCATTTAAATCTAATTGTGACTTCCAACTATCTTCAAGTATTAATTGCCCTAAACTATTATATATTTTAATACGTTTTACATCAACAGACTCTGGTTTTAAAAAATTTACTACTGATGATGTTGGACTTGGATAAACCGAAATATCATTATTAATAGCATAGTCTAACGTACTTAAAGTAGACGTATTGTTTTTTGAAATAAGATGTGCATCTGGATCTACCAACACATCTTGAATGGTAAAATTTACTGTTTCTAAAAACTGTTGATTGTTAACCGTATGATCTAATACAATATCTAAAGTTTCACCCAATGTACCCAAAACCCTTATAGGTAAACCTGCTTCAAAAAACGAAACTGATGCATGGCTTTGCGTTTGTGACACAATAAGATTGAGTTGATTTCCGTCTTGATCCCAATCGACACTATAACTTGGATAACCTTGGTTGTATAGCCAATCATCAAAAAACTCATCTAATGTTTCACCAGTAGATAATTCCATAACATCAATAAAATCTTGTGTTTTAGCATAATCGAAAGCCAAATCTGGTTCGGCTAAATAATCTTGTAAGCCTTGATAAAAATTGGCATCTCCTAACTGACGCCTTAGCATATGCAAAACCATAGCACCTTTACTATAACTTAAACGACTATTAAAAATCCTACCTACTAAAGTGGTATCTTGATCTGTGAGATAAACTGCGCCTCCTGGTTGCGATGTAATACTATTAACGGTTTGTTGCCTCCAGTTAGTAAAACTAGCTTCGCCATCTAAATCTTCAATCACCAACGCAGCCAAATACGTAGCAAAACCTTCATTTAACCAAATATCCTTCCAACTACCACAGGTAATTTTATTTCCAAACCATTGATGTGCTAATTCATGTGCAATTAAACCTCTACTAAATGAGCCCATAAAGGAAATAGTGGTATGTTCCATACCTCCTCCCCAGCCAAATTGTGCATGACCATATTTTTCGTCCGCAAAAGGGTATTCTTCAAACAAATTTGTGAAAATATCCATTATATCTACAGTAATTTCGGTACTTGCCTGTGCACTCACCAAACTTTCTGGGTAGACGTAATTTATAATTTCAAAAGGATTTCCGTTGTTAGGAACTTGGTGTGAATACACTTCATAGTTGGTAACAGCAAATGCAATTAAATAAGCGGGAATGAGATGCTTATGCTTAAAACGAGTGGTTTTTTCGGAATTCTGCGTTTCTTGGCTAATTTCTAATCCGTTTGAAGCCACGACATAACTTTCATTGCTAGCATTAAATTCTGGCGTTGTTACATATATATCTACAGAATCTATTTTATCTATTAAATCTTGTTTACAAGGCCACCAACCTTTTGCTCCATAAGGTTCTGAAAGGGTCCACATTATAGGATCTCCATTATGTGTAGTTTGCTCAAAAGACCCAAAACCTGAACTTATAGGATTACCTGAATAACTTACCGATAAAGAGTCTAAAACACCCAAAGCTTGCGTAGCAGGCAATGTAATTATTAATTCATCATTGGCATTTTGCTCAAAGTTTAAACTATTACCACGTTGCACAACTTGAGACACTATCATGTTATCAGCCAAATCAAATGTTATTGTTGTAATGGCTTCTTTGGCTTCAAAATAAGTAGTGACTTCTCCATCAATCTGAGAAACTGAAGGATCTACATTAAGCTCTAATCTATGATATTTTACGTCGTAATTCCCAGTATTTGCATTTTGGCTATTCAGCATTTGACTTAATGCCAAATTAGCTTCAGAAGATCGAATTGCATTTAACGTCTCATGATAATCTTGAGCATTAATTTGCAATGCAAACATTAGGAATAAGCACCCTAAAAATCGTTTCATAATACACACTTTTTAATGTTAAAAATAAAGCTTTTATTGAGATTGGGTCGTATTTTTGCAGCTCAACTTTCTATAATACTTGCAAAATGTCGTTTCTTTCTTTTTTTAAAGGCTATAAAAACTTCGGAATCTTCTTTTCTATACTTTGTATAATTATTATTGCTATTATATACAATGTTTTAAATGTAAAGCAGCCATTACCAATTTATCAACCTGGAAAGGTTAATGCGGAATTAGTTGATAGCACTATTCAGCACCAATTAAAATATCATAAAATTGCTGATTTTAGTTTAACCAATCAAAACGGTAAAACGATTACGCAAGACGATTATAAAGACAAAATATATGTCGCAGATTTCTTTTTTACAACTTGCCAAACTATTTGCCCAATAATGACTAAAAACATGGAGCAAATTCAAAAGGAAATTATAAATGATGATGATATTATGTTACTGTCACATACTGTAACACCTCAAATAGACAGTGTTGCTCAACTAAAAAAGTATGCTTTAGAAAAAGGCGTTATTGACCGTAAATGGAATTTAGTAACAGGCGACAAAAAACATATTTATGAATTAGCAAGAAAAAGTTATTTAGCTGTAAAAACAGATGGTAATGGCGATAAGTACGATATGATTCATACTGAAAACTTTATGCTCATTGATAAAAAGCGCCAAATTAGAGGTATTTATGATGGCACAAATACTGAAGATATAGAACGCCTTTTAGACGATATTGAAACCCTAAAGGACTTTGACAAATCATAAAATACTATAAAGCTGTTAAATATTTATAATCTCGTTTTATACACTAATAAATTTCGCTTACTTTTGCTTCTTTAAAACTATTCTAAATAAGCAAAGGTTGACATTAGCAGAATTAAAACGAGGACAACAAGGCATCATTACAGATGTGTCTTCAATTCATATTCCATTAAAACTTCTCGAAATGGGTTGCTTACCTGGTAATTCAGTTAAACTAGTACAAGTTGCACCATTTGCGGACCCAATGTATCTCAACATCAATGGCACGCATTTAGCAATCAGAAAAGAAACTGCTATTCACATCACAATTGAAACGATAGATGAGTAAGCAGATTAACGTTGCATTAATAGGAAACCCAAACACCGGCAAAACCTCTGTTTTTAATGCCTTAACCGGTTTGAATCAGAAGGTTGGAAATTATCCTGGTATTACCGTTGAAAAGAAAGAAGGTATCTGCAAATTACCTAGAGGTTTAAAAGCTCATATCATTGATTTGCCAGGAACTTATAGTCTTAACGCATCTTCACTTGATGAAAATGTGGTTATAGAATTACTTCTTAATAAGAATGATAAGGATTATCCAGACGTAGCTGTTGTGGTCAGTGATGTTGAAAATTTAAAACGAAACTTACTTTTATTTACGCAAATTAAAGATTTAGAGATTCCGACAATCTTAGTCATTAATATGGCGGACAGAATGGAGTACAAAGGTATATCTGTAGACATTCCTTATTTACAAGACCAATTAAAAACTAAAATTGCTCTTATAAGTACAAGAAAAAATAAGGGAATAGAGTACTTAAAAGAACTGGTAACAAATTACAAAGAGCTAACAACTGAACCTTGTTTAGACGCTTCTGTTATAGACGAAACATATTTTAACAACTTAAGAAAAGCATTCCCTAACCAACTATTATACAAATTATGGTTAGTTATTACACAAGATGTCAATTTTGGAAAAACGGATAGAGCTACTTTTGATAAAGTTGAAGATTTTAAAACTAAATCTAAAACAGATTTAAAACGACTTCAGCAAAAAGAAACTATAAAGCGTTATCAGTTTATAAACGAAACTTTAAAGAAAGGACAAACTATTGACCTTAAATCTGCAAAGGATTTACGTATAAAATTAGACAGAATCTTAACGCATAAAGTTTGGGGATATGTAATTTTTGCTGCTATCCTATTACTAATTTTTCAAGCGATTTACGACTGGTCTAGTATTCCAATGGATTTTATTGATGGAGCTTTTGCCTCATTAAGTGAGTGGACGAAAAACACATTGCCAGAAGGAGCATTTACCAATTTGTTGGCAGAAGGTATAATTTCTGGACTTGGTGGTGTGGTTATTTTTATTCCACAGATTGCCTTCCTATTTCTTTTCATTTCAATATTGGAAGAAAGTGGTTATATGAGCCGTGTTGTATTCTTAATGGATAGAATAATGCGTCGTTTTGGACTAAGTGGTAAAAGTGTTGTGCCCTTAATTTCTGGTACTGCATGTGCAATTCCCGCGATTATGGCAACACGAAACATTGAAAGCTGGAAAGAACGCTTAATTACCATTTTAGTAACGCCATTTACTACTTGTGCTGCGAGATTACCTGTGTATTTAATAATTATTGCTTTAGTTATTCCTGAAGGCCGGTTTTTAGGTGTGATAAGCTACCAAGCATTAACTTTAATGCTGTTATACCTTATTGGTTTTGGAACTGCTGTTGGCTCTGCTTGGATTTTAAATAAAGTTTTAAAAATGAAAAGCAAAACGTTTTTCGTTGTAGAAATGCCTAATTACAAGTTGCCACTTTTAAAAAATGTTGCCCTTACGGTTTTAGAAAAAACAAAAGCTTTTGTCTTCGGTGCTGGTAAAATTATATTAGCCATATCTATTGTCTTATGGTTTTTAGCATCTTATGGACCTGGAGACAATTTTAATAATGCAGAAGCTATCGTAACTGAACACTATGCTTCAGAAAATTTAAACGAAGAAGAATTAGAACAAAAAATCGCATCTCATAAACTAGAACACTCGTTTATTGGTATAGCAGGCCATGCTATAGAACCTGTTATTAGACCTTTAGGTTATGATTGGAAAATCGGTATTGCCATTGTGAGTTCTTTTGCCGCACGCGAAGTGTTTGTTGGTACTCTAGCAACCATTTATAGTGTTGGCAGTGATGAGGAAGAAACAATAAAGAATAGAATGGCTGGTGAAGTAAATCCTATTCTAGGAGGACCTTTATTTAATTTTGCTTCTGGTATTTCGCTATTATTATTTTACGCATTTGCTATGCAATGCATGAGTACGTTGGCTATTGTAAAACGAGAGACAAACTCTTGGAAATGGCCAGTTTATCAGTTAGTAATTATGAGTAGTTTTGCTTATCTTGTAGCATTGATAGCTTTTCAAGTATTAAAATAAATATGAACATAATAATTCAAAACATATTAGTCTTTACCGCATTAGCAATTGCTCTAATGTTTTTAATACGCAAGTTTGTCTGGACTCCTAAGGCGAAACCTTCTAAATCTTGTGGTGGAGATGATGGTTGTGGTTGCCATTAAAATGGTTCAACAGATGAAATCTAACACTTAAAGTTTGTCAATTCTACTGATACTTATTGCTTACTATTTTGATTTCAAATCAAATCGACCTACATTCTTAAAAGATCTTTCGAGCGGAATAATTGTTTGTGTCTTACTTGGCATTTCAGCACTTGCATTTGTAAGTCTATTTAATCTTACAATTGTACATGGCATCTTCTATTTAGGCGTAGAAATTATACTCGTTTTTGTTATTAAAGCGTGGATTAATAGTAAGAGTAATTGAACTTACAGAAAGTAAAGATTATTTCTCAATAAAACCCTTTGGTATATCAAAAGCATTAGGTGCCGTTTTTACAAATTTTGCACTTCTAATCGTTGCATCACCAATAACTTTGCCTAAACCATTTGTGCTAGACCACTCGTAAAATTCCCAATTATGAGCAACTGGTATGCCATCGATCATTTTAAAATTAGAATAACCAATAGCATGCGGATCTGCCTCTGCTGCTTCTGTAGACTTATTAACTGTCACTATGTAGGCCACATAATCAATTAAATTAGTTTTAGGATCACTATAAACAATGTACCAATCATCTGGTGCATCACCTGTATTGGCTTTAAAGGTTAAACGTTGAGAATTATAAGTTTTATTATTAAGCTCTGCAGATTCTACGTCAGACCAAATAGTACCTTGGTCATTTAATTTATTAGGAAATAATAAAAAGTACATCCATGTATAGGCATCAAAACGTGCTGCTTTTGCATTTTTAAGATCTGCTGAATGAAATACTTTTGCACCATCATAATATATAGAAGAACCGTCTTTTAATTCTATTTTACCTTTGGTAGAATTCGTTAGATAGGTCATTTTAGCATCTAAACGCACATTGCCTCCAAAACTGATAACCATATCTACTTCAATGGCATCATGAGACAAAAAGTTGTCTTTTTTGTAAGCTTCCTCTATAGTTTCTGTAGCCGATAACTTCTTTTCCGCTACAGATTCAATAACAGGTGTTTCTAATTCTGGTGTAGCTTTATTTTCTTCTTTACAGCTCGTAGAAATTACTAATAACAAAAAACAGACTAGACTAGACTTAAGGATGGTTGACATAAAAAAAAATTTTATAAATTGAATTCACTCCAAAACTAGAGCGTAATTGGTAGATTAACGTTTAACCTTCCCTATTTTAAGAGAATTTTAGCTTTTACAATAATATCAAAAGTAGTTTTAGACTAAATTTTCTTTAGGTAAAGATTCTTAGCAACATTTTGAGAAACCACAATTTCACAATCTTCTATCTCTATTTTTAAAGAATTGTCATAGGGTTCTTTATGCAATATGGTAATATTGGTACCCAATGCAATTTTGTTACTGTCTAAATATTTTAGAAAACTAGAAGAACTATCATCTACACCAACACATTTATATTTAGAACCCACTTCTGCTTGTGCTAAAATTATCTTTTCTATATGTTGAAACTTCCCTTCTTTATCTGGAATAGGATCTCCATGCGGATCATGCTTAGGGAATTCTAAAAAAGCATCTAATTGATTAATCAATTTTTCAGATTTAATATGTTCTAGATGTTCTGCTACTTCATGGACTTCATCCCAAGAAAAATTCAGCTTTTCTACTAGAAATACTTCCCAAAGCCGATGTTTTCTAATAATATTAACAGCAACGTGTCTTCCTAAATCAGTTAATGTAACACCTTGGTATTTCTTATAATCTGCATATTTTTTTTCGGATAGTTTTTTTACCATGTCAGTAACAGAAGACGCTTTAGTATTCATAGCTACTGCAATTGCGTTTGTATTTACAGATGTACTACCATTACTTCCTAAATGGTAAATCTCTTTAATATAATTCTCTTCCGTTAGTGTTATCATAAATTTCTAGTGTTATGCAAATATAGAAAAGATATATTTCTCAATATATTTTTAGACTAGTCTAAAAATTATTTTAAATTTGCGTAAAAATATTATACAGTGAAACTAATTAACGTATACATTTTTCTATTTTGCTCAATACTATCTGCTCAAGACACCTTTAACCTTAATGGAACAGTAAGAGCTAATGGCTATCCTTTAGCTTATGCAAACATTTATATTGAAAACACAAGTAAAGGTGCTACAAGTAATGAGGATGGTGCGTTTACAATTTCTAATCTAGAACCTGGCACTTACTCTGTAGCCGCATCTTTTACAGGTTACGCTATTCAAAAAAAAACAATTGAAATAACAGATAAAGACGTTACTATTAATTTTACTCTTAATGAAGACGATTCTCTAGACGAAGTAATTATTACAGGGACTTTAAAGGCAGTCTCTAGATTAGAAAGTCCTGTACCTGTAGAAGTGTATTCTACTACATTCCTAAAGAAAAACCCAACTCCTAATATTTTTGAAGCCCTACAGAACGTCAATGGTGTACGTCCGCAACTTAATTGTAATGTGTGCAACACTGGAGATATTCATATCAATGGTTTAGAAGGGCCTTATACCTTGGTTTTAATAGATGGAATGCCAATTGTAAGCGGCTTATCTACAGTATACGGTTTATCTGGAATACCAAATTCACTTATTGAACAAATTGAAGTGGTTAAAGGTCCTGCATCTTCTTTATACGGAAGTGAAGCTGTTGGTGGCCTAATTAACGTTATAACTAAATTACCTGAAAATGCTTCACGTTTCTTTGCCGATGGCTTTGTTTCAGATTGGGGAGAATTAAATTTAGACCTTGGTTTTAAAGCTAAAGTAGGGGAAAAAGCAAATGTATTGGTCGGAACAAATTATTTTAAATACGACAACCCTATTGATAATAACAATGATAATTTTACAGATCTAACGCTACAAGATCGTATTTCTATTTTTCAAAAATGGGATTTTAAACGCACTAAAAATAGAAAGTTCTCTTTAGCTGGCCGTTACTTTTATGAAGATCGTTGGGGTGGAGAATTACAATGGAACAAAGGATTTAGAGGTGGAGATCAAGTTTATGGAGAAAGTATTTATACCTCACGTTTTGAGCTTCTTGGTAATTATCAGTTACCAATAAAAGAGATAGTAAACTTTCAATTCTCCTACTCAGACCACGACCAAAATTCAGTTTATGGTAATACACCATATTTAGCACAACAGCGCATTGGATTTGGACAATTAGTTTGGGATAAAAAGATCAATAATCACGATTTACTATTTGGCTCAGCACTCCGCTATAATTATTATAACGATAATACAACAGCAACGATTAAAGCTGACGAAGTTACTATGCCTTCGCTATTTGTACAAGATGAAATTAAATTCAACAAAAAACAAAGTTTGTTATTAGGCATGCGCTATGATTACGATAGCAGACATGGCAATATTTTTACACCAAGGCTAGCCTATAGATATAAACCTACTGATAATGATATTATAAGATTAAATGCAGGTACTGGTTTTAGAGTTGTTAATCTATTTACTGAAGATCATGCTGCTTTAACAGGTTCTAGAGATGTAATAATTGAAGAAACCTTAGAGCCTGAAGAATCTTACAATGTAACTCTTAATTATCTTAAAAAATTGTATCTCAAAAACGGCATGTATTTCACATTAGATACCTCAGCTTGGTACACTTACTTTACCAATGCCATATTACCAGATTATGATACCAATCCAAATCAAATTATATATGATAATTTAGAGGGTTATTCCACATCAAAAGGACTTAGTTTTAATATTGATGCCGTTTTAGGTAGTGGAATTAAAGCATCTATTGGAGCAACGTACCAAGATGTCTCACAAACCGAAAACGGAATACGAACAGAACAAATTTTAACAGAAAACTTCTCTGGCGTGTGGTCGTTTAGCTATAAACATTACGGCACAAACCTTACCTTTGATTACACAGGAAATCTCTATGGACCAATGCGATTACCTTTATTAGGAGAATTAGATCCGAGAAGTGAATATTCTCCTACTTGGAGCATACAAAACATACAAATTACCTATGACGGATTGAATAATTTAGAAATTTATGGAGGTGTAAAAAACCTATTAAACTGGACGCCTAACAAAGGAAACCCTTTTATAATTGCAAGAGCTGACGATCCTTTTGACCAAAATGTAGAGTACAACGAAACGGGCTCTACACAAACCTATCCCGTACCCAATTCTACTAGAACTATTGAGGTTGAAAACGGAGCCGTAATACCAACATCAAACAATCCATATGCACTTACTTTTGATCCTTCTTACGTATATGGTCCAAACCAAGGGATCCGGTTATTTTTTGGTTTAAGATATAATTTAAAGTAACTCATTGAAATTTATTACTTTCACATTAAATATAAACAAATGAAAAAATTAATACTATTACTTACTATAACACTCGCTTTTAATTGTAAAAACGATAACGAATCAAAAATTAACAAAAAGCTAAATGTGGTCACTACAACCAGTATGATTACAGATCTAGTAAGAAATATTGGTGGAGATTCAATCAACGTACAAGGATTAATGGGCTCTGGTGTAGATCCTCACTTATATAAAGCTAGTGAAGGTGATGTTTCTAAGCTAGTAGATGCAGACATTATATTTTATAACGGTTTGCATTTAGAAGGAAAACTTGTAGAAGTCTTTGAAAAAATGTCTGGAGGAGAAAAAACACCTGTTGCTTTAGCTGATGAATTAAATAAAAAGCTACTGATAGGTTCAGAATATTTTGCATCTAATTATGATCCTCATGTCTGGTTTAATATTGAATTCTTTAAAAAGTTTACTGAAAAAGTAACTATAATTTTATGCGAAAAAGATCCAAAAAATGCAGAAACTTTTAGAGCTAATGAAAAACGATATTTAGCCGATTTAGACAATTTACAAGAAGATGTAAAAGGTGTTGTAGCCGCTCTTTCACCAGAAAAAAGAATCTTAGTCACTGCGCATGATGCCTTTAATTATTTTGGTAAAGCATACGGTTTTGAAGTTGTTGGCTTACAAGGATTATCTACTGCAACAGAAGCTGGTGTACAAGATGTACAAAAGTTGGCTGCTTTTATTATTGACAAGAATATAAAGGCCATTTTTGTTGAAAGTTCTGTTCCTAAACGAACCATTGAAGCGTTAAAAGCAGCCGTAAACGCAAAAGGGCACAAAGTTGAAATAGGCGGTACATTATTTTCTGATGCGTTAGGGACTGCTGGCACACCCGAAGGCACTTATTTAGGTATGTATCGTTACAATATAAAAACGATTGTTAGTGCATTGCAATAGTAATTTATTGCTGATTGTAAACCACTCTAAAATTAATATGATATAACTCTAAACAAGCTTAGAATAGATAAAACACATGAACAACATAGCCGTAAAAGTTGATGATTTAACCGTAGCTTACAACTACAAACCTGTACTTTGGGATATCGATTTAGAAATCCCTGAAGGTGTTCTTATGGCTATTGTTGGTCCAAATGGTGCTGGGAAATCTACACTAATCAAATCTATATTAGGCATTTTAAAACCCATCGCAGGAAGTGTTTCTATTTATGGCAAACCTTATGAAAAACAAAGGCAGCTTGTTGCTTACGTTCCACAAAAAGGGAGCGTAGATTGGGATTTCCCAACGACAGCCTTAGATGTTGTTATGATGGGTACATACGGAAGTTTGGGCTGGATAAAACGACCAGGCCAAAAAGAAAAAAAAGCTTCACTTGAAGCTTTAGAGAAAGTAGGCATGTTGGCATTTAAAAGCCGTCAAATAAGTCAACTTTCTGGAGGACAGCAACAACGCATATTTTTGGCAAGAGCTTTAGTGCAAAATGCATCCATCTATTTTATGGACGAACCGTTTCAAGGTGTAGACGCTACGACTGAAATTGCAATTATCAATATTTTAAAAGAACTAAGAAAAGCCGGCAAAACAGTAATCGTTGTTCATCATGATTTACAAACCGTACCAGAATATTTTGATTGGGTAACGTTTTTAAATGTAAAGAAGATTGCCACAGGACCTGTTAAGGATATTTTTAATGATGATAATTTAACGAAGACCTATGGTATTAATTATAAAGTAAGTATCCAGGAGTGAAAAAAGTAAACAGTGTTCATTATATGTTACATAGCGTTCCTAAAAATAAGTTCTCAATCTCAGTCTTCTTTAATTACTGTTTTAAATAGTAATAGTCTGATTGCAGTCGAAAACCCATTTAAATAAAATTAAATTTTAAAGATGAAATACGCTTACACTATTTTATACGTAGAAGATATTGAAAAGACCATAGAATTCTACAATTCTGCATTCGGATTTCAAAAGAAGTTTATGACACCAAAACATGATTACGGTGAACTAGTTTCTGGCGAAACAACTATTGCATTTGCTTCTAATGAATTGGGACAATCTAATTTTAAAAAAGGCTTTGAAAAATTAGATTTAAACACAAAACCTAATGGCATTGAGATGGCATTTACAACAGAAAACATTGAAGATGATTTCGCAAAAGCTATAAAAGCTGGAGCCATACAATACGAACCTATCATTGAAAAACCTTGGGGACAAAAGGTTGGTTATTTAAGAGATATTAATGGATTTCTAATAGAAATTTGCACACCTATTAAAAATTAAATTAACGAATGAAATTTAAAATTCTGAAATAAATTCAGAATATCGAAATGGACATTACAGAATACATAGAACTAGTCTTCACGGACTACACCTTAAGAACCATTACGCTTGGCACAGCAATTTTGGGCGCTGTGACTGGCATGTTGGGAAGCTTTGCTGTACTAAGAAAACAAAGCTTGTTAGGTGATGCCATTTCACATGCCGCCTTACCAGGTATTGCCATTGCCTTTTTAATTACTGGCGCAAAAGACAGCAATACTTTATTACTTGGGGCTTTAGTAAGTGGCTTAGTGGGAACCTTCTGGATTAGAGGCATCATAACCAAAACCCACTTAAAATCAGACACAGCTTTAGGCTTAATTTTGTCATTGTTTTTTGGGTTTGGCATGTTGTTATTAACCTTTATTCAAAAACAACCCAATGCTAATCAAGCTGGTTTAGACAAATATCTTTTTGGACAAGCGGCTACATTAGTAGAAAGTGATGTTTGGATGATGGCCATTGTTACAGGGCTTTGTTTAATTGTAATGCTCACATTCTGGAAAGAATTCAAAATATTATTATTTGATGCTGATTACACCAAAACACTTGGTTTTAATACCAAGATTATAGATATTCTCATTACAACTTTTATTGTTTTGGCTATTGTTCTAGGCTTACAAACCGTAGGTGTCGTTTTAATGAGTGCTATGCTATTGGCACCTGCAGCTGCAGCTAGGCAATGGACAAACAGCTTATCTGTTATGGTATTTTTAGCTGCCATTTTTGGAGCCTTTTCGGGAGTCTTTGGTACGGCAATTAGTGCAAGTCAAAATAATTTATCTACAGGACCAGTAATTGTTTTGGTTGCTGCCGTTTTTGTGGTTTTTTCGTTTATTTTTTCACCGAGTCGAGGTCTACTTTTTAAACAAATACGTTTTATAAAAAACAGACGCGATTTAGAATTGCATAAAACTTTAGCATTTATGCATCATATTGCTGAAACGCATGAAGATATATCACATCCACATGCCATTAAATTACTCAATAATTTTCAAGGTTATACAAAGAACACGCTTCGAAAGTTAGTAGAAAAAGATTACGTACAGCTCCAGGGAAATATGTGGAGTTTAACCAAAGTTGGTTTTGAAACAGCAGCGAACTTATATACCAAACAAATAACAGAAGATGAGTAGCGCGCAAATTGAAATTCAACTTATTGCCAGTATCGTTGCTGTTGCATGTGCTATTCCAGGGACTTTTCTTGTTCTTAGAAAAATGGCTATGATTAGTGATGCCATTAGTCATTCCATTTTACCAGGAATCGTGATTGGTTTTTTTATTACCCAAGATTTAAATTCGCCTTTGTTAATTCTATTAGCAGCCTTAACGGGAATCATAACCGTTGTACTGGTAGAATACATTCAAAAAACAGGCTTAGTAAAAGAAGATACAGCCATCGGTTTAGTTTTTCCTGCTCTATTTAGTATTGGTGTCATAATGATTGCTAAGAATGCAAATGATGTACACTTAGATGTCGATGCTGTATTATTAGGCGAATTAGCTTTTGCTCCTTTTGATAGATTATTAATTGCTGGCACAGATGTTGGCCCAAAATCGCTTTGGGTTGTTGGTGTAATTCTGTTAATTACTATAACGCTTTTAATCCTGTTTTTTAAAGAATTAAAAGTGAGTACGTTTGATAAAGGTTTAGCCGCTTCATTAGGCTTTTCCCCAGCTATTATCCATTACGGTTTAATGTCCGTTTCTTCAGTAACTACAGTGGGAGCTTTTGATGCTGTTGGCGCTATTTTAGTCGTTGCTCTGATGATTGCACCTGCTGCAACCGCTTATTTATTGACTACAGATTTAAAGAAAATGCTTGCTTTGGCTATATGCTTTGGAATTTTTAGTGCCATTTTTGGGTATTGGGTAGCACATTGGCTAGATGCTTCGATTGCTGGTTCAATTACAACCGTTCTAGGATTGGTATTTTTACTAGTGTATTTATTTGCACCTTCTAAAGGCATTATCGCTGTAATGTACCGGGAAAAACAACAACAAACCGAAGTCTCTTTACTTACATTTTTATTACACCTAAAAAACCATGACGAGTTAGAAGAGCGACACGTTAACCATCTCAACGAACACATAAATTGGCAAAAAGTACGCGCTAAGACTGTTTTAGATTTAGCTCAAAAAAATAATATGATTCATATAGAAAAAAATATTGTTTCCCTTACTAAGAAAGGCGATGAGTTTACTTCAAAAGCGATAGATTATATAATTACTAATGAAGACGCTCAAATTGAAGATATGAAGGATGATTTCTTTTTATTTAGAGGGTAACTTTATTTTAAACAAAAAGAAAAAAATAATTAATCCCGAAAGCTTTCATTCTTATTACGACTATTAAACCCTAAATTATAAATAATCAATGGAATTATTTGAATATTTTACAGGCAAAGCAGGCTTAATCTTATTAGCTTTTATTGTGCTTTGTGTTTTTATATTTAACAAATACAAAACACAACGATACTTTAAATATATAGAAAAACAAAGGAAAGGTAAAGACTCACAACAGTCTTAATTTACTTAAACCCACGTTCTTTCTGAATATGCTCATAAGCTTCTTGCACTTGCCTAAACTTAGCTTCCGCACCATCTTGATGTTCTTTACCTAAGTGACCTACGCGATCTGGATGGTATTTTTTAGCCATAGTTCTATAAGCTTTCTTAACCTGATCATCAGAAACAGATTTATCAATTTCTAGAATTTTGTACGCATTATCACTCGTGTTATAAAACATCGCTTTAATACTTTCGTAATCTCTGCTGCTAATACCTAAATAACCAGTTATAGTATAAATTTGTCTTAATTCATCTTCAGTTACCAATCCATCTGCTTTTGCAATGCCGAATAAAAAATGCAATAATTGCAAACGTGATGGATGATCCATCATTTGACGAATCTGAGTACACACTTGACGTGTAGAAATATTTTGCTTTGTTATACGTTTAAATAATTCAAAAGCTTTATTTGCCCTGTCCTTACCATACATATTAGTAAATTGTTGACGCACAAAATCTAATTCGCGTTGATCTTGTTTACCATCAGCTTTTATAACAATTGATGCTAAAATTAATAGGCTTACTTCAAAATCTCCAGATTGCGTTTGTGGTCGAGAAGAGGTACGCTTGCCATAATTTGGTGTTTTTCTGTAGGTTCCTCTTTGTTGACCAGTTTGGCGATCACCCAATAAAGGGGTTTCTCCAATTTTTAAATTATCAACAAAGCTACCAATAGCCAATCCTATAATTGCACCTATTGGTCCACCAAAAGACCAACCCAAAGCACCACCAATCCATTTTGCAAAACTCATATCATCTATTTTTATGAAATTCAAATATACTATTTGTTAGTCTATCTTTTATGGTTTTTGTTACTATTCAAAACGAAAATAGTTCTATTGAGACTACATACTGAAGACCGTGTAATGCGCATAAATTTTCATTATCTTTGCACTTCAAATTAAGATTAATTAAAATTAAAAAATATGTATCCAGCAGAATTAGTAAAACCAATGCGCGCAGATTTAACTAGCGTAGGTTTTGAAGAATTACATACATCAGAAGCTGTTGAAGCAGCATTAGCAAAAGAAGGTACAACTTTAGTAGTTGTAAATTCGGTTTGTGGATGTGCAGCAGCAAATGCAAGACCAGGAGCAAAGAATAGTATTGAAAACGACAAACGCCCAGACCATATTGTTACTGTATTTGCAGGTGTTGACAAAGAAGCTGTAGATACAGCTAGAGCTCACATGGTTCCTTTTCCTCCAAGCTCACCGAGTATGGCTTTGTTTAAAAATGGCGAATTAGTGCATATGTTAGAGCGTCACCATATTGAAGGTCGTCCTGCAGATTTAATCGCAGAAAACCTTAAAGATGCTTATAACGAGCATTGCTAAAAAACTTTAGCTCTAATACGTTAGACAGTTATAAAAAAACCACGAATTATTTCGTGGTTTTTTTGTGCTTAAAAGACATTGATTTACATTTGTGATATGAGAAAACTATTAGCCTATCCGCTTTCCGTTTTATTTTATTTATGCTTTGGTTTAACCTTGGTTATATTTCATGGTATACAATGGTTTTCTCACAGAGTCTTTGGCTACAAAGGTCTAAAACTCACTGTTGATGCCTTACAATTTGCTATAATGCGATGCCTTAATCTATTAGGTACAAGAATTACGTTCAAAAATCCATACGATATTAGCACAGATAGACCAATAATTATTGTGGCCAACCATCAAAGCATGTATGATATTTCGCCAATAATGTGGTATTTGCGTAAACACCATGTCAAGTTTGTATCAAAGAAAGAATTAGGAAAAGGGATACCAAGCATATCTTACAATTTACAGCATGGTGGATCTGTATTAATAGATAGAAAAAATCCACGACAAGCTCTGCCAGCAATGATGAAGTTTGGCGAATATATTGAAAATACAAAACGTGCCGCTGTCATTTTCCCAGAAGGCACTAGAAGTAAAGATGGAACACCAAGACCTTTTAAAACAAAAGGCCTAGAACTACTAATGAAAAAAGTTCCATCAGCTCTAATTGTGCCAATCACAGTGAATAATTCTTGGAAAATGCTGAGATATGGTCAATTTCCCATGGGAATAGGAAATCATATTAAATTTACAGTGCATAAGCCCTTAGAAATCGTTAACTTTACTGATAAAGCTGAATTAATTCAGCAACTTGAACAAACTATTGTAGAAGCAATAGAGCGTTAACCATCAAAAATAACTGCATAAATGTCTTTAAAAAATATACGATTAGAAGTAATGCAACATCTTGAAAAAGATGTTCAGTTTCTTATTGAGAAATACTTAATACCTGTTGAAAAAATCTGGCAACCATCAGATTTTTTACCAGATTCTAAAAAAGAAACCTTTTTTGAAGAGGTAAGGGAAATTAGAGAACTTTCTAAAGAATTAGACTATGATTTTTGGGTAGTTTTAGTTGGTGATATGATTACTGAAGAAGCATTACCTAGCTACGAATCTTGGTTAATGGATGTAGAAGGTGTGGACCAAGTAGAACGCAACGGTTGGTCTACATGGTTACGACACTGGACAGGTGAAGAAAATAGACATGGTGATGTTTTAAATAAATACCTATACTTATCTGGGCGTGTAAACATGCGCGAGATAGAAAAAACAACTCAGTATTTGATTAACGATGGTTTTGATATTGGTACAGGTAGAGATCCTTATAAAAACTTTGTTTACACTAGTTTTCAAGAATTAGCAACGTACATATCTCATAATCGTGTAGCTAAGATTGCAAAACAAAAAGGCAACAAACAACTGGCCAAAATGTGTAAGATTATTTCTGGCGATGAGATGCGTCACCACCATGCTTATTCTGAGTTTGTAGAACGTATTTTTGCTGTAGACCCTAATCAAATGATGATGGCTTTTCATGATATGATGAAGCGCAAAATTGCAATGCCTGCTCACTTTTTAAGAGAATCTGGCGAAAGTATAGGAGCTGCTTTTGAAGAATTTTCTAATACTGCACAGCGTATTGGTGTTTATACCTCTAATGATTATGTAGATATTTTACAAAAGCTTATAGATCGTTGGGATATTGGTAACATGACTGGCTTAAATGAAGAAGCAGAAAAAGCTAGAGATTATTTAATGAAATTACCTCCTAGAATGTATCGCTTATCTGAACGTATCAAAATACCGGAAAATTCATTTCAGTTTAAATGGGTAGATCCTGCATAAATTATTATAATGACAATTTCTGATGCTCAATTAATTGACGCTACAATTAACTTTGTAAAAAATGAATTAAAAAATGCTGAAGGCGGTCATGATTGGTTTCATATTGAGCGTGTATATAAAAACAGTTTATTAATTGCTAAACAAGAAAAGGTAGATATTACCATTGTTTCATTAGCAGCTTTACTTCATGATATTGCAGATTCTAAATTTCATAAAGGTGATGAAACTTTGGGATCAAAGATTGCAAGTATTTTTCTTTTAAAACATAATGTAGACAGTGAAATTATTGAACATGTTACTCAGATCATTGATAACATGTCTTTTAAAAATACTTTTGATCTAACGACAGCCTTTACATCTAAAGAAATGGAAGTTGTGCAAGATGCAGATCGCTTAGATGCTATAGGAGCTATAGGTATAGCACGTTGTTTTAATTATGGAGGTTTTAAAGATAGAGCGCTTTATGATCCAGAAGTAACACCTAATCTTAACATGACTAAGGCTGAATACAAATCTTCTAATGCGCCAACAATTAATCATTTTTATGAAAAATTATTGTTATTAAAAGATAAAATGAATACTAAAACTGGGAAACGTATTGCCTTAGAACGCCATAAGTATATGGAAGGGTTTTTAAAACAGTTTTACGCAGAATGGGAAGGTGAGAAGTAAATGACTTAGTTCTCTTTGGCAACTTCTAAAGCTGTTAACTTATACTCTATTGCTGCCATTTCTTCACCATAATGAATAATCTGGTCTGCAGTTAAAGTTTTATTAGTATTTACAGCATCTAAAATATCTTGCCCTTTCTTTGTATAATACGCAATTGTGATATCTATTTTATCTTCCATAAGTATAACGTATTGTATTAAACCATCATCATTTTTAATTCCCCTCGATATTTAGAGGCACTTTTACCAGTAAACTCCTTAAATAGTTTATTAAAGTGTGAAAAATTATTAAAGCCACACTCATAACTTACATCAGCAATACTCATTTGGCTCTCAGAAAGTAACTTAGTAGCATGTACTACTCTATATTCGTTTACGAGCTTAGTAAATGTTTTTCCTGTTACTTTTTTAAAGTAGCGACAAAATGCAGGAACCGTCATACTTACCTTTTCTGCTATTTCATCTAAACTAATATGTTCTTTAAAGTTTTGGTTAACATGCTTAAAAACAATATCAATCTTAGCACTATCTTGTGGTTCTGTTTCAAATGCAAAACCATCTACATTTAACAAGGTGTAATCTTCAGACTTTGCTAAACCGTGTAATACTTCTAATAAAATTAATATTTTTTTAAATCCTTCCTTCTCATTAAGCTTTTCTATTTTAGAACCAAGCTTCTGTTTTGTTTTTACACCAAACAGAATTCCTTTTTTAGAACGCTCAAACAAAAGGTTGATTTTTTCCATCTCTGGAATATCAAAAAAATGATCTCCTAAAAATTCTGGTTTAAACTGCACTAAGGTTTCAGAACCATTTATAGTTAAACGATCTGTAAAACCATTATGCGGTAAATTAGGTCCAATTAATAATAACTGGCTATTATTAAAGTAAGATAAATGGTTGCCAATATGGCGTTTCCCTTGACCTTTGTTAACGTATACCAGTTCAATCTCTGGATGAAAATGCCAAAACGGCTTATTTTCACCTTTATAAACATCCATTTTATGCCTCCTTACTTTTAAGGAGCTACCAAATTCAGGGCTAATTTTTTCTAAAGTAGGTTTTCTTGCTTTCATAACATCTCAATTAATACAAATTTAAGGTATATTATTATTACTTTCTATGTAGAATTACCAAAAACATACACAAAATTAACCTTAATATTTATTTAACACCCTCAAAAGGTTAATTTTGTATATAAATTTGCCAAAATTGATGTTTTCCAGAATGAAATGCTGCCATAAATTTGCAGTGTTGATTTAATTGATCTGATAGATAATAAAATTGTCACTAAAAAAAATAGACAAGTTTTAAATTCAGTTTTAACTTAAAAACAAGATATTATGAAAACATTATTTAAAAACATTTTAGTATTAGCAGTGATGTTAGGAACATGCACAAGCTACGCAAATGCGACAGTAGAAGTTTCACGTACATTTAACAGTGTAAATGAAGGCGATTTAATTTCTGTTACTGATGCTTCGGGAGAAGTTGTATACAACGGTCGCATTAACTATTCAGGAAACATTCAAAATCTATATGATTTTTCTCAATTAAAAGATGGCGTTTATACAATAGAAGTAAATAAGGATTTTGAAATTAAAATAAACAAAATACAAGTTCTTAACAACGTTGTTACTTTTTTAGAAAGCTCAAATTCTACAATTTACAAACCAGTTTTTAGATCAGAAGATTCTAAAGTTATTGTATCTAAATTGGCAATTGACACAGATCATATGGAAATAGAGTTATATTTTGGAAATGACTTAATCTATACTGAAACCGTAAAAGGAGAAGATATAATAAACCGAGTTTACCAATTAGATAAAACAAGAAAAGGAGAATACACTGCAATCATTAAAGCAAATGGGCGTGTGTATGTTGAAGATTTCAAATTATAGATTATTGTTTATACATTAGTTTTATTAGTTGAAAAGTGGGCCAAGAGCCCACTTTTTTATTTGCTATACTTTCCTGAATCATCTTCAAAGCAACTTAACTTTATGATTATATCTCCTATTTTGGTGTAAGATACTTAGCTATAAATTAAACTAAAGAACTTTTCTTCTAGCAAGTACAAAACAAAATTTATATCTAAGTCTTAGATCAAAATCTAAAATTACAACCGAATATCTCACATCACTAAAATTAACTCAAAAATATTCTATTTTAACCCACAAGAAACACCTTTTGAGTAAACCGGTTAATTTTACATATAAACATGCCAAAATTGATGTTTTCTAGATAGTAAATGCGCTATACATTTGTATCAGTAATCACTTAATACAATTTATTATGAGAAAAGTATTTAAAAAATTATTAGTATTAGCTGTAGTGTTAGGAACATGTACAAGCTACGCAAACGAAGTTGTAGAAGTTAACACTACTATTAACTACGTAAAGAAAGGAAACCATATTTCTGTTTCAGATGCTTTTGGAGAAATCATCTATAGTGGAGAAATTAACTATAGCGGAAACCTCATTACACTTTACGATTTTACTCAATTAAAAAATGGTAAATATGATGTAGAAGTCACTAATGGATATAAAATAGAAATAAGTACAATAGAAGTTAACGATACTATAGTATCTATTTTAGAAACAAACAAAATGGTTATTTACAAACCAGTTGTTAGAAACGAAAGCTCTAAACTAATTATTTCTAAATTAGCACTAAATGGTGAAGACATGGAAATAGAGATTTACTATAAAGGTAATCTTATCCATACTGAAACTCTAGCTGGATCTACAATCCTTAATCGCGTTTTTAAATTAGATGAAACTCTTAAAGGCAACTACACAACTATTATTAAAACTAATGATAGAGTGTTTGTAAAAAATTTCAAAATCTAAATTGATGTCCTATTAATTTAAACTAGAAAAAAGGTAAGCTTGTACAGCTTACCTTTTTTTTTGCCTTGCAGCTTAAACATTAAATCCTGTTCAGATATAAAACCCACGATAATTACAGCAAAAAAACAGATTTCATCTTATTATACCGATACCTATTAATAATTAAAGTCCTTCCATCCATTAAGTCAATATCAACTACACCATATAATTATATGTAGATGGTAATTTTTAGCTTAATTATTGGGTACTTCTTAATTGCTCTAAAATTGAGGTAAAAATTGAATCTATGGCAAATTATCATAAATCTATACTATTTTAACAAACACTATTAAGACAATAGGCTATTCGGTTAAAATAACACACAAATCAGGCAATTATGATGTTTTCTATACTTACAATTCAATATATATTTGTATCAGTAATAACGTAATACAATTTTATTATGAAAAACGTATTTAAAAAATTATTAGTAGCAGCTGTAGTGTTAGGAACATATACAAGCTACGCAAACGAAGTTGCGGAAGTTAAGTCTTCTTACAACCACGTTGAAAAAGGAAATTACATTTCTGTATCAGATACTTCTGGTGAAGTTATCTACAGTGGAGAAATTAATTATAGCGGTAACCTAATTACACTTTTTGATTTTACACAGTTAAAAAACGGAACGTATAATGTAGAAGTTACCAAAGATTTTAAAATTGAACTTAACACTATTGAAGTAAAAAACAATGTGGTTTCTGTTATAGATTCTGACAAAAAAATGATTCATACTCCAGTAGTAAGAACAGAAGACTCTAGAATATTAATTTCTAAATTAGCTTTAGATGCAGAAAACATGGAAATTGAGCTTTATTTTGAAGGAGAATTAATCCATTCAGAAATAGTTGAAGGAGAAAAGATTTTAAACCGTGTGTACAAATTAGATGAAACTCTTGATGGAGATTACACAACCATCATCAAGTCTAACGACAGAGTGTTCGTCAAAAATTTTAGAATATAAATTGTTGTTTATATATTATTAGTTTATTTATTTAGTTAAAAAAGTGGGTAGTAGAGAACCCACTTTTTTTTGTTTAAAACATTTTATTTATTCTAATTAGAAAATTTCGTTACTTCTATACATTGCTAACTTTGTTGAACTTCAACATTTTAAATAAAAGTTAAAGAACTAGACACACTTAGTTACCAGGAAAATTGGCCTTTCGTTTTTCTAAAAATGCGGTTGTACCTTCTACAAAATCATTAGTGCCAAAGCATTTTCCAAATTGCTTAATTTCGGTCTCGTATCCATCCTTTCCGTCCTTATAATTTGCATTAATAGCTTTTATAGCTTTACTTATGGCTACAGATGAGTTTCGTATAATCTTGCTTCCAATTTTCTCTGCAAACGGTAATAATTCTTCTTGTGCTACGACGTGATTTATTAAACCATAGTTTAATGCTTGATTTGCATCAATCATACCTGCGGTCATTATCATCTCCATTGCTCTACCTTTACCAACTAGTTGCGGCAAACGTTGTGTTCCTCCATAACCAGGAATTACGCCTAATGAAGTTTCAGGTAACCCCATTTTTGCATTTGTACTTGCGATTCTAAAGTGACAAGCCATTGCCAATTCTAATCCTCCACCTAACGCAAAACCGTTTACTGCTGCTATTACTGGTTTACTTAAGTTTTCTACAAAATCAAAAAGTAGTGCTTGGCCTTGAGCTGCCAACTTACCTCCTTCTTTTATACTAAAATCTGCAAATTCACTAATATCTGCACCTGCAACAAAAGCTTTTTCTCCACTACCTGTGATAACTACAACCTTTGTTTCCTTATGGTTTTCTGCATCGTCAAATGCATCATGTAATTCTTGTATAGTATCTTTATTTAAGGCATTTAACTTTTTAGGTCTATTAATTGTTATGGTAGTAATACCATTTGAGTAGTTAGATATAATGTTGTTGTAAGCCATATAGATTAAGTTTATTATTCTTTAGGAAAAGTAACCTTAAATGTTGTCCCTTTTTCTAATTGAGATGTAAAGGTAATACTTCCGTTATAAGTTTCTACAATGTTTTTTACCATAGCTAAGCCTAAGCCCATTCCGCTAGATTTGGTTGTAAATTTAGGTTCAAAAATTTTAGCTTTAGTATCTTCTGCGATACCAGAACCATTGTCTTCTATAATAATACTAACATTATCGCCTTCATTAACAACACTTACCTTTATTTTAGGGTTCTCAAAATCTTCAGGAATAGCCTGAATACCGTTTTTAACCAAATTTGTGACCACTCTTATAAGTTGCGTTCTATCAAATTTTGCAATTATTTCTTCGGTTTCTGGATAAAACTCAATGTAATGCTCATTAAAAATATCGAGTGCTAACTTTACAATATTTACAACGTTTAAGTTTTCGCTCTTCTGTGCTGGCATTTTAGCAAAATTAGAGAATGCAGATGCAATAGAGCTCATGGTGTCTATTTGCTCAATTAAAGTATTACTATATTCATTGACTTTTTGATGTATGTTTTCATCTTGTGGATCAAATTTTCTCTGAAAACTCTGTACCGTTAACCGCATAGGAGTTAACGGGTTTTTAATCTCATGGGCTACTTGTTTTGCCATTTCTCGCCAAGCTTGTTCTCTTTCATTTGTTGCTAAAACCACTGCACTTGCTTCGAGTTCATCTATCATACTATTGTATGCATTTACTAGCGCTTCAATCTCTTCACTTGTAGATTCTATTTGAATTTTTTTATTTCGCTTTTCTAATCGTGTTTCATTCATTTTATCACTAATTGTTCTCAGTGATTTTGTAATGAACTTAGATATAAAATAAGCAAATACTATAGCTACAAATATTAAAACCAAATAGGCATAAGCCAATCGCATTAAAAACTCCTTTAGTTCCTTATTTAAAAAATCATCATTTTCTAAATAAGGTAAATTTAAAATGGCTAATGTTTTAAATTTTTCGTCTGTTATATATGTATAAGATGATTGAAATGTTTGACCAGCTTCCTTGTTTTTTACAACATAACGATGGTCTACAGTGTTCGCTAAAGTTTTTAAAATTATAGGATCTAAAAATGCCTCAGTAGAATCTCGTAATATGGTTCGTTTTGAGCTCTTTAGTAGTCTACCATTTAAATCGTAAAGATTGATCTGTAGATTATGAATAGCATCTATATCAAATATTTCATCTTTAAATATAAGTGGAATTTTATCTGTAGTCTTTGGGTAAGTCGTCTCTCTTATTACAAAGTCAATACTTTGCCTAATCGCCTTTTCTTTGCGCTCTAAACGTTCTTTATGATAATCCTTTGCCTCTTCACGATATTGATAAATGGTTACTGCGGCTATTAAAACCGAAGCTACCAATACTAAAAGCACCATATTTATAATGATACGAGCTCTTAAGGACAGACGTTTTTTATTCATTTAAATTATCTTGAACGCTAAATTTTATACTGAATTATAAGTTTTAAATATAACAATAATCAATCCAAACTATTGAAGCGATAACCTCAATTTATGAATACTTTAATTTTTAAAACAAACTTTTATGCTTCAGGGTTTTTAGCCCTTATGTTTTTATAAAGCTTAAAGCCTAACATAATTAAAACACCTAAAACTACTAAACCAATAATTCCAAAAATCCAATTGATTGAGCTTTTTAGGATTACAAGGAACACAACGGCAAATAAGATAAATGTTGCACCTTCATTCCAAATACGCATATAACTTGAGGTTACTAAAACCTCATCATTTTGAAGTTGCTTATAATACTGATGAGTTTTAAAATGATAAATAAATAACAAAAACACAAATAGTAATTTAACATGCATCCAACTTTGCTGAAACCAACTTGGCATTAATATCATTAACCAAACCGCAAATAGCGTTGCTAAAATTGAAGAGGGCCATGTAATTATAAACCATAACCGTTTTGACATTAATTTTAGTTGCTTACCTAAGATTTCCTTTTCTGGTGATGGCTTATGAAAAGCTTCAATTTGATATACAAACAATCTAGGAATATAAAACAAGCCAGCAAACCATGTTATTACAAAGATGAGATGCAACGATTTTATGTAGTTGTAATATTCCATGAGATAAAACGGTAAGTTGAAAAATTATACAATTATGTAAAATTACAGATTAAAAATGTTACGCTGTTGTTTTTGGATTGAGATTTAAATTCACTTCACGATATAAAAAATAAGCCGTTACTAAAGTAGAAAGGAAATCTGCAATAGGAAATGATAACCATATACCAAATTCTCCCAAATATAACGGCAAAATATACATTAACGGAATAAAGAAAATGGCTTGTCTTGTTAAGGTCAATAACAAGGCTGGTAATGCTTTACCTACAGCCTGAAAATACGCTGCTCCAATAAGCTGTAGTGCTAAAATTGGCACAGCAGCAAACGTCCATCTCATATTACTTGGTGTTTCTCTTATAACATCTGCATCTGTTGTAAACCATTTGGTTATTACTTCCGGAAAAAACATAAGTGCTATAAAAACAATAGTGCCTAAAATTGTAGCATATTTTATAGCTGTAAAAATGACTTCTTTTACCCTATCGTATTTTTCCGCTCCAAAATTATAACCTGCAATTGGTATGAAGCCCTGTGTTATGCCAAAAACAGGAAATAACGCAAACATGCTTAACCTACCAATAATAGCATATGTAGTTACCGAAGTTTCTCCACCAAAATCGTAAAGCGCATTATTGACTAATAAAAACGTTACACTTACAACGGCTTGTCTGGCTAAAGTAACAAATCCTAAAGAGCTTATTTCTGACACTATAGCTTTATTAAAACCAAAATGCGAAAGGTTAATTTTTAATTCAGAATTTTTAGATAAAAAATACCAGAATATAAATAAGAACGCAACAATATAAGAACCAGTAGTTGCCCATGCTGCTCCAGCCATTCCGTAATCTAAAACATTAATAAAAACATAATCTAAAACTAAGTTACCAACGGATGGAATTAGCATAGCATACATGGCAAATTTTGGTTTACCTTCTGCTCTTATTACATTATTACCCAACATTACAAAGCCCAAAATAGGAACACCGTAAAGTATAATTTCGTAATATATTTTTGCAGGCTCAAAAATATTTCCTTTTCCTCCAAAAGCAGGTATTAGCGTATCTACAAAATACAAACCAAATACAGCAAATGTAATTGTAAACAAAAAGGTAAGAGACAACTGATTACCAAAAGTCTTTAAGGCTTTTGGTTTGTTATCTCCACCTAAAGCTCGCGAGATTATTGAAGAACCTCCAACACCAATGGCCATGCCCAATGCCGCAATAAAAAAAGAAACAGGTAGTACAACATTAATAGCCGCTATAGCAGTAGAACCAATCCAATTACCAACAAAAATAGTGTCTACTAAGATATTTAGCGACATTACCAATATACCAATAGCTGCAGGCACAGCTTGCTTTATTAGCAATTTACCAATACGTTCAGTCCCTAAATCTTGTGACGATACTTTTGCCATTATATGGCTATATTTTCAGCATTTACCCATTCGTTAGCAATATTTGCAAGTACTTCGGTAAAATCGTCGCGCTCATTAAGACACGGAATAACAGTGAATTCTTCACCTCCCATTTCGTGAAAAATTTCTTCTCCTTCCATAGCAATTTCTTCTAAAGTTTCTAAACAATCGCTCACAAAAGCAGGTGTTACAATAGCCATTTTTTTAATACCTTCCTTACCCATTCTTTCAATGGTTCGATCTGTATATGGTTTTAACCAAGGGTCAAACCCAAGTCTTGATTGAAAGGTTGTAGAATACGTTCCATTTTTTAAGCCTAATTTTTTAGCGACATTTACGGTTGTAATTTCACATTGATGACGGTAACAAAACTCATGCTGCTTACTGCCTTTTTTAAAGCAACATTTTCCATTCATTTTGCAATTGCCATTGGTAATATCACTTTTTCTAATATGTCGTTCTGGCACGCCATGATAGCTAAAAAGAATATGCTCATAATCTAAATCATTTAAAACTTCTCCTATACTTTTAGAGAGTACGTTTATATAGTCTTGACGATGATAAAATGCAGGTGTTCTTGTGATTTTTACCTCAGGAAAAAATTCAGAAACCAACTCATCTACTTTAACATCAATAGTTTCTGTCGTTGCCATGGCAAATTGAGGATACAAAGGAACGGTTTTTATTTCTGTACAGCCCTTATCTACCAACTCTTGTAATCCTTTTTTTATGGTCATACTTCCATAACGCATAGCTAGCGCAACAGGATAATCCACTTTCTTTTGAAGTTTCTCTTGAAGTCGTTCTGATAGAACAATTAAAGGCGAACCTTCTTCCCACCAAATTTTCTTATAAGCAGCAGCTGAAGCCTTAGGCCTAGTATTTAAAATTATACCCTTAACCAATAACGTGCGCGCTAATAATGGTAAATCAATAACACGTTCGTCCATTAAAAATTCTCCGAGATACTTTTTTACATCCTTTGGATTTGGACTGTCTGGAGAGCCCAAATTGACTAATAAAATTCCTTTTGACATGCGTTTTTTTTTCTAACACAAAAATACAACACTAATTACAATAGTATAAGAAGAATAGTATTGCTTTTATTAATAGTGATATCACAAAATATTTTATGGCTTTTGTAGTTAAACTATTCATAATTCACATCTATATTTATTTCTTTTTAACGAGTTTTATTAATTATATATGGCTATTTAAAGGATTTAAATATCTTTACAAGACTCGACCAAAACATATTATGAAAAAAATCCTATTTATATTTCTTACATTTTTTACAACAATCGCTTTCTCTCAACAACAATATCAAAGCTTACTCTGGAAAATCACTGGTAACGGATTAGAAAAACCATCTTATTTATATGGTACTATGCACGTGAGTAAAAAAGTAGCATTCCGTTTAGATGACGTTTTTTATAAAGCGCTTAATGAAAGTGAATGTATTGCTTTAGAATCTGACCCAACAACTTGGCCAGGTTTTAACTATGATATGATGTTAGATCAAATGTCTGCATATAACAATAATAGTAATGAGTTTTACACCAACTTATTTAAGCTTACACATCCTGAAGAAATGGCTATTAGAGGATCTGTAAGAATGGACAATAATGCAGTTAATGCCTATTTATATAGAAAAAGCTATGCTTCAGATAATTTTGAAGAAGAAACATATTTAGACATGTTTATCTTTCAAGCTGGTAAGAAAAATAATAAAGATATTTATGCTTTAGAAGATTTAGCAGAGTCTCGCTATTTAACTACTAAAGCAGCTTATAATGCCAATAAAAAAGAGTTAGATCCCTGGGTTCAAAAACTGTATGCTAAGGAAAACCCATATTTAATTCAAGAAAATTTGTATCGCGATAGAAACTTAGATCTATTAGATTCTATTGGTGCTGGTGTAAATACAGAATTCTATAGAGAAAACATGCTATATATTCGTAATAAGAATATGGTTGTATCTCTAATAGACCTAATGCCAACTAAATCTGTGTTTGCAGGTGTTGGTGCAGCACATTTACCAGGTAAACAAGGCATGATTAATATGTTAAGAGAAAGAGGTTACACAGTAACATCCTTAACATCAGACCAAACGGATTATAGTAAAACCGAAAAAACGAAATTAGATAGTTTATTTATTGCACCTGTTCTTAAAAACCATAGTACACCAGATAATTTTCTTAGTATAAATACTTATGATGAATTGCGTGAATTCTCGTATGGTGGGCAAAAATATTACTTAGATCCAGATATGACTAATGGAGCTTATCTCACCATGAATAGAATTAGTCGCTTTACATATTTACCAAACGAAAAAGAAAATATTACACTTAAAGAAATAGATCATTTGCTCTATGAAGATATTCCAGGAGATATTATAAAAAAGGAAGAACTAACAAGTCCATATCCAGGAATTAGTATTGTTAACAAAACAAAGAAAGGCGAGTTTCAGAAATACCATATTTATCAAACGCCATTAGAAATTATTATTATAAAATTTGCTGGTAGAAGTGATTTTGTTCTAAAACACCAAAGCAAAATATTTGATTCAATATCACTAAAAACACCTTCAAACGACACTCAATTATTTGTTTCACCAAATAAAAAGTTTCAAGTCAATTTTCCTGAATACTATGTTTCTAGCAACATAAATAATTTTGGTAAAAAACTTATTGAGGGTCATAAAAACGATGCTTATTATTTTGTTGAAGAAGCAGCACTTAACGATATGTCTTACATTGAAGAGGATAGTTTTGAGGCGAAATATTTTCATCATGCATTATATAAAAACTACAAACTAAAAGAAGAAAAAGGTGGTTTTAAAGCTGGTGATTATAAAACATATGAGTCTAAAGCCCTTTTAGATTCTACGTCTAATAAAAGACTACATTTAAAAACAATTGTAAAAGACGGAAGCTATTATTTACTTGGTTATGTTGGTACAGATGAAGCTGATAAATCTGCGTTTTTTAAATCATTTAAATTCAATAAAACCGAATATCCAGAATTTAAAAAAGTTATAGATACTACGTTACACTTTTCAGTTAATACAAACTCAAAAGCACCAGGACCAAATCCTTATGGTTATGGATATGGCTATAACAGTGGAAAAAAAGATAAAGATTACGAGCAGAAAGTAAATGAAACAACATATTCTACAAATGCTAATGAGCAAATTTCAATTTCTAGAACTAAGTTTCACGATTTGCAAATGTATCATAACATAGATAGTCTTTGGTCTAGCTTAGAAAAGCAAGTGAATTACAGCTCATATTACTATAATGACAGTAAAAAATTCAAAATTTCTAACCGTTCATCATCTAAAAAAGACTCTATCTACACCAATCGCTTTAGCTACACAGATTCTGCAAGTGCGAAACAAGTTTTAGTTAAAAACATATTGAAAAAAGGCGTACTTTTTGAATTAAAAACGTTGGTAGATTCTATAAGTGGACCTTCAAAATTTGTTACAGAATTTTACGATTCCTTTACACCTATTGATACACTTATGGGTAAAAGCGTTCTAGAAGATAAGACTCAACAGTTTTTTGAAGCGCTTAGAGCCAAGGATAGTATAATCTTAGAATCCTATGGTTTAATTAAATTTAAAAAGCATAACAGCAAAGAGATTGTTTCTGTTTTAAAAGATTTTGAATTCGAAAAAGAACGATTAGACATTAAATCTCATTTAGTAGGAAAACTAATAGAAATAGATTTAAAAAACAATTTGCCTTTTATTAAGCAGCTGTATCATGATAGTTATTCTGATACACAAACACAAACGGCGATTTTAAATGGATTGTTTAATTCTAATGAAGAGGAGAATTATGAAATAGCATTAGAATTGATGGAACGCGATTTACCTTTAGGCAATGTAAGCAGCATGTTTTATAATTACTACGGCAAAGATTCTTTAGCTTTAAAAGCGACTTTATTTCCAAAAATATTAGAATATACAACCATTTCAGAATACAAACAGCCACTCTATAATTTATTGGTAAGAGCTGCAGATAGTGGTTTAATTAAGAGAAAATCTTATAAAAAGTATAAAAGTCAACTCATCAATGATGGAAAAATTGAAGTGAAACGTAATCTCGGAAATACTGGCTATGGTTACAACTCTTACTCGTACACATTATCAACGTATGTAAGGCTTATTTTCCCTTATAGAAAGGAACGTTCAGCTCAAGATTTCTTTGAAAAACTATTAAACGTCGACGATAAAAATGCGCTAGTAAAGTATTATGTATTATTAACGAAGGCGAAAGAAGACATACCAGCAAAATTGACGGAAAAATTAGTAGACGATGAAGAAAACCAATATTTACTGTTAGAAGAACTAGATGATGCTAAACTATTAAAGAAGCTAAAATCATTTAAAATTGACCAACAGCAGTTTGCTAAATCAAAGTTATTAGCTAATGCTAATTATGAAAAAGAACAAGATTCAATTCAGTTCCTTTTTAAACGCGGTTTTGTAACCGATAAAGGCAATAAAAATGCTGTGATGTATTTCTTTAAAGTAGACAAGGACGATGACTATTCTGGTAAGGTTGAAGCCTTACATTACATATCATTCATTAAACCGAAAGATCCAACCCAATTGGTTGTAGAATATTATTCTAAATCAGAAAGCTACGGAACTATAGTTGATAAAACTAAAGAACTAGAAGAGCAGTACACAGAAATTATCAATTTAGCTATCTACAAGGATAGAGAGCGAGTTACACCAAGTGGACGGGATGGTTATTACAATTATTAACTAGAAGCCGTAATATACTTCTTAGGCGTAGTACCAAATTTCTTTTTAAAAGCAGCGATAAAGTGGCTACCTGTACTGTACCCAACTTTTAGACCAACCTCGTTAACGTTATAATCACCAGATTCTAAAAGTTTACGTGCCACTTCCATTTTATAATCGAATAGAAAACTAAAAACCGAATCGCCATAAATCTGTTTAAAACCTTCTTTTAATTTTTTAAGGCTTAATTCTATTTCATCTGCTAATTCTTGTAAAGTTGGTGGCTCAGCCATATTGGCAATAATGATATCTTTTGCCTTCTTTAATTTCGCTACATTAACCTCATCTACTAAATAAGGACATTGCTCAATATCAGCATCTTCACTTCGGTTAAAAAACAAACTTAATAACTCATAAGCTTTACCTTTAAAATATAAGGACTTAATGGAATTGTTAAGATTAAAACTAATTAACTGATTCAATACTACAGCCATTGAAGGCGATATTTTACCGTCCTTATAATATTTTTTATCCTTATTATCTTCAGTTAAAAAGGTTACATAATTAGCATCGTCAGAAAATAAGCCATGAAACTTTTCAATAGATATTACTAAAGAAACCAACCAGGAATGTGGACGTAATTCTAAATGTATAGGTAAATCTCTTTGTGGATTGTAAAGCAATAACGAGGTTTCCTCATCTATATTCAGGGTATAATTACCTTGATTAAACATAAATGCCGCGGATCCCTTATTGCAAAAATGAAATTGAATATAACTGCTATCAATCTCACGTTCAAGAACTTTAGCGGTATCGTTATCGTTTTTACTTGTTATAATAAAAAAGCCATCTTCAATATGAGTTTCATCAAAAGTACCTTTAGCGATACTTTTCGAGTCCATTTTTTCTAAATTCATTTCAATCTTATTTAGATTCGTTCTAAACAAAAGCTTTAAAAACCCTTGATTACACTACAAAAATATGATAATTATCATGTTTTAGTGAAAAACTATCTTAAAAAACCAGAAACGATACTTTAAGTTCTTCTAGCGTTGTTTTTTTATAAATATCAAAATTACATTTGCGCTGTTACTTTCCTAAGTCAGGTAAACGAGTAAAGCAACACATGCCAAACAGAAGCAAATATTTTTACGCTATAGGCCTCAGCTATAAAAAAGCTGATGCGCGCGTACGTGGTCATTTTAGTTTAAGCGATGATGCAAAACAAAACGTTTTGTCTCAAGCAAAACAAAATGGTGTAGATAGCCTATTAGTTATTTCTACATGTAACAGAACTGAACTTTATGGTTTTGCAGAACACCCTTTTCAACTGATTCAGTTATTGTGTGATAACACAAAAGGAACCGTTGAAGAATTTAGAGAGGTTGCATATGTTCATAAAAACAAAGAAGCCATTAACCACATGTTTCGTGTGGGTTCTGGTTTAGACAGTCAGATTCTTGGTGATTTTGAAATTATAAGTCAACTTAAATTCGGTGCAAAAGCATCTAGAAAAGTAGGATTGTTAAATTCATTTACAGAACGTTTAGTGAATTCTGTAATTCAAGCTAGTAAGCGCATTAAAAACGAAACAGAATTATCTTCTGGTGCAACGTCTGTCTCTTTTGCCTCTGTTCAATATATTATGAATAACGTAGAAACCATCTCTGAAAAGAATATTCTACTTTTCGGAACTGGAAAAATTGGAAGAAACACCTGCGAAAATTTAGTAAAACATACTAAGAATTCTCATATTACCTTAATCAACAGAACAAAAACAAAAGCTGAAGAAGTTGCTGGCAAATTTAATCTTGTGGTAAAAGATTACGAAGATTTAAGCCAAGAACTTAATGCTTCAGATATTGTTATTGTTGCAACAGGCGCACAAAACCCTACGATTTATAAGTCTTTAATCTCAACTGAAAAGCCATTATTGGTATTAGATTTATCAATTCCTAAAAATGTGAACGAAGATATTAGAGACCTTTCTAATATTACCTTAGTACACTTAGATGATTTAGCGAAAATAACGGATGACACCTTAGAAAAACGCAAAGCCTTTATTCCTGCAGCTGAATCAATAATAGAAGACATTACAGCCGAATTTAATGCATGGTTAGACACCCTAAAATTCGTCCCAACCATTCAGGCTATAAAACATAAATTAACAGATTTTAAAAATTCTGAATTCAATACGCAACGTAAAAAAATGTCTGATTTTAATGAAGACCAGGCAGAATTAATTACGAATAATTTAATTCAGAAAATCACAAATCAGTTTGCACACCACTTAAGAGAAGATAGTACGTCTTCAGATGAAAGCATTGAGCTTATCAAAAAAATATTTCAGTTAGAAACTACCGATAATGTCTAAATTAATTCGCATTGGCACACGCGACAGCCAGCTCGCTATGTGGCAAGCAAAAACTGTTCAATCTCAACTTGAACATTTAGGTCATAAAACCGTACTTGTTCCCGTAAAATCAACAGGAGATTTAGTTCTCGACAAACCCTTGTACGAACTTGGTATTACAGGAATTTTTACAAAAACCCTAGATATAGCCATGCTAAATGGTAATATTGATATTGCTGTGCATTCCTTAAAAGATGTGCCAACAGTTTTACCTAAAGGCATTGTACAAGCTGCTGTTTTAAAACGTGGAAACATTAATGACACTTTGGTTTTTAAAGACAATGAAGAGTTTTTATCTGCTAGAGATGCCGTTATAGCAACCGGAAGTTTAAGACGACGCGCACAATGGCTTAACCGTTACCCAACGCATACAATAGTTGGTTTACGCGGTAATGTCAATTCTAGATTAGAAAAACTTGAAACCAACGACGATTGGAATGGAGCTATTTTCGCAGGTGCAGGTTTAGGTCGTTTAAATATTACACCAGAAAACTCTATTAATTTAGGTTGGATGATTCCTGCACCAGCACAAGGTACTATTATGATTACGGCTTTAGAAGCTGATGAGGAGACAAGAACTATCCTATCAGAAATCAACGACGAAACCACTCAAATCTGTACCTCAATTGAGCGCGAATTCCTAAACCGTTTAGAAGGTGGTTGTACTGCACCAATTGGAGCAATTTGTTACATCAATAAAGAGGAAGAAGTTAATTTTAAAGGTATTCTTTTAAGTAAAGATGGCACCAAAAAGATTGAAGTCACTAAAGTTGTGCCTTTAGGTAAACATGAAGAAGTTGCTGAATTTTGTGCGGATTATATCATTGGTAAAGGTGGTAAGGTTTTAATTGACGAATTAACGCAAGGCGATAAAATCACTAATATATATTCCACAAAAAAACTAACCAACGACCAAGTTGCTCAGTTTCATGATGACGTGGTTGCACAAAGCAATGATTCTGTAAAAATTAATCCTAACCGATTATCTAAGAACATCGTTCGTAACGAAATTGAAAATGTTATTATTACCAGTCAGAATGCTGTTGAAGCCTTATTGACTAACTTTTCTGCCGCAGAATTACAATTCAAAAATATTTATTGTGTAGGTCGAAAAACGAAGCGTATTGTTGAAAAACGCATAGGAAAAGTGAAGCATTACGAACAGAATGCAAAAGCTTTAGCCGACCATATGGTGGAACTTATGGATGGTGCAGAAGCAACGTATTTCTGTAGTAATTTAAGATTAGATACTATTCCAGATATTTTATCAGAAAACAACATAAAAGTCAACGAAGTAGAAGCCTACGAGACAAAGTTTGATGCCGAAAAAGTAGAAGGCGATTTAGATGGTGTAATGTTTTACAGTCCATCTACGGTTCAAAGTTTCTTAAAACAAAACAAAGCAAAAGGTATTGCATTTTGTATAGGAGAAACGACGGCAACTGAAGCCAAAAAGTATTTTGAAGATGTAAGAGTTGCTAAAGTACCTTTGGTAGAGAGTGTTGTGGAGTTGGTTAATGCGTATTATTTGTGATTGCTATTGGCTTTTAGCGGTTAGCTGTTAGCATCACTGTTGTGAAAAGTTAAAAGTTGAAAATATGAGAAATTTTAGGATACTTGAAATTTGGAAAAATGGAATTACAATTGTTAAACAAGTTTATGTCCTTTCTCAGCAATTACCGTCAGAAGAAAAGTTTGGTTTAAGAAGTCAAGTTACAAGAGCAGCCGTTTCAATTCCATCCAATATTGCTGAAGGATGCAGTAGAAATAGTGATATAGAATTTAAACGATTTCTTGAAATAGCAATGGGTTCACTTTTTGAAGTTGAAACACAATTAATTATTTCTAAAGAACTCGAGTTTATTCCTGAAGAAAATTTAAAAGTCATTTTTGAACTTATTCATAAAGAGGCAAGAATGATAAATAGTTTAATAAGCAAGATTAAAAACAGCTAATAGTAACTGGCGAAAAGCCAAAAGCTAATAGCCAAAAGCCAAAGGCTAACATGATAAAAAACGATTTATTCCTTAGAGCATTAAAAGGCGAAACCGTAGAACGCCCACCAGTTTGGATGATGCGCCAAGCAGGTAGATATTTACCAGAGTTTATGGAAATCAAAGCGAAATATGATTTCTTTACACGTTGCCAAACACCAGAATTAGCAAGTGAAATAACGGTTCAACCAATTCGTCGTTACGGAATGGATGCTGCAATTTTGTTTTCAGATATTTTAGTGATTCCACAAGCGATGAATATTGAGGTACAGATGAAACCTAATTTTGGCCCTTATTTACCAAATCCTATTCGCTCTCAAAAGGATGTGAATAATGTTATTGTTCCTGATGTCAAAGAGGCTCTAAACTATGTTTACGAAGCTATAAAAGCGACTAAAGAAAAACTAAACGATGAAATTCCGTTAATTGGTTTTGCTGGTTCGCCATGGACCATCTTATGTTATTGTGTGCAAGGACAAGGCTCTAAAAACTTTGATAAAGCCAAAGAATTTTGTTTTACAAATCCAATTGCTGCGCACCAGCTATTACAGAAGATTACAGATACAACCATTGCCTATTTAAAGGAAAAAGTAAAAGCAGGTTGTAATGCCGTTCAAGTATTCGATTCTTGGGGAGGCATGTTGTCGCCTGTAGATTATCAAGAATTTTCTTGGCAATATATTCAACAAATCATTGATGCTTTAAAAGACGACGCACCAGTAATCGCCTTTGGAAAAGGCTGTTGGTTTGCCTTAGATACAATGGCAAAATCTGGCGCTTCAGCTTTAGGAGTCGATTGGACCTGTTCTGCTAAAAACGCAAGATACTTAACAGGAGGAAACATTACCTTACAAGGTAATTTTGACCCAACACGTTTATTTTCGCCACCTGCAGAAATCAAAAAGATGGTTACTCAGATGATTAATGATTTCGGAAAAGATAAATATATCGTTAATTTAGGTCATGGTATTTTACCAAATATTCCTTTAGAGAATGCAAAAGCATTTATTGATGCTGTAAAAGAATATAAAAGCTAAAACCCATCCTTACCGATAGCTATCGGGATTCCCAATTGGGAAGGAACACAAACTCGGACGGCTTACTCATTTTAAAAAGTGTTTAAATATTCCTAACTTTTGAAGTGAACTTTAAAGCATAGCGAGTTTAGTCATCAATTATTGTAACTTGAAGCCTCTTTTTGCGTCTTTTAAGTAATCATCATCAAAAACAATAATATGATAAAGAATATATTAAAAGGTATCCAAGCTTACACAGGTACGTTAGCTTTAATTTCAAAATTAAAACTTTGGAAGTATTTTGCTATTCCTATAATCATTAGTGTTGTAACAGCATTTATCATAGGATTATCCGCTTACGGTTTGTCAGATAATATTGGTCGTTTTATTGCGAATATTTGGCCTTGGGATTGGGGAAGTGAAACCTTTGCTTCAATTTCTACTTTTATTGGAGGAATTGTTGTTATCGCGATTGGGCTTATCTTATACAAACATATTATCATGGCATTTTCTGCGCCATTTATGAGTCCGGTTTCAGAAAAAATTGAAGCCCATCTCACAGGTATAGAACGTCATAACCATAGAAAAACCTCGTTTCAAGAACAACTATGGAGAGGGATTAGAATAAACATTAGAAATTTAGGTAAAGAACTATTGTTTACAATTCCATTATTGGTATTAAAATTTATTCCGATTATTAATATATTTTCAACCGTTTTATTATTTCTGTTACAAGCTTATTACGCAGGTTTTGGTAATATGGATTATACTTTAGAACGTCATTATAAATACAGAGAAAGCGTAAAATTTGTTGGAAGACATAAAGGCATTGCCATAGGAAATGGTATCGTTTTTATGCTGTTTTTATTAATTCCTGTGGTGGGTGTTATTCTCGTTTTACCAATGAGTGTAACAGCATCTTCGCTTAATACCGTAAAATTAATTGAACAGGAAAAAACTTTAAGTCAAAATACAGTAGTCGTATAATGATTGCACTATTTAACGGTTTCGAAATTAATCCAATCCATAGTGGAGACGCTTGGAAAGTTTGTAATTTCTGTGTGGCCAATGAAGACCGATTAAAACGCTATTTCCCCAAAACTTTAGAACAAAATCTTAATCCGACCTTATCTAATTATTTTGTAGAGTCAAAAGTGAAAGCCTTTGAAAACAAAGATGAATTTCTATTCACATTAAAACATTCTGAAACAAGGGAACTAGCTGGATTAATCTATCTCAAAGAACTGAATTGGGAAACCAAGCAAGGCGAATTTGCGTATTGTATTGGCTATACATTTGAAGGGAAAGGCCTAACTTCTAAAGCGATTAAACACTTGTCTCAATACGCTTTTAATAATTTAAGCTTAGAAACACTTCAAATAATCGCACATAAAGACAATTTAGCGAGTGTAAATGTGGCTTTAAAAAATAATTTTACGTGGATAAAAACCTTGATTAATGAGTTTACACCAATTGGAGAAACACCTTTGGATATGGAGTTGTACGAGTTAGTTTCTGATTCCTGTAAGGTTTCCAAAACCTGACAGGTATTAACCCAAATGATAATAATTAAGTAGAATTTGACTATGGAAAAATTAAAAAAAGGGCATGTTTTTCACATTTATAACCGAGGAGTTAATGGAACCAACATTTTTAAAGATGACGATAATATGTCATATTTTTTAACTTTAGTTAAAAAACATCTTTCTGATTCTATTGCAATTCTAAGTTACTGTTTACTTAATAATCACTTTCATTTTATAGTTGAAATTAAAAATGACGATGCCTCACAAGCATTTTCAAATTTATTTAATGCTTACAGCAAAGCTTTCAATAAACAGAATTTTAGAACTGGCACTTTATTTGAACGTCCTTTTAAAAGAAAACTGATTAAAGACGAAGAATATCTTAAAAACCTAATTATATACGTTCATAAAAATCCCGAAAATCACAAAATAACAGCGGATTTTTCCAGTTATAAATTCTCATCATTTCAGAGTTTTTTAATAAATAGTGAAAGTATAATCGATTCAAAAAAAGACGATGTAATTTCGTTATTCGAAAACTTAGAAAACTTTAATTATATGCATCAAGATACTGCTAAAAAAGACCTGTCAGGTTTTGAAAACCTGACAGGAGATTTAAAGGTCAAAGACAAATTCTTCAAATACATTCACCAATTACAAGACACTATCACTTCTAAACTTGAAGCCGTAGACGGCAAAGCCACGTTTCAAGAAGATATTTGGGAACGCCCAGAAGGTGGTGGCGGACGAACACGCGTTATAGAAAACGGTAACGTTTTTGAAAAAGGTGGTGTCAATATCTCTGGTGTTCATGGGAAATTACCAGACTCTATGCAAAAATACTTAGGTGTAGAAGATGCCGATTTCTTTGCTTGCGGACTAAGTTTAGTATTGCATCCTACAAACCCTATGGTGCCAACCGTTCATGCAAATTGGCGCTATTTTGAAATGTATGATAAAGACGGCAATATTGTAGACCAATGGTTTGGCGGTGGACAAGACCTAACACCTTATTATCTGTTTGAAGACGATGCCAAACACTTCCATCAAACCTGCAAAACGGCTTGCGATAAGCATAATCCCGAGTTTTATGCCAAATACAAAGCCCGTTGCGATGAGTATTTTTATAACGCACACCGAAATGAAAGGCGTGGTTTAGGAGGTTTATTCTTTGATTATTGCAAAGCAACAGATGAGATGAGTATGCAAAACTGGTACGACTTTGTCACTGAAGTTGGCGATAGTTTCTTAGAAGCCTATGTGCCGATTGTTGAAAAACGAAAAAAATTAAACTACACAAAAGCGCAACGCGACTGGCAAGAAATAAGAAGAGGACGTTATGTAGAATTCAATTTGGTGCATGATAAAGGCACGTTATTTGGTTTAAAAACTAATGGGCGAATTGAAAGTATTTTAATGAGTTTACCACCACATGTACAATGGGTTTACGACCATCATCCTGAAGCTGGAAGCGAAGAAGAAAAACTGATTAAAGTATTGCAAAATCCAGTGGACTGGGTTTGATTTAAATAGACCTGTCAGGTTTTAAAAACCTGACAGGTCTGAGCAAAATTAAAAACAATGAACTGTTACTGCGGAACGACCAAAACCTACCAAGACTGCTGTGAAGTTTTCCATCTCAACCACGGAAAAACAGAAACAGCCGAACAACTCATGCGTTCTAGATATTCCGCTTTTGTCCTTGCCAATGGCGATTATTTAATGGCTACTCATCACCAATCTACACGACCAATAAAAGAGAAAAAAGCAATTGTGAAATGGGCAAAATCTGTACAATGGATTAGACTCGAAATCCTAGAAACTTCAGAAGGCACTAAAAATGATGTTAATGGAATTGTTACCTTTAACGCTTATTTCTTTGAAAACGGAAAAGTGGATGTTATTCATGAAAAATCGACTTTTGTAACAGAAAATAATCGTTGGTATTACTTAGGATTAAGTCAATAAAAAATTAAATTATGTGGAAATTATTTAAACGTGTATTTCTAATTATTAACATAAAAACATTTGTAATCACTGGTTTGGCAATTGCTTCAACTGCTATTTGTTTACATTTTCATATTAAAGCAGATTTCCCATTAACATTAATTGGTACAGCCATTGTGTTCCCTATTGTGTTTTCAATTGGTGGTGCTTACAAACGTAGAGAAGTTGCCTTAGACGAATATGGTTCTATTAAAGCACACGGAAGAGCACTTTATTTTGCCGTTTCCGATTGGTTAGAAAATCCGCCTCAAGAGCTTAAAGACGAATTGAAAGTGCATCTCAGCAACCTATTAAAGTCTTGCAAACATGTGTTTTCTAATTCAGTTGAAGACTTAGAGGAAAATGAAAAAGCCGTCTATCATAGTTTTCAAGATTTATCAAAGTTCATAAAAAGCATGCGTTCCCATGGCTTACCTTCTGGCGAAGCTTCAAGGTCTAATCAATTTTTAAGTAAGATGATGATTTCTTTTGAGCGTGTAAAACACATCTACCAATACAGAACACCAAGAACATTACGCACCTATAGTGACATTTTTATTGTGGTTTTACCTGTTATTTACGGTCCACATTTTGCTCATAATGTAACGAGTTATAACTTCGGGTTACAATATGCTGTACCAATTATGTTTAGTGTTATTTTGGTGGCTTTAGATAATATTCAGTCGCATTTAGAAAATCCTTTTGACCAACAAGGCGAAGATGATGTTTACATCAATAATGATAAATTTATCAGGAATTTGGAATAATTACATCAAGACCTTTCAGGTTTTTGAAACCTGTCAGGTCTGAAATTTTATTTTACATCACTTCCAAACCATAACTTCTTTAGTCACTTCCTTAAAAGCATTATATACATGAAACAATCTTGCTTTTAAAAGTAGTTTCCTGCCTTCAACGCTTCGTGTAAAAACCAATTTACTTTGCCCTAAATATTGGTTCCAATATTTTTGAAACACTAAAGCATTATCTTTTTTATCACCAAATAATTCCGGAACTGGGTAGAAATTTTCAACATCTAATTGTTTTCTAAAAAAATTCGTCTTTATAATTAAATATCTTGGCGATTCAATTGGCTCTAAAAGCTCACTCAATGCTTTGGCGAATAATGAATTTTCTAACGCATTGGCACCAATCAAATTACAAACCACATCGCCTTTTGCTAATACATAAGAATTCACGCTAATATTAGCTCTACCAGAAGTGATATAACCTAATTCATCTAAAGTATCTAAGATGGCTAATCCCATTTTCCCGATTTTCTTATACAAATAACCATGACGAATGTAGAGTTTTACGGCTTTCCAAAGTTTATAACCAAACATGGCGACAAACGCAGCAATAAATGCATAGACAAAATAAAGCACACCACGTTGTAAAATAAGGTTGAAACTGCCTGCTATAAATTCCACATAAAAAAGCGAAATTGTAATTAACAATTCGACTACAAAAAACCGAAGTACATCAAAATAATAGATTTGCTTTTGGCGTTTATAAGGACGTTGGCCTTGATGCATAATCTTAACTTCTTTGGTTAATTTAGTGCCTTTTCCGATGGCATTATTCCATTTTTCGGTAATTAGAATACGTTTGGTCGCCACTTCTAATGTAGATTTATTTAAGGCATCAATAGATTCCACAGAAACCTCATCAGGAATATTTAAGCGCTCAAAACCATTGGAAATAAACGGAATGGTACTGTTGGTTACACCTACAAAAGCTTCGAAGCGTCGCTTTAAAGTATCTACTTCTTTACCACCATCTAAAACGGTAGGGTCCACACAGGCCAAATGCCAAATGTTTCCAGTTTTTTTTGGCGAATCGGCATCTTTTCTAATCGCTCTACCTCGCATTTGGTTAGACGACACAAACGAACCGATGAATGAGGCCAGAATTAAACTGTTAATGGATGGTGCGTCCCAACCTTCGCCTAATAAGGATTTTGTACCAACCAAAACTCTAATATAGCCTGCTTCAAAAAGTTGAGTAATAATGCTTACAATAGAATTTTCCGGCTTTCCTTTTGAAGTTACCAATAAAAAAGATTCGTCTATTTGTAATGGCGAAAACGAAAAATGGTCTAAAGTTTCAATCGCCTTAAAATGTCTTAAAATAGAGTGATGAATGATAACGATACTACCAGAAAGCACTGCTAAATCTTCAGGTTTTTCGCAATACTGCCTTATGTATTGAAAAATAGGAAGCACGCCAATTTTATCAATATGCTCTATTTCATTGTCTTTAACCGTTAAGAATTCCTTCCGAATATAATCCGTAAGAATCACGCATCTTAAATCGCGTTTTAAACTCTTACGTTCGGCATTTACAATGCTTACGATGCTTTTTAGCTTACTCGGACTGTTCGAAAGGGATTTATATAGTCGTTGTTCTCCAATAAAATCAACTGAATTTCGCTCAAAAACATGAAGTTTTCGTAATCGTTTTTCTAAGGTTGAAACATACTTTTCTTGTTCAATTAATTGTTCTCTATCGGAAACTAATAGGTTTTGAAATAAAATGCTTAACCAATGTAAATCGAGTTCAGGAAATTGAATCATTTCTTTTTCATCGAACCCTAAAACCTCTAATTTTTGATGGTCAATTTCAAATCCACAAGCATTCAGAAAGATGAGAATGGCTGAAAAATATTCGGCATTCGCATAGAGTTCATCTAAATGCCAATTTGGGTTTTTGTAAAACCGATGGTCAATTAAAAAATCTATAAAGGTTTCGTCTTTTAATAATTCATCTTTAAAATCTGAAATGTTTCGTCTGAAATCAACAATAAAATTTATCTCTAAATCTTCAGGTTTTGAGAAATAGACAAAATCTTGATGTGGACTCAAATCCTTTTCACGCACCAAATCTGGTACTGCAATTTCATCATCTACTTCGCCACAAAGTGCAAAATATTTAGAAACCTCAGCTCTGCTGCTGTCGTAAGGTGGTGTAGCTGTGAGCGCAACGATGTAAAATTCAGAATTGCGTTTTAAATCCATTAAGCAATTCCACCAGGCATTTTTTAAATGATGTGCTTCGTCTAAAACTAAAGTTTCAATATTTTGCTTTGTAAAGAATTGGTAATAGTCGTTTTTGTCTTCAAACGTTTTATAAAAAGCGTGCAAAGATTGGTAAGTAGAAAAGGTAACATCGCGTGGCGATTTAATATCGAATGAAAAGGTTTCAAAATCACAATTCTCGGTAAAAAAGTTTTGCAATCGGTCTTCCCATTGGTTTCTAATGGTCAGCGTTGGTGCTAAAACCAAGGTTTTCTTCCCTAATTTTCTAACAATTTCTAATCCTAAAATGGTTTTCCCAGAACCTGGTGGTGCAATAACATGAAAATGGTTATCTGCAATATGACTATTAAAGTGCTTTAAAAGTTCGGCTTGGTAGCTTCGCCAAGGAAAAATAAATTCTAAATCATCTAGGGATTTGAGCACTCTAAAATGGTTTTATTGATTAACTTTGAAGACGATAAAATTAATCATAATTAATGTAAAAACCTGTCAGGTTTCAAAAACCTGACAGGCCTTTAAATAGACACCAACATGTTTCCAATTAGAAGAAATCGAAGACTAAGAACTAACGAAGCAATTAGAAGTTTGGTTAGAGAAACTTACATTACACCAAACGACTTTTTAGTGCCACTTTTTGTGGTAGAAGGAAAAGGTGTAAAAGAAGAAATTGCATCGATGCCAAATTACTATCGTTTTAGTTTAGATTTATTAAAAGACGAAGTAAAAACACTTTGGAATTTAGGTTTAAAATCGGTTTTACTTTTTGTAAAAGTAGATGACAAACTAAAAGATAATAAAGGTACTGAAGCTTGGAATCCGAATGGTTTAATGCAACGTGCTATTAAAACGGTAAAAGAGGTTTGTCCAGACATGTTAGTTATGACTGATGTGGCTTTAGACCCTTATTCATCCTACGGACACGATGGTATTGTGGAAGGTGGAAAAATTATAAACGACGCAACCGTTGAAGCTTTAGCTGAAATGAGTTTGTCTCACGCTGAAGCTGGTGCCAATTTTGTTGCACCAAGTGATATGATGGATGGTAGAATTATTGGTATAAGAGAAACCTTAGACCAATCTAACCTCATCGATGTTGGTATTATGAGTTATTCGGCTAAATATGCCTCTGCTTTTTATGGGCCTTTTAGAGATGCTCTAGATTCAGCACCTGTTGATGTGGTTGATATTCCAAAGGATAAAAAAACTTATCAAATGGATTTTGCTAACAGAGAAGAAGCGCTTAGAGAAACCGAAATGGATATTAATGAAGGTGCAGATATTGTAATGGTTAAACCAGGTTTATGTTACCTTGATATTGTACGAGATATTAAAAATACTTTTGACATCCCTATTTCTGTTTATCAGGTATCTGGCGAATATGCCATGCTAAAAGCAGCTGCAGAAAAAGGTTGGTTAAACCACGATGCTGTAATGATGGAACAAGTAACATCTATTAAGCGTGCTGGTGCAGATATAATTGCTTCTTATTTTGCTAAGGATGTTGTGAAATTGATTAGTTAAACTTTTTTTTATATTCTAATCCTTACCAAATGGGTTGCCGCAAAACTGCACAAACTCTTCATTGGTCATTAAATCGCCTTCAACTGGTTCTACGATATCATTAGCTTCAGGGCTTTCAAAATCTATTTTAATGGCTTTCCATAAGTAGATTACATCTTCAATTTCTAAAATTAAACCTGGTAAACCGTTAAATCCTTTTGGTCCATGTGTCACTGGTATTTCCTTTGTATACCACGCTTTTACTTTTTTATCATTAAGCTTATCAATGGTGGCTAAATAACAAGTGTAACCATCAATAACTTTAGATTCTTCGGTAATTGTCCACTCTTTAGGCTTTTGAATCACTCTTACTGTTGGACCCATTATTTCATTTTGAGTAATAGTAAAATCACGACTCAGGTCATTAAAATATACTGAACTACCACCTGCTAATGACCATGAAATATTGATTTTGCTTTTTGTGATGATAAGACCATCACTACTATTATTCCATCCAGGAATATCAATTTTTGGCTCTACATTATAAATAGAAACACTATCATTAAAGACCAAATAAGCTTCTACAGGTTTAGAATCTTGAAACATTTGTAATGCCATATTTTTGGCTTCTGAGTTTTCTAAATTTTCAAAAGGCTTCTCAATGCTATCTTTAATTGCTTCAATTCGGTAGGTAATTTTTCCTTTATTTTGAGCAGATAAGGCATAGATTCCTATCAAGCAGATTATTAAAATAAAATTTTTCATGCTTCAATTTACAAAATTTATTAATGCGCCTTTATTATGTATTAAATATAACTTGGTAATAACTATAAAATTAGCTAGCTTTAAATTAGTATTCATTTTGTAACTTTGTACATCTAAAACTTCCAAATATTAATGGGCTTACTCATTTTTTACGCTGTCATTTCCATCTTCTTTTCATTTCTATGTTCTATTCTAGAAGCTGTACTCTTAAGTATTACACCAACTTTTCTTAATCTTAAAAAGAAAGAAGGCAAAGCCTATGCTATAGAATTAGAAGAATTAAAAAAAGACGTCGATCGTCCTCTTATTGCAATCCTTACTTTAAATACCATTGCACACACAGTTGGTGCTATTTTAGTTGGTGTACAAGCAAAAGTGGCTTATGCTGAGATTTATGGTAGTACTAAACAATCCTTTTTAGGTTTTGAGTTTACCGAAGATATTATGGTTGGTGTAGTATCAACTATAATGACAATTCTTATTTTGGTGGCTTCAGAAATTATCCCAAAAACTATTGGTGCAACCTACTGGAAAAAGTTAGCCAACTTTACTACCAAAGCGCTAAATATTTTAATATTCCCTTTAAAATGGACAGGTATTTTGTGGTTACTTCAACTCACTACCAAATTAATAGGTGGCAAAGGTCATGGAAGTGTATTAAGTAGAGAAGGCTTTGTTGCTATGGCAGATATTGCACAAGAAGAAGGTGTTTTTGAAGAAAACGAAAGTAAAGTCATTAAAAACTTACTGAATTTTAAAGAAGTTAGAGCTAAAGATGTAATGACGCCTCGAACAGTTGTAAAAACTGAAAACGAAAAAATGACCATTGAAGCATTTTTCAATGCCAATTCTAATATTCGTTTTTCTAGAATTCCGGTTTATACTAATGATGTAGATAACATTACTGGTTTAGTTTTAAAAGCCGAAGTTTTTAAAGAAATGGCATTAGGCAATGGTTCAAAATTATTATCAGAAATTAAGCGAAGTATCATTATCGTAAATAGAGACTTATCAATACCTACCTTGTTTGAACAACTTATTGAAAGCCGTAACCACCTGGCTCTCGTTGTAGATGAATATGGTACAGTAAGCGGTTTAGTTACTATGGAAGATGTTATTGAAACATTACTTGGTCTTGAAATTATGGACGAAAGTGATAATGTATCTGACTTACAATTATTAGCAAGACGAAGTTGGGAAACTAGAGCAAAACGTTTAGGCATTATTGATAACGATAAGCCTGTAGAATAATGCAAATTTGCTATATTGAAACACCTCTAGGCCATGCCAAAATCGTAGGCGACGACAATGGCATTACCTCTGTTTCAGTATTAGACACCAAAAAAGAAATATCAGACACTATACCTGAAGTTTTACTTGATTGTGTCATACAGCTTAAAGAATATTTTAACGAAGAACGCAAAACCTTTGACCTAAAGTTGAATCCTGATGGTACCATTTTTCAAAAAAAAGTATGGCATCAGTTAGAAACTATACCTTTTGGCAAAACGATTTCCTATTTACAATTATCTAAACAATTAGGCGACGTAAAAGCCATCAGAGCTGCTGCTAGTGCTAACGGTAAAAATCCACTTTGGATTATTGTGCCTTGCCACAGAGTTATTGGTAGCGACGGAAGTTTAACAGGTTATGCAAGTGGGTTATATAGAAAACAATGGCTGCTTAATCATGAAAGCGACTACAAACAACAATCTTTATTTTAATGTATAAAAAAGGTACGGAAATCTTAAAACGCTTTTTTAAAACATCTACTATTTATAAATATGGTTTTAATTGGTCACCAATGTACAGACGTACAACTGCAAAACTTATAGAAGTCAGTGACGATTTGCTTTATGTAAAAATTAGAATAAAACCCAACTGGAAAAACCGCAACTACGCAGGCTCTATTTTCGGTGGAAGTATGCTATCTGCAACAGACCCAATTTATATGATACAATTAATTCAGTTACTTGGCGACGATTATGTGGTTTGGGATAAAGCCGTAGAAGCACGCTATAAAAAACCAGGCAAAACAATAATCTATGGCGAATTTGTTTTTAAAATTGAAGAAATAGAGGCCATAAAAGAAATTGTAGCCTCTAATAACGAAACCGATATTTCTAAAACAATAGATCTTGTAGATGCAGAACAAAATATTATTGCTACTTTTAATAAAACACTTTATATCGCAGATAAACAGTTTTATAAAGAAAAAATAGCCAATCGAAAAACTAATAAATAAACAAGCTCTCTATATGAAATTCCTAAAAAAGACTTTAAAATTTATAGCCATATTACTTGCTATAGTTATTGCTGCATTATACATAACAGACACAGATTATCTATTAAAAGCAGTACGAACTATTTATCTAACAGGTCATTCTACGGCTTACTTAGAAGATTACAAAAAATTCGATAATCAAGCGATTGCTGCAAGTGATAATCCACAACCTTGGCCAAATCATAAAGCCTATAATTCTGTAGAAGCCACAGATGATTTAAAATCAGCCAATACTGATTGGAAATCTATTGCGTACGTCATCATAAAAAATGACAGTGTTTGGTTTGAAGAATATTACGATGGTTTTAATGAAGACTCTAAGACCAACTCATTCTCTATGGCAAAAAGTTATGTGTCTGGCTTAATGTTCAAAGCTATACAAGATGGATATATAAAAAGTATAGACCAACCAGTTTGCGATTTCTTACCTGCATTTTGCGATGGTAAAGCCGCAAAAATGACGGTTGGCGATTTATCTTCAATGAGTTCTGGTACCAATTGGGACGAGGCCTACTATTCGCCATTATCCATAACAACACGTGCATATTTTGATGATGATTTAGCTAAAGTGATGAATGGTTTAAAAATGGATACAGATCCAGGAAAATCCTATAAATATGCGAGTGGAGACACGCAAATGCTCGCTATGGTTATTGAAAAAGCAAGTGGTAAAAAACTATATGATTATTTTGAATCTAGTTTTTGGAAACCACTCGGTTCAGAAAACGAAACGCTTTGGCAAGTAGATAGTGAAGATAATGATTTAGTAAAAGCTTATTGCTGTATTGCAAGCAACGCTAAAGATTTTGCTAGATATGGCAAGTTATTTAAAGACCACGGAAAATGGAACGGTAAACAAATATTAGATTCTACGTTTGTTGCTAAGTCTATAAAACCTAGATTTCCTGAAAGCCCAGAATACGGTTATGGATGGTGGTTAAAAAAACAATTTGGCAAAGACTTTTTTATGATGCGTGGCCACCTTGGTCAGTACGTTATAGTGCAACCAGAAGATAATGTAATCATTGTTAGATTAGGACATAAAAAATCGCCAGATGCTGGTGTTGGTGTTTTTACAAATGACATTAGTCTATACATTGAAGAAGCTTATAAGATGATGGAAAAATAATTCTAAACTTGAACAAATTAATAACAAAAGAACATCTATTATTTTTAGTTGTCGGTGGGTTTTCAATCCTGCTAACTTCTGAATTAGCCAATTTTATTGGTCAAATAATAAACCAGTTTTTAATTTTTATTAATCAAGATCCTTTGCTTGTTATAATTGTAAAGGAAGTAGTCCAATTAGCCGTTTTTATAATCTCTGTGCACGTAATATTAAAATTAATTACTAAGCAAAAAGTGCTAATTAAGGATAATCTGATAAAGTTAATAGTTTGGCTAATTGGTATTTATTTTGTTATTCAAGTTTTACAAGTGCTTTATGGTATTTACGGTATTTCATCGCTTGAAGGTTATCGTGAAGCAACGATTAATTACTCTGAATACGTCAAAGAAAATTACCTAATTATAAGCATTTCATCAGTTGTATATTATCTACAACGCCTATTATTTGCTATTTCAATTGTAAATTATACACTTAAAGATGATTAATAAACTAAACTTAGAAAACATTTTATTCTTGGATATTGAAACTGTTCCAGAAACGGAAAATTTCTCTGATTTAGACAAAACTAAACAAGATCTTTGGGATGCTAAATCGCGTTATCAAAGAAAAGAAGAGTTTACCGCTGAAGAATTTTACGATAGAGCAGGTATTTGGGCCGAGTTTGGTAAAATAGTTTGTATTTCAGTTGGATATTTTAAAATGGAGGGCGAATCTAGAACCTTTAGAGTGACTTCTTTTTATGGCGATGAAATTAAACTTTTAAAAGATTTTAAAAATTTACTAATATCACATTTTAGCTCAAACAAACATTTACTTTGCGCTCATAATGGTAAGGAATTTGATTTTCCGTACATAGCCAGAAGAATGATTATCCACAACATAGAATTGCCATACAAACTAAATCTCTTTGGAAAGAAACCATGGGAAGTGCCTCATTTAGATACTTTAGAACTCTGGAAATTTGGCGACTATAAAACCTACACATCCTTAAAACTAATGACTAACGTTTTAGGCATTCCATCACCAAAAGATGATATTGATGGTAGTGAAGTTTATAGAGTGTATTACAAAGAGAAAGAAATTGACCGTATTATAATCTATTGTGAAAAAGACACCATCGCTGTAGCTCAAATTTTCCTGAGGTTACGAGGAGATGAATTGCTTCATGAGAACGAAATAAAGCATGTATAAAAAAAGTCCTGATATAATAATCAGGACTTTTTCATTACTAACAAAAAATATCAAGGACCATTTTATTCCTTAATAAATCGTTTTAACTGTTTCTTTTCTCCAATATTCAATTGTAAGATATAAACACCATTTTCAAATTTAGATACATCAATTGTAGAACTGTAACGTCCTTTTGCTACAATTTGCCCTAACATGTTTAATATTTCATAAGTCTGCGCTTCGTACCCAACTAAATCAATAGTAAGTGATTCTTTAACAGGGTTTGGATGTACTTTAAAATACTGAGCAGGATTTTCTGCAATTACACTTGCATTTAATCCGAAATTAGAACTAGAACTTCCTATACAGAAATTTGTAGTTTCAGAACTTGTAAACGAGCCACCTGAAGCTAATACAGATCCTGTATCAGAATTTGTTAATGAATATGAACCATTACCATAAGAACAGCAAATACCATCTCCATAAGTGTCTGTAATCACAAAATCATAACAACCTACATCTAAACATCCAACATCAATAGTTAATGTGGAACCATCTGCCTGAGAACCATAAGTTCCTCCTGAAGCCACTGTACTACCTGAGGCATCAACAACACTCCAAGCTGTTTCTTCCGGGTAATTATCAAATGTTATAGATAATGAAACATCAGCACAAGTTGAACCAGATCCACCACCTGCAGATAAACTAACTGCATCTACTGCCATGTCACCTTGCCAAGTAGTACCAGTGACACCATTAAATCTTAATTGTACTGAAGCACCAACGTAAGCAGCTAAATTAACACTAGCTGATAACCAAGAATTCCCTTGATTTCCAGATGCGCTCCAGATACTTGTCCATGACGCACCATCATCATCACTCAATTCTAAAGCTAAGCTTCCCATTGAAGAGGCGCCATACATATGATATTGAAACCCGAAAGTAGCCTGAGACACACCTGATAAATCATAACAAGGCGAATTTAAAATCGCTCGTTTTGTTGAATAATTAGGAGATGAAGATTCCATATAAATATAATAAGAACCTGTATCTGCACTAGAAGGACCTGTATTACTGGATGGTGTTGTTCCACTTCTTGTTGCCCAATTAAAATCATCACCTGTTGCTTGTGTCCATGCTCCAAAAGTGTTTTCAAAACTTTCAGAGTAAGGGAATGAAGAGATTCCACTTGTACAACCACTTCCTGTAGAAGGTTCTGTAACTACAATAGACCGTGTTCGTTGCGTTGCTGCATTTCCTGCTGCATCACTAACATTATAATACTTGGTATAAGTTCCTGCAGAATTGGTATTCACGGTTCCTGTAATCACAATACTAGAAGTTAAGTTACCATCTACATTATCTGTTGCTGTTGCACCTAATTCATTGTAAGCATCACCAACTTCCAAATTAATTGTAGAAGCGCCTGTTAACGTAATAACTGGTGCTGTTGTATCTGCTGGTTCAGTTACAATAATTGTCCTCGTGCGTTGGGTTGCCGCATTACCTGCAGCATCACTAACATTATAATATTTAGTATATGTACCTGCAGAATTTGTATTTACCGTTCCTGTAATGACAATACTAGATGTTAAATTGCCATCTATATTATCTGTTGCAGTTGCACCTAATTCACTGTAAGTATCACCAACTTCTAAGTTAATTGTGGAAGCTCCTGTTAATGTAATAACTGGTGCAGTTGTATCTGGTGTTCCTCCTGTAAGATTTACCGTGTAATCCTCTACTTCTCCATAAGTAAATGATTGACATTCTGTTGGCACTGCATTATAATTCATAGAAACGCGCATTCTGGTATTTCCTATATAAGTTCCTGAAGGAATTAGAAAGCTACCACTAACTGGAGCAGTCTGTGTTGCTGCTTGCGACCAGACCTGTTCTCCTGAATCTGAAAAATCGCCATCGTGATTATAATCTATCCACACTGAATAACCTTCTGCATATGTAGTTCCTGTCCAAGTAGGAGTTACTGTAATTGAATAACTCTCTCCTTGATTTAACACGGTTGATAAATTAGTAAAATCTGAATAAAACTGAGCTCCGGATGTATTATCTATAATTCCTAATTGTACACGACTAATATATTCATCGTTAACATTACTACTTGTAGATGTACAATAGTTTAGTTGCACTTCGGTTGTTGTAAAACTTGCAGAACTTGTGTATGACGACGTTGAATTATCGGCACAGATACTTCTCACTTGCACTTCATAAGATGTTTCTGGCGTTAAACCAGATAAGGAAGTTGAAGTTCCAGACACTGAAGATGTTGTCCAAGCTGACGTACCTGATTCACGATATCTACAATCATATGACGCTCCTGGCACAGCATCCCAAGAAACGGTTGCTGTAGATGACCCAAATCCATCAATAGATAATCCTGTTGGTGTGGTTGCACTACAAACTATTGGAGTACCAGATAAACCTGTTACAATTAACGAATAGTTTTGACTGCCTCCTGTTAACGACCCTTTGTGAGTAATGGTAATAGTATATGTTCCTGTTGCATTAGTAACATCTACTCTTTCATAAGGATCCTTAATATTATCACCTTGGCCATTTGTAGAAACTCCTGTTAAACGCCATGGACTATACGTTGTTACTCCTTTTGAGACTCTAATATCTAAATCATTAACTAACACAGCTGAATTAGAATTGGTAGCAGTTGTAGCAGTACCTGCTCTATCTGTCCAAGAAATTGATGCATACAAATCATTAATACCATCAGAATCAACAGTAATCTGATAAGATTGTCCATTAGATAATGTTAATTCTTCTATTTTAGATTCGTTACCATTATTAGTAATGGCTTCTGCGGCACTTTTTGTATTCATTAATCCCCAACCATAAATTGCATCTGGTCCATTAGATCCAGCATCATCGGCTGTGTGAAGCGCTAAACCTTTTAAAGTAGATGCTTTTAAATAACTTCCATTAACATTATTGGCATGCTGTTGTAATAATAACAACGAACCAGCCACATTTGGAGACGCCATTGAAGTACCTGTTATACTATTATAAGCCGTATTACTAGACTCATATGTAGAATATACACCAGTTCCATTACCAGTAATATCTGGTTTAATTCTATAGTCATCAGTTGGTCCTTCACTACTACTAGAATTTATAGAAACACTTACCAAGTTTCCATTTGCATCGATATTTGCATCATTTGCATTAGCAACTACCATATTGTTTTTAGCAGTAGCATGACCAGAAAGTTTATCATATGAAGAATTTCCATCTAAAGGTGATCCATTTGCAGAATTATCAGAACCATCATTTCCTGCTGCCACAACCATTAAATAGTAAGGCGCATTAAACATTATTTCATCCCAATCTCTAGAGTCGGTAATGTAACCACCAAAATAATAATTTGGTAATTGCGGTTGACCTGCCGAATTTCTGGCAGCATATCCATAAGAATGATTAGATATTAGCATTCCGTTACCTGCCGCACTAGTTGCCTCAGATATATCATTGTTCCACTCATAACCAACTGCACTGGCTTGAGGAGCCATACCTTTAGCATTAGCAACCACACCAGATGCAATAATAGTACCTGTTACGTGTGCTGAATGGTAATTTAAAGTTGTAGTTCCATCACCAATAGAAAATCTATTACTACCTCCTGCTCCATCATATTCTTGGTGAGATGCACGGGCTAAACCACCATCCCAAACATGAGCTATCATATTTTGACCATCCAAATTTAAACCCAATGAACCACCAGAATTTAAATGATTAGTTCTCGTTGATTCTGCAGCGTCCACATTATACGTAGTGTAATAGATTGGCTTACCTTCGGAAGATATTTTCTGAAGTTCTAAATATGAATTTTCATTCTTAATAATCAATGGCCAACCGTTTAATAATGCCATTTGTACGGCTTCAGCCTTTTCAGTTTTAGCCTGTTCATTAAATTTTTCGCTTAAATCTTGAATTACTTCTAAATCATAACGACTAATTATCTGCTCTTTTTGAAGGTTTGTTTGCGAATATGTTGGCAGAAAACACAACAAAAGCAATACTAAACAAACACCATTAGAATAGTTTTTTTTCATAAAAATTAGTATTATTTTAAGTTAATATTTATTGATAATTCATTGAAATTATTAAAATAATGTTAAATAACGAAAACGATTTCGATTAAATACTGCAAAGTTTTTATAGTTACGGTTTTACCACAACACTATTGAAGAAATTGACTACATTTACCTATGGCAATTAAAAATTTACTCTCTGTAGACGCTTTAAATATTTCATTTTTTAAGAATAAAGTTGAAAAGGAAATCATTAAGAATATCTCGTATAAAATTCTAAAAAATGAGATTGTTGCGGTTGTAGGTGAATCTGGTTCTGGGAAATCTATTTCTTCATTAGCATTAATGGGTTTATTACCAAAACAGATTTCAAAAATTACGTCTGGTTCTATTTTATTCGAAGACAAAGATTTGGTACATCTATCACAGAAAGAATTTCAAGCGATAAGAGGAAAAGAAATAGCGATGATTTTTCAGGAACCTATGAGTTCTTTAAATCCTTCTATGCGCTGTGGACAACAAGTGGAAGAAATTTTAAAACAGCACTTTAAGCTTTCGAATTCAGAAATAAAAGATGAAATTTTAAATCTATTTGAAAAAGTCAAACTCCCTAATCCTTCTAGAATCTATAAAGCCTATCCACACGAAATTTCTGGTGGACAGAAACAACGTGTTATGATTGCCATGGCAATTGCCTGTAAACCTAAATTACTCATTGCTGATGAGCCAACCACAGCATTAGACGTTACCGTACAAAAAGAAATTTTAGAACTACTAAAAGACCTGCAAACCGAAACTAAAATGAGTGTGCTATTTATTTCACACGATTTGTCCTTAGTCTCAGAATTAGCAGACCGTGTTATCGTGATGTATCAAGGGAAGATTGTTGAACAAGGTACAACAAAAACCATTTTTAACGCACCAGAACACAACTATACAAAAGCATTAATTGCTGCCAGACCTTCTACAGATTTTCGATTAAAACAATTACCGACGATCTCAGATTTTATGAAAGATAGCCTTAACACTGCTGTTATTTCTGATGCTGACAGAAAAATGAATCACAAAAAATTATATACACAACAACCCTTACTTGAAATAATTGACGTAAAAAAAACATACCTCTCAAAAACAGGATGGTTTTCAAAAGATTTAACTTTTAATGCTGTTGATGGCGTAAGTTTTAAAGTATATCCTGGGGAAACAATTGGACTAGTTGGTGAGTCTGGCTGTGGGAAATCAACATTAGGAAATGCTATTTTACAATTAGACAAAGCCACTTCGGGTAAAATACTGTATAAAGGTCGCGATCTCTCTAATTTGAGTAGAACTGAAATGCAAACATTAAGAAAAGATATCCAAATTATTTTTCAAGATCCTTTTGCATCATTAAACCCTAGACTCACAGTTGGAAATGCAATTTTAGAGCCAATGAAAGTGCATAATATTGGCACTTTTACAAGCGATCGAAAAGAAAAGGTAATTGATATTTTAAAAAAAGTAGGACTAGACGCTTCTGCTTTTGATCGTTATCCTCATGAGTTTTCTGGTGGTCAACGACAGCGTGTTGGTATAGCAAGAACTATTGCTTTAGAACCTCAACTTATAGTGTGTGACGAATCAGTTTCTGCTCTAGATATTTCTGTACAAGCACAGGTTTTAAATTTATTAAATAACTTAAAATCACAGTTTGGATTTACCTACATTTTTATTTCGCATGACTTAGCAGTTGTAAAGTATATGGCAGACCAATTATTGGTAATGAACAAAGGTAAAATTGAAGAAATTGGAGATGCAGATCAGATATATGCTGCACCAAAAAAAGCGTACACAAAAAAGTTAATTCATGCTATTCCAAAAGGACTATAGCATGAATACTTTTTTGGCTAATTTAAAAACATTTGAGACTAACTTCAAAGTGTCTTCTAAAACTGAAAATTCTTGATCTTCATTTAAAATTGTTTCTGGTAGATTTGATTTTGTTTTCATAAGCAGTAATTCAAGGTAGATTTGGGACAAAAAGGTAAATTGCGTTTTATGTTAAAAATCAGGTTAATTCAGTTTATTTGTTTGGGACTGCAATATGTAACTTATTTTCAATTAATCTGCTCAAATACATTATTAATCGTTGAAATACATCTTTTTTTAACATTTAACACGCTTAATGAAGAATTTACGCACAAAAAAGCCACTACATTTAGTGGCTTTCTTTTTACAATTAAAAAATTTATAACACCATTTCAGGAATATTTCCTTCAATTATCAATTCGCCATCAGTAGCATCTTTAATTTCATCTACAGAAATACCTGGCGCACGTTCTAAAAGTTTAAATCCTTTTTCTGTGACTTCAATAACAGCCATATTAGTTACAATCTTCTTTACACAACCAACACCTGTTAAAGGCAAAGAACATTTTTTCAGCAATTTTGAAGCTCCTGCTCTATTGGTATGCATCATTGCTACAATGATATTTTCTGCACTTGCGACTAAATCCATTGCGCCACCCATTCCTTTTACCATTTTTCCTGGTATTTTCCAGTTTGCAATATCACCATTCTCTGATACCTCCATGGCTCCTAGAATCGTTAAGTCTACGTGCTTCCCTCTAATCATTGCAAAACTCGTAGCAGAGTCAAAAAATGATGCACCAGGTAAAGTCGTTATGGTTTGTTTACCTGCATTAATGATATCAGCATCTTCTTCACCTTCAAATGGAAAAGGTCCCATACCTAAAACTCCATTCTCACTTTGAAACTCTACTTCAATATCATCTCTAACAAAATTAGCTACCAATGTTGGTATTCCAATTCCGAGATTAACATAGTAGCCATCTTTTACTTCTTTTGCGATTCGTTTCGCTATTCCGTTTTTATCTAACATAACTATGCTTTTTGTCTTACTGTTCGTTGCTCTATTCGCTTTTCAAAATGTGCACCTTTAAAAATGCGTTGTACAAAAATCCCTGGAATATGAATTTGGCTAGGATCTAATGCACCAACAGGCACTAATTCTTCAACCTCAACAACCGTTACTTTAGCAGCGCCACACATATTAGGATTAAAATTACGCGCTGTGCCTTTAAAAATTAAATTTCCTGCGGCATCACCCTTCCATGCTTTAATAAAAGCAAAGTCTGCTTTAAATGCATATTCTAATACATGCATTTTTCCATCAAAATCTCTTGTTTCTTTACCTTCTGCCACTTCTGTACCAAAACCAGCTGGTGTATAAATAGCCGGGAAACCTGCTTGTGCAGCTCTGCAACGTTCTGCTAAGGTACCTTGAGGAATTAATTCTACATCTAACTCACCAGAAAGCATCTGGCGCTCAAATTCATCATTTTCACCAACATAAGATGAAATCATTTTTTTTATTTGCTTTTGTTGCAATAGCAAGCCCAGACCAAAGTCATCTACGCCTGCATTATTAGAGATACAGGTTAAACCTTTTATGTTTAGTTTTACAAGTTCTGCAATAGCATTTTCTGGAATACCAGACAAACCAAAACCACCGAACATAAAGGTCATATTATCAGAGACACCTTGTAAGGCTTCTGAAATATTATCTACTTCTTTGTTAATCATATTGTTTAAAAATTTAGCTTTTTAAAAATACGAAACTAAGCACTTACTTTATAATATATAGGAATTAAATATGCGTGAGACTATTATAGATTTTTAGAAATCAGTATCAAACTCATCAGCAGGACTTCCATTTCCTCCAATATCGCCTTCGTCTCTAGCTTCACAATTGATATCAATTTTTAAGTTTGAAGGTTTTTCAAATCTACCATCAGAAACATTTAGAGTCTCATCAGCGTAACAAGCTTTCATATATAAACCCCAAATTGGTAATGCCATTGAGGCACCTTGACCATAATGAATGGTTCTAAAGTGAGCTGCTCTATCTTCTGCGCCTACCCAAACACCGGTAACTAAATTTGGTACCATTCCCATAAACCAGCCATCACTTTGATTTTGGGTTGTTCCTGTTTTACCTGCTATTGGGTTTTTTAATTCATATGGATAACCAGTCATTATTTCTTTATAAACAGCAGATTTTGCTAACCAACTAGAATTATGTCTAAGTCGTTTACCAGAACCAGCTTGTGTAACGCCTTCCATAAGATTTACAGTAACATAAGCCACTTCCTCACTTAACACATCTTTACTTTCTGGAGCAAATTGATACAATACGGTTCCATTTTTGTCTTCTATTCTGGTAACCATTACTGGTTTGTTATACACACCTTTATTCGCAAATGTAGAATATGCAGCAACCATCTCGTAAATACTTATATCTGGAGTTCCTAGCGCAATTGCAGGTACAGGTAGAATCTCTGCTGTAATTCCTAACTTTTTTGCCATTTGCACAACTGGTTGAGGACCAATTTCATTCATTAAACGTGCAGTAACTGTGTTTGTAGAGCTCGCTAACGCATCTTTTAAAGTTTGTTTACCAGAATAATTTCCGTCTGAATTTTTAACCGTCCAAGGTTCTGGATTACCAAATTTATTTGCTTCTATAGTTATTTGCGTTCTAGGAAACGAATCACAGGGCGAAAATTGTAATTGGTCAATTGCTGTAGCGTATACAAAAGGCTTAAACGTAGAACCTACTTGGCGAGCACCTTGCTTAACCATATCGTATTGAAAGTGTTTATAATTCATACCTCCAACCCATGCTTTTACGTGACCTGTTAAAGGATCCATAGACATCATGCCTGGTCGCAAAAAGGATTTGTAATAACGCATAGAGTCAATAGGTTTCATAATTGTATCTACTTCACTTGCCTTACCATCAACCCATTTAAAAATTCGCATATCTGTTGGCTTCTCAAAAGAAGCTCTAATTTCTTTATCAGATTTACCTTGATTTTTAAGAATTCTCCATCGCTCACCACGCTTCATTCCATCATTCATTAACTTCTTAACTTCAGATGCATCTAACTCTAAAAAAGGCGCAGTTTTATTTCTGTCTGGTGTGTTTTGGTTATCAAACTCAGCTTGTAATCTTGGCATATGCTGAGCTACGGCGTCTTCTGCATATTGCTGCATACGTGAGTCAATGGTTGTAAACACCTTTAAACCGTCACTATATAAATCGTATTTACTTCCGTCTGGCTTTCTATTCTCTTCTTTGTTTGCCCATTCTTTCATGAACCCTCTCAGGTACTCTCTAAAATATGTAGCAATACCTTCGCGGTGATTTTCTGGAGAGAAATCTAAATCAAGTTCTGTGTTCTGCAATGAATCTTTTACTTCTTCTGAAATAAACTCATATTTCATCATTTGAGCTAAAACTACATTACGTCGGTTTTTTACACCAACAGGATTTCTTCTTGGATTATACAATGAGGAGTTCTTAAACATACCAACCAACATTGCCGATTCTTTTAATTCTAAATCTTTAGGTTCTTTCCCAAAATATATTCTTGAAGCTGAACGTATACCGTCACCATTATTGCCAAAATCATAGATATTAAAATACATGGCTAAAATTTCTTCCTTAGTATATTGACGTTCTAATTGGATTGCCAAAACCCATTCTTGTATTTTTTGAATGATTGCATTTGTTGTATTGTCCTTGTCCCTTACACCAATGAACAATTGTCTCGCCAATTGTTGTGAAATGGTACTTGCACCACCTTTTTTTCCAAGGTAAACAAAAGCTCGCAAGGTCCCTCTACCATCGATACCTGAATGCTCGTAATGACGAACATCTTCAGTTGCAATTAAAGCATCAACTAAATTCCTCGGTAAATCTTTAAAATCAATAGGTGTTCTATTATCATTGAAATAAAATTTACCTAACGTTTTATCATCTGATGAAATAATTTCTGTTGCCAAATTAGTTTCAGGGTTTTCTAATCTTGTATAATCTGGCATTTCCCCTAAAGCTCCCCAAGATGCTAATAGAAATAATAACACAACAGACGCAATTCCGCCTAAAAATATAATCCAAAACCAACGAACGTATTTTGTAAAGTCTAATGTTTCTGATTTAGACGATGTTGTTTTCTTTTTTGCCATAATTATTATTTTTGAGCCTTCTCTACTCTAAAACCTATATCTGTTATTCCTTTTAAGTTTTCTACACCATTAACTTCGCCATTATTTCTCATGGCATGTTGTATGTTTACAATGTAGTCTCCTTCTTCTTTAAATTTAAAGGCTTCCTTAAATCCTCTAAACCAAAGCTTATTTTCTTTTAAATCTGAAAAACCAGTACCTAATAATTCGCCATTAGGTGCGGCCATTTTGTACTCTAGCGTATCTTTTACAGCTTTTCCGTTAGGATAATTTAACTCAACAATTAAAAATAAATTACTGAATTTATAATCGTCTGTATTTCTAAGATTGACGTACAAATTGTAATTACTAGTTGTATCTGGTGCTTTAAAACTGAAACTCGCTATAGAGTCTTTGTTCCATTGGTTAGGAACAGGTTGGTACTGATCAAAAACAGCGTTAGAGTCGCAATTTGTAATTAAAATACAGCTTACAACAACTAAAAATAACCAACTAGTTCTTTTTAGTATTTGCATTTGGTTTGGCTTTAGGTTTTTGATTACGGTTTCGATTTTGAGATTTATTTCTGTTATTACGATTATTAGTATTACCGTTGCTATTGTTATTTCGGTTCTTATTATTTCTGTTATTCCTATTCTTTTTACGTTTCTTATTTGATTTTGGACTATCAAAACGTGTTAAACTATCTTGACCTACAACGTTCTCAAACTCATTTTTAGTGTCTTCTATATGCTCAGCCGCATATTCTTCAAGACTAGCAACTTTTTCTTTTTTCTTGTTTTTTTCTATAATTTCATTGGCTTGATCTGTTGTAATCACATGCCAATTCATCCATTCACCCTCGTAAGCATACCACATTAAACCTTTAAAAATATCCGTTTTTTGACAAACAGCATTTCCTTTTTCAGTATACAATTTTGTATCATTTCTAGGAAATGCTTTTAAAGCATCTAAGTAAGCATCTAACTCATAGTTAAGGCAACACTTTAGCTTACCGCATTGTCCTGCAAGTTTTAATGGATTTAAAGATAATTGTTGGTAACGTGCTGCAGATGTGCTCACTGATCTAAAATCTGTTAACCAAGTTGAGCAACATAATTCTCTACCACAAGAACCAATGCCACCAAGCCTTGCAGCCTCTTGCCTAAAACCAACTTGTTTCATCTCTATACGTGTTCTAAACTCACGTGCAAAAACTTTAATAAGTTCTCTAAAATCTACGCGTTCTTCTGCTGTGTAATAAAAAGTGGCTTTGCTTCCATCACCTTGAAATTCAATATCTGATATTTTCATCTTCAGATTTAAATCTATCGCGAACTGACGCGCTTTTACCTTCATTGGCTCTTCCTTATCTCTAGAAACAGACCAAATATCAATATCTTTCTGTGATGCTTTTCGGTATATTTTTAAAACATTTTCAGCGTCGTCTAATCTTACTTTTTTACGCTTCATTTGTACACTCACTAACTCACCAGTAAGCGTAACCATACCAATATCGTGACCAGACTTTGCCTGTGTTGCTACAATATCTCCAATGCTTAAAGTAAGGTTTTCTGTGTTTTTATAATAGTGTTTTCTTCCGTTTTTAAAACGTACTTCTACACCAATAAACGGTTTTTGTCCGTTTGGAAGCGACATGTTTGCTAACCAATCAAAAACAGTGAGTTTGTTGCAGCTATCTGTGCCGCAAGTTCCATTGTTTTTGCATCCTTTTGGTTGGCCATCTTCTCCAGTTGCGCAACTGTTACAAGCCATAAAAATTTTATATATTAAATCTAGATTTTATAAAAATCTAGATATCGGATTCGTAAATAATTAATGAGTAAAGATAATATTATTTATTTAGCTTACTCATACCATAGATTTATAGTTTAATACTAAAAAATATAACAGCACTTAAATTAGTCGCTTTTATTAGTCTTTTTTAGAGGGCATAGTCTCAAAAATATTACGCAAGTCTTTTTTAAACGGCAAATGATCTGCACGTCCTTTTTTAAAGATATCATTACTGTTGCCTTGACCTTTTCTTAATGCTTTCTGCTCTTCAAACGGTAGCCTATTTATTTCCATGCAATTGGTAGAGCAACAATTCTCCATTTTTTCTTTACATGAATCACATTGAATAAACAATAAATGACAAGCTTCATTAGCACAGTTTGTATGTAAATCTGCTGGCTCACCACATTGATGGCAGTTGGCGATAATATCATCTGAAATACGTTCCGAACGACGTTGATCAAACACAAAGTTTTTCCCAAGAAATTTGTTTTCTAAACCTTCGGCTTCAATTTGACGCACATAATTAATTATACCACCTTCTAATTGAAAAACGTTTTTAAATCCTTTATGTTTATAATATGCGCTTGCTTTTTCACAACGAATTCCACCTGTGCAATACATTACAAGCTTTTTATCTTCCTTATGCTCTCTTAAATCTTCTTCAATTAAATCTAAAGACTCTCTAAAGGTATCTACATCTGGAGTGACTGCATTTTTAAAATGACCAATTTCGCTTTCGTAGTGATTTCTCATATCTACTAAAACTGTGTTTGGGTCTTCAATGAGTTCGTTAAACTTTTCTGCATTGACATGCACACCTTTATTGGTTACGTCAAAAGACGCATCATTTAATCCATCTGCGACGATTTTATTACGGACCTTAACTTTAAGCTTTAAAAAGGCAAAATTATCATGCTCAACAGCAATATTTAATCTAACATTTTCTAAGAAAGAAATGGTGTCTAAATGATTTTTAAACGGTTCAAAATTATCTGCTGGCACAGAGAGTTGTGCGTTAATACCTTCCTTAGCGACGTAGATTCTTCCTAGGACATCTAATTCGTCCCAAGCTAAAAATAGATGGTTTCTAAAAATTTCGGTATTGTTAATTTTGGCGTACTTGTAGAAAGAGATAGTTAAGCGTTCTTTGCCTGCTTGTTGAATAAGCTCTGCTCTTTCTTTAGCACTTAAGTTATTGTACAGTTGCATGCTATACTAATTTTAAGGTTAAAAGAATAATTAAAATACATCTTTACTAGAGTTTAGATATATTATCTGCAAAGATATTACTTTTAGTGAGATGCCTCATAACTAGGCACAAAAAAAGCACTTCGATTATCTCAAAGTGCTTTTAGATTAACTTACTAACTTAAAATTTTAACCTAAAAAGTTAATCTTCATCGGCTTTACAGTTGTTGAGGGATCGACAACAATTGAAACACCTAATATCGTACTAATCTTTTTCTTAATTTAATTGAACTTTACATCTTTCAATCCGCCACTAAACTCTAAAATAAATTTAGAGTTTTTGTAGCGCATATCATAGCAAATTTTTCCTTTTTCATTAAGTAGATGCAAAAAGTGTAAAAGGGTTGCGTTATTAATTGAAAAAAATATTTTCTTTTACAGTAATTGTTAAACGAGAAATGAAATAAATAAAATAAGTGGTATTTTTGAAGTCAGATTAATTCAGAAATAAAAGAACAAATGAGTAGCGAAAAAGATGCAAAATTAAAAGCTTTAAAATTAACTTTAGATAAATTAGACAAAGCGTACGGAAAAGGAACGGTAATGAAAATGAGCGATCAAGCTGTAGTTGATGTAGATGCTATATCATCTGGCTCATTAGGTTTAGATATTGCATTAGGCGTTGGTGGCTATCCAAGAGGTCGTGTTATTGAAATTTACGGACCAGAATCTTCTGGTAAAACTACTTTAACTTTACATGCTATCGCTGAAGCTCAAAAAGCTGGAGGTATAGCAGCATTTATTGATGCAGAACATGCTTTTGATCGTTTTTACGCTGAAAAATTAAACGTTGATATAGATAATTTAATCATTTCTCAACCAGATAATGGTGAGCAAGCTTTAGAAATTGCTGATAATCTTATACGATCTGGAGCTATTGACATTGTTGTAGTAGATTCTGTAGCTGCCTTAACACCTAAAAGTGAAATTGAAGGTGAAATGGGAGATTCTAAAATGGGACTACATGCACGTTTAATGTCTCAAGCTTTAAGAAAACTTACGGCATCAATTAGTAAAACCAATTGTACGGTTATCTTTATTAACCAATTACGTGAAAAAATTGGTGTAATGTTTGGTAACCCAGAAACAACAACTGGTGGTAACGCCTTAAAATTCTATGCTTCTGTTCGTTTAGATATTAGACGATCTACACAAATAAAAGATAGCAATGGAAATGTAATGGGTAACAAAACCCGAGTTAAGGTTGTAAAAAACAAAGTTGCTCCACCATTTAGACTTGCAGAATTTGACATTATGTATGGTGCAGGTGTATCTAAAGTAGGAGAAATTTTAGATTTAGCTGTTGAACATGATATTGTTAAAAAGAGTGGATCTTGGTTTAGCTATGGCGACACAAAATTAGGACAAGGTAGAGATGCTGTTAAACTTTTAATTCAAGATAATCCGGATCTCATGGATGAATTAGAGGAAAAAGTACGAACCTTAATAAATGAATCTAAATAATTCAATATTAAAAAAATCCTGAAAAATCAGGATTTTTTTAGTTTTAGACGCAACCCTTTTACACTTTTTGCATCTATATATTGATATTGACTATAATTAATTATGAAAAAATTTGCCCTTTTAGCTTTAATATTCGTTTCTACATTAACATCTTGTAGCCTTGATGATGGTGCAGAAAGCAACTTTTACTTAGCGGTTTTACCTATTGATGGTGTTGAAATGCCAGAATCTTTTGTACAAGGTGAAACCTATGAAATTTTCGTGACCTATATCAAGCCTAATTCTTGTCATACGTTCAACGATTTTATATATGAAATTGATGGAAATGAAAGAACTGTCGCAGTAGTAAATACGGTTTACTATGCCAATAATGGAGTCAGTTGTGATGAAGTTTCTGAACTCGTTACAGTCAGTTTTGATCTCTATGTTTCTGGAAATGAAACCTATATATTTAAATTTTTCCAAGGTGAAGATCCAAATAGCGGTGAAGATCAATATTATTTGGTAGAAGTGCCTGTCATGGAAGGTAGAACGCCTACTAACTAATTTAATGGTAGTAACTAATTATTAATTAATTCCTAGACTCATGTGAGTTTAAACCAACTCATAGAAAATTGTATTAGTCAAGATGCTAAAGCACAGAGCCAATTATACAAGCAGTTTGCAAGTAAATTATTTTCGCTTTGTCTTAAGTATTCAAAAAACTATGCAGAAGCGGAAGATAATTTGCATGATGCATTTATAACTATTTTTGGAAAAATAGACCAGTATAATAATAAAGGTTCTTTCGAAGGTTGGCTTAAACGTATTGCAATTAATACATCGTTGCAACGCTATAGAGATAATGTTGGCGTTTATGATATTATTAATGAAGGTAATATTGAAGATGTATCAGTAGATATTAACGAAGATGACGTAAGTATTGAATATTTGCTAAAAATTATTCAAGAATTACCAGACAGATATAGATTGGTATTTAATTTGTATGTACTAGATGGTTATTCACATGTTGAAATAAGCGAATTAATTAATATTTCAACAGGAACATCAAAATCTAACTTAGCGAGAGCAAGAATGATTTTAAAAGATAAAATTGAAGATTATAACGCGTTAGCCCCAAATGCGCAGAGTTTATAAAAATGAAAGAGAATAAGAACATAGACAGACTTTTTCAGGAAAAGTTTAAAGACTTTGAAATAACACCTGACGATGCCGTATGGAATCGTATAAATGAAAGCCTGCCAAAGAAAAAGAAGAAAAGAAGAGTTATTGCACTATGGTGGCAAGTTGGTGGTATAGCAGCTGCTATCGCTCTGTTATTTACTATTGGTATTTCTGTTTATAATTCTGATAGTAATAACTCAGATGAATTACCTGTTGTTAATACGGACCAAAAGGAAACAAAATCTAATATTAATAATTCTACAAAGTCCAAACAGGATGAATTAAAAGTAAATGACGAAAATAACTCGTCTATTGCCAACTCAAAATCTGATTTAGAAGAGTTATCAAATTCAAAAGACGTTATTAATACTCAAAAAGAGTCTCAAAAACAAAAGATAAGCACAATTCCAGAATATTCGAATTCACAAATGGAAGGTGTAGCTAATAATTCCAAGACTAAAAAATCATCTTCCACGTCTCAAAAGCGTAATAAATTACCAATAACAACTGCCAAAGATAACACCGACAAGGTTGCTACCCAGAAGACTCCAAACACAATAATAAAGACAGAGAATAAGGCACAACTAAAATCTGAAACTGAAAGAAAATCTGCCATCAAAAAGGCAATTTCTAATTCTGAAAAAGTTGTTTACGAAGATAATCCTTCAGAAAAAGTAAATTCCGAATCTTCTATAAATACTACTACAAAAACTGAGAATAATGACTCTGAGAACACATTAGTAAAGGAAGCTGAAAAGGAATCTATTGAAGATGCTATTGCAGAAAATAAAGAAAGTATTGATGAAGAAGAAAAAGAAAATGAACCAAGCAGGTGGAGCGTTGCACCAAATGTTGCGCCTGTTTACTTTAATTCGTTAGGCAATGGTTCTTCATTAGATGAGCAATTTAATGATAATAACAAAGGAGGCGATATTAATATGAGTTATGGTATTGCAGGTAGTTATGCTATTTCTAAAAAATTAAAAATTAGAGCTGGTATTAACAGAGTTAACTTAAATCAGTCTACTTCTGATGTTTATGCTTTTACTGGAGCAGAAACTGCAGCAAGAGGTGTAGAAGCAGAATTCAGCAACATCGCTTTTAATGGTAACCAAGACCACGTTTCAATAATGAGTTCTATGATGATGAATAGATCTTCTGTACCAGAAATTTTTAATACTAAAACAGCTGGAAAAATTGATCAGAAGTTTGGATTTATAGAAGTACCCATTGAATTAGAATACAATTTATTGGACAGAAAATTTGGTATTAATTTAATTGGCGGATTTAGTACTTTTATTTTAAATAATAATGAGATTTATGCAGATGTTAATGGAACCTCAACATTAATCGGTGAAGCAAATAACATAAATGATACTAGTTTTAGTGCCAATTTTGGTTTAGGCATGGACTACAATCTTTCTAAGCAATGGAGTCTAAACTTAGAACCAACGTTTAAATATCAAATTAACACATTTAATAATACAACTGGCGACTTTAAACCCTTCTTTATTGGTGTGTACACAGGCTTAAGTTTTAAATTTTAGGTTATTGCAAAACTACCTTTTTGGTAGATAAAAAAAGCTATGATGAATGCAATGCTTACAAAAGCTACTCTTGGTTAGGGTAGCTTTTTTTTGTGCTTAAACTTAGCTCGTCCCAAATTAAATTTCTTGTTTTTTCGTTGAGTTGCTTAGTATCTGTTATAGTCAAACCTGTTGTTGGAATAAATTTATGAATCTTAGCGCGCATTTTACCTGGGCTTCCACTTAAAAAGGTATATGAAAACCGTTTTTTATTATCGTAAAATGTAATCGGAACAATTGGTATTTGATGGTTAATTGCCAGTCTAAAAGCACCATCTTTAAATACATCTAATAACACATGTTCTTCTGGCACACCTCCTTCGGGGAAAATACAAATACTAACACCTTGCTTTAAACGACGTTGCGCTCTTAGAAATACGGCTTGTCTACTCTTAGCACTAGATCGATCTACTAAAATACAGGTACGCTTGTAAAAGAAACCAAATAACGGAATTTTAGCTAATTCTTGTTTTCCTACAAATACAAACGGGTTTTTTACAGCTACTAACATTAGCATTATATCTGCCATAGAAGTGTGGTTGGCAACAAACATATAACTCTTGTTTGGCACAGGGATTTCTTCTCGTTTTATTTTGTACCCAAAGCCCATTCCTATTAATATAAACTTTGACCAAATACGAGCCAATTTAAAAAACAATGGATACCATTGCTCTCTTGATATTGAAATAATTAAAATAGGAAACATCACAATAATCGGTATAGCCACTAATATGTAAAACCATACACGATATAAAACCCAAAATGGATATTTAAAAATTGCCATAGCTCCAAAACTAACTATTTAAAATAAGAACTCGTTTATACTTTTGATTTTTGCTGAAAAAATGTTCCTTTAAAGTTAAATGTATTCCTATAGTTCTTTTAAAAAATTTACCTTTGCTTTTTTCGTTTAATAATTAAAGAGATTCCTGCATTAGTGGGACGTGAACATGGCAAGAATATTAACAGGCGTACAAAGTACAGGAACACCACATTTAGGAAACATAATAGGAGCAATATTACCAGCAATAGAAATGGCTAACGATTCTAATAACGATTCGTTTTTATTTATTGCAAATCTTCATACCTTAACTCAAATAAAGAATGCTGAGGAATTAAGAAATCATACCTATTCTGTAGCGGCAACCTGGTTAGCTTGTGGTCTAGATATTGAAAAAACCGTGTTTTACAGACAAAGTGATATTCCTCAAGTAACTGAATTATCTTGGTATTTAAGCTGTTTTTTTCCGTACCAACGTTTAACATTAGCTCATGGGTTTAAAGATAAAGCAGATCGTTTAGAAGATGTTAACTCTGGTTTATTTACTTATCCAATGCTCATGGCTGCCGATATATTATTGTATGATGCTGAGGTTATTCCTGTTGGAAAAGACCAATTGCAACATATTGAAATGACACGTGATGTTGCCTCACGTTTTCATGCTAAAATGGGTGAAGCATTTGTTTTACCAAAAGGAAAAATTCAAGAAAATGGAATGCTTGTTCCTGGTACAGATGGCGAAAAGATGAGTAAAAGTAGAGGTAATTTTATCAATATCTTTTTACCCGAAAAGCAATTACGTAAAAAAATAATGTCTATTGAAACGGACAGCACAGCCCTAGAGGATCCTAAGGACTGGAAAACATGTAACTGTTTTGCAATATTCAGTTTATTGGCTTCAGACGACCAAATCAGTGAAATGAAAACCAATTATGAAGGTGGAAATTATGGTTATGGTCATGCCAAACAAGCCTTATACGAATTAATTTTAGAGCGTTTTTCTAAAATAAGAGAGCGCTACACATATTACATGGATAATTTAGAAGAAGTTGATGCTGCTTTGGCTAAAGGTGCCGCAAAAGCTAAATTAGTTGCTGATGGTGTTTTGAAGCGTGTTAGAGGTAAGGTTGGTTATTAAACAAATGAAGCTGTTCAAACAACACATACTAACTATCTTATTTTTCGTTATAATTCTCTATAAAGCTTTTAGTGAGAATTGGCCTTTGTGGTTTAAAATTTTAACTATTTGCGTATTAATTTTTATTGTTTTTAAGATAATTAAAGATTACAATAAAAATTCTTCTAAATAACCTCAAACAACTTACCTGGTAAAGGCCTAACCACGCCTTTCAATTCCATATTCAACAATATTCCAGCTATTTTGTAGGTTGGCATTTCACATCTTAGAGCAATAACATCTAGTAACTCCTTATTGTTATCTTTCAGAAAATTATAAATAATTTTTTCATCTGGCTCTAATTCTACAAATAACTGTTGCTGAACTATAGGTTTTTTATTTGATTCTAATTGCCAATTTAACATATAAGGCACATCTAAAGGATTAGATAATAAATGTGCCTTCTGAAATTTAATTAAGTTATTACAACCTATACTTTGACTGTCTGTCGTTCTTCCCGGTACAGCAAATACTTCTCTATTATAAGAATTGGCAATATCTGCAGTGACCAAACTACCACCTTTTTCAGCAGATTCAATAACGATTGTAGCCTCACTTAATCCTGCAATAATTCTATTTCGTTTTAAAAAATTATTGCGATCAAAATTATCTGTACTCCAAAAGTCAGAATAAAAACCACCGTGATTTTCAATATCTGCTACATACTTTTTATGTACTTTAGGATATATTTGGTTTAAGCCATGAGCCAAACAACCTATGGTTTGCAAATTATGTTTTACTGCAGCTTTTTGTGCTGTAATATCTGTACCGTAAGCAAAACCTGAAACTATTATTGGGTTAAATTGTGATAACGTTTCTACCAATTTTTCGCAAAAAGCAATACCACTTGTTGTAATTTTTCTAGCGCCAACAATACTTATAATTCTTTGTTGCTTAATATTAATATTACCCGATTGAAATAATACTAATGGTCCATCAATACAATGTTTTAAGCGTTCAGGATAGGTGTCTTCTGTGAAGTAATGTGGACGTATGTTATTGTCTTTAATAAACTTTAATTCTCGCTCTGCTTCGTCGAGATGAATTCTATCAAAAAGGCCTTGAATAGTTATAGTACCAATACCATCTATTTTTAAAAGTTTGGATTTCTTTTCATTTAAAACGGCTTCTGCAGAACCACAATGGTTTATTAATTTTTTAGCTGTTGTCGCGCCAATTTTTGGAACGTGTTGCAAGGCTAAAGCATAAATAAGTTGCTGGTCTGTCATTAATTAGAATTCTTCAGCCACCAATTTAACAAAATACTTCACAAGATAAAAGAAGGTTTTTCTTATTTTTATATCATCAATAATAATTTATGAAAACCGGCTCAATATTTATCCTACTTGTAATGTCATCTATTATCGCTACAGCGCAAAAGTCAAAATTAAATGGTATTGAGGACTCTATTGCTATAAAACCAACTATAACAATGATAGATTTAAGTGAGTTTTCATTTACCAATAATGATACATCACCAAGATTAAAACCTTTTAATTATACTGCAAAATTGAGCAAACATCCTGCTGGATTAAAAGTTGACATGGCGAAAATTGAAGTGATGAGAGACGGTTTTATTGCATTTTCTTCTGAAAACTTAAAAAAGAGTTTTTTTAGAGACTTTAATATAACTTATAGACGTGCAGCACTTACACGCCTATTGCCAAAAACTCCAGATTATAGCAATTATGATCCACAAGCTAATCTTTAAAAATATACATCACTTTTAGTAAATATTTTGTCAAGAAGCCATAGCAAATCAAGCACATAGATAATTTTTAATTTCGATGTTAATAACTAAGTCAAACTAAATTTCGTTCAGAAACAAATATTTTTAACTTTGCGTTAATATGCAATTAGAGACTTACATTAGCGACCTTTTATACCGTTACGATTGTGTTACTGTTCCTGAGTTTGGGGCATTTTTAACGCAACGTGAATCAGCGAAATTACACGAAACTACTAATTCGTTTTACCCTCCAAAAAAGGCATTATCTTTTAACGAGCAGTTGCAACAAAATGATGGTTTGTTAGCTAATTATATTGCTGAGGTTGAAAAAATACCATATTTAAAAGCTTTAAATAAAATCTCTAATCAAATAAAATCTATTAAAGCATTTTTAGTTGAAGGTGAAACCGTTCAGCTTAAAAACATTGGTGATTTGGTAATGAATGCGGATGGGAAAATTGAATTTGATCCATCACACCAAATTAACTACTTAACAGATTCATTTGGGCTATCTCACTTTACATCTACTGATGTAGATCGTGAAATTTACTTAGCAAATGTTGAGGACATAGAAGTTAATTCTCCTATTGTTTTAAACCCAGAAAAGCGATCTAATCGTAACTGGATGAAGTATGCTGCAGCTGCTGTTCTATTGTTAGGACTTGGCGGTTTTAGCGCTGTTACTTACCATAACAATAACTCTATAGAGAATCACAATCAATTAGCACAAGAGCAAGCTAATGAGCAACTCGATGCCAAAGTACAAGAAGCTACGTTTGTAATTAGTAATCCTTTACCTGCTGCCACACTTTCTTTAGAAAAACAAAGTGGCAATTACCACATTGTTGCTGGTGCGTTTAGAGTTGAAGCTAATTCTGATAAAAAGGTAGATCAACTTAGAGCAAAAGGTTATAAAGCTCGTAAAATTGGCACTAATCGCTATGGTTTACATGAAGTTGTTTATGCTAGCTATATTTCTAGAGATGAAGCACAACGCGAATTATATAAAATTCGTAAAGCGCATAATCGCGATGCTTGGTTATTAATCAAGACCTTAAAGTAAATCTTCTCGCTTTTCATTATTTAATGTTAATCTTACATCTACCTGCAAGAATCACTCTATCTTTGCACAAATTCTTAATATCCTTATGCAATCTAGAACTGCGTCTCAATCTAAAACTATTGTAACTGATTTAGTGTTACCAAGTGAAACCAATCCTATCAATAATTTATTTGGTGGAGAATTATTAGCTCGTATGGACAGAGCTGCTAGTATATCTGCTAGGAGACACTCTAGACGTATCGTTGTTACGGCTTCTGTAAATCATGTCGCATTTAATAGATCAGTGCCCTTAGGTAGCGTTGTAATGATTGAAGCAAAAGTTTCTAGAGCATTCTCATCTTCAATGGAAGTTTATATGGACGTTTGGATAGAAGACAGAGAGTCTGGTGAATGTGTTAAAGCTAACGAAGCCATTTATACGTTTGTTGCCGTAGATGAAACCGGAAGACCTGTAAAAGTACCTGAATTGGTACCTGAAACCGAATTAGAAAAACTACGTTATGATGCCGCTTTGCGTCGTAAACAATTGAGCCTATTATTAGCAGGAAAAATAAAGCCAGAAGACGCTACTGAGCTTAAAGCCCTTTTTGATTAATACTTAGCTAACCAAGGTTCTGGATTAAGTACAAGGTCATTTTTATATATTCGAAAACCTAATAATGATTCACCTGAAGATTTGTTAGAGAACACCTTACCAATAACCTGACCCGTTGTGATTTTATCACCAGTCTTTACATTAACCTCAGAAAGGTTCATATACACACTAAAATATTTTCCATGTCTTACTAAAATGGTAGGATTACCACGTTTCATAACATGAATTTTAGAAACGACACCATTAAATACCGCTTTAACATCTGAATTTGCGTCTGTGGCAATATAGATACTCTTATAATTTTGAGTAATTGAGTTATCTGTTAACGAACGCCTTTTTCCAAATTTCCCTTTAATAACACCTCTAGAAACAGGCCAACCTAACTTTCCTCGGTTAGATTCAAAGTTCGCTGACAGTTTTTTAGCTTCTGGTGTCTCTACAAATTTCCCTTTAGAAGACGTGCTACCAGATTTCTTATTAGCTGCAGCAATAGTTTCTCTAATTATTCGATTAATTTCTTTATCTAAACGTGCGGTTTCCTGCTTTTTCTTTTTAATCTGAGCTGTGAATTTTCCCATTTCAGATTTAATTGAAGCCATTAAAACTTCACGTTGTTTTAACTCACCTTCTAATTCGCGTTTAGCAATACGGTTTTCTTCAATTAGTTTTTCCTTGTCTTTCTTTTGCTTATTTAATTCTACATTTAAAGTCTCTAACTCTTTAGTTTTAGCTTTTATAGCAACACCTTGTTCCTTTTGGTAATTAGAATACTGTTTTATGTATTGTAGACGCTTATACGCTTGCTGAAAGTTGCTAGACGATAATAAGAACATCACTTTACTTTGCTCTGACTTACTTTTATAAGATTTTACTACCATGGCAGCATAATCATCTTTAAGCTCTTTTAGCTGCGTTTTTAAGCTTGAAATTTCATTTTGATTGCTATTAATTTCCCTAGTCAGTAAATTAGCTTGCTCGTTAGTTATTCTAATTAAATTTTTACGAACGCTCACCTTATAATTAATGTCTTCAATGAGTGTAATTGCAGATTTCTGCTCTTTCTTTTTAGTGTATAATAACGCATTTATCAGCTTAATTTCTTTTAACTTTTGCTGACGTTGTGCCTCTAATTCTTTTTGCTTATTACTTTGCGCAAAAACTGTCGTTGTTGAGAATATAAAACCTAACAGAAATACAATATATGTTAGTTTTTTCATTGAAATATTAATATGAGATTTCTCGTTGTTCATGCTTCTATCTGTCCCGATGACAAACCATTATTTTATAACTATTTCTTTATAACCAGAAGGAATTTTAAAAGGAAAACGCACTTCATCATTCAAAGATACGGATTTAAACTCCATAGCAACTGCCACCTCATCACTATCATCAACGGCAACAATTCTAATGTTTTTAGGAATGATTTCTTCATCCACTTCTTGATATGAAGCGTAATCCACTTGAAGCATTCGTCTTTTTAATTGTTGTTGCAATTGCAAACTGTCCATCTTAAAATGCGAAGGATTTATTAAATAGAATAATTCCATAAGTGCACTTTGATCTTTAGGACTCACTGCATAAGAATTACCATTTACAGCAACCTGATGTGGTTCTGCTTTTAGGTCATAAATCGCCTGACCTAATAAGATATTCTGCACTTTCATAAAATCTAATTCAATACCAACAACATCACTTAATAGTTTGTAATCGCCATCAAAATACTCATTATCTATCTTATTATAAAACTTCACTTTATCAGGTGTAATCATCATACGAGCCACTCCAAAAAGAGACTCACTTAACCAAATTACCCTATCTTTCTCCATACGCAGAGTAAAACCTGCACCTTGAGTTTTATCATTCTGAGTTATATCTATTTTAACTCTTGCTTTTAAGGTTTTATACGTTGTACTATTTTTTTCGTGCTGTTTTATCACTTGCTTTACAGAGAGCTTATCACTAGCCTCACCTGAAGCAATGACATTTTTTGCCGAGTTACAACTGAATGCTACCACTATAAATAAAGCACTAATTGTAAATTTTATGTTTGTAACGAACTGAGAAAATTTCATGTATATTTTTATTGTTGCAATTTTAGGGCTTTTGCTTTTTTAGCAAACGTATCTGATTTACTAATATTATTTAACGTTTTATAAGCAATACTTAATTCTGAATAAAAATCGGCTTCCATATTTGGGTTATCAATTAAAAAATCTAATCCCATTTCTAAGTTTTCAATTGCTTTTTTAGGTGTGCCAAGTTTGTTTTGTGCCACGCCAACCACCAAATATAAAATAGGTTGTGCCGGATATAATTCTAAGGCTGCTTCTCCATCATTTGCAACGGCTTTATAGTCTTCAATATCTAACTGAAGTAGTAAGGCGTCTTTTATTAGTTTAAAGTCGTCTGGCGTCTGTTTTAAGGCTTCTTTAAAATTAGAGAGTGCTTTTAACTTATCACCAGCTTTTAAATAATAATACCCTAAATCACTATGTGTTTGCGCATCTTTATTTTCATCTATTAATGAGGTCACGTCTATTAAATCAGATTCGTATTCAGGATTTCTACCAACAAACGATACAAAATCCTTAAGCACTTTGGCTTTAGCGTCTGCATTAATCTCAGGACTTGTTAAAACCGTTTTTACAGAGCCAATTGCGTCCTCTACTTTGCCATCTTGAAGATAGAACTTATACAATGCCAAATGCACAAATTTTGAATCTGGTTTTGTTTTTAACAAGTTTTGAGCGGCTTTATAAGCATTTTTACGATCGCCTGTCTGGCTATATCTATAAATAAGTTTTAAGTGGTTGTCTTCATTGTTAGGGTTGTTGGCTATACGCTGTTCTAAGTTTTCAATTCTATCATCTGCATTACCTGTGATGCTGTAGATATGATTTCTCATTGCATCTCTAGATTCACTCAAACCAAATTCTGCATCTAACTCATCTAAAATATCTAATGCTTGCTTGTATTTCTCTTCTCTAACATATAGCGATGCTAAATCTTCTTTATAATCTGGATGATATTTTACGAGTTGCTTTATTGTTTTTAAAGCATTTTTCACATCCTCTTGCTGAAAATATACATCGTAAAGCTCATCTAGAAACCAAACATTGTCTGGCTGCATTTCTATAGCCTTTTTTAGATTATCTTCTGCTGCTCCAAAATTTTTAAGTTTGTTGTAGTTTTTACCAAGTTCAAAATAAATAACTGGTTTTTTACTATCGAGATTTAAACATTTATGAAGCGCATCTACTGCTTTATCATAATTTTCAATCCCTTTTTGTTTCAAAGCTTCAAAGAAATGTTCTTGAAATTCGTCTTCATAATTTCCTAGATCATCATCTGGTCTTTTATTAAAATCCACTTGAGCATAGCTTGCCTGCGGAACGCTTAACATTCCGAAAATAAAAACCAATATCAAAATAAATTGCTTATTCACTTTGTTGTTGTTTTAGCAAGTCTTCAACCATTTCAAATTTTTCTAAGACTTCAAACGTTTCACAAGATGCTTTCATTTTTTTTCTAAAATGATTGGCTTCTTCTGGTAAATTTCCTCCAGCATTATCAAATGTAGATTTATTTGGCCATTGTGCATATGCAAAGAAGTTTAGGTTATCTTTTTTATGTAATCGAGAGCCTAAACTTCCTTCATGTTTGTAAATCAATTTTGTTAAACCTGTCCAAGCTTCAATGAATTTTTCTTCTTGGTTGGGTTTAATTCTAATAGTGTACAAAACGATATACATCATTGCTTAATCATAGTTATAAGGTGTCTTTCAAAAGTTGTTCCAAAGATAACTCAACCAAAAAAAGAGATTTCTGCTTTCGCAAAAATTTGTTACTCCATAATTGTGTAATCTCCTATACTAATCTTAGTAAACTCACCATTGTACTTAACATGATTACCAATCATTGCTTCATCTAAATTAGCGTTTTTGATAGTACTCTGGTTTTGTATTAAGCTATTTTTAACGGTTGAATTCTCAATAACACAATCTTTACCTATTGAAACATGAGGTCCTACCGTTGTATTCTTTAACACTGTTCCTTTACCAATATAACAAGGTTCAATTACTTTTGAGTTTTCTAAAACGACAGAATCATCAATTAATTGTTCTTCGTTGTCTGCTGTTAAAAAGCCTAACATTTTGGCGTTAGTTTCTAAGGTAACGGCTTTGTTTCCACAATCCATCCATTCGTCAACGGTTCCAGTTTTAAAAACTCTACCATCTGCCATCATACGTTTAATACCATCATTGATTTGGTATTCGCCACCATTCATGATGTTTTCATCTAAAATTTCTTGTAATTTTTCTTTTAAGACAGCGACATCTTTAAAGTAATAGATGCCTATAACGGCTTGATCACTAACAAAAGATTCTGGCTTTTCTACAAGCTCTACAATATTTTGATCGTCATTTAATTTTACAACGCCATAAGCTTCTGGGTTGGCAACACATTTGGTCCAAATCACACTATCTGCTGAAGGATCTAAATCAAATTCAGCTCTAATTAACGTATCTGCATAGGCGATTACTGCTGGTCCAGAGAGCGATGGCTTTGCACTCATAATAGCATGACCTGTACCCAAAGGTTGGTCTTGTCTATAGATGGAAGCTTTTGCACCTAAACCTTCTGCTAATTCTTGTAAGCTGCTGACAACGTCATCTCCAAAAAAAGCTGGATCGCCCAAAACAAATGCAATTTCTTCAATAGGTTGCTTTAAAACTTTAGCAATATCTTTTACTAAACGATGCACTATGGGTTGACCTGCAACTGGTATTAATGGTTTAGGTACTGTTAAACTATGTGGTCTTAGGCGAGATCCTCTGCCTGCCATTGGTACTATTATTTTCATAACTATGCCTGCGTAAGCAGGTATCTTTTAAATTAAACTATTTTCCTATTAAAGTAGGAAACTCTATTATTACTAATTTTATTATTATTTAAATTCTAATTAGTTCTTAAATCATAACAATTAGGCTTCATTTTTATTCTGAGACTCTTGTCTGAGTACGACTTAATTATTTGGTACCTGTACTCCCAAAACCGCCTTCTCCGCGATCTGTATTAGAAAGTATTTCTACCTGTTCCCATTCTGCACGTTCATATTTTGCTATGACTAATTGTGCTATACGCTCACCATTTTGAATTAAAAAATCGTCATTAGAAAGATTGACTAATATCACTCCGATTTCGCCTCTATAATCTGCATCAATCGTTCCTGGTGCATTTAAAACTGTAATGCCTTTTTTCGCTGCAAGTCCACTTCTTGGTCTTACTTGTGCTTCAATACCAACTGGCAATTCTATGAATAAACCTGTACCAACGATAGTACGCTCTAAAGGTTTTAATATTCTAGCTTCGGTAATACTTGCACGTAAATCCATACCTGCAGAAGCGATAGTTTCGTAATGTGGTAAATCGTGTATAGATTTGTTTATTATTTTAATTTTCATGTTCACTTTTGTCTGTTCAATACTTGTTTTAACTCTTTCTTTTCAAGCATAATAACTAAGCCCAAAAATACAATTAACATTGCAATTCCTACCAAATAATTTTCGCGATAGTTATAAAAAAACGTAAATGAGAATACGATAGATATTACGAGGTATAAACTTATTTTCTTGAGATTATATGGGATTGGATAATATTTTCGTCCAAAATAAAATGATAATAACATCATAACAGCATACGCAGAAACAGTTGCAATGGCAGAACCTTTAAATCCAATTCTAGGAATTAAAATAAAATTTAATACTAAGGTTACTAAGGCTCCTAAGATTGAAATATAAGCACCAAACTTAGTGCGATCTGTAATTTTATACCAAACCGATAGATTGTGATAAATACCTAAACAAAAGTTAGCCAACAGAATAAAAGGTACAATCCACATGGCTTCGTAATAAGCTTCGCTTAGAATAATGTATGGCTTTAAAAGATCCGCAAATACAACAACTACTAAAAGAATTACAGAACCAAAGGCTACAAAATATTCTAAGATCTTAGCATAATTTTTTTGCGGGTTTTTAGTATTAGAATGGCTAAAAAAATAGGGTTCTATACCTAAACGAAAAGCTGTTGCAAACAAAGTCATGAACAAAGCGAGCTTATAACAGGCTGAATACATCCCAATTTGTTGGTCTGCAATGTCATCTGGTAATAGATACTCTAATAAAATACGATCAAAGGTTTCATTGACGGAATATGCAATACCTGCAATTAGTACTGGCAGTGCATAACGCATCATTTTTTTCCAAAGTTCAGTATCAAATGAGAATTTTATTTTGGTGTAGAAAGGCAATAAAACTAATAAGGTTAATCCACTAGCTATTACATTAGAAATGAAAATGTAACTAATTTGAAACTCGGGAATATAAATACTATTGAAAAATGAATTGCCTTTAGCTAAACCTTGTAAATACAATAACAAGAAAATATTCAAACCTAAATTTACAGCAACATTAAATATTTTAATTACGGCATAACGCATTGGTCTTGCTGTAGCTCTTAACCAGGAAAATGGAATAATAACCAAAGCATCTAAGAGCAAAATAACAAAGACTAAATTGAGATATTTAAGCTCTATATTTATGAATGAAGAAATTTGGTGTCTTAATAGAAAAGCAATGCCTATTAAGGAAAAAGAGCTAATAATCAATGATATTGCAGAGGTGCTTATTACCTTTTCTTTGTCATCCTCTTTGTTAAAAAACCTAAAGAATGCGGTTTCCATTCCGTAAGCTAACACCACATTAAACAATACAAAGTAGGCAAAAATGAAAGATACACGACCATATTCTTCAACAGACAACACCTCTGGATTGGTATAAAGTGGTACCAAAATAAAACCTAACATTCGAGGTAAAACGGTCGCTAAACCGTAAATAAATGTTTGTTTAAAAAGTGATTTGAGTCCGCTCAACGTATTGCTCTTGAATTGCATCAAAAGTATTGAAATTATCTTAAAAGTACAGTTAATTGAAGTTATGAAACTACCTGAGGTACTATTCTAAATTAAAACCGGCTATATAATTACTATTTCTAATTGATGTTATGGGCTCATTAAAACGTTTGAGCTCCTTTTTATTGTAAGTAATTATAGTATTGTTGGTATAACTTAAAGCTACCTCAGTTATTGCTAATTCATTGAAAATGTTTTCTAATTCATTAACATTTTTTATAGTAATCATGTCTTCTGTCGCTGCTCGTGCTTCTCTTTTATAGATTTCAGGAGGTCCGTTTTCGTAATAAACACCTCTTTTTTCATCTAAATCAGACACCTTTACATATTTCACTATACCATTTTCAACATAACTAATAGCACATTCATTGTCTTCTAAAGTAAATGGAAAATCTTTATCCTTCTCTGCTTTCTTAAAGGTATAATAAGGCGATTTGTTTTTTAAAACTGCTGTGTATCTTCCATAATTTTCAACAAGTTTTGCTTTAAGATTTCTAAAATAAACACTGTCAATTTTTATATGCTCTTGTTTATTTACAATTGGCACAAAAACATTCATTCCTGTGCCTCCTACCTTTATGCCAGCATACCATTCTTGAAATGATATTGTTTTAACTTTGAAAGTAGTAGATGCCTGAAAAGATGGTGTAGGTTTTATATCTGTGTCGTGACCAGAAACAATCATAGCTTCGCGTCGCCTTTGATACGCTAAAGGAGGACCGTCTTCATATTGAACTCGTTCCTTTTCTAATACATTAGCTACCTTTAGATATTTAATTTTATCATTTTCGATATATCTAATTGCACATTCGTTTTCTGATAAAGTAAATGGATATTCATTAGAATTCTCCTGATTATTAAATGTATGGTCAGGCGAATTATCTTTTAAAACAGCAGTATATCTGCCATAATTTCTGACGAGTTGTCCTTTTAAATTATTAAAGTAAATACTGTCTATAATTACATTTTCTGGCTTATTTTCTATTGGAACAAAAACATTAATACCTGTATTTTCTTCATCTATATGTGTGTACCATTCCTGGTAAAAAATAGGTTTTACTTTAAATGACACGCTTTTTTGTTGCGACTTAGTATTTAGCCTTGAACTTGAACACTGAAAGGTTGTAGATAAAACACTGAACACCAATATGGTAAATAATACCTTCTTAAGTTGTTTCATTTTGCAATAGCTTAAAGATTTGGATGTGCAAGATACAAACAAATCTATAAAAAGCAATATAAATACGACAAACAGTATTTATTTGTAGGAATACATGTAAATAATGTTAATTTTGAACGGGAGAACTCGGATAATTAACACTTTTCTGTTCTTCAAGGTTAGAAATTTTAGAAAATCGACGTTTTTTGTTACTCACAACATGGTAACTAATTACACATTCATCTTCATTAATTTGAAATTTTCCGAAAGAAGATTTAATTAAATCCTTATCGCTCTGAAGTTTAAAACCGAGATGAGCCACATATAATAAACTATCATAAGAGGTCTGATTTAGTTTTGATATTTGCCCTTTAAATAACACACTATCTAAAATGACTGAATTTTCAATTAATTGGATATATAAATCCGTTCCACTTTTACCATTTTGTAATCCACTATTCCAATGTTGATAATAAGTAGATTTGATATCACTAGAGACTTCGTTTGAAAATTTTGGCACAGATGTGCATGTTACCAATAATAATAACGCTAAGAGCATTATTATGACTAATCGAGGTGATTTCATTCTTTAAATATATAGTTTATAAAATTAAAGGCATAAAAAAAACCTAACTCGAAACAAGTTAGGTTTTTGATTTTATAAAAAAGTAAGTTATGTAAACTCCTCCTGTTTTAGTTGTTTAAAGCCTCTGCTCCACCAACAATTTCTAAGATCTCATTAGTAATCGCAGCTTGACGTGCTTTGTTATATGTTAACTTAAGTTGATCTCTCAATTCTGTAGCGTTATCTGTTGCTTTATGCATTGCTGTCATACGTGCACCATGCTCAGAAGCAAAAGAATCTCTTATGCCTTTATATAATTGTGTCTTTAACGACTTTGGAATTAACTCTTCAACAATTTCTAACTTTGAAGGTTCAAATACGTAATCTAAATTTACATTGTCATCACTTTCAACAGGTACAATTGGTAAAAATTGCTCTGTCATTATAACTTGAGTTGCAGCGTTTTTAAAGTGATTGTACACAACCTCTATCTTATCAAACTCTCCAGAAACAAACTTATCCATTAACATTTCTGCAATTTCAGCAACATTGTCAAACGTTAAGTCATCAAACAAATCACTTTTATTTGCAATAACTTTATTCGTTTTTTTGAATGCATCATTAGCTTTCTTTCCTATTGCTAAGTAAGATACGTCTTTGTTAGCATAAGTTTCATTAGCAAGTTTTGTTACTTGCTTAATAATATTAGAATTAAATGCACCAGCTAAACCTCTATTAGAAGTTACCGCAACAATAAGTACTTTATTTACGTCACGTTGCTCAGAATATTTACTTCCAGAATCAGCATCTAAAGTTGCACTTAAACTCTGAAGTAATTCTGTTAACTTATTAGAGTAAGGTCGCATTGCTGTAATAGCATCTTGAGCTTTCTTTAACTTTGCAGCAGATACCATTTTCATAGCACTAGTAATCTGCATCGTTGAAGATACCGATGATATTCTGTTTCTAATTTCCTTTAAATTCGCCATAATCTCTTTTTGTCATTCTGAATTTATATCAGAATCTTTTTATTACTATTGAGATCCTGAAACAAGTTCAGGATGACAAGATCTATTATCCTTTATACTTTCCTGAAAGGTCTTTTGCTACAGTTGTAAGTGTATCAATAACCTCATCAGTTAATTTACCTGCTTTTAAAGTACTAAGTACGTCGCTATGCTTCGCTCTTAAGAACTCTAAATAATCACGTTCAAATTCTTTTACTTTATCTACAGGAACATCCTTTAATAAATTCTTAGAACCAGCATATATAATTGCAACTTGATCTTCTACTTTAAAAGGATCATTTTGCGCTTGCTTTAAGATTTCAACGTTACGTTTACCTTTATTAATTACATTTAAAGTTACAGCATCTAAATCCGAACCAAACTTAGCAAATGCTTCTAATTCACGGAACTGAGCTTGATCTAATTTTAATGTACCAGATACCTTCTTCATTGATTTAATCTGAGCGTTACCACCAACACGAGATACAGAAATACCTACGTTAATTGCTGGACGTACACCAGAGTTAAATAAATCACCATCTAAGAAGATCTGACCATCCGTAATAGAAATTACGTTAGTTGGGATATATGCAGAAACGTCACCTGCTTGCGTTTCAATAATTGGTAAAGCTGTTAATGAACCACCACCTTTTACTAAAGGCTTTAAAACCTCTGGTAAATCGTTCATTTCTTTAGCGATAGAATCATCGTTAATTACTTTTGCAGAACGCTCTAATAATCTTGAGTGTAAATAAAATACATCACCAGGATATGCCTCACGTCCTGGAGGACGTCTTAATAATAAAGATACCTCACGGTAAGCAACGGCTTGTTTTGATAAATCATCAAAAACAATTAACGCTGGTCTACCAGTATCTCTAAAATATTCTCCAATAGAAGCACCTGTAAAAGGAGCGTAAACTTGCATTGCAGCAGGATCTGATGCATTTGCAGCTACTATTGTTGTATAAGCTAAAGCACCTTTTTCTTCTAACGTCTTAGCAATTAAAGCTACTGTTGAAGCCTTTTGACCTACAGCAACATATATACAATAAACAGGCTCGCCTGCATCGTAAAATTCTTTTTGATTTAAGATAGCATCAATACAAACAGCTGTTTTACCTGTTTGACGGTCACCAATAACCAACTCACGTTGACCTCTACCTACAGGAATCATAGCATCAATTGCCTTAATACCAGTTTGTAATGGCTCAGTTACTGGTTCTCTATAGATAACACCTGGTGCTTTACGCTCTAAAGGCATTTCATAAGTATCACCTGCTATTGGTCCTTTACCATCAATTGGGTTACCTAAAGTATCTACCACACGACCAACAATACCTTCACCTACTTTTACAGATGCGATACGTTCAGTACGTTTTACGGTAGACCCTTCTTTTACGCCTACTGAAGTACCTAAAAGTACAATACCTACGTTATCTTCCTCAAGGTTTAGTACAATTCCTTCTGCACCACCTTCGAATTCTACTAATTCGCCATATTGCGCGTTAGCCAATCCGTAAGCACGTACAATACCATCACCTACAGTTAATACTGTTCCTACTTCGTCTAATGAAGCACTTGCTTCAAAACCTGAAAGTTGTTGTTTTAAGATTGCTGATATTTCAGCTGGTTTTACTTCTGCCATCTTTTTTAGTCTTTAGCTTTTAGCTGTTAGCCTTTTGGGCTTATCTAAAACTATATTAATTTAGTGTAAATTCTCTTTTTAATTTATCGAGTTTGTTTGAAATACTAGCATTATACTGTATATCTCCAACTCTAAGTATGAAACCACCTAAAATGCTTTCATCAACTATATTTTCTACTTCTGCTTCTTTACCAGTTAGTTCTTTAACCTTTGCTAATACTTTCGTTTTTAAATCATCCGTTAAAGGCACAGCAGTTGTAACAGATGCTACTTGGCTACCTCTTAGCTGATCAAATAATTGCGTATAACTAACAGCAACATCACTCAATAAAGGTAATCTTTTGTTAGCTATTAACGTATCTATTAAATTAGTAGTTGAAGTATTTGCATCTTTAAAAACAGATGTTAATACTGCTTTTTTATCTGAAGATCTTACAACAGGACTTTGAAGCATCTGGTTTAAATCTTTATTTTCAGCAATAACATTAGCGATAGTTTTCATATCACTATTTACTGCATCTGCAGATTTCTGATCTGTTGCTATACTTAAAACCGCTTTAGCGTATCTAATTGCTGCTCTTGATCCTGACATGTCTTACTAGTTTAAAGTTGCTTCACCTAACATAGACTCTACTAACTCTAGTTGCTTGTCTTTATTAGATAATTCGTTACGCACTACTTTTTCTGCTATCTCTAAAGATAAACCTGCTACATGGCTTTTAATTTCTGCCATAGCAGCCTTCTTTTCGCTAGCAATTGCATCTTGTGCCTGAGCGATCATTTTGTTAGCCTGTGTTTTAGCTTCCTCTTCTGCATCTGCAATCATTTTGCTTTTAAGTTCGCGAGCTTCCTTTAGCATTGTTTCTCTTTCTAAACGCGCTTCTTGCAATAATTTTTGGTTATCTGCCTGCAGATTTGCCATTTCACGCTTAGCCTTTTCAGCAGCATCTAAAGCACCTTGGATTCCTTCTTCTCTTTCATTTAATGAGTTAAGAATTGGTTTCCATGCAAATTTTACCATTAAAGCGATCAGTGCCAACAATAATATTGTTGATACTACAAATAATCCTGGTGAAAAATCGTTTAATAACTTATCCATATTATTAAGTAATTAAGTGTTTTGTCTTTTTTTTAATTTAAAAACACGTCCTGTAACCAACCGTTACAGGATAGTGTTTTTGTAAGTTTAATTCGGTTCTTATTTTCCTAAGAATAAAGCACCAAATGCTAAACCTTCTAAAAGTGCCGCAATGATAATCATCGCTGTTTGAATCTTACCTGTCGCTTCTGGCTGACGAGCAATACCTTCCATTGCTTTTCCACCGATTTGACCAAGTCCAATACCTGCTCCGATTACGATTAATCCTGCTCCAATTAAATTGTACATAGTAAAAATATTTATAGTTAAATTAAAAAAACTCTTATTAAATGAAATCACCTCTTACGTCTTGCGCATCAGGAATTTCATGTCCATGATCATCGTGCTCATGCTCGTGATCGTGTTCTGCAACAGCCATACCAATAAATAGAGCTGAAAGCATTGTAAATATGTACGCTTGTAAAAACGCAACTAATACTTCAATTAGTAATATAAAAAATGATAATACAAATGATAAACCCATTGCTCCAGGAACTGTTAAAGCTTCCTTTAAGGTGAACATAATAGCAATTAAGCTCATAACAACAATGTGACCAGCAGAAATGTTTGCGAATAAACGTACTAATAATGAGAATGGCTTAATAACTAAAGCTCCTGCTAATTCAATAATCGCTAAAACCGGACGAATTAAAACTGGTACTCCTGGCATCCATAAAATGTGCATCCAATAATCTTTGTTACCACTAACTGTATATATAACAAGTGTAAAAATTGCTAAACAAGCCGTAACAGCTAATTGACCTGTAACGTTAAAACCTAAAGGTGTAAGACCTGCTAAATTTAAAAACCAGATAAAGAAAAACACCGTCAACAAATAACCTGTAAATCTTCTGTAATGCTTATCACCAATGTTTGGCCTTGCGATTTCATCTCTAACGTAAAGTACTAATGGCTCTAATACACGACCAAAACCTGTTGGGATTTGCTTTTTCTTGTATTGCCTTGCTAAACTAGAAAACCAAAACAACATTAGTAAACCAATAACCAATACACCAAATACACTTTTGGTAATTGAAAAATCCAAAACTTTATGACCGTTTGTTGCGTGATGATCTGCATCAAAATTAACTGAAGATGCTCCAGCATCTAATTCATATATTTTGGAATGTATCTTTGCGAATTTTACACCATCTTTTTCCACAATAACAGTTCCGTCATCATTGTGATGAAACTCAGAAGACATAAAAGTCTTTAAGCCATCAGAAGACCATAAAATTACTGGTAATGGAAAACCAAAATGTTTTCTTTCTCCTTCATCGCTTGTATAAGAAAACAAAGAAAAATCGTGAGAATCTTGAATGTGGTGAAGAATGTAATCTTCAACTTCTTTCTTTGTGTCTACTTGACCACCATCTCCTCCTTCGCTATTTGCAAAAATTGATGTAGGCAGAAACACTAATAATGCTAGTGCTAAAAATTTAAAACTTTGTTGAAATATATTCATTGTTATAAAATCAAAAATCTACTCTCTTCAAATTCGGTGCAAAAGTACGTAATTTATTAAAATAACAATGCGTTTTTATGCTTAATATTTAGGTCTCGTTTTTAGTAATGATTTTAACGACAAAAAACACCTCTAGTCCTAGAAACAAGAACAATGGAATTAAAAGATTTAATTTTTCTGCTGTTAATAAGGCTTCCAATTCAAAGATTGAAGTTTTAAACATGAGAAAAAACAAAATACCTTTTATAAATAACGTCGGCAAATAGATAAATCCTAATTGAGGTTGAATGCTTTTTATACCTGAAAAGAATTGAAAATGTATACAGATTATAAATGACGATAAAGCAAAAAACATATTTGTATCCCAAAGACTAAATCTTATAACTTTACCTGATGCGTTAAGAATATAATTCTGCGAAACATAAATAAGCGCAAACAATATGCTAAAAGAAATAATGTAAGTCGCTACTGCCTTAATCATCTTCCTTAGAAACTTTAATGACCTGAGAAATTACTAAATACATTGAAGCAAAAACAGATAAAAGTGTTAGTGTAGTTTCCCAAAAATCTCTATCATACTTGGCGTCTAGCCATTGACCTAAATAATTACCAAGAAAAATAGTGCCTCCCATTTGAAACGCAACTGACGTAAATCTTAAATACTTACTTGGTCTATTACCTGGTTTGGGCACTTTGTGAAAGTTGTGGCTTACTAGCTTCGTTAGATAATGATTTAACTGTTCCTTTCATACTACAAGTAGCATTAAATGTTGCTCCAGGTTCTACAGCTAATTTTGTAATATGTACTTCGCCTTCAATATGAGCTGTAGATTTAAGAGATAATGTTCCAGATAATATAAGTTTACCAGAAAATTTACCTTCAAAATCTGCATTTTCGCCTTGTAAAGTTCCTTTTATGTAACCAGACTTACCTACAACCACTTTACCAGATGTTTTTACGTTACCTTCTACAGTTCCGTCTATTCTAAATGGTCCTTGACTTGCAATATCGCCTACAATTTTAGTGCCTTGTGCTATGATATTTTGTTGTGTAGTTGCTTCCATACTTGAGTGTTTTTGTTTTTTTTTGTCTGGTGAAAACATGTTGATTTGGTTTTAAATTACTGTAATTTTAAGTACGCATTTAAGTTTTTGTGTCTCTGAATTATGGCGTAATTCGGTGATGAAATTGCAAAGTATGGCCTAGTTATTTTAGGTTTAATAGGTCGACCTCTCTTGTCTTTTTCTTCTGACTTAAGTAATTCAGCAAATCCATTTGCTCCGCCAATACTTTTTAATCCATGAACAACAACAAAGGTAGTGTTTTCATCATAAACATCCTTTGATGTAGTTAGATCAAAGTACTTTATTTTAGCTACTTCTTCATCTAAAATCTTAATAAACGCTTCAATATCTTCACCCGAATTATTTTCGAACTGAAAAATAACATTGAATTTATCTGCAGCATCATCTACTACAAATTCCTTTTTCTCTAATATAGGAAATGCGTTTTCTATAATATCTAACGCCTTTTTCCCTTCTTCTGTATTGCCATAGGTTAAAGCAATATAATTAATTCCTTTTTTATAAGCTTCAAAACCAAAAAGTCTTCCATTGGCAGATGCTTTTAAAATTTCGAACTTAGGCACAAAATCATCGCCTTCTAATCGCTTAATCTGCGCTTCTGCTTCCGCAATAACAGCCTCGTATTCTTCATCATTAAACTGTTTGTAAAGCCTTGTGTATATTGCTTCCGGACTATTTTCGTCCTTAGATAATTCTGACTGTGGATTTAAAAGAATTTCTGCATAACGCGACTCTGGATAATCGGTAATTATTGCTAGTTTCATTTCTTCTGCTCTTCTGTTTAATCCAAGTTCAGTATATATACGGAATAAATTATACTTTGAAGGTAAAATTAATCGGTCTTCAGGATTATTCTCTAGGAGCTTTTCAAGCTTATCTTTTGCTAAAATAAGTTCCTTAAATTTTTCCTTATAGATTATTCCTAATTGATAATATGCGAAATTACGCTCTTTAGCAATACTGTCTAATTCTACTTTTTTAGTTGGTAACGATGCTAAATACGTTTCTGGATTAAAGCGAACATCTACAACCTCATCTACAGATGAACTGTCTGATTTAGTTGAATTTGCTATACTAGCTCGCTCACTAGAGTGCCTCCAATTATCTTGAAGTTTACGATCTCCCCAAATTTTTAAAAACTCACTTTTACCATAAGAAACCGTTGTTGTATTATAAAAGTAAAAGCTACTACTTCCTGATCTTCGTTGCGTATCAGTAATCATTCCTGGAGGACTTCCTGCCGCTCTAGGGCTACGTTCAGCTCTTTGGCTATTGTTATTACTAGGCGTTGGTTGATTATTTTGTTTTTTTATAGCTTCTTCTCGTTCCTTTTTTTCTTCTAATGCTTTTAACCTTTGGTTCTCTGCATGCTGTGTATAAATTGCTAATTGCTCTGATTTAGGTAAAGCTACAACCCTTAAGATGCTATCATTAGTTTGTGCTATGCTTTCATAATATATAACATCATCAAGATTTTCACGCTTCTTTTTTATAATTCTATATGGTTTAGAATTTAACACCATAGCCGTCAATGTAGAATCATAATAAGCTCCTGCAGTTTTGTAAACATTTTTATCAAAATACATGTTACCTAAAGTTTCGTAACTGAGGGATCTAAGATATTTATCTGATTTTGTTTTTCTAAGCGATTTATTATAATAAACTTCAGCAAGGCTATCTGACATCTTATGACGATGATACTCTGCAATACGATAATATATTTTATCTAAAAAGGGCCTATTCTCTCTATTTTCTTCTAAATCTGTAAGATATTCTTGAAACTCAACATCATCTACATTTGACGCATCTGCATTATAAGACTTTTCTAAATGGGCATTTATATAAAATGAACGTGGTACTTGGCGATGCATATCTATAATAGCATCAAATTCTATATTAGCACTATCTTTTTTACCAAACTGGTTATACAATTGTCCTCTAATAAAATGGTAACGTGCTTTTTCTCTTTTAATTTTTGTGTGTTCTGCAGCTATAGCCAACTGAGCAATAGCACTATCTTTAGATTTTGTGTTAAGATAAGCCTGAGCTAATGCTGCTGAAGCATCTGCCAAATCCTGACCTTCAATAACACCTTTTTCCTCTTCAAGTAAACGTTTTAATTTTTCTATAGCACCAGCATCATTATCTAAACGCATGCTTGTTTTTTCGCGCCAAATTTTTACCTGATTAATTTTATCGCTAGTAGGATATTTATTTAAAATATTATTAAAAGCTGCCATAGCTGGCACAAAACGCTGATCAAAATAACGTGCTTGACCTAAAAGTAAATAGGCTTCATCTATTTGAGGATTTTTTTCTTTACCTCCAATATTCATTCCATGTACTTGGATCGCTTTGATCGCTTTTTCCTCCGCACGTTCAAAATCTGCATTTTTAATCTGGCCAGGAAGGAAAATATCTTCTGCAACAGCCATTCTTTCAATAGGCAAAAGCTCCCAAAAGTTTTCAGTGAATTCATTATTTACACCTTCAATTCCGCGTTCTAAAGCTATGTTACCATTATAAAGCACATTATATTTAGTTGCAAGAGCATGAAACTTCTTATTTATGAATTTATCTTTTTTTCGCGAACAACTTTGAGCAATCAAAGCTACACATGATAGGAGTAATATAAATTTGTAATAGGTTTTCAAACGTTGGTTCTATTTAATTTGATACCCATTTAACATTAAATTATTGCACATAATTCAATATTAAATTGGTATTATAGATAACTGAAAAACGCACTGTTTAGTGTGTTAGGTGGTAAAAATAAGCATCTTTTTGAATTTGCGGCTGAATTTTAGAAGATATTAGAATGCTTTGTTGCTAAGGGATTTTATTGAAAACATAAAATTCACGCGAAGGCAGAGGGACGTAAAGGCTCACTGTTACTTAAAAAATAGAATTGTAATTATGAAAAAGCACAACGTACAATACTCGCAAGTTGTGCATATATCAGTTTTCCCCTTTGGGGAATTAAAGGGGCTTTTACTCCTCCTCCTGAGAAACCACTGCTCCATTAGCAAAATGCGCTTCTAACTCTTTTAAGGTTGCAGGATTGGTTTCTAAATCTTTTACCACATTTCCTTTTTCTAGCACAACAATTCTCTCGCATACGTCCGTAACATGCATTAAATCGTGACTAGAGACTAAAACAGTGACACCTTGTTTTTCGGCTAAATCTTTTATAATTTGTTTTAGTCTTATTTGAGTTGTTGGATCCAAGTTTGCAAAAGGTTCATCTAAGATAATAACTTCAGGATTACCAATAAGCGCAGCTACAATTCCGGCTTTCTTCTGGTTTCCTTTGCTTAAATCTCTAAGATACTTTTTCTTTCCTATAATTTCTCCGTTAAAGAAATCTTCAAATTTTGATGTTAAGCTATCAACATCGGCTTTGTTTTGCCCTCTTAATTCTCCAATAAAATAGAAGTATTCTTCTGGTGTAAGGTAACCGATTAAAAAACTTTCATCTATAAACGATGATGTAAAAGGTTTCCAGTCTTCGCTTTGGTCTACAACAACATCATTACTTGTAATGTTTCCTGTGGTAGGTTTTATTAAATCTAGTAATAGACTGAAATAGGTTGTTTTTCCCGCACCATTATTTCCAACTAAACCAAAACTTTGGCCTTTAGGAATAGTTAATTCTTCAATATTAAGAACGGTTGTTCCGTTATATGTTTTTGAAAGGTCTTTTGTATGTATCATGGTTGTGTTGTATTAATTGTCTTGACTAAACGCGTTAATCATTTTGTATTTTGAATCTAGATATTTATGTGTAATGGCTTTCATTAGTTTTTTATGAAAAACGATGCCTACCAATCCTAAAACGATAAGTAAAGCTACTGCAGCTGCAAAACCTACTAACCAATTTACTAGGCCAAACATTGCCATTGGCACCAACATTAACGGAATACCAATAAGCCATTGTACAGCACCTGTACCTTGGTAATTAAAAGCGGCTTTTTTATCTAATTCTATTTTTTTTCGATTGAAGGATCCTCCCCAAAGTATCACGTGAGTATTCACACCAATATTATAAATAGCTGCAGCGAAATGCGCAATTAAAATTTTATAACCAAAATACACATAAGGAATGCCGAGTACAAAAAGTAACACTACACTAATGACCATTAAAATGAATTTTGAACGTAAATATTGCTCGTATTTAATATTCTGACTCATTAGCAGTTTGTAATAACCACTATCCCAAGCCGGAATGAATTGTCCGAAATTAATAAGGAAAAATCCTGTTGAAAAAATCCCGATAAAAGCAGACATAAAAGTCATTTCTCTATACATAGGTTGCGGATAAAAGAATAAACCATACAACACACCAATTAATAGTAAAAACGCCATGGATTTGGTACGCTTATTTCTCCAAATGAGTTTTAAATCTAGCTTCATAAATGGTGCAACGTCTCCAAAACGTTCTGTCCAAGATAAATCTGCCGCATTAACTTCTTCAACTTTAGATTTTAAAGAACTATCTAAAAAGAGTTTACTTTTTAAAATTTTAAAATTGTAAGCATAACACGCTGCCAAAATTGCTAATGGAATAAGGATTAGAATAGGATTATTCGCTATGCCTAAAAGTGCATCTCCTATTAACGAGGTCATTGGCAATATTCCAAAATAATTTAAACCAAATAAAACACCAACCACTGTAATAATTGGTAAAAACGATAATTCCTTTTCTGAAGAAAATGCTTCGATAATAAAGTTTAAGAAATTTGAAATTAGCACCAAAATTATCATGGCAAATAGCCATGTTACTATCATTGAGGTTGCATAACCATCCATAATGAGCATAATACTAAATGGAATTATAGCAAACAGAGGCAGCAAATTAAAAAAGGAAGCTACCGATTTTCCTAATACATAATTAACAACGGTTGACCGTTTAATAGGTAGCGTTAATAAAGGCTTTACGCTCATTACAGGTAGCTTTTGTAAAAAAAAGCGCATCATTAAGTCGCCAATTATCCAGAAGAATACATAGCCATTAGCTATTACAAATGGGTCTTGGTCAGGAAAGGTTTTCTTTAAAATTAGAAGAAGTCCGAAGCCTAAGCCTAAAAACATTACAATAAAATAAAGCGCAAAAAACACCATTAAAATATTGATGGCCATGTTTTTTTGCCAATAAGACGAACGGAAATATTGTTTCCATTCTAGATTGAGAAAGTGTTTTATCATAATGTAATGATGGGTTGGTTTATGTAGTAAGTATTAAAAACGAAGAATTTGTTACAAACTAAATTCTGGATAGGTTTCATTTAGTAGTTTTTCGGCTTTGTTTGGAATCAGTTCAAAGCTTATGTAATAAACTAAAGCGATAATAGTAAATACCATTGCTAATAATACAATTACATAAGGATTAGATAAGAAATCGCCAGTCACTATATGAATGTTATAAATCTGAGACAAAAAAACTAACGACGTACCTCCTGCCTGTTTAAAAATCATTTCCTCTAATAGCCATTTTTTATTTGATGCTTTTTTTCTACGCTTAAACTGTCTATTCAGCAAGATACTTTTTGTTATAGACCAAATAATTACTAAAACATAATAGGTAATGGCTAATTCAACAGCTAAAGATGATGTAAAAGAAAAATAAAATAGAAGAAACAAACCTAACGTTGCAAATGCCTGCGGAATCTCGAACCATTTTTTTAACTCGTTCCACAAATATCCTCTATAGCGTTTATTCATAGCCTTACCTTTCTGCTCGATAGCATCCATAAAACCAAAAATGCCAAACTTTTTAAAGGCTTTGTTTTTGGCATCTTCAAAACTGAGTTTTGGTTGCTCTTGCCACTGCGTTTCAATATCATTGGCTAAATGATCTACGAGTTCGGTTTGTAAATCGTAATGTTCTACAAAATGTTGCCTTGTAAATGAGTAGAGGTCTTGTATTTGGGATTCGGTTAGTTTCATGATATTAAAAGCTTGTAACGTTCTTTTGTAGTATTCAGCACTTCTTTATATAGATTAAAACTTACTCTCACTAAAGGATAAACTAAAACATAAAAACAAATAATATAGCGATAATCAATTATGCCATTATATGTAAACTCATCTTTATAGAAATCTAAAAACATTCCTTGAAAACATAAAAATGAAGTATTAAGTAAACCTACCATGTTAGCATTTAAGGAATGACGTACTCCTTTTTTAAATACGTACTTAAACTTTAATAATTCTGGCACTACTAAAGCTAATAATGCTATCATAAAAGCTGCCTTAGGTTTATACTGATATGTGATAAATATAGCAAGTATGAACACAATATATTCTAATATAAATTTTTGTAAAAAGAACGTTTCTCTAAATATAACCCAATACCGTTTTCTGTTTTTTCTTCCTATTTCTTTTTGCTTATTTCTAATAAACTTCTTAAATCCAGCATTGCTCTGATAAAGTCCTTTTTCAAAAATCTTATCTTTTGAAACTCCAAATTCAATAAATTGGTTGCCAAAACTTCTATGAACATCTAGTAAAGCTTCATTAAACGAAATACCTTCGTTAGTCATTTTATCTTCAACCGCAGAAACAATGTGGTCTAGTAATTCTATACGCACATCCCAAAACTTAACCTCATTTTTAATGAGGTAGTTGTCTATGAATTGTATTTCTTGTTTTGTTAGTTTCACTGTTAATTTACTTTTAGACCTGCTAGGTTTTTAAAACCCGCGAGGTCAACCTTGATTATGCCAGTTTGGGATTTACCAAGGCTTGCATTGTTTTAATATACTCAGCTAATTCTTCAAGCTTAGTCACGGTTTCTTTAGTTCCTGTTTCCGTTAACTTGTAATATTTACGCAAACGATTATCTACTTTTGCGACTTCAACATCTAGTAAACCTTCGGCTTCTAACTTGTGTAACGCAGGATATAAGGCGCCTTCTGTGATTTTCAGTTCGCCTTTGGTTAATGCCTTTACTTTTTGGGTAATCTCGTAACCATACATTTTATCGTGCTCATTTAAAAGCTTTAAAATAATAGTATTTAAACTCCCTTTATATAATTTTGAATTGCTCATTGTATTACAAATATATACATAATTTTCTTATGTATAAGAAACTTAGGTATGAGATGTATTAAAAAAGACCAGACAGGTTTATGAAACCTGTCTGGTCTAAAGTAGAATGTTTATCTTTGCAGAAAATTATTTATAATGTCACAATTTCATTCACTCACTATAAAATCAGTTGATAAAGTAACAGACAGTTCAGTTGCTATTACCTTTGATATTCCTGAAAATCTTAAAGAAAAATTCAGCTTTAAAGCCGGACAATATATTACCTTAAAAACTACCATAAACGGCGAAGATATTAGAAGAGATTACTCTATTTGTGCTTCTCAAAATAGCGGAAATGTAACCGTTGCAGTAAAAGCAGTTGAAAACGGAACGTTTTCTGTCTATGCCAACACAGCACTTAAAGCTGGCGACACTTTAGAGGTTGCAGAACCTAATGGTCGCTTTATATTTGAAGCTAATGCGGCTAAAACCAGAACTGTAGCTGCCTTTGCTGCAGGAAGCGGAATTACACCTGTATTAAGTATTGCAAAAACACTTTTAGAAGAAGAGCCTTTTAGTAATTTTATCCTGGTGTATGGTAATAAAACATTGGCTGATGCTATGTTTATTGACCAATTATTACAATTGAAAAAAGAGTACGATAATCGTTTTCATGCGCACTTTATTTACAGTCAATCGCAAGAAGAAGATGCCTTATTTGGACGTATTGAAAAAAGCACTGTTAACCTTATTGTAAAGAACAAATACAAAGGTGTTACCATAGAAAATTTCTACCTCTGTGGACCAGAACAAATGATTCATACAGTTAAAGATGTTTTAATTGAAAATGGTGTGAAAGAAAAAGCCATTAAGTTTGAATTATTTACAGCTCCTGTTGAAACTGAAGCTGAAGCTGTTACAGATTTACCATCTGGCGAAACTAAAATTAAAGTGGTTGTTGATGAAGAAGAGTTTGAATTCAACATGTCTCAAAAAGCAACTATTCTTGATGCCGCTTTAAAACAAGATATTGATGCACCTTATTCTTGTCAAGGTGGAATTTGTAGTAGTTGTATCGCAAAGTTAACTGAAGGTACTGCAGAAATGCGTCAGAATAATATTTTAACGGATGGCGAAGTTGCAGAAGGTTTAATTTTAACGTGCCAAGCGCATCCTACATCTGCTACTATTGCTGTGGATTTTGATGATGTTTAAAATAGAGCCAAGAATCTAGATCGCTTCGCTTTTAGATTTAAGACAAAAAGACCTATCAGAATTTTAATTCTGATAGGTCTTTTTATTTTCAAAAGGTTCTCGATACAAAATTCTAAAAAAAGAATTTCACTCGATTTGATGTTAGGTTAATTATTTGCCGTGATATAACTTCGTATAATTTTGAGGACAAAAAATTCTAATAGGAAGTTTTATAAAACGGCTTTTATTTTTGAAACGATTGCAGCTTCTGAAACACTACCTGCAGCATTCTCATAACCTTCAGGAAACTTATTTCCGTAAATTGATGTTGGGATTAATGGGAATTGTTCTCTGTCTGCTGTCAGTGCAAAATCTTTTGGTTGATTAAAAGGTGCAAATCCCGCAAATGGATGCGTAACGCCCCAAATTGTAATTACTTTTTTGCCTAACATTGCGGCTAAATGTGCATTACCAGAATCCATAGCTAACATGAGGTCTAAATTTGAAATAAGAGCTAACTCCTCTTCTAAATTTAATTTTCCGGCTACAGATGTTACGTTGTTATATTTGGTTTCAAACTGATTTAAAATTTCGACTTCCTTTTGTCCTCCTCCAAATAAGATGATATTGTAATTTTTAGATAATTCTGTAATTATTACTTCCATTTGAGATAATGGATACATTTTACTTTGGTGTGCAGCAAAAGGTGCAATGCCAATTGTTTTTAAGTCTGTTTTTGATATAAACGATTTTAAATTTTCAGACAAAGATTTAGGTTCAGGAAATCTAGGTTGCGATAAATCTACGGAATAACCCAAAACTTTAAAAACCTCAGCATAGCGTTGATGTGTGGTTTTTAATTGTGTAAACTTTTTCCCAGAAACTAATGCTTTTTTTTCAGCTCTACCTTTATTTAATTGCACCACTTTTTTTCCGAAGAAAAAGAACTTTAAAATCTTACTTCGTAATACGTTATGTAAGTCTGCAACAGCATCAAAATTTAAGGATATTAATTCTTTAGATAATTTATAAAGACCTAAAACACCTTTGTGTTTGCCTTTTAAATCGGCTTCATACACAGTTACATTTTCCAAATCTTGAAAAAAAGGTTTAAAAAATGCTCTAGTTACGACTGTTATTTTAAGTTCAGGGTGTAGTGTGGTTAATGCTCGCAACACAGGCACTGTCATTGCTACGTCTCCCATTGCAGAAAACCTAAGGACTAGTATGTGTTTTGGTTTTGGCATTCTTATACAGACCTGTCAGGTTCTGAAAACCTTACAGGTTCATCAATTACTTCTGTCCTCTTAAAACAGGATTAAGTTCATCGTCATTGTACATTTTCATTTGCTTATACACTTTCATGTACTTTTCGCCTTTAGAAATATCCTCTAACAAATCGTCAATAGCAGTACTTAAATCTACACGTTGTTCTAATAAAACATTCAATTTTGTTTGGCAAGAAGCTTTATGCGCATCAGTTGCATCTTCTCTAACGGTTTCAAGATGCATGTGGTAAATTTTAAGGGCTAAAATTGATAATCTGTCTATAGCCCAAGCTGGACTTTCAGAATTGATTTTTGCATCTGGTTTTACAGAAACGTCTTTAAATTTATCTAGAAAATAACTGTCTATAAATTCAACAGTATCTGTTCTATCTTGGTTAGAAGCATCAATCATTCGCTTTAACTTTAAAGCCGCCACAGGATCAATGTTTGGGTCTCTAATAATATCTTCGTAAGCCCATTGAACCGTGTCTATCCAAGATTTTCTGTATAATAAATGTGCAATTAAATCATCGTTTTTATCATACTTATTTGTAAAAGGTTGGTCTACTGTATTTAAAACTTTGTAAGTCTTAATAACCTCTTGAAATATGGCGTTTGCTTTTTCTGAAAACATAATGAAATCAATTTAATGTTTACAAATATAGTTTGAATTATTAACTTTAACGACCGAACTAAATTACATATTATGCAAATTCATAACCTTTCTGAAACGCCTTCAATATTAAATACTTTTATGTCTGAATTAAGAGATAAAACCGTACAAAAAGACAGTATGCGCTTTAGACGAAACATAGAACGTATTGGCGAAATAATGGGTTATGAATTAAGTAAATCGCTTCAATTTGAAGTACACGATATAGAAACACCTTTAGGAACCGCAACAACCGTTTTACACAAAAAAGACAATGTACTTTGCTCTATTTTAAGAGCTGGTGTTCCGTTACATAATGGTTTATTAAATTATTTTGATGCAGCTGAAAACGCTTTTATTTCAGCGTATAGACATCATAAACATGACCCAGAAAGTTTTGAAATTATAGTGGAATATTTAGCTTGTCCAAGTTTAGAAGGTAAAACCTTAATATTAGCAGACCCAATGTTAGCCACAGGACAATCTATGGTCGCTACTTTTGAAGCGCTAAAACCATTTGGAACACCAAAAGAAATTCATTTAGTTAGTATTATTGGTGCGCAAGAAGGTGTAGAATATGTCTCTAATGCTTTTAATTCTGACGTAAAACTTTGGATTGCTGATATTGACGAAAAACTGAATGAAAAAGGTTATATTATTCCTGGATTAGGCGATGCTGGCGATTTAGCCTTTGGTAATAAATTACAGCAGTAAACTAATTATCGGTGTAATTAATAAAAGCGTAATAAATACTTCTTTAAACCATTTTTCTGAAATCACTTCGATATAATTAGCCATAATTATAGAAAACGGAGCAAACAAAAACAGGTACTCACTTCCGTTTTTTACAGGAGCAATAACCGCAATTAAAAGCGATAATATTGAAGCCCACGCAATGATAAAATATGAAGGTTTTAATTTTTTATTCTTATCAGGTATCATTCTAAAATAATAGAATAAAGTCCATACAAGAGAACTAAATATGACGGTAAGTTTAAAAACGTTTTCTTTACTATTATATGACGTAAAATCTAAACTAGAATGACGATCAAAGTTTTCTGGTCTAAAGTATAAATCGTAAAAAATAATATTATAAATCAATAGTAAAATTATAGCGGTTAATACCGCTATAAACGGAACAATTACGTTTTTAAAATCATTTTGGGAGTAATAAATTAAAGCTACTAAAACGAGGGTAAAAAACAATATTGACCAAAAAAAGAAAAATGATGCCAAAGTAATCCAAAATGCTGCATCGAATAATTTCTTTTTAATATTTAGCTTAGAGTGCAAGCTGATAAGTCTTCTTAACGCAAATAGTATAAACAAATTAGATATTAAAATGTTTAAATGAGCCATCGCATCTGGAAACATCCCGAACAGTAAACCAAAAGTTAAAATTGCATAACTATTTCTTTGCGTTAAATTATTTTTAGCAACAATAAAGTCTAACAGAAAAATTAAAAATAACGTCACGAGCCATCTAAAGAGTGTTGCAACAGTGGTATTTAAATCTGAAAAAAGTAGTGTGTAATTTGTTAGAATAAAAAATAGCGAGACATAAACCGCAACGAATATGAAGTTTATAGGCTTAGATTTACTAAAAACACTTGTAATCATTAACAGTTTTTGTATTTTCGCATTTTAATTCCAATTCAGAAAATTAGAATTGGTGTAAATTTATAAAGTTATGACTGATTTCTTTAACGGAATAGCGGATTTATTTGTGAATGTATTATTCGCACCATTTGATGCCCTTAGAGCATTGGAACTTGAGAGCTGGTTTTCTGCCAACATCTTTTCATGGATTTTTATGGCAATTGGTTTTGTTGCATTTGTATATTGGATGCTACAACTTAAGAAATACAATGAAAATGGTGAAGAAGATAAGAGTATTTCTTCTCATTCATATTTATAGATCAAAACCAATATCCTTACGATAATTCATCTTATCAAAATGTAGATTTTCTATACTTTGATAAGATTTTTTTATGGCCTCTTGGTAACTATTTCCGTACGAAGTTATCGCCATAACGCGTCCACCTGAAGTTACAACTTTACCGTCTTGTAATTTGGCTCCTGCATGAAACGCAATAGAATCTGTTATTTTTTCAATTCCTGTGATTTCTTTTCCTTTTTCATAAGCTTCAGGGTAACCACCAGACACTAACATTACAGTTGTTGCAGCACGTTCATCAATTTCAATATTAATTTGAGACAACGTTTGGTTAGACATCGCTTCAAAAACATCTACCAAATCAGTTTTTAGTCTTGGCAAAACAACTTCTGTTTCCGGGTCTCCCATTCTAACATTATACTCAATTACCTTAGGGGCATTACCTACTTTAATTAATCCAATAAATATAAAACCTACGTATGGTAAATTATCGTTCTTTAAACCTTCAACTGTAGGAATTACAACTTGATTTTCAATTTTATCTAAAAATTCTTTTGTTGCAAAAGGCACTGGAGAAACGGCTCCCATTCCTCCTGTGTTTAAGCCTGTATCGCCTTCTCCTATGCGTTTATAATCCTTTGCAGTTGGCAAAATTTTATAATCTTTTCCATCAGAAAGCACAAAACAACTTAACTCAATACCATCTAAAAACTCTTCAATAACCACTTTGGTACTTGCATCTCCAAATTTAGAATCTACCAGCATGCTTTTTAATTCATCTTTAGCTTCTTGTAGGTCATTTAGAATTAAAACACCTTTACCTGCTGCTAAACCATCTGCTTTTAGAACGTAAGGTGCATTTAGGGTTTCTAAAAACTTGTAACCGTCCTCTACATTTTCCTCTGTAAAACTCTCATAAGCTGCTGTAGGAATATCATGACGCATCATAAATTCTTTAGCAAATTCCTTACTTCCTTCTAATTCCGCTGCGGCTTTTTCAGGCCCAATGACTGAAACATGTTTTAAAGCTTCATCTTCTAAAAAGAAATCATGAACTCCTTGTACTAATGGATCTTCTGGCCCAACAACTACTAAATCAATTTTATGCTCTAAAACAGCTGATTTAATAGCTTCAAAATCAGTTACACCAATATTTAAATTTGTCGCAATCGCTTGTGTTCCTGAGTTTCCAGGAGCTACAAAAAGAGCCTTACAACGGTCACTTTGAGCTAATTTCCATGCAAATGTGTGTTCTCTTCCTCCTGAACCAAGTACTAAAATATTCATGCTAATAAATTGTTTGGACAAAAATAATTGGTTTTCAGCTTAAAAAACAATTATTTTACACAAACCTTAAAGGCAATAAACACTTTGCAACTATTCGATTTTTCACTAAAATTAAACGGCTTTGATATCCACAAGGCTAAAGCTGCGTTAAACAATATTAAAGGGAAAAACGCATCTGATTTTGAAGCCTATATTGAAGAACAAAAAAAAGCTATCATTTCTTATCATTTAGAAAACAATTCATTTTATAAAACTCTAGGAAAGTCTATTGATCTCGAGGATTGGAATTCTGTTCCTATACTAACCAAACGTCATTTACAACAGCCATTAGAACAACGTTTAAGTAATGGTTTTACTACTAAAAATGTCTATCTCAATAAAACGTCTGGCAGTTCTGGAGATCCCTTTGTTTTTGCTAAAGATAAATGGTCGCATGCGCTTACTTGGGCGGAAATTACAGATAGATTTGGTTGGTATAACATTGATTTTAATAAGTCAAAACAGGCACGTTTTTATGGTATACCTTTAGATAAGAAAGGTTATTATAAGGAACGATTAAAAGATTATTTTAGCAACCGTTTTCGGTTTTCGGTATTTGATTTAAGTGATACAGCTCATGAAGCGACTTTAGAAAAATTTAGAACAACAGATTTTGATTACATTAACGGTTATACAAGCGCTATAGTGCAATTTGCAAAGTACTTGAAACGTAAAAATATGATTTTAAACTCCGTTTGTACAACCCTAAAAGTGTGCGTTGTTACCTCTGAAATGTTATTTGATGATGATAAAACACTACTAGAATCGCGGTTTGGCGTGCCAGTGGTAAATGAATATGGCGCATCGGAATTAGATCTTATTGCTTTTCAGAATCCTGAAGACGAATGGCAACTTAACAGTGAAACGCTTTTTATAGAAATCCTAGATGAGAATGATTCTGTTTTACCTTATGGAGAAGAAGGTAGAATTGTAATTACGTCATTACATAATAAAGCACATCCTTTTATTCGCTATGATATTGGAGATATTGGGATTTTATCTAAAAAAAGCACAATTAAGAAGCCTATTCTCAAAAAACTAATTGGGAGAACAAACGATATCGTTATTTTACCAAGTGGGAAAAAAGCAGCAGGACTTACCTTCTATTATATTACAAAAAGTGTAATTGAAAATGATGGTAACGTTTCTGAGTTTATTGTAGCACAATTACATTTAGATACTTTTAAAATCAGCTATGTTAGTAAACATAAACTTTCTGAGGTTGAAAAAAGAACCATTAAAAATGAAATGATTCGCTACCTCGAGCCAAACATTACAATTAACTTTGAGCGAGTAGAGAATTTAGAGCGCTCTAAATCTGGAAAATTAAAACAATTTACATCTCATATTAAATAAGATAGTAGTGCAGAAATTAATGATTATTACCAGTTATTTTCCACCAGAGATTGGAGCTGCGTCTAACCGAATATTCCATTTAGCAGATGGTTTAAAAGATGATTATGATGTTAATGTGGTTACACCACTTCCTAACTACCCAACTGGTAAAATATTTTCGGCATATAAAGGAAAATTCAGTTCAAAAACGGTTGAAAATGGCATCAAGATTAATCGTTTATGGATCTATGCTTCAGTTTCTAAAAATAAGTTTTTGCGATTAATAGCAATGCTTTCGTATAGCTTTAGTTTAGTTTGGTTTATCATGTGGCATAAGATTCCTGATAAAGTGATTGTGCAATCGCCTCCGCTTTTGGTGTCTTTTACCTGTATGTTCCTTTTAAGATATAAAAAAAGAAAACTTATTCTTAATGTTAGTGATTTGTGGCCAAGCGCAGGCTTAGAATTAGGCGCATTAAAAGAAGGTTTTGCTTATAATATACTGAAAAAGCTTGAAGCTTTTAATTACAAAAAGGCAGATTTGATTTTAGGACAAAGCAACGAAATCCTTAATCATGTTAAGACGATTACAACAAAACCAGAGTTGTTTTTGTACAGAAACTTTCCTGAAATTGAATTTCCTAAACTTAAAGATACAACTGCGCCAAACGGTAAAATAAAAATGGTTTACGCTGGTCTTTTAGGTGTGGCACAAGGAATTTACAAACTGTGTAATGAAATTGATTATACCGCTATTGAATTTCATATTTATGGTTCTGGTGCCGAAGAACAAGTTATAAAAAGCTTAATAGAAACTAATAAGGACTTACCTCTATATTTTCACGGTAGAGTGAATAGAACGGAACTACACAAAGTTCTGCTGAGCTATGATTTAACGATAATTCCGTTGTTAAATAGAATTTATGGCTCAGTACCCTCTAAAATATTTGAATACGCCAAATTAGGCTTACCTATGCTCTATTTTGGAGGTGGCGAAGGCGAAGATATCATAAAGAAAAATAACCTTGGTTGGGTTGCTAAGGAAAGTGATTATGAGGATTTAAATACAGTATTAAAATCAATTTCATCACAGCGATTAAATCTTGAATTAAAAGCCGCAATACAGCATACAGCCATGATTCAATTTGATTTTAGAAAGCAATTAAGTGCGCTAAAAGAAGTTCTCTAATAGGCTTTTTCATCACCATTTATGGCATTTACAAAAGTTTGAAAAATAATTTTGATATCTAAAAGTAGTGACCAGTTTTCTATATAAAAAATATCATATTTAACTCTACCAATTATATCTTTATCCGTTTCTACTTCACCTCTAAAGCCACTCGTTTGTGCTAATCCTGTTATACCTGGCTTAACGAAGTGTCTTACCATAAATTTATCTATTTTTTTTGCGTACATATTGGTGTGACTAACCATGTGTGGCCTGGGACCCACAACCGACATATCACCAAACAATACATTGAAGAACTGCGGTAACTCATCGATACTTGTTTTTCTTATAAATTTCCCAACTTTAGTTACACGCTCATCACCTCTTGTGGCCTGATATAAATGCGCATCTTTGTTTGGCATCATTGATCTAAACTTATAGCAGTCAAATTCTTTGTAATTAAACCCGTTACGTGATTGCTTAAAGAAAACAGGTCCTTTAGACTCTAATTTAATTAAAATCGCTATTAATGGTGTTAACCATGACAAAACAAATACAATCATAAAACTTGAGAATACAATATCAAAACCTCTTTTTATAAATGTATTTACGGAATCCTCGAGCGGTATATTTCTAAGGCTTAAAACAGGAATATAATCGTAATACTCATATTGCAGCTTTTTAGCATAAATTTCTTTACTATCTGGTATAAATTTTAAAATCTTTAAATTGTTATCTGCAAAATCCACAATATCTGCAATTTGAGCGTTAGTCAGTTCTGAAATAGAGCAATAAATTTCATCTATATTCTGATCTAATACGTACTGAAAGCAGTCTTTTAATGTATGCTCGTTGTTTTTAAAGTTAAATGTCTTTTTATGAGAATACCCATATTCTGGATTTTTGTTAAAAAAATTATCTAAAGCTATTGTCTTCTTATTAAGACCAAAAATAACAGTCGTTCTATAATTCCCTCCAAATGAGGTTCTATATTTCTGCAACAAATAATAGATTGCGAACTTAAAAATTGTAATAAATAAACAACACAGAAGTACATATTTTACAATTGGTCTTGGGAAGATATCTAACTCATGATACAAACCTGAAAAAGCAAATACTAATAATAAATAAAGTATGGATTGTCTTACAATTAAAGATAAAATATTAATCGGTCTTGTAAACCTATAAACTTCGTAGAATTGGGAGTAAACAGATAATAACACCCAACCTACAGATATAAATACTGTAAATATTACTGGGTCTTTATCTTTAAGTAAATATAAAATGGCTATAACATTTATAGTTGATAAATCAATTATATATGAAATAGGACGTAAATAACCTGAATATCTTCCTTGCTTAAATAGACTCAATTTATAACTTTAAACCATAAAGGTAATTAGAATTAATTAATGAACTGTAACTAAAATAGTAGTGGATTTCATTAATTTTTAAAAATTTTCTGTTTTTAAAATTATTCACTTCGTCAATTTTTCTTTTAGTACCAAATAAATAAATTTTGAATTACCAAAAAGATAGCGCTTCCACATACGTTTCGGTTCTTGAATAAATCGATAAAACCATTCCAAACCCGATTTTTGCATCCATAACGGTGCTCTAGTTACTTTACCAGCAACAACATCAAAACTACCGCCAACACCCATTATGAAGTTGACATTTTTTAAGTGTTTTTTATTATCGTAAAGAAAATTTTCTTTTGTTGGAGAACTTATAGCCACAAACAATATATCTGCACCACTTTCTGAAATTTGAGTTGCAATAATAGACTCTTCTTTTTTGCTAAAATAACCATTTCTGTAACCTGCAATTATTGAATTGGAATATTGTTCAGCATATTTTTTAGTAACAGACTTTACAATATCCTCTTGAGCGCCGAGAAAGAAAATTTTATATCTTTTATGAAAAGCCAATTCAACCAGCTTTTCCATTAAATCAATGCCTGCTACACGCTCTTTTAATGGCTTATTTAAAAAATGGGATGCCCATACAACGGCTTGTCCGTCAGCATTGATTAAATCACTATCGTTAACACTTTTACGTAACTGTAAATCATTTTGCATTGCCACTATCTTACCAGCATTTACAACAACGTGATGAATTTGTTCATTGTTTTTAATTGCAGTTTCAATACAGCACAAAGTTTCGGCCATAGAAATATTGTCTATTTCCGTATTTAAAAACTTTTGTCTATTCATTATCTAAATTGTAAAAACTCAAAGCATAAAACATCCAGCCTTGTGCCCAACGAATATATGGAATTCTAGAAGAAATTAGTTTTCTCTTTTGATAAATAAAAAAACCTTCTTTTGTTTGCATATTATCAATTGTCCAATTTAAAACTCTGTCCACAACCGTTTTGTTATCACTTAGTCTATTACATTTATGTAAGGTAACGATTAATTGCGCAGGAGCATGAATATCAACCGGATAGGTCTTGTCATTATAATACTTGCTCATCCCTTCTTCGGTAAAAAAAGTATTTAAATAATAGGACATTCCTGTTTCTATATTTGTATTAAATGATTCGTCTCTTGAAACATTTTGATATATTCTTAAACATTCTAAATTATAACCCGTATGAAAATTATCAACCCACTGATGAAACGGTAAAGTTCCATATGCCCAAGAGCCATTTTTATTTTGTCTCTTACAAACATAATTAGCAACAGATTTGGCAGTCGCTAATAAATTTTCATCATTTGTGTACTTATAAACAAGACATAGAAGTTTTGCCCCTAATAAGCCTGCATTGTATACTTGTGTTTTGTCTAATGGTGAATAAGAAAATGTAAAGTCTCCATCCTTGTCGTAAGATCTATTTAAATCGTTTAAAACAAATTTAGAAGCGCTTATGGCAACATTTAAATATTCCTCATTCTTAGTGATTTCATATGCCTCAATTAAGGCATCCGCTATAAAAGTTGTCGCAACAACTGTTGGTGTGTGTTTTGGTTGAAAAAATGCTCTTGCTTGCCAGTCAAAATTATAACCCCAACAATAATTTGAATAATCTTTAGTTCTTAATTTTATGATTTCCTTAGCTAAAAACTCTATTTTTTCTAAGTAATTATTACTTGGTTTTTTTTTATATAAATTGCAATAGCCCATTAAAAAAAGCCCTAAACCTTTAGGATTGTATTCCTTTTTTATACCAAACAATGGTCTTAGGTTAATTGGGTTTCTTTTAAACAATTGAATCCAAGCTAATCTAAATAAACGCGAGTTCCCGAGAGGCGTTTTTTGAATTACCCAACTATTTAAACCATCATACGGATCCCAACCTTTAAACCCTTCTATTTCGCAATAGTCCTTTAAAATATCAAAGCTGTCTTTACTGTTTAGCACCTTTTAAGTTTATTTAATCGCAAAAGTATTAATATTATCTTTATAATTGACTTTGTTCATGTTTTCGGGTAAGTTTGTATGGTATAAATAAAATCTTCTATGAGAAAAGCAATAAAATATATCCTTTTTTTAATTTTCATTTTTGTAATAAGTTCAGGCTGTAATGAAAACTCCCATCAAACAAATGTTGAGAAAGACCACTACAATATCAATAACATTAAACCTGTTTTTGATCTAGGAAATTATACTGTAAAATATAAAAAGAACAAAATAATTTTTAGCAAAGAACATGGTAATATTTCAAGTCCGGTTCAGTACAATAACCTTAAAAATGAATTCAATTTTAATAGTATTTATAGATTCAAAGATTCTTTACAAAATGCCTTTTTTTTTAGATTTGGATGGGTTTCATTTAAGGAAAATCAAAGTGTTTTATCTAATATAGAATGGATTGGTAAAGCACCTCAAGAATTTGAGGATTTTAAAAAGATTAATTTTAAAATCGTTGATATTGACTTTATTCAATTTGGCACTACTTCATTATGCACCATTGGTGATAGTCAAACCTGGTGGTCTAACGCTCAAAATTTAAGAAAATACATTAACGATACTAATGAAAACTTAATTTTTGTAGGTAGTAATACTGATATCTTTGGTTATGGACATGAGGGTGAGGGCGGAAATAATTCTAGTGAGCTATTAAATCGAATTGACAACATACCTAGCGCCGATTTTTATACGTTATTACTTGGTACTAATGATTGGAAAAATAATATTGAAACTACTTTTATAAATATTACCAAAATAACCGAACACTTAACCTTGTTAAATCCTAAGGCAAAAATTTTATATCTAACTCCAATCCCTACAACCAACAAAAAGCGGGATTTATTTAATATAGATTTATCTAAAAAATTAATAGAGAAATTTAAAGAGAACAAACAAATTATTGTTTTAGATTTAAGAAAGAAAATTCTAGATAATGAAAATTGGGAAAAAGATTATCTAAGTCATGATGGACTTCATCAAAACAAAGATGGTGTTGAATTTACTGCTAAATCAATTGGAAATAAGATAATCGAACTAAATAGAAATTGAATTTTTTTTATCCTAACTCCTCTAATATTCAATTTTAGATTCTAACAATAAATTTTTACCGCTGTTGGTTGTTTTCAACTTATGAACATATTCAATGGTAATTTCTGTAGTGGGAGAAAAACGTTCTGTCATGAAATTAATCAAAAACAATTCGTCCTCATACCTATAAGTATCTGACTTAATAATTTTTATCTTTAACTTACCTTTTGTTTTTTGAAAATACTGTAATCCCTTTATTTTAGTATAAAATTCCCCATGCATATTAAGAGCTGTAGGCGAAACATAACTTTCGTCTTTGTTATAAATTCTTAAATCCTCTCTACGGCTAAGAATTTCATTTAATGTGCATTCTCCATTTGAATTATACTTTTTGTAAGAAGTATAATCTCCTGTTTTATACTTTATTAAGGGATAACCAAAATTATCTAAGCTGGTACCAACTATTTCTCCTACTATATTTTCTTCTGTAATTGAGTTACCGTTGGTGTCAACTAAATCAAAAAATCCATATTGATGTAAAACCTTGTGTTCACCAGTAGCGAAATCTCTATAAATGAGTATTAACCTTTCAGAATGGCCATAAACTGAAATAACTTTTAGATTTAACTTTTTTTCAAATAACAATTGTTGATATTCTAAATAACTTTCTGAACTCAGAAAAACTCCTTTTAAAAATTTTAAATCTAAACTTTTTTGATAACAAAAATTTAAAAAATTGTATGCAGATGAAGGATATGCCTGTAGGTAATTTATTTTAAGTTTTTTAATAATTTTATAAATTTGCATGAAATACAAATCGGTATTTCTAAAGGCGTCAAATACAACTTCTCTTGTTATTGGGTTAATTTTGTAATCTCTATCTTCAGATAAACTAGTATTCCTAAGTACAGCACGTAATTGATTGGTATACCCTAATTTTTCCCAAAGAAAATGAAAATATGCATATTCCTTTTTATATCTGTTTTTAGGAGAATAATATTTTGCAGGTATACCAGTTGTTCCTCCTGATGTTACAACTTCATAATCTCTACTTTTATATACTTTCGAAAAAAAATGTTCCTCCTCATCAACAATTATTTTTTTATTGATAAACGGAAAATCCTTATACTTAATAGTGTTATAATCGCTGTAAAAAGGGACGTTATTTACAACAAAATTTAGCATACTTTTTAAGGAATCTAATTGAGGAGGTGCTACAAGTGATATGGATCTTTTTATTCTACGATATTCCCTTCCTAAAATGACGTTATTATTAGGTAGAATTAAATAAACTAAATAGGCTAAAGAATTGTTTTTACTCAGTTTTTCGTTAAAAACTCTAGCAATTTTACTTATAAGCTTCATTTTTTTTAAAATTCCAATTTAATATCAAAGATAGTAGTAATGCAAAAATAACAATGCCGTTTTGCCTTTCTAAAATAGACTCAGTTAGCATAAAGCAAATTAACACTATGAATACTGAAAACTGGTATGCATAGTAGTCATTAAATATTTTCTTAATCCAAACCCAAAAACAGAAAAACCAGACTATAATTGCCATTAAGCCAAAATATATATAATATTCTAAAAATTGGTTATGCGCATTATACTTGTGTTTAACACCTTCGACAAAATTAAATTCATTATAGGCCGTATAAACGTGTTTTTTATCCGTACCACTTCCAACACCAAAATATATATTTGTTTCTTCTACCGCATCAATTACAGCTTGCCAATGTAATATACGTGTGCTTAAGGTTGGAGTGTTTATCCCAAAATCTTCTTGCCCATTCTCTCTTTTCTGAAAATTTGGAGTAAATAAAAAGCCGAAAATTAATAAAGAAATAATAGGAATGCTTGTCAATGCCTTTTTACCGTACTTATTGTATAAAATTGGTAGCGTCCCAATACCAAGGGCAAAAATGCTCATACGAGAACTTAATAAATATAAAAAAAATAATAGAAATAATACACAAACCCAATGTAAGCGTTTACTTTTATCAAGTACTATTAAGTACATATTAGTAAGTATTACTATAACACAAAACAATGCATAATAAGTCGTATGGATATTTAATAACAACGCGAGATTTTGATTGTAAAAGTAATTTCCAAAACCCATATACGTAAAATAAGATGCTTTTATCAATGCAAAGATTGCACAACAAATAACAGCTATACTAAACCATTTTAAAATATATTCTAGCTTTTTTAAGCTTATTTCTTGACTAAAAATTACTAAAGGAATCGCAAGTAATGGAAGGTTTTTAACAATATTTTTAAAGCCAATATCTAAACTATCTGAATAGGTTAAACCTATTATAAACATAAGAAACCAAATAGAAACACTAAAAAATTGAAATCTCTTCTGTTTTAAATTTGCAATCTTATTTGAGAAACCTCGAGAAAATAACCAAACCGCTATCAATACAATTAAAGCCTGAGAATTTAAGCTGTATTTTGGCATTGGTAGTGTAATAACCACTAATATTAGTGCCAGATTTTGTAAATAGTCCCAATTAATTTTTTTCAACTCCAATTAGTATTAATTTAGCTATAAGCTCTTGCGCTAATTTATGATGTCCTTTATAGTTAAGATGAATACCATCATCTTTAAAATACGTACTCTTATTATATTCTGATATATTGAGATAATGTAACTTACTAGAATCAGCTTTCACTAAAGTGTTATGAACAATTATAATTTCTTTCTCCTCATTTAAGGCAACAAATTTCTTTAGATTAGTTTCAAAATCCTCGCGATTTTCAGGTAAACCTAAATACAAAATGACTATATCGGTATCATTAAATTTTAAATTATTTAGAAAAATATCATTTGATGTATAACTATTCTCAAAATAATAAGGAAAGCCAAATACATCCTTTTTATTACCTACAAAACGCACATTTAATTTTTCTGAAATCCATTTTCTGGTATATTTTCCTTCGCGCCAACCCATTTGAGAATCTCCAATCATAGCAATGCTTATGCCTTCTTTTTGGTTTAATAGCAAATTACTTAGACCTAATTGAATATCGCCTTGTAGATGTCTAGGATACTCGTTAATCCAATGCACACCGATAAAAGTTAGTGTATCTTTATTTGTTTCTATTCTTTCTGAACGAAAGTAATGTTTGTTATTAATTACATAAGTTTTTTGATTATTTAAAAACAAAGCATTTTTAGGATACACTTTGAACCTATTAACCTCATAATCAATGATTTTAACACTTGCTATTTCTTGATTCTCTGCTTGATTCCAATTGTAATTTAACACAAAAAAATCTTCTTTTGCATTCATTAAAAAGTTAATACTCAAATAGCAAAAGAGAAAAGAAAAGATTAGATATAAGGTTAAGTTGCTAGGTAATTTCATCTTTGATACGTATAATTTTTGCAGGAACACCAACGACTATAGCATTATCTGGAACATTATCTATAACAACAGCATTTGCACCTACTGTTACATTGTGTCCTATACAAATTGGACCAAGAATTTTACAACCTGTTGCGAGGTAAACATGGTTTCCTATAACAGGAACCTCTGGATGACCAGATCGTCCTCCAATAGTAACATTAGTTCCTATTTGACAATTATTACCAATAACTGCTTTTTTATGCACAACAACACCTATCCCTCCATAACCAAAATGAGACCCTTTACCTATTTTTGCTTGATAAGGTATACTAGAATTATAAATAAGAAAAACACATAGCTTCAATAACTGAGGTAATATTGGGATTTTATAACGATATAAAACATGAGCTAGACGGTATATTTTGTAAGCATTTAGCATTAGTTTAATAGAGTTTTATATGCGTTATGTAATTGATTAATAATTAAAGGTAAGGCTAATTTATTTACGTATGTTGTTCTTGCATTTTTACCTAATTCAATACCAAAATCTTTGTTCTTTTCTAAAGTTATAATTGCTTCATTAATTAGTTGAATATTACCAGCCTCCACAAACAATATATTTTCTCTGTTTCCAAAGAACTCTGGCACAGCGCCTACTTTTGTTGAAATAATAGGCATGCCAGCAGCTGCAGCTTCAATAATAACCAAAGGGAAATTCTCTGTATATGAAGGAAAAATAAAACAACCAGATTCTGAGAAATACTTTACTTTATCTTTTAATGACAACTTATCTGATCTAATTAGTTTAACGTTTGATAGTTTGTGCTGTTCAATAATATTAGAGACTTTCTCAAAATCGCCTGTTTCTTCGCTGTTACCAATTAAAACAAGAGAGAAATCTTTATTGAGCTCAGCCACCTTTAATAAATCATAGGTCCCTTTTCTCTTACCTAAACTGCCTACAAACAAGAAATCTGAATTTCTATGTGTACCTTTTACTTTTTCAATTGCTTTAACAAATTCTTCGTCAATTGGATTATTAACTATTTTTATTTGGTTTTTAAACCCATTCTCCTCAAAAAAAAATTTCCAATATGTACTAGCTACAATAATCATGTCTACATTTTTAAACATAATTCTTGCTATTTTTCTTCGAATTGGGTTCATATTAATCCAAAAGCTTTCGAATGACCCACCGTGTAAATGAGCTATAGTTTTTTCTGTTCCAAATAATTTGGCGATAGCTATCATTACCAAACTTTTCTCCATGCTCCAAAAAGAATGTATGGAAAAATGAAAAATTTGAGGGTGAAGCTTTCTAACTAAACGAATAAGGTCTAGTTGTTGTTTTAAAAAATATACTATGTTATAAAAATTTAACTTTGATAAACTCGTCTTTCCTTTATTTCTGTCTGTAAAAAAACGAATGACTTCATAATTCGCATCTAAATTATTCTTAAAAACAGTATTTAAAAGCGATATGGAACCATGATTATCTTTTTTAAATGGTCCTAAAATTATTTTAGTTTTCTTTTGAGTTTTGCTCATTTAAAAAGTTCTTTTGGGGTCCAACCTAATTCCTTTTTAATCTTATTATTATCTCCAATCATTTCCCAAATTTCATTCTTTCGATAAGGTAATTTTCCAAAATTTATTACAGAATTACTTTTTAAATTTAATTTAAATTTCTTTGCTAAATCCCTGATTTTAACACCTTTTCCGCTACAGACATTGTATGTGTTTCCTTGGGCAACATTTTGTGTTGACAATATTAAGGCATTAATAACGCTTTCTACTGCCAAAAAATCTCGTTTTTGTTCCCCTAAAGTCATATCAAAACCTTCATTATTTTTTAATTTTTCTACTAAATCAGATATAAAAAACCCTTTAGGCATTCCTTCTCCGTAAAAATTAAATAGTCGTAAAATCGTATAATTCTTATTATAGATTTTTGAATAGGTTTTTATTGCGTTCTCAGCATTTAATTTAGATAAAGAATAAGGAGAAGCAGCAATTACTTCATCCGTTTCTAGATACGGTTCTGATGTGCTCAGACCATATACCTCACTAGTGCTTGTAAAAATAAAATTAGTAAAACTGACGTCTTTTAATGCTCTTAACAAATTTAAAGTCCCACTATAATTAACAGCAGAAATATTGTTAATATTATCAAAGTCTCTATTTCTATCTAACTTGGCTGCTAAGTGAAATATAAAATTGGGTTGAATTTTATTTATTTCTTCTTTTAAATTGTCAAAATTGGTAATATCTATATCTATATGCTTAATATGGTTCTGCTCTTGTAATGTAATATCAAATGAAAAGACTTGAGCACCTAATAAATAAAGTTTTTCAAGTAATAAGTATCCTAAAAAACCCTGTCCACCAGTTACTATAATTTTTTTATCCTTTAAGTTTTTTAAGTCCAAATTGCATTCTTATTTTTTGCATTCTCTATAAAACTAATCAAATCGTTTTCAGTATTTATTTGATCATTTTCAATAAAATCTTTATACCATAAGATTGTTTTCTCAATGGTAATATCAAAATCCCAAACGGAGTTCCATTTAAGTTTTTTGTTGGCTTTAGAACAGTCTAACATTAACAAATTAGCTTCATGGTGCATGTTTTTATCTGTACCAATCCTAAATTTTATTTTTTTCCAATGTTTTTCAGCTTCTTTTACCACTTCATTTACTTTGAGATTATTATTTAAATCTGGCCCAAAATTCCAACCTCCGGCGTATTCTTTTTTACCTAATAATAAATTCCAGCCTAATACCAAATAACCACTCAATGGCTCTAAAACATGTTGCCATGGTCTAGTTGCTAGGGGATTTCTTATTTCTACTTCTGTACCCTTTTCAGCTGACTTAATTATGTCTGGTATTAATCTATCTGCAGACCAATCTCCTCCTCCAATAACATTGCCTGCTCTTCCACTTGCAAGCAACTTTTCATTTCCATTAAAGAATGATTTTTGATAAGATGTAGTTATAATCTCTGCACATCCTTTTGATGCACTATAAGGGTCATAACCACCCATAGCATCATTTTCTCTATATCCCCAAATCCATTCTTTATTATCGTAACATTTATCACTAGTTACATTTACAATAGCCTTTACAGATTTTGTGTTTTTTGAAGCTTCAAAAACATTTACTGTACCCATAATATTGGTATTAAATGTTTCTGTTGGATTGTCGTAAGAATACCTAACTAAAGCTTGAGCTGCTAGATGAAAAATTATTTCGGGTTGATATTTTTTAAATACTTTATTTAACTTTTCAAAATCCGCTAGATTGCCAATAATTGAGGTGTAATTTTTTTCTAATAAATTATAATGACTAGGTTCCGTCACAGGTTCTAGAGCGTATCCAATAACCTTTGCTCCCATTTTGTTAAGCCAATACACCAGCCAAGTGCCTTTAAAACCCGTGTCACCTGTAACTAAACAAACTCTGTCTTTATATATGCCACCAAATAATGATTCTATTTCCATATTTTCCATTTGGCATTATTATTATCCCATAATTCATTTAAAACTTTATTATCTCTTAATGTATCCATTGGTTTCCAAAAACCAAAATGCTTGTATGAATAAAGCTCTCCTTCTTTTGCTAAATTTTCTAAAGGCGTTTTCTCAAAAACGGTTTTATCTCCTTCAGTTATATAATCGAAAACATTGGGTTCACAAACAAAATAACCTCCATTTATCCATGTGCCATCACCTTTGGGTTTTTCTTCGAAAGAAGCTACTTTTTGATTTCCAACAATTTTTAAGGAACCAAACCTTCCTTCTGGTTGAACGGCTGTCATTGTTATTGTCTTGCCGTGATCGATGTGTGTTTTTAAAAGCTCATCAATATTGATATCTGCAACACCATCTCCATAGGTCAGCATAAATCTTTCACCGTTAATTAAATTTTGAATTCTTTTTATTCTGCCTCCTGTCATCGTATGCAACCCTGTATCGATTAAAGTTACTTTCCAAGGCTCAGCTGAATTGTTTAATATTTCAATATTATTATTTTTTAAATCAATTGTAACATCACTTTGATGTAAGAAATAATTTGCAAAATACTCTTTAATCACATAGCCTTTATAACCCAATAATATAATGAAATCGTTAATACCATAACTTGAATACGTTTTCATTATGTGCCATAAAATAGGCTTACTACCAATTGTTACCATTGGTTTAGGAATATTTTGCGTTTCCTCACTTAATCTAGTCCCAAAACCACCAGCTAATAGTACTGCTTTCATATAAATATTTTATTTCTTAATTATGTATAACCATAACCGCTACTGCATTTTTAGAATAAAACTTTTTAGTTATATTCTCTAATATCAACTATTTTATTTAATCTTTACAAAAGAACTCTCAATTATTGGATAAACAAATAATATTGTCATAGTAAGCATTACAAGGTTATTTATTGAAAACGAAAATAAGCCATCAAAAAATAACATCCCACAAATAATACACAAAATCTTTAGTTTACCATAATTTATTTTTTTTAATATAAATGGTGATAAAAGAACTAACATATAGGCTAAACCACCTAAAATTCCTAATTCAACAAATAAGTGCGGATAATAAGTATCTGTAGTAGCTAAAAAACCGGTATCGTACCAATTAAAATCAATTTCTTCATAATATGGAGAATTGTATTTTGTTGATGCTGGGCCTCCAAAAACACCTATTCCCTTTCCTAATAAGTTAAAGTCCTTAAACTCATTGAACATAGCTCTATAGGATTCTGACCTTGCTGAATTTCCTTCTGTTATGTATAGTTTTAACCTTACCTCTATTGATTTTTCGATTGATGTACGTATCTCATTTCCTACTATGATATAAAGGCTTAATAATATAAAAGGTAATATCAATAAGTATTTTAACTTCTTATAATACTTAATTGCAAGCGTGATTATAAAAAAACCTATTGTTTTAAACGAAGTACTAATAAATACACCTATTGTAAAAATGGTTAAACAAGTTTTTCGGTACTTACCATAATAGTAATAATATGTTAGCCAAAACGCAATAAAATTTAGAATACCGTATGCGCCAAAAAAGATTACTAAACCAGTCGCTCTAAGAACACCAAATGTTTTTGGTGACCAGTAAACTGTTCTGTTTTGACTCTCTATGAAATACCTTGCATAGAACCATTGTCGCTGTGGATCAATATAAAAATGATAATAATTTTTAAATTGTGCAATAAAATTAATTAAAGTAAAGACAATAATAAACCCAACAAAAAGTTTCAGCTTGTGTTTATTATAATAACCATATAAAAGTACTGCAATAGGAAAAAAATATCTAATACCGTCTTCTAAAGCTGCATTATAGTTGAATGATCTTGTGAAGGCTATTACAAAAAAAAACAAAAAAATGAATACTGCTAATGCTAATTTATTAGGTATTCTAATTTTTAACCAGACAGGACAGGTTAAAACTAAACACGTTAAGACCTTAATTGGAGAAGATAAATTAGGATATAAATAAGCTATAATTTCGCCTACAAAAACCATTATGATTGGTAACAGTATTATAAAATCATATAGGTATTTCAGTTTTAACTTCATATAATTTTAAATCACACCTTATTGTTAAGCTTAAGTAATAATACAAATCTAATGAGCAAGGTTGCTAGACTTGAAACCGCTATACCCATCAACCCAATCTGGCTATATAAAAAATAGCTTAAAACAACATTGCATGATAATGCAAATAGGTTAATTACTAAGTTCTGTGAAAACAATTTTCTTATAATAATTACAGCGCCATAAGATACTGATAACGCTTGAATAAATTTAGCTCCTAAAATTATTAAAAAAACATAAAGAACCGAACTATAGGCTTCAAAATAAAAATGCGTTAAAAAGATAAAGATAAAGACTAAAGCAACGGTCATTATTAATACCAGTCGAAAGATTTTAACTCTAAGGGTTCGTGCATATTTTAAATTCTTTTTTAGCTTTTCTATATCAACTTGAACCAAGGTTAAAGGTATAATTATTAAAGCATTGGCTATGTTTAAAGAAAAACTATAATTTGCTATTTCTACATCTGCAGAATTAGAAAGGATTTTTATAATTAATATATCAGTATATAAAAACATCATATTTGCAAAATTGCTCACAACTATAGTTAAAGAGCTGAAAATAAGCTTTTTAAAAAGCACCCAGTACTTTTTTAAAATCCTTAGAACAATTTTGTTTTTATAAATGAAAAATATGGTGTAAACCAATATTAGAGGCAACAATAAGTAGTTGACATATACAAATGCCAAGTTGGGCTTGTCAAAATAAAATATTGAAATTAGTACAGTAGAGTAAAATACTAAAGATATGATCGATTTATATAGCGAAGCATAATTACTGCCTTTGTAAGTTAAAATAAATGGAGCTACAATACCATTATTGAAAAAAACAGAATGAAAGTAAATAGGTATTAATAGGAATAGATAGTTAAAAATACTAAGCAATGGTGTAACCAATACAGCTAAAGTGGTAATAAACAATAATGAAATTACGGTAAAGTATTTTTTGCTTTCATTACTTTTTGGGTAGGTCATTATCAATGTAGGCAAACCAAACGTAAGCATTGCTGCACCAAGCTCAATTATTTTTTTATAAAATTCTAAGCTTCCATAATTTTCTTTTGTAAGGTAAAATGGAGCTATTAGAAGAATTAAATATTCTAAACCTCTGCTAAATAATATTGAACTACCATAAAAGAAATATTTTTTCAAAATTTTTATTTTCTAACACCACAAAAATCTAAAATAATTTGATTTGGTTTAATATTAATTTTTGAAAACTCTTTATGCGCGACTAAGAACACTATAATATCTGCTTTCTCCACTGCTTCTTCATAATTAGTTAATTTAAAAACATTATGGTTTTTTATATTGGGCTCAACAATATAATACATTTCATTGTTCGAGTTTTGTAATACTGTTTGAGCAATATATTTAGCAGGAGATTCTCTTAAATCATCAATATTAGGTTTAAAGGCTAAACCCATGAGTGCTATTTTGGGTTTATATCCATTTTTTATTTCAAACTCTAATTTAGCTGTTTGTACTTTTTCGGCACACCATAGAGACTTGTAATTATTAATTTCTCTTGCTTTACTAATAATCTTAGATTCTTCTGGGTAATCAGATACTATAAAATAAGGGTCTACTGCTATACAATGTCCTCCCACACCACAACCTGGTTGTAAAATATTTACTCTTGGGTGTTTATTTGCTAATTCTATGAGTTCCCAAACATTAATGTCTGCTTTATCACATATTAAAGATAACTCATTTGCAAACGCTATTTGTACATCTCTAGAGGAATTTTCTACGAGTTTACACATTTCTGCTGTACGTGCATTTGTTTTGTGTAAATCTCCTTTTATAAATTGTCTATAAAAATCAATTGCCTTATCAGTAGAAGCTTCATTTACACCTCCTATAACTCTATCATTATTTACCAATTCATACATTACATTTCCAGGTAAAACACGCTCTGGACAATATGCTAGAAATAACTTTTCTTTTAACTCTGGGCGTTCTGAGTATATTAACCTCATCATTTTCTCAGTAGTGCCTATAGGTGAGGTAGATTCGATAATATATAAGTCTCCCGGTTTTAATAAAGGAATAATAGCTTTGGTTGCTGCCTCTACAAATGAGATGTCTGGCTTGTTTTTAGCCTTAAATGGTGTAGGAACAACAATTAAATAGGTATTAGCTTCAATAGGTTTGGTATTCGCTATTAAATATCCATTTTTAACAGCATCTGCAACTGCAGTATCTAAATCTGGTTCAATAATATGTATTTTACCTGCATTTATAATTTCGACAATTCTAGGGTTTATGTCTACACCATGTACTCGAGTGTTATTTTGTGCTATTAATGCTGCTGTTGGTAGACCAATATAGCCCAAACCCATCATTACTACTTCAGGTTTATTCATTTTATAAGTTCAAAATAAATTTAACAATTCGTTCACACGCTTTTCCATCTCCATAAGGATTATGAAGACTACTCATTTTCTCATAACGAACAGTATCTGTTAAAAGTGTATTAGCTTCATTAACAATTTTATCTGTATCAGTGCCAACTAATAACACAGTGCCAGCTTCTACTGCTTCTGGTCGCTCTGTTGTGTCCCTCATTACCAAAACAGGCTTGCCTAAACTTGGAGCCTCCTCTTGAACGCCTCCACTGTCTGTAATTATTAAATAAGAATGGTTCATTAACCACACAAATGCAGGATAGGATAACGGCTTAATTAACTTTATATTTTCGCAATCACTTAATAACTCAAAAACGGGTTTCTGAACATTTGGGTTTAAATGTACCGGATAAATTATTTGTACATCACTATGAAATTGTGCTATTTCTTTTAAAGCTGCACAGATATTAATAAATCCTTTACCATGATTTTCTCGTCTATGACCAGTTACTAAAATTAATTTTTTATTTGTGTCTAAATTAGCTTTTAAATACTCAACTTCAATATCCTCAAAATATTCAGCATTAACTGTTCTAGTGCTATAATCTAATGCGTCAATAACTGTATTTCCTGTAACTAAAACATGAGATTCTTTCACATTTTCATTTAGTAAATTATCTTTTGATGTCTTAGTTGGTGCAAAATGATAATCTGAAACTCGACCAGTAATACTTCTATTAATTTCCTCAGGAAAAGGGGAGCGTTTATTAAATGTTCTTAAACCCGCTTCTATATGACATACTTTTGCGCCAGAATAAAACGCTGCAATACTTGCAGACATCGTGGTTGTTGTATCTCCATGAACATATACGAAATCTGGTTTGAATTCTTCTAATATTGGTTTTAAACCAGTTATAATCTCAGCTGTTAAATTATAAAGGTTTTGATTAGGTTTCATTAAGTCTAAGTCATAATCTGGAATAATCTGAAAGAAATCTAACACTTGGTCCAACATTTCTCTATGCTGTGCCGTAATACACACTTTAGTTTCAAAGTCATTAGAATAATTCAAGAACGTCTTCACTAATGGTGCCATTTTTATGGCTTCAGGACGTGTTCCGAAAATGATAAGGTTTTTCTTCTTCATGCAAGAATTGTAGACAGTATTAAACTTAAAAAAATTATGATAGACATTGGTTTTACAAAAATACTATTATAAATGAGTTGACCTATAGTTTGTAATACTAAACGACCGTAATAGCGCTATGAATATTTGGTGCTACGGTTTACATTAGTAATGGCCGTTTCTAAGCTAATTTTCCAGTTTAGAATCTTTAATTTTTCTTTATTTTCTATTTTAATGGTATCTAACACGCTATACTTAGGTCGCACAGCTTTAGTTGGATAATCTTTACTTTCAATTTCGTTTAAAATTATTGGAGATTTACTTAGTTTAAAGATTTCTCCAGCAAATTCATACCAACTTATTGCCCCTTTATTACTATAGTGATAAAGACCATAAGACTTACTTTTACTTTCAATTAATCTCAATATAACATGTGCTAAATCTACAGCATATGTTGGGCTTCCTACTTGGTCGCTAACAACACTTATCTGTTCACGCTCTTTCCCAAATTTGAGCATAGTTTTTAAGAAATTATTTCCAAATTCTGAATACAACCAAGAGGTTCTAATTATAAAATGATTATTCAAAATTTTAGCGATTTCCGTTTCACCTTCCAGTTTAGTTTTACCGTAAATTCCTAATGGATTAGTAGCTGAATCTTCAGAGTAAGGCTCAGTTGCAGTTCCGTCAAACACAAAATCAGTGGACACGTGAATGAGGGTAACATTATATTTATGGCAAGCTATAGCCAAATTCTTAGCTCCTGTAACATTTATTTTATGAGCTAAAGCGCTTTCCGATTCAGCTTTATCAACATTGGTATATGCTGCACAATTAATGCAGTAATCAAACTGTTTTAAACTAAATGCAGCTTCTATTGACTTAAAATTTGTGATATCTAATTCAGAAGATGATTTAAAAATAAATTGAAGACTAGGGTGTTGTTGTGATATACTCTTTACACATTGTGCTAACTGGCCGTCTTTACCAGTAATTAAAACTTTTAACATGTTTCAGCATCTTTAAAGTTCGGAAGTATTAAATCCTTTTCTGAAAGAATAAAATCTGACTCTGGTAAAAACCAATTAATGTTTAAGTCTTTATCATTGTATATAATACCAGTTTCTGAATCTTTATTATAAAACTCATCACATTTATAGCTAAAAATAGTATTATCCTCTAATACTATAAATCCGTGAGCAAATCCTTTTGGAATAAATAATTGCGTTTTATTCTCTTCCGTTAACTCAATAGAAAAATGCTCTCCAAAGGTGTCTGACTCTCTTCTCATATCAACCACAACGTCCCATACACGCCCTTTAATAACCCTAACTAATTTAGCCTGACTGTACTCGCCTTTTTGATAGTGTAAACCTCTTAAAACGCCTTTAGAGGATTGTGATTCATTATCTTGTACAAATATTATGTCTAAATTTAATTTAGCATTAAACGCCTCTTGATTAAATGACTCTATAAAATAACCTCGTTTATCTTTAAAAATGTTAGGCTGAATAATAAAACAGCCTTTTAATTTTGTCTCCTTTACTACCATTCAACTACTAAATTAAAGTACTTCACTAATTTTTATGAAAATGAATTAAACTTTGCATCTCTATCCGTTTAGAAATTGCCATAAACTAATTAAGAATAAAATAGCTACAAATTTTTATTCATAGTTTTTTATGTAATTGAACGCTTTCAATCCTAAAAAGACTAATAGCATAAGTACTAAAGTTAAAACCGGAAATAATAACACATAACGTTGCCCTATACTTTTGTCTTTTTTTCCAATTTTATCAAAAGATGATAATACATCATAGTATGTATTCTCTTCTGCTACCATAAGGTTCAACTTGTTTAGGTTTCTTCTAATTTCCTGTTCTTTTAAAAATAAATCATATTCTTTTGTTGCCGTTTTCTCCTCTTGAACTGGTAATGCGCTACCAACTTCTAATGAAAATTTTGGATTTTTAGAATCGTTTTTAATAGCTTCTAAATACGTTTTTTGAATGCTGTCCAATCGATCTAATTGCATATTCAGTGACTTTCGCTCTATATAAGCCAAAGTATCTCTAACTTTCTTTTGGTGCTCAGAATAATTATTAATAAAAGTATTTTTAAAACCCTCATTTAAAAGCGAAAAAACATCAATTTTGTTAGATTTTGCGGTTATTGTAAACACTCTACCAGACATAAGGTCCCTTTTCTCTAAATAATCCTTATAATTGAGTTCATCAACTAAAGATGTATCTATAGACATAACATATTCATCATATTCAATAAACAAGTCATTTTGAGTTTCTGGTCCTGCCTTCAGCTCAAAACTCACAAGCTGACTAGCATCATTTTGTTCTATTTCAAAAATTTGTGATAACTCAGTATGGTTCTTAGACGTTATTAATTCATTAAAATAATTAATATTTGTAGCTAACTGATATTTAGAATCAAAATTTGGCTTTACAATCATTTCAGAGTAATATATTGGCTCACCTGATTTTTGCAAAACATATCCTAATATCGCAGTAATAACAAGCGCAGCTGCAACGATTTTAAAATGTACTACCAAAGGCTTGATGGCATAGATAATTGCTGAGAAAATGCCTTTAAATATGCGACCAATAAAAGCAAATAATTTCTCAAATAATTTGCCAATAGCATTAAATAATTGCCCTAAATCAACCTCTTCGCTTTGTGGTTGTTGTGGTAATTTTTCACTCATGTGTTATGAATTAAATATTTGTTCTAATATCTTTTTTGTAATCACGTATGTTGGTTTTACACCTGATGTTCCTAAACCTCCAGATGCTAATGTGCTTCCTGTTTCTAAAGGATTATCTGAAGCATAATACGCATATCTTACCTTCACGTCTTCATTAATACTACCTCTAACTCGAGATGCTGCTTGTATTGCTTTTTGATAATGCGCTCCTTCCATCTCTAATCCAATAACATTCCATGTAGAATTCTTAAAGAATTTCAAGATTTCTTTGTTTTGAAGTGAAGTTCCTAAAACAGTAACCATTGTTCCTTCATAAACTGATACACCACAATCTAATAAATCATCTTTGCTCAATTCATTTTTAAATGGATAATTGTCAGCTGTTCCCTCAAAAATATGAGCAGTAGGTATCATAACGTCTCCCTTTCCTCCTTCTAAGATTCCGGCTTTACCCATTATTGAAATAGATTTCACATCTAAATGCACCTTTTTACCATCAACCTTCATTGGTTTTAAAAACTCATCTAAGGTTTCATAAGCTTGTTCTCCAAAAGCATAATCCATCACAAAAATTACAGCTTTATCTTCTACCTTCTCTTCTAAATATTTAAATTCTGATTTTGAAAAATCAATCTTATCTGTATCAAAAATCTGAATGTCAATATTAGTTCCAGACGTATCCTTTATCTGAATCATCCCATTTTGCAACGCTGATTTCTCTACTTTATTGCGTAATGCTGAATTTTTTGAGTTACTTAAATCTTCATAGGTATCAAAAATATCCTTTTTTGCGTCTGCACCTTTTAATGTGCCTTTTGCAAATAATGAATTCATTACACTGTGCATATTTGCACTAATAATATGAATTGGTCGCTCTAACAAATCATTTTTATGTAATTCAGATTTAATGGTGTCTGCCCAAGCTTCTCCATGTATATGATGCCCTAAACGTTCTCTTAAAACAGGACTAAAAGTAATAGTTCGTTTGTTGTTATTTACCGTTTCTTCAATGGCTAATTTACCTAACCAGTACACTATTTGAAGTAAACGCTCAGGTTGCGTATCTGTGGCAAATTTTGGATAAGCTTCCGTTAATTCATTAAACGTTCTACCAAGAATATTAGCTGTATGTGTTATTGCAATTTCGCGTTCTTTTTGAGTTAGTTTTTTAGTTGACGTTACAGCACTTTCTAACTTTTTCCAATCTCTTACTGTAGTCCCTTCTTCATCAATTAAAACACGCTTGCTAATTTTATGAGATTCTACAAACAAGAAGGTTAAGTGGGTTAAAATATCATAAATCTCAGAACGACCTCTTGTAATTTCAATATTCATTTGCTCATCGTCTATTCGATAACAATTTCTCCTTCTTTTAGGTGGAATTATAGCTTTAAAATGCGAATTTGCATAACCTTCATCACTCGTAAGATTAATAAATGTGCACTCTTCAATACCATGAGGTAAACGGTCTACAACATAAAGTAAGCCTTCTAACTCTGCCTTTTCTTCTCCTATAGAACCATAAATTTCTGGACGTAAAAGCAATAACGCTTCACGTAATGTTTCTCCAGAAACTCCCATGGGTTTATAGAAACCACGATTAAAAAGATGACGCATAGTTATATACATTCGTTCTATGGCGCTAGAGCTTTCTTGTGCTCTGGTTCTTTCGTGTTTTTTCTTCATATTATTAAGCTATTTTAACACACAAATATAGGTTTATTTAGTCAGATTAAATTGGTGTAGATGGTCTGCAATTTTTCGGTCGTTAGAGAGTCTTGGTATTTTATTTTGTCCTCCCAATTTTCCTATTGATTTCATATAAGTTTGAAATCCATCTTTTTTAATTTTTGTAATCTTTAAAGGCCTTAAAACTTTCCCGTCTATTAAATCTAGATAATACGAATTTTGTTGTTTTAATGACGTTTCTAAAGCTTCTATTAATTGCGGTTCATTTTCTGGTTCGTTTTCAAATTCTATTAACCACTCATGATATGGCAAGCCTTCTTTAGGGTTAATTTGTGGTGCAACGGTAAATTCGTTTACCGAAATTGAGGTGTTTTCTGTGGCTTCTTTTAAAGCCTGTTCTACTTCTTTTCCTATAACATGTTCCCCAAAAGCCGAAATAAAATGTTTTATTCTTCCACTTACAATCACTCTATATGGTTTTAGTGATGTAAACTGAATAGTGTCTCCAATATTGTATGCCCAAAGACCAGCTGTTGTAGAAATAATCATAACATAATTTACGCTTAACTTTACATCTGCAATAGTGATACGTTTTGGGTTGTTTTCAAAAAAGTGTTCTGCTTCTATAAATTCATAAAAAATTCCTGAATCTAACTGAAGTAACATGCCTTTTTCATTTTGTTTATCTTGAAATGCAAAAAACCCTTCACTCGCAGGATACAATTCTATACTATCTACTTTTCGTCCTATTAAGTTTTCGAATTTTGCTCTGTAGGGCTCATAGTTTACGCCTCCAAATATGAAAAGATTGAAATTCTTAAAAAGGTCGCCAACGTTTTTACCCGACTTCTCAATCAATTTTTCAAAATACATTTGTACCCATGATGGAATTCCAGAAATGATACTCATATCTTCATTTATGGTTTCCTCTACAATAGCATCTACCTTGGTTTCCCAATCCTCAATACAATTGGTCTCTAAGCTTGGCATTCTATTTTTTTGAAGATATTTTGGCACATAATGCGCTACAATACCAGATAATCTTCCAAGTTTAATTCCATGTTTCTCCTCTAAAATTGGACTTCCTTGAAGAAATATCATTTTACCATCTACAAATTTTGCATTACCTGTTTCATGAATATACATTAATATAGCGTTTCTAGCAGCATTTACATGTGTAGGCATGCTTTCCTTGGTAATAGGAATATATTTTGCACCAGAGGTCGTCCCAGAGGTTTTTGCAAAGTAAATGGGCTTCCCTTTCCATAGGATATCTTCTTCACCGGCAACTACACGCTCTACGTATGGTTTTAATTCTTCGTAATCTCTTACTGGAACATTGTTTTGAAAATCTTTAAAAGAAGAAATTGAACTAAAATTATGATCTTTCCCAAAAGCGGTATGCTTTGCTTCTCCAATTAAATTTTCAAATACTTTTTGCTGTGTTTCAACAGGTTTTGAAGACCATTTTTTAATGGATTTATAAACACGTTTTGCAAATGGTTTTGCTAGAGCTGCTTTTAATGATAACATTATGTATTGTGCATTTTTAAACCAGTTAATAATTAAGATTTGTAGTTTTTTAAAAAACTGATACTTGACTGACGTCTGTTTTAAATATAAAAAGTTTCTGTGTTGTTTAAAGATTCTTGTAAAAGAATGTGTTCTGAAAAATACTAGTTTTTGTATTTCTTCAAACTAAAAGAAGAGAAATAATTTATAAACTATTTTCATTCAAAATCAATAAAATTTGTTGGATCAACAGAATAACCCTTACTCCACAATTCAAAATGAAGATGTGGTCCTGTGGTTAATTCGCCACCATCACCAGACATTGCTATAACCTCTCCAGATTTTACTAAATCTCCTTGTGTTTTTGTGATCGCAGAATTGTGTTTATATACCGAAATTAACTCTCGGTTGTGTTCAATAATAACCACAAAACCTGTTTCTACAGTCCATTCTGCAAAAATTATTGTACCATCCGCTGTTGCTTTTACTGGTGTATTAATTGGTACTACAACATCTACTGCATAATGTTTCTCTTCAAAATCATATCCCTCAGAAATAGTACCATTTACTGGTGGAAAAAGCACATAACTCGATTGATCACCTTCAACTTCAAATAAATTATATTTATCTTCTTTATCCACTTTTAGTCTCAGTAGAGAATCTTCCCGGTTGGTAGGTACTTGTAAAATATCTAAGTCCGTTTTAGCTGCTTCAATTATAGAGTCTCTATTAAATTCTAAGGTGGCTACATCACCTGTCAATACTTTTCTAATTGAGGCGTAATATTTTTTATTTAATTCTAACTCTTGAACTAATGAGTCGGTTTTATAATTGAGCATTGTTGCCTTCTTCTTTAATTTAGCAGACGAATAACCAGGAATATATTCCCTTAAAGGTGTAAAAGCAATTAATAAAACAGTTAAAAATATAAGAGAAATGGCAGAAATCGATGTTAGAATAAAAACATTGAGACGCGTTAATTTTATAGCGAAGCGTTCTTCAAAAGTATCTTCGTTTAATATGACTAAACGGTACTTATGAAGTAGCTTTTTAGCTAATTTTTTTTCCTTTTTTTTCTTTTTTGCCATTAAAACAAAATTAGTTAAAATACTCTAATAGCAATATATTAAAGTCCTAAAGTTAATATAACAACACTATTATTAAACTATAATTACTAACTTTGCACCATTAAATTAAAAGTTATGAGTTTAAGCATGTTACCATTAATGATTGGAATGCCACAGGTAATTCTTATCGCAGTTGTTGTTTTATTGATTTTTGGTGGAAAAAAAATACCAGAATTAATGAAAGGGTTAGGAAGTGGAATTAAGGAATTTAAAGATGCTAGTAAGGAAAATGATTCTTCAGAAAGTAAAGAATAATATTACACTTCTTAGATATAAAAAAAAGCCAACTTTGTAAGTTGGCTTTTTTTATTACTTAATCGTTATGGACTTAATCATAGCTTCGAGTTCAAAAATATAATCTCGCTTTGGTAGCGATGGTGCATATACATAGCCATCTGCTAATAAATACCTGTTATTAATTTTATCTTCTATGGCGTAAGTAATAAATGGACCTGCCATACTGTAGCCTTGCATGTCCCACATTCCTCTTACTTCGTAAGCTGGTTTATTGTCTATAATAGTTTTAAACAAAGAAGGTACATATGCATCTTCTACAGCCATATAGATACCGTCTTCTCCAGGGATTTTAGTTTTAGTAATATTATCTCTCATCTTTATAATATCTACTATAGTGCTGTCGCCTTGAGAAATGGTTTCCATTGGCACTTCATATAACATAAGTTCAATGGTTTTTGAGTTTTTAAGGTTTTTACGGATCCAGTAAAAATCTTCTTCTGCCTTACTAATTCTATATGCTGAAGGAATATCAATAGTTATACCTAATTGATCTTCCATTTCTTTATCAGTTAATAAAGAAAGATTAATACGTCTTAATTTTTCTTTTACTTCTTCTTTATTAAAAGCATCGAATATTTTATCACTATTCTCTTTTAATTGATCTATAATCTCTTGATTAGTTTTACCACTAACAACAGCAACCGTTTGCGGTTTGGCATATACGTCATTTACAATCTTTGTCGCTGCTTCTAAATCTCCTTTTTCAATTTTTAAAACAATTCTATTTCTGGCTGCAAAACCATCAAAAACCTGTGGTGGTATTTGCCTCATGCCAAACATAGGTTCTTCAGTCGGTAAACCATTTAATGGTGCTGCGAAAATATCTCTAATAGATTCTCCTACACTGTCTTCCCATAATACATTATCAGCAACTATAGATATTGTGTTTAGATTTCCGTTAGAATCTGGTAAATACATTTTGCTATCCTTTTTATCTGACTCGCCACAAGCCAATAGCAATACGCTTAATAATACGGTATAAAACGCTTTCATAAGTTTTAGTTTTGATGGTTTTTATTCAGAAACAATTAATATCATTCCTATTTTTAGTTTATTACTACTAATATCGTTCCAATCTTTAATATTCTGAACAGAAACTCCAGAATATTTTTGCGCAATAGTCCAAAGAGAATCTCCTGACTTTACCTTATACGTTTGTTTGCCTTCTGTATTTAATACTTTTTTAGGCGGTTTTGGTGGACTTGAAGCACCTTGATTTCTAGGATAAATAGTTAATCGTTGTCCTATTTTAAGGTTATTACTTCTTAAGCCATTCCATTGCTTTAGCTGACTTACTCTTACGCCATGTTTTCTAGCAATTTTTCCTAAGTAATCACCATCTCTAACGCGATAACTAATTTTAGAATCAGAACTAAATACTTGTGGTAATGGTTTTTCGCGTTGATTAAATTCCGCATTTGCAAATGCATAGATTTTGTCTTCATTAGTTACAAAAGGCCCAACAGCCTCTCTCGGCAATCTTAAAGCGTACGTTTTTCCTTCAACTTTAGGAATAATATCTAATTTATAAGCCGGATTTAAAAACTGTAATTCTTCAATTTTAACACCTGTAACTTCAGATACATGATCTAACGATATCATTTGTTTTACATGTACTGTATCTGTTTGAATTAATTGAAATGGTGGACGCTCTGGCTTAAAACCATGTTCTTCGGCATATTCAAAAATATACATGGTCGCTAAAAAAGCAGGCACATAACCAGCTGTTTCTCTTGGTAGATTACTTCTAATGTTCCAATAGTTTTTATAACCACCAGATCGTCTAATGGCTTTATTCACATTTCCTGGTCCAGAATTATATGCTGCTAATGATAAATCCCAGTCGCCAAAAATGCGATACATTCTTCCTAAATACTCTGCAGCTGCTTTAGTAGATTTTATAGGATCACTACGATCGTCTACATAACTACTAACATCTAGATCATGTTCTTTGCCTGTACCGTACATAAACTGCCAAATCCCAGTTGCTCCAACTCTAGAGCGTGCTCTTGGTTTTAACGCAGACTCAACAATGGCCAAATATTTCATTTCTAACGGAATATCATGGTTGTCAAATTCTTGCTCAAACATAGGAAAGTAAAAATGACTTAATCCCATTAAGCGCTCCATAGAAGTACGCCTATGCTTCAAATAACCTTTAATTACACTTTCTAAAGATGTGTTGTATTCTACATTAAAAGGCGTTCTTGCATTAAGACGTGCCAGCCTTGCTTTTAAAGTATCTGTAGATAACTCAGGGTAATAAACTGGCGCATACTCTAATTCTGTAACCGATTTATAAATAGTATCAAAAAGATTATTATTGTATAATTCCTCTAACCATTTAGCATCTAACTCTGCAGCTTCTGGTAAATCTTTAAGGTTCTTAATTGATGTAGTATCTATTTTTGCCTTTATCTCTTTTCCATTAGAAAAGAGCTTTCCATCTACAACTTCACCTTTATTTGAAACAGTATTAGACGTTGTTTTTGAAATGCTATCTATTTTAGTTTGGGAAAACCCACTAAATAAAGACATACATAGGCAAGCCAATAAAAACATTTTTGATGTCATGGTTTACAAATTGCTTCTTAATAATCAACGTAAAACTATAACGCTGGAATCGCTAAAAATAGTGTTTTTTACGGTATTAGCTAAAAATTGATAATAGTTGTTAAGGCTTTATACTTTTTTAAACCTCGATTAATTTGGTATAAAATAAAAAACCGGTGAACTTCTAAAGTTTGGTTCACCAGCTATATTTGTTTTAGTAACTTCTCCGTTGTTAGTATTTATTACACCTGTTTCATTGCGACCATCACCTCTATCAAAATATTCAAAAGCGTTGTCTGCTTCATCATATCCAATGGATGAATGTCCTAAAAACGAATAACCATCTGTAATGTCATATAGAATATTACCTTGTATGTTAGCTAAATACTCGTGCGTTTCGTAATTAATTATCTTTCTCCCAATTATATACTTACCTGTAGAATTACCAAAACCTTGAAAGAAATTAAAACTAAAATTTGTGTTTTCACTAATGAGTGTAAATGAATTTAGATCTACTAACTTTATTCGTTTTAATGACGAATTAAATACACTTTCCATTAAAATTAAAGTATCATCTTCAAAAAACGTACTGAATTCAATTCCATATCGATCCATTCCAAAATTTGCAGTAATATTTCTTTCTAAAACTTCCGATCCATTTTCAAAAGTTTTTAAAACTGCATTGTAATCACTGAGACCAAAAATTGCGTGAAACCTACTTTCAGATTCAAAATAGATTTCACTTATAAGATCCTCATTTTCATTAAATGTAATTATGGACTGTTGTGGTGTATAATAGTATTCTTCAGAACTGAATAACTCTGATAAATTAATTTTATTAAGAGTTACATTGTTTGAGAAATCATTTCTGGTAATAAAAAAAATCTCATTTGTATTCTCATTATTATAATAACCTAGAATACCCAAAATGCTATTTTGCGAATATATTTTTTTTATAACCTCATTTGATTGGTCACCAATAAATACAACATCGCCATCATAACTAAACAACACTTTATATCTCACATCCAACGCTCCATTTGATGAAGAATCATCACTAGAAGAGCATCCCAAAGACAAGAATAGAATACTAAAAAATAAAATTCTATATAAACTCATATCTGAAGATTAGCTTAAAATAGCAGCAATACCTGGCAAAGTTTTACCCTCTAAGCTTTCTAGCATTGCACCTCCTCCTGTACTTACATAACTTACTTTGTTTTCAAAACCAAATTGTTTTACAGCAGCGACAGAATCGCCTCCTCCAACAAGAGAAAAGGCACCATTTTGAGTTGAGTTTGCAATAGAATTACCAAGTTCTATGGTTCCGTTAGCAAAACTTTCTAATTCAAAAACGCCTAAAGGACCATTCCAAAGAATCGTTTTGCATTGGTTAACAACAGCATCAAAGTTTGCTATTGATTTAGGACCAGCGTCTAAACCTTGCCATCCGTCTGGTATTTCTGTAACATCACAAACTTGAGTATTTGCATCATTACTAAAGGCATCTGCAGCTATAACATCTACAGGTATATGAATTTGTACACCTTTTTCTTTTGCTTGCTTTAGAATATCTAAGGCTAATTCCATCTTGTCGTCTTCACAGATAGAATCTCCAATTTTACCACCTTGTGCTTTTATGAAGGTAAATGTCATTCCTCCTCCAATTATTAGATGATCTACTTTGTCTAGTATATTCTCTATAACGGTAATTTTTGAAGATACTTTTGCTCCACCTAATACAGCTAAAACCGGCTTTTCACCATCTTCCATTACCTTTTTAATACTCTCAATCTCTTTAGCTAATAAGCTACCAAAACACTTGTCTTCTGGGAAAAATTGAGCCACAATTGTAGTAGAAGCATGCGCTCTGTGTGCTGTACCAAAGGCATCATTCACATAGATATCGCCTAATTTTGATAATTGCTCAGCAAAATCTTTATTTCCTTCTTTTTCTTCTTCGTGAAAACGTAAATTCTCTAATAATAAGATTTCACCTGGCTGCAAAGCATTAGCCATTTCCTCAGCTTCAGAACCAACACAATTACTAGCAAATTTTACTCCAACACCTAAAACATCTTCAATTTTTGGAATGATATGTTTTAACGAAAATTCTTCTTGCACACCTTTTGGTCTACCCAAGTGTGACATTAAAACACAACTACCACCATCTTCTAATATTTTAATGATTGTTGGCTTAGCAGATACAATTCTAGTAGCATCTGTTACCTGAAAATCATCATTTAATGGCACATTAAAATCTACTCGGATTAATGCTTTTTTATTTTTAAAATTGAAATCGTTTAATGTCTTCATGAGAATTTAAATAAGAGGTGAAAAAAACTGTTTTGAATCACAAATATAAAGATTACCAAGTTAAAAAATAGACTTTAAAGCACTACATTTCACTAATAAATGGCCTTTATTTACGATAACCTTTTCGTTAATCTACGCCTTTCTTTGTATGGCATAACTTAATAATATATAACTCAGAAAAAATTAATTTTAGATTCATAAAAAAAACATAGTTTTGCTTTATGCAATTTTCTGAAGTTTTAGGTCAAAAACACATAAAAAACCACCTTACTACAAGTGTTGATGCTGGCAGAATTGCCCATGCGCAACTATTTGTTGGTCCTGAAGGTTCTGGTACATTGCCAATGGCTTTAGCGTATGCACAATACATTTTGTGTAGTAATACCAATGGCGAGAATTCTGGCGGTAACGAATCTTGTAATATAAAATTTAAGAATTTTTCTCATCCAGATCTACATTTTGCGTTTCCGGTAACTACAAGCGATAAGGTTAAAAGCAAACCTGTTTCTAGTTTCTATTTAGAAGAATGGCGACAACTCCTAGATCAACAACCTTACGGAAACCTATTTGATTGGTATAAAATGCTTGGTGTAGATAATAAACAAGGGCAAATTGGTGTAGATGAAGCTTTACAAATTGTAAAATCTTTAACGCTAAAATCGTATGAAGGTGGCTACAAAGTAATGCTTATTTGGATGGCAGAAAAGATGAATACAGCTAGTGCCAACAAGTTACTTAAACTCATTGAAGAGCCACCTGAGAAAACTATATTTATTCTCATTGCTGAAGACGAAGAGCAAATAATTAATACAATCCGTTCACGTTGTCAAATCTTACATTTTCCGCCATTAGCGGAAGAAGCTATTGCTGAAGCTTTAGTTAAAAACTATCATATTGAAGAATCAGTTGCGACTAAAATTGCACATCAAGCGAATGGAAATTACAATAAAGCTTGTGATCTTATTTATCAAGACAGTGAAGATATTCAATTTGAAAAATGGTTTGTGATCTGGATTCGTTCAGCATTTAAAGCTAAAGGAAACAAAGCTGCTATTCACGATTTAATTTCATGGTCTGAAGAAATTGCGAAAACAGGACGAGAAACACAAAAGAAATTTTTAGCCTTTTGTTTAAATTATTTTAGGCAAGCACTGTTGCTTAATTATAAAGCTGATGAATTGGTATATTTAGAACCAAAATCTGATGGGTTTAAGCTTGAAAAATTTGCGCCTTTTGTGCATGATTCTAACATAATGGAAATATCAGAAGAACTGCAAGATGCCATTTACCATATAGAACGTAATGGTAATTCTAAGATTGTTTTAACCGATTTATCTATAAAACTGACACGTTTACTTCATAAAAAAAGCCAAGCTTCTTAGGCCTGGCTTTGTAATTTTTATTTTAATCAACATTATTCAGTTGCTGTAGTTTCAGCACTAGTTTCTTTTGCTTCACCTCCTTTATTTAATGCTGAAAGAATTTCCTCTGTTATATCCTTTCCTTCTGCACCATATAAAACACTACCAGCATCATTTGCGCCTAATATAAAAGTATATCCATTAGCTTTACCATAATCCTTGATAAAAGCTTTTACTTGTTTAACTAAAGTATCAATTTCTTTCTGACCTTCTGTTTGCAAAGCTTTTTCCTCGTTACCAATTTGATAATCTTGCATTTGTTTTTTCTGAACCAATGCATTATATACTTCTTCTTGCTTAGTCTTATTCATTTTTGAAGCTTGAGATTGAAATGCTTGCGCTTCCATTTGAATCATTTGATTAAGGCTATCCGCTTTTTTATTGAAGGCATCTACTTTAATTTTAAATGATTCTTCAAAGTCAACTTTCTTATTAAATTCGTTTACCACTTTTGTATTATCTACAAATGCTGTTTTTTGTTGTTCTTGGCAAGAAGCCGCTCCAACTAAAACCATTAAACCTAAAATTACTTTTTTCATTCTATTTTGTTATTTACTAATTATGAAAGTTAAAATCTTTCTTATTTATGTTTCAAATTAATTTTTGCAAATGTATAAAAGTTACAGAGTGAAATGGCGAATTTTTTAAATATTGATATTTTCTATGGAAAATAAACACCCTTATTTTTAAAATCTATTGAAAACGACGTCATTTAAGGCGTTTTAAGCGCATTTCTAAAATTTCTGTTGTTACTAGACTTGAAACTCTTAGAAGCTCTAAAAAAACATATTTAAATTACGAATTAGTATTCTTGAGCACATAAATATGCGACGAATACTCTTTAGAGTGTTTTGCCTTCCGATTAGAGCGCCAACCAATCCAAAATGCCTTAACCGGATTCATAAATCCAGATTTATATTTTTCAGAAAGTAAACACACATAATAAGCATCAAATGTCATTGGTAATACTTTTTCTAATGTCATCTTTTTCTTTTTGAACAATTCTGAAATAGATGTTTTAGAAAAATGCCAAAGGTGTCTTGGCACATCATAAGCTGCCCAAAACTTTTTATAATACTGCGCATCGTAACTTTTATAATTTGGAACCGCAATTACTAAAGTGCCATTTGGTTTTAATAACGATTTAAATAATGCTGTGTGCATTTCTAAATCTGGTAAATGCTCTAACACATGCCAAAGCGTAATAACATCAAAACTGTTCGGTTTTAGTTTTGATAACTCTTCAGTTTCAAAGACAGCGTTATTAGTTTTAGAGTTGGCAATTTGTCTTGCACTTTCATTGGGTTCTATTCCAGCAATACTCCAACTATCTTTTAAAGCGGTTTGTAAAAAGTCGCCTGTTCCACATCCAATATCTAAAAGCTGTTTGGTTTCTGACTGAAAAGAATTAATTAATTTCAGTTTTCGCTTTAGAGAAATTTCTCTCACTTTGTGATACACAAATTCTAATAAATTCCGCTTCGTATCTGTGTGTGAAATATAGTCTTCACTTTTATAATATTCAGATAACTTTTCTCCTTTAGGTTCTGGAAAAGTTTCTAACATATCGAGTTCTTTATTATGTAATAATTGAAACTCTTCTTTAGAGACGGAATGGTCTTTTAGGGTTAGGTATGTTTGTTTGTTGTTTGGCACGAATACTATTTACATTTTAAATAATTTACAATATCAATAATAAAATATTTCTTCAATTTGTCTAACAAATGAAATATCATCCTTTTTTGAAATGAAGAATGTAGAAGGATTAAGCGCACCTGTAAACGCCAAAATTCCATAATTTTCATTAAATAAAATAGGTTCTATTCCGTCAACTATCGGATCCTTCATTCTAAAACTATCAAATGAATTTCCTTCTGAATCAAACAATACTTTTAATTTATTTAATTCATATTTAGAACCAATATCAAAACTCAAAATTTTAGAATTCAAATTGTAGTCAATCTTTAAACTTCTAGCCAAGTCTGTTTCACAAGTATAACGATACGTAATTACTGAATCTTTAATTGTTTTACTCAGACGATATTCAGTTCTTAGTTTTATAGAATCATTAAAAAAACTATACAAATACCTTGTTTGAAGAATGCTAGAATTTTGAACAAAAGGCTCTTCATTATATTTATCTTGTATATCATTAAGTATAAAAAAAACAAATCCAATCGTTGACAAAACAACAACAGCGAAAACAAAAATCAGTATGTCTTTAGCTTTTTTCAAATGATTGTTTCACGTGGAACATTAATATAACATTTCATAAGATTAGCTTCGCTGAATCTGCGATTTCCCTTTTTCAAAGGAATTTAGCGACCTAAATAAACTAATAAAACAGAAATATCATTAGGCGAAACTCCACTAATTCGAGATGCCTGAGAAATAGTTACCGGCTGTATTTTGTTTAATTTTTGTCTCGCTTCAATACTCATAGATTTCAATTTTGAATAATCAAAATCTGCAGGAATCTTTAAATTTTCAAGTCTATTTAACTTATCTGCATTGTTCTTTTCCTTCTCAATATAACCAGCATATTTAACCTGGATTTCAGTTTGCTCTATAACTTCCCTATCCAAATCATTCGCTCGAATATAACCTTCAACGGCCTCAAACTTTCTTACATCGTCAATGGTAATATTTGGTCTTGCATACAACTTAAACATCTTATCTTGCTGCTTCACTATAGCAGAATTTTTAGATTCTAAAACAGGATTTGCTTCTTCGGGTTTCACACTTGTGTCTCTAAAAAATTGCACAAAAGCTTCCGATTTAGATTGCTTTTCTTCCATACGTTTTAGACGTATTTCAGAAGCTAAACCTAATTGATACCCTTTAGGTGTCAACCTGAAATCAGCGTTATCTTGCCTTAATAAAGTTCTGTATTCAGCACGAGATGTAAACATTCTATAAGGCTCTTCTGTTCCCTTCGTAATTAAATCATCAATTAAAACACCTATATAAGCTTCATCTCTTTGCAAGGTAAATGCTTCCTTTTCTTGAACTTTTAAACTCGCATTTATTCCAGCCATCAAACCTTGAGAAGCGGCTTCTTCATATCCCGTAGTTCCATTAATTTGTCCAGCAAAATATAGACCATCTACTAACTTTGTTTCTAGCGTATGTTTTAATTGTGTTGGTGGAAAATAATCATATTCTATAGCATAACCTGGTCTGAAAAATTTCACATTTTCAAATCCAACTACAGAACGTAAGGCTTTGAACTGAACATCTTCTGGCAACGATGTGGAGAAACCATTAATATAATATTCGCATGTATTCCAACCTTCAGGTTCTACGAATAACTGATGTCTATCCTTATCAGTAAATCGATTAATCTTATCTTCAATTGAAGGACAATAACGAGGTCCAACACTTTTAATTCTACCATTAAACATTGGCGAACGGTCAAAACCTTCACGCAACAAATCGTGAACCAATTCACTTGTATAAGACATATGACAAGAACGTTGTTCTGTCAATGGTTTTGTAATATCCAAATAAGAAAACTTCTCAGGATTTACATCACCAGGTTGCTCAATCATTTTAGAAAAATCTAAAGAACGACCATCAACTCTTGGTGGTGTTCCTGTTTTCATTCTTCCTGATTCGAAACCTAAATTAACGAGTTGTTCTGTGATCCCAGTTGCTGCTCTTTCACCTGCCCTTCCTCCACCAAAATTTTTATCTCCTATATGAATTAAGCCATTTAAAAAAGTTCCATTAGTTAACACAACAGACTTCGCTCTTACTTCAACTCCAAGAGATGTTTTTACACCAACCACTTTATGATTTTCTACAATAAGGCCAGACACCATCTCTTGATAGAAATCAAGATTTTCAGTGCCTTCTAAAAGCATCCTCCAATCTTCAGCGAAACGCATTCTATCCGATTGCACTCTTGGACTCCACATTGCTGGTCCTTTAGATTTGTTTAGCATCTTAAATTGAATCGCAGACGTATCTGAAACAATTCCGCTATAACCACCAAGCGCATCAATCTCTCTAACAATTTGTCCTTTTGCAATTCCTCCCATTGCAGGATTACAAGACATTTGTGCAATGTTTTGAAGATTCATCGTAATTAACAACGTCTTACTTCCCATGTTTGCAGCAGCAGCAGCAGCTTCACTTCCTGCATGTCCTGCTCCAACAACTACAACATCATATTCTTCGTTAAACATAACTTTGGTTTATCTTAATTATTCACAACCTTTTATCTTTGCTTTTGTCAAGCTGAACTTGTTTCAGCTTCTATACTATAATTAAATACTAGATTCTGAAACAAGTTCAGAATGACACACCTAAAACTCGGTCAATAAAACTATTGTTCCACGTGGAACAACTCTATTGAATTCAAATTAAAAATTTGAGTTCGCAAATATACAATGAAATTCAAACAGTACTCATCAACTACTTTTTGTAATCTGAATTAGAGATTCCTTTTTTCAAAGGAATTCATCGTATACCTAGATAGTAATCTTCTTTTGAGCGCATTAACTTTTCTTCGTCGTCTGACTTATCTTTGTATCCACAATAATGAAGTACACCATGAATGATTACTCTTGCGATTTCATCTTCAAAAGAAACATTAAAATCTGAAGCATTTTCTTTAACTCTATCCACAGAAATATAGATTTCGCCATGTAATTCTTTTCCTACAGAATAATCAAAGCTAATAATGTCCGTTAATGTATCGTGATTTAGAAAATCGACATTCAATTTATGTAAGTAATCATCAGAACAAAAAACGTAAATGATTTCTCCTTCTCTACAATTTTCTTCTTGAATGGTACTTGAAATCCACTTTGAAAAATGAACTTCGTTCTCTAATTTAAAATCTGTTTCGTAGTTAAAACTAATCATTGGCTTTATTAAAATACTCTTGAATTTTCTTCTTAAAATGATTTTGCAAAGGTAATGCTTGTCTATTTAAAATCTCAGTGGTATTAAAATATTGTTTAGCTGTTGGAATTTGACTTCCATTATTCTGATTGAATTCTACTGTATTAGTTTCAGATTTACGCTTGGTATCTTGACCTTGCATAAACGTAGCATTCTCCATTTTTAATAATTGATGCTGCACATCCATCATTTTTTGAAGCGTTTGATTTGTGAATCCTGTGTTTAATAAATCTAATTCAATTTCTTCCATTTGCTTTATTAGTTGTCCTGCTGATTCTATCTTTCCTTCCTTTGCAAATTTATCTTCTAAAGCCTGACGTAATAATTGTTGTTTCTGGTAAATTTTATAAAGTTCACCATTCTGTTCTTCGCTTCCTCCTTCTCCATAACCATCATTTTGTTCGCCTTCACCATCACGTCCATTTTTTCCATTCTTGCCATTCTTTCCTTTTCCCTCACCATTTTCAATTTCTCCATTATCACCTTCTCCTTTTCCTTCTTTACCACCATTGCCATCTTTACCATTCTTCCCTTCTTTTTGACCATTTTGGTTGCCTTCTCCTTGTTGTTCTCCATTTTGTCCAGATTTACCACCTTGACCACTCTTTCCTTGTCCTTCTCCACGCTTTCCATTCTCTCCACTTTTGCCATCTTTACCTTCCTTACCAGCTTTGCCTTGCTCTCCAGGTTTTTCGCCTTGACCGTCTTTACCTTCTTTTCCCTCGTTACCTGGTTTCTCTCCTTCGCCTTCCTTACCCTCTTCTCCTTCTTTGCCTTCTTTTCCTTCCTCACCTTTCTTTACGCCTTCCTCCATCTTTTTATTGAGCTCTTCTTGACTCATAATAATATCATCTAATTGTCCTTCTCCACCTTCGCCTTGTGATGGATTCATAGACATTTCCATATTATCTAAAACATCACTTAAAAAACTTGCCAATTCATTAGTAGACGTAACTGCATATTGTTGTGCACCAACGCCTTGATATAATCTATTTTCTGAAAGTTGTTCTAATGCCTTATCGATGTTGAAATACACCTCAGTAATCTGAGAATTTACTTTCTCTGAAATTTTTGGTTGCCTTAAAGACAATGCAAATAAACTATCGTCTATATGCTCAAAATGTTCTCTAAGGTTGCTTTGCTCTATGATATATTTTCCGTAATTATTGTTATTGATACCAATACTCTCAAAGGTTTCCATGAGCTCTTCTTGGTCAAAAGAATACAATAATAAATTCTCTAATATTTGACGAAGTGCGTCAATATCTTCAGACATTTGGTCGCCTCCACCACCTCCTCCAGCTTTCATTTTCATCATCTCACTCATTTGTTTCATTTTCTGAGCGGCTTTCTTCTGCTGTTTTTTGGCTTTCACTTTCTGTTCTTGCGCTTCTTTTTGGTCGCCCTTAGATTCGGCTTCTTCTTTCTTTTCTAAGGCTTCCTTAGCTTCCTTTTGGTCGAATTTAATTTCATCTTCTAAAAACTCATCCCTTGCAATTTTCATTGGTTTTTGAAGTTGACGGTCCTCGCGTTTTAAATCTTCTAAATCTTTTTGAAGTTTATCAAACTCCTCATTCAATTTTTCTTGAGCTTCTTTGGTGTTTTCTTTTTCCTTTTTGGATAACTCTTCTTGTTCTTCTGACAGTTTTTCTAATTCACTTGAAACTTTCTCAGCCTTCTTCATCACATAGAAACGTTTGGTCAACTCTAAAAGTTGCTTCATGCTACGTTTCTTATTCTTGTTTTGTTTGGTTAATTCTTCAAGTTTTTGTGTGAATTCTTCTTTGTTTATTTTATCCTTTAATTCTTCCAATTCTTTAAGCAATTCTTCATCCTTTTTTAATTGCTCTTCATTTTCTTTTAAACGTTCTTTTAAATCTTCTTTAAATTGGTCGTCTTTCTTTTCGTCTTTTTGAAATTCCTCTAAATTATCTTGCAGTTTTTTGTTGAAGTTTTTCATCAACTGCTCTTGATTTTTTTGACGTTTTAAGAACTCTTCAAACTTCTTCTTGTCATTAAAATTTAGACTTTCTTTTTCCTTTTGCGTTTTAGATAATTCTTCAAGCTTTTTATCTTGTTCTTGAAGTTTATCAAACGTTTTACTGATATCCTTTATCGTTTCGTTCTGCTCATTAAGCTGTTTTTGCTCTTCTTCATCCTTTGTTAATTTTCGGTAACTGAACGTAGAACTTTTGGTACGCTTGTAATTGTGCAGTGCATCATTATCGAAAACCTCGAAATACAGTTGGTAACTTACACCATCTTCAAGGTTGAATTGATTTGGAAATGCACTTACAAATTCTGAAAAATTTGATTTAGAAATAGTAATGGGTTCTACTACTTTTTTAGACTCATCGTCTGTTGGATAATACACCAATTGTAGTTTTGTTAAGCCATAATCATCACTCGCTTGTCCATAGAAATACAAACTCTGTTGGTCTATGGAATCTTTTTGTACCTTGATTTTCATTTCAGGATAACCATCCTTAATGACGTTGATGTTGTACGCTAAGTTTTCATAATCTTTAAGGTCATCATTACTGGTCGTAATACTGTAATTGTAGTTGTTGTAAAGTCGTTTTGAAGCTTCAAAAATTCCATTGCTATTCGACTTAAAACTTAAAGTATCTTCCGCATAAATTTGAACACCTGTTGTAGATTTTGTCTTTGCTTTCCACGTGATATTTGTACCTTCAGGAATTACTGCAGAACCTGTACTTTTCAACACCTCATCTTGCTTTTTGGTATGCGATGGATAGTCTAAAACCATTTCGAAATTTACCAAATTTGGTGTGTTGACTACCGTTAATTTATAAGGTTTTGATGTGACATCATTAGCCGATAAGGTAAATTCTATCGGTTCTTTAGGTAAACTGAATGTGTATTGAAATTCGCCAGCTGCGACTTGTTGTAAAAAGTAAGATTGCCCGTTGAATTTGATTTGTGCGTTCTCAGGTATCACATTTCCTGCTGTGGAAATATTGAGTTTAAAATCCTTATTTTCAATAGCTTGTAAATTTTCATTCAACACAAAAAACTGAAAAGGCGCTGGTGGTTCGTATGCCGTTTTGTAATTAACAACACGTTCGTAACTATCACTAAACCAATTTATTTTTCCAGTAACAAACGACAACAATAAAATGGCGATTGGAATGGCTGCATATTTTAAATATTTGGTATTTGATTTAAAGTTAATCGCAGATTTAAAAGGAATGGGTTGTAATTCTTGCGACTTCTGTTCTATACTTGCTAAAAGCAAATCGGATTGTTGAGGGCTTTGATTAAGTTGAAGTACATTTAATAACTTATCGTTCACTTCTGGAAAATGATTTCCTATCAGTTTAGAAGCCGTTTCAAAATTGATGCCTTGTTTTAATTTGAATAAATGTGACAACGGAATGGCTATAAACTTTACGAAGAGTGCTAATTCTACTGCGATAAACGTCCAAAATAATATCGTTCTAGCTGTTGGATTAAGCCATAACACATATTCTACGAATAATGTAATTATAAGATATAGTAAACCAATGGCGAAAAATAAGATAGCACCTTTTAGTAGTTCATTGGTGTAATACCTTTTAATGAATTGCTCTAGCTTTTGTTTTATGGTTTCGAAATTGCTCATTTAGCCAATTATAATTCTTCTTTTAAAATCCAGTCTATCAAATTATCTTTATCAACAATAGACCAACTGTGAGGATGGCGATCTCCGTTAGAACGGTAACCTTTATTTTTTGTTGCAATATACTGTACATCTTTAAACCCAAAATTCTTCAAAGATTCAGATAGACTTTTAATATAATATGCATTCATTTCATCATATTTAGCCATTGTTCTTTCTTTCCACCAAAGTGTATCTGGTTCTGTATAAAGTCTAATTCTTGTGTTTTTTAAGTTCTCGATATTGTCAAAATTATTCGTTTCTGATGTAAATACAGCAAACGCTTCATAGTTAGAAAGGTTTTTATGAGGATTGCCAAATTCTTTACTTAAAGTTTCTAGTATCCACGTGCTCTCTTCCATTGTAGAATTAGACAAATTACGTTTTAAGTTTTTTTCAGAAGTCTTATATAGAGCTACCAAATCAATAGGCGAATCAACAATAAAAACACCTTCTGGAACTAAATTAGAATTTCCATTAGTCATGTAATCGCTTATTAAAAGTGCCATATTTCCGCCACTTGAAAATCCACCTATAAACATATTATCTTCAGGTAAATTATGCTCATTGAAAATGGTTTTAAGATCTTTAGTTAGTTCTTCTAATTCACTTTTTCCGAGCCATAACTTTCTGTTATAATTCATAAACAAAACAGCAACGTCATTGTTTTTAGCCTTTTCAAGAATTTTAAATTCCCGTTTTACGTCTTTAGCCGTTTCTGGAAAACCTCCAAAAAGAACTAATGTCGCTTCTATGTTTTTAACTGGTTTGCTTAATTCGTAATCATCGTGCTTTATGTCTTGATAAGTAACTTCTTCAAAGATTTCAGTTTCTTCTTTTACTTCTGCTTCTTTCACTTCATTCTTACACGAGATAAAAACAGTAATTATTGATAGTATTACTAAAAGCTTTTTCATGGGTTCAATTGTAAAATACAAAATGTTAAACTACACTCTATATTACCTTTAACTGACTAAACTACAAATTTATTTTAATCGAAAATAGTTGACAACTAATAAGATTCTGTTAATATAGAAGAATTAACTGTTAAATACGGCAAAACTTAACAACTGCTTATTTTCTTTGTTCTAAAATTCTATCAAACTATCTTTGCGCGAGATTCTGAAATAAATTCAGAATGACAAACTATTTCTATTTTCCGTTATGTCTAAAAAAGTACGTGTGCGTTTTGCACCTAGTCCAACAGGACCTTTACATATTGGTGGTGTAAGAACTGCTTTATTCAACTATTTATTTGCCAAAAAACATGGTGGCGATTTTGTATTAAGAATTGAAGATACAGACCAAAATCGTTTTGTAGAAGGTGCTGAAGATTATATTGTTAAATCATTAGACTGGTGTGGTATGTCGTTTGACGAAGGTCCAGGAAAAAACGAAAAATTTGGTCCATACAGACAAAGTGAACGCAAACATTTGTACAAACAATATGCTGATGAATTAATTGCAAATGGCAAAGCCTATTATGCTTTTGATACTGCTGAACAATTAGATGCCGAACGAAAAGGCCACGAAGCCGAAGGCAAAACCTTTATTTATAATTGGCACAATCGTGAAAAAGGACGTTTGGTTAATTCTTTAGTGTTAACTGAAGAAGAAACTAAAGCTAAAATTGAAGCAGGTGATCATTTTGTGATTCGTTTTAAATCGCCTCAAGATGAAACGTTGCATTTAACGGATATTATTCGTGGGAATATTAAGATTGATACTAATGTTTTAGACGATAAAATTTTATTTAAAAGTGATGGTATGCCTACCTATCATTTAGCGAATATTGTAGATGACCATTTAATGGAAATTACACATGTGATTCGTGGCGAAGAATGGTTACCATCTTTAGCATTACACAAATTATTATATGATGCTTTTGGTTGGGAAGCGCCAGAATTCGCGCATTTACCATTGATTTTAAAACCAACAGGAAAAGGTAAACTAAGCAAACGTGATGGTGATAAAATGGGATTCCCAGTATTTCCATTAGAATATACAGCTCCAGACGGCACCGTTTCTAGAGGCTATAAAGAAGATGGTTATTTCCCAGAGGCAGTTGTCAATTTCTTAGCCTTTTTAGGATGGAATCCTGGAACAGAACAAGAGATTTTTAGCTTAGAACAAATGATTGCAGATTTTGATTTAGCTAGAGTCAATAAAGCTGGTGCACGTTTTGATCCAGATAAAACGAAGTGGTTTAATCATCAATACATGCAACAACAACTAGATTTAGATTTAGCCGAACAATTTAAAGCTTCCAAAGCAGAATTAGCAGACATTGATGTTAATTACATTGCTTTATGTGTTGGCTTAATAAAAGAACGCGCAACGTTTGTTTCAGATTTTTGGGATTTGAGTCATTTCTTTTTTACAGCGCCAAAAGCTTATGATGAAAAAGCTTCTAAAAAAGCATTGAAAGAAGGTACAGCAGATATTATGACTAAGGTTATAGAATTGGTTAATGCTACTGAAGATTTTACGGTTGTAAACCTTCAAACTAACATTAAAGGTTGGATTACCGATAATGAGATTGGGTTTGGTAAAGTAATGATGCCTTTAAGACTCGCTTTAGTTGGTGCTTTACAAGGACCAGATGTTTTTGATATTATGTATATGATTGGTAAAGCTGAAACCGTGAAACGTATTGAGAATTTGATTAAAAATATTTAATATAACTTAGACCTGTCAGGTTTTAAAAACCTGACAGGTCTAAAACATCAAAATTATGAAGTCTCATTTTTTTATTCTAATACTGATTACGGGTTTTTTAATCTCTTGTAAAAAGGAAAAAAAAGCTGACTTTTCAGCGGATAAAATAGATTTAGTCTTAAACGAAAAACGTGTACTAATTTTAGGAAATAGCATTACACAAAATGGTCGATACGTTGATTTTTTAGAATATTACATCAGAAAACAATACCCTAATAATCCCTTAGATATCATTAGTATTGGTTTATCTGGCGAAACTATTTCTGGAACTACAGAAATTGGTCGAGAATTTCCTAGACCAAATGTTAGAAAAAGATTGGATAATGCTCTTAGCGAAATTAAACCTGACTTAGTAATTGCTTGCTATGGTATGAATGATGGTAATTATTCGCCATTAGATAGCCTTCGATTTGAAGCCTACAAAGATGGAATTTTAGAATTGAAAACAAAGGCTGCAGCTATTAATGCAAAATTAATTTTAATGACACCAACTGTTTTTGATCCAAACCCTATTTCTGATCGTTTATCAAAAGAAAACGAAACATATGAATATTGGCATCCGTATTTTAAATATAATAATGTTTTAGAAGCCTATTCTAATTGGTTATTAAGTATAGAAACGGAAGAACTTAAAGTTGTGGATTTACATCATCATCTAGATTCTATGTTAACAGCAATGAAAAGCATAAAATCAGATTCTACGTTTATACCAGATGGTGTTCATCCTAATAATATTGGACATTTTTATATGGCTCAGAAAATTTTGAAGGATTTATATCCTGAAATTTCTATTGAAAATCCTATTGCTGAAATTGAACATTTAGAAGCAGATTCGCTATATAATTTGGTTCTTAAAAGACGTGAATTACGCTCAGAAGGTTGGCGCTATTTTATTGGCTATACTTCGAAAGAAAAGCTATTTAAGACAGATAGTATATTGCCTATTGAAATGGAAGTTGAAAAACTAGATTTAGCTATTGATCAATTGTTGAAACAGTAGAGTATTCAACTAATTACCAATTAATTAGATTACCCTTCGCTCATTCCAACTTATAATGAATAACAAAAAATCTATAGCGTAATATTTAAAGTTAAAGCCATTAGTGATTGATTTCCTTTAAATTTTTCGTCACTTGAGATATTAAAATCTTGATCATTCAATTTACCCAACATATTTGTAAAACCATATATGTATTGTGCTCTAATAAAGAAACGTCTTACACCAAAGGTTAAACCAACTGTTCCATTGACGTTAAAATTTGAAATTTCTCTAATATCTTCTGTAAACAAATTGTTATAACCAGTTAAGATATAACCTTCTTTAGAATCGTCTTTTAGCTCTAATTCACTATTATATTGAAGCATTGGTCCAACATCTAAAGTAATATTATTACTAATTAATTTAATATGAAATAAAAACGAAACATCTGCGGTGAACATTTTATACTCCACAAATTCACTCGTTAAAAGCCCAACTTTAGATGCACTAATATCAATGTGGTTTTGAGATAATTGCATATTATAACTCACATTATACCATTTATTGGGTAAATCTACAGAAGCAGACATACCTCCAATATAACCAGTATTGGCTTTTGTTTCAAAATTATCGGTTAAAATATCAAATTGGGTAACACCACCTTGAAGACCAATACCGTTTTTAATTTTATAATTTTTTCGTTGTGCAAATCCGGTTGTAACAAAAGTGATACAAATGACGACTAATAGAATAGATTTTAAATTTTTCATGCTGATATAAAAGCTGATATAAACAAACGTAGGTAAAATTATTTAATATTACTTACTTTTAAAGTCTCGTATTATTTAACTTTTAAAAAACGTGTTATGGGTCAATTTATTTTTATTCCAATTATCTTTTTTGCTGTCGTTGTTTTAATTTCATCATTCTTTGTGGTAAAACAACAAACCTCAGCTATTATTGAACGCTTTGGGAAATTTCAAAGTATTAGACATTCTGGTTTGCAACTAAAAATTCCATTAATTGATAAAGTAGCGGGAAAATTAAGTCTTAAAATTCAACAATTAGACGTTATTATTGAAACGAAGACTTTAGATGATGTATTCGTTCGTCTTAAGGTTTCTGTACAATACAAAGTAATTAGAGATAAGGTATATGATGCCTTTTATAAATTAGATTATCCTCATGATCAAATTACATCTTATGTATTTGATGTGGTACGTGCTGAAGTGCCAAAAATGAAATTAGATGACGTTTTTGTACGTAAAGATGATGTGGCCATTGCTGTAAAATCTGAATTAAATGATGCCATGATGGAATATGGTTATGACATTATTAAAACTTTAGTAACAGATATTGATCCAGATGCACAAGTAAAAGCTGCTATGAACAGAATTAATGCTGCAGATAGAGAAAAAACAGCTGCACAATTTGAAGGTGATGCGGCAAGAATTTTAATAGTAGAAAAAGCAAAAGCTGAAGCTGAGAGTAAGCGTTTACAAGGACAAGGTATTGCAGACCAAAGACGTGAGATTGCACGTGGATTAGAAGAGTCTGTAGATGTATTAAACAGAGTTGGTATTAACTCACAAGAAGCATCTGCTCTTATAGTTGTGACACAACATTATGATACCTTGCAATCTATTGGGCAAGAAACAAATAGTAACTTAATCTTATTACCTAATTCTCCTCAAGCTGGTAGTCAAATGTTAAATGACATGGTAGCTAGTTTTACAGCTAGTAATCAAATAGGTGAAGCTATGAAAGCAAAAAAATTAAATAAAAAGAAGGATGATGAATAAACTAAAAAAAATTCTATTACTAATAATAATAGCAATAAGTACAGTTTCATTTTCTCAAACTAAAGAAAGCGCATTAAACGATGCTACAGCAGCCATAAAAGCTAATTTAGATTTGGATTTTGATACCGTAGTAAAACATACACTACCTGCTGTACTAGATATGATGGGCGGAAAAGAAGCCGCTCTACAAGTTTTAAAATCTACAATGGAAGGTGCAAAAGCACAAGGTTTAGTTATTGAAAAAGCAGATGTAATTAATGTTTCAAAAATTATTAAAGAGCAAGGCCAATCGCGATGCATAATGACGGGTTATACAGAAATGACTATGTCTGGTCAACGTGTAAAATCTACAATTCATTTTGTTGGTATTTACAATGATGTTGATAACTATTGGTGGTTTGTAGAAGCTAAACAATTAAAAAATGAAGTGTTAGTAAATAAGATTGTTCCAAATTTTGAAACAAGTTTAGAAATTCCTGAAGACGATGTACAAGTAGAGGAAATTTAATTTAAAATTTATACAAATAAAAAAACCTCATAATTACTGATTATGAGGTTTTTTATATTTGAAATTGACTTAGTGTTCTTCTATATATTTATCTCTAATCGTTTTTAATTCGTTGAGATAATTTTTTAAATCGGTATCATTTATACTTGCACTATTATTTGAACCTTGTGGTAAAGTGCTTCGTGTTTCATCTAAATGTTTCTGAAGTTCTGGATAATTATCTTCTATATCTCTGGTTACTGTTGAAATTTCAGTTAATATTTTCTGTGATTCTTTCATAATTTATAATGTTTATCATAAGTTACAAATAATCTGAACCAAACTATCTCAATAAACTGTTAAATATCAGAAGCTTCCGCAACTAAAATGTCATTTTTGTCTTCCTTAGCCTTCTCAATAAATTCAGTAATCGCTTCATTTTTTTCTAAGCCATTTTTAAGCAACTCTTTTAACGCAATTAAAACAACTATACGTGTACCTGCTTTTTTTACTGCAGTGCCAAATAACGGCTCTAAATCATCATAAGACACATCTTTAGCCAACACTTGTATTTCAGCTTTAGCTTTTAATTGTTTTTCTTCAGGGAATTTTGTGTATTTCTTACCAAATTGTTGAATAACACTAATCGCAGAACGTTTTTGTTGTTGCGGATTAGGTTTATTTTGGTTTTGGTTATTTTGAGGCTTAGGCTTTTGTTTTGACCAACTATCTCTTAAACCAACCGTTTTATTAAATACTAATTTTTCTGGTGTGGAATCATCATCTACATTAAAATAGCCTAAACGTTGAAACTGAAACTGCTCTCCTACTTTCGCTTCTGCTAAACTTGGTTCTAAATACCCTGTTTTTACGGTTAAAGAATTTGGGTTAATAAATTCCATAAAATCCTTTTCGCCATGACTGTCTGGAGCTTCGTCATTAAATAAACGATCATATTCTCTAATTTCTGCAGTTATAGCATGTTTTACTGAAACCCAATGCAAAGTACCTTTTACCTTTTTAGACGTATCCTCATCATAAGTACACTGTATTTCTAAAATATCTCCGTTTTGGTCTTTTCTAACCTCATTAGCTTTAATGATGTAAGCATTTTTTAATCTTACTTCACCTCCTAGTTTCAATCTAAAAAATTTGTTTCCGGCTTCTTCTTTAAAATCTTCTCTTTCAATATAGATTTCTCTAGAAAATGGAACTTTTCTGAATCCGGCTGAATCATCTTCTTGGTTATTTTCGGCTTCTAACCATTCTTCTTTATCTTTAGGATAATTAGTAATTACCACTTTTACTGGATCTAAAACCGCCATGACTCTATTGGCTGTTTTATTTAAATCTTCACGAATACAGAATTCTAATAGTGACACATCAATGACGTTTTCGCGCTTAGCAACACCTACTTTTTCTATGAATTTTCTAATAGAATTTGGTGTGTAACCACGACGACGCAAACCAGATATTGTTGGCATACGTGGATCGTCCCAACCAGAAACTACACCCTCTTCTACTAAACGTAATAATTTACGCTTACTCATAATGGTGTAACTTAAATTTAGTCTAGCAAATTCAAGCTGTTTTGGTGCTAATGGATAGTTTTCTTTACTGTATTCATAAACATTATCCTTAAACCAATCGTAAAGTTTTCTATGAGGTTTAAATTCTAAAGAACATAATGAGTGCGAAATCTGTTCTAAGTAATCACTTTCACCATGCGTCCAATCATACATTGGATAAATACACCAATCATCTCCAGTTCTGTGATGATGTGCGTACATAATACGATACATAATAGGATCTCTCATTAACATATTTGGATCTTCCATGTCTATTTTGGCACGCAATAGATGTGTACCAGCAGGAAATTTTCCGGCTTTCATACCTTCAAATAATTCCAAATTTTCTTCAACACTTCGGTCTCTATAAGGGCTATTTGTACCTACCTGAGTTGGTGTTCCCTTTTGCTCAGCCATGACTTCTGAAGATTGAGAATCTACATAAGCTTTTCCATCTTTTATCATTAAAACTGCCCAATCGTATAACTTCTGAAAGTAATCTGATGAGTACAATTCATTTTCCCATTTATAACCTAACCAAGCAATGTCTTTTTTTATAGCATCTACATATTCTTGTTCTTCCTTAGCAGGATTAGTATCATCGAACCTTAAATTAACAGGTGCATTGTACTTCTCTCCTAACCCAAAACTTATACCAATAGCTTTGGTATGACCAATGTGTAAATATCCATTTGGTTCTGGCGGAAAACGAAAACGAAGCTTTTCTTTTGGTAAACCATTCGCTAAATCTTCTTCTATTATATGCTCAATAAAATTGAGGGCTTTTATTTCTTCTGACATGTTTAAGGTATTAGCTGTTGACTATTAGCTGTTAGGTAAATCTTATATACATAACTCTAAACATCAACATCATTATTCCAGTTGGTAAAATTAAGCAAAATGTAACATTTATTTATCTTTTTAGACTGATAGTATGAATCAAAACTTATAGAAAATTATGAATTATATCTGCCCAAAATGCGACAATACAACTTATGAAGTTGACGAAATGAGAGCAACTGGTGGACGATGGTCTAAAATATTTGATATTCAGAATAAAAAATTCAGCTCAGTAACTTGTAAAAAGTGTAGTTATACAGAATTTTATAAAGCAAAGACTAGCGCATTGAGTAATGTTTTTGATTTGTTTACGAATTAAGTTAGTCGGTTTATGAATATAGACTTAAGACCGCTTCGCTTTTAGAACAAAGAACAAAGACCTATTTAGTGATAACTGATAAAAATTTTGTTTTTATTCAACAATTACGATTTTAACCATTTCTCATGTATGTTACTTCAGTTGCGAACAGTGACCAAAATTCATCAAGAAATATTACTTTTGAATCATGGGAATAATAAAAGTTGAAAACATACGCATATTTGCTAATCATGGTTGTTTAAAAGAAGAAACGGCTATTGGTAGTGATTATAGAGTAGATATAGAAGTCAAAGCTGACTTAAAAAAATCATCTAAATCTGATGACTTAAGTGATACAGTAGATTATGTGTTTTTAAACAAAGTAGTACGTGAAGAAATGGCAATACCTTCTAAGTTATTAGAAACAGTAGCTCAACGGATTTTAGATCGTGTTTTTAAAGATTCTTCAATAATTACAAAAGCCACAGTTGCGGTAAGTAAAATTAATCCACCAATTGGTGGTGATGTTGAGATGGTTACGATAAAAATGAATCAGAATCGAAAAAAGTGAAGCTATTTAGCTTAAAAAGTATATAATTTATATATTTGCGCTCTCGTTAGTTATTAATGAGATTCCTTTTTTTCAAAAGAATTTAGGGTGTCGTGGCCGAGTGGCTAGGCAGTGGTCTGCAACACCATCTACAGCGGTTCGAATCCGCTCGACACCTCAAAAAGCTTCTAAGTTCTCTTAGAGGCTTTTTTATTTTTTAAATTTTAATAAAATTTGCAATAATAGGTACGCGGTTCTTACTAAACCTGTAGATCAAAACACCTCAAGAAAGAGACACTTCTCAGTATCTCTTTTTTCATTTTCATTTATTAAACTAAGCTTAAACGTACTTTCTTATAAAGTTAATTTTTTTCATTAAAAAGCCTTTATACAACCTATTTACTTCTACTTATAAAACCTTATAAATTAGGTATTAGCTATAAAATACCAAAGCAATTTCACGGAAAACAGGGTAGTTCAGGGTTACAATCTCTAGTAATTTTGAACCATAGAATTTAATACTAATAAGCCCTTATTGAATACCATGAATTTGGATAACATAACCTTGATAAGTCCACAAAAAATTTTAGAAAAAATTATTTTCTACAACAAATCGTTAGAAAAAAATACTCTCAAAATTTCTACAAGTATTCACTTTTCTAACGGTTCAATAAAAGAAGGAATTCCTATTGATATTAATAAAACAGAAAAGGTAGTATTACTCCAATGCAAAGCATCTTTAATCTACATAAATATTAATTTATTAAATCATGTTGAGCTCAATTCATCAACGCATAATATTGAGTTTCTTACTAATGAGGACCACATGGATCTTAGTAACACAAAAGTTTCTACATCATTAGAACTAAAACGTTTATTTAAACAAGAAAAAGACATCATAGAAAAGTTATATGATTTTGAACTTAACTCAAAACTTATAATAAATAATCTTAAAACTGAACTTGAAAAATATCAATTCGAAGTATTTATTAAAGTTTTAAAAGACATATTAAACACTATTTCTAAAGATGATTTAGGTCACCAAGCACTAAATTCTTTGAAACTATTAGTTATTAAACCTGAGGATAACACAGCTCTAGAGCTAACTAAAATAAACGATACCATCAACATACACATAAATTTTAAAACCAAGTTTAAAACCGATTTTAAGACGCAATTAAGAGTTGTTTTAGAATCTAAATTATAAATCAAAAAAATATAGACATTATGGGATTAGCAGAAAAACGAGTAGCAAAAGCATTTGAAGCCAATGAATTTGAAACTATTTTAAAAGAAATTAAGGATATCGTCGGAAAAGATATTGCAGTAAATGTAGATTGGAAAACATTATCTACTGACGGAATGAGTCATTTATACAATAAGGCCTGGCCTCCTGTTTATTTTGAACCTTTAGTTAATTCTTTAAAATCAATTTGCCAAGACGACATGGGAAAAGAAGCCTTAAACGATGAATTAGAAACCATTATCATTAAAAATGAAGCAGGAAATTCTAGCTCAAATACTTGGGCAAGTTTTGATAATAACACCTTAACTTTAGATCATAAACCAACTTCTAATGTTCATAACGTAGCGGAAAGAACAAAATCACTACAAACATTATTAGAAAATAATCTTTAATATCAAGGTTAACTTAATTACGAAGGCTTCTAATTTTTATTTAGAAGCCTTTTTATTTATGTGATATTTTGTAATGATGCTATTAACTGTGTTTTCTATCAATTATTAAATAATCAAATAGCAACAGAATACTTAATAATAAAACACCGATTGTAAATAATAATGAACCATAAGGCCAATGTTGAATTTTAAAAAGTATTCCAAAAAATAAAGCAAAAATTGTCAAAGCAATTAACAAGAAATATAAAGCTTTTAAAAAAGAATTCTTCCTGTATTTTCTGTTTTTAAGATAATCTATGCCTTCAATAGAAAACCAATAGATAAAGAGAATAGCTAATAGAAATTCAAAAACATATGGAAGATAAAATATGCGAAAAGCTTTAACTAAATAACTAAAAACCCAGAGTAAGATTAGACTCAACTTTATATAATCTAGCCTAGATTTATCTGCTTTTTTTATAAAACGAATACTATATAAAAGACCCATTGAAACTCCACTAATTAACATTAATTGCGTTGCATAAGGCCAGTGCATAATTTTGAATAAGGCTCCAAAAATTAAAACAATTACAGCTAATCGTAGTGGAAATGTTAGAATTTTTGAATTCATATAAACATCGTATTTACTGCATAGGATTTACCTTCTCAATCTGCTTAATACTTTTCTCATAAACTTTAGGAAAAAGCCCTTGAACCAATAGAAATATTCCGAAGATTAAAATGACTAATGACACGATTTTTTTAGTCTTAAAGATACGTCTTGGTGTTAACTTATTTCGTAGCCGTTTTGCAGCTGCTATTTTTACCAAATCTGCCAAAAAGTAAGAAATTAACATCGTAGTAATAAAGATGGTTACACCATTATCTGAAGTTGTAATAGATGTACCAATTACAATAAAACCTAGCCAACCTAGTAATACACCAATATTAATAAAATTGAGTAAAAAACCTTTAATAAAAAGTTTACCGTAATCTTTCTTTGGAAGCTCAATTCTATGATGCTCTCTAACAATAGATCGGAAAGATTTAGATGTTTTAATAAAACTTATAAGACCATAGACAACCAATAAAGTGCCACCAAATACTAACAGTTTAGGATCATCTTTAATTTTATCTAAAAGAGAGTCTGTACTAAAAAATATAACGAAAATGAAAACAATATCTGCGAAAATAACGCCTAAATCAAATATTACAGCACTTGTAAAGCCTTTGGTTGCACCTGTTTCGAGTAGAACAAAAAAAACAGGACCTATAGTAAAGGCTAAAATTATTCCAAATGGAATGGCTGTTAAGATATCGTCTAACATGTATAAACTGCTGTTTACACAAATGTAAGAAACTAAGAGGAATTTACATACGTTTTATTCTCCCACCAAGAAGTGTATTTTCTTTAACTTCTTTTGGATCACCATAAATAAATACCTCACCACCTGCTTTAATTCTAACATCTACCATTTCAGAAACATTTACATGTGCCTCACCAGCAGCATTTATACTTACTTCGGTATTTTCGGTTATAAACTCTTTACCATTATAAACACCACCTGTATAAATTGAAATATCTTGATTTTTAGAACTACCAGCTACATTTATTTCTCCACCAGTTACAGCTCTAATATTAGCATAACTAGTTTCTAAACTTGCTGTAATACCAGCACCTTCTTGTACTCTTAAATCTATTTCAAATTGCTTAATAGGATCTTTTACAATCACAAAAGCACCTTCATTAGCATCAATAACATCTACAGAAACAAAATACAATTCTACAACAGTATCATTACCATCATAACTTTCTTCAAGATTCATGCGTATTTTTAATTTTCCATTGTTATTAACAACTTCTACGTCTTCTTTATTTTTTCCAGAAATAATGACTTTATTTTCATCTGATTGAATCATTTTTACTTGGATTAAATCAAACACTTTTAAAGTTGAAAACTCACCTACAGTTTTCTCTATAGAATCTTGAGCATTCGCTGTAAAACCAACTATACATAGTATTACAAAGAAAAAATTTTTCATGTTTATAAAATTTATTTTAAGACTATCACTTTATTACTAAATAGCCATTTTAATTGAATTTCGTCGCCAGAACGCTTCTTAACAATGCGCCTTTGTGGTGATAATAAAACGGTTAAAAATGCAGAAATTCCTGTTAATACATAACGATTAATATCACTATACACTAGTTGGATTCCGAATCTTATAACCATATACGTTACTAAGAAGATTAAGAAAATATATATACTGGCTTTTGTAGATGTTTTCATAATTAAACGGCCACTTTTACTGCTGTTCCTGTTACAGAAACCATAGCATAATTGTGTGTTGTAAGTTCTATTTCAACTTTAATACCTACAACCGCATTTGCATTTAATTTTGCTGCATTATTTTGTAAAGTTTGAAATGCTTCTTCTTTCACATCTTCTATACTATTCTGTATTTTAGTATAATATTTAGACATGCTAAAGCCCATAGATAAAGCTTCTTTATTCATAGCAACACCTGTTACAATGCCTAAATAATCTATTATTTTATAGTTTTCAATTGAGTTAGTTGTGGTAAGAATCATAATTGTTTGTTTAATAATTCCTAAAAATAAAGAAATTGTTTAAAAATGATTGATTTGTTAATCTGAACTCGTTTCAGATTCTAAAATAAATTCAGAATAACAAACTTTTCTTCAGTATTAACATGATCTATCATGTTATTTATTCCGTTTCAGGTTTTCCAACCATATAAAAATCTAAGTGTTTCTTAGTTAAGTCTGTATTTTTCACTTTCACAATTACTTCATCTCCAAGTTGATACACAACGCCTGAATTTTTACCAACCATAGCATATTGATCCTGGTCAAACTGATAGTGATCATCTTTCATATCTCTAACACTTACCATACCTTCACATTTATTAGAAATAATTTCTACATAAATTCCCCAATCTGTAACACCAGAAATAACACCAACAAATTCTTCGTCTTGATGATCTTGCATAAAACGAATTTGCATGTACTTAATAGAATCTCGCTCAGCTTTAGTTGCTAAATATTCCATATTACTAGAATGTTTACAACGCTCTTCATACACCTCTTCATTTGCAGATTTTTCGCCATCTAAATAGCGTTGTAATAAACGATGTGCCATAACATCTGGATAACGACGAATTGGCGATGTAAAGTGGCTATAATAGTCAAAAGATAAACCGTAATGACCAATATTATGCGTGGTATATTCTGCTTTAGACATGGTTCTAATCGTTAACGTATCTACTAAATTCTGTTCTTTTTTACCAACAACATCTTTGAGTAAATTATTTAACGAGGATGAAATACTACCTTTATCTTTAAAGTTTAATTTATGTCCAAAACGTGCTACAACGGTTTGTAATTGCGCTAATTTAGATTCATCTGGCTCATCGTGTACTCTGTATACAAATGTTTTTTTCTGTTTACCAACAAACTCTGAAACCTTTCTGTTGGCTAACAACATAAACTCTTCAATTAATTTATTAGCATCTTTACTCGTTTTAAAGAAAACACCAACTGGGTTAGCTTCTTCATCTAAATTAAATTTTACTTCAACTTTATCAAACGAAATAGCGCCATCTCGCATACGAGCACCTCGCATTTTACGCGCTAATTCATTCATTTTTAATACTGCAAAAGCAATATCGTTTGATGTTTTATATTGTTTTCCGGTTAACGAAACTTCAGTAGGAATTGTAGTATCAATATCTGAAATTGCTGCTTTAGAAGGCATTTCAGGATTATTTTCTATAATAGCCTGTGCTTCTTCGTAAGCGAAACGTGCATCAGAATACGTTACAGTTCTACCAAACCATTCGTTTTTAATTTCGCATTTTTCATTCATTTGAAACACGGCAGAAAAGGTATATTTTTCTTCGTGTGGACGTAAAGAACATGCACCATTAGATAAAATTTCTGGTAACATTGGTACTACACGATCTACTAAATAAATTGAGGTTGCACGCTCGTAAGCTTCGTCATCTAAAACCGTTCCTGGTTGTAAATAATGCGATACATCTGCGATATGTATTCCTATTTCATATAAACCATTATCTAAAACTGTAAACGATAAGGCATCATCAAAATCTTTAGCATCTTTTGGATCTATGGTAAAGGTTAAATCTTTACGCATATCTCTACGCTTAGCAATTTCTTCGGGTTTTATTTCTAAATCAATATTGTTAGCATAGGCTTCAACTTCATGAGGAAATTCTAATGGTAAACCATATTCTGCCATGATAGCATTAATCTCTGTACCGTGTTCTCCTGGTTTTCCTAGTACCTGAATTACTTTTCCGTTGGGAGAATCTGCTCTTTCTGGCCAATCTTCAAGAGATACAAGTACTTTATCTCCATCTTCTGCTTTGTTTATTTTATTGATAGGTACAAAAATATCTTTGTACATTTTGTTACTATCTGGTACAACAAAAGCAAAATTCTTTTTCTCATGAATTTGAATAGTACCAACATATTCCGTTTTTGCACGTTTAATAATATTGGTAATTTCTCCTTCTTGCTTGCCTCTATGTTTTCTTTTGTAAGCGTAAAATTCTACTTCATCGCCATTTAAAGCTTTATTAATATTGTTTGAAGCGATAAATACATCTTCTTCAAAATCATCGCAAATAATATAACCGTTACCTTTAGATGCTAAATCTAAAATACCTGTATGATATTCTGTATTTACAACAACTTTAAATTTACCACGATCTACTTCTTCAATTTCTTGTTTAGCTTTAAGCTGGTGAAGCTTTTTTATAATCTGATTTCGGCTACTAGCATCGTTAACACCAAGTATAGCTGCAATCTGCTTATAATTAAAAGTTTTGTTTCTGTCTTTTTTTAAAATACCCAGAATAGTATTTGTATGATTTGAAATCCCTTTTTTAGATTTCTTTTTTTTCTTTTTTGTCATTTAATTTGTAATCATATTCATTTCCTATAAGTGATAGGAATTCTAATTTAAAACTTAATATAAAGCGAAGAGAGGTTATTAAGTTTACTACAAAGTTACGTTTTAATTTTTTAATGGTGTTTAGAGAAGGTTAAATTAATGAAAAACGATGTTATCAACATATATATACATATAATCATTTTTCTTTTAAAATTTAAAAAATAAAATAATGGTTATTATAGTATGTTAATAGCTAGTATAACTTTTTGAAGTTTTATTTTGAGATGTGACTTATTAGATTTACTTAATACTTAGTTAACATTGAGTTTACATATAACTAGTTCATTTTTAAGAGAGTTTTAAAAGCTATTAACAGTTGTTAATAACAGATGTTAATACAAATGACTCATATGTTTATTTATAAATCTTGTTCATTTCACTACAAATGATGTTTAATAACTTGCTTTAAAAAAACAACTAACTAATTTGCATATCTCAAACGTATTTTGGTTTGAAAAAATAAGTGGATAAACCTAATTTTAATTTTAAAGAGTTGTGAACACTTATTAACAAGTTATTGGTAAAGTTATCAGAATATATAGTCTTGTAAGAATTAACTATAAGAGACAAATAAAGCCGATATTATGTTTTTTTGTACAATTATTATCGATAAATAACTGGTTTATAATAAAATAATAAAACTTAATATATAATTGTACTCCCTAATAATCTATTATTAAAAAGTAACTTAAAATTATGAAAACAAAACTACTCTATACACCATTATTGTTTGGTGTGCTTTTTTCAAACTTTTCTTTTTCTCAACAAACTTTTATACCAGACGATGTTTTTGAACAGTATTTAATTGATGAAGGCTATGATACTGTTTTAGATGATTATGTATTAACCAATAATATTAATACAGTAACTACTATAGATTTAGGAGCAAAAGGTGTTAGTGATTTAACAGGACTACAAAATTTTACAGATTTAATAACCTTAGATGTATCTGAAAATGCACTACTAAATAGTTTAGATATTAGTAATAATTTAGCATTAGTTAATTTAAATGCGTGGAATACATCTATTTCAAGTTTAAACCTTGTTAACAATACAGCATTAATGTATTTAAATATTTATAATACTTCCATTAGTAATATAGACGTAAGTAATAATACATCTTTAGACTATATAAGTGTAGCAAATACAAACATTGTAAATATAGATCTTAGTAATAATACAATATTAAATTATTTGAATGTATCTGATTCTAATCTTAACAACTTAGATGTTTCAGCGAATTCAGTTTTAAATATTTTAATTGCTAATAATATGACGAATTTACAGTGTATTACCGTTATAGATGAATCTGCTGCAAATGCTGGTACAAATATATATGAAGACTGGGTTAAAGATGCAAGTATTAGTTATAGTGAAAGTTGTACGTTAAGTGATTCAGAATTTGAATCATATAAAGTATATGTAGGACCAAACCCAATGAAAAATCAATTAAATATTGAATTATATAATTCAAGTATTATAAATGATATTGTTCTATTTGATATTACAGGTAAACAAATATTGAAAACTACAAAAACACAAATTTTTACAAGTCAACTACAATCAGGAATTTATTTAATTAGGATTTCTACAAACAACGGAATCGTAACTAAAAAATTAATTAAGGACTAAAAGTTAACTTTATAAAATTAGAAAAAAAGCTTGAGATGATTCTTAAGCTTTTTTTTATTAAATTTTGTTTAGAATTAAGTCCGTTTTAAGTTTTCCTATTTTTTTTAAATTATGCTCTAAAGAACTTATAAATCAAAAGTATTAAGCCTTTTTTATTTGTAACTTTGTGGTAATAAATTATTTCAATTATCATGACTATTTCAATAGGAAACGATCACGCAGGACCAGATTATAAATTTGCCATTGTTAAACATTTAGAAGCAAAAGGTTACACAGTTAATAATTATGGAACAGATACTTTAGATAGTGTTGATTATCCAGATTTTGTGCATCCTGTTGCTAAAGATGTTGAAGCTAAAAAAGTTGATTTTGGTATTTTAGTATGTGGAAGTGCAAATGGTGTAGCAATGACCGCTAATAAATATCAACATGTAAGAGCTGGTGTTTGTTGGACTAGTGAAATTACTGAACTAACACGTTTACATAATAATGCTAATGTGCTTTGTATACCTGCACGTTTTACATCTATTCCGCAAGCTATTAAAATGGTAGATACCTTTTTAGAAACTGAGTTTGAAGGTGGCCGTCATCAAAATAGAGTAGATAAAATACCTATGTCATGCTAAACATCTAAACTATCAATTTTAAATTGATAAATCATGAGTCAATCTCATCAACATTCACATTTGCATACACACGATCTGAATGGTCGTAATCTTTTAATTTCTATACTTCTAAATATCGCTATTACAGTCGCTCAAGTAATTGGTGGTTTACTTTCTGGTAGTTTAGCTTTATTAAGTGATGCACTTCATAATTTTAGTGATGTAGTGTCTTTAATTATTAGTTACATCGCTAATAAATTAGTAAAACGTAAAGCTTCTTTAAAACGTACGTTTGGTTATAAACGTGCCGAAATTTTAGCTGCTTTTATTAATGCTTCTACGTTAATAATTGTTGCTGTACTTCTTATTATAGAAGCGATAAAGCGCTTTCAAAACCCACAACAAATAGAATCTAATTTGGTAATATGGTTATCTGTAGTTGCTATTTTAGGTAATGGTTTTAGTGTTTTATTATTAAAAAATAATGCTAGTACTAACATGAATATGAAAAGCGCATACTTACATCTATTAACAGATATGATGGCAAGTGTGGCTGTTTTAGTTGGTGGACTGTTAATGAAATTTTTTCAAATTTGGTGGATAGATAGTGTACTTACGTTTTTAATTGCTTTGTATTTAATTTGGATGGGATTTGATTTATTAAAAACATCAACCAAAGTTCTCATGTTATTTACACCAGACTCGATTCCGGTAGATGAAATTGTAACTAAGCTTAATAGTTTTGAAACCATTAGTAATGTGCACCATGTACATGTTTGGCAATTAAATGAAGAAGAAATTCATTTTGAAGCACATGTGGATTTTGAAAAAGATATTACATTAACAGAATTTGATGTTATTCTCAATAAAATTGAGGAATTTATTTATCATAAATACGATATCAATCACGTAAACATTCAACCAGAATTTGGTAAAAGTGATACTAAAGATATTATTGTACAAGACTAATTATGCTAACAATTAAAATAAGCGCTTTTAACGAGCTTTCTATAGATGAACTATATAGTTTACTTCAATTACGTAGTGAAGTCTTTGTGGTGGAGCAAGATTGTGTCTATCAAGATATTGATGGTAAAGATCAGAATGCATTACATGTTTTAGGTTATAATAATAAAAGCCTAGTTGCATACACAAGAATTTTTAAACCAGGAGATTATTTTAAAGAAGCGAGTATTGGTAGAGTAGTAGTGCTAGAAAATGAAAGGAAACATAGCTATGGTTATGATATAATGAAGGCTTCAATTGATGCTATTAAAATGCATTATAATACAACTGAAATAAAAATTTCTGCTCAAGTATATCTAAAACGGTTTTATAACAATTTAGAATTTAAGGAAATAGGAGAAGAGTACTTAGAAGATGATATTCCGCATATTGCTATGCTGCGTTCTTAGGTTTTTAGAAACTGTTATTTTTTCTCGTAAATTTTAGTAACCAAAATTTCTACACGTCTATCTTGTTCTGGTTCACCACCAAGTGGTGCTTTACGTCTCATACCTGCAAATTTCATTCGGTAAGGTTTTACACCAGCTTTTACTAAATAATCATATATATATTTTGCACGAGCCATTGACAGATTTCGTTTTTTAGTCTTACGATCTATTGCATCTCTAGTACCTTCTGTACAGCAAACATGCCCTTCAATAGTAAAATAAACATTTGTACGTTCTACTAAAACTTCAGCAATTCCATCAAGTACCAATTTAGATTCTTTGGTTAAATAACTATAACCTGTTCTAAACAATAGATTTTCGAGTAAAATCTTATCACCTTCTTTTAGCTCACCTTTTAAAATATCTTCAGTTTTAGTTTTTTCTGGTTTTTCTTCTTTAGGTTTTGGTGGATAAACAGGAGTCACAATAATTTCAACTTTACGGTTTAAACCACGAATTTTACTCAGATTTTCTTCGTGGACGATGTTAACTAATATCTCACCTTTACCATCTACGTTTGTTATTACAGACTCATCAAATTCGTTATTAGAAAATACTTCTTTAATGGATTGTGCTCTGTTTTGAGATAATACTAAATTATAATTGTCACTACCTCTATCATCAGTAAAACCATAAATAGAAATTTTTTCGATATCTAAATCTTCAATTTCGGTTAAAAAAAGTAATAATCTACTATGTTCAGTTTCGGGAATATCGTGTTTATCAGTGTCAAAATAAACTTCATGTTTCAATTCTTCTTGGGAAAAAGAGAGTTGAAAACATAACAACAAAAAGATAACTAGGGACTTCATTTAATAATAATTTTCTTACTTACAGAAAATGTTTATAACGCTAAATATAGAAAAAATTTGCCTTTATCTCAAAATACTAGCGTATTGTGTTGGGTCATTTAGGATATTCATAGCTTTTTTTATTTCATTATTATGCGTTAGATAATAGGTATATAAACCTTCACTGTAAAAATATCGTTTAATAATCTCTGCTGTAAGTAATGTTTTTAATTGTGTTTTATTTCCGTCAATTGCATTAGATTTATAAGTCATTAGCGCTTTATTTAAATCATTAAACTCAGATTTAATTGCAGACTCAAGTTCTTCTTCTTTTGCAACATTTATGGCGTTTGTTAGTGCTTTTTCGGTTTTAGTTTCAAAGTTAAAACCACTTGTTTTTATATAGTTTTTAAATTTTTTAAAATCTGAATCAGACAATTCAAAAGTCTTTAAATCGTCAACATTATTGTTGTAATAATAATTAGTTGCATAGTTAAAGACCAAATTTTCGTTTGATATTGCTTTTGTAATTGGTGTTTGTTTAGCAAATTCTACTTCAATATCTGGTTGTACGCCTCCTCCATCAAATACGTTACGTCCATTTTTAGTTTTAAAAGCATTGTAATTTTCTTGTTTAGTACGTGTTGCTTTACCGTTTTCATCTCTATTCCAATAATCTAATGCTTGTATACAGCGACCAGAAGGTGTATAATATCTTGAAATAGTAATTTTCATTTGTGTACCATAAGTTAATGGTTTTGGTCTTTGTACTAAACCTTTTCCAAAACTTCTAGTACCTACAACAACAGCTCTATCCATATCTTGCAAAGCACCAGAAACAATTTCACTCGCTGAGGCACTACTACCATCAATTAAAACTACAAGTGGAATTTCAGTATCTATTGGTTCGCGTTTAGTGTGGTAGGTTTTATTATATTTTTTTACTTTAGATTTTGTAGTTACAACTAACTGATCTTTTGGTACAAAAATATTAGTAACGTTAACAGCTTCATGAAGTAAGCCACCAGGATTTCCTCTAAGATCTAAAATAAGTTTTGTTGCACCTTGATTTTTTAAGGCTTTAATAGCTCTAATAGTTTCAGAAGACGCTTTTGCATTAAACTTTCTTAGTACAACATAGCCCGTTTCTTTATCTATCATTGCATAATGTGGTACAGCTTTTATCTCTAAAGATTCTCTTATAATTTTAACGGTATTTGTTTTTCCTTGACGTTTATATGTAATTGAAACTTCTGTACCTGCGGCTCCTTGTAATAGGTTAGCAGCATCATCTTTAAAATCTGCTACTATTACTTTATCTACTTGAATGATTTCATCACCAGCTTTTAAACCTGCTTTATCAGCTGCATAATTTTGATATGGTTCTACAATAACCAATTTATCTTTTAGTGTTAATACTTTAGCACCAATGCCTGTATAATCACCTGCATTATTTATTCTAGAGGCTTCTACATCTTGTTCGTTATAAAATTGGGTATAAGGATCTAAATCATCTAACATGCTTTTTATAGCAGTATTCATTAAACTACCAGGATTGGTATCATCAACATAATTCATGTTGATTTCCTTAAATAATGTTGTAAATATTTCTATTTGCTTAGCAATTTCGAAGAAATCATTTTTAAAAGCTGTGGTACCAAAAAAGATAAGCACAGCTATTGCTGGAAACAATATTTTATTACGTAGTTGTTTTCTCATTAGTTAGAAGTTTTGTCAATAAATTTTTTGAACAATAATTTCATACTACCATTAAGTTTATCAAAAGTTGTTCCATCTTTACTAAGATATAAAATCATAAACGCAAAAGAAGTAGAACTATTGTTAAAATATAGTGGTTTATTTAGTCTGTAAGCTTCACGTAGTAAACGTTTTATTTGGTTTCTAGACACTGCGGTTTTATGCAATCGCTTACTTACGGAAACACCTGTTTTTAGTGCAGAACCATCATCAAATTCGGTTTTTAGATATATAAGTTTAAGAGGATAGGCTGTTACAGCCTTTCCTTCTGTAAAAAGCTGTTCGATTAACTTTTTACTTTTTAGCTTATCTTTTTTTGAATATTTGAAGTTCACTCTTTATTATCTAGTGCAACAAAAATAGAATTGTATTTGTTACTATCAACGATTTGATTTAATTATATTAAAAAACCATATCAAATGATATGGTCTTAAAGAGTTTATAAAAATTTTTATTAATGATAAATTTTAATTCATGCGGTTGTAATTAGTTACCAAGTTACCAAAAACCGCTCTCAATTTTAATGCAGAACCAGATGCCGGAATTGAAGGATGTGTTATTCCATAATCAAAATCATTTTTTTCAATACGTTCAATTAAATTTCTTGTTTCTCTAATGAATGAATTGCCTTCTCTGATAAAACTTGGTAGAAAACTTTTTGCGATACTAGTTTTTCCAAATTCTTTTGTCTTTTGGGTTTCGTCTTTATTTTGCGCTTCTAATTCATTATGTACAGTTCTAAAATCAGCGAGTTTTGCTTTTAGTTCTTTAATATCTACGGATTTTAATTTTTCACCATCTAAGTTACCGATAACATCAAAAACCTGATCTGCTTTATTTAATTCCATCATAAGATTATATCTAATTAGCTCACCATTTTCCTTGTACTTATTAGCTTCAAATTCTTTCAGGCTATTTTGTAACCCTTTAAAGTTAATGTACATAGTGTCATAACTTTTATAATAGTTTTCAAAAGCTTTTACAAGTTCTTTATGTAAATCTTTACCAAGTGCAAAATCATCATCTTTGTAATCTTGTTTTTGATAGTATGAATCTGCTTTTTCTAAGGTAGAATAGAGTGTGGTAGCATCTTTTAATACAGTTTTCATTAAATCGTCTACTTCTTCAATTTCTGGATCTAGAGCAATTGCTTTTTCTAGTTTTTCTAATTCAAAATCACTTAATGTTGTTACACCACCAATTCTTTTACTTTCATTAGATGGTCCTTTTTCATAATCTGCCCAACTAAAATAGCGCTCATAAGAATTCCCAACATTTTTATCGAAACGGTTCCCAAAGCCTATGTACATATTGTATTTATCTATAAATTCTTTAGATTCAAATTTATCTAAGGATTTAGTATTTACTTGCTCAGCATTGGAGGCTTTTTTTTCATCGTTACAGCTTGTTGCAATAAATAATAAAGTAATACAGGATAAAATTAATTTTTTCATGGTTTATTTAGTGTTAATTACAGTGTAAAATTAACTCAAATACTAATTATGCAAATAACTAATAATGGCGAATTTAGTATCCCAAAATTCAGGGATAAAAAAACCTCATCACTTAATGATGAGGTTTAATAAATTGTATTACGATAAAAAATTATTCTATAGCTATAGTGTTATTTTCACGGTTAACATCAGCCATCATTTGAGATGCATCAATTTCTACTGATTTTACATCTTTATTTGTCTTAAAGGAATACGTTGGCATTGCCCAAGCCCAATCGCTAATAATTGTTGCTGAGGTTGGTTTTTCGCCACGCATCATTTGTAAAGGAATATAAAAATCTTCTGTTGTACCATCTACATAAGTTACTGAAAGGTCTACAGGCATTGGCATTAAGCCAATACGTTCTAATGTAATTGTTTTATTATCTATAGATTTTACAGCGTAATCAATGGTATTTGTGGTTTGTGCAAAATCAATAAAATACCAGTCGAGTTCAAAATCCGTAATACGTTCTGCTGTTCTTATAATATCGAAGGGTTTAGGGTGTTTAAATGAAAAATTATTAAAGTATGATTTAATAGTTTTATTTAAATTATCATTACCAATTACATAACCTAATTGGGCTAAAAAAACAGCTCCTTTGTTATAAGCAGCAGCACCATAAACTTGATTAAATGCATAACGATCAGAATGAGTTGTTAATGGTTGTTCATAACCTGAATTAGCTAAACCAAGATAACCCTTATAAGTACGAGCAAGCGGATTAGGGTTTTTATCATCTTTAAGTGAATTCATCGCTAAAGTTGATATGTAGGTTGTAAAACCTTCATCCATCCACTCATGTTTTGTTTCGTTAGAAGCTAGTAAAAATTGAAACCAAGTATGTGCTAACTCATGAGCAGTGACACCTAATAAACTACCATATTTTCGCTTACCTGTTATAAGTGTACACATAGCATACTCCATGCCGCCATCACCACCTTGTATTACGGAGTATTGATCGTATGGGTATTTACCAACATTATCACTAAAGAAATCCATTAGTTGTGCTGTTTCTGCTTGTAGTTTTTTCCAATTGTCTAAGTATTCTTTCTTTAAATCTTTTTTATAGTAGAAATGAAGCATTGGTCCATTTGGCATTTGAAACGTATCATGAATAAAATCTGGATCTGCAGCCCAAGTAAAATCGTGAACATTTGGTGCTTTAAAGTGATGGGTTTTCTTTCCAGACTTTTTAGTTGGTTCGCCTTGTAAATAGCCAGTTCCACCAACGACGTAATCTTTATCTATTGTTAATTTTACATCAAAATTCCCCCAAACACCATGAAATTCTCTCGCTATATATGGATCTGCATGCCATCCTTCATCGTCATATTCTGCTAATTTAGGATACCATTGCGACATAGATAAAGCGACACCTTCTGCGTTATCTCTACCTGAACGACGAATTTGAACAGGAACTTGAGCATCAAAATCCATATCAAAAGTGACCTTTTCTCCAGGTTGTATAGGTTGGCTTAGTTTTACTTCTAAAACGGTACCTACGGTTTCATAACTTATCGCTGTTCCGTTTTGTTTTAGAGAATTAACTTTAATATATCCTATTTCATTAGGTTGAAGTTTACTTATACGATCACCAATTTTTGGACTAGGATCTTTTATAGTACGTGAGCGTACATCCATTTCACTGCCTGGCTGAAAAGCATTGAAATATAAATGGTAATATACACGCTTTAGTACATCTGGTGAATTGTTAGTATAAACCAATTTCTGTTTGCCTACATATTGGTAATTATTGACATCCATATCTATTTCCATAGAATAATCTACGTGTTGTTGCCAGTAGCTGTCTTTAGAAATAGGTAATTCTTTAACAACTTCCTTTGGAGGATTTGATGCACCACACGCTATAAATAATACAAGTGAAAAAAGACTTATTAAGAAATGTCTCATGAAATTTGATTTAATTTGAAACTAAAGTTTATTGATAATTAACTAAAATGAGTTATTAAGCCATTACAACTCAATAACTCATTTTACAGGTCTACAATGATGTAGATGATTACATTTTTGAAGCTAAAATTAAAGCATTGTAAGCATTTACTATGCGTCCTGTTTTAGATAAATCTGAAAACGGTTTTACATTAGAAGCATCTCCACCTACAACAACTTTAGTTGTTAAAGGTAAACCAGATTCTAAAATAACTTGCTTTACTTGTGCAGCAGATAATTTAGGATAATATGAACGTACTAAAGCAGCAACACCAGCAACAGCAGGTGAGGCCATAGAAGTTCCACTTATACTTTTATATTCATTTTCTGGGAATGTAGAATAGATTCCAGAACCTGGCGCAAAGACATCAACATTCTTTTTACCGTAGTTAGAAAAACCAGAAACCATTTTAGATCCATATTTAGATGTTAATGAACCTACTCTAATATAAGTGTTAGATACCTCAACAAAATCTACATTATCATCAGGAAAGTTAGGCTCTACGTCAATGTTTTCACTTGAGTTACCTGCAGCATGTACAAAAACCACATCGTTATCAGAAGCATACTTAATAGCGTCTCTTACCCATTCTGAATGTGGAGAGAAAGACTTACCAAAACTTCCGTTAATTACTTGTGCACCATTATCTACTGCGTAACGGATAGCTAAAGCAACATCTTTATCATACTCATCTCCATTTGGTACAGCTCTAATAGACATAATTTCTACATTGTTAGCAACACCATTTGCTCCTAAACCATTATTACGTTCTGCAGCAATAATACCAGCAACGTGAGTACCATGAGATTCAGATTTTTTTACAGGCTTAACGTTACCGTTACCATAACCAGTATCAGATAAGTTGTTAATATCATCTACTGTTTTACGACCAGAAAAGTCTTTGTTTAAGTTAAAGTTTAAACGTTCGTTAATACTCTCTAAAGCATTATTAATTTCTACATTAGCTTCAGCTAAAGTTAAACCATTTGCACTCATTTGGTTGGCAATTTGCTTTGCTTGAGATAAAGACTCATCTTCAGTTTCAATAGCGTTTACTTCCTCTAATGTGTAGTCACTTTTTCCTAATTGTTTAGTTAAAGTTTCATGTGCACCACTAACAGCTTGCGCTATTTGGTCGTATTGTGCTTTACGTCCTGTCCATAATTGGTAATCCTTATCGTATTGTGCTTGCGCAGCAGAATAACTAGGGTTAGACGTATCTCCTGAAGCAATAATTCTTACAAATTCTAATTGCTCATCATAGGCATCTCCTAAGAAATTCCAACCATGAATATCGTCTACATAACCATTTTTATCATCGTCAATTCCGTTATTTGGTTTTTCTCCTTTGTTTGTCCAAAGTACACCATCTAAATCTTCATGATCAATATCAATACCTGAATCTATTACAGCAACAATTACTGTCTTTCCTTTTTTGTTATTAATAATTTCAGCGTAAGCTTTATCTACGCTCATACCAGGAATTGTATCTTTAATTAGATCTAAGTGTCCCCAATTTTCTTTTTGAGCATCAGTTAATTCTGTAACTTTTAAAGGTGATGTATCAATATTTTCAATTGGTGTAGATATAATATCTCCTGTTCCACAACCTAAAAATAAGGTTCCGGCAAATCCTAAATAGGCGATTAAATTGTAATTAATTTTCATTTTTCTTTAATGTTTAAAGCTTTAGTTAAATAGTGAGTTTGTTGTAAATGTTTCGTTTAGTCTCACACCTTTTTCTGTGTGTTTAACCGTTATAATTTCGTTATGCGCATCATGTTCTAAAAATAAATAGAAGTTATGGTCTGCAGCCATGTTCAAAAATAACTCTTTTTCATCTAAAGTTAATAATGGTCTAGTATCATAGCCCATAACAAAAGGTAAAGGTAAATGACCAACTGTTGGCAATAAGTCTGCCATAAAGCAAATGGTTTTTCCTTTATACTGAATCATAGGAATCATTTGTTTATCTGTATGACCATTTGCAAAGAAAATATCAAAACCTAAGTTAGAATTTTTTAAAATATGACTTTCAGGAATATCAGTAAATTTTAGATGACCACTTTCGTGCATTGGTAAAATATTCTCTTTTAAAAACGAAGCAACTTCTCTTCGGTTAGGCTCTGTTGCCCATTTCCAATGATTTTCATTACTCCAAAAATGTGCGTTTTTAAAAGCTGGTTCATAACCTGTTCGGTCTTTATTCCATTGAATACTTCCTCCACAATGATCAAAATGAAGATGTGTCATAAAAACATCAGTAATATCATCTCTGTGAAATCCGTATTGCGCCAAAGATTTATCAATACTATCATCACCATATAGAAAATAGTAACCATAGAATTTTTCACTTTGTTTATTTCCCATACCTGTATCTATTAAAATAAGACGATCACCATCTTCAATTAATAAACAACGTGCAGCAATATCAATCATATTATTTTGGTCTGCAGGATTGGTACGTTGCCACAATGATTTTGGTACAACACCAAACATAGCACCACCATCTAGTTTAAAATTTCCGGCATTAATAGGATATAATTGCATTGGCAAATTTTTGTAAAGTCTTGCAAATTACTAAAAGCATTAAAACTAATTGTTGTTAGTTAGCATAAATTACAGGATTTTTAACAAATAAGAACCGTATTATTCACTTTCAATTCTCAAAAAATAATTACATTTAGCTATCAGGTTTTTAAAACCACATATCTATAGAAATGAATACGTCTAAAAAGAAATCTAAAAAGAAAAATTTATTAAGCTTTGGTCGCGATTTTAATCCAGATCAAAAAGTAATTTTAAGAGATTATTTAGCCATTGAGCGCACACGTTTGGCTAATGAACGTACACTTTTATCGTATGTTCGTTCGTCTTTATATTTATTATTAGGCGCTATTGCACTGTATCAATTAAAAGAATTTGCAAATTTTGAATATTTAGCGCTCGTAGCCTTGGTGTTTTGCGTCATTTTTTTTGTGATTGGTGTTTATAGATTCACACTTTTAAAGAGAAGTCTAAAGAAACTTTATTATAGCGCAGAAAAAAGTAAAAACGATTAGCAATTAATAAAAAATAACGTGATCTATAAATTTAGTAAAACGGAATAGAACCACTTTAATAAAATACCAAAAGTTGAGTTTTAAAGGTAATTCCTGTTTAATTATCAATTAGAGTAAGTCGCGTTCCAATAGAATTAAATGGTTTTAAAGTCAATATTTAGTATTTTCACGCAAAATGTATTAAAATGTTAGAATTAGCAGGAATAATTATACTTGGTATATTGGCGCAATGGATGGCATGGAAATTTAAAATTCCAGCGATTTTACCACTAATATTGATTGGTCTTTTAGTTGGCCCAATTGCCGCAGAATTTTTAAGTGCAGATGGTACAAAGTGGATTGAACCTATATGGAATGAAACCGAAGGGTTATTTCCTGGAGAAAGCCTATTTTATTTTGTTTCACTTGCCATTAGTATTATTCTTTTTGAAGGCGGTTTAACGCTAAAACTAAATGAAATAAAGAATGTGGGACCAGTAATTACAAAGTTAATAACCATTGGTTCACTAGTTACATTTTTCGGAGCAGCAATAGCAGCACGTTTTATTTTTGAACTTAGCTGGGAGATTTCATTTCTGTTTTCTGGTCTTATTATCGTTACAGGCCCTACTGTTATTACACCTATCTTAAGAAACATTCCATTAAAAAAAGATGTTTCAGCCGTTTTAAAATGGGAAGGTATTTTAATAGATCCAATTGGTGCATTAGTTGCCGTTTTGGTTTTTGAATTTATTAGTGTAGATGCTGGAGGCGAATTCACAAAAACAGCGTTAATAGAATTTGGTAAAATTGTATTATTTGGCTCTACATTCGGGTTTACATTTGCTCATGCATTAAATTTTATTTTGAATAAAAAATGGGTCCCTCATTATTTAATGAATGTCTTTACGTTAGCTGCAGTTTTAGGTGTTTTTGTATTGTCTGATGCCTTTGCTCACGAATCTGGATTATTGGCAGTAGTTGTTATGGGAATGGTATTAGGAAACTCTAATTCACCACATCTAAAGGATATTTTATATTTTAAAGAATCACTTAGTGTACTGCTTATTTCAATACTCTTTATCCTTTTAGCAGCAAATATTAATTTTGAAGAATTATTATTAATTTATAACTGGAAAACAGCAATCCTTTTCTTAGTCATTGTATTTTTAATAAGACCTATTGGTGTGTTTTTAAGTACCATTGGTTCTACACTAAAACTGAACGAAAAACTCTTTATAAGTTGGGTAGGACCACGAGGAATAGTAGCTGCTGGTATAGCATCGCTATTTGGTTTAAAATTAGCGAGATTAGGTGTTCCTGGAGCAGAATATATAACACCCTTAGTATTTGTAATTGTATTAGGTACGGTTTTGCTTAATGCAACTACAGCAAGATTATTTGCAAGATTGGTAGGCGTTTTCTTAAAATCATCCAATGGAATTTTAATTGTAGGAGCATCTAAAGTTTCTAGATTATTAGGTCATTATTTAGAATCAAATGGAAGACATGTAGTGCTAATAGATAGTAACCAAAACAATATTACAAAAGCAAAGGAACTAGGCTTAGAAGCATTAAACACTAATATTTATTCTGATGCCTTAACGGATAATATAGAATTGAATGACGTTGGTTATTTAATGGCAATTACCGGAAATTCGGATATTAATAAATACGCTATTAATAAATTTAAAAAGCAATTTGGAGAAAACGGATCATTTAGATTAGTCACTTCAGAAGAAATTAGTAATCCAGATGTTAATCCAACAGAAGGGTTGTTTTCGCCCACTGATGATTACACTTCTTTATTAGAGGTTACTAGAAAATATCCATCCATACAGGAAATAGATATTGAAGACAAAGTACAATATGAAAACCTTATAGAAATTACGAATAAGAATAAGGATATTATTCCTCTATTTATTAAAGATGACGAGGGCGAATTACATATCATTTCTTCATTCAATAAAGAAATAAAAGACATAGGAGATAAAAACAAATTGGTGTATTTAGGAAAACCATTTGATGTTGAAAAAGTGGTGCATGAAGACGATAATCTACCTGATGTTACAAAAGAATGAAGCATAAAAAAATCCCTCTGAAAGAAGGGATTTTTTTATATAAGTTTAATAAATTATTTAATCATTCAATTTTAAAACAGCCATAAATGCTTGTTGAGGTATTTCTACATTACCTACTTGGCGCATACGTTTTTTACCTTTTTTCTGTTTTTCTAATAACTTACGCTTACGAGAAATATCACCACCATAACATTTTGCAGTTACATCTTTACGTAAAGCTTTCACGGTTTCTCTGGCAATAATTTTTGCTCCAATAGCAGCTTGAATAGGAATATCAAATTGTTGACGTGGAATAAGCTCTTTTAACTTCTCACACATCTTTTTACCAATATTATGTGCATTATCTGCGTGAATTAAAGCAGACAGCGCATCTACAGGTTGTGCGTTTAATAAAACATCTAATCTTACTAGTTTAGAGACCTTCATGCCAATAGGAGAATAATCAAAAGAAGCATAGCCTTTAGAAACGGTTTTTAAACGATCGTAAAAATCGAAAACTATCTCTGCTAATGGCATTTCAAAAATTAATTCAACACGCTCTGTTGTTAAATAGGTTTGATTAACAATCATACCACGCTTTTCTATACAAAGGCTCATTACGTTACCAACAAAATCTGCTTTTGTAATAATGGTAGCCTTAATAAAAGGTTCTTCAACTCTATTAACTGTAGTTGGTTCTGGTAAATCACTAGGATTATTAACTATAAAAGGAACCTCTGGTTCTTTGTTAGTATAGGCATTATAAGATACGTTAGGAACCGTTGTAATAACCGTCATATCAAACTCACGCTCTAAACGTTCTTGAATGATTTCCATGTGCAACATACCTAAGAATCCACAACGGAATCCAAAACCTAAAGCAGCAGAACTTTCTGGCTGAAATACCAAAGACGCGTCATTTAGCTGCAGTTTTTCCATAGAGTTTCTTAACTCTTCGTAATCTTCAGTGTCTACAGGATAAATACCAGCAAATACCATTGGTTTTACATCTTCAAAACCTTCAACAATATTGGTTGTAGGATTAGCAAAATCGGTAATAGTATCACCAACTTTCACTTCTTTAGCCGTTTTTATTCCTGTAATTAAGTACCCAACATCACCAGCTTTTACGCTTTGTTTAGGTACTTGGTTAAGTTTCAATGTTCCTACTTCATCAGCAAAATATTCTTTTCCTGTGGCAACGAATTTAATTTTTTGTCCTTTTTTAATTTCGCCATTAAAGACTCTAAAATAGGTTTCAATTCCTCTAAATGTATTGTACACAGAATCGAAAATTAAGGCTTGTAATGGTTCATCTACATTGCCTTTTGGTGCAGGAACACGTTCAATAATTGCTTTTAAAATTTCATCGACACCAAACCCTGTTTTTCCACTTGCATGAATCACTTCTTCAGGATCACAACCTAATAGATCAACAATATCATCTGTAACTTCTTCTGGGTTTGCACTTGGTAAATCTACTTTATTTAAAACCGGAATAATCTCTAAATCATTTTCTAAAGCTAAATATAGATTAGAAATGGTTTGTGCTTGTATACTTTGAGCAGCATCTACAATAAGTAATGCACCTTCACAAGCAGCAATAGATCGAGAAACTTCGTATGAAAAATCTACGTGACCAGGTGTATCAATTAGGTTAAGAACATATTTCTCGCCTTCAAATTCATAATCCATTTGTATGGCATGTGATTTTATGGTAATACCACGTTCGCGCTCCAAATCCATACTATCTAAAAGTTGGGCTTGTTGCTCTCTAGCCGTCACAGAACCTGTATAATCTAACAAGCGATCTGCTAAGGTGCTTTTTCCGTGGTCAATATGTGCAATAATGCAAAAGTTACGTATGTTCTTCATGTCTATTTTAAAGGCAATGAACTCATCAAAATCGAGTTCTAATATCTAATTTGCAAATATAATCGATTTCTTGTGCTTTAAACTATCAATTATTACAATTAAACGCTGCTATTTACGTCAAAACCACAACAAAAAGTAAAAAACTATTAATATATTGCCTCTCAATTTTTGTGAATGGTATTTAGTAGTCGTTACTTCATTTGTTTAATCTTTGTTTTGCTTAGTTCTACTAATTGGGCTCAAGAGTCTTCAATTTCAGGACAAGTAGTGGATACTAACAATATGCCTATTTCATTGGCTAATGTGGTCATACTTAGTGAAGACGGTACGTCTTTTTTAAAAGGGACATCTACAGATGATGAAGGTTTTTTTAATATAACAAACCTTTCTACCGAAATATATGTAATAAAAATTAGCTTCATTGGTTTTGAAGAATTTGAACAAAAAATTATACTAACAGGAAACTTAGATTTAGCAAAAATTCAGCTTCAAGCAATTTCCGAAAGTTTAGATGAAGTTACTGTCATTGCAAAAAAACCAACTATAACTCGTAAGCCAGATCGACTTGTATTTAATGTAGAAAATACGGCTTTAACAGAAGGTTCTACACTTGGTGTTTTAAAAAGTACACCTGGTATTATTGTTTCTGAGGGTAGTATGAATATTAAAAGCTCACCTGCAACAGTTTTTATAAATAATAGACGTGTACAACTCACATCTGATGAGCTCATAACATTATTAGAAAGTGCGCCTGCAAACAGTATAAAATCGGTTGAGGTAATTACAAATCCGCCAGCAAGTTATGACGCAGATTCTGGATCTGTAATTAATATAATAATGAATAAAAACCTAGTTACAGGTTATAGAGGAAGTGCATTTGCTAATTATACTCAAGCAGTTTTTCCGAGATATAATGCAGGTACGAGCCATTACTTTAAAAACAATAAAATCAATCTTAACTTAAACTATAGTTATTCTCAAAATAAAGTAAATAGAGATCAAGATGATACTATTAATTATTTAGAAAATACAAATCCTAATCCAGACGAAGAAGCTATTTACGAAATTGACCAAATTTGGAAATCTAATATTAACAGAAACACATGGTCTCAAACACATAATCTAAATCTTAATTTTGATTATTATATTGATGATAATAATACTTTGAGCCTTACAAGTACAGGTCTTTACACGCCTTATTATAAGTATTTGGTTAAAAACAAAACTGATATTTTTGATGAGAATTTAAGCCTTCAAGATCGTTTTACTACAGATAATTTATCTAGAGATAAACAATATAACATTGGTACAGATTTAAACTTCAGACATAGTTTTGAAAGTGGTGCAAGCCTATCGTTAAATGGTCACTATACGATCTATGATTATAATCGAGATCAAAACGTGTTTACCAATAATTATGATATTGATAATATTTTTGAAGATAGCTCAGAGTTTAATACAGACGCCAACCAAAAAACCAATATTATTAATGGTAAAGCAGATTACAGTTTACCTATAAATGAAACATCGAGTTTAGATGTTGGAGCAAAATACTCTCACATAAATACAGAAAGCGACATTACAAGGTTTGATATTGTTGGCGGAACTGAAGTTATAAATATAGATAACACAGACGCCTTTCAATATGATGAAAATGTATTAGCAGCTTATTCAAACTACTCAAAATCTTGGGATAAATGGGAATTAAGTATTGGTCTTAGAGTAGAACAGAGTAATATTGAAGGTACATCTGTTACTTTAAATGAAACCAACGAGCAAGATTATTTAAATTGGTTTCCTAATGCGAGTTTATCACATCAAATTTCAGAATCAGTCAATGTAACAGCTAATTACAAACGAAGTATTACAAGACCAAGTTACAAGGATTTAAACCCGTTTACTTTTTTTTTAAATGAGAGCAATGTGGTTCTTGGTAACCCTAATTTAAATCCAACATACATAGATTATTATTATTTAGGTGTTAACTTTTTAGAGAACTTTACCATTTCAGGATATTACAAAAATTTTGATGGCGATATTGTAGAGTTACCTAGACAAGATAATGATACTAATATAATTGCTTATACACCAACCAATCTCGAGAACAAAGTAGAGTATGGGTTTGATTTAGAATATATCGCTGCACCAGCAAGACATTGGGACCTATATTTTGTAACTTCTTTTTATAATATCGCTGAAGAAGCCAGTTTTATAGAAGGTTTTGCTGAGCAAAATCAATGGTCTAATTACAGTGTGTTATCTAATAGTTTTGCATTTTTAAAAGACCAAAGTTTAAATGCCAGTTTAACTTTCACTTGGGTTGGTAAAAACTTACAGCAATTTCAAACTATAGATGATAGGTTGGTCTCAGAACTAAGTGTTTCTAAAACTATTTTAAAGAAAAAGGGTGTAATTACTTTTGCTGTTGAAGACTTCTTTGATCTTCAAGATTTTAAATCTAGAACACGTTATTTAAACCAATCTAGTTACAGTTCTGTGGATATTGATAATAGATTCATAAAACTAGGTTTCCGTTATAAATTTGGTAATACTAAGTTGTCTACTAACGAACGTACTACAGATGCAGAAGAACGCGAAAGACTTTAATCCTGCTATTCTGCAATAAACAAGTCTGTATCTCAATTTATGTATTTCAGAACATCCCTAATCGCGCCATTCTGCAATAAACAGATTAGTATCGCGTCCACCACCATTATTTCTATTAGAAGAAAAGGCTAAATATTTACCATCATTAGAAAACACAGGGAATGCATCAAACGTTTCGCCATGTGTTACACGTTTTAAATTCTTTCCATCGATATCTATTAAATATAAGTTGAAAGGAAAACCGCGTTCTGCCTCAAAATTAGAAGAGAATAATACTTTATTTCCAGAAGGATGAAAAAATGGACTCCAATTAGCGTTGCCTAAATCGGTTAATTGTCTTAAATCAGAACCATCTGCATTACAGATATAAAGTTCCATTTCTGTTGGCTGTACTAAACCTTCAGCTAATAAGTCTTTGTATTCTTTAATTTCTTCTTCTGTTTTTGGTCGAGAAGAACGGAAGATTAACTTACTACCATCCGGAGAGAAAAATGCGCCTCCATCGTAACCTAATTCATGCGTTATTTGTTTAACATCACTACCATCAATGTTCATGGTATATAATTCTAAATCACCACTTCTGGTTGAGGTAAATACAATTTTATCGCCTTTAGGAGATACTGTAGGTTCTGCGTCGTATCCAATCTCATCGGTTAATTGTTTTACAATATTACCTTCTAAGTCGGCTACAAAAATATCATAGCTGTCATAGATTGGCCAAATGTATTTCCCATCTTTTTTAAGAGGCGTATCAGGACATTCGTCTTGTTTTAAATGCGTAGACGCATAGATAATATGTTTATTATCTGGCAAGAAATATGCACATGTTGTTCTCCCTTTTCCGGTACTTAGCATTGGTGGTGCAATACTATCTGTAAAGGTTTCGTTTGCATTCATTAAAAACATTTGGTCGCAACCAACGCCCCATTTTGCGTTGTTAGACTGAAACACTAATTGTTTATCATCAAAACTCCAATACGCTTCTGCATTATCGCCTCCATAAGTCACTTGTCTAATAGATTTAAAATGGGTTTCTTCTGGGTAGATTAATGAATCGTATTTTTTAGTTGCTCCAGAGGTGGTATCGGTTGAATATTCTGAAGCTTCAGACTTTTCATTTTTACAAGACGAAATTGTAACAAGTAGAAGTAAAATAACAATGATTCTGTACATAATATAGGATTATAATAAATGGCTTTTAATGCCTAATTTTGTGTAAAAATATGGTTTACAGATGAAAAAATTACTTTTTTTATACCTTTTAGTAGGAATATCAGCTTGTAAAAACGAGCCCAAAGTTGCTGAGGATAACATTAAAGAAGACGTTGTGTTTTTAGCAGATGATAAGTTAGAAGGTCGTCAAACAGGTACACAAGGTGAAGTTTTAGCTTCAGAATACCTTATTAAACGCTATACCGATATTGGGCTACAACCTAAAGGAACTGAAGGGTTTTTGCAATCATTTTCGTTTAAACCTAAAACAGATCCTCATAGTGAAGTAGAATTTACAACTAATGAAGATAGCACAATTACAGGTCATAATGTTATTGGTTTTATAGATAATAAAGCGACAACTACAATTGTTATAGGTGCGCATTACGACCATTTAGGATATGGTGGTGAAGGCTCTTTGTTTAGAGGCGAAGAAAAAGCAATCCATAATGGTGCGGATGATAATGCAAGTGGAGTAGCAGTAATGCTAAATTTGGCAAGCCGATTAAAAGTGAGAAATGATCAGGCTGAAATAAAAGATAAAAACAACTATTTATTCATGGCTTTTTCTGGAGAAGAAATGGGATTGTTAGGTTCTAATTATTTTTCAAAAAACCCAACTATTGAATCTGAATCTATTAATTATATGATTAATATGGATATGGTTGGCAGAATGAAAGCGGATAGTACTTTAGCTGTATACGGAACAGGTACATCACCAATGTTTAAACAAACAATTAAAGCAAATAACGATAAGTTTAAAATCGTTGAAAACGAAAGTGGAGTAGGACCAAGTGATCACACGTCTTTCTATTTAATTGATATTCCGGTGTTGCACTTTTTTACTGGTCAGCATGAAGATTATCATAAACCGGGTGATGATTCAGAAAAGTTGAATTATGATGGCATGAATTTAATTTCAGATTACATCTTCAATATTATTACCGATTTAGATGATAATGGCGAATTAGCATTTAGAAAAACAAAAAATGAAAGCGAAGAAACACCTCGATTTAAGGTAGGCTTAGGTGTTGTTCCAGATTATTTATTTGACGGTAAAGGTATGCGCATTGATGGCACGCGAGAAGAAACACCAGCTTTTAATGCTGGTATACAAAAAGGGGATGTGGTTATTAAATTAGGTGATAGTACTGTAACTGATATGATGAGTTATATGAGAGCGTTATCTATTTTTGATAAAGGCGATGAAGCAGCAATTACTGTATTAAGAGGCAAAGAAACTATTAATACAAAGGTTAAGTTTTAGAAGAAACTTAGTTTTGATTTAATAAGTAGAGCATGTAGGAATGTTAAAAATAACACGAGTAATTTTCTATGTTATATTATTCTTTTTTATTGGAGATGTATTCGATTTGTTTCAATCAAAACTAATCTTTTTTAAAAGTTTCATTTATTACAGCATTTTACTTTTACCTATTCCTATGCTTATTATGGAACTAAAAGCAAATTGTTCTGAACCTATATTGAGAAACGCTATTCCAACAATAACTCTAGTTGGATTGCTATATTTAAACCCTTTAAAAATTTTGTGTCATAGCGAACCTTGGAAAACCAAACAAGTTATCCTAATTAATGAAAACTATGAAAATCATAAAGTAGAAATTCAATCTAAGGATAACGGAGATTTAAAAAAGACCAAGCGAAACACAGAGGTTTATTACTTATCACAATATTTTTATGTTGTTTTATCTGAAGATTATGATGATAGAAACTTTATAGGAACCAATTGGAAAGGAATAGACTCAAAAAAATAATGTAGATTTGTGGTTTAACATTAATTAAATTCCCAAATATTATGAAAAAACTTTTATCTCTATTTTGTCTTTTTACCTTGTTAACAGCATTTACTTGTGAAGACGAACCTATAGATGATGGTATAGATTCAGGACCAAATAATACTAATGTAGCATTAATAGGCACTTGGGATTTAACTGATTTTAGTGTTACCTTAGAAACGTCTACAGATTTTAATGGACAAAGTTTTACGTCTGATATTGATATACAAAGTACTGAAGAAAATTACGAGCTAACATTTACAGAAAGTAATTTTACAACAAGTGGAAATTACACTTATGATACCAGTATTGTTGTAAATGGAGAAATTGCTCAGTCAGAGCCTTACACATTAGAGAATGTCAGTGGAAGTGGAACGTATACTACAAGCGGAAATGTTATGACTGTAGATGGATCGTTTTTTGAATTTGAATTTGAAGGCATGGATGATAGTGCATTACAAGGCGAACAAACAGGAACATTTGATATTTCTGCTGATGGCCAAACACTAACATTTTCACAAGACGAAACAGTATCTCAAACAGAACCTACAACAGGTACAGTAACATCTAGCACAACAGTCTCTACCTCTGTTTGGACTAAACAATAAGACTTGTTTTTGCGATAATTATATTAATAGGTCTTTCAGGTAATAAAACATTGAAAAAACCATATTAATGAAGATAACTCAAAACGCAATTATTACTAAAGTTCATCTTGTAATTTCGGTGTTAATTGTTGTACCAATTGCTTTTGTTTACGGATTCAATCCAAGTTCAGAGTTTGATATTCATTTGAATACTATTGATGAGCATAACCAGTTTAAAGCCGTTATGGGTTTATATTTAGGGTTTTCAATAGTTTGGATTTTAGGGATTTTTAAAGCTAAATTTTTCAAACTGGCATTGACTTCCAATATCATTTTTATGATAGGATTAGGCTTTGGAAGAATTTTGAGTTGGCTTATAGATGGCACACCAACTTTTGGATATCAATTTGGCGCTTTTGCAGAGATATTTCTTGGTTGTTACGGACTTTGGGTATTAATATCACATCATCATACTGCCACAAATTCCTAAACTTATAATAACATATACAGCAGCTAAAATGAATAAAACTTTAGCTGCTTTTTTGTTTTTTTTGAGTACTGCAAAGCCAATAATAGCTAGTAAAATTGCAGGACCAAACATTATAGCAACAATTAATATTATTAAGCCATCTAAATTCATTCCTCCCGTTGCTTCAATCAATAATGTTGTCATAGCTATATTTCGTTTCTAAGTTCTTCTAGTCGTGCTTTTTTATCATCTCTGTAAAACAAATTCATGGTTTCAAAAGGGATAATTTTATTGTCTTTATCTACAATATGTACGCACGATTTTTTTATGGCGCGTACATCAAAATTATAGGCATCTATAAATTGCATTATTATAACCCTAAACAAATTATCATACCCTAATTTTGGCGCATCAATATTTGGTAAACAACACATTATTGATTTTAAGTTTTCTTCTGCAACCTCAACGGAATTCCCAGTACTAAATAATTCAATCATTTTATCTTGAAGCTGTTCATCTTGCTCATAAATAATAGTGTTTTTACTATTATCTAATAAATCATTTGGGTTAATATAGCGAGTAAGTGGTAAAACTTCGTTACCTAGTTTTAAGGCATAACCCATAACTAAAGCGTCAGGATTACAAGGCACAGGCAATAGATCATCTGGATTAAAAATATCGGTTTGTTCCATTATTTTTCGTCGTACTTCAGTTAGAGTCATTCTATCCGTTTCTGGATTAAAATTATCTAAACGACCAGCAATTTGCGTAGGTTGTAAGGTTACTCCTCTAACACATTGCTGTTTTAATGCGTAGTCTATTATTTTTCCTATTTCATTATCATTTAAGCCTTTTTGAAGTGTTACAACCAAAGTTGTAGATAAGTTAAGCTTATTTAAATTTTCTATAGCTTGTTTTCTAATATCATTTAAATCTGCACCTCGTAATTCTTTTAAAACACTGTTTTCAAACGAATCAAATTGTAAATAAATTTCAAAATCAGGAGCGTAGGTTTTAAGTCTTTCGGCAAAGGCAAAATCTTTAGCTATTTTAATGCCATTAGTATTCAACATTAAATGTCTAATAGGTAATGATTTTGCATAGTCCATAATTTCCCAAAACTGAGGATGAATGGTTGGTTCACCTCCAGAAATTTGTACCACATCTGGCTCTTTTTCATTCCTAACAATAGTATCTAACATGGCTTTAACTTCTTCTAGCGTTCTATGTCTTCCATAAGTTGGTGAAGAACCAGCATAGCAGGTTGGGCAAGTTAAATTACAACGGTCTGTAACTTCTACGACTGTTAAACAACTGTGTTGCTCGTGGTCTGGACACAAACCACAATCGTAAGGACAACCATAATCTGTTTTAGTGTTGAATTTATAAGGCGTTTCGCTAGGTTTGTTGTAGTTTCTTATGTTTTTGTAATATTCAATATCATCTGCAATAAGCACTTTAGAGTTGCCGTGTTCTTTGCAACGTTTTAGCATATAGACATTACCGTTTTCAAATACAATTTTGGCATCTACACGTTTTAAACATTCAGGACATAAGCTTAAAGTAAAATCGTAATAAGTATAGTTTCTAACTGGCATTTTTGATGTTTCGTAGGATGAATTTGTAGTAATACAACCAACAAATTACACATAATAGTTGAATAGTGCTTAGTCCTAGGAGGTAAAAAACATTTGGTTTTAGAAATTCCATAAAAAAACGAAAGCCAAAATAACTCAACATAAAAATTTTGAAGAGATCTCCATTTTTTAAATTATTATGGCTTTTAGTTCGCTTTAAAATAATGAATAGAAGAATCAAGAACACCAATTCGTAAAGTGACGTTGGGTGTCTAAGTAAACCATCTCCTAAATCCATACCAAAGATGGATGAGGTTTCATTTCCATAAGTAAATTCATTAACTCCAGATAAAAAGCAACCAATTCTTCCTATAAAAATGCCAAAAATTATAGGAAACACAAACAAGTCGCCAGACGATTGTTTTTCGCCAATAATATGTTTAGCCAACTCTACACCGAGCAAACCACCAAATAATCCACCCATTATGGTTTTGGTATTTAGCAATTGAAGCAAGTTTTGTTGAGAGAATTCAACAAGCGGATTTTCTAAAATGCCAATAAGGCGTGAGCCAATTAAAGCACCTAAAGCTGCACCAAGAATAATGGATAAACGATTGTTGTTAGAAATGACATCGGTTTGCCTTCGTTTTAAAAACACATAGTATCTAAAACCAATAAAAAATGCAGCATACTCTAATATGAGATGTATATTTATTTGGTATCCAAATACTATAGGTTCAAATGGAATTTGCAAGGTATTTGAATTTTTTAAACACCTAAAATTTCAGCATCAACTCTAAATTTGGTGTCTATTGTAATGTCGTGTGTTTGGCTAATGGTTTCGTCTGTAATAGTTTTTACACGTAAATTAAAACTGTCTTTTTTAATGTAAGACTTTAGTTCTTGTCCTAAAACATCTAGAGAAATTGTATTATCGTCTGTGTTTTCAAGATTAAAGATATTAGCAATTTCTAATTCCTCTAAATCTTCAGCATCAATATAAATGTGTACTTCTTTTAGAAAATTAAAGTTACCACTTTCAGGCGAGTCGATTGTTAGTTTTAAACTTTTCAATTTAATGCTCTCAATTAAATCTTTGTGCGTGTTGTTACTTTCAAATGAGGAGTCTGATTCTGTTGTAACATCTGGCGTATTTAGACTAAAAGGTGAGTCAATTAGTGTTGTTGCCGGAATGGAGTAATTCGTTTGATAGTCTAAATCAAACTTGGTTAAATCGTCCACAACGTCACAACTATAGAGTACCACAAATGCTATGAATAATGTAAGTAGGTTATTTTTCATAATAATAGATTTGGCTGTAAATATACATAATATGTTCAATTTGGTTAATACAAGCCATAATAATACAATTTCTAAAACATTGGGTTTTACAAGGTTCATTGTATATTTGCAGCCAAATTAATCTTATCATATTTGTTATGTTTAAAAAATCACTTGCTATACTGTCTTTACTAATCGTTTTTAGTTCTTGTTGGAAAGACAAAAGTCCTGAAGACTTAATTCGTTTAAAAGACAAGTTTAAATCTCAAGTCTCAGATTTTGAAAGTAAAAAGGAGGTGGCTAATAAAAAGGTATCTCAAGGTTTAGAATCTTTAGGGGAATTAAAATTAGCTTTAGAAGACGCAAAAAATGAAGATAAAGAATTTGCTAAGGTGTATGGCGATTGGGAGAAAGTAGACAAGCGCGTTAACAATCTAAATAAGGAATACGAAGATTTAAAAACTAAAGCTTCAAACTTATTTACAGCCATGGAAACGCAAACCAATAGTTTAAGTGATGAGAAAAGTAGAAACACCTTGCTAAAAGCTATAAATAAGGCCAAAACAAAGTATAATGTTACTTTGTCTAATACATCTGAGGCTATAGGTAAATTAAGACTATTACATAAAGATGCTGTTGAGGTGGTTAAAGCTTTAGAAGTCGCAGCGGCTTTAAATTCGTTTGATTCTATAAACGGACAAATGAAAAGTATTGAAGATAGAGTAGATGGCATTATGCAAGAATTGAATGTTGCCGTTGTTGAGAGTAAAAAACTCTACGAGAAAAAAATAACAGAATTAGGCGACGATTAAATACATATAGATTGGTTAAAATAGGCGACATAGAATTACCAGATTTCCCATTGCTTTTAGCACCAATGGAAGATGTAAGCGATCCTCCATTTAGAGCGTTATGTAAAGAGCAAGGTGCAGATGTAGTATATACAGAGTTTATTTCTAGTGAAGGTTTAATTAGAGACGCGGCAAAAAGCGTAATGAAATTAGATATTTACGAAAAAGAACGACCTGTAGGTATACAAATATTTGGTGCCAATATGGAAAGCATGTTGCAAACCATTGATATTGTAGAAAAATCTAAACCAGATATAATAGATATTAATTTTGGTTGTCCGGTTAAAAAGGTAGTGTCTAAAGGCGCAGGAGCTGGCATCTTAAAAGATATTTGTCTTATGGAACAGCTTACAGCAGAAATGGTTAAACGCACCAATTTACCTGTAACTGTAAAAACGCGTCTAGGTTGGGACGACAATTCTATTAAAATTGTTGAGGTTGCAGAACGTTTGCAAGATGTTGGTTGTGCTGCCATTTCAATTCATGGAAGAACCAGAGCCCAAATGTATAAAGGTGATGCAGATTGGAAACCAATTACAGAAGTAAAGAATAATCCACGTATGCATATTCCTGTATTTGGAAATGGTGATGTTACCTCACCAGAAAGAGCTGCGGAAATGCGAGATTCTTACGGATTGGATGGCGCAATGATAGGAAGAGCATCTATAGGAAATCCTTGGTTTTTTAAACAAGTAAAACACTTTTTTGAAACAGGAGAGCATTTAGCACCTATATCAATGCCAGAACGTGTTGAAGCGGCCAGAAGACATCTGCAAATGGCTATAGACTGGAAAGGAGAAACCCTTGGCGTATTCGAAACCCGAAGACATTATACCAATTATTTTAGAGGAATTCCGCACTTTAAAGAATACCGAATGAAAATGGTTACAAGTGATGACTCTAAAGATGTATTTGCGGCTTTTGATGAGGTTTTAGAAAAGTTTGCAGACCATCAGTTTACGTCTTAATCTAATTTAAGTATCAAAAAGTTATTCTAGTTTGGTTTGAAGGCGTCTTTCAATTTTAGCTTTTAATTAAGCTAGGCGTAATACGTTGGGATGCAATTTTTGATGCCATTATACCAAAAGCAAAAATGGTTACTAATACCAAAATAACATTGAAGAAGTTAAGACGTACAGGATAAGCTAAGTCAGGTGTAAGCATAACCAATTCAAAAGTCTGCTGTACAAACACTACGATTATACCTATCACAACACCTATAATTCCACTCACAATAGTCATTAAACTACCTTGTAGAAAGAAAATAGATTTAATCGCTTTGGTTTCTGTACCTAAATGAAATAACGTGTTGAGAGATTTCTTTTTATCTAAAATCATCATAATTATGGCACCAATTACATTGAATAATGCAATGATTATGACTAACGTAAAAATGAGGTAAATAGCAAGGTTTTCTGTATTCAACATTTTGAATAGAGCATCATTTAATTCAGCTCTGTTTTTAATGATAAACTTATCGCCAAAAGTTGCTTTAAGTTGTGATCTTATGTGATCTTCGTCGCTATCATTATTTAATTTTAGTTCAACAGCACTCAATTGATTATCAGCAAAATTTAAAAGTTGTCTTGCCAATTCAATATCGGCAAACATATATTTATTGTTTAATTCTTCGTTTATTTCAAATAATCCAACATTAGTTACATACACAGAATTGTAATACCCTTGAGGCGTGCTTGCTTGGCCAACACCAACTTTAGGCACATATAATGATAAAGGTTGTAAGTAATCTAAAATTCCGAATGATAGATTATTAGATATTCCCCAACCCGAAACAACATCATTAGTTCCTGGTGTAATCCAATTACCTTTTGTAACCATAGAATCGATGTTGGTAACTTTAAGGTAATTTTCATCAACACCTTTTAGAGTGGCAACTAAATTTTTATTGTCAGATTTTATGAAAATACGCTCCTCTACAATCTTAGAGTAGGAATCGATACCATCGATTTTAATTAGTGATGCTTTGTCTTTTTCTGTCCATTGAAATGATTTACCTTCTGTAGGTATCAATTTTAAATCTGGATCAACAAAAGAAGAATATTGTAGACTAAAATCCTTTAAACCAGCAAAAACAGACAACACAATTAAAAGTGCTGCTGATGCAATAATGACGCCTCCTGAAGCAATCAATGTCATTATATTAATGGCATTATTACTGCTTTTTGAAAACAAATATCGTTTTGCTATATATAAAGGAAAATTCACTTAAGACTTTTTGCGCTTACCTAATAAATCTGGGTTTTCTAGAGGGTTGTCTTCACCTTTAAGAGAACGTTCAATGCCATCAATATATTCTAATGAATCATCTATAAAAAACTCTAATTGTGGCATTCGTCTTAATTGATGACGTGTTCGTTGCGATAATTCATGCCTAATAAGTGGTTTATTAGATTTAATGCCTTCTAATAACGGCTGTGCTTCTTTGTTTGGAAAAATACTAAGATATACCTTAGCCACCGATAAGTCTGTAGTAACATTTACTTTACTTACTGATATTATTACACCACGCAATCCACCATCTGTGGCTGCTTTTTGTAATACTTGCGCTAAGTCTTGTTGAAGGATGCCTCCAATTTTTTTTTGTCTTTGTGTAAATTCTTCCATAATGCCTATTCTAACTAAACTTCTGCAAAAGTAGATGATATTTAAGGATTATCTTATTTTTGATGGTAGAATTTGATTTTATGAATCAATTACACTTAAAAATTGAAAATAGAACTGCTTCAGTAGATTAAAGATGAAAAAAATAGAACATATTGGTATTGCTGTTAAAGATTTAGAAAATTCTAATCAGTTGTTTAAATCCTTATTCGGAGAAAAACATTATAAAATTGAAGATGTAGAAAGTGAAGGTGTAAAAACATCTTTTTTTAAATGCGGACCAAATAAAATAGAACTGCTTCAAGCTACTAATGAAGAAAGTCCTATTGCAAAGTTTATTGAAAAAAAAGGCGAAGGTATTCATCATATCGCTTTTGCAGTAGATAATATTGAAGATGAAATAAAACGATTAATGGAAGAAGGCTTTACTATGATTCATAAAGAACCTAAAAAGGGAGCAGACAATAAATTAATTGCTTTTTTGCATCCAAAATCTACAAATGGCGTTCTAATAGAACTATGTCAGGAGATAAAGGACTAAAACGATTTATTTTTCTTGTAGAGTTTTAAAATATGTAGTAATATTGCACACTCTTTTAAATAAGAGTAAAATTAACAGCAATGTTAATTGGTCCCATAGCTCAGTTGGTTAGAGCACCTGACTCATAATCAGGTGGTCCTTGGTTCGAGCCCAAGTGGGACCACTTTTTAAATGAAGCCTTACAGAAATGTGAGGCTTTTTTTATTTCAAACAAACAATGAATAATTTTAAATTATTGAATAAGAGGTTTTTACCTGAAGTCTAAAACCGCGGAGCTTTTAAATCATTTTATATTGAGTAGATTCTTAATGAAGTAAACCTTAAACCATTATTTAAAAGTTTACTTTAAGGATATTAAATAAAAAAAAGCCGCTCCCTACAGCGGCTTTTCTTCTAGGAATAATTGTATGTTAATGACAATTATTATTTTAAGATTATTTAATTACTATATGTTTTGGTAAATCCTCAACACGTTCACAGCATAGTTGCTCCATAACTTGTTGAAATTCGCGTTTCATTAAAGAAATAGTATGGTTTCCTCCTTCTTTTCCTAATGCTCCAACACCATACATAAAACTACGTCCCATAAATGTAAATTCTGCTCCATTTGCCATTGCTCTTGCAATATCTGGACCACCACGTAAACCAGAGTCTACCATGATTTTTATCTCATTCTTAAATTTTTTTGCCAAATGTGTCATGGGTACAATTGAAGATTGACCAGCATCTAATTGTCTCCCACCATGATTAGATACAATTAATCCATCGACACCTAAATTAATCGCTTTTTGAGCATCTATTTCATTTACAATACCTTTAATAACTAATTTCCCTTTCCATTGATCTCTTATAGACGCTATTCTGTCTTCATTTAAACGACCAGAAAAAGTAACATCCATAAATTCACCTAATTTTTTTAAACTTAGTCCTTTAGGCATATATTTTTCCATCGTTTTAAAAGCGGGTTGTCCGTGTATTAAAGTTTGAATAGCCCAATCTGGTTTTCTAAAAACTTCAATAATATTTTTTAGACTCATAGATGGTGGCATGGCTAAGCCATTTCTAACATCTCTAGGTCTGTAACCAAATGTTGGTACATCTGCTAGAATGACTAAAACATCAGTTCCTGCATGCGCCGCCCTATCTAATAAATCTCTCTTTACTTTTTCTTCAGCAGGATGATAAAGTTGAAACCAAGATTTTCCTTCGGTTAATTCTGCAACACGTTCAATACTAGATGTGGTTACTGTACTTAGTATAAAAGGAATGTTATGACTGAAAGCTGATTTTGCCAAAATTTCTGGTGAATTTGGCCACATTAAACCCTGTAAACCAACGGGAGCAATTCCAAAAGGAGCATCGTAAGTGTGCCCAAACAATTCTGTTTTTAAATTAGATTTGTCAAATTTTGATAAATATTGTGGCATCAATTCAATTTTCTGAAGATCAGTACGATTTTTATCTAAATTTATATCTTCATTACATCCACCATCTAAGTATTCAAAAGCGAATTTTGGCATTTTAACCATCGCTCTTTTTCTTAAATCCGTTACTGAAGGATATTTGGGATTTATTTTTATTTCCATTTTAAAATTTCTAAAGTTTTAATTGCGCTTTCTTATTTATAAATCTTTAAAGTTCGATAACCATAAATTGCTATAAAGCAAAAACATATAAAAGGCAAAATAAAAGAAAAATTAACACCAGATAATGGGCCAATTTGATCAGTATCTATCATTAATCCTTGTAAAATTGGCATTAAAGCGCCTCCAACAATTGCCATAACTAAACCAGCTGCACCAATCGCAGTGTCGTCTGCTCTTAAACCGTCTAATGCAATACCGTAAATGGTTGGAAACATTAATGACATAAATGCTGAAGTGGCCACTAATAAATACAGACCTACAATACCTTCAATTAAGATAACTCCAGACATGGTTGCCATAGCACATAGCGCAAAAATCATGAGTAGTTTTCTAGAATTGACATACTTCATTAAAAACGTACTTATAAATCTACTACATAAAAATATAGCCATGGCTACAATATTGTAATTTTGAGCTTCTGCTTTTGGTATCCCAAGATTTCCTGCGTATTGAATAATAAATGTCCAACACATAATCTGAGCAGCTACATAAAATAATTGGGCTAAAACGCCTTCCTTGTATTTTCCGTTTTTAAATAATCTCTTAAATGATGATGCAGCACTTGTAGGGTTTGCGCTAGCAGTTCTTTTAGGCATTTTAGTAATAGAAATAACAACTAACATTGCGATAACCACAAAACCGAGAATAACATATGGGTTTCTAATAATTTCTAAATCGTGGGTTCTAATTAGGGCTTTTTGCGCTTCATCTAGTGTATTAAAAATAAGTTTACCAGCTTCATTTCGTTTATCAGAATCTAAAGCGACAAGTATAAATTTTGATGCTACAAACATCCCAAATAAAGAACCGATAGGATTAAAAGCTTGGGCTAAGTTTAAACGTTGGGTTGCTGTACGTTCATCACCCATAGAAAGTATAAAAGGGTTTGCTGTAGTTTCTAAAAAAGCCAATCCAAACGTTAAAATGTACAAAGACCCTAAGAAGAATCCAAAAACCTCAAATTTGGCGGCTGGGAAAAATAAAAGAGCTCCCACAGCGTAAAGTGTTAAACCTAATAGAATTCCTTTTTTATAGCTATATTTTCTAACAAAAAGAGCAGCAGGAATAGCCATTGTAGCATAACCACCATAAAATGCCAATTGCACCAATGCCGCTTTGGCGGTTGAAATTTCCATTACAGTCCCAAACGCAGCGACCATAGGATTGGTAATATCATTGGCAAAACCCCAAAGTGCAAATAAAGAAGTGATGAGTACAAATGGCACAATAACCTCTTTAGATACTACTGGTATTTTTGTTGAATTTGTCATTTAGCTAGGTTTTTTGTTTCAGTGAAATAAAGCACCATTCAAGTTAAAATCTAAAAATGAACGATGCTAGTATAATCTGCTATTAATTTCTATCTGTATTGAGCGTAAATCACTTTAGTTTGAAGGTATTCTTCCATACCATGTTTTCCATCAGCACCACCAATTCCAGATTTCTTCCATCCTGCGTGGAACCCTTGAATTGCTTCAAAATGTTCTCTATTTATATAAGTTTCTCCATATTGTAATTCTTCTGCAGCATGCATTACTTTATTGAAGTTTTCTGAAAAAATTGATGATGTTAATCCATATTCAGAATCATTTGCTAATGCAATAGCTTCATCTAAAGTGCTAAATTTCATTACAGGTAAAACAGGACCGAAAACTTCATCTTGAATAATTTGCATGTCTTGTTTTACGTTAGTTAACAACGTAGGTTGGTAAAAATAGCCTTTGTCAAACTGAGTCGATTTATTTCCACCAAGTAACACTTCTGCTCCTTCTTTTTTAGCAAACTCTACCATTTCGGCTACCTTGTCTAGTTGCATTTTAGAAACCATGGCGCTCATATCAGGATTATTATCAGAAAAAGCATCTTCAACCTTTATAGCTTTCATTTTAGCAGTAACCATTTCTAAAAATTGATCGTGGATAGATTCTTCAACATACACACGTTCTGCACAATTACAAACTTGTCCGCTATATATAATTCTTGAGCCAACAACAGCGTTAACTGCTAATTCTAAATTGGCATCGGCACATACAATTGCAGGTGCTTTACCTCCTAATTCTAAGGATACTTTAGTAATATTTTGAGAAGCGGCTTCCATTACTTTCTGGCCAGCAAAAACACTACCAGTTAAACTGATAATACCCGTAATTGGACTTTTAGACAATGCGTTACCAACAACTGGTCCTGAACCACACACAAAGTTTAATACTCCTGCAGGTAAATCGATTTTTTGAATTAAATCTACCCACTCCATTATTGTATTTGGCGCTATACAACTCGGTTTAATAACACAAGTATTTCCTGTTATTAATGATGCTGCAACTTTTCTTGCCATTACAAAGAAAGGAAAGTTCCATGGTAAGATACCAACGGCAACGCCAATTGGTGCTTTGTGTAAAAAGATGTGTTCCTTTTTACGGTCACTCTGAATAATTTCTCCTTCTATTCGTCTCGCAAAACCTGCATAATAATCAAAATAATCTGCTGTAACATCAATTTCTACTTGCGCTAATCCCATTACTTTAGCTTGTTCTGCTGCTAAAGTCTCTGCTAAAAACACACGATTTTCACGAATGACATTAGCCATTTTATTTAAATAACCAGCGCGCTCAATTGCTGTTAGAGATTTCCAAGCATGTTGTGATTCTTTTGCTGCATCTAATGCTTTGTTGGCATCTTCAACTGATCCATGTGGTATCTCTGACAATACTTCTTCTGTACAAGGGTTAAGTACTTTTGTTACTTCTGAAGAAGTAGACTTTACAAACTTTCCGTTTATAAATTGATTAAATTCTTTCATGAGTGTTTACGTTTAGTTTATGTTGTGATATGTATAATAAATTCAAATATTTTGTTAGAATTAAACAAAGTAGTGAATTCTTATTTGTCAATGTGGTTAACAAACTTATATAACAATGTGTTTTTAGAATTTATCCATATTAATCAATAATATGTATAATTTAAACATTGAAAGATTTCTGTGTTTAAGTATTCAACAATATTTTGTAATGAAAAATTTAATATTGTCATAGAAATATGAGAACCTAAGACCGAAAAAATTGGTCTCTACAAAGGATGAATAAATAGAATGAATAACGTTTCTCAAATCCGTCAATTACTTGCTCAAAATCTTCATAGCATTAAAACAGTCCTAACTAAACTTAAGTTCAAGAATGCTTTTTAAAGAAATTTTAGGTGTATTTCCCAGATTTATAAGATGCAGGTGTCAATCCTGTAACGGATTTAAAAACACGGGAAAAATGATAGCGATCTGAAAAGCCTAAGTTAAAAGCTACATTTTCAATAGACTTATTTGTATGTTCAAATAATTCACAAGATTTTGCGATTTTTCTATTCTGAACAAATTGATGCAAAGTAACATTCATTTCTTCTTTAAACAATCGAGCAAACGAATTTGGAGCCATATTTACAAGTGATGACATTTCGGTATTACTCAACTTTTTATCAAGGTTAACCTCTATATAGCGAATAACTTTTAAGACTCGCTCGTCTATATTAATAGTTTTCCACAATTCAGGTCCAATATTAGTAAGTGCTTCCTTAATAAAAGCTTGTAATTTTAAATTAAAGGTAAGTTTAAAGTTTTTATTTTCAATCTTTAAGCGATTGGTTAAATAATGTAACCGATCCTTTAGATAATCTGTTAATTCAATTTTTAAAATGCCAGGATAGACACTGTCAAAAGGAACACCTAAATTGAAGTGCGCAAAAAAATGGATGAGAAACATATTCTCTAAATCAGCTTCATTGTGTTTAATATTTAATTGTTTTCCGGAAACATGAATGCCTTCATTATAGCTGTGATTTTTTGTATAGCGCGATGAAAAAGATGTAAATGGAGGAATGATATAGATATGATTTGGATCCATTTCATAAACAACTTCTTGGTGAATTAATTGGCCGCCTGTGTTTTTATTCCAATATAGCCTCCAAAACGGAAAAACCATTTCATGACAATCCCATAAATCTAACAACCAATATCTACAGCATAACATCTTTAATTTCAGGTCAATAAAGTTTTGATGATTTGCAGAAGGGTCACCTAATTCAATGTTTTTTACAAACTTCATGCAGTGTCAATGTTTGAATTAGATACAAAAATACAGATTTTGAATATTTAATAAGGAGTATAGTGCCTCTATTTTTGTTACAATAATTTTAGTTAAAATAATATAAGCCATTCATAACCAAAGTGCAGAACGAGATGCTATGATTAATATGGATATACCATTTGACAAATAAAAAGCAAAAAACATATACAAATGAAAACGATAAAACTTCCAGCACAAGTAGAAGCAGAATTAAAAAAAGTATCCGAAGTTGCAGGTTATTTATGGCAACGTGAGTGGGCTGAGCGTAATGCAGGTAATATTTCTATGAACTTAACCTCATACTTTTCTAAAGAAGAAGTGCAAGGTATTGGAACAGAAGTACCATTTGAATTTCCAAAAGGCGCAGCAGGATTTGTAATCTATATTACAGGTACAGGTTGCTATTTGAGAGATTTAGTAAATAAGCTTGAAGAGGCCTCTTGTATTTTATATATAAATGAAGATGCTACTGCTTATTCTATTATTTGGGGAGGGAAACGAGAAAACTTTGGTCCAACATGTGAATTGATTTCGCACTCAAGCATTCACCTTTTTAATTCTATTCATCATCCAGAAAATTTAGCGGTTGTGCATACACATCCTTTAGAATTAATATGTATGAGTCATCATGAATTGTTTGACGATGAAGAAGAATTGAACAGACAAATATGGGCAATGTGTCCAGAAGTTAAGGTTTTTGTACCTAAAGGAATTCATTGTACTCCATATGCTTTGTCTAGTACAGCTGCATTGGCAGAAGTAACTATGGAAGCATTTAAAACTAGAAACGTGTCTTTATGGGAAAAGCATGGTGCAACCGCAACAGCTCCAGATGTAATGCAAGCATGGGACTTTTTAGATGTAGCAAACAAAGGCGCTAAAATGTTAATGATGTGTTGGGCGGCAGGTTTTAAACCAGCTGGACTTTCAAATGAGCAATTAACAGAATTAGAACAATTCACATAGAATAAAAAAAATATAAATCATGAGTAGATTAATAGGTAGATTACCAAAAGTAGGCATTCGTCCTGTGATTGACGGACGTGAATTAGGCGTAAGAGAGTCTTTAGAAGTTCAAACGATGGACATGGCTATAGCTGCGGCGAAATTAATAGAAGATAATTTACGTTTTCCAAGTGGAGAGAAAGTAGAAGTTGTTATTGCTGATACTACGATTGGTGGTGTTGCAGATGCGGCAGCTTGTGCAGATAAATTTAAAAGAGAAGGTGTTGAAGTGTCTTTAACAGTAACGCCATGTTGGTGTTATGGAACTGAAGTAATGGACACTGACCCCTTAACACCTAAAGCCGTTTGGGGTTTTAACGGAACGGAACGACCTGGTGCTGTATATTTAGCGGCAGCATTAGCAGGCTATTCTCAAAAAGGATTACCGGCTTTTGGAATTTATGGTAAAGAAGTTCAAGATGGAGGCGACCAAACCATTCCTCAAGATGTATCTGAGAAAATATTACGTTTTGTAAAAGGAGGTTTAGCCGTTGCTCAAATGAATGGTAAGTCTTATTTATCAATAGGTTACAGTTCTATGGGAATTGCAGGTTCTATGGTAGATGTTAACTTTTTACAAGATTACTTAGGCGTAAGAGCAGAATTTGTGGAGTCTGTAGAGTTATTAAGACGTATTGATGAAGGTATTTACGACCATGAAGAATATGAAAAAGCATTAGCTTGGACCAAAGAAAACTGTAAAGAAGGCAAAGATTATAACAGTCCTGAAGCTCAAAAATCAGCAGAAGTAAAAGATGCTGAATGGGAAAAAGTTGTTAAAATGACTTTAATCTGTAAAGATTTAATGAACGGAAACCCAAAGTTGAAAGATATGGGATTCGGAGAAGAATCTAAAGGTAGAAATGCCATAATGGGAGGTTTCCAAGGGCAACGTCAGTGGACCGATTACCAACCAAACGCCGATTTTACAGAGTCTATTTTAAATTCTTCTTTTGATTGGAATGGCATTCGACAAGCGTACACTTTCGCTACAGAAAATGACTGTCTAAACGCTATTTCAATGTTGTTCGGTCACTTGTTAACCAACAAAGCACAGTTATTCTCAGATGTAAGAACTTACTGGAGTCCAGAATCTGTAGAGCGTGTAACCGGTAAGAAATTAACTGGTATTGCAGAAAACGGCATAATTCACTTAATCAACTCTGGTTCTACAACCTTAGACGCTACAGCACAACAAACCGATGCTGATGGTAATCCAACCATGAAACCATTCTGGGATATTACAGAAGAAGAGGTTCAAAAATGTTTAGATAATACCAAATGGCCAGCCGCAATTGCTGAATATTTTAGAGGTGGAGGATTCTCTTCACAATTTAAAACAATTGGAGAGTTACCAATGACAATGTGTAGATTAAACTTGGTAAAAGGGATTGGACCAGTTTTACAAATAGTAGAAGGTTGGAGTGTAGAATTACCTGAAGATGTTCATGAAGTATTAGATGAGAGAACGAATCCAACTTGGCCTACAACATGGTTTGTACCAAGAACAACAGGATCAGGTTGCTTTAAAGATGTCTATACTGTAATGGCGAAATGGGGAGCGAATCACGGAGCGATTTCTCACGGACATATTGGAGCTGATTTAATTTCATTAGCTGCGATGTTACGTATTCCAGTAAATATGCATAACGTTAGTGAAGACGACGTGTTTAGACCAAGTGCATGGTCTGCTTTTGGCGAAAACATAGAAGGAGCTGATTATAGAGCATGTGAAAATTATGGTCCGTTATACGGATTTAAAAACTAAATAGAATAACCAAAAAAGGGTGTTTGACTTTCATATGGTCAAACACCTTTTTTTATAAAATTTGAATTGAGATGGTGAATGTAATTGCTGTAATTGATATAGGAAAAACCAATAAAAAAATTCTTTTATTTAATGAAACGTTGGATGTCGTTTATAGCAATTCAACACGATTTGATGAAATTACGGATGAAGATGCAGATCCTTGCGATGATATAGAATCGATTGAAAATTGGATTCAAAATGAAATAAAAAGAATTCAATCAGAAGGGGAATATAATATTAAGGCCATCAACTTTTCAACCCATGGCGCAAGTCTTATTTATTTAGATAAAAAAAGCAATAGAGTAACACCATTATACAATTATTTGAAGCCACTAAACTTAGATGAATATCATGAGTTTTATGACCAATATGGAGGTCAGGAAGAATTTTCTAGACGAACAGCCTCGCCTGCTTATGGCATGTTAAACACTGGACTTCAGATTTTAAAATTACAAAAAGAAAAACCTGAGTTTTGGAGCCAAGTCGTTTCAATTCTGCATTATCCACAATACTTAAGCTACCTTTTTACAAAAAAAATAACTGCCGATTTTACCTCTGTAGGAGCGCATACTGCGACTTGGGATTTTGATACTATGCAATACCATAAGTGGGTGTCAGATTACAATTTAAATTTACCCACACCACAAAATGGTAAAGAGGCAATTGTAGCGACTTTTAATGGACGAGAAATTGCTATCGGAACCGGATTGCACGATAGTTCTTCTTCAATAATTCCGATATTGGAAACTGAAAAAAACAATGAATTTATTCTATTGTCAACAGGTACTTGGATTATTGCGATGAATCCTTTTAGCAAAGAAAATTTAACACAACATCAGTTAAAAAACAACTGTTTGTGTTTTATGACCCCTCAGAAACAGCAAATAAAATCGTCCATGCAGTTTCTTGGAAAAATTCACGAGGTGTATATTGATGCGTTAAGTACCTATTTTAAAGTTGATATTGATACGCATTTACACTTAGAATTAAATGAAGTTTTATGCAATGAAATCAGAGATACAGATGCACGAGTATTTTTATCTGAAGGAATTGATACTGATTTTGAAGCACATCCATATTTATTGACAAATTACGATAATTATGAAGCCGCTTACTATCAAATAATTTTTGAAATGAGCAAAAAAGTAATTCAAGGTATTAATTTAATTTCTGATGAAAATACAGTTATTAAAGATGTTTATATTTCAGGAGGATTTAATAAAAACCTTATATTTATTAAGTTTCTAGAGCTGTTGAACCCTGATATCCAAATAAAAATTTCTGATTGTAAAAATGAAAGTGCTTTAGGTGCTGCGTTAATGATGAAATCATATATCTAAATCAACTACTATGAGTCATCAGAAAACAACATTAGGAGAGTTTATTATAAAAAACCAATCTTCTTTTCCTTTTTCCAGTGGAGAATTATCAAGTCTATTAAACGCCTTACGTTTAGCTGCTAAAGTGGTTAATCATGAGGTAAACAAAGCTGGTTTAGTAGATTTGTTTGGAGATTCTGGCGATATGAATGTTCAAGGAGAACAACAACAAAAATTAGATGTATTCGCTAACCATACATTTATTCAATCCTTAAAGAATAGAAATATTGTTTGCGGCATTGTATCAGAAGAAAATGACGAATTTATTACTATTGAAGGTCGTGATAAAGCATCTAATGGTAAATATGTGGTTCTTATGGATCCTTTGGATGGCTCGTCTAATATAGATGTTAATGTTTCTGTTGGTACTATTTTTTCCATCTATAGAAGAATCACACCACAAGGTACACCTGTAGAAGAAAAAGATTTTTTGCAACCTGGCAGAAAGCAAGTAGCGGCAGGTTATATTGTTTATGGTACCTCTACCATGTTGGTTTATACCACTGGTGATGGTGTTAATGGATTTACGCTTAATCCAGCAATTGGGTCTTTCTATTTATCACACCCTAATATGAAATTTCCAGAAAAAGGATCTATTTATTCTGTTAATGAAGGGAATTATAGTCATTTTCCAGAATCGGTAAAACGATATATAAAATACTGTCAAGAAGTTGAAGAAGATAGACCTTATTCACAACGTTATATAGGCTCTTTAGTGTCAGATTTTCATAGAAATATGATAAAAGGTGGAATATACCTTTATCCTAATAGTACTGTTAATGCAGATGGAAAACTAAGGTTGCTTTATGAATGTAACCCAATAGCATTTTTAACGGAACAAGCTAATGGTATTGCAACTGATGGTAGGCAAGGTACATTAGACATTATTCCTACAGAAATACATGAGCGAGCACCATTTTATTGTGGAAGCCCATTTATGGTAAAAAAATTACTTGAATTTATAAAGCAATAAATTATATTGCTTATATTCTTCAGTTAAACTTAATAAATAACATGCGCAGAATTATATGCCTTATTAGTGTCATAATAATACTATTTACGCAATACGCTTATACTCAAAATTTTGAACGCATCTCTAATAGTGAGGGTTTCAATCAAAATACAGTCAACGCTATTGCACAAGACAAATATGGATTTTTATGGTATGCCACACCAAACGGATTAATACGTTATGACGGTTATGAGTTTAAAACATATAGTGCCCAGTCAAAAGATGAGTATTCCATTTCTAGCAATAATGTAACTTATTTATTTAATGATAAAGATGGTATTCTTTGGATAGGGACTAATGTTGGGGTTAATATATATATTCCTTGGTTAGAACAGTTTTTTACCGTGCCACTAAAATCGAATATCAATGTCAATAAAATTGCATCTAGAGATGACGGTTATGTCTGGGTGTCTTCTTCAAAAGAATTAATTCGTTGCAAACTAAAAGATATCAAAAAAGGTGTTTTTGAAGTATCAGAAAACATTTTAGATTTAAATGGAAAACCTATAGAAGTAAATACATTTACTTTTGGATTGAATAATTCAATAATTTTAGGAACAACTGATGGTTTGAAAAAAGTAAGGTGTCAGTCTGATCCACTACCATTAAAATCGGAAACTCCTAATTTAAATAACTTCGAATTTTTTAAAGATAAAGACATTACTGAAATAATAAAGGTGGACAATATTTTTTGGGTTGGAACCACAAAAGGACTATTTAGCACCAATTTAGATGTAAATGCTAATTATTTGGTCAAAGAAATTAAAGTTCCCAATCAAGATTCTGCGATTTTTGTTAATAGCCTTTTTAGAGATAATGATAATGTTTTATGGATAGGAACCATTGGAAATGGATTATACAAATTTAACCCTATTCTAAATTCTTTTAAACACTTCAATTATGACGTAAAGAATAAAAATAGTATCAGTAGTCTTCAGATTAATACGGTTTATCAAGATAGTTTTAATGTGCTTTGGGTAGGTACAGCTCAAGGAGGTATTAATAAACTAGATCTTTATCAAAAGCCTTTTTATTCATATTCTAACAATCCTTATGACAAGTTTTCGATTGGAGATAACTTAATTACTTCAATTTTGGAAGATAGCAGTGGTAAAGTCTGGGTTTCTGGTTATAACAAAAAATTATTTCGAAGTATAGATGCCATAAATGCCAATACTATTGACAAAATTAAATTTGAAGATTTACAATCTAAATTACCTATAGAATCTAATGATGTTATAAGGTGTATTTATCAAGATAAAAGAAATTATATTTGGATTGGTACGGACAAAAAAGTAGTGGTATACAACCCAATAAAAAACGATTTTAAGGAGATACAATTTTTATTAAATGGAGTTAGTTCTTCATTGTTTTTAACTCGGAATATTACTCAGATTAATGATACAGACTTTGTGCTTTCTGGAAATAGAGTTTTGGTTATTGAGAATCCTTGGAAAGCCTTTAGTGGTAGTAGGAAGCCAAAAATAACTATAAAATCTCGTTTAAAATTAGACGCAAATAGAGTTGTAAGTTTTTTACAACATAGCAATGGTCAGTTATGGTTTGGTACAGATAAGGGCCTGAAGCAATGTAAATATGTCGATGGAAATATTGAAGTTATAAATCATTTTAATACAAATACTGCCAACAAAGGGAATATTATGCTAAGTTCAAATCGAGTTTTTACACTTTTTGAAGATAATAGGCAAAATATCTGGATAGGTACATTTGGTGGAGGTTTAAATAAATTAACTTTAGATAGTGAAAATAATCCTCAGAAAATAGAGTATTTCAGAAAAAACGATGTTTTACCAGACGATGTAATTTATGGCATATTACCACAAAAAAACAGTGAAAATATGTGGTTCAGTACAGATATGGGATTGGTAAGGTTTAGTACAGACACCAACAAATTAAATATTTTTGATGTTAGCGATGGATTAATTCAAAACAACTTTAGACAATCAGCATACACCTTGGGTTCATCAGGATATATGTATTTTGGTGGACTAAACGGACTAACTATTTTTGACCCTGAGAACATTGCTTTAAATAATCATTCGCCACGCGTATTAATAACGTCATTATTGGTAAATAATAAACCCGTAAAAATTGGTGAGAAATTAAATAACATTACTATTCTAGACAAAGCAATTTCAGAAACAGATACAATTGAGATTTGCAAAAGTCAACGTATTATATCCTTTAATTTAGTAGCTGAACACACCTCTGCACCTGCTAAAAATAAATTAGCTTATAAACTAGAAGGATTCAACAAAGATTGGGTAGAAACAGATGAGGGTAAATCTACCATAACATATACTAATTTATCTGATGGAACTTACACTTTAAAAGTGAAGTCTGCAAATGGAGACGGTATTTGGAGCGATTCAACTAAAACTGTAACATTAATTGTTTTGCCGCTTTGGTATCAAACCTGGTGGAGTTACACACTGTTGGTGCTAATCTTTTTAGGTGTTGGTGTCGGTATTGTGTTTTATTTCGTCCAGCACGAAAAATTAAAACAAAAATTGATTTACGAGCAATTAGACAAGAATAGGGTAGAGGTTATCAACCAAGGAAAATTCAAATACTTTACAAACTTATCTCATGAGTTTAGAACACCTCTTACACTAATTTCAGGACCTTTAGATAGGGTAATTGAAAATAATAACAATCCAGAAAGTGAACGCTTCTTAGCAATCATTAAAAGAAACACTCATCGACTTTTAAGTTTAATAGATCAGTTGATCACTTTTAGACAGGCGGAACAGGGTTATCTAAATTTAAACTACACTAAGTTAACTTTAGGGGATTTCTTATACCCAACAACTGAGGCTTTTGAAAATTATGCATTAGAAAAGAATATTAATTTTCATTATAAAATAAGTTCTCCAAATGAAGAAATTATTATTGATGTAGAAAAGCTGGAACGAATAATTTTTAATTTACTCTCTAACGCTTTCAAAAACACACCAGTTCAAGGAACTATAAGTATCAATGCGTCCATTGTTTTTGAAGATAAGGCTAAGAACATAAAAATTGATGTGATAGATACCGGAAAAGGAATTCCGAAGGAAAGTTTAAATAACATTTTTGAACGTTTTTATCAATTAGGAAATCAAGATGGAAATGTTAGTGGAGGAGGTATTGGATTATCATTTTGTAAATCTTTGGTGGAATTATTTAATGGAAGCATTTCTGTAAAAAGTAAACCTAATAAGGAAACACGTTTTAGCGTTGTGATTCCTTCTTCTGCGGTTGAAGATGTGGCTATTGAAGTGAATGAAGAAAAAAAGTCATTCATAAAAAATTGGGTTCCTTTACAAACCAATAATATTCAAGAAAAGGATAGTCAAAAAAACAATAAAAAACAGCATAATATATTAGTAGTTGAAAATGAGTTAGACATACAAGATTTTCTTAATAATGCATTATCAGACACCTATAATATTACCATAGCAAATAATGGAGTAGAGGCCTTAGAGGAAATTAAAAAAACGGAGTTCAGTACAATTATAAGTGATGTAATGATGCCAGAAATGGATGGTTTTGAATTATGTAAACGGATAAAAGCCAATCCAGAAACTTGTCAACTACCAGTATTATTATTAACAGCTTTAGGTGACAATGTCGATTTAATTAAGGGTTTAGAGTTTGGGGCAGATGAATATATAAGCAAACCATTTTCTTTAAAGCATTTAGAACTTCGATTGCAGAAACTTATAGAAAATAATGTAAAAATAAAAACTCATTTTTCAAAAAATAGTGTGCCACCAAAAAACAAAAAGGAATTAGGTTTTTCTAAAAGAGACTTGGAGTTTTTAGAGAATATCACGGAAATTATAGAGAATAATTTATCAAATTCAAATTTTGGTGTGGAAGAGCTTTCTAAAGAAGCTGGTTTAAGTTCATCACATTTTTATAGAAAACTGAAGCAACTTACTGGGCAAGTCCCTAATGCTTATTTACGTAATTTTAGGTTGCAGAGAGCAGCTGAGTTATTAGATAGCAATAGTGGTTTTAACGTTGCAGAAGTGATGTATCAAATAGGTATAGAGTCTAATTCTTATTTTTCTACTTCATTTAAAAAATTACATGGGATTTCGCCATCAGAATACTCAAAAAGGCAAAAATGATAGTTTTCAGCAATTAAATGATGATTTGCAGAATGCTATTAAAAATAGTATAAACTAAATTTGTTATTCAATTAATTAATTTTAAACCATTTTAACATTATGAAAAAATCAATATTATTCCTAGTTTTTAGTATCGCATTATCGAGTTCATTATTTGCTCAAAGTGATCTAGATAGTAAAATAGAAAAAAAAGTTAATGCTTACATAGAGCGTGTAGAAAGTAAAGTAACACTTACTGCTGAAGAAAAAGAAACTTTAAGAACATTAAACACTGCACACGCAAAAGCGAGTTTAGAAATTAATGAAACGTACGAAAAAGGATCGGATGAGCTAAAAGCAAAAAGAAAAGAAAATAACAAAACTTATGGTAAAGCGTTAAAGGAAGCTTTTGGAGACGAACGTGCTAAAGAAATAAAAAATGCCTCTAAAAAGAATAAGGGGAAAGGAAAAGGAAAAGGGAAAAAGAAGAAGAAAAATTAATTGCTTCTACAATTATGAGCTCTGTAAAAGGCTTCCTTAAAGGAATCAAGTTTATAGAGTAAACACTTATTGAATTAGACCTTAAATTATATATCCTTTAAAAGTATTTATGAATATTTTTAAAGGATATTTTTTTGTGGAATAACTTAATCTCTTATGCAAAAGAGAAAGTTTCTCTCTATACTTTATATAATTCCGAATAAAGAATTGAATAAGGTATTTGTTAGGTTATGGAATTATTACAGTTATTTACATCTAACGCTACTTACTCTGTGCCATTGACTTTGATGTAATAATAGGAGAAAACAATGTATAGGCTTCACTTCTATTTGTTTCTGCGATGTAATTGAATAATGTCGTTTAACTTATTAAAACAACTTAATAAGAAATGTATTTTAAATTTCCATACAGAATACCAAAAAAAGCTTCTTGACAACAAGAAGCTTTCATACTAAATTATTTGTAATGTGTATTATCTAACCCTTTGAATTGTAACATGTGTTTTAGTAGAAGATGAATCTAACGTAACACCCGTTTGGTTGTTAATTACATAAACTTCTATTGATTGACCGAAAGTTACATTCGCAACACATGAAATTTGTCTTGCTACTTGACTGGAATCTGTGCCATTATAATAATGATTTACAGAATACTCTTGATATGGCGTACCATTTATATGTACCACAATTCCATAATATTCTGTATTAGTTTGGGAAGTGGTACTATGAAAGCTAGCATCTATTCTATAAACACCAGTAGATGCTGCTACAAATTCGTTAGCAGTGGTGTTAAATTCGGTTGAACCAGTAGGGTTTAACCCAACCGTATCAAAAGCAATTTTTTGAGATCCTGTAGCAGTAAGCGCTTGGTTGGTACTAAGCGTAGCTCTAATAATAGGAAACATAGAAACATCAGGTGCTTGATCTTCAAACGTTAATTGGCCAGCGCCATCTGTTACCAAAATTTGATCTGCGGTACCATCTATTGTCGGAAATGCAAATCCGGTCCCGCTAGGATCCGCTACTTGCAATTCTCCATTTACTCTTACTATATCGTTATCAAACTCTCCATAAATCAATGGAGTCGGACCACTTGCGTTTTGAATTACCAACGTATTATCAACCGTATCAAAACTATTGTGTAAGCCCGCATTATCGCCAATAAAAATGTTATTGCTTCCTGTTGCATCACGTCCCGTGTTTTTGCCTATAAAAACATTTTTAATTCCTCCTGTTAAAGAAAGGCCAGAATTAAAACCAATAAGAACATTGTCTTCTCCAGTAGTATTGCCACTTCCTGCATTTGCGCCAATAGCAACATTAGAAGTACCTGTTGTGGTGCCAGACAAAGCGTTAACTCCAAACGCAGAATTATTATTTCCTGTACTAGAATTAAGTGCACCATGACCAAATGCAGAATTATTTTCACCAGAAACATTTGAATATAGCGCCCGATATCCTACACTAGTATTTTGTTCCCCTCCTGCATTTAGATATGAAGCTTGGAAACCAACCGCAGTATTTTGTGCGGCAGTATTAGTATATAAGGCCTCTTTACCAACTGCGGTATTAGCACCTCCAGTTACATTAGAGAACAGTGCCCAATCACCTATGGCTACATTATTTCCACCAGTTGTATTGCTAGCAGAGGCTAGTGTTCCTAAAGCAGTGTTAAAACTACCAGTAGTGTTTCCTTCTAAAGAACCCCTACCATAAGCAGAATTTCTTCGTCCTGTGCTATTTGTAGCTAGAGATCTAAAACCAAAAGCAGAATTATTCAAACCCGTAGTACTTAAAGTTAATGCTTGAAATCCAAAAGCAGAATTAGCATCGCCAGATACATTTGTCATTAATGCGTTAAAACCTACACCAACATTTTGATTGTGATTACCATCATCATTTAGCCCTGCATCTATACCTATAAAAATCGAAGAACCAGGAGTAGCACCACCTACATCAGATTTTCCATCAGATAGATCATTTAATCTTTCAATACTTGAAAATCTTATCCAATCTGTCACAGCATTGTCCCAATAATAGAACCCTTTTGTGTCAGGTCCAACTGTCGTGGTAAGATAAATAAGCATACCATTTTGGGCAGCTGTAGGGGCTGTTGCGGGAAAATCATCAACTCTAGGGATTAAAATACCATCCTCATTAGATGGTGATGCTTGGTTAGATGCTGTAATATCTAAAGCCGCTTGTGGATTTGTGTTTCCGACTCCTACTTGAGCATAAGAAAAAGAAACCAAAAATAACAACGCTAAAAGCAAAGTGCTTTTATAATGCACCTCTCTTTTTGTAAATAATTTATGTATCATATTAGTAGGGTATTTAGTTTTCAAAAATGTTGTTTTTAAGTCTTATAATAATTGCAATAATTTTAAATATTGGAATCATAAAATTAGCGTCTTAAATTTTTTGAAAGATAATTAAGATACTACTGTAATATTTTCTCTTATCGCCCTATTTCTTTCTATAATCCACTTAATATGGTCGATAATTGACATTTATACTAAAATATAGAATGCTGAATGTATAAGATTAAGTTGAATTTAGTAGTCAAACAGATTGATCTAAGCAAAGTTTAAAACTATTTGAGACAGGGTATGAATTAATAGTTTTGTTATTTAGCGAAATAACGAAAGCCTATCTAAAAATTATTAAGAAAGATAATATTAGAAGCATAGTATAAGACGAAATAAACTTAACAAAAATGAGATACAAATACCTTATAATTTTTACAGTTGTAATAAGTGTCAGTATTAGCTGTAATATAAAAAACTTAAAAGTATCAAGCTCTGAAATAGTTAATGCAGATAGACCTCAACCCAATATCTTGCTTTTGCTCACTGATGATTTAGGATGGCAAGATGTAAAGGCTTATGACGTTGACAAGCCTTCTCCCTACGAAACACCAAATATTGACGCATTAGCGAAAAAAGGTGTACAGTTTTGGCAGGCTTATTCACCAGCTCCAACATGCGCTCCCAGTAGATGTGCAATAATGAGCGGAACACATCCTGCAAGAGCTCAAAAAACACATGTTGTTGGTGGTGCTCCACCGACAGTGCATGCTAACAAAAGTACACAACGGCTTATGGATCCTTGGTATAGTGGCCGTATACCAGCAAATGAAATGACATTAGCAAGAGTGCTACAACAAAATGGATATACTACTGGCCATGCAGGAAAGTGGCACATGGCAATTAATCACTTTGCATTTCCACAACCAGAAGACCAAGGTTTTGATATCTCAACAGCTAATCGTGGCGCAACAAGTCCACAAAAACCAAATAGACTAACTGATTTTGCAAGTTCGGCGACATCAGATCCTTATCAATTAGATGAGGACGGCTTTCCTTTTCATCAAAATAATGAAGATGCATTAAATTTTTTAAGAGAAAATAAACAAGACCCTTTCTTTTTATATTATGCCACATATTTAGTGCATGCACCAATACACACAAGGAGTAAAGCTCTATTAGAAAAATATTGTAAAAAATTAGGACTTTCATATCCAACAGATCCTGAGCATTGGGAAGTAAAAGGACAGAACAATCCTTATTATGCAGCAATGGTAGAAATGTTAGATCATTATGTGGGACAAGTTTTTAACTATTTAGAAACAACCGATGACCCAAGGTGGCCTGGTCATAAATTAAGTGAAAATACCTATATCATTTTTACTTCAGATAATGGTGGTATGGAAAAAGCACATGGTGATATAGTAACAGATAATTACCCTTTAGATAAAGGGAAGATAAATGCCAAAGAAGGTGGTACAAGAGTCCCTTTGTTTATTTCTGGACCAGGAATAGATAGTGGAGTAGAATCAGATGTCGTTTTAAACGGGCTTGATTTTTATCCTACAATTCTATCTTTAATAGGGCTTGAAAAACCTAAAGACAAGCATTTAGATGGTTCAGACTTATCTAACTTATTGTTAACAGATCCTACCGATTCTAAATTAGTTCTAGATAATAACGGAAAAGAAAGAACGACAATGATGTGGCACTTTCCACACGCTTCTTACCAAAGTACATTGCGTGACGGAGATTATAAATTTATTAGAAACTATGATTTTAAAAATAATCCTAATACTCCAGAGTTTGAACTATACAAGTTATATACAACCATTAATGGTAAAGCAGAACGCACAGATATTGAGGAGGCTAATAATTTAGCAACATCAAGTCCTGAGATAACAATAAAAATGAACAAGCGACTGACTGAAATTTTAACAGAAATGAACGCGAGCTACCCATCTTACAATCCATATTATAAAGGAGATTTAGAACATAAAGAAACGGTTCCTACTGTATTATTTGTGTCTAAAAAAAATAACCAAGTTAATTTTAAATACAAAGAAAATGGCGCTAAGGTGATAAAGGCTAATTTATTATACACAATTAATGGAGGGCTTCGTTACGAGGAGTGGTTTAAAACCGATGCAGAAATAAACACAGATGGAACAATAACTGCTATTTTACCCAAAGGAACAACCCATTATTTAATTAACTTAATTGATGCTCATAATTTCTTAGTCAGTTATCCAGAAATGCCGTCTAACAAATCTCTAAAAAAGAATAAAAAGAAGTATTCTAATTACGCTTTACGTAATAACTAAATTTGTTTTGATCTAGAATTTAAAAAATTAAAATCAATACTGATAATATCATAAATACTTGTTTTTCAGATTAGGTTTAGCCTTTTTACAAGAAATGAGTATGGTTTAGAATGAATTCAGCAAATTAAAATCACTGCATAAACTTAACTTTGACTAACTAATTTTTAAACCACATATATTATGAAAAAACAATTACTTTTTACAATCGCTTTTTTAGGAGCTTTAACATTTTCTTTTGCACAGCTGAGCAGCGAAGCTTCATTTGATGCTGCAGGTGCGGATCTTCAAATATTTACTGTAGGACAACAAGATGCAGATGATATTAATGACCCAGCCATCGTTACTGCATTGGGTGGTGGAACGGTAGCAACTAACAATAACTTTTTAGGTATTTTAGGGGATTCTAATACAAATGATGGTGTAACAGGTACGATTATTTTCACTGTTACTACTAATTCAGCTACAGCTATACTTACACCACTTAATTTAACTTTGGAAAAAAGAGGAGGATGTAGTGTTAATGGTACAGTTTCTGTAACAGGATATTCAGATACAACATTTGCTTATGCGTCTGATGGAACTACTGGTGGCGCTTCTCCCGAGATCAATTTTCAGTTTGGAGAAATTATTTCACTTGTTTCAGGTTCGCCACTTACGGTTACTATTACACTTGAAGAAATGCTTAATGTAGATAATACAACAAACCCAATTTTTAGGATACAAGATGTTATACTTGAAAAAGATGGAACTTTAGGTATTGATGATCTTTCAAATAACGACATTGAAACACGTATTTTTCCAAACCCAGTAGTAAATAACTTCAAAATTGAATCAAATACAACTATAGAAAGTGTAACACTTTATAACATTACTGGTCGTTTAATAAAGACATTTAACGAACAAGCAAATTATGATATTAGTGATTTAGTGGCAGGTATTTACCTTGCAAATATTGAAACAGAATTAGGTTCGCAAACTATGAAGATAGTTAAAGAGTAAGCTTATCAATTATTCGCAAATTATTATTAAAAGAGTTCTTTGGTAAGTTTTACTGAGGAACTCTTTTTCTATTTCATAGAGTCATAAAGTTGCGATTATAAAATTTATATTTACTCACAGCTTAAAGTAAAGACTAAAAAACTGATTTATTACTATAAAAACAATGCCTTACATTAAAATCTAAGTGATTTTACTAATACATGAATTCGTCAAAAATTTTAATTGTAGTATTTCTAACTTTGTCTAACGTTCTTTTTAGTCAGTCTTCACCACTAATTAAGGGCATCGTTACCAACGAAGACAAAACGCCTTTAGAACTGGTCTCTGTAGCAATTTTAAAACAAAAGGATTCTACATTAATAGATTATACACTTACAGATATTAAAGGAGGATTCGAATTTTTTGATAAATCAACAGAGTCGGTATTACTTCAATTTTCTTATCTGGGCTATGTAACGCATTTTGAACATATTCGTTACAATAATAAACTTGTAGACTTAGGTAATGTTATACTTACAGAAGAATCTTTCCAATTAGATGTTGTTACATTATCTGCAGTTATCCCAATTCAGATAAAGGAAGATACCATTGCTTTTAATACTAAAGCTTTTAAAGTAAACCCAAACGATAATTTAGAAGGATTATTGAGAAAATTACCAGGTGTAGAGATTGATTCTAATGGAAAAGTTGTCGCACAAGGTGATCAGGTAACTAAGATTTATGTAGATGGAAAAGAGTTTTTTGGAGGTGATCCTGCTATTGTTTTAAAAAATTTATCGGCAGACGCTATCTCAAAAGTTGAAATCATTGACAAAAAAAGTGATGAAGCAGAACTTACAGGCATAGATGATGGCAATAAACAAATTGTTATAAATTTTACTCTAAAAGAATCAAAAAAAAATCAAGGATTCGGAAAAACATCTGCAGGCATAGGATTTGATAGACGATATTTTGGCAACCTGAATTACAATAAATTTTCTCCAAAAACACAGCTATCTATTATTGGTAAATACAACAATATTAATATTACAGGATCTAATATTCAAGGGTTTTTGGAAAATGCGGATGGTATTACGGATGAATCTGATGATGACTATAGCAACGTAAATAAATCACAAAATTTAAGTGGTTATTTAAAAACAGCTGTGAGTGGAATAAATTTGGGGCATGAGTTTAAAAAGAAAGAAGCATTCAATGCCGATTATTTTTACAACCTTTCTGATAATAGAGGCACATCACGATCTAAAAGAGTTTCATTCTCAAACACTAATAACTTTGATTACGAAGCAAACAATGAATATAATAATGTTTCAAAAAATCATAACTTCAATTTTAATTATCTCAATAGATCTAATAAATCAAATAGTCTAAGAATTAAAGGCCGTTTAATCTCAGATGAAACCTTTCAGAATTCAACCAGAGATGGTTTTTATTATAATGATGTAGATGTTATAGAAACTACAAATAGTCAATATTATAATAATAAAAACATTAAGAATTCTTTAAATTTTAACATCAACTTCTATCAAAAATTGCCAAAGGTGGGACGTAGTTTTAGTGTTGGCTTTAATACTACAATAAGCGATAGAGCAAAAGATAATGAACAAACTACTTTTATTACTAGAAATGTTTCTAGTGATAATTCATCTAACAGTGAAATTTATGCCATAAGGGATGAAGTTTTTAATAATGGTCTTTATAAGTTTAATTTTAAATATACAGAACCTTTGGGTGGTTTTCATTATCTCAAATTTCAGTCTTATCTAAGTATTTTAAATCAGAATGAAGACATTTATCAACATAAAACGATAATAACCGATAATAATGCTCAGGAGCTTTTAGCATTTAGATACAACAACAGAGAAGGCAGTTATCAAAACCAAGTAGCTTACAATTACAGTACTAAAAAACTAAATATTTTAGCAGGTATAGAGTTTCAAGAATTAGAGCGTTCTTTTGGTGTTATCACTGAGGATAAATTTAATAGCACCCAATTTTACTTGAACCCTTTTTCTACGTTGCAATATAAACCTAAAAAAGGAGTAAAGTATCGATTGGTTTATAAACGGAAAATACGTAGTCCAAGAACAGCAGAAAGCTCAACAGTTATTAATGATCTAAACCCTTTCTTTATTAGAAAAGGAAATCCAAACCTGAAAACCGAAAAAAATGATGATTTTTTATTAACAGCTAATATTTACAACTATAAATCATCATTAAATTTTACGAGTAGAATAAGATATCAACTTTCTCAAGATGCTATTATCTCAAATATAGCAATTGACGAAGAATTTATTAAAACTAGAAGTTATATCAATAGTGGCACTAGAAAACGATTAACAACGTCATTTAATTTTAGTAAAAAGATAAAGGGTTTAGGAATTCGTTACATAATTAAGAATAATATTTATTATGATTCTTATACTTCAATGATTAATTTACAACTAAACGATGTAGTTGCAAGAGACTTGTCATTAGGTTTATCTTTTGAAAACGCCAATAAGAATTTTATAGACTTAAAACTTGGGTCTAATTACAGTATAAACAATACCTCTTTCTCACTAGAAGAAGATTTAAACAGAACGTACGTAAAGCAACACTATTTTTCAGCAATAGATTATGATGTCATTGAAAAACTAAATTTTAACACACAGTTTGATTATTTCGTTTATTCAGATAATCAATTTGACACCAATCTTTTTCTCCCTATATGGAATATGGCTTTTTCCTACACCATAGAAAACAGGCATATATTTAAACTAGTTTTAATCGACCTGCTCGATAAAAACGTAGATTTTGAACGTCGAAGTACGACCAATTATTTTGAACAAACAACTTCAGAAAGCTTAGGTCGCTATGTCATTTTGAGTTATACTTACAGGTTAGGAAGTAAAAACAAATAGATATAGCGACCTATACTTTTTTTAAAAGAAGTCTTTTTATTTCTTCATCAATTTTAAGGTTGTCTTATTACCATACTGGTCATATACTTGTAAGAAGTATAAACCTGGATTAATTCCTGATATGTCTATATTCTGGTATTGATTTGAAAATTCTAATGATTTTTCACCTAATACATTATATAAAACACCCGATTCGACCGGTTTATTTAGGCTAAAAACGCCTTTTGCTGGATTAGGGTACACTAACAAATTTTGAAGATTATTTGCAACATCTTCCACTCCTAAACTATCTAAATCTAAATGAAATGAAATATCATAAACCCTAAATCTTGGTGGTAATGCTGGATCAGCATTTACCAAATCAGTTACCAAAAGCTCCATGGCTTGTGCAGATTCCGTAAAAGTAGTGGGAACATCAAATTCGTAATATAAGTCATCGGTATCGCTAACACTCGTATATTCAAAACTTTGGGTATCTGTACCAATAGTAACATCAAAATTTACGGTATCGCCTTCACGAGACCTAATATGAAATACAACTTTTTCGCATAACACAGATTGATCAGCCTTTACATTGATATTAAAACCATCTCCACCACCAACAGTTCTCATTTGTATAAATGCCGAATTTGCAGTAGCAGATCCAATTAGTTCCCCATAAACATCCGTTTCTTCCGGTTCAAACAACTGTACTTCGTCAACCGTATTAAGTGTAATCTTAGTGATATTAACAATCTCAAGTTCTTCAGATAATACTAAGAAATTATTTTCATCTCTTAAGTTGAACACAATTCCGGAGGCATCATCAGGTACGTTAGCCGTAACAATATTTCCATTTACAGTTACCGCTTCAGCTTCAATCCATTCTACATTTGGTTCATTTGTTCTATACAATAAATGACCATAACTAATTTCCGCTTCACCTGAACTATTAGCTATTATTGCTGTTGCAACGCCTGTCTCTTCGTTGTAACTGACGTCAGTAAAATCTGGAACAAGCAGTTGATTAGGTAAAGGCCCATCAGGTTCTGAATAATCAGGATTCCATGACGGAATTCTTGCATCATTATTTGCTAAATAGGCTTCTAATGTATTAATCATATCTTGTTTAATGGTTTGATCCATAGTGTTAATGACATCTGTTTGTTCATTTATGTCAACAAAAGTATCTCCACCATTATACAATTGGTATGCTTCGTAAGTATTATCAACATACTTTTTATATAACTTATAATCACCTCTTCTTATAGATGATTTTGCTTTAATATCACTACCAACACTAGGATAGTGCCAAAAAAGATCTGTTCTTTCCGTTGTTGTACCTCCTATTGTTTGCTCTACTATGGTATTATTTCCTTTTAGTAAATCGCTTAAATCCGCACCATCTAAATCATCATTAAGAGCGCTAGCTATAGTGGTATCTGTTAAAGACAAAATTGTAGGAAAAAAATCTAAACCATTAACAACATTACTATATTCAGCTACTGGTATATCAGGTCCAGTTACTATCATAGGTACACGAATACCACCTTCTCGAGAACTTGTTTTTCCTTCGTCTAAAGGATAGTTGTCCGCCACAACTTCAAAACCGTTAGCTGCATTATTTTGTTCTGAAGCGCCATTATCTGAAGAAAAAATAACATAAGTTGTATCAAATAATTTCATTCCAGGATGCCTTGGATCATCAGTTGCCTTTAAATAATCAACGAGCTTACCTAAACTCCAATCTAAGGTTTGAACCATTGCACCATAAAATGGATTATGTTCTCCAGCTGCAGTTAAAGGTGTTGTCTCCGTTGGTATACCATCTGGACCAACATCGGCTGCATCTATTTCACCTGCATCAACTAATGTTTGCGTTATGGCTTGCAACATTGGTAAATCTCTAGTTTGTATAGGTGTGTGTACTAACCAAGTCGCCATATATAAGAAAAAAGGTTCTCCTGCTCCGCCATTAGCAGCAACTCTATCTTCTAAATACGCTACAGCTTCATCTGTTACAGAATCATATGGTATGCCATCAGCATCTAAAGGGTAATTTGAATCATTCCCACCAAAATTTGAAACATCATATCGATCACCCATATTTTGTTGTACTCCTCTACTTGTAAATTCAGTATTAAAACCTTGATCTACAGCTACAGGAAAGCCATTAGCTCCATCAACATGCCATTTGCCAATATGGCCTGTATGGTATCCATTTGCACTTAAAGCTTCTGCTATAGTGTACTCATTAACATCTAATCGTTTTGGATAATAGGGACCTATTATTTTATTAGCAGATTGCGCATTCGTTAATCCGGGTAATTTACCACCAGAAACTTGCGTAAGTTTAGTTTTTATGGGATGCCTTCCACTTAACATTGCTGCTCTAGAAGGTGCACAAGTTGGTGCAGGCGAATACGCTTGAGAAAATTTAGCGCCATCTGCAGCTAAAGCTTCCATCTTAGGTGTTGCCCAAGGCACCGGGTTTTCAACATTATTAAGATTAGTGTCTTGCCAACCCAAATCATCTACATAGAAGATTACAATGTTTGGCTTGTCTATAACTTGTCCATAAAGTTGCGGTGCTAAAAGTACGCTGAACAAAAAGAGCAATGTAGTGTTTTTCATAATGACTTTATTTTTTGTAAAAATAGATATCCTGGTCGGTTTTGGTTTTCTAATTTCAATCAAGACTTTACTCATATCCCTCTTTTAGTTTCATTATATGTTATATTCATTAGTATATTACAATTATAGATAGATGAAAAACATATAATTGTAAAAATGAAAAAAGCATCAAAACGTAAATGCCTTGATGCTTTTTTTATTTTTAAAGTGAGTTGCTATTTAACCGCAATGGCTTTTGTTGCGAAAACTTTCGTTAATTTTTGATAACCAGCATCTGGATAACTAACTAAGTAGTTATTTTCATCAACTAAGTTAAAGACATAATGAGTTGTGCCTTTAGGTAAGGTAACAGATGCTTTATTGCCTTTTAGCGTCATAGTTGCAGGAAACCAGATTTCACCTTTTATACCACCATTTGTAGTGTAAATTAGTTCTGCACTAGTTACCTGAGCTCCATTGTTTTTAAATTCTATCCAAACGGTATTGTCTTTTGATCCGTGATCTACAACGGTAGGTACTTTAGATTGGTTTGGTAATGATTTTTTACTCGTTGGGTTTAAGAATGGATATCTTGCGTTAAGTTGATCTAAGCGCTCTTGTAACAATTGATTCATTGCTTTCGCTTTCTCTGGCATTGAAGCGGCAAGGTTTTTTGATTCTTCAATATCTACACGTTTAGAACCATTTTCATAAAGCTGATACAAATCTAAAGTCATACTTTCCTTAGTGTCGGTATAGTTACGCACCAATTTGTAATCACCTACACGCAGTGTAGATTGCATTGAACTGTTAGGGAAGTGCCACATCATGGTGTTTCTTGATTCACCTGTCCAAGGATCAATTACCAATTTGGAGTCGGTTGGGTCTTTATCCAATAAAGCAGATAAATCAGCACCATCAAGAATTTGATCTTTTTGTTTTTTAGTGCCTGTCCAGCTTAATATGGTTGGGTAGAAGTCAATTCCATTTACGATGACATTAGATTCAACATTGGAATCAATATTAGGTCCTGTTATAATAAGTGGTACTCTAACACCACCTTCTTTGGCATTTATTTTTCCTTTATCTAAAGGATAATTATCTGTTATAATTTCTCTTGTATGGCGTTCCATGCCACCATTGTCGGAAGTAAAAATAACATAAGTGTTTTCAACTAACATATGCCCTGGCCATCTTGGATCTTCTGTTTCTTTCAGGTATTTAAGTAATAAACCCGTATAATGATCTATGGTTTCAACCATGGCAGCATAATAGGCATTTCTTTGACCTTGTTCATCCCAAACGTCGCTTTCTCTTGGATATTCTATACCCAATTTTTCATAGTATTTCTTTAGCAATGCCTCACTTCTAGTGTGAATAGGTGTATGTACTAAACGCGAACAATAGTAAAGAAAAAAGGGATCTGATTTAGATTGGTCCATAAAGTCAATACCATCTTGAGTAATATCATCAAAAGGAAACCCTTCTTCGTCTAAATAAAATGGATCTGAAGGATCTGTAGTTGCAAATCCTGTTGTTCTATCCTTCATTCTTTGATGAGATCCAAAGCCATGTTTTGAGAAATCAAAACCTTGCTGTGTTGGTAAAGGTTCATCTGATCGTGCAGCACCTACGTGCCATTTACCAGAATGCCCTGTTTTATAACCATTAGTCTGAAGTGATTCTGCAATGGTTACTTCTGAAGCATCTAAAGCACCTCGCATCCAAGGACTAATTAAAGTAGAACCATGATTAAACGGTAGAGGTGGATGACCACCTCTGACGTTTGTGCGTTCTATTCTAACAGGATGCTTACCAGATAATATTGCGCCTCTCGAAGGCGAACACGTTGGAGCAGGTGAATAGGCTTGCCAGAACATTACACCTTCTTTAGCGAGTTGATCAATGTTTGGAGTTTCAAATGGTGAAGGTTCATCCACGTCATAACATTTTACGTCTTGCCAACCTAAATCATCAGTTACAATCAGTAATACATTAGGTTTGCTCGGTCTTTCGTTATCTGTTTTTACAGGAGTTTGACTACTGCATGTTGTTGGGATGCTAAACAGTACACAAATTGAAAGTAAGAATATTTTATACATTGTATTGAGGTAATAATTTATTGGATTTATTTATTTGGAATGTCTTTAGTTTTTCTTCTTCTTTTTGTTTCTCTTCTTTTTCTTCTTGTTGCTTGATCTTTTTAATACTTCTTCATAAGTACCAATTAAATAAGGTTTTTTATCTTCAGCAGTCGCCTTTCTATCAAATAGCACACCATATTTTTGATAACGATTATCTGTTGTCGCTTCTTTTCGTAATTTTTCGAGATGTTCATCATAAACAGCACGCATTTTTTCGAGATGTTTTTTGGCTGAAGGATCACTTGCCTTATTCGTCATTTCTAACTTATCTTCTCCAATGTGATAAAGTTCTTCTGTAGGATTCATACGATCATCTTCATACTGCCAAAAGATGTATTTCCAATCTTGAGAAACGACTCCCATAGCTTGTATTTCATCATTGCCCCACATATTGGTAAGGGCCACCGTTTCGCGTTTAAATTTCTTTGGTTTTTTAATTAGTAGGTTTAAATCTTCACCATCCATGTTTTCTGGTGGTTCTATACCTGCATATTTTAAAATGGTTGGAGCCATGTCAATATTTGCGGTAATCGCTTCACGACGGACACCTCTTTTTTTACTTGGTACTCTAGGATCGTAAATGATAAGTGGAGATTTTGATGCTTCTTCGTAAGGTAAAACTTTTCCTCCAAAACTGTGTGCTCCACAGCTATAGCCATTATCACTTGTAAAAATAATGATAGTGTTGTCTGCAATACCTTGCTCTTCTAAGGTTTTTCTTATCATACCTAAAGCATAGTCAACGCCATGGATTAATTGGTTGTAATTTTTAATGGTTTTTTGGTAGCTTTCTTCAGAATCTCGCCAAAAATCGTAACTATTATATTGTCGTCCTGTTTTTGCTTGAGGCGCTATATGTTCTGCATTCTCTTCACCATAATTTTCTGGTTTCTTGTATGTTTTGTCTTTATAAACATAGTCAAAATATTGGTCTGGTGAAAAAGGCATGTGTGGTGCCTTAAAACTAATGGACATAGAAAACGGTTTACCTGAGGCTTTGGCTTCAATAATAAAATCTTCTGCCCAAGCTGCATAAGCTCTAGTACTATGCGGATATTCTTCGGCATATTTTGCCATGTATTTATTCTTAGATGTTTTATAACTTGTTTGTCCTAAGCCACCTGCCCAATTATCGAAATCATCTACAGGAAGTGACCCCCATTTGTTATGACTTGTTCCATCACCATCATCTGAAACTGCTAAACCAAATTTGCCTGCAAAACCAGTATAGTAACCTTGTTCTCTCAAAAGAACAGGATAAGATTTTGCAAATTTTTCCTTACGTAAGGGGCCATGTTCAAAGTTACATCCTGCTTTATATTCGTACATTCCGGTAAGAATAATGGCTCTACTTGCCATACAAATTGCTGTTGTATTATAATGATTTTCAAATAACACCCCTTCTTCAGCTAAGGCATCCATATTGGGTGTGACTACCTGATCATTACCATAACAACCTGTTGCAATACTGGTTTGATCATCGGATAATAAGAAGATAATGTTCGGTCTATCTTGTGAAAAACTACTTGCCGTAATCACGACAAGAATACATGATAAAATTAGGTGTTTCATAAATCTTTTAGAGCTTTATATTATTAGTTTTTTAATAGTTTAGGGTTAGTTTGATACTAATATTTTTCGAGTAATATTGAGTTTTTTTCCATCGGTAAGTTTTACAAAATACATACCTGAATCTAAAGATGTTAAGTCTAGTTGTGTTGTTGTAGAACCATTATTCCATACGTTTTCCATCATTTTCGTGCCTATGGTACTAAAAACAGTGATGTAGTTGACCTCTGTAGTCATGCGGTTAATGGTTAAAAGATCGGTCACAGGGTTAGGGTAAAAGTTTACATCTGATGGATTATAATTTATCACTGACAAAGGTGCTTCACCCACTAAGTGAGCGCCTTCAGGTCTCACATAAGGTTCACATTCCACAACAGGAATAGATAAAAGTCTGTCGTTAATGGCTTTCATGATGAACATTTCATCATCCATCATATAACCTTTATCATTTCCTGTGTCATCGATAGTTGTTGCAAAAGTTAGAGCAGCATTAGCTTGCACCAAGCGCTTAGTAAATCTATACGCATCTTCAATACCAAAGACTATGGGATGAGAAGAGACATGCCATTTCTCTCTAATAGGAAACCAAGCATGTTTTAATACGGTATTCCCTTCGTACATAGACCATGGATTTTCTACCATATTAGGTATGGTATATTCTTCATAAGCCCAAGAGTTTGGTGGTGCTCCTTGACCAAGTGGTGTAACATGCCCTTTGGTATAATCTTGATAAGTGCTATTGGCTTCAAACTTTATAATTCTATAGTCGCTTTCATCTTCATCATCAATACCATCAGAATCTACCAAAAGATTGTTGCCATTTTCATCTGTAAAATAAAGCCCTGTAGGTTGTGCTCCGATAATTGCAGTCGGATCGGTATTTTTAATCATTTGAGCAAAATCTTCTAAATGGCCATCATTGAGAAGTTCTGAGGTGGTATCTAACCAATATCCATCGGCATAATCTTTAACTTCTAGTACAAAACCTTCAATTAAATCCTTGTAGGCAGCATATTCATCGCCTGCAAAATTGTTTGTGTAGTAATTGACCCAAGCGGCTTCAATATCTGCGCCATCGTTAATAGCTCTATCTAAATAATTGGTAGAGATGTACAAAATCACCTTTTTACCATCGTCTATGAATGTTTGCATGACTTCAAAAATGATGTTTTGATTGGCTACACTAGGCACTAATGCTTCATGAATTTCAGCAGCGACATCTACATTGCTGTTCTGTCTAAGCGCGAAATAATGAGAATGAGCAAAATAAGACAAGTTTGTAATCACGTGACCTACTGCTGGCAATTCATCCACCACTTCTTGAGCGCCAGCAGGAAGGTCGTAGCCGCCAGCCACTTCAGAGTCTAAACGTTCGCCGCCATAAACCGGAAAGGTAATTCCCCATGAACCAGATAACCAATTGGCTGGATGTGATGCCACATCTACAACCTGATCTGTTGAACCACTTATAGAATCTATATAATAGGTTGTTGCCGGAACAGAGCTTGTGCCATTTGCAAATCCTATTTTAATAAATTGATATCCATCAGCATTGATGACTTCAGTTGGTATTGAAGTGCCGTTAAAGTTAAAGGTGAAAGTTTCCCATTCTTGTCCAACTGTAAAATTCAATTCTACAGCACTTTCTGCACTCACCGTGGCATTAGAAAAGTGTACACTTATTTTTGAGTTAGTTGCTGTTAAGGATGCTGTAGGTATATCGATATATGCTTTAAATGTTACAGAATATCCTGAGAAATCTGTTACTGCGTTGTAAACATCAAATTGTAAAAAACTCTCTTGACCTGCTTCCCTATTAAATTGTGAAACATTAGTATTAGTATTATTCCCTGAAATTTCTGGATTTGATACCGCTCTCAAAAATGTTGCGGATGTTGTACTCTCCTGTTCAATTTTATAGGTGTTAGTTTCGTTCTCATACCATAAAAATTGAGCGTTGGATAATTGAACGAAAGAAATCAAAAAAAAGAAAATAGGTAAAGACTTTTTCATTGTTAATTAAGTTAGCTTCTGATTATTAAATCAAAGATATATCTTGAACAGGGAATCTCGTTTCTTAAAATAGTCAAATAGTTGCTCTAAAGCATCATTTGAATTAACTAAAAGAACTTATCTTTCTGTTACAGATATTTTACACGGTTACCTTAAATAATTAATTCTTAATTATGTCTTTTATCAACTTAATATAAAGTTTGTAATTGCAATGTGTAAGGTTATTTGTTTTAAACCAAAAAAAAGTCCTAAGTTAATTTTTTAACTAAGGACTTTCTATTATCATGTTGTCTAATTATATTAATGACACTTAATTTATTTCATAAGTAATTGTATCTATATAAAATTCAAGACCATTATCTAAATTTGTAAAGTTATTTCCTATTAATCTAATTTCTCCACTAATGATATCAGAAGTTAGGGCAGCACCTGATGGTGATCCCGTAAAATCGAATACCATAGTATGCCATTCACCTTCGTTTGATTCAACAAAATTACCTTGTATTTGTTGTGAAGCTGTTCCATCACCTAAGTAAAATCTAACACGTTCATTACTATCAAAATTACTGATGTCATTAAAATTCGGCCAATACATACGTACGGTTACTATTAAATTAGGATAGTCAGTAAGAGCAACATCTTCTCCTTCGTTGAAATCAAAACTAAGGCTTTTATTTCCACTTCCAGAAGTAGAACCTATAGTCCAATTTGTAACATTCGTAGCCTCTGTATCTGCTGTATCTGGATTTGTCACTGTTGATACAGAACAGTCACTACAAGTTGTTGATAATGTTATGTTTGTAATTGAATTATCCACATCAAGCCAAGTGCCTTGTGCAGGAGGATTAGTATCTCCTTCTTTTTCAACAGTTACTTTTGATAACCTAAAAATAGGATTTGTTGTATTACCTTCTGTTAGCATCTCATCTAGAGTAATACTAACAGTAAGTGGTGTGCCTGAAACAAGTGAAAGCATCGATGCAAATTCAAAATCTAGAGCTGGTGCACTACCACCATTTTCTGTTGATGTAGCCGCATAAGAAAAAGGTGTGTCTGGATAACCTGTCACAGAAACTGTTCCGGTAACACTACCTTTTGCTCTTTTTGCTAATTCTAAATTTAAAGTAGCATCAAATGCAGAAGTTGCATTTGTAGTTAAGTCAAAAGTGAAAACGGCAGTGGCACCATCATCACTAGCATCTATAGTAGAAACACCGATGAAATTATTATTTTCTACAAGTACACCTGTACCACCTATGGTAATTATATCTTGATTAAGATCATCTTCATCTTCTTGTCCTACATTAAAGGTTTGACTATTTTCACCAGCGTCATCAAATAATATACCTGGATTATCATTACCAACACCACCACCATAATCTTCAGACTCTAGGATGATTTGTACTACAAATCCTTCCGTATTATCGATACTGTCTGAAATAAAGATGAACCTGCCAATACTATCAAAGTTGAAAGAATACACACCGTTTACTTGACCATCAGTTGCTTCTATAAGCGTCTCTGCTGTGTAAGGCCAGTCATTGCCATTAGCATCATCAATTCTAAGTGGAGGATGTTTTGCTTTTAATGTTCCAAATTCAAATTGCAAATTTTCTTCAAGTGCACGCGGATAATTAATAGTATAACCTTCGTATAAGTCAGAATATAAATATATTTTATCAATAATATCTGTTGTTGTGTTTACACCAAATCCTATGCCTTCAGATAAATATTGCCATCTAACTAAACCATCTACCTCTTGAGTTATTTCTTCTGGTTCTCCATGTAATGCCTCTAATTCTACAGACGTGTCTACTCCTATTTCTATACCTTCAACGGTTTTGAAATCTACTGTACCAAATTCGTTCATACCAAATGTCACTGATTCAGGAATCACAACTGGGTCATAATCTAGATCAGATGAACAGGATAGGCTAAACAATAAGAGAATAGCTGAAATATACTTGATAGTTTTCATAGCGTTTAAATTAGTATTAATATGTATTCAAATATCTTATACTTATGCGAAAAAACGGTTCTTTATTCTATCAAATGCTTGCTCTTTTTATGCATAAGTACGTTTAGATGGTAAATAGCGCACTACGCTAGTGTTTTGAACTTTAGTGGATTTTAAATTATAGCAATGAAGTATATATCCTCTCTTTTAAAAGCAAAATCTTTTTACACGATTGTTTAGATGGTAATTTAAATTAGTTGAGTTCCGATACTAATGTTTTGCATCGGTTTCTGTATTGGTTTAAAATTTCAAGATAGTCTTTGTTTCCAACTAAATTGTTTTGTTCTTTAGGGTCGTTAATAATATCATATAGTTCCTCATAAATTGGTTTTTCGTCAGTTTCTACGGTCTGATTAGGAACATATTTAGAGCGGTCATTATCCTTACTAAACGAACGAATATATTTAAACTGTTTACTTCTCACCGCTTCTTGTCTAGGGTAGCCTTGGTCTGTAAATAGGTTTTCTAAGAAGATATCTTCTCGCCAGTCTATAGGCTCATTATGTATTAAAGGCAGTACACTTTTGCCTTGGTAGGATACAGGTGTTTCCATACCGCATAGCTCTAAAATAGTGGCAGGAATATCTTGCCCAACTACCAAGTCTTCAATAATTTTTCCTTTGGTTTTGTCCTTGAAAAATGGCGAATACACAATCATAGGCACATGCACAGATTCATCATATAAAATGGTTTTTCCGCCTAGGCCGTGTTCGCCTAAAAATAGACCATTGTCTGAACAGAACACGATAATAGTGTTTTCTGCTTCACCGATTTCCTTTAAGAATTTGCGTAATTCCCCAAGCATTAAGTCAATAGCATAGACCGCACGATCCATTTTGAGCTTTTCATTTAATAATTTCCCTTTTTTTGAGGTGACATAATATTTCATTAAATCCTTTGTGGCATAAACATTATCGGGTAAACTAATGTCTTGCGGATAACCTTCAGGCAGTTCAATATTATGTTTTACATCCTCGTATTTTGATTTGTAATATTCCGGATCGTTTGGCTGCGTGCCCATTCCACCAATACTAGACGCATGTGGAAGATTTAAATTAATCCAAGCCGAAAAAGGTTTGTTGGGATCTCTTTTGTTCAGTTGTTTTTTTATGTAAGGTTGTGCATTTTCATAAAAATAATCGTAGCTATCATCTTGTGATAAATAGGCTTTAGTTGCCTCGAGCATACCTTCAATTTGCGTTTCGTTTTTAAGGTTTGAAAATTGCTTATGGCGTTTTGCAGGATAAAATCCTAAATGACCATTGCCATAATAAGCAAAATCCGTGTTTTCGTTTAATGGTGTATTGTGTTTATTACCAATTTTAGTGTGACTCTTACCAATAAATGCAGTAGAATAGCCTGCTTCCCTCAAAAGCACTTGCCAGCTTTTTTTATAGGTGTCTTCCGTAATGATATTTTTAGATATATAATTAAAGCCGATTTTATTTCTACGTTCCCATTGGCCTGTAAAAATATTTGCTCTACTAGGTCCGCAAATAGGGCTAGTAATATAAGCGTTATTAAAAAAGACGCCTTCATTTGCAAGCTGATCAATGTTTGGGGTTTCCGTTATCGGATCGCCTGTCATGCTTAACGAATTGAAGCGTTGATCGTCTGAAAACACGAAAATAATATTTGGTTTCTTAGGTTGTTCTTGCGCTGTGCATGAGAAGAATGACGAGAGTATAAAGAGGCTGTATAAAAAGGGTTTCATGTGATTATATTTATTGTTTTTTAGCGGTCACATGCTGTTCGCTATTAATCATTCTGTTGGGTAATGATATTTTTAGCATGCTCGTTTCATAATAAATTAATAAGAACTGTAATAGTTATGACCTGGTAGACGTTTTGTTTTCTTTCCATAACCGAAAAGGTTCTGTTCAGCTTCCGATTTTGGTAATTCTTCAATAGTTAAATCAGTTTCTTTTAAGGATTTTGAAGTAATAATAACCGTTTCATCGGTTTTTAAATCGATTGTATAAAAGCCGTCTGAAGATTCCTCCACTGAAATTGATTTTCCATTTTTATAAAATTTTGGATTCTCGAAATCAACTTGAACAGTACATATGTTGCCTTTTAAACTTTTAACCGACACAAATTCCGTTTCGCCTTCTATTTTTTTAGCACTTACTAAAAAGGCACCTTGCGTTCTAAAATCGTGAAAGGCTACATCTTTCCATTTTTTAGGACTAGCTGGAAAAACACGAATTTTTTCGCCCCAACTTTGCAGCATCATATCGTGTAAGCTTGTGGCAAAAGACAAAGGACTTTCAATTACCGGATTTATTTTTCCTTCAGAATACATGGTGGTGGATGAAATATTCTTGTGCTTAATTAAGAAATCGAGATAATAATAGGCCTTTTCGGCATCGCCTAAATTGGCATACATAGAAGACGCTCCTGTAGCCGTATAACCGGTTACTGGCATGGCTTTAATCTTTTTACCACTATTAAATGTAACATCTAACCAGTGGTCTAATGAGGTGCGTAATAATTTTTTGTTTTCTTCCTTTTCTGGTGTAATTACCATTAATGGATAAAAAGCGAGTAAATGTGAATAATGACGATGAGGATTCGCAAATGGTCTATCCTTTCCAACCATAAGCCCATTCTCATCAATCTGAAACTCCACTAAATTATTTAGCAAATGTTGCCATTCTTTTTTAAGCGGATCGTTTATGCTATGCTGATTGTCAATGTCAATAAGGGTTTGACAACTCCAACGAATTAAAGCCAAGGTAAAGTTGATATCTTGTCCACGACCAGGTTTGTATTCTGGCGACCAACTGTATTTAATATGAATTTTACCGTCTTCGTCCTCGACAGGATTGTCTTTAATATAGTTTAAATAACTATTTACGGTCTTTTTTAAAATCGGAAACAACTTATCGCGCATACGCTCATCATCACCTGCAAATTGGCAATGCAACCAATAATCATTTAAAATCCACGCCAACATATCTGGAACTTTCCCACCATTGAAAGCAATTAAATCTTGTGGCATTAAAGCCGCTACGGCCGCACTGTTTTTCCAATGTTTAGGCACATTGTTTTCTAAGTTTTCTGTGTACTTGTCAATATTGTTGGGTAAAGATTTACCAATAGACATTCTATTAGCTGTTAAATGCGTCCAATAGATGAGTTGCACATTTAAATCTCCCCAAACCATTGGCCAAAATGTTCTGTTATACCAAGGTCCCATTAAATCTAAAATTGGTCCGTTACCACGAGAGGCAGAGCCTAATTTATACATTTGAATCCAATAAAACGATTCCTTTTCGGCATCGTTGATGCTTATAAAACTTAACGGATAATACTGGTGCCACCATTGTTGATGTGTGGATATAAAATTGTTTTCTTTAATAAGATGATCAGCAGTTTCTAAATTTTTAACAACTATGTCTAATGAATTATGTTCTGGGAAGGTATGATGCACACTTGCTATTAACTGTTGTTTTTTAGAAGCATTACCAGTTATCTTATAACCTGTAGTGGTTTCTCCTCTATTATCAAATAAGGCTTGATAGCAGAAATTGTAACCATTTTTATTACCGAATTCTGGTTTTGGCGCCATTTCTAAAGTCGCCGCTCTCATTTTATCCCAAGTACCACCTTTTGGACCACCACCTTTTTTTAGAACTTCGTAAACTGGTGGAATAGGGGCTTCGGCATGCCATGTGATTTCTACAGTTTCGTTTTTGGCATCCGTTTCAAAATAAATAATATCGTTAGTGCTGTGTGTAAACCCTTTAATGTTATAAGACCCTTGATTGGTCGTTATGGTTCCTTTAAGTTCGGCGTTCCATAAATCCAAACGCATGTCAACACCTGTAATTTTTCCTTTAGATGTTAGTTTAAAATGACCCAATGGTAATCTACTGCGTTTGATCCAAAGCATTTCTTCAGCTTTTGTTTCGGCTTCTCTATGATCGTAATAATCATGTCTTCCAATATGTAGTGAAATCACATTGTCTGCTTCCTCTGATCCTTGATAAAACAAAAAACCAACATTTCCATTTCCAGAATAGGGTGCAGTTTGCCATTTGTCTGGCATAATATCCCAAAGCATATCATGTTTAGATAAAAAGGACTCGAAATTGACCTTAAAATCAACTTGTTTATTTTGTGCAAATAAAGTGCTCGACACAAGAATTAACAAACATAAGACATGTGATTTAAGTTTTAATTTAAACATAGTTACGAATAGGATCTAATAAATTACCATTATATAAAGTTGAATAACAAATATATTTTATAAACACTTGAAAGTGCTTCTCTAATCCTTCAATTATTATCTGTAATTCTGCATTGTACTAAAATATGGCACATACTTTTATAGTGATATGCAATAATTTAGCCAAGTATATCATATGTTAAACTGTTTTATAAATTAGGCTAACTTTTTTTTAATTGATTAATCTTATTTTAGAGAAAAATACATGAAATTTGGACTGTAATAGAGTTAGGTATATTTAGCCTAGCATTTTCTAATATAATAGGTTTTAAGGATGAAAAAAAAGGTATTTGTTTCGGGTTGTTTTGATATGTTACATAGCGGACATGTCGCGTTTTTTAAAGAAGCTGCTACTTATGGTGATTTATATGTTGGAATTGGTTCTGATGCAACAATAGAAAAATTAAAAGGGCGTAAAACAATTACTTCAGAACAAGAAAGAGTTTATATGATTGACTCTATAAAGTATGTCAAAGAAGTTTTCGTCAATACTGGTTCGGGAATTTTAGATTTCAAAACAGAACTAGAAAAATTAAACCCAGACCTTTTTGTAGTTAACGAAGATGGTTTTTCTGCTATGAAAGAAGAGTTTTGTAATTCCTTAGGCATTGAATTAAAAATATTAAAACGTGTTCCAGATGCAGATCTTCCGCCGCGCTCAACGACTGCTATTAGAACAACCGGAAATTGCTCATTACCCTATAGAATAGACTTAGCAGGCACATGGATAGATCAACCTTATGTATCGAAATATCATCCTGGATGGGCAATAACATTATCTTTAGAACCTATCATTGAGTATAACGAACGTTGTGGTATGTCTACCTCAACTAGGAATGCTGCTAAAAAAATATGGCCACATTATTTGCCTTTTGATAAGCCAGAAAAATTAGCTGAAATACTTTTTAAATTTGAAAATACACCTGGTTCAACTTTAATTTCTGGAGCACAAGATGCTATCGGAATATGCATGCCAGGATTAGTGAGACATTTTTACGACAACGCTTATTGGCCAACAAAATTTGAGTCTATTCATTCTGAAACTACCCTTTCTTGGTTAGAGGAACGTCTTCATATGGTACTGCTTTGGCCAAGAGAACAAGGATTAGAACTTCTAGAAGACACGAATATTAATACAGAAAATGTAAAATCACTTGCTGCTTCATCTGATATTGTTTGGGAGGCTATTAAAAATAAAGATTTGCAAAAATTTGCAAATGGATTTCTAAAATCATTTAATGCTCAAACCAAAATGTTTCCTGCAATGGTTAACTCAAGAATAGATGCAGAGATTTCTAAATATAAAGACAAAGCACTTGCGTGGAAATTAGCTGGAGCAGGTGGAGGTGGGTATTTGATATTGGTCTCTGAAAAACCTATTGAAGGAACTATGCGAGTTAAAATTCGAAGAAAAGAGATTTTATAAATCCAATTGCTAGTTTATACAATGTCTATTTTTCTTACTTAAGGAGAAGTTCTTTTGAAAATTTAATTGGTTTTATCATAATTGAGTTAAATACTACATTAGTATATCCTTTTCGAAATTAAGAACTGTTGCAAAGGTCATGATTTTTTCACTTTAATGGAATTACTTAGGATTTCTAAAACAAGTATGTTTTATAAATTCATACCATTTATGCTTATATCATTCATATTAAACCTTGAAATATGAATCCTGTGTTTTTTTAAATCATATAATATAGATTATAGCAAAAACAAAACCAATTAAAGCAAGTGTAAATTTAACGCAGCATTTATATTTGAGTATCTCATTATTTCAATAGACTTAAATAGTAAAATTATGAATAAAAAGAACTGCGTATTAACTCTCATAACTGTTCTGTTATTTCAGAGTTATTCTATGGCTAAAGAAATTTATGTTTCTACTCATGGTGATGATAAAAATAAAGGGACAAAGGCTAGTCCCTACCTAAGTTTTGAAAAAGCACTAAAAGAAGTTGAAAAATACGCAGGTAAAGAAGCTGTAACAGTATGGTTTGAAACAGGTGACTATTATCTTAGCCAAACGATTCAGTTAAGTAGTGCTTATAGCGGAACAGCTAAACATCCGGTTGTATTTTCTGCCTTACCTAATTCTAAAGTAAGTATCAAAGGGTCTAAAAAAATAGAAGGTTTAAAATGGACCGCATACAAAAATGGTATTTACCAAACGCAATTACCTCAAGGCCTATTTGTAGATCAATTATTCATCAATAATGAAAGACAGATAAGAGCACGTTTTCCTAATTATGATTATGACAATCCTTTACGTGATGGAAAAGGGTATGCTCATGTAAAAGGCGGTTCAAATTTACGATTAGACAAATGGTTTGGATATGATGCTAAAACTTTTTCAAATAAAGAGTGGGCAAACCCAGAAACCGGTATTGTACATGCATTCCAAAGTCATAACTGGGGAAATATGCAGTATAGAATAAAAAGCATTGATAGGAAAGAATATAAGATACACCTTGGAGAAGGAGGTTTTCAAATGCAGAGAGATTACGGTATTGGCGGTACAGGCAAGCATTCTTCGGCTTATTTTGTAGAAAACATATTTGAAGAGTTAGATGTGGCTGGAGAATGGTTTTTTAATAACAACACCAATACGCTATATTACTATCCTTTTATAGGTGAAGATTTAGCAACAGCCAGTATAGAAATTCCTATTCTAAAAGATTTAATTCAAATTAAAGGAAATAAGGATGCACCAGTGAAAAACATTCATTTAAAAGGGTTCACTTTCACGCAATCTACTTACACTTTTATGAATAAATATGAGCCAGTTGCTCGTGGAGATTGGGCTATTCACAGAGGAGGTGCTATCTATTTAGAGGGTACCGAAAACTGTATTATAACAGATTGTAATTTTGAATATTTAGGAGGAAACGCTGTTTTTATGAGTGCTTATAATCGTGATAACAAAGTCGTAAGATCTAGATTTGTGCACACAGGCGAAAGTGCTATTTGCTTTGTTGGATCACCCTCAGCCGTAAGAAACTATCTAACATGGGATGATGTTGACTTACATGGCAAAAATTGGATAGAAATGAGTAAGAACATGGACTTAAAGCCAGGTCCTAAAACACCTGACTATCCTAAGAATTGCGTTGCAGAAAATAACATTATACATGATATTGGTACTGTTGGAAAGTAAACTGCAGGTGTCTTTATTGCTATGAGTCATAAAATAACAGCTGCACACAATACCATTTACAACTGTCCGCGTGCCGGAATTTGCATTAATGACGGTACTTGGGGAGGACATATTATAGAGCATAACGATATTTGGGAAACTGTAAGGGAAACTGGGGAACACGGACCTTTTAATTCTTGGGGTCGTGAAAGACAATGGAAAACAAGGCCAGGAAAAACAGGGAATTTTGATACTAAGCTAACCCGATTAGATGCCATTGACAATACTATTATAAGAAATAATCGTATTGCTAATTATCGTAAATCTATAAGTGCAGGTAACTGGACGATTGACCTTGATGATGGTTCTAGTTATTTTGAAATTTACAACAATCTTAGTCTAGGCTCTTCTATTAAATTAAGAGATGGTATGGCACGTAAAGTCTTTAATAATATTACCGTAAGCGCTGTTCCTTCTGGTTGGCATGCATGGCCAAAAGATTCAGAAGATGAAATCTATAAAAATATTTTTGTGATTGCAGGAACAGTGCCAGGAAAAAAAGCACCTACAAGAAATTTTATACGTACTGTAAAGTTACCTGATGATCAAGAATGGAGTAAAAATTATAATCATAATTCTTATTGGAACGTGAACTATCCAGTCAATTTTGATTTAGCAGAAACCTTTGATATCACATTATGGAAAGCACAAGGATACGATGTAGATTCTTATATAGGAAACCCTCATTTTGTAGATCCTTTAAATGGAAATTATCAAGTGAAAGAAGATTCACCAGTATTAAAACAAGGATTTAAAAACTTTCCTATGGATAAATTTGGTCATGAAATGACACGTATTTTACCATTTGGAGCAGATTTTGAAACATCGAAAACTGTCACTTTAAAAGCGGATGTTGAAGCAGGACATAAAGCGGAAATATTTTATACTACAGATGGTTCTGAACCTACCTTAAAATCGATACCATATACAGCACCTTTTACAGTAACTAAAACCACTACTGTAAAAGCGATAACGTTTACTGATGAAGGACTTGCCTCTGGATTTACAACGGAAGCTACGTTTACAAAAGTAGACCAAGTAACCTACCCAAGCTGGTTAAGTACTTTACTTGCAGGGAAATTTGAAGGGGAAATTGAACAAGAAAGAGGTGCGCTGCAAAAAGACGTCTATGGAGCCACGATGATAAATATTGGAGAAGACCCAGATTTAATTGATGCCAATGGAGGTTATAATTATGGTTGTTATATTAAATTAATTAAGAAAAGAGGTCGAATGTGGACAAATGCTGGCCTAACCAAAGGTTGGGTTATTCAGAAAGTAAACGGTGTAGATGTTCCAGGCGTTAGAGAATTATATAAAATTGTAAATACGAGCAAGGGAAAAACACTAAAAGTAACAGCGGTTAAAAACTACGAAAGTAAAGTCTTTGATGTTCAAGTAAAATAAGGAATTACTTCATTTTATATCGTCGGTAAAACGACCTAAACTTAAATGCTCAGTATAGATTAACCATGCTGAGTTTTTTTTTAACTATAATGTTGTGGTATCTAAGGACTTTTTAATGCCAAGTGATCTTAGCTTGTCTAGTTTCCGTATTCACCCAAACGGAAGCATGTTCATATTCGCGCGTAAACTCCCAACCTGTTGCTGAGGTTCTATGATATGCACCTTTGGGAGCACCTAATGGTTTTTGCAATTCTGGATATTCCATTAAAGAGCCATGCGCCAATTGCCAACCCCAACCATATTGAAAATAAGAGTAGGGCTGCGCGCCTATTAAATAACAAGCGTGATAATATTCTAATTTCTCTTTAGAGAGTTTTGCATAACGTTCATTTCTCTTTTTGCCTTTATAATAAGAAGGATTGGCGATCGCTACACTATCGTACTCGACACCAATTCTAAATATTGACATTTTTCCAGCTTTAGAAATTTTAAGCATGTCTTCCCAATCAGTAAGCAGTTTTTCTTTGGTTAACATTTTATCACCATAATGTTCAAACATATTGGCATCTATAGACGGGAATACATATCGTGCCAATTTAGCATTTGCATTGTTCCCTAATAGTATTTTATCAGGCCCTAGTTTTTCTTTAAGGGCTTTCATCATAGTTCCCATGGCTTTTTGAACGTCTTGTGCTTTATCTTGGCGTAACCACGCAAAACCATGCATTTGATCTATAAACGCACCATCAGCACCAGAAAATTCAACCGCTTCTGCGACTGTATTTACCCACCATTCCCGAAAATCTGGATTTAAAACATCAAAATAAAAAACGTTTTTTCGTTCTTCTAAGGCGTTGGTTTCAGGATTTTCTATTAAGAAGGCCTTTAGTTCTGGGTAATTATTAATGTTTTCTTTCGTAAAATTCTCATTGTAAGAAGTGAAAGGCCAAGCATAAGCTGAATTAAAATAAAAAAGCACTTTCATATCTGGTTTTGCCTTTTTAAACGCTGCGACTTCATGTTTTGCGCCTAATTCTGCAGCTCCTAAATCCCCATGACCATGCGATTTTTCAATACAAATAAAGTCTGTTCGTTCCGCAATAAATTCAACTTCTTCTGGATGTAAAACGCGTTTTGGATCCCCAAACATATAGTACATCGGTGTCGTTTCCCAGCTAAATTTCGGATAAAACGATTTTGTTTCAAAAGTACTACCATCACTTGTTTTATAAGGGGTTTGGGCAGTTGTACATGAACAAAACAATAAAACAATTGAGAATACACTAATACTAGAAAGACTAAATTTCATGAAAGTAGGTTGATTAATTCTTAGATTTTTTACGTTTTGGTTTTGTTTTCCAAAGCACAATTTTGTCCACATCATTTTCAGAAAACTCACCTTTGGTGCTGCGCCCTGTTTTGATGTCTAATTCTAATTGCTCTAATAATTGTTCTGCAATTTCAGGACGTTTTGTATATAAATTTTCGGTTTCAGCAGGATCATTTTCCATGTCATACAATTGTGCCTTAGGCATGTCTGCGGATTCTTTTTCTCGTGGAGACGACCAACCACCAGAACCTTTAGCCAATATTAATTTCCATTTGCCTAAGCGATAAGCAAAGTGGCCTGTGATAGAGTGGTGGATGACACCAGCGCGCGTACTATTAATAGCTTCGCCATGTAAAGCGGGTAAAAAACTTACACTGTCTTCTCCAGCTTTACTTGGTACAGGAACAGCTGTGATTTCAGAAAAGGTAGCGAAGATGTCGGTTAAACAAATTAAATCGTCATTTGTACTGTTTGGTTTTACTTTACTTGGCCATTTTACAATAAATGGCACACGATGACCTCCATCCCATAAATCGGATTTTGAACCACGATAGCCAGCACTTACAATATGGCCTTGTGCCGCAAGTCCTTCAATATCTGCAGCTTTAGAGGTTCCATTATCACTCGTAAAAATCACTAAGGTGTTTTCTGATAATCCGTTAGCTTCCAAAGCATCTGTTATAGCACCCACAGTGGCATCGGTTTGCATGACAAAATCGGCATAATCGCCCATACCACTCTTGCCTTGCCATTCTTTTGAAGGTAAAATTGGTGTATGTGGTGAGCCTAAAGGCACATATAAGAAAAACGGTTTTCCTTCTTTATTTTTTGCCTGCTGGTTAATATAATCTACAGATTTTGTTGTTAAACGTGGTAGCATGTTAATTTCATCATCATAGAGAATGACTTTATCATTTTCAATAACTGCTTTCATGTCTTTAGCATGATGAAAACCGTGGTAATAATCAAACCCACGATTAATAGGGCCATCAGGAATCGTGGCACCTACAGGTGGTAAATGCTTTTTAGATTTTTTCTCAATGGCTGTTTTTGTAACTGGATCTATGTATTGAAAATTTAAGTGCCATTTTCCAATTAAAGCCGTATGATACCCTTGATCTTTTAGGAAGTTGGCAATGGTCGGACGGTCTTCTTTAATAAGGTTAGGGGCAAAACCCTGTACCACGCCTCTTTGTAGTTTTGTACGCCAGCTGTAACGCCCAGTCATAATACCATAACGCGTTGGTGTACAAACAGCAGAACCAGAATGCGCATCGGTAAACACCATACCTTCTCGTGTCAATTGGTCTATACTTGGTGTTTTAATCTTACTTGTTTCTGGAGCAAGTGCTTGTACTTCTCCATAACCTAAATCATCACATACGATAAATACGATATTGGGTTGTTTTGATTTTTCTTGTGCATATCCTGACCAAGTCATCGACATAAACATTGCAAAAACAAATTTCACATAAAAAAAACGCATTCTATTCATCATTATTTAACTTTTTACTACTTATTAAAATAACTTATCACAACTTTACTCACCCACTAAAAAAGCTCCTTCAGGCCTAACATAAGGTTCAAAGTCAGGCATAGGATTAGAAAGCAATCTATCGTTAATAGTTTTCATAATTATCATTTCTTCTGCCATCATATATCCTTTGTTATTTACATCATCAATAGTAGTTGCAAATGTCACGCCAGCATTTGCATCTTTAAGTGTTCTTGTAAATCTATAAGCATCTTCGGTACCAAATATTAAATTTGCTGATGATACGTGCCATTTGTCTCTTACCGGAAACCATGCATGTTTTAATATTACTTTTCCATCATATTCGTCCCAAGGATTGGCAACCATTGCTGGCATTGTAAACTCTTCATAAGCCCATGAATTAGGAGGTGCTCCTTGTCCTAAAGGTGTTACATGGCCACTAGTAAAATCTTGATAGTTATTTACACCTTCGAAGCTTACAATTTTATAATCTCTATCATCTGTATCATCAACACCGTCAGAATCTACTTTTATAAACTCATTGTTTTCATCTGTGAAATATGCTCCGTTAGGAGATGCTGAAATAGCAGCATCAGGATCTGCATCTCTAATCATTTGAACAAAATCTTCTATATGACCATCATCGTCTAGTTCTGCGGTAGTGTCTAGCCAATAGCCATCAGCATAATCTTTAATGCGTAAAATAAATCCTTGTACTAGGTCTCTGTATGCAGCATATTCATTTCCTTCAAATTCATTTGTGTAATATGTTATCCATGCTGTATGTGCTGCATTAAAGTCTTCATCATCTGATTCCTCTGGTCCTAATCTATCAAAATAATTGGTAGAGATATATAGAATATTTTTCTTTCCCACATCTTTAAAATTTTGAAGAACATCAAAGATTATTTGTTCATTTTCTAGACTTGGAACTAAAAGTTCGTCTATTTCTGTAGCGATATCTACATTTTCATTCCCTCTTAAAGTAAAATAATATGATTTTGCAAAATTAGAAAGATTAGTTATAATGTGGCCTGTTGCAGGTAATTCATCAATAATTTGTTGCGCACCAGCTCTGTAATCATAACCTCCAGCGACTTCAGAATCTAATCGCTCACCTCCATAAATAGGAAAGGTAACTCCCCAAGAACCACTTAACCATTCTGCTCTTGATTCTGGTGTTGGATCCGGTTCTTCAGTTATTGACTGATCATCTATTGGCTGATCATCCTGCTTAGAACAAGATGAAAGGAATAATATGGCGAGTAATATAATTTGTATGGGTTTCATGATTAGCTGCTTATTTATTATTTAGTAAAAATAAAAGAAAACGCATCCAAAGAATTGCCTTAAAACCCCTTTTGTTTGCTTTAATCCACCTTATTTTTTTTAAAGAAAAAGAAGCAATAATTTTTATAATTTGCTATTAAACAGGTTCTAAATCATTTTAAATGTGCTACAAAAAAGTCAATGGTGGTTTGCACAATCTCATCTCGTGTTGGTTGAATGGGTTTCCCTACTTTTCGCCAGTTATGTCCGGAATTTTTTACAATTTGAATCGTGATGGGCGCATTAATAGCTTTATTCTTTTCTTCCATATAATACGCATGTTTTACAGGAATGGTGTTGTCACTATCGCCTTGTAGTAATAACAAAGGAGGACTGTCTTGAGTTAAATAATTTACAGGACTCATTTCTCTATACAAGGACAAGGCCTCTTCTTTTTTAGTACCGGACTTTAAGATTCTTGGGCTAAATCGATCTTTAAAATTTGGTCTATCATCCGGATTAAACAGACTTGTGTTTTCAAAATCGCTAGGACCATACCAGGATACACCTGCAGCCATGGTATAATCGTATTTTGATAAATCTTTATCTCCAATGAGACTGTCGGGCGAACTCAATACCAACATTTGAGCAATTTGTCCTCCTGCGGAATCCCCAAAAGCATAGAATCTGTTTTTATCAATCCCTAGCTTTTCACTGTGTTTAGAGATATATCGAAGCGCGTCTTTACTGTCTATAACACAGTCGCGCATTGCTGTTGTGCCATTTTTTTCTACTAATCTATAACTCACAGACACCACACAAAACCCTTGCTCTAAAAGTGCCATATGTACGGTTTTAAAAGACGCGTTGGCAGCGCCATGTCTACTTCCTGCAGCCCAACCTCCACCATGAGTGTAGAAAACAACGGGTAATTTCTCATCCTTCTTAATGTGTTTAGGATAATAAATGTCTAAGTATAAATCGTCCTCTTTTGTGGTTTTGTACAAGACATTTAATTTCCTTTTACCTTCGGTTTTTAAATAGGGAATGCGGAAATTAGTGGTAAATTCTTCTTGGGTAAGTATGCTATCTTTATTGACATCATAGTGTTTGTAACGCCTCCATTGTCTTTTGTCTTCAGATTCGGTAAATTTCTGATTATGATCTGGGTCTAATTTCTGCCACGTTTTTTGAAGTAAAAAAGCTTTGTATGCACCATTAGATACATCATCGGATTGTGAAAAGCCATGCCACACCGATGCTATGGTAAAAGCAATCATCAAAAGTCTATTTATTTGAAGTCCCATAAATGTGGTCATGTTGCTGAAATTTTTATTTGTTACTGAAGCCTTGATTTTTATAGGTTTCTAAAAGTTGGTCTAATTCTTTAACAACTTCTGGGTGTGTGTTATAGAGATTGTTTTTTTCTTCAGGATCATTAATCATATCATATAAAGTGTCTGGTGCTTCATTAGGTTTTGGTTCAACAGTTTTTGGCTTTGTAAATCCTCCCGAACCTAATTGTGGCGTATATTTCCATTTGCCTTTTCTAATGGAAAACATACCGTAAATAGAATGATGAACAACGGCTTCTCTAATAGGTCTTTTTACATTAGACGTGTAAGCAGGCCATAAATTGTAACTATCTTCCGCACCTTTTTCTATTTGAGGTTGATTTAATATGCCTGGTAATGTAGCAAACAAATCTGTGGTACACATTAATTGATTCGATTCTAATCCTGCAGGAATGACGCCTGGCCATTGTGCTATATATGGAACGCGATGACCGCCATCATAAATGTCGGCTTTACGACCTTTGTAAATGTAATTGGCACGATGTGGATATTTTTCTTGATCTCTTTCGGTCCAATTAGAGCCGTTATCTGAAGTCACAATGATTAATGTGTTTTCTAATTGACCTGATTCTTTTAAAGCATTAACAACAGCGCCAACAGCATCATCTACCATAGTGACGTAATCTCCATAAAGTCCTGCTTTAGATTTTCCAATGGCTTCACCAACAGGTAACCAAGGTTTATGCGGTGCGGTTAAAGGAAAATAAAGAAAGAAAGGTACGTTTACATCTTGTTGTTCGTTGATAAACGACACCGATTTTTTAGTAAAATGATCGAGTACTTCTTCAAATACAAAATTGGGTGCTTTTTCACCTGGTCGCCACATCACACCTCTACCTTCATTTTTACCTTTGGTATATTCTGTGGGTAACTCTACCGTTTTTCCGTTTTCAATATAGACATAAGGCGGAATGTCTAAAGATGCTGGCATGGTGTATGAATAATCAAAACCTAAATCGCTTGGGTCTTTTATGCGTTTACTAAAATCTACATTACTAATGCCGTCTTTTGCTATGACTTTTTGCGCTCCATCTTTGGGTTGCATATCTAAACCTATGTGCCATTTCCCAATACATGCCGTTGTATAACCGTTACTTTTAAGATATGATGCAACTGTTGGTCGACTTTCTTCTATTAAAGCCGGTTTGTAACCATGTAGAACGCCTTTTTTTAATGGGCTTCTCCAAGCATAACGTCCTGTGATTATGCCGTAGCGCGTAGGTGTGCAAACAGACGAATTGGAATGTGCATCTGTAAAATGAACGCCATTTTTTAGTATGTTATCCATGTATGGCGTTTGGATGGCAGATTCTGAGTTTAAAGCCGAAAGATCCCCATAACCCATATCATCAGCTAAAATGTAGACAATATTAGGCGCCTTGGTTTTATTTGTAACATCTTGTTGTGTAGCTTCTGTATTGGATTTGCTGGATGTTATTAAAACACAGATGATAAGAACTCTTAAAATGTACATGGGCTTTATGGGTTAATTTAATTGAAATTAGTTTTCAAAGGCAAATGCGGCTTGCGGCCATTCGCCAGGTATAGCATCGTTTTCTTGAATTTTCCCAGGGGTACTTCTGCCATCTCTAATCTGTTTAATGAGAATGGTTTTTAGTGCCTTCACTTTTTCAGGAAATTGATCAGCTACATTATTTTTTTCTTTGATATCTTCTTTTAAGTTATAAAGTATTACTTCTGAATGAACACCTTTATGAATCTTAGTTTTTCCGGAAGCCATAATGCCAGAATTAGGCGCTACAACAAGTTTCCAGTCGTCTTTCCGAATAGCAAAAACACCATATTTATCATGATGAATCGTAGCGTCTCTTAAATAAGTGCCTTCATTGGTTAGTAAAGGCAACATGCTAAAACTATCTTCTGCTTCATTATCTTTAAATTCATAATCTACGATATCGGCACAAGTAGCCATAAAGTCTGTAGTACATATAGTAGCATCAGAAATGGAATTTGGTTTAATTTTACCTGGCCATTTCACTAAAAACGGAACGCGATGACCACCTTCTAAATAACTGCCTTTGTAACCACTATACACATAACTAGGACTGTGTTTTTTTTGTCTCAAGGTTTTTAAATCGTTGGTAGTGGCAAAGCCATTATCACTAGCAAAAACCACTAAGGTGCTGTCGTCAATGCCTTGTGCTTTTAGGGTTTCAAAAATAGTGCCCATTAAATCGTCAATCATCATTACAAAATCGGCATAAGGACTACCAATCTCGCTTTGGCCTTTCCATGGTGCAATGGGAAGCACAGGATTATGAGGCGAAGGCAAAGGAATGTACATAAAGAACGGTTGGTCTTCGTTGGCATTCTCTTTTATGAATGAAATGGATTTGTCAACTATTTTAGGTAAAACTTCCTGGTGTTTAAAATCGTCTGCAATGTCTCCTTTTATCCAGCTACTAAACGGATATATTTTTCTATTTCTTTCGGTTTTATCTGTTGGTAGCATCGTGGCCTTGTCATTTTCTAAATACACATAAGGTGGCATATTTAAAGATGCTGCAATCATAAACGAATAATCAAATCCCATATCTAAAGGGCCGAATTTTAAGGGTTGGCTATAATCAATAGCCTTAAAATTTAAACGGTCCGAACGCTCTGAATAATGATCAAATTCAGAACTATTATTTTTCATGCTCCAGTTTAGACCCAAATGCCATTTACCAATGTTAGCGGTTTTATAACCTTGATTTTTGAGTAGTTGCGCAACGGTTAATCTGTTTTTCTGAATTAAACTCGGTGAGTTTCCCCAAGTCACAAATTCCTTTAAAGGGGTTCGCCAATTATAGCGTCCGGTTAAAATGCCGTAACGTGTTGGTGTACAAACTGCAGATGAGGTATGTGCATCGGTAAATCGCATCCCTTCTTTAGCCATTTGGTCTAAATGCGGTGTTTGTATTTTGCTGTTTCCATTGTAAATACTAAGATCGCCAATACCTAAATCATCAGCTAGAATGTAGATGATGTTAGGCTTTTTAGTCTTAGGTTTTACTGTTGTGTTCTTTGGAATAAAACTAGAAAACTGAACAAGTAATCCTAAAAGCGATAGACTTAGCGAAAAAACTTTAAATACTTTGTTGTTTTTCATCGTTCTAACGATTTTAAAATAGCATCTACACGCACACCTAAAGTGGCTTCAGCAATGTCACTGAGTTCATCTTCATCACCTTGTAAATGAATGGTGGTTTGAATATGAACCATCGTTTCATTCGGTTTTAAAGCAGCAGCAGGTGATGAGGTTTCAAGTTCATAAAACGGTCCCATAGGTGCAACACCTGGTTCTGGCTCGCCATCGTTATAGGCATTTATCACATCGCCAGCATAGGGTTCTTCTTGGTATTCCCAAGCTGAATTCACGTAACCGTTAGAAGCATCTTGCGCATTATATTTCACTAAGGTTAAAACTTTGCCCACAGCATCGTAACTTCCGGCAATACCTTTAGAACGTTTTGAGTTGACCCCAATTTTACTTCGTTTGGTTCCATCACCTTTAAAGTATAAAACATCATTGTTGACTTCTAAATAAACTTCAGGAACTTTACCAAAATAAGTGTCGTTTACTTTTGATCCTAAATCATCATCTTCACCTGCCTTAAAAGGAATAACCACTGTGGTTTCTGGTGAAGGTTTATACATACCTAAAAGCCAAATAGAAGGTAATCCTGTTTCTGGAAGCCAAGGTTTTTTACCAATATTTGTAATTTGATTGTTGGTTTGATAGCCAACAAATGCAATGCTGTCTGAAAATGGTTTATTAATAATATTTTGTATCGACACTTTATTCAAAATAGAAATGGAACGTCCAATTCCCATTTTAAAAACGGTGCCACTTTTGTTTACTAATTCGCACTGGTGTTTAAATGTTGCCGTATTATTCGTTTTAGACACCAAGGTAAATGCTTCGGTATCTATAACAGCAGGTGTTTTCCAATTTGAAAAATCGAAATTGTCTTCCGGTTTAAAGAAGAGCGAAAACTGTCCGCCTTCAGGACCTAACCAAAAGCGTTCTTCGCCTCCAAACACATAAATCTGATTTTCTAAGCGACCTTTGCGTTCTTCCTCGGGTAAAAAACCGGCTTTAATGACTTTTTTGTTAATCCAACCAAAACTAGGACCTTCTGATACGTTCGTCGTACTGGTCATTACACGACCTTGAAATTGTGGTGCTATAGCTAAAGCACTTTCGCCTTCTTGCAACACAATGATGTTGGTATGCGCTTTTAGAAAGTTAAGATCTTTAGAAAAATTGTTGTTTATAGTTTCAGTCATGATTTTGCAATGCTTTTTGTAATTAATAAATGCTTTATACATCTAAATCGCTTTGCTACGAAATAAAAGTTTTCAAGGTTACTAATTTGCAGTTTCTTTCATTATAATGTCATGTCTTATTCAATCTAAAATATGTCTTATTTAAATAATTTAAACTGCTTTATATATATTCGAAATTATTACCTGTTGTTTCCTAGTTTTTTTCTGTAATTGTATCTTCTGGATTCCAATTTGGAATTCCTTCGGCTTCTAGTTGTTTATAATACTTTATATGAAGTGGTTGTTCCTTTACTCTTTTTCTATTTTCATTTATCATCAAAGGAATAGAATTGGACCACCATTCATTATAAGGTTCTAGAAATTTTGCAATCACATCTGGATGTTCTGCCGCAACATTATGACGCTCTCCAGGATCATTAATTATATCATACAATTCGGCATTATTTACAAAACGCCATTGCTGACTTCTTATCGCCATTTTAGTGTATTTGGCTTTGTTTACCATTCCTGTTTTCCAGCGTCCACAATGTGTAAACAGTAAACGATCTTCCCAAATGCTTACCGTGTTTTCTAATAATGGGATTAATGATAACCCTTCTAAACGTTGCATGGTTTCTGGTAATTGAGCTCCTGTTAATTCTGAAAAGGTTGGATATAAATCGATATGTGCGGTAAGTTGGTTAATGTCTTTACCTTCGGTTAAAACACCTTTCCAATACATGAAAAGTGGCACGTGATCGCCACCTTCGTTTGGTGAGTTTTTTCCACCTTTAAGGTTGGCATTAAAATGTTTTACCTTTTCGCCATTTAAAGTACCTCTTAAATGTGTAGCTCCATTATCTGTAGTAAAAATAACTAGGGTGTTTTCTAAAACATTCCACTCTTCAAGCTTGCTCATTAACCTTCCGAAATTATCATCGATGTTTTCAATCATGCCATATCTACTCGCAGTGCCTTCATCATAGCCTAACTCTAAAAAGCGCTTTTTATAATTTTCAGGTGCAACCAGAGGAGCGTGTGGTGCATTTAAAGAAACATAGGTAAAATACTGTTGTTTATTATCTATGTTCTCTTTGATCCAAGCCATGGCGGCATCAAAAAACACATCTGTACAAAAGCCTTTAGTTTTTACAATGGTTTCATTATGAAGCAAAACATTATCAAAATACACATTGTCTTTATTCGGTGGAAAATCTCCAAGATTTACTTGACCAATTCCACCACCTCCATGCATTAATACTTCATCAAAACCTCTGTTTTGAGGCAAATAATCATCAGCATCTCCCAAATGCCATTTGCCAAATAATCCGGTTTTATAGCCTACAGATTGCAAGGCTTGAGGTAGCGTATATACATCTAAAGCCATACGTTCACGTTCTAAAATAGTATGTGTAACGCCAACTCTAAATTCGTGCCGACCACTCATAATTGCAGCTCTCGTTGGTGCACAAGTAGGACTTACATGATATTCTGTAAAACGCGTTGATTTTTGATAAAACGCATCAATGTTTGGGGTTTTTACGACTTCATTTCCCGTACAAGACAAATCGCCCATACCTTGATCATCGGTCATTACAAAGATGATGTTTGGTCTGCTATTTTTTAAGGCTTTAGGAAACGTTTGCCCATCAGTGGTTTGAATAAAAAATAGGAAAAACAAGCAATAGCATATAACGCTATATTTTATGATTCCTATTTTCATCTTCAACACTTACTTATTTAACTTTTTGAAACTCACTTTTTACCATGAAACGGTTTTCATCAATTAAAATAAGTCCGTATTCTATGGCCTCTTCCGGAACGGAATAGCTGAATTCTAATCCATTATTGCTAATATTTACAGGGACTTTTAAGTAGGTAGACCTTACTTTTTTCTTCTTGCCTTTGTTTGTTCTTTTAACAGGATCTGAAATTTTTACAAGCGCATAGCTTTCAATTACATTAGACTTTCCTTGTTCTACTTGTACGGTTGCTTTACGAGATGCTGCGTTAAATGTATTTGTTGTAATCACAGGAATAGCAGCAACATTCTTATCTCCTTTAAATTTTGAAGGCTCCTTATATGGCAACTTAGCATCGTAATCTTTGATGTATTGTTCTAATTTTTCAGATAAAGCTTTTACAATTTTTGGTTCGTCTTTAGCAATATTGTGTTGCTCTTCTAAATCGTGTCGTTTGCCATTTTTATATAAGCGATATAACAGATATTCGCCAGTCATAAATTTCTTATACAATTTATAATCTCCAGAGCGTATAGCCGATTGGTTTTGATGCTCGAGACCATAAGGATAGTGCCACCATAAATCTTCTCTAACCTTTCCGTCGTTATCTTTGACCTCGCTTTTTCCTTCAAATAAAACCTCTGAAATATCTAAACCATCAAAATCAGCACTGTATTCTGAAGGAATTTCACTGTTGGTAAGATTTAATATCGTTGGGAAATAATCTAACTGATTGATTAAAACATCCTGTGTTTGTCCTTTGGAAATGTTTGGGCCAGAAATAAGCATTGGCACTCTAATACCACCTTCTTCGGTGTATTTTTTACCTTTATCTAAAGGCGCGTTATCAGACATGATTTCTGTTTTACGCTGTTCAGCGCCTCCGTTATCCGAAGAGAAAAAGATATAAGTCGTCTCGTATAATTTCTTGCCGGGATTTCTTGGGTCGTCTGTAGTTTTTAATAAATCGATCACACGTCCTAAACTCCAGTCTAAGGTGGTTACCATCGCTCCAAAATAAGGATTGGTTTGGCCTCCTGAGGTCATTGGAACATCTTCGGTTGGGAAGTCTACGCCTAATTTATCGCAATAGTACTGTAATAATTCACGGTTTTTAGTGTGAATTGGGTAATGTACCATCCAGTGTGCGAGGTATAAAAAGAACGGCTCTTCTTTATTGTCTTTAATAAATTGAAGGGCGTTTTCAGTAACCGCATCTTTAGGATACGAAATACCATTAGGTGATGCTTTAGTAAAAGGAAAGTACTTTTCTTCACTCAATTGGTATTTGTCGTCTTCATCATGCGTGGCAAAAAAATTGGTTCTATTATTTTTACCTTTCGGGCCTTGGTGTGCACCACGAGATTCGTGCGCAAAATCGAAACCTTGATTGGTAGAACTTTGAATTTTTAAGTGTCCTGCGTGCCATTTTCCGACGTGTCCTGTTTTATAACCATTCATTTTTAAAGCTTCCGCAATAGTGAAATGTTCTGGCATTAAACCTTCAGGAAAATAAGGACTAATATATTGAGACGATCTATGCGCTTTTGGAATTTTCCCACCGCTTACATTCGTTATGCCTGTTTTTGCAGGATGTAATCCCGTTAAAATGGCACATCGTGAAGGCGCACAAGTTGGTGCAGGCGAATAACCATTAGTAAAATTAATGGCGTCTTCTGCTAACTTTTTAATGTTTGGAGTGTCCCAAGCACAAGGCTCATCTAAATCATTGATTTGCACGTCTTGCCAACCTAAGTCATCTGCATAAAAAATGATGATGTTCGGTTTTATTAAATCGTTTTCCTGACCGTGACTATAGTTTGAGGAAAAGAACGCTAGAAAAACTAGGGCTGCGATTAATTTATTGTGTTTCATTTTATAGCTTATTTTTTTAGTTGATTCTACGGAATTCACTTTGAACCATAAACTGATTTTCATCAATTAAAACAAACCCATATTCCATGATGTTTTCAGGTGCAGTGTAGGTGTATTCTAAATTGTTTTTGCTCGCTTCTAAAGGCACTTTAATAAAGGTTGTAGAATGCTTTTTTAGCTTTCCTTTCTTTTTTAATGCCGACTTATTAGCAATTCGAATTAAAACATAAGGTTCTACAACATCAGATTTTCCTTTTTCTAAAGTTATTGTTGCTTTACGCGATTCCGCATCATAGGTATCGGTTACAATTACTGGTATAGACGCAGTTTCTTCAGCCTTGAATTTTGAAGGATTTTTATAAGGGAATTGTGCGTTATATTCCTCTAGATATTTTTCTAATCTTGCTGCTAAGTCTTTAACCACTTTTGGGTTGTCTTTAGCAATATCAAATTTCTCTTCTAAATCTTCTCTTTTACCATTTTTGTACAAACGGTATAATTCATAGGTTCCCGGAATTAAGTTTTTGTATAACTTATAATCACCATGTCTTATCGCAGATTGCATTTGAGAATCCGTGTTATGTGGAAAGTGCCACCATAAATCTTCTCTAGCGTTTCCGTTTTTATCTGCTACTTTTTTTTCATTATCTAATAAGATCCCAGAAATATCTAAACCATCAAACTCTGAACTGTATTTTTCAGGCACGGTACTGTTGGTAAGGTTTAATACTGTTGGAAAAAAGTCTAATTGATTAATCAATACATCTTTAGTTTTTCCTTTAGGAATTTGCGGACCAGCAATAACCAAAGGTACTCTAATACCACCTTCTTGCGCATACTTTTTACCTTGATCTAACGGGAAATTATCTGTAACGATATCGCCATTGGCTTTTTCAACACCTCCGTTATCTGAAGAGAAAATAATATAAGTCGTTTCAATTAATTTTTTACCAGGATGTCTTGGATCGTCGGTGGTTTTTAATAAATCTACTATACGTCCTAAACTCCAATCTAAAGTGGTCACCATAGAACCGTAAAATGGGTTGGTTTGGCCTCCTGTTTTAATAGGGATATCTTTTGTAGGCATTTCAATCCCTAATTTATCACTGTAATATTGTAATAATTCCTTGTTCTTCGTGTGAATTGGCGCATGTACCAACCAATGTGCTAAGTATAAAAAGAACGGTTCTTCTTTACTTGTTGAAATAAATTCAAGAGCTTTATCTGTTACCATATCTTTTGGATATGAAATTCCTTTAGGCGATGATTTGGTAAACGGAGGATATTTTTCATCACTTAAACGGTAAGGATCGCCTTCCTCGTGGGTTGCAAAATTGTTTATCCGGTTCTTTTCTCTCTTAGGCCCTTGGTGTGCACCTCTAGATTCGTATGCAAAATCGAAACCTTGTTTGGTTGATTTCTGAATGTCAAGTGCACCAACGTGCCATTTACCAACATGACCTGTTTTGTAGCCATTCATTTTTAATGCTTCTGCAATAGTGAAATTTTCTGGCATTAAACCAACAGGATAAAATGGCGTTAGATACTTAGAGCGTTTAGTCGCTTTAGGTAAGGTGCCTCCACTTACATGAGTTACACCTGTTTTAGTAGGATGTAATCCCGAAAGCATTGCTGCTCGAGATGGTGCACAAGTAGGTGCAGGCGAATAGCCATTGGTAAAATTAATGCCTTCTTTTGCGAGTGCGACCATATTGGGTGTTTCCCATGGTGTAGGCTCATCTAAATCATTCAGTTCTGAATCTTGCCAACCTAAATCATCCACATAAAAGATAACAATATTAGGTTTGTCTATACTGCTTTTGTTTTGACTAATGACATAATTAGTAAAACACAATAAAATAGTAAGCGTTGTTAAAAGTGATTTCATTTTTTATGTATAAATATTTAGTTTATTTCCAGTGTAATTGGGCGGTTTGGTTTTTAATATCTAGCCACACATCCAAGTGTTCAAAAGCACGCGTATAAATGTAGCCATCGCGTTGCGCGTAGTCTTTTGGCGCTCCTAATTTTTTGTTGTACTGCGGAAAAGTTTTTAACCAGACTGCAGATTTGTTAACGTCATAGCCATCATGAGGGTAGACGTAGCTGTGTTTTTCGGCACAAATTAGAAAAATAGCCAATAGATAGTCTATACGTTTCGTTAGATCATCATCGTTAGTTAAGCGCGCTCTTACATCATCCATACCTACATTTTCATTCTCTAAAGCTTTACCAATACCAAGAGACATGGCAATGACTTTACCTTCTCGAGCTGATTTTTGAACTGCTTCAATACCTTTGGCAAGATAATCTTCATAAGTCATGCCAAAATTTTCGTGTTCAAAACCTTCAATATAAGAGCCATCAAAGAATTTCATATAGTTTCTACCTGAATCTTTAAAATCCGGACGTACACGAAGCATATTCGCTAGCAATAAGTTGTGATTTCCTAATTGGGTATTTAAATCGGACATCATCTTTAAGTAACCCGTTTCAATAGTTTTTTGCTTTGCTTCGCCAACACGATTACTAAAAAAAATTGGTGCTAAAACTTTAATATTAGCATCTAGAAATACACCATCAATATAAGGGTTTTCAGTAATGGTTTTCACATGATTTAACCAATACGAACGAACGTAATCTTTGGATATATCAAAAAAACCTGTTCTCTTATTAGGCATTAAAGCTTTTTGACCATTAGTGTTTACCAACAGCGCCTCTGGATGTTGTTTTAAAAAGGCTTTGTCTTCCTTATAGCCGCCCCAATTAACGACTACATTTTTATAATACAAAATTGTGGTTTCCGGATTTATTTTTTTTACCGCTTTTGCTGCTTTTAGAGTTCCTTTTTCTGCAGATCCGTAAGTTTTACTTCCTGTTGTTTTTTCAAAGGTAATTAAAGGGAATTTTGAAAGGTATTTTAGTTCTTCTCTATTGAAGGCTGTTGATTTGCGTAAATGCATATACAAGGGCATTGTATCCCAAGAAAAGTCAGGTAATTTCTGTTTTTCTATAATGTTTTCTTGCTGATGTGAAGCACAGGTCATTAAAAAACCGGCTAGTAAAAGCAATAAAATGGATGATTTGTAATGCATTAATCTTTTTCTAAATTTCAATTATTCCGTGATTATTTTAAAGCATATTGCTGATTGATTTGGTAGCGTTGTAAAGTTATACGATATTAATAAACCTTCATTATCTCTCTTCCAACTAATGACTTGATCACTTCCTAATAATTGTATTTCTTTTATGTCTTTTTCTAAAAGTCCGTCAGTTTTTAAAGTTTCAATTAAAAGATCTTTGGTTGGTGGTGCTAAGACAAAGGCATAAATATTGTTGTCTTTTGTGGTAAAACGAATATCCTTCTCAGAGAAGGGTTTTAGATTTTCTCCTGCACGTTTGGTTATAATCTCTAGAGGACCTTCGCCAAAGGTTTTCCAAGGTCTAGTATTGTAAATGCCTTCTTGGTTATGTTTAACAAAAGCACCAAAAGCACTAAGCATTTGTTCTTGGTTTTCAGGAATGGTCCCATCACCTTTTAAAGCAATATTAATCATAACGGCACCATTTTTACTAATAGCATCAATAGCATTCCCAATTAAAACCGCTAAGGACATTCTGGTAAACGAGTTCTTTCGGTAAAACCAACTTCCTGATATATCGGTAGCCCAAATCCAAGGGTGTTCTTGTAGTTCGCCAAACATACCACGCTCTAAATTATAGGTAAACGCTGCTTTGTTTTGTTTGGTGTTTTTAAAAGATAAAACGGTCGTTTGTTTGCCATTGTTTTCTTTTAAATCTCGGTTTAAATAGGCTGAAAATAGTTTAACGCCTAAGCCTTTACCTGAACCTATTTTAGGATATGGCGAATCGTTGTTAAACATATCGGGATCATACTTTTCAATTAAATCCCAAGAGCGTTTGTACCAATGTTGGTTCCAGCTATCTTGGCTAGCAAACTTATAGGTGTCATAGTCCATATTGAAAAAGTCCCAAGCTTCTGTGCCTTCTTTTTGAAATTTTCTTGCGGTTCTAAAAAAGCGTGGTGACCAGTATAAATGTGTAGAAACACCAAATTTTAAACCATGCTTGTAAGCGGCATCTTTCCATTCTCTAAGAATATCTCTTTTTGGTCCCATTTTTACGGCATTCCAAGGAAAGAAGGAATCATACATGTCAAAATTATCATGATGTGTAGCGACAGGCATTATGAAACGTGCACCACAATCTTTAACGAATTTCACAATAGCATTAGCGTCAAAGTTTTCAGCTTTAAAATTTGCGATAAAATTTTCGTAACCAAATTCTGAAGGTAATCCGTAACGTTTTTCATGCCATTCCGATAATCTTACGGTGCGCAATCTGTCCGGTTCATTTCTTGCATCATAATCTTCATCCCCATACATGCGTCTGCCGTAATGCGATCCGTCTTCAGGTCTATTTTCATCGATTGAAGATGGAATTCCCCAATGCATCCATACGCCTATTTTACTATCTTGAAACCATTCTGGTACGTTATAGTTGGCTACCATAGATTCCCAATTCGCCTCAATGGTTTTTGAACTTGTTGTAATTTGACCAAAAGCAAGACTCGTGTTTAAGATTAAAAAGGGGATAATAATATAGGATTTAAAAGCCATATAGTTTCTAATATGATACTATACAAAGTAACAATTTACTAATTTGTAAACGCTTCTCTAATCTGTCATTTTGTTGCTGTAAAATTTCAAATTTGTTGAAAGGTATAGGTAGGAAGGGTTTTGATTGATTTGAGAAAATTTAAAAACGAACTGAGCAAGTTGATTAACGTTAATTGGTACATATTTGTAGTCATACAAACTAACTTATCACGTCATGAAAAAAAATAATTTTAAAGGTTTATTGTTTTTAATATTAGTAATGCAGTGTGCATTTGGTTTTGCTCAAGACAAAGAAATAACAGGTAAAATCACAGATAAGGAGAATGTACCATTGCCAGGAGCAAGTGTTATTGAAAAAGGGACTAAAAATGGTGTCATGTCTAATATGGATGGTGAATATTCTATTACATTAAAAAATTCAAATGCCATTCTTGAGTTTCATTATTTAGGTTATAAAACAGTAGAAATTTCTTCAAGCGGTAAAAGTGTAATTAATGTTCAGATGGAAGTGGATTCTGAGGCTTTAGATGAAGTCGTCCTTAATGTAGGTATAAGGAGTTCACAATTAAGGGCCGTTAAGGAAAAGCGTGATGCGACAACGGTTATTGAGGCTATAACACCTGAAGATATTGGGAGTTTTTCAGATAGTAACATAACAGATGCCTTGCAACGAGTTGCAGGTGTGCAAATAGAACGTAACGACGATGGTGTATCTGGTGATCGGGTTTCTATTAGAGGTATTGGTCCACAATTTGTTCAAATTACAATGAATGGGCGTTCGCCAATCTCGGCAGGAAATGAAGGTAAATCAGATTTTCGTAAATTTAACTTAAACGTTATACCGACCGAAATTATAAATGGAGCACGAATTCATAAAACTACTCAAGCCAAAGAGTTATCAACAGCTATAGGAGGCTCTGTGGATTTTCAAACCTTAAGACCTTTAGATAAAAGGTATAAAAAGGGTAAAAAATATTTTGCTAGTGTTAATTTAAGAGGAGATAGTGAAGCGGATTTTGAGAATATAGATTTTGATCAAAGATATTCAGGAGTATTTGGTGGAAAAATAAGCGATAATTTAGGTGCTGCTGTTTCCATAGTGTATGCAGATGATTTTAGGCAACGTGAAGAAGCAGGTATGCGAGGGTATAGAAATGTAACGTTTTATGAAGATACTGATAGCAACGGTGCTTTTGAAGCTGGTGAAAATATTTACGAAGATATTTTAGTCCCAGCAACACTTAATAATGTTTTAAGAAACGATAGTAGAGAACAATTGGCGATCTCAACAGCAATTCAATATAAGCCAACCGAGAAATTAGAATTTTTATTAGATTATACTTTAACACGATTAAGAGCCGCTTCAGATAGACAACAATTTCAAATGTCAATGGCCGCAGGTGGTAACAATAATGGTTTGTTAGGCTCGCAAAATTTCTTTACACCAGGAAGTCTTATTTTTAATGGTAATAATTTAGCCTTTATCGATGCCGCTGGTGCGGAGAATTCAAGAGTAAATATCCAAAACAAAAATCAATTTTATAATAATAACACTACAAATAATATTATCGGATTAAACACTAAATATACGGAATCAGATAAGTGGAATCTTAGTTTTGATATGTCATATTCTAATTTAGATTTTTTCCAAAATTTAACCCAAATAACGTCTAGATTGCGAGGTCAAGATTATGATAACAGTGTTTTTAGCTTGGATTTAAGAGGAGATCTTCCTCAATATGGAATACCAGATGAAATTTTAGACCCAACTCAATTTTCTCTAATATCGGCAGCAAAGCGTCATATTAGAACCAAAGGCTATAATTATGCATCAAGATTAGATTTAGAGTATGAATTAAATAAAAAAGCAAAAGTTACTCTAGGAGCTAGAGCAGCAATAACGGATTTTGAAGCAAGAGAAGCTCAAGCAAATGCAGATGATATATATGGTGACTATACAGACGCACAACAACAGCAATTTACAGATCTTATTTCTATTGATAATTATTATGTTCCAGGTAATTTTTTAGGTGGAGGAACAGGCTTAGATCAATGGATTAATATTCCTGGAAATGCGGTATTAGATTTAACTCCAGGCTATAATAATTTAGATGGTGGAAGCGTTTTTAATTTTGATACACCAATGGATGAAATCGTCTCTAATGTTGATGACCTACAATTTAATCCTGCAAAATCTTATGGAGCTATAGAAAAAAGTTATTCTGCTTATGGGCAAGTTGATGCCAGAGCAAATTTAGGAAATGTGCCTGTAATTTTAAATTTTGGTGTGAGAGCCATTAATACAATAAATGAGTCTAGAGGTTTTACTGGAGTAGAAGTATTTGATCCTATTGCTGAAACTAGCAATGTGGTCAATGGTGCATTATATCATGAGGTAGAAAACTCAAGATGGGACGTACTACCTAGTTTTAATGCTAATTTTAAATTAAAAAGAAACTTTAATATAAGATTAAGTGCTGCCAAAGGTGCATCACGACCAAAATATAGAGATATGATGCCAAGTAATGAGGTGGAGTATTTAGATCCTCAATCTGCTATATTTGATCCCAGTTCACCCGATTACGAACCTAATTTAGGAACAAGTTTATACAGAGGTACTATTACTTCTGGGAATCCAGAATTGAAGCCTTACTCCGCTTGGATGTATGATACCACCTTTGAATTATATAGTAAAAATGGAGGTGCCGTTATTGCCAGTATCTTTTACAAGGATATTAAAAATTATATTGGAAGGCAAACTCTAAATGACCAAGCCTATCCTGGTGTAGAAGCATTGGGAGTAGAATTACCAGCTATTCAACAAGATTTATTATTTGATATTTCTACACCTGTTAATATAACTGATGCGCAACTTTATGGATTTGAATTAGGGTTTAATCAGCATTTTACATTCTTGCCAGGATTTTTAAGTGGATTCGGAGTAAGAGCCAATTATTCTTTTGTTGAAAGTAATTTTGATGGAGCCGTTGGTGATGCCACTAATGGATTTCCAGGGACTTCAAAACATAATTTTAATACTGTTGCTTATTATGAAAAATATGGTTTCTCCTTGAGATTTACCGTTGCTCATAGAAGTAATTATTTAAGTAATTTAGGAGGAATAGGTTCTTCACGTGCAGATGAAGCACATTATACTGAAGGTACTACACTTCTAGGAATCAATTTAAAATATAACATTATAAAAGGCTTACAAGCAAGTGCAGGTGTAAGTAATCTTACCGGAGAAGACACTCGAAGATATATTGGTGACGATCCGCAAAATTTTACGTCTTATTACACCCGAACTCCAACTTGGAAAATTGGTTTAAGATATAGATTGTAATCTAAAAGTATTAATTGATTGAACCTCAGGTCAAAAGAATTAAAATAATAGGCATATGATTAAGAATAGACATTTAATTTTTTCCGTTTTGGTAATACTTATAGGTATTACAAATATTCATTCTCAAGACAAAAACAAAAAGGGAATGGAAGAAATGTGGGGAGAAACTACAGTTTCTGGTGATGCTTTAAAAAGTGGGAAAGCAAAGTTGTTTGATGAAGGTAACTACGGTATGTTTATTCATTGGGGTTTATTTTCAAATCTTGGTGGTGTATGGGAAGACAAAACCTATTATGGCATTGGCGAATGGTTAATGAGCAAGCGTGTGGCCAATATCGCACCAGAAAAATATAAGGAAACGGCTAAAACCTTTAACCCTGTGGAATTTGATGCTAAACAAATAGCACAATTGGCTAAGGATGCGGGTATGAAATATATTATTATCACCAGTAAACATCATGAAGGGTTCGCTATGTTCGACTCTGAAGCTAGTGATTTTAACATTGTAGACGCTACTCCATTTGGTAGAGATCCAATGCATGAGTTATCTGCGGCTTGTAAAGAATTAGGCCTTGGGTTCGGGTTCTATTATTCTCATAATCAAGATTGGACGGCACCAGGAGGAACTAGAGGTCCAGAAGTCGATGAAAACGGAAATAAAGTAGATTTCAAGGATTATTTTTATAATAAGTGTAAACCTCAAGTAAAAGAAATATGTACTAATTATGGAGACATAGACTTCGTTTGGTTTGATACGCCTGGTGATATGCCAAAACAGTATGTGGTAGAATTAGCAGATATGGTAAGAGAATTACAACCTAATGCGATGATGTGTAGTCGTGTAGGTTATGGTATGGGAGACTATGCTAGTATTGGAGATATGGAAGTGCCAACGCGTAATGTAGAAGGACTTTGGGAAACTTGTGATACCAATAACGATTCTTGGTCATATGCCTGGTATGATAACAACTTTAAAAGCCCAAAGAAAATTTTAGGTCGTGTTATTGAAACAGTCGCTCGTGGAGGATCTTATTTATTTAATGTGGGTCCAGATAGTAATGGTGCGATTCCCAATATAGGTATCGAGTTTTTACAAGAATCTGGGCGTTGGATACAAAAATATCCACAAGTTGTGTATGATGCCGGAAGTTCGCCTTGGGGTTATGCTTTACCATGGGGAGATGTTACAACAAATGATAAGTCGCTTTATTTATCTGTAGGGCAGTGGCCTACAAATGGTAAATTATATTTGCCAGGTTTAAAATCTAAAGTGAAGAAAATCTCACTTTTAGATGGTAATAAAAGCAGTGCTTTAACCTATGAAATGGAAAACGATTGGTTGGTAATTAATGTGCCATTTAAAGCGCCAGAAGAATTAATTTCAGTAATAGAAGTAGAACTTAAGGATAAATCAGCAGTTGTAGAAACCCATTTAGGGATTTATCCAAATGTTCCAACAAGGTTGTTAACAGAGTTTGGTATAGTAGAAGGTGCAGAGCAAAAAAACGTACGCTGGATGGAAAAATTTGGCGAATGGAAACATGCTAATCAAGTCAGTAATTGGGAAGAAAATGGTATGGTTTGTTGGGACGTAAATGTTCAAGAACCTGGCTATTATTATCTAGATTTAGAGTATAAAGGTAAAGGACGTTTAGTTTGGAAAACCACAACAGATGAGGGTGTCAAGGTTCAAAATCAACAAGCGGCTACTGATAAATACGCGTACCGCAGAATGGGGATATTAGAGTTTAAAACAGCAGGAAATCATATCATAAAGACGTCTTTAGTTGAAGGTGATGTACAAACATCAAGTTTAAAATCGATTAAGATTTTACCAATCAAGTAATAGGAATAACATGAAGCTCCCATTTCTACATAAAAGTTTGTTTTTAATTGGTTTGTTTTTAATTCAAACAGCCTTTTCTCAAGACGATAAGCATTATCCAGAATTTAGTTGGGATAAGGTTCCTGTTGCATTTCACTTTGGAAAAAAAGGGGATCTTTTAACTAAAAAGGAAGCCAAATTTATTGCTTTGCATTCCAATTTTACAGTATTAGAAAAGGCTCATGGCTTTCCAAAATACAAATATTCTGAAGAAACTATTGCGGCAGATGCAAAAGTGTTAAAAGCGCTTAATCCAGACATGAAAGTGGTGTTTTATTGGAATGCATTTTTGGATTATAAGATGTATAAAGCGCATGAAGATTATCAAACAAAATCTGATTGGTGGCTTAAAACAAAAACTGGAGAGTTAGACTTAAAAAACGAAAGAATTAAACGATATGATTTGTCTAATCCTGAGGTTAGAAATTGGTGGTCTGATGTCGCTAAAGACAATTTGAATAATGAAAATATAGATGGTGTTTTCTTTGACGGTTTAGTCCAAGTGACCAATCCTGGAAATAAAAAATTGTGGGGAACTGAAAAATTTGACTCAATTCAACAAGGCTTAAAAGATCTAATTAAAGAAACGAGAGCTAAAATTGGTAATGATAAATTAATCGTTTATAATGGTATTCGTTCTACGCCTGTTAGAAATAGCGAAAATGATTTTCCAGATTATACCGATGCCATAATGATTGAGCATTTTGGATATTTTAATAGCAAATCCAAAGAAAGTATGCTTAAGGATATTCAAGAAATGGAAAAAGCAGGTAAAAGTGGAAAAATTGTGGTGTTTAAGACATGGCCAGAAAATGCGTGGTTAAGCAAAAAATTTATGGCTAAATCTGAAAAGGAAAAAGAAGAAATATCTAAAAAGCATCTAACTTTCGCATTAGCTTCTTTTTTAGCCGGTGCACAAAAACATTCTTATATTAGTTATAATTGGGGCTATCGCTTAAGTATGGGATCACTTCAATGGTACCCTGAGTTTGATAAACCTTTAGGTAAGCCTTTAGATGAGATGCAAGTTAAAGGTTGGGTTTTAACCCGAAATTACGAGCATGCTAGTATTTGGGTCGATTTAGAAAATAAGAAAGCCACCATTGACTGGAAAAAAGAAAGCTAAAACCATGAAGACGAGCGCCTACTTTTATATGATACTGTTGGTGTGCTTAACGGCTTGTCGAGAACATACAAAACCAACGACTCAAGTTAATAAACCCAACATTATTATATTTTATGCTGATGATATGGGTTTTGGTGATTTAGCGATTCAAAATCCACAGTCTAAAATCCCAACACCTCATTTAGATCAATTAGCAAAAGAAGGACTTTTAATGACAGAGGCTCATAGTTCTTCAGGTGTGTGTACACCAAGTCGATATGCCTTATTATCGGGTCGTTACCATTGGAGAGATTTCAATGATATTGTACATGCCATGGGCGAATCTGTGTTTAAAGAAAACCAAGTAACCTTACCAAATATTCTTAACACTAACGGTTATCATACCGCAGCTATTGGAAAATGGCATTTGGGATGGAACTGGGAAGCTATCAGAAATAAAGCGGTTACGGAAAAAGAAAAAGCGAAGCATGGCAAAAAAGACGTTGAAATTTGGCCAGCACATGCTTACGATTGGGGAAAATCCATTCCTAATGGACCGTTATCAATTGGTTTTGATTCTTATTTTGGTGATGGTACTATTAATTTCCCCCCTTACACGTGGATAGAAAATGATAAAGTAACGGAAGTACCAACACGCACCTTACAACATCCTAAAGAAGATTTTGCACTAGAAGGCAATTGGGAATTACGACCAGGACCTGCCGTTGAAGATTGGGATTTTTACAAGATTTTACCAACGGTGACGACCAAGGCTGTGACTTTTATTAAAAATCAAGAACAAGCCAAAGATCCTTTCTTTTTGTATATGGCATTTCCTTCGCCACATGCACCAATAATTCCGAATGAAGCATTTAGAGGAAAAAGTAATGCAGGTCCTTATGGCGATTTTGTATATCAAACAGACGATGCGGTCGGACAAATTTTAGAGGCCTTAAAAGCTATTAATGCCGATGATAATACCATCGTTATTTTTACATCAGATAATGGGTCAGAGCGCTATGCTTATGACCGTATTAAAAATTATGACCACGATAGTTCGCATCCTTTTAGAGGTGTTAAAAGAGATGTTTATGAAGGTGGTCATCATGTGCCTTTTATTGTAAAATGGCCCAATCATATTAAAGCAGGAACCAAGAGTACGCAATTATTTAGTCAAATAGACCTTTTAAATACCTTAGCATCTATTACAAAAAGTGATTTGCCAAAAGGGTTTCAGCATGATAGTTTCAATTTTTCTGATGTATGGCTAACCAATACGGATGAACCTGTAAGAGAAACTATTGTTCATAATACTTGGACGTCTAAATATGCGATTAGAAAAGGAGATTGGTTATACATAAATAATAAAGATGGTTACCACACCAGAATACCAAAATGGTTTAAAGAAGGGCAACGTTTTACAACTGCAAAGGATACGGTACAACTCTTCAATCTTAAAGAGGATATAGGACAAAACACCAATTTAGCATCTCAATTCCCTGAAAAGGTTAAGGAGTTAGCTGCAGCATTACGTAACGAACAGAAAAAAGAAACGTTTGAAAATTAATACCGAAATGAGAATGCGTTATTTAAAACATATCACACTTTTATGGGTGGCCATCATTCTGAGTTCTTGTAATGAAACGAAGACGACAACTGTAGCTGATAATGCAACGATAGCAGAAACAGAAGATGCAAGACCCAACATCATTTTTATTTTTGCGGATGATTGGGGTTATGGTGATCTAGGTGTGTACGGAAATACAGAAGTGGCAACGCCAAATTTAGATAAAATGGCAGCTGAAGGCACACGATACACCCAGTTTCATGTGACAAGTGGTGTGTGTTCCCCAAGTCGAGCTTCGGTTTTAACAGGCCATTTTCCGGCAAGACATCGTGTTCATGCACACTTTGCAGGAAACGAAGTTAATGCCAAACGTCATATGCCAAATTATTTAAACGATTCCCTTCCGGTTTATCTACCGCGAACTTTACAAAATGCAGGTTATAAAACAGCACATTTTGGGAAATGGCATTTAGGAGGTGGTGGTAAACCTCATGGCGATCCTTCAGCACCAGAACCAAAAGACTATGGTTATGATGAAACAAGAGTTTGGAACGGGAACGGACCCACTTGGAAAGGCGATCAAAAATGGCCAACCACACGATTTATGGATAAAGATACCCTTTGGGTGCAAAGTTCAAGCAGAATAGCTGTAGACGAAACCATAGATTTTATAAAGGAGAATAAAGGGAAGCAACCGATGTTTGTGAACCTTTGGTTAAAAGATCCGCATACACCATTGTGGCCTTCTGAGGCACAGCGCAAACCGTTTAAAGGCTTATCGCCAAGCAAAGAAACCTATTATGCGGTTTTAAAGGATGCCGATTATCATATCGGGCGTTTATTAGACTCTATTTCAGAGCTAGGATTAGATGAGAATACATTAATAATTTTTTCAAGTGATAATGGACCTGCGGGTTGGGGACCTTCTAAAGAAGCAGGTTCTACAGCAGGTTTAAAAGGACGGAAAGTCGATATCTTTCAAGGTGGTGTGGCAGTGCCTTTTATTGTTAAATGGAAAAATCATGTTGAAGAAAACAAGGTAGATTCTACCAGTGTGCTTTCAACCGTAGATTTATTGCCAACCTTTGCCAGTTTAGCGCAAACCGAATTACCAAACGATTATGCTATTGACGGAGAAGATATCAGTTCAATTATAGAAAACAATAGTTTTAAAAGAACAAAACCCTTATTTTGGGAATGGCGTTTCCCTAGAGAAAATACCAATCATTGGGCACAAGGAGCGGTTAGAAAAGACGATTGGAAACTATTGTTTAACGACAAAATAAAAAGAGAAGAACTCTATCAAATTTCTAAAGATCCAAAGGAAAACAATAATGTCGCTATAGCGAATCAACAACGTGTTAATGAGTTCAAACAGCTTTGGTACGAATGGAAAAAAGAACTTCCAGAATAACTAAATAACGCTTAAAAATAATTTAATAACACCATAGACTTTCAAAAACTAGTATTGAAATGAACAAAAAAATAATAGTATTAATGGCACTTATGGGATTTGCATTTTCATGTACATCTCAATCATCAAAAACAGTAACTAAGAAAACAACAAAGCAGCCTAATGTGATTGTTATTATTACAGACGATCAAGGTTATGGAGATCTTGGTGCTCATGGTAACACTTTGGTGAAAACACCAGCTTTAGATCAACTTCATGATGAATCGGTAAGGTTAACCGATTTTCATGTTGGGCCTACTTGTGCGCCTTCAAGATCTGGTTTAATGACCGGAAGATATGCTAATAGAGTTGGCGTTTGGCATACCATAGGTGGCGTGTCAATTCTAAGAGATGATGAGGTGACTATGGCCGAAGTGTTTCAAGAAAATGGTTACAAAACCGCGATGTTTGGAAAATGGCATTTAGGAGATACTTATCCTTCTAGACCTCAAGATAAAGGGTTTGAATACACCATCACTCATGGTGGAGGTGGAGTAGGCCAAACACCAGATTATTGGGATAATGATTATTTTGATGATACCTATTTTAAAAATGGTTTGCCTACAAAGTACGAAGGTTATTGTACCGACGTATGGTTTGATGAGGCTATAGATTATATTGAAACGCATAAGGATAAACTATTTTTTACGTATATCTCTACAAATGCGCCACACTTACCATATAATGTTCCTGAGGACTATTATAACCAATACAAAGATTTAGACATTCCGGAGTTTCAAAAAATATTCTACGGAATGATTACCAACGTGGATGATAATGTCGCGAAACTTCAGAAGAAATTAGAAGACTTAAACATCGCAGATAATACCATTGTTATATTTATGACTGATAACGGAACGGCTTCAGGATATAAGAAAGTTAAAGGGCAACTTTACGGTTATAATGCAGGAATGAAAGGCACAAAAAACAGTGAATATGAAGGTGGACACCGTGTGCCATTTTTTATTAAGTATCCTGGAAAAAATATTGAAGGTGGAAGAGATGTTAAGGCGCTTACGGCGCATTTAGATATCTTACCAACCTTAGCCACGTTGTGTGATTTAGAATTACCAGAACGCCAAAAGGAAATCGATGGTTCTGATATTTCATCACTTATTTTAGGTGAAGAAGAGAGCATTGGAAGAGATTATCTTATTACTGATTCGCAACGTGTACAGAGCCCTATTAAATGGCGAAAAAGTGCCGTGATGGCAGACAAAATGCGATTGGTTAACGGGAAGGAATTGTATGATGTGTCTAAAGATCCAGGACAAGAGCATGACTTGGCCGCACAGTTCCCAGAGAAAGTGGAGCAAATGCGTGGATATTATAACGAATGGTGGAGTTCTGTTTCAACAGAATTTAACCAGTTTCCTATTATAGTTTTAGGGTCAGATCAGCAGAATCCTATTGAATTAACCTGTCATGATACCCATGTACACGATTCTAAAATTCCATGGAATCAGAATTTTATTAGAGAAGCAAAAAAGAACCCTATGGGAGGCGAGTTTACTGTAGCCTTTGAGCAATCGGGAACCTATACTATTGAATTGAGTAGATGGCCTTTTGAAGCTAATTTAGCCATTAATGCCACTGTTGAAGGTAAGGCAGGTACTATTTCTACCGAGGCTATTGCAGATGGTAGAACTATGAATTTCAAATCTGGTGGTGTAAAAATTGGAGCATGGGAGCAAACCAAAGCGGTAGATAAAGATGCTAAAGTGATAAGCTTTACAGGTAACTTTACTGAGGGTGAAACGGATATGAGTGCTTGGTTTACCACTGAAGAAGGTGAAGATTGGGGTGCTTTTTATATGAGAGTTACTAGAGTTTCTAAAGGCTTTTCTGTGATAGACTAATCTTTCAGTAGATTTCGCTTTACGACATAAGCGCTATAAAAATCATGTTATATAATAAAAAAAAGGGAAAGCTAACGTTCCCTTTTTTTAGTGTTATATGTGAAATAGTCGTTTTAATCTTCAGACTTCAACATCTCTGGTGTTGCTACGGTTCTAAAGCCCATATGATCGGATCCGGAATCTACAGAAACACCCATTTTAGCTGATATTCTAAAGCTTGCGCAGTAAGAGGCATGACATAAAAAAGAGCCTCCTTTCATCACGTGTTCTACTTGATAAGGATTATCTGGGTTAAAATGTCTTTCAGCTCCTGTAGGATTTTCAATAGTCTTAGAGCTGTCTAATTCGTTATAATAATTTACATTAAAAAAATCACTGGTTATTTCCCATACATTTCCAGCCATATCGTAAAGTCCAATACTATTTGGTGGATACGATTTTATAGGTGAAATAAATTCAAAACCATCTATGGATTCGTTTCTTGTAGGGAAAACACCTTGCCATGTATTGGCATTCACATCGAGTTGAGCAGCATCATTTCCCCACGTAAATATGGTGTTTGTGTTTTTTCCTTGGGCAGCAGATTCCCATTCCGCTTCGGTTGGCAGACGTCGATTTGCCCATTCGCAATACGCTAAAGCATCTTCATAGGCTACATGGACTACTGGGTAATCATCTTTATCTTCAATAGTTGATTCTGGGCCATCAGGGTGTTTCCAATCCGCTCCTGTTTTCCATGTCCACCATTGGCCATAGTTCTGCATATTTACAACGGCGTTTACATCTTTATTGAAAATTAAACTACCTGGTTGTAAAATAGAATCGTGAGGTTTTGGTGTATTTGGAGGTAGTTCTTTTTTCATTTCTTCCCAATCGATTTCACGTTCTGCAATAGTAACGTAGTTGGTGGCTTCAACAAAAGCTTTAAATTGCTTATTGGTAACTTCAGTAATGTCCATAAAAAAACCATCAACAGTAACCCAATGCGCTGGTTTTTCTCTCGGCATGGCGTATTGATCAGCATCTTTGGCACCTTGTAAAAAGGTTTTTTGTTCTACCCATACCATGCCTTCGGGAGCATCAGGTATTGCAAGTGTTTCTACAGGATTAATTTTATCTGTTTTATTAAGGTCTTGCTTTACTTCACTTTTACAACTGAAAACAGCTGTAAGTAATAATAGTAAGGCAACATTTTGAGCAAATGAACTTTTCATGGATTTTAGATACATATTGATTTTGTTTAAATATAGTGCTTTGAGGTTTGTCTGCATGAACTAAATAATTTTCAGTAAAACTAAATAATAGAAAAAACCGTAATATGAACAAGATATTACGGTTTTTATTTTATGAACTAGTCTTAAAATTAGAAGTCTGTTCTATTTTAATTAATTATAATTTTTTGAGTTCGGTTTTGAGTGTCATTTATTAACTCTACTATATAAACCCCTGTTTTTAGGCTGCCAACGTTAATAGTGTTTGTAGTGTCTGACGCATTCAAAATATTTTGAAATACTAATCGACCTTGCATGTCATATAATACGGCTGAAGTTTCAGAATTTAATTGTCCTTTAATCACTAGGGTTTTAGATGATTGGTTAGAATATATTTGTAAACCATTTAACAAATTATCATCTACGGATAGTGCATTTGTTGAATAATGGATATAGAATCTACCAGTTCCGTTTAATTCATCAGATGGTGTAAATACATAATCACTATTATTCAATAACGTCCAGGTATTGGTAGCGTTATCTTCAAGATAAACGTTAATATTTGAAGGGATTGTTGTGGTTTCAGTATTTAAACCAATTGTTAATTGTGTGCCAGACTCACTATTAACGCCAAGAGGAACTATTATGTCATTAAAATCATCGTAAGGTAATACCTGAATAGCGAACTCTACACCTGCATGATTTTCGACAAGATTAGTGTATATACCGCTTGTTGAATTTGTAAAAGTACCGGCATCATATCCAGGGTCTAAGCCACGTGTTTGGTTTTCAGCAAAGTATATTTTTGTGTTATAATTATTTGCTCCATTAGATAAAAACAATTCGGATAATACAGGATTTAATGTTGACGATCTACCAGCAATAAAATCTTCAGAAGTTCCATGCGTTCGCATCGCAGGAGTGAAAGTCACAGTTCCACCTGAAACTGTTCTAACATAAAATCCTTGACTTGGTGTAATTTTATCAGAAGTTGTATTGATTGCATTCCAAATGGTATAATTGCTGCCGTCAGAATCATCTGCATCATAGCCGTAAATTGCTTTGTAAGCTCCACTACCACCATTTAATACACTTTCGTTTTCGGTCCAAAAGACACCAAAATCTAAATATGAAGGATATGGATTTCCTATTAAGTTCCAAGGGCCATACGTTGGATCTCCTCCATCTGTAAGTGTAACTGGCACGTTGGCTACTGGAGAATCTGGCACTGTTCCTTTGAAATAAATGGTGCTTCCATTGATAGTTCCGGCTCTATAACCTTCACCTGGTGTTATAATTTCTCCATCAGTTGTTACCCAGTTTTCGTAAACACCGTTTACATTATTAAAAGGACCAAATAATTTTTGGTTCTCATTAGGTGCTGTATTTGAAACCAATTCAGCTGAATTATTATTAGCTAATGTTGAAAAATTTTGATCAACAGGAGAAGAGATGAGGTCATTGCCATCTGAAACTCCATTTACATATCTATAATATCGAATATCACCGTTTACAGTTCCATTGAAAATTAAACTAGCAAAACTTGTAGATGTAGAATATGCAAAAAGGTTGTTTTTAGTAATGGCGTCTCCATTAATAGTTAAAGAATGTCCTGCTTCAACTTTTACTCTTTCTGTTGCTCCAACTTCTATAATTGCAAAATCATTAACAACCACGTCCGTATTTATTTGAATATTGCCTTGTATAATAACATTATCTGTAGCTGTTGGAACAACTCCACCTATCCAAGAAGAGCCGTTTTCCCAATCAATAGGGTTGGCTGTAGTCGAAGCAATTCTTGGTACTCTAATATAACCTGATGCATCCTGCGTTATGGTACCATCTGCTGGTTCTACGCCATCAATAAGCCAAGTATCTAATAGGGATTGAGATACTTCAGTATCCGAAATTCCAATTCTAAGAACACCTGAAAAATAATTTCTTAAATCTACTCTACCATGAATTCCAGTTGAAGGCGAAGTATCATAAGACGAAAATTGCACCAATGTAACGTCAGCACCAAAGTCTAATGCTAGTTCTTCACGATCAATTTTAAGCTGTTCCATGCTTTCTTGATTGGCGTTAAACGTTACGGTACCAACCAAACCAATTCCATTTTTATGTCTACTAATACTACCATTAATTGTATTTGCCACGTTTACGGTAAATGACCCTGAATTTCTAACTTGAATTTGTTTCCCACTTTTAACAATTTCGGAGTTAGTATTTGAAATAATAGGATTGTTAATGGTCGTATGATTACCTGAAAAGCCTGTAAAATCAGAAGAAGCTGCATAAATCATTCCTCCATTAGAACCTGCATCTTCAACAAGAAAACTACCCGTTCCACTCACATTTCCATTAATTTCTACAGGATTAGCTGATTGGTTATTTATATCTACTCTGTTACTTCCTAGATCTAAAGTGTAACCAGCTGAGAAGATTAGTTTTGAATTAACTGTATTTCTGATAAGAAATTGCTTGTTATTGGCATTTATAATGACATCACAGTCAAGGGTCGTTCCATTACTAGGCCATGACCTAATGATATAATCACTAGATGAACCATTTAGCTGCAAAGTACCACTAGAAAATGTGCGGGCAGTGTTAGTGGTAATATTAACCGACCCTACTTCTACGACAGTCATACCATTTAAAGCAACATCAGTTTGAATAGTTGCTTCTCCTGATGCATCTGCTATTGTGCTAGCAGTCCAGTTTGTGTCTAACGTCCATAATCCATTTCCTGATCCACCGTCATTAGTATAAGTTCCATTGGTTTGAGCACTTAATTGAAGGCTACTTATACCAGTAATTATTAATACAATTAATTTAAAGAGTGAGGGTTTATTCATAATATTTTAACTATTAAGTTTCTTTGCTCAAAAATAAGTGTCTGCAGTGATTTCAACTTGCTTCATTCAATCATAAACGTGCTCAATTCTTGTAAAAACACTTGTACGTAGCGTAATACAACTAAAGAATGTAACATTGAAATTTTTAAATAGCGGTACGTTTTTTCAGTTAATAGGAGGTTCAAATTCTCTAAAAAGTGACTAGTTTTATTTCAGTATATAGAGGGTGTTATCTTTTTTTAACAAAAATATGAGTAACCTGTACTTTAAATATAAAATATTCGTTATGTTTGGTAAGATATAACGCTCTAATTAACATGATTTCAGTTAAACAAGCATTAGATATAATTGATAGTTTTCCAAGTGCATTTTCTTTTGAAAAAGTACAGCTTCAAGATGCATTAAATTCAGTTTTGTCTGAAGATGTGTTTTCGCCTATAAACATGCCACCCTTTAGACAATCTGCAATGGATGGTTATGCTATTCAATTTTCAAAAGAAGAAACATATACTGTGGTGGACGAATCTAAAGCAGGAGATTCTACTAATTATGTCCTCAAACCAACGGAAGCTGTTCGGATTTTCACAGGCGCATTAGTGCCAGACAACGCAGATACGGTTATTATGCAAGAGCATGTTGAGCGTTTAGAGGCATCTATTCATATTAAAAAAATGCCATCAAAATTTGCTAATATTCGTAAAACGGGCGAGCAAATTAAAATAGGAGATTTAGCTTTAAAAAAAAGAACTAAACTAAATGAAGCAGCTATAGGTTTTTTAGCCTGTTTGGGTATAACAACGGTTTCGGTTTGTAAAACACCAAGCGTAGCAATTTTAGTTACTGGTAACGAATTACAACAACCAGGAACAGATTTAGAAATCGGAAAAATATACGAAAGCAATTCCGTAATGCTAAAAGCAGCCTTGCAAAAAGCAGGAATTAAAGAGATTGAAATTATCGCTGTAAAAGACGATTACCAAGCAACTAAAACGAGTATAAAAAATGCTTTAGATGCCAACGATATTTTATTAGTTTCTGGTGGAATTTCAGTTGGCGATTACGATTTTGTAAAAGAAGCTTTATTAGAAAATGATGTAGAAGAGTTGTTTTACAAAATCAACCAAAAACCAGGCAAACCATTGTGGTTTGGCAAAAAACGAGACACTTATGTGTTTGCATTACCAGGAAATCCTGCTTCTGCGTTGACTTGTTTCTATATTTATGCGCTTCCATTACTAAGAAAAATGTGTGGTTATAAAAATAATCACTTACAGAAAGTAATAGCAAAAAGTAAATCAGCGATAAAAAATCCATCTCAAAAAACACTGTTTTTAAAAGCTAATTTAGAAGACGAATTTGTTGAGGTGCTTCAAGGTCAGAGTTCAGCGATGTTATACACCTACGCAATGAGCAATGTATTGATTTGTGTTTCATCAGAAACTGCTGAGGTTAAAATAGGAGATGAGGTTACATGTATAAAACTTGACGTATAATGGAGATTAAATCTAGACTTTGGATTGAGAAAGAAGGCAAACCATTTATTGGTTTCGGACGTATAAATTTATTAAAGCAAGTTGATGAAACAGCCTCAATAAGTGCGGCAGCAAAAGCGTTAAAAATGTCTTATAAAAAAGCGTGGAATTTACTCAATGAGATTGAAACTCTAGCAGAACAACCGGTTTTAGTGAAAAATATTGGAGGTAAAAATGGAGGAGGAACTCAAGTTACTGACTATGGAAAATCGTTAATCCTTCAATTTGAAACTTTAAACCAAAACTGTATTAATTTTTTAGAAGAGGAATACAAGAAATTAGAATTATGACGATAATGCCAACAGAAATATGGGTCATTTTTTCTATTGCTTTAATTGGCATTGCATTTCTGTACGCAAGTGTTGGCCATGGAGGCGCAAGTGGGTACATTGCTTTAATGGCAGCATTTTCATTTCCTGTAGACTATATAAAACCGACAGCTTTAATCTTAAATATATTCATTTCCGGAATCTCATTTTGGTATTTTAAAAAGCACAATCATTTTAAATGGAAACTGTTTTACCCTTTTGCAGTGGCATCTATTCCTGCTGCATTTTTAGGAGGCTATATCACTATCGATGCGCAAGTGTATAAAATAATCTTAGCTGTTTTTTTATTGGTTGCAATTTTCAGAATCGTGTTTTCTTCTAAAGAAAGTAGAACCACTAAAGTTGAATTTAAAACCCCTTTCGCCTTAGGAATTGGTTTTTTTATTGGCTTATTCTCAGGAATGATTGGTATAGGAGGTGGCATTATTTTAAGTCCAATTATCATCCTTTTAGGTTGGGGAAACATGAAAGAAGCTGCAGCAATTTCCGCACTCTTTATTTTTGTGAATTCCGTTGCAGGTATTTCTGGTTATGCGTTTAATCATTCCATTTCAGTAGAATCCTTCAAATTAATTCCTATCGCACTTGTTGGAGGCTTTTTAGGTGCCGTTTATGGTAGTCATAAAATCCCGAATACGGTTTTAAGAAACATACTTGCCATTGTATTATTAATAGCTTGTTTTAAACTGACATTGATATAAATGAGCACTAAAAACAACATATCAGTTTATATTTTATGTGGCGGATTAAGCTCGCGAATGCAAGAAGAAAAAGGACTTGTTTTGTATGAAGACAAACCGTTTGTAACACATATTATTGAAGCTGTTCTTCCAATAAGTGAAACTATAGTTTTAGTCACAAAAAATGAAAATTATAAGCAATTTGGATTTCCGTTAATTGCAGATATTTATGAAAACAAAGGGCCTGTTGGAGGCATTTATTCAGCATTAAATCATTCAGATAACGAATTCAATCTGATTTTAAGTTGTGATATCCCGAATATAAAAACCGCTGTTTTAAATACTTATTTGTTGAATAATTTTCAAGACCATTCAATTACCTATTTAAAAGATGATGAAAGCGATTATCCATTAATCGGAATGTATTCAAAACAAGTAACGTCTCTTTTTAAAACTGCAATTTCAGAAAATAAACTAAAACTTTTAGACCTTATAAAAACGACGGATTATAATACCATTCAGATAAAACCTGAAGATAAAATAGCCGTAAAAAACATAAATACAAAAGAAGAATTAACAGCTTTAAGCCAATTAAAATAATGACAGAACACACAAATAAAAGACCTAAGGTTGTATTGGTTGGCGCTGGACCAGGAGACCCAGAATTGCTAACGCTAAAGGCAGTTAAAGCACTCAAAAAAGCAAAAGCTGTTTTGTACGACGCCTTGGTAAACGAATCTATTTTAGAACATGCGCCAAATGCAGTTAAATTGTTTGTTGGTAAACGAAAAGGTGCACATGCTTATTCGCAAGATGAAATCAATGATTTGTTAGTAGAATACGCTGAAAAATATGAATATATCGTTCGGTTAAAAGGAGGCGACCCTTTTGTCTTTGGAAGAGGAAAAGAAGAAACAGATTATTTAGAAACCTTTGGCATTAGAACCGCAATTATTCCAGGAATCACGTCTGCAATAGCTGTTCCTGCTGCGATTGGTATTCCTGTAACACAACGAACCGTTACTGAAAGTTTTTGGGTTATTACTGGCACAACATCCAACAGAAAATTATCTGAAGACGTAAAATTCGCGGCTAAATCTTCAGCAACGGTTGTAATTTTAATGGGAATGGGAAAACTAGCTGAGATTGTTTCAATTTACAAGCAAAACAATCGTGAGAATTTGCCTATTGCAGTTATTCAAGATGGTACAAAAAAGGATGAAAATTCCGGTGTTGGCACTATAAATACTATTGAAGCTATTGTAGAAGAAAAACAGCTAACGAGTCCTGCAATTATCATTATTGGCGATGTGGTTAATGGTCATAAAAGTGCATTGACTTATTTTAAAGAATCGTTTATAGAGGACGATTTTATATATCAAAATTTAAACTTAAATCCATAGTATGGAAAGAAACGAATTATACCCAATATTTGTAAAAGTAGACCAACTCAATGTCTTAATTGTTGGTGGTGGAAATGTTGGTTTAGAGAAACTCTCTTTTCTTTTAAAATCGAGCCCAAATGCGAATGTAGAAGTCATTTCTATAGAATTTATGCAAGAGTTAAGAGATTTGGCAAGTAAGCATTCAACGGTTAAACTTACTGAGAAAGCTTACGATATTTCAGATTTAGAAAAGCGACATATGGTTATTGGTTGTACCGACAATCTCGATGTGAATTTGCAAATAAATCGCGAAGCTAAAGCCAAATATTTATTGGTAAATATTGCAGATACACCAGACCAATGCGATTATTATTTAGGTGGCATTGTTACCAAAGGACACGTAAAAATTGCGATTTCTACTAACGGGAAATCGCCAACTACGGCAAAACGTATTAGACAGTTTTTAGAAGATGTCATTCCGGAAGATATCAACGAAATGGTGCTTAATCTCAATGAGTTTAGAAAAACCATTAAAGGGAATTTTGAAGAAAAAGTAGAAAAAATGAATCAGGTTACAAGAGACTTGGTTAACAAAAAAAAGTAATATGGCTGTTATAAAATATTATGGCGCAATTGCCGAAGCTACAAAATGCAGTGAGGAACAACTTACGGTTTCAGACTTAAAAATTTCAGATTGTTTGGCGCTTTTAAATGAAAAGTATAACCTAAAGACGTTTGATGTTTCTGTAGCATTAAATCAAAATTTAGTAGACATAGATAGTACAATTAAATTAAGTGATAACGATGAAATTGCATTGTTACCACCATTTGCAGGAGGTTAATTTTGGAAAGATATAATAGACAAATACAATTACCACAAGTTGGTGCAACAGGTCAGCAAAAACTAAAAGACGCAAAAATTTTAGTGGTTGGCGCTGGTGGTTTGGGCTGTGCAATTTTGCCGTATTTAACAGCTTCTGGCATTGAACACATCGGAATTATTGATGGAGACACCATTGAAGAAACCAATTTGCAACGTCAAATTCTGTATACAGAAACGTCTATTACTCAGCAAAAAGTCGTTGTTGCAAAACAACAATTAAAAGCTTTAAATTCTAATGTAAATATTGAAATTTATAATTACTATTTGTCTGGAGAGAATGCGTTAGAGCTTTTTAGAAACTACGATATAATAATCGATGCCACAGACAGTATACAAACGCGCTATTTAATTAATGATGCGTGTATAATTACAAATAAACCCTTTGTTTACGGTTCTATTTATAGGTTTGAAGGTCAGGTTTCGGTATTCAATTATAAGAATGGACCAACCTATCGATGTTTGTTTAAAAACGATAAAGCGAAAGTATCCAATTGCGAAACGGCTGGTGTTTTAGGAACAACTGTTGGTTTAATTGGGATGCTTCAAGCGAATGAAGTTATAAAAATGATTTTAGAAACAGGCGACGTTCTATCAGGACAACTTTTGGTTTATAACACCTTAAATAATTCTCAGAATTGTATCAATTTCAAAAAGTCTGAAACAAAAAGTATTGATGAAGCCTTTTTTAATTCAGAATATAAAACCCATAAAATAGAAGCCGTTTGTGTAAATGAGGCTATTTCTCAGAACGTCATATGTATAGATGTTAGAGAATTGCACGAAACCCCAAAATTAGAACTTTCAAATGGTCTTCAGATTCCCTTATCAATTCTAGAATCGAAGATTAAAAATTTAAATAAAAACGAAAACTATGCGGTTTACTGCCAAAGTGGAAAACGCAGTTTAGAAGCCATTAAACTATTGAAAAACCATCAATTTCAAAATGTAAAAAATATTGAAGGTGGTGTAATTTCAATGCAACAAAAGATCAACAATGAAAAAAGTATTTATTAACGGACCAATTACACCAGCATTTATAGCCAATTCTATAGAAAAACATCAAACTAAGCACAGTATTGGTGCGCACAATATCTTTTTAGGGCAAGTGCGAGCAGACGTTGTAAATGATAAAACCGTTGCAGGAATAGACTTTACGTGTTACGAAGAGATGGCGCATCCTATTTTAGACGATATTAGAGAAAAAGCGTTTAAGACATTCAACTTAACATGCATGCATATTTACCATAGTTTGGGGGAAATTAAAGCTGGCGAAGTCTGTTTTTTCGTTTTCGTTTCGGCAAAACACAGTAAAGAAGTGTATGCAGCTACAGAGTATTTAGTCAATATTGTAAAAAAGAAAGTGCCCATATTTGGAAAGGAAATTTTTGAAGATGAATCGCACCAATGGAAGGTTAATAAATAATTAAAATGGTAGATATTACGCATAAAATCAAAACACTTCGTGTGGCAACAGCAGAAGCCACTGTAAAAGTGAGCAAGCAAGAAACTATTGATGCGCTTCAAAATAATACAGTACCAAAAGGTAATGTGTTTGAGATGGCAAAAACGGCTGGTCTATTTGCTGTAAAAACCACGCACAATGTGATTCCAGATTGTCATCCGTTACCAATTGAATACACGGCAATTACCTATAAAATTGAAGGTTTAGAAGTAAAAATCAGCTTAACCTTAAAAACCATTTATAAAACTGGTGTGGAAGTAGAAGCTATGCATGGCGCTTCGGTTGTGGCATTAACCATGTACGATATGTTGAAACCAATTGACAAACACATTGAAATAGGAAACATACGATTAGTTGAAAAACGCGGTGGAAAAAGTAGTTTTAAAACCAAGCATCGTTCACAATTAAAAGCGAGTGTTATTGTGTGTTCAGATTCTATTTCCGAGGGTAAAAAAGAAGATTTTGCAGGAAAAGCCATTATTGAAAAATTGAAGCAAAGTGACATTGAAATTAGTAATTATGATATCATTCCTGATGAAATAGAAGCCATTAGAAACAAAGCCATGCTGTATTCTGAAACCTCTAATCTAGTCATCTTTACAGGTGGAACAGGCTTATCGTACAGAGACGTTACACCTGAAGCTTTAGAGCCAATTTTAGAACGACGAATTCCTGGTGTAGAAGAAGCCATTAGAAGTTACGGACAAGACCGAATGCCTTATGCCATGTTGTCTAGAAGTGTTTGCGGTACTATTGGAGACAGTTTAATATTGGCATTACCAGGTTCAACAAATGGCGCCAAAGAATCTATGGATGCTGTGTTTCCACATTTAACACATGTTTTTAAAATACTAAAAGGTCAGCAACATTAATAATGCAACAACCAAACGCCATTTTAACAGATACTTTAGGTAGAACACACAACTACCTTAGAATCTCGTTGACCGAAAAATGCAATTTACGTTGTACGTATTGTATGCCATCTGAAGGTGTGCAATTAACACCAAGACAACATTTAATGAATGCAGAAGAGGTTTATGAAATTGCAAAAGTGTTTGTGGCGAATGGTGTAGATAAGATTAGATTAACAGGAGGCGAACCTTTGGTAAGGAAAGATTTTAGAGACATTTTGAAGCGTTTATCTTCTCTAAAAACAACACTTTCCATTACCACTAACGGTATTTTAGTTGACCGATTTATTGACGATTTTAAAACTTACAGACTCAAAAACATCAATGTGAGTTTAGATACTTTAGATGCTGAAAAATTCAATCACATCACAAGACGAAATCAATTTGCTAAAGCCTACGAAAATATTCATTTGTTAATTGAAAATGGTTTTAAAGTAAAGCTAAACATTGTTTTAATTAAAGGATTTAATGATAATGAAATTGTTGATTTTATTGAGCTGACGAAAGCGTTGCCAATTTCAATTCGGTTTATAGAATTTATGCCTTTTGATGGTAATAACTGGAATAAATCAAAACTTGTTACACAACAAGATATCTTAGAACAAACCACAAATCATTTTGGAGCTGAGAATTTGATAAAGCTTGAAAATGAAAACAACTTTACATCTAGAGATTATAAAATTTCTGGTCATAACGGCGAATTCGGAATTATAAGTTCTGTGAGTAATCCTTTTTGTGATGGTTGTAATAGAATTCGGCTAACAGCCAACGGCAAAGTTAAAAACTGCCTATTTTCTAATAATGAAACGGATATTTTAACCGCTTTAAGAAACCAAGAATCTATTGAAGAGTTTATAGCAAAAGCCATTTATAAAAAATTACCAAAACGAGGTGGAATGAATAGTTTTGAGCAATTAAATGACCCAAAACAACATTCTAACAATAGAAGTATGATTACTATTGGAGGTTAGTAATTTAACTTATTTTTTTTGTAAAAATCTTTTTTTCAAAATGACTTTTTGGTGCATCACAAAGCGAACATGTGTAATTATTATCTAAAGCTTCAAAAGCTGTATTTGGTTCAATATTTTGAGTAATATCGCCATACTCTTGGTTGTAAACTGTTAAGCAGTCCCTGCATTGGTACACTTCAAACTCAATTTCTTCTTCAGTGTCTTCTAAAGTTTTTATTTCATCTGTGTCAGAACCTAATTGTTCAAAATATAACCGACTCAGTTCCATCAGTAAATTTGGCAATTCTGCTTTGTCAACTTCTTGTACGTGCACAATATAATCTCTAGTATTTGGGTCGAAATTTTTAGCGTATAATAAGTTGTAGGTATCTCGTATTTTAAAATCTTTTAAACCAGTAGGAGGCGTATTTTTCTCAATAACAATAGAAGTAAAATAATAGGCTTTTCTAGTATATTCAGTAATACCAAAAGTTAAGCCGTAGGTACTAATATCGTTAGTGTCAAAATAGTCAACTAAGTATTTCTTTAGTTTTAAAGCATCATCATTAGCTACAGGTAAATGCCAATTTAACTCGAGCATAGAATGCCTAACATTGATACCATGTTTTCCTAGAAATTTTTCCCAATGTAATTTAGCACTCACAGGTATATCCTTTACAATAAAAGATTTCCATGGCGTGATAGATATTTTTCCAATTTTACAATCAGAACATAAATCGCACATGGCTTTTAAAAAGTCTAGATCGTATCGGTTATTCCTCCAATATAAACCTAGCCAATATTTGTCGCCACCAATTCTATTCATGCCTTCGTAATAAGGAAATGGATGGAATGGTACGTGTAATTGCTTGTCTATAGTGATGTTATTCGTTTGAATAGCATCATTAACCAAATCAAAAATCATGTCTATTGTTTCAGGTTCTTCTTTGAGAAGGTTTTCTATAACTGTTGCCACTTTAGCCATGTCCCAACTATAGATTAAAACAGGGTAGATTTCCATTTTTTTCCAAAAAGGTAAACGAATATACAGGTACCAATAATCTTCTTGTTCTGAAGCAATAAAATTAAGGTGTCCAGTAAATAAAGGAACTAAACGTTGTTTTGGATCTGTAATATTTATCTTTAAACGATGTTCATTTCTAAATTGTTCTAACACATACAAATACTTGTCTCCTGTAAGCCAAGAAGTATTTGGAAAAATATCTGCAGAAACATAAGACGACATAATATTTTCTGAATGGTCTCTTTTGGGATTAACCATCTGAAAACCTTCAATCGTTTCTGTTTTTTCGCTATTTAGGTCATCTGGAAATAATATATCTTGTCTTGAACCAAATGATATCACATCAGAACCTAAATCCTCTGCAGATTGACAAATTAGTTTTAATTCTGCTGGAGACAAAACACCTCCTTTTATAATCAATCTCGTTAGTCTGTTTATCATACTAATTCTTTTTGGGCATTGAGAATTTCTCTAACCTCTGTTTTACAACTGCCACAACCAAGACCAGCACCAGTTTGCTTGCATAGATCTGTGAAGTTAGTACAACCATTGGTAATAGCTTCGGCTAAATTACCTTCACCGACTTGACTACAAGAACAAATTAGTTTTCCTGAAACGGGTTTATCATTTGAAGCACCTCTTAATAAAGAATCTCTTTTATTAGATAATTCTACCTTACTTTCAATAAGGCCTTTAAATTCTGCAAATTCATTTTTATCACCAACTAAAACGGCGCCAACTAACAAATCATCCTTAACTATACATTTTTTGTAATAGCGTTTACTCATGTCCGTAAAAATGATTTCCTCGTAGCTTGGGTCGTTTTCTGGCACAGATATATTACCTATACTACAAAGGTCTAAATTGCTAAATTTTAATATATTCATAGCTACTGAGCCTTTGTAAATACTACTAATATCTCCTAAAATAAAGTTAGCTAATATGGCTGCCTGTTCTTCTGCTGCAGATGTGATACCTAATAAGGTGCTTTTGAATTCTGCAATCTCACCGATAGCAAATATATTTGGGTCTGAGGATTGTAAATGTTGATTTATTTTAATGCCTCGACCACAAGTAATTCCGCAAGTTTTTGCTATTTCTATATTTGGCCTAGTGCCTATAGCATATACAATAGCGTTAGATTTAAATGCTTTTCCACTTTTTAGTGTTATTCCTAATTCGTCAGTGTCCTCGTCATTAAAAACCGTACTTACTTCGTTAGAAAAATAGACCTGAATACCTAATTCTTGTACATGCATAGCAAGTAATTTACTAGACAATTGGTCTAATTGTCTTTCCATAAGTCTAGAGCCTCTTTGAATAATGGTAATATTTACATTTTTGTGTTTTAAAGCTGCAGCGAGTTCTAGCCCTAAAAGGCCTCCTCCAACAATGGTTACGTGTTGTTTGTTTGCAGGTAAGTTAGTTGCGTTGAGGTAAGATTTAAACCTGTCAGCATCTGTTTTGCTTCTTAGTGTAAACCTTCCTGGCAGTTTTAGTTGTACGTCATTTGGTACAAAAGCACGACTACCAGTTGCCAATATGAGCTTATTATAAGGATGTGTATTACCATTATTGTCAATAGCTAATTTATTAACTCTGTCAATTTCAACTATAAATGTATTACCAAATAAATCTATTTTTAGTTTTTCTAATTCAAGATCTTTTATTTTTTGAAGTTGCTCCCAAGATAATTCCTCAGTAACATACTCCGGAAGTAAAACACGATTGTAAAAAGGATTATCTTCTTTTGAAAATACACTGATTTTATCCGTTTCATTATGATCGCGATAATTCTGAACAAATCTAAAAGCAGCGGCACCTGCACCAACTACAATAATCTTTTCTTCTTGTTTTTTGTATTTTGAAACAGAAACACGAGTGTATTTAAAATCGGGTTCTTTTGATATAGGGTCAACGAGCGTATTGGTTAAATTGTTAGCTCTATTTAGGTCACTCTGCAGTTGTTTTCCCCAATGCATTGGTAAAAACACAACGCCAAGTCTAACGTTGTTTGTGAGTTTAGCTCGTACTCTAACAACACCATTTCCACTTCTAACTTCTACAACATCACCATCTTTAATTTTGTTAACATAGGCATCTGCATTGTTAATTTCTAAAACAGGACTAGAGTAATGGGTTTTTAATCTAGAGACCTTACCCGTTTTTGTCATGGTATGCCATTGATCTCTTATTCTTCCAGTTGTTAAAATTAAAGGGAATTCTAAATTTGGATGCTCAGATGTGTTTTTTGTTGTCGCAGGAATGTTGAAAATTGCTTTTTGAGAAGGTGTATAGAATTTTTTGTCTTCAAAAAGTCGAGGTGTTCCTTTATGTCCAGACGAGGGAACTGGCCATTGAAAGGTGCCTTCATTTTTTAATCTTGTATAATTAAGATGAGAAATATCAATGTTTGAACCTTTAGTCATGGCGCAGTATTCTTGATAAATCTCGCTTGTAGAATTATAATTGAAGCCATTAAAATCCATTCTGTTTGCAAAATCACATAAAATTTCTACATCTGGCCTTGCTTCGCCTGGTGCTTCGAGAGCTTTAGGTAAATACGATATACGACGCTCAGAATTGGTCATGGTACCTTCCTTTTCTAACCATGCAGCAGCAGGAAGTACTAAATCTGCATAGTCTACTGTGTCTGCGTTTTTTGAAATATCTTGAACGACAACAAATTTGGCATTTTTAAGAGCTTTTTCAATACGATGAGAATTGGGCATGCTTACCATTGGGTTGGTGCAAATAATCCAAATGGCTTTCATTTTTCCGCTTTCTAAGGCGTCGAACATTTCGGTTGCTGTAAGTCCTGGATTTGGAGATATCTTATTTACATTCCAAAATTCAGCTACATCATTTCTATCTTTTTCGTTTAATAAATCTTTATGAACGGCTAATAAATTTGCCATACCTCCAACTTCTCTTCCTCCCATTGCATTTGGTTGGCCTGTTAAAGAAAAAGGCCCAGAACCTGGTTTGCCTATTTGACCTGTAATAAGGGATAAATTAATTAATGAGAAATTCTTATAAGTTCCAATAGCACTTTGATTAAGTCCCATGGTCCACATGCTTACAAAACCGGTAGCATTACCAATCATTGTAGCTGCTTTTTTTATTTCATCTACAGTTATACCGCAAATATGTGCAGCTTCTTTAAGCGAGGTAGATTGCACATGTTTTTTATATTTTTCAAAATCTTCAGTATGATTTTTAATAAAGTTTTTATCAATTTTTTTTCGGTCAATTAAGCGTCTTCCTATGGCATTATTAAGAACAATATCCGTTCCTGGAATAATTTGAAGGTGTAAATCTGCAAAATTTGCAGTGTCTGTTTTTCTTGGGTCTACAACAATAATTTTAACGTCAGGATTGTTTTCCTTATGCATTTCTAATCGTCTAAAAAGAATTGGATGACAATACGCAGGATTTGCGCCTGTAATGAAAAAGCAATCTGCTAATTCAATATCTTCATAAGAAATTGGGACAGAGTCTTCGCCAAATGCTTTTTTGTAGCCAACAACGGCAGAACTCATGCATAATCTAGAGTTAGTATCAATATTATTGGTGCCTAAAAAACCTTTGGTAAGTTTATTGGCTATATAGTATTCTTCGGTTAAACATTGTCCGGAAACATAAAACCCTACACTGTCTGGACCGTATTTATTAATAATAGATTTAAAAACACCAGCAGCTCTATCTAAGGCAGAATCCCAAGAAACACGTTCATGAGGATGAGACCGACTCCATCTCATTTGGGGATACAAAAGCCTGTCCGAAGTGTCTTTAGCTACATAATGAAGATTCATGCCTTTAGAGCATAGCATTCCTTTATTTACAGGATGCTCTTTATCTCCTTCAACAGTGATATTGTCATTTGAATCTTTTTTTACAATGATTCCACAACCTACGCCACAATAAGAACACGTTGTTTTAATTTGATTTTGCTGCACAAGACTTATTTTTAATGAGAACTGTTGATAACGAGGTTACCTTCTAATGAATTACCAATTTTGGAAATTAATAGAGTTAACAGTTATAAAAGTAAGTATTAATACGTAGTTTAAATCTTAAATTCTAAGTGTTTTTGATAATTTTATCAAAAAAGGAATGTATTCGCAAATTTTCTATAATAACACAACAAAGTGTGCTTTAAATTGCTAATTGCGTCAAAAATATCTAATTGAAATTATATTCTGCCGCTTTATTTGATAGTTCAATAAGGTTCTTTACCTGCAGTTTTTTCATAAGATTAAAACGGTGTACTTCGGCAGTGCGCTTGCTTACTTCTAATTCGGCTGCAATATCCTTATTACTATTCCCCTTTAAAACTAACTTAAGAATTTGTTTTTCTCGCTTTGTTAATTGAAATGGATTTTCAACTATCATTTCTTTTGGGCTTTCAGAGGGTGTGCGCTTATTGGTAAGATTATTAACAATGATAGCAGAAATATCACCTGTAAAATATTTTCCGCCTGAAGCTATAGTTTGTAATGCTTTAAGAAATTCTTCTTTGCTTGCTCCTTTTAAAAGGTAACCATCTGCACCAGCCTGAATAGCATCTAATACATATTCTTCAGAATCATGCATTGAAAGCACTAATGTTTTTATACCTGAATAATTTTTTTTTACTTCTTTTACGACCTCAATACCGTTCATCTTTGGCATTCTTATGTCCACAACGAGTAAATTGGGCTTTTGATTTTTTAAAACCTCAAGCGCTTCGAGACCATTTGAAGCTTCGTCAATTACAGTGATTCCTTGCTCTTCTTCTAAAAGTGCTTTTATTCCATCTCTTACCAATACGTGGTCATCAACAAGAACTATATTTAAGTTATTCATAAATACTTAGTAATTTGATAACACAAAAATAGTATTTTTTAAGTAATTATACCTAATTAGATATAGGTATATTAAGCGTAATGCGCGTTCCGTTTTCTGGTGAAGAATCTACAAAAAATCGGCCATTTATATAAGAAATACGCTCTTTCATAAACATCATTCCCATACCACCAGACTCCTTAGATGGATTTTTACTATTGTTAGTGTCAAAACCAACGCCATTGTCATCTATGATAATACTTAGTATACTGGTGCTGTGTGACAGCGTTACTATTATATGGCTAGATTGGGCATATTTTATTGCGTTATTTATGGCTTCTTGTGTTATTCTGTAAATGTTGATTTCAATTAATGAATCTAATCGTTGGTCAAAATTCGTTTTATTGTAAAATTCTATTTTTTTATTTGTGAATTTATTAAGCTCCTTAGTAAGTTTGGTTAGCGCAGGAATAATGCCATAATCCCCTAATTCTGGAGGTGCAAGATTAAACGTTGCTGTTCTTACGCCTTGAATAATATTTGAGGCCAATTCCTTTAAATACTCGACTTTAACTGCTGCTTTTTCTATATCATTAGGATTTATGCTTTCTAAATTAAATTTTAAACCTGTAAGCATTTGGCCAATGCCATCATGAATATCTTTTGCAATTCTATTTTGTTCCTTTTCTTGGTTTTCTATGATTTTACTTGCAATTAACTTTTGTTGATTCATGCGCTCTTTATAGCGCTCGTTAGAAAGTTTTTCTACTTCTAATTGTGCATTTTTTTTAGAAGTTATATCTGAAGAAATAATTATGAATTCAGATTTTTCATTAACGCTGTAAAATGGAATAATATACATTTCTAGCCATACGGTTTCATTATTTTTTTTAGTGGCTTTTACCTCACCTTGCCATCCAATTTTACTATTATAAGCTAATAAATCATCTATAACTTTTTGTTCACTTTTGTGTATAGAAATGATTTCAGATAATTTTAACCCTTGTGTAAAATGAGAGAGCTTGAATAATCTTGAGAATTTGTCACCAATATGAATAATTAAACCATTAGCATCTACTCTGGCGAATAGAAGTGTTCTATCCATTACCTCGTTTAATTTCCGCAATTCTTTAACTGAATTTTCGTTTTTTTCTCTTAAAATATCTGCATCACGAGCAATTTTTAAAGCCTGTGTTTCAGACTTTAATAAACGTTTTATAGTTGCTTTTACAAATTTTGCTGAAGGCCAAAAAATAAAGATAAATTCACCTAGCAAAATCGCTAAAGTTATGATGACTAAAATTAATTCTAAGTTACGTAAACGATCTACTTTTGTGTTGGCTTCAGCATTGTATTGGTTTACTATTTTGTCCATTAATTGCAGAAAAGGGGCTTCATTTTCTTTAATTAATTCAATGTTTTTGGACAAAGAAATATTTGCTGTTTCTGGGTTAGCTTCTACCGTTTGTATAATGGAATTTGCTGCTTTTAAAATGGATTGATGATAAGGATTAACCCTTTTAAACATGGCAATAATGGCTGGGCTATTCTCTCCTGGTAAATTAATACTGTCACTTCCTTTTTGTAATCCGTTGTGAGAAGTTTCCCATAAACTTAGTGTTTTTATGAGCTGGTTTTTTAGCTCATTTTTTTCTTCAATATTTTTTTCAGTGGAGATTAACAAAATTTCTTTTGTGATTCTCTGACTTAACATTCTTTGCCGACCAGCAACATTAATGACGGTAGAATCACTTTGTTGATCATCTAAATAATTTCTAACAAATATTTGGCTAATAAAAACAGACAAGGCAATAGCACTTAGCGCAATGATATATAAGCGCCTAAGCTTACTAAAAGTACGATTATCTAATGAGCCAACATTGGTTGTCATTGTTTTTGAGTTTTATTCTAATGCTTTTTTAACTAAGGAGAGTCCTTTTGAAGAAAGGTCTAATTGCAACGCTAATTCTTGCCCTTTTGCTGACATTTTTCCCCAAGTTTTTTGAAGAATATCAATAATTTTTTCGTCAGTATGTTTTGCTATAAAATCCTCTAAGTAATATTCTAAAAAAACCAAACATGCAACATCTTCTAATGATTGCGTTTCTGTATCTTTTTTTATTAGTTTTTTATTTATTAAAAATGAAACACGATCAACAAATGGTTTGTCATAACCAACACTATTTAAAATTTGACTCGTGATTTCTGAATGCATTTTTTTGAGGTCATTTCGCCATTGAAAATATCCAATTTTATCCATAGGATATGATTTTCGTTCTATTTGCCAACGACCAATATGTTGCGCTCTAATGGCTATTTGAAGTTCTTCAGAAGCATTAGCGTCTACGTCAAGAAGTTTACTCATCATGCGCTGTGAGTATAGCAATTCTTTAGGAAATTCTTTGCCTTCATACGCGATAGAATTAGGGTCTTCAGAATTTTTTTGATCTATTAAGGCAATTGCTTTTTCAAATTTAGTTTTCAAAAGAGAAGGATTTAATGTAATTTCTAAATCTATTCAGAAAATCCAATATACACAATGTTATTTTCAATTTTTACAGGGTAAGTGGCTATGGCACCTAAATCTCCATTAAGATTTTCTCCTGTTTCTAAAGAAAAAGTTTTTTTGTGCATTGGGCAAGCAACTTTGGGAATACCTCCTTGATCTCCAATCATTCCTCTAGATAAAACCATTTCTAGTTTGTGAGGGCAAAGGTTTTGGCAAGCATACCAAGAGTTGGTTCTTTTAAAATTATAAACAGCAATTTGTTTGTCTTTGTATTTTACGCAGGCTCCACCATCCGTAGGGAAATCGTTTACCGAAGCGACCTTAAACCAAACTTTTACGCTTTTAACTTGTACAGTTTTATAATTTTCTAGAATTGAATCCATAGTTTTTTGTTTTAAATATTACCAAGCCTTAGGCATTTTTTGTTCTCTCATTGGAATAAATACTAAGTTGTCATCTTCTTCGTCACTATTAATAAAATGATTAAAACGCTTCATCATTTCAGGGTCATTTACGGCTTGGGTCCACTCGCATTCAAATTTATTAACCAATGTTTGCATTTCATTATCTAAGTCTTCAGCAATACCAAGTTTATCTTCTATTATCACTTCTTTAAGATAATCTAAGCCGCCTTCTAATCGTTCTTGCCAAGCAGCAGTTCTTTGCAAAGGTTTTGCCGTACGCATATAAAACATTAAATAGCGATCTAAGTATTTAATAACAGTTTCATTGTCTATTTGTTCTGCGAATAATTCAGCATGTCGAGGATTTGCACCACCATTCCCTCCTAGATATAAATTCCATCCACCTTCTACAGCGATTAATCCAAAATCTTTTCCTCGTGCCTCAGCACATTCTCGTATACAGCCAGAAACACCTCCTTTAATTTTGTGAGGCGCACGTATACCACGATATCTGTTTTCTAGCTCAATTCCGAAAGAAACACTTTCGTCCATACCATAACGACACCATGTTGAGCCAACACAAGTTTTTACGGTACGTAGAGATTTACCGTAAGCGTGTCCGCTTTCAAATCCATGACTGATGAGTTCTTTCCAAATTAAGGGTAATTGTTGTAGTGTTGCTCCAAATAAATCTATTCTAACACCACCTGTTACTTTGGTGTATAAATCATATTTCTTCGCAATTTGACCTAATGCAATTAACTTGTCTGGCGTTATTTCACCACCAGGAACTCTTGGTACTACGGAATAGGTTCCGTTACGTTGAATATTCGCTAAAAATCTATCGTTAGAATCTTGTATAGCATATTCTTTATTTGCTGTGTCAGCATTAATTGTTGCCATCAATGAAGCTACAAGAGGTTTGCATAATTCGCAACCATGACCACCATTGCCATGGTTATCTAAGACTTCATTGAAATTAGTATACCCTTTAACTTGAATGATTTTGTAAAGATCTTGTCTGCTTAAGTCAAAATGCTCGCAAACACCTTCTTTTACTTCAATACCTAACGCTTTTAATGTAGAGTTCGTTAGGTCAGTTACCATTGGTTTACATCCACCACAGCCTGTGCCAGCTTTTGTGCAACTTACAACACCAGCTACATCTGTAGCGTCTCCGTTTTCAATAACGCTACATATTTGTCCTTTTGTAACACTCTCGCAAGAACAGACTTGTGCTTCATCTGGCAAATCAGAAACATCGCCAAAAGAGGCGCCACCTTCACTGGCAGGAAGAATTAATTGGGCAGGATCTTCTGGGATTGCCATGCCGTTTAAGTAAATTTGATGTAGCATATTATAATCTGCTGCATCACCAACTAATATGCCTCCTAGTAGAGATTTTCCATCAAGGCTTACGTTGATTCTTTTATATAAATGTTGTGTTTTGTTCTCAAAAATAATGGAATGTCCTTTAGATGCTGGCATAAAGGGTTCTCCAAAACTAGCAACGTCTACACCTATTAGTTTTAGTTTGGTGGACATGTCTATTTCATCTGGCATTAAAACATCGCTTTGACCTAATATTTGACTAGCTGCTATTTCTGCCATATCGTAACCAGGTGCAACCAAACCATAAATCATATGATTATAAAGTGCAACTTCACCTATGGCAAAAATATTTTGGTCAGAAGTTTGCATTTTATTGTTAACAACAATACCTCCACGAACTCCCATTTCTAAATCACAAGTCTTACCGAGTTCGTCCCTTGGACGTATACCTGCTGAAATGATTAACATCTCAACATCTAACTTGTCATCCTCTCCAAATTCCATTCCTGTGATAAAGCCATCATCTCCTAAAATTTGATTTGTTGCTTTACTTAAGTGGATATTTAAGCCAATGGACTCTAGTTTTAACTGTAATACTTGACTACTTCTTAAGTCTAATTGTCTTGGCATTAATTTAGAAGCAAATTCTACAATATGAGGTTCTAAGCCCATATCCATAACAGCCTTTCCGGCCTCTAAACCTAATAATCCACCACCAAGTACTGCAGCTCTTGCATTTGGGTTGTTTTCTTTAATTTTAGCAGCATAACTCAACATGCGCTCTAAATCTTCAATAGTTCTATAAACAAAAACGCCTTCTTTTTCAACACCTTTTATTGGTGGAACAAACGCAGAAGAGCCCGTTGCTAAAACTAAATAATCATAAGGAAACTCTTCTTCGCTAACACTAGTAATTGTTTTTTTACCTCTATGTATATCTGTGATACGAGTATCTGTAATAAGTTGAATATTGTTTTCTTCATACCATGATCTTGGAGCCATTTCTAAGGCTTTAGCGTCTTGGTTTTCAAAAAACTCACTTAAATGAACACGATCGTATGCTGGTCTTGGTTCTTCACCAAACACAATAATTTTATAATTTTCATGTCCTTCCTTAGTAACAAATTTTTCACAAAACTTGTAGCCAACCATTCCGTTTCCTATAACAACTATAGTTTTCATAACATTTGGATTTACATATCAAACTCAAAATTAAGTATAAATACGTAATAAATTATACATAGAAACGCATATCTGATGTTGTAATACGTATTTTTGCGAAAATCAAAATTTATCCTCACTTAAATACCAATTTGATTAAAAAGAAGCGCGAAAAATCAGAATTGCGATGGTTGAATTCTTATTTTTCGTAATAATCTGTTGTAGAATTTGTTATGATGTGTTTGGTTTATTGTGTCTAATGTGTTGTAATTAAATGATTATTAAGTGTTTGTAGTCAATGCGCTATACTTTAAAGTAATAAAATACGATACTCTTAATATTCAAGGTTCTTTTTTGAGTAATTGTAATTTCTTTGTAGCCCTATTTAAGGAATGCATAATAAAACAAATACGTACGTAGTTTTGTTGCTATAATATTGCGTATATATACTTAGTTTTATAATATTGTTGTAATATGAATTTTTAAAACTTAATACGTATTAATACTGAATTGTTAGAAAATAAGCATTTAGTATTCTTGCAAACGTCCATAAAAACGCGAGTTTTAAATTTGTTGAATTAATTATGGCTGTACCAGCAATACATTGTAAAACTTGTGCTAATCAAAATTGTTTGATTAAGAAAAATATCGAATTAGATTCAATTCAAGAATTTATGGAAGATAGAAGCACTATTGTTTGTAAAAGTGGTCAGCAATTTGTTATGGAAGGCGCTCCAACAAATGGTTTATTCTTTATGAATAAAGGGAAGGCTAAAGTGTTAAAAACAGGAATTTACGGAAAAGAGCAGATTCTTCGTTTTGTAACTAATGGAGAGATAATTGGGCATCGTGGATTTGGTATTCGTGAAAAGTATTCTATTGGAGCTGTCGCCTTAGAAGATTCTATACTATGTAATTTTACCGATAAAACATTAAAGCTGATGCTTAAAAAGATCCCTGAATTAACCTATGATCTTATGTTGTTTTATGCCTATGAATTGAATAAGACGGAATCTAAAGTTAAAGCCATTGCACAAATGACAGTTAGAGAAAAAGTTATTGATGCGTTATTATATATAAATAGAAAATTTGGCACAAATCATAAAGGTTTACTAGATTTAAAACTAAGCAGAAAAGAAATCGCGGGTTTTGCTGGTACAACAGATGAGCAGGTTACTAGAACCATATCTGCACTTAAGAAAGAAAATTTAATCTTTGCAATTGGCAAACGTATTGGTATAGTAGACGTAGAGCAGCTTAGAAATGAAATCTCTGAACACAATTATTTTTTAAATAGTTAACATCAAATAACTACAATCCACTCTATATTTTGGTAAATACTAAGTAATTAAAATCTAACGTTATGTTGGTATTTGATTTAGTATTTAGCTCAAATTCTTCGAAATTAATTAATGGTCAACGCCAAAACTTCATATTTAAATACAATAATTATAACTTTTACTTAGATAAATAAGCTTAATCTTTATAGTTAATACTTAGGTAATTAATTTTATCTAAGTATTTTTTTTGATTTATAATGATTTGTAGTTGTGTTGTTTATAATAATAATATGTAAAACTACAGTTTTTGATTTGTTTTAAGGTGGTGCGTGAGCTACGGAAAAAACGTTTTTATACTAGTGTTTTGCATGTGTTGTTTAAAAGTTCGCTTCTATATTTGTCTCATATAAGTATTAATACTTAGATTAACTACAAAATCAACATAGATATGAAGACATTATTATCAAAATCTACATTTATTTTATCACTAGCAGTTTTATTATTTGCTTGTGGCGAAAGTGAAAAAAAAGAAACTGTAGAAAAAGAAATTGCTGAGGTTTCAACAACAAAAACTTTAGAAATTGAAAAGCCACAATTAACCTTTGGTTTTATTAAACTAACAGATATGGCACCATTAGCAATCGCTAAGGAAAAAGGCTTTTTTGAAGATGAAGGTTTATTTGTTTCAGTTGAAGCGCAGTCTAATTGGAAAAACGTTTTAGATCGTGTTATCGATGGTCAATTAGATGGGTCACATATGTTAGCGGGTCAACCTATTGCTGCAGGAGCAGGTTTTGGTCGTCAAGCTAAATTGGTTACTGCTTTTTCAATGGATTTAAACGGAAATGGTATCACAGTGTCAAATGATGTTTGGTCTAAAATGAAGCCAAATGTTCCTAAAGATTCAGAAGGTAAACCAATTCATCCGATTAATGCAGAAGCGTTAAAGCCTGTTATTGATCAATATAAAACAGATGGTAAAGCATTTAAAATGGGTATGGTATTTCCTGTATCTACACACAATTATGAAATTAGATATTGGTTAGCTGCAGCTGGTATTCATCCAGGAATGTATACTGCTGATAACGTGCAAGGACAAATTGATGCAGAAGTTTTATTATCTGTAACGCCTCCACCACAAATGCCAGCAACGTTAGAGGCAGGTACTATTTTTGGATATTGTGTAGGTGAGCCATGGAATCAGCAGGCCGTTTTCAAAGGAATTGGCGTGCCTGTAGTAACGAATTACGATATCTGGAAAAATAACCCAGAGAAAGTATTTGTTATGACAGAGAAGTTTGTTGAAGAAAATCCAAATACGGCTATAGCTGTTACAAAAGCATTAATAAGAGCAGGAAAATGGTTAGATGAGCCAAGTAATAGAGCAGAGGCGGTAAAGATTTTATCTATGTCTCAATACGTGGGTGCTGATGAAGCTGTCTTAGCGAATTCAATGACTGGTACTTTTGAATTTGAAAAAGGTGACAAAAGAGAGATGCCAGATTTTAATGTATTCTATAAGTATAATGCAACCTACCCTTTCTATTCAGATGGTATCTGGTTCTTAACTCAAATGAGAAGATGGGGACAAATTCCTGAAGCAAAGTCTGCAGATTGGTATGCTAGTACAATTAAAGATATATACAGACCAGATATCTGGAAAAAAGCAGCAACACTTTTAGTAGAAGAAGGAAACATACCAGCAACAGATATACCAGCAACAGACGGTTATAAGCCAGCTACAACAGATTTTATTGATGGTACTATGTATGATGCTAAAGACCCTATTTCGTATATCAATAGCTTTAAAATTGGAAACAAGGATAAGGCAGCACAATAATTAAGATAAGTATTTTTTAAATAATAAATTATGAAGCAAAGTTTAACATTAGGAAAGGTTACTAAATTTATAGGATTAGGCTTTTTAAGCACTATTAAAGATTTATTTACAGGTAACATAGATAAGGAAGACTTTAAAACCTTACTACGTAAAACTATTGTGCCACTTGCCTCTATTTTATTATTTATTGGGCTTTGGCATATGGGAGCAAAGGCGCTCTATAATAAAGAAGCAGATTTTAAAATTGAAAAAGCTTTAACAGATCAAGGTCAAGCTGCAGCAGATGCTATGGAGGCTTGTATAGCTTCGGGAGATGTAAGTTGTAAGCCAAATACTTTGCCTTCACCATCTCAAGTATGGGATTCTTATAAGTCTCTTTTAAGGGATCACAATATTATAGCTGCAGATAAAGCTGCTTTCAAAGAAAAGACAGCCGCTTTAAATGAAAAACGTGTGGCAGATGGATTAGATGAAATTACTTATACAGGAAGACCTTCTTTTGTGGATCAAATATTTAGAAGTTTAAAAACAGTTTTTGCTGGCTTTTTATTGGCTTTATTAATAGCAGTTCCGTTAGGAATTTTTATAGGATTAAGTCCTACTTTAAAAAGTGCGTTTAACTGGTTTATTCAAATTTTTAAACCTGTATCTCCAGTAGTATGGTATTTACTTGTATTTATGATTGTAAAAACATTGTTAATAGATTCTAACGAAGATAGTTCTTTTACGATCTCATTCATTAGTGTTGGGTTGTGTTCAATGTGGGCAACTTTAGTTAATACGGCAATGGGAGTTTCTTCTGTAGATAAAGATTATATCAATGTTGCTAAAGTATTGAAATTGGGATCTTTTCAAAAAATTTTCAAAGTTGTATTGCCTTCATCATTACCTCTAATTTTTACAGGGTTAAAAATAACGTTGTCTGTAGCTTGGATGGTATTAATTGCTATTGAGCTGTTGGCCCAAAGTCCTGGTTTAGGATTATTTGTTTGGGAAGAATTTCAGAATGGAGCAAATGACTCTAATGCAAAAATAATTGTTGCGATGTTTGTTATTGGGATAATTGGCTTCCTATTAGATCGATTGATGTTAACCATACAAAATTGGGTGTCTTTTGATAAAACAGATGCGATTTAATAATATGGAATTGTTTGAATAGTTAATCGTGAAATTGGTTTAACTAATAACAAATCAACCATTAAACAGAATTAAAATGGCGTACTTAGAATTAAATAATATATATAAAACATACGGTCAAGGTGATACCGAAGCCGAAGTCTTATCTAATATAAATTTATCCATAGAGGAAGGGGAATTTGTTGCCATTGTTGGCTTTACAGGAAGTGGGAAAACAACCTTAGTAAACCTTATAAATGGATTAATAGAACCAACAAAAGGCGAGGTGCTCTTTAAAGGAGAGCCAGTTTCTGGAACAAGTCATGAGCGAGGTGTTATTTTTCAAAATTACTCGTTGTTGCCTTGGTTAACCGTTGGTCAAAATGTTTATATGGCAGTAAAGGAAGCTTTTCCTAAAAAGAGCAAAAAAGAATTGCAAGAGATTGTGGCTGATTATGTAGAAATGGTTAGTCTAACACCAGCAATTAATAAACGCCCAAAGGAATTATCTGGTGGTATGCGTCAGCGTGTTGCGGTTGCGAGAGCATTAGCAATGAAACCAGAAATGATTATTATGGACGAACCTTTAGGAGCATTAGATGCTTTGACAAGAGGTAATTTGCAAGATGAAATTTTAAATATTTGGGGAAAAGAAAAACGAACAGCTTTGTTAATTACTAATGATGTAGATGAAGGCATTTACATGGCAGACCGCATAATTCCATTACGTCCAGGACCAAATGCAACTTTAGGACCAGAATTTAAAATCGATATCGAGCGTCCACGAGATAAAACGGAATTGAATGATAATGCAAACTTCAAGAAAACTCGTAATGCAATCATTGAATATTTAATGGATATTGGTGAGGAAAGAAAATCAGATTCTATTGAAGAAATAATACTACCGGATTTAAGCCCAAAAGATTTTGTTAATCAGTTTAAATATAAAATATTATGAGTACTATAATTGAACAAAACCAGTCTAATATTATTACTGATAATGGTCTTTTTCCTTCTAATGAAGTGATGCTAGATCTAAAAAACCTCAAGAAAGTTTATCCAACTCCAAAAGGGGATTATGTTGTTCTTGAAGATTTAAATCTTCAAATTAGAAAAGAAGAGTTTGTTACTATTATTGGCCATTCAGGTTGTGGTAAAACAACTATGCTTTCAATGATAGCCGGCTTAAATCCTATTTCGGGAGGTCGTATTTCAGTTTTAGGAAAACAGATTAAAGGACCAGGACCAGATAGAGGTGTTATTTTTCAGGCACCAAGTTTAATGCCTTGGATGACGGCTTTACAAAATGTGTTATTAGGAGTGAATCAGGTTTTTCCTCATGCTACAAAAGCACAACGAAATGATATAGCTAAATATTATTTACAGAAGGTAGGACTAGAAGATGCCTTTAATAAAAGAGCTTCAGATCTATCACAAGGTATGCAACAACGTGTTGGCATTGCAAGAGCATTCGCCATAAAACCTAAAGTACTGCTATTAGATGAGCCTTTTGGGATGTTAGATTCTTTAACGCGAGGAGAGCTTCAAGATATTCTGATTGAAATTTGGAACAAGGAAAAAATTACAGCTGTTATGATTACGCACGATGTTGATGAAGCAATTTTCCTAGCAGACAGAGTGGTTATGATGACAAGTGGACCTAAAGCAAAAATTGGAGATATATTAGATATAGAATTTGAAAGACCTAGAACTCGAAAATCAGTCTTAGAGCACGACGATTACTACAAATACAGAAAACACTTAATAGACTTCTTAGAGCACTAATAAGTAAATAACAAAACATTTAATCAGCATTAAATAGGCTATTGAAAAAGAGGATTTTTCAGCAGTACAGGGCGACTACAACCTTAAAACAACCAAAAAATGATACCTAAAAACTCAAAAAATAATTCAAACTTAAAAACAAGAATCATGAAAAAACAATATGCCTTATTAGCCTTTGTAGCATTATTCATACAATTTGCTCAGGCGCAATTTAGTTTAGATGGTCAGTTTAGACCTCGTACAGAATATAGAAACGGATTTGGAAGTTTAATTGCTGATGATGCAGATGCGGGATTCGGAATTTCAACTCGAGTAAGATTAAATGCGGGCTTTAAAACAGACGCTTATAAGTTTTATTTAAGTTTACAAGACGTGATGGTTTGGGGAGAAAACAGACAGCTTTTACCATATGATCAAAATAATTCTTTTGCAATATTTGAAGCATGGGCAGATATTAAATTAGGTGAAGGCTTCTCAACTAAAATTGGTCGTCAAGCCTTGTCTTATGATGATCAACGCATTTTAGGTGGATTAGATTGGGCACAACAAGGAAGAAACCATGATGCAGCTTTACTCAAGTATACTAAAGATAGCTTTAAATTAGATTTTGCTTTAGCTTTCAACCAAGACTATAGTAACCCAACAGGTTTTGTTTCTGCAGGAACATCTTACGATACTACTGGTTTTTTCTCGTATAAAACCATGCAAATGCTACATTTAAGTAAAAAATGGTCTAAATTTTCTGGAAGTTTATTGTTAATGAATAATGGTTTTCAAGAATATGAAGACGACGGAACAACCGCAGATGGAACAAGTAGTTTACAGACGATTGGTACACATTTAAAGTATAATTCAGGGAAATTAGGTGTGGCAGCTAATGCTTACTTACAGGCAGGTCAAAGACAAGGTGAAGTAGATATTAAAGGTGCTCATTTACTGAGTTTAGACTTAACTTATAAATCGTCAGACAAAGTGACTTTTGGAGCTGGTGTTGAGGTTATTAGTGGGAATGATGGCGATGCGGGTGAAACAGGAGCGTTCTTTCCTTTATACGGAACAAACCACAAGTTTAATGGATTTATGGATTATTTCTACGTAGGTAATCATGCAAATTCAATTGGTTTAGTAGATATACATGCGAGTGCAAATTTTAAATTAGGTGAAAAATCTAGTTTATTAGTGAAAGCTTTAAATTTTAGTGGCGAACAAGAGTTGGCAAGTGGAGAAAAATCTTTAGGTACAGAAGTAGATTTGGTATTTAAGCAAAAATTTAAAGGATATGCATTGGTATTGGGATATTCTCAAATGTTTGCTAGTGATGGAATGTATGATTTAAAAGGAGTAACTGAAGATGCCGCAGCAGGAAGTCAAAATTGGGCTTGGGCAATGCTGGTTATTAAGCCTAAGTTTCTTTAATCGATAATTTTTGGATACTGATTTATTTCTGAATTTAGAACTAGTTTTAACTATGTAATAGTTCTTAGTGTTGTTAAAATGGAGTTTTGAATTTAAGCCAAGAATTAAGTTAAACCTTTTGAGAAATCAAGAGGTTTTCTTAATTTACAGTTATTGCTAATGTAACGATTACTGCAAAGTATCGACATATTAAGGTAAACGTAAAATAATGGATATAGTCCCAAATACAATTTCGTCAGAAGACAATGACGCTTTAATAAAAGCGAAAATGAGTATGCACAACTTAAGTTGGGCGATTAGAAATGTAAATAAGGTTGGTAATACCGTTGAAACAGGAATAAAGTTTGTGCCAGAAAAAATTTTATTAAAAGTTCAAAAAATTACGGAATCTGTATTATTGAAAATAGTGAAAGCTAATTTGCTTACAATACAGAAAAACAAAACGTTTAAAAAGCCATCTAAAAACACCTATAAAGGTATTGTTACCAGTACGGGAGCTATAAGTGGTTTTTTTGGTTCATCTACTGGTTTTGGTACTGCTATATTTGCTTCAGAGGTAACTTTAACAACTAAGTTTTTAATGCGAAGTATAATGGATATTGCGCGTAGTGAAGGAGAGGATATTTATACGCTAGAAGGACAAATGGCTTGTTTGCAAGTCTTTGCCTTAGGTGGTGGTTCTAAAAATGATGATGATTTAGAGGCAAGTTATTATACGACTAGATTAGCTTTAAATTCTACCATAAATAATGTTTCTGCTTCAGGTATTAAAATCACACTAGATAGTTTAGCAAAAGGCGCTGGCATTTTAGGGTCAAATGCTATAGGGAACTTTTTATCTAGTATTGCCACGCGTCTTAGTTTACTTATAAGTGAAAAGTTTTTAGCGCAAGCTGTTCCTGTTATTGGAGCCATAGGTGGAGGCGGATTGAATTATGTATTTGTGGATCATTTTCAGAACATGGCAACTGCTCACTTTACCATAAGACGTTTAGAAAGAAAATATGGCGAAGCAAAAATTAAGGAAGTGTTTCAAGATATTAAAATTTAAAATATTAATTTTCAAACAATTAAATATTTTTTTGTTCTTACCTATAATAAATATTTTGAATTTGTGTTTAAGTATTGATTAAACATGAAGTTTCTTTAAATTTGAAATTATAAGCGTAGAAATTATTGAAAAGTAATTGCTATTAGTAGTGTTTTGGGTAAAAAATTAATATTATATTTGCGTGAAATACCACGGAAAATGTAAGTATCTTCCCTAAAACAGCTTCATTTTTTGGTATTTCATCGAGAATAATTACCATTCAAAGATGTTTTTTAGTTAAATTAATTTTGTAAACTGAATAATTTTAATACTTTTACACCATTAAATAATAGAATGCAAAACAAAAATATGTTAGCCTCTGTCTTAGTTTTTTTTGTAGGTTTCGCATCTATGGCGCAAAGCACTGCACCACCACCACCTATTCCACCACCACCACCAGGTTTACCTATTGATAATGGTATTATCGTTTTATTTGTTTTAGCTCTTGGTTTTGGTGCTTACAAAGCGTACACGGTATCTAAAAAAACAGCTTAGTTTCTTAGGTCGTTAAGTCGTTTTACGTATTTCCCAATAACATCAAATTCTAAGTTTACATTATTACCAATTTTTAAGGATTTAAAAGTGGTATGATTATACGTGTAAGGAATAATAGCAACAGAAAACTGGTTGGTTTTAGAATTAACAACAGTTAAACTTACGCCATTTATAGTGATAGAACCTTTTTCTATAGTTATATTATTAAGTGCTTGGTCGTATTCAAAAGTATATTCCCAACTTCCATCATTTTCATTAACACTTATACATTTGGCAGTTTGATCTACATGACCTTGAACAATATGGCCATCTAAGCGATCACCAAGCTTCATTGCACGTTCAAGATTAATATATTCGTCATTTTTTAAATGCCCTAAATTCGTTTTATCTAAAGTTTCCTTAATTGCCGTAACCGTATATTGATCTCCATCAATTTTAACAACCGTTAAACAAACACCATTATGTGCTACGCTTTGATCTATTTTTAATTTACCAGTAATTGAGGATTGTACAGTGATATGAAGATTTCCACTGTCTTTCTTTAATGTTTTAATGATACCTAAATTTTCTATAATCCCTGTGAACATAAATTGTACTTTATTTAGTTTAAATTTGCAGCAACAAAGTTAATCCCATTTTACGAGAAAACGTTGTATCTAAAAGAAAACGCATCTTATAGATTATAATTTTGTTAATTTCTATAAATATTTAGTACATAATATATGAAGCAAATAGAATCAGTAATTGTAGGTATTTCAGTAGGAGACCTCAATGGTATTGGTCCAGAGATTATTATAAAAGCTTACGAAGACCCAAGAACATTAGAGCTTAGTACGCCAGTGATTTTCGCGTCAGGTAAAATTATGCAGTTTTTTAAAAGTCATTTTAAGAGTAAAATAAATTTTTTCAATATAGATTCTCCTGATAAAGTTGCTGCAGGTAAAGTGAATGTAGTTAATGTTTGGGACGAACCAGTTAAAATAGATTTTGGTAAAGAAGATAAAAAAATTGGAGAATATGCAATTAAATCTTTAGAGGCTGCAACTAACGCTTTAAAAGATGGTTTAATAGATGTATTGGTAACTGCTCCTATAAATAAACACAACATACAATCCGAAAAATTTAATTTTCCTGGCCATACAGATTATTTAGCAAAAGCTTTAAACGGAAAAAGTTTAATGTTTATGGTGTCAAATGATCTTAGAGTTGGTCTTTTAACTGATCATGTTCCACTTAAAGAAGCAAGTGAAAAAATCACGAAAGAACTAATAAACGAAAAAATAAATACGGTTTCGAAATCTTTGAAACAAGATTTCGGAATTAGAAAACCAAAAATAGCAGTACTGGCTATAAATCCTCACGCAGGTGATAATGGTGTCATAGGAGATGAAGATGATAAAATTTTAAAACCAGCATTAGAGAAAATTAAGTCAGAAGGCAATTTAGTTTATGGACCATATTCAGCAGATAGCTTTTTCGGATCTAATACCTACAAGAAATTTGATGCAATTTTAGCGTCATATCATGATCAAGGTTTAATTCCATTTAAAACAATAGCCTTTGGAGAAGGTGTAAATTACACGGCAGGCTTAAATAAAGTAAGAACATCACCAGATCACGGAACAGCATATGAAATAGCAGGAAAAGGGATTGCAGATGAAGGTTCATTGAAGCATGCCATTAATACTGCAATACAAATTTTTAGGAGTCGTAAAGAGTATGATCAGTTCAGTAAAAACCCGTTAAAAAAGCAGTCGAGATAGTTATAAACAAAATTTGTTGATATCTAGGCTTTAAATAATTAAAATTTTATATATTTGCAGGCTCAAATTGAGAGTGATGATGAAGGCATTAAAATCTTATACAATACCTTTTGTAGGTTTAAAAATAGGAGAGCATCATTTTGATTATCAAATTGATAACACGTTCTTTAAGCATTTTGAATACGACGAATTCAACGCAGTTGATGTTAAAATTGACCTTAAATTCGAAAAAAAATCAACATTATTGGAGTTGTATTTTTCGGCTAAAGGTACAATTAATCTTAATTGCGATGTTACAAACGAACCTTATAACCAAGCAATTGATGACAATTTTAAACTAGTTGTTAAGTTTGGAAATGAGTATAACAATGATAATGAAGATATATTAATCGTACCACATGGAGAATATGAAATAAATGTGGCTCAGTATATATATGAACTTATTATTTTGGCGGTTCCTATAAAACGAATTCATCCAGGTATAGAAGATGGCACATTGCAATCAGATATACTTTCAAAATTAGAAGAATTAAGTCCTAAACAGGATAATGAAACAAAATCATCTGAGGAAATTGATCCTCGTTGGAATAATTTAAAAAAACTATTAACGGATAAATAACATTTAAAATGGCACATCCAAAGCGTAAAATATCGAAAACAAGAAGAGATAAAAGAAGAACACATTATAAAGCTTCTGTACCTCAAATAGCAACTTGCCCAACAACTGGTGAGCCACACTTATACCATAGAGCACACTGGCACGAAGGTAAATTATATTACAGAGGTCAAATATTAATTGACAAATCTGTTGAAGAAGAAAACGTAGCATAAGTATTATGCATGCATACAAGAAAACGCTCCATTGGGAGCGTTTTTTTTGTTATTATTTTTTCAATAGCGCAAAAACCACTTAATTTGCGTTATTATTTGCTATAAATCGATAAAAATTGAATAAAACAGATCAAATTTTGTCAATTTTCTATACTTTTAATTTTCTAAATCCTAACAATGAGTAAAATCACAGCGGCAATTACAGCAGTCGGAGGCTATGTACCAGAATATGTTTTATCGAACAAAGTTCTTGAAACAATGGTAGAAACTAATGACGAATGGATTACTACAAGAACTGGTATTAAAGAACGTAGAATTCTTAAAGAAGAAGGAAAAGGGACTTCCTTTTTAGCTATTAAGGCAGCAGAAGATTTAATACAGAAAAAAGGATTAGATCCTAAAGAGATTGACTTAGTAATTGTATGTACAGCAACTCCAGATATGAAAGCTGCTGCTACTGCATCGTATACAGCAACTCAAATAGGAGCCGTTAATGCATTTTCTTACGATTTAGAAGCAGCGTGTTCGAGTTTTTTATTCGGTATGTCAACGGCATCTGCCTACATTGAGTCTGGTAGATATAAAAAAATTCTTCTTATTGGTGCAGACAAAAATTCTTCATTTATTAATTATGAAGATAGAGCAACATGTATCATCTTTGGTGATGGAGCAGGCGCAGTTCTGTTTGAACCTAACGAAGAAGGTTTAGGGTTGCAAGATGAACTACTAAGAAGTAATGGTGAAGGAAGAGATTTTCTTCAGGCAACTTATGGAGGTTCTTCATACCCAATAAACGAAAATACATTCAAAGAAGGAAAGCATTATATTTTTCAAGATGGAAAAACAGTTTTTAAAAATGCTGTTTTCAATATGGCAGATGTAGCAGAGAAAATAATGAAAAGAAATGACCTAACAAACGATGATATTGAGTGGTTGGCAGCACATCAAGCTAACAAACGTATTATTGATGCTACTGCGAATAGAATAAATTTAGAAGACGAGAAAGTAATGATGAATATTCAGAAGTATGGTAATACTACGTCTGCAACATTACCATTATTATTATTTGATTACGAATCACAACTTAAAAAAGGTGATAATATTATATTTGCTGCTTTTGGTGGCGGATTTACTTGGGGCTCAATTTATTTTAAATGGGCTTATAATTCCTAAACAATTAACTAACTAAAAATATCTAAAAACTATGGATATAAAAGAAATACAAAACTTAATTAGGTTTGTAGCTAAATCGGGTGCAAGTGAAGTTAAGTTAGAAATGGATGATGTAAAAATTACCATTAGAACAGGTTCAGATGACACTACAATTGTGCAGCAAGTACCTATGCAAGCTGCTCCTGTTTTACAACAACAAATACCAGTACAACAGGCTGCACCAGCTCAAGAAGTTCCTGCTGCTGCACCAGTAGCAACAGAAGATTCTAAATATATTACTATAAAGTCGCCAATTATTGGTACTTTTTATCGCAAGCCATCTCCAGACAAGCCTGTTTTTGTAGAAGTTGGTACAGATATTAAAGAAGGTGACGTTCTTTGTGTTATTGAAGCTATGAAGTTATTCAATGAGATAGAGTCTGAAGTATCAGGAAAAATTGTAAAAGTTTTAGTGGATGATTCATCACCAGTAGAATTTGATCAGCCATTATTCTTAGTTGATCCTTCATAAATTTTAGGTTTAGAAGTTTTAGTATACGTTTAAATAGACATATTTAAGCATTTGTTGCTAAACAATAAACTCTTAAACTCAAAAGACATGTTTAAAAAAATACTAATTGCCAATAGAGGTGAAATAGCTCTTAGAGTTATTAGAACCTGTAAAGAAATGGGTATCCGTACTGTTGCAGTTTATTCTACGGCAGATGCAGAAAGTCTTCATGTTAAATTTGCAGACGAAGCTGTTTGTATAGGGCCTCCTTCTAGTACAGATTCTTACCTTAAAATATCAAATATTATTGCCGCTGCAGAAATTACAAATGCAGACGCTATTCATCCTGGTTATGGGTTTTTATCTGAAAATGCAAAATTCTCAAAAATTTGTGAAGAGCATGGAATAAAATTCATTGGAGCATCTGAAGAGATGATTGATCGAATGGGTGATAAAGCCAATGCAAAAGCAACAATGAAAGCAGCTGGTGTACCATGTGTTCCCGGAAGTGAAGGTGTTATTCAATCTTATGAAGAATGTGTAATCCTTGCAGAAGAAACCGGTTATCCAGTAATGTTAAAAGCATCAGCAGGTGGTGGTGGAAAAGGTATGCGTGCCGTTTGGAAACCAGAAGATTTACAAAATGCGTGGGAATCTGCAAGATCAGAATCTAAAGCAGCATTTGGAAATGACGATATGTATATGGAGAAGCTTATTGAAGAGCCTAGACATATAGAAATCCAAATTGTAGGTGATTCTCGTGGAAAAGCTTGTCATTTATCTGAACGTGATTGCTCAATTCAAAGACGTCATCAAAAATTAACGGAAGAAGTACCTTCTCCGTTTATGACAGATAAATTGAGAACTAAAATGGGTAAAGCGGCTGTAAAAGCTGCCGAATTTATAAAATATGAAGGTGCTGGTACAGTTGAGTTTCTTGTAGACAAACATAGAAACTTCTATTTCATGGAAATGAATACACGTATCCAAGTAGAACATCCAATTACAGAGCAAGTTATTGATTTCGATTTAATTCGTGAGCAAATATTAGTTGCAGCAGGTGTGCCAATTTCTGGTAAAAATTACTTACCACAATTACACTCTATAGAATGTAGAATAAATGCAGAAGATCCGTTTAACGATTTTAGACCTTCTCCAGGAAAAATTACCACACTACACGCACCAGGTGGTCATGGAGTTAGATTAGATACACATGTTTATGCAGGATATAGCATACCACCAAATTATGACTCTATGATTGCGAAACTTATTACAACAGCTCAAACGAGAGAAGAAGCTATTAATAAGATGAAACGTGCTTTAGATGAATTTGTAATAGAAGGTATAAAAACAACCATTCCTTTTCACAGGCAATTAATGGATCATCCAGATTATATAGCTGGTAATTATACCACTAAATTTATGGAAGATTTTAAGTTGCAAGATGCAATTGAAGACTAAAAATAAGCCCAAACTGAATAAGTTTGGGTTTTTTATTTAAGCCCTTTACTTATTAAAAAAACGGCTTCAATTGAATGAGATTTAGGCATTTTTTGATAATCGAATAAATACAATTAACTTTAAGGATTGTAAAAAAATATAACTATGAATAAAATTTACGTAATTAAAACAACACTATTGTGTGTATTGTTTTTCTCTATGTCTGTTAATGCTCAGAATTCTAACGAATTATGGTCAAGCGTTAGTGAAGACAAAGCAATGCAATCTGAGCAAGTTTTTAGAAAGATTACATTAAAGACTGAAAAGTTCTTCAAATTAAATCTGGATGAATTAAAGTTAACATTGCAAAATGTTGGTAACAGGCAACAAAAAGGAAATACAATAATTGGTTTTCCAAACTCTAATGGAGAACTTAAAAATTATAGAGTATTTGAAACACCTATGATGGAGTCAGAGCTTCAGGCAGAATATCCTAATACCAGAACATATGCTGGTCAAGGAATTGATAATCCTTCAGAGATTATTAGATTTAGTATAACATCTAAAGGATTTCATGCTATGTTTTTAAATACAGCGAATGGAACACAATTTATTGACCCATTTTCAGCGGATGGAAATATTTATACTGTCTATTCTAGACAAAATCTTGAAGAGTTAAATTCAGATTTTGAATGTGGTGTTATTGACGATGAAAGATTGTATAATACAGAAGCTACATCTTTAGCCAAAAATGCTGATGATGGTATGTTAAGAAATTACAGACTTGCTGTAGCTTGTACAGGAGAATACACTGCATTTCATGGCGGCACTGTAGCCGATGCTATGGCTGCAATTGTGGTAACAATTAATAGAGTTAATGGTGTTTATGAAAGAGATTTATCTATTACCATGACGTTAGTTTCTAATAACACTAGTATAATCTATACAGATGGTAGTACAGACCCATTTAGTAATGATAGTACTAACGCTTTAATTAATCAAAGTCAAACTCAAATTAGTAACACTATTGGTTCTGGAAATTATGATGTAGGACACACGTTTAGTACAGGAGCTGGTGGATTAGCAGGTTTAGGCGTTACTTGTAATAACAATAACAAGGGAAGAGGAGTAACTGGTGTTAATCAGCCTGTTGGTGATTCTTTTGATATTGATTACGTAGCTCATGAATTAGGCCATCAATTTGGTGCGCCACACACTTTTAATGGATCTGTTGGTAGTTGTGCTGGAGGTAACAGATCTGCCTCTAATGCTTATGAACCAGGGAGCGGATCTACAATTATGGCATATGCTGGTATTTGCGGATCAGATAATGTACAAATAGGTAGTGATGATTATTTTCATCAGAATAGTATTTTTAGAATATGGAATCACGTCACAGGTACAGGTTCTTGTCCTGTAAATAGAACAGCAACAGGGAACTCAGAACCAATAGCTAATGCAGGTTCAAATTATACTATTCCTCAAGGTACACCATATAAATTAGATGGTAGCGCTTCAACTGATGTAGATGGAACAGCTTCTTTAACTTACACTTGGGAACAATATGATTTAGGATCAGCAGGTGTGCCAACAGAAACAACGACTACTGGACCATTAGTAAGAACTTTTCCTGGGACATCAAATCCTACACGTTATATTCCAAGACTTTCAGATATTATAACTGATGGAGGTGTATCTACAGATTGGGAAAAATTAGCCGCAGTAAATAGAAACTTAAATTTTGTTTTAACCGTTAGAGATAATGATGCAAGTGGAGGACAAACAGATTCTGATAATATGACTGCAACAGTGACAACATCTGCTGGGCCTTTTACTGTGACGTCTCAGAACTCAAGTGGAATTTCTTGGGAAATTGGTACGTCTCAAACCGTAACTTGGGATGTTTCTGGTACTACAGCAAATGGAGTTAATGAAGCAAATGTTAATATATTACTATCAACAGATGGTGGTTTAAATTTTGATACTGTTTTAGCAAGTAATACGCCAAACGATGGCTCGCAAAATATTACGGTACCAAATGTATCTTCTTCTAACTGTAGAATTATGGTTGAGGCTGCAAACGGCATTTTTTTTAACGTGAATAGCAATAGTATTGCTATAGGCGTAGATATAATTTGTACAACTTTTGCGTCTGGTGCTTTAACTTTAGCTATACCAGATGGTGCAGGTGCTAACTCGGCAGGAACTGCTGTAGGTAATACAATTAACGTTTCAGATTCTGGTACAATATCAGATTTAAGAGTATCCGTAGATATTACACATTCTTATATTGGTGATTTGTTATTACAATTACAACATCCTGACGGTGTAAATTTTGTGAATATTTGGAATAGAAATTGTAACACAACAGCTTTTGGAAATATTGACATAACGTTTAAGGATGGAGAACCGGCAATTACTTGTGCTAGCCCAACTGTTGGTTTAGCAGCTCCAGAAAATGCTTTAAGCAGTTTTAATGGCTTAGATATGAATGGTGATTGGACACTTGTTTTGGTTGATTTCTTTAATGGTGATACAGGTACTTTAAACAATTGGTCAATGGAATTCTGTACAGAATCTTTAAGTGTGGTAGAAAATGAATTAGACAATTTAAGCATATATCCAAATCCAAATAATGGAGAATTCAATATAGGGTTTAATCCTACTTCTGGAGACGCTATTTCAATAGATGTTTATGATATTAGAGGCCGTTCTATTTATAAAAATGTTTATGATAATACAGGTCGTTTTGAGGAAACTATTCAACTTAGTAATGCTCAGGCTGGCGTTTATATGCTAATGATTTCTGACGGTTCACAAAAAGTGACCAAGAAAATTATAGTAGAATAAAATTATTATGTATACTTTAAAAGCTCCTAATTTTAGGAGCTTTTTTTATGGAAAATAATGTCGTTATGAATTTATCGTATTGGGAAACAAAAACGTGGCTAACTAACATTGATTTTACAATTGTTGGTAGTGGCATTGTAGGTCTAAATTGTGCTTTACAATTAAAACAGCGTTTTCCTAAATCAAAGATTTTAATTCTTGAAAAAGGAATTCTTCCACAAGGCGCAAGTACCAAAAATGCAGGTTTTGCTTGTTTTGGTAGCCTAAGCGAGATTATTGATGATTTACAATCTCATTCGAAAGAAGAGGTTTTAGAATTGATTAAAAAACGAATAAATGGACTTCAAATTCTTCGTGAAAATTTAGGAGATAAAACAATTGATTATCAGAATTTAGGTGGTTACGAATTATTCTTAGAATTAGACAAAACACTTTATGATACTTGTAAAAGTGAGCAAAGCGCCATTAATAAACTTTTGTTCCCAATTTATAATGCGAATGTGTTTTTGTTTAAAGACAATGATTTTGGCTTTAAAAATATAAAATCAGACTATTGTTTTAATCCATTTGAAGGACAAATTGATACCGGAAAAATGATGAGTGCTTTATTGAAAAAAGTGCAGTCTTTGGGCATAAAAATTCTGAATAACATAACGGTTGAATCTTATGCTGAAGATGTCAATGCAGTAACAATAAAAACGAACCAATTTGAATTAAAAAGCAAGAATTTATGTATTGCAACCAATGGGTTCGCTAGGCATCTTAATTTAGAAAAAGTGCAACCAGCAAGAGCACAAGTTTTAATCACAAAACCTATAGATAATTTACATATTAAAGGTACGTTTCATTTGGACCAAGGTTACTATTACTTTAGAAATATAGATAATAGAGTATTACTTGGTGGTGGACGACACTTAGATTTTAAAACAGAAGAAACCACTGTATTTGCGCAAACAGAAATTATTCAAAATAAGCTTGAAGACTTATTAAAAACAACTATTTTGCCAACTACAAATTTTGAAATTGACTATAGATGGTCTGGCATTATGGGTGTTGGAAAACAAAAAAATCCTATTGTACAACAACTATCTAATCATGTGTTTTGCGGCGTGCGTTTAGGAGGTATGGGAATTGCGATTGGTAGTTTAGTAGGTAAGGAATTAGCAGATTTAGCATAATTAATGGTAATGAAATTATTAAAACGACTATTTAGATTTATTTTTAAAATTCTTATTTGGTTGGTTATCTGTTCTATTGGATTGGTTTTTTTATTTAAATGGGTTGCTGTACCAGTAACTCCTTTAATGATAATTCGTAATGTTGAAAAAACGGATGTAAACGATAAAGGTTGGGAGCATAAATGGGTTTCAATTGAAGCGATTTCAACTAATTTACAAAAAGCCGTCATCTGTAGCGAAGATCAGTTCTTTTTAAAGCACAATGGATTCGATTTTAAAGCTATTGAGAAAGCTTACGAGAATAATAAAAAAGGCAAAAGACTTAAAGGTGCAAGTACCATCTCTCAACAAACTGCTAAAAATGTATTTCTATGGCCTAATAGAAGTTGGTTGCGTAAAGGATTGGAGACTTATTTTACATTTTTAATTGAATTAATCTGGACAAAAGAACGCATTATGGAAGTCTACCTAAATAGTATAGAAATGGGTCCAGGTATTTATGGAGCAGAAGCAGCCGCTCAGTATTGGTTTAAAAAATCAGCTTCGAATTTATCTAAATATGAGGCGGCAGCTATTGCTTCAGTTTTGCCAAGTCCTTTACGATATAAAGCAAATCCGGCAACAACATATATAGAAAGTAGAAAATCTTGGATTGTAAAACAAATGGGATATTTCGGAGTTTTAAAGTATTCAAAATCTAAAGAGAAACAGAAATAAAGTGTAAAGTTTAAGTATGCTTGTAACGAGATGGCCATTTCTTAGACATATTAGTGATTATTATTCGGTTTAGTCTTAAAGCCCTTGTAATTATTACTATTTTTGAAATCAGTTTTGTCCTGTAATACAATTTTAGCCCATTAAAATCGAGACCTTAGCATGAAAAGATTTTTCAATTTCTTTATAATTATAGTAAGCTTAACCCTGTTTTCGAGTTGTTTTGAAATTCTCGAAGAAATTAAATTAAATGCAGATGGAAGTGGCGAAATGCTGGTAACATTTAATTTAAGTAAAAGTAAATCTAAAATTGCATCCATAATGCTTTTGGATAGTGTTAATGGTTACAAAGTGCCTTCAAAAGAAGATATAGGTTTGGCTTTAAAAGAGGCAAAAAGTCACCTTAAAACTATAGAGGGTATTTCTAACATAAAGACGACTTCAGACTTTGATAATTATATTTTTACTATTTCATGTGATTTTAGCTCTACAGCTAATTTAGATGCTGTGTTTAAAGACTTAATTAGTAAGCACAACAAAAAGAGTAAAACAAATTTTAATACCACCAATTTCTCCTATAGTGCTAACAGTTTTAAACGCACATTTTCTTATGATGAGAGTGTTAAAAGAAGCTTTTATAAATTAAAGAGTGAGGATCGTGAAATTTTTGACGATGCTAACTATACAAGTATTTACAGGTTTGAGAATGATGTAGAACAAGTCTCTAATTCAAATGCAAAAGTATCTCCTAATAAAAAAGCCGTCTTCTTAAAAGTAGATTTAATGTCTTTAATCTTAGGAGAAAAAAACATTACAAATTCAATTCAATTATCTAAATAATAAAACTACCCAATCCAACTTATCACATGAAAAAAATATTACTATTTACCTATCTATTCTGTATTACATTAACTATTGGCGCACAAGATTTAATATCTAAAATACCAAAGGATGCTAAAGCAGTTATTGCTATAAAAGGAAAAAATGTAACTGATTTAGTCTCTGTAGCTGAGTTTGAAAATTCAAAAATTGGAAAAGTTTTCCTGAAAGAAATGATTAAAGAAACTGACGGACAAGTATCTAACCTAAATGAATTAGGGTTCGATTTAAAACGTAGTTTTTATTACTTTATGACGTCTGATTCTTTGAGTTTAAAACATAATTTTTTAGTACCTCTAAAGGATAAATCTGGTTTTGAAAAATTAATGCCAGAACGAGAAAAGAAGAATGTAATTACAGAAGGGGATTTGTCTTATTTTGTAGATTCTTATGACAATATGGTAATGATGTGGAATGATAATGTATTGCTATTTACATTATCTCAAGAAACATACACCAACGATTATTATGGTTATAACGATTACAGCATAGAAGAAGCTGTAGTAGAAGACGTGGTAGATGAAGCATATTCTTATCCAGTAATGGAGTTTGCAGAAAATCATCATGATTTTGGAGTCATTTCTCAAGGAAGCGAAGTTTCTCATTCCTTTAAATTCACAAACACAGGTGATGCAGATTTAGTTATCACAGATGCAAGAGCTAGTTGTGGTTGTACTGTACCAGAGTATCCAGTTACTGCTATGAGTCCTGGTGAATCTGGTGAAATTATAGTTAAGTTTAATAGTAAAAGCAGATCGGGTTCTCAATACAAAACCATAACCTTAACAACCAATACAGAAAATGGTGTTGAGAAGCTAACTATAGATTCTTTTGTAAGTGATGACGAAACGGTTATAGAAGAAACAGAAGTTGAAGAAATCGTTATGGAATCTGCTGAAGTAGAAATAGAAGAAACGGTTATAGAATCAACGGAATACGAGCCGTCTTCTTATAATGATGATTATTACGAGAATTTAAGGAAGGAGAGAGAAGCCAAAAAATTAATAAGCGATAAAGCTTTAATTGCCTATGCAAAAGCAACAATGCAAGCAAATTATGCTAATGGTTCTATTTTAAAAAATACAAAATATGTAAAAGCAGTTGGCAATGGTAAAGATGAAGCTACAGCTTGGATTGGTGATCTTAGTTCTATTTATTCAGATATATTACAACAAGCTTCTTATGGTTTAGGTTCGGATTATTTAGGATTATACAATGGTTTTCAAAAGTTTTATGGAGATATGTCTCTTAGCTCTAAGCTTAATTTTGAGAAAAATCATGTGTCTCTAAAAACAAATTATACCATGAATAATGAAATGGCCAAATACACAGAGGCTATGTATAATGGTAAAATGAATTCTAACTTTTTTAAATACTTTAATGAAGATAAAATGTTAGGATATTTTTCTGTGAATATGAGTACAAAAGGCATTTTAGAAGCTTATCCGGAGATGATGAGCAAAATGTTTGAAGGTTATGACGATAACGAAGTTGCAGAATTTTTGCCAATTGGTATGGACATTTTATCCTTATTATTAGATGAAGAAGGTGCGGCAAAAATATTAAGAGGCGATATGCTTTTCGTTCTTACAGAAATGAAAGAAAGAGAATTAACATATACAACTTATGAGTACGATGAAAACTATGAAAGAGAAGAAGTAACTAAAACTAAAAAGGAAACATTACCAGGTTTTTTAATGATGGTAACGTCTTCTGAAGGTGATTTGTTTCATAAATTAATGAAAATAGCAGTAAAGGAAAGTAGAGGCGAAGTTACTTTAAATGCTAACGGAATTTACCAGCTAAATACAAATGAATTACCTTTTGCTTTAAATGTAATGTTTAAGGATGATGCTATTCTTTTAGGAACATCTTTTGAAGATATGGTTGCAATTAAAACCGGAAAATTCGATAGTAAAGTGAGCGGGAAACATAAAAGCCTAATTAAAAAGAACTCTAGTGCAATCTATGTAAATGGTAAAGAAATCGCAGCTACATTTCCAAGAGAAATTATGCCTAATGATTTTAAAGAAAGAATAGATTTTATTGCAGAAAACACAGAAGATGTCATTTTTAAAACAGGAAAAGTTAAGAATAACGCTATGGAAGGTGAGATGATTTTAAACACACCAGAAAAAGGAAATAGCAATAGTTTAGCCTATTTTTTAAATATGATTAATGCGTTAATGGATTAATTTTTAAACTCAAATACTTTTGAAAAAATTCCTAAAAATAACCCTATCAATACTTCTATTAGTATTGTTAGGGTATTTTGGTTATACCCATTTTAAGAAAACATCTGTTTTACTAAATGTTATCCATAAAGATGCAGAAACTGTTATAAAAGTTGGCGTACATAACATTACAAAAACACTAGTTTTAGATGCCTTAACATCGCCAAGTTATTATTGGGAAAACACAAAATCATACAAAGACAAGGATAAAGACGATTCAAAAAAAGATGACGATATAGGTGTAGACATACAGCCATATTCAATAGCCTTTTATACCATTAAAAGTATTGATAACACCTTTTTTACCACGTTTAAAATTGAAGATTCAGAGGCTTTTGAAAAGTATATAACAAAATATGCTAAAGAAAAATCTAGTACCATTACAAGTGACGAAAAAGGTTATAAAACACTAGTTTTAGAAAAGTCTAAACTGATTTTAGCTTGGAACTCAGAAAAAATTGCCACAGCTTTAACTTTAGATACACCTTTAGATAAATTAGAAACTGTTTTTGAAGACGTCCTCTTAAAAGATAAACTTATCACTGACGAGAATCATAGTCTCATTGAGAAGTTAAGTGACGCAACAGACCATATTGTGTTTGTAAATAAAGAAAGTTTAATAACCTTAAATTTTGAAGATAACAAAGCCGTAATAGGCGGCGATATTTTCACAAAGGATACAGATGCTTATAAAACTAACAATTCATATTCTGGTTTAAAAGACGCTTCATTAGAGTTATATTTTGATGCTAATTTTAACAAGGAGGAACATAAATCCTCATTGACAAATCGACTAAAAAACCTGTCATTTTTTACTAAAAACAATTTAGAGGTGTCTCAATTAGTAAACAAATCAAATGGAGTTTTTAGTTTAGGAATTAAAGGAAGAACACTTCAAAACGATACTATTATAAGTTACAAGTATGATGATAATTTTGAAAAAATAGAAGTAAAAAAACTACAAGAAAAAGAAGTGCCAAAAATTGCGATTGACTTAGGGATTCAGAAAAATGAAAGTCTAAATACATATCTTATAAATCAAGGTGCAATAGTAAATAGCGTTTTATTAAGTATACCTTACTACACCTTTTATGCAGAAGAGCGAGATAGCAAAATGTATTTTAATACCGCAAAATCGCATGTTGATACTAATGAAACAAACAGCTCTAGTTTTTTTAAATTTAATACGAATTTTAATCGATTGCAAGATGATATTCAAATACCAAGAGCCAACGAACTATTTTCTTTATTAGATGTTTTAAATATAGAAGCAAGCCAAGTAAAAGGTACTAACCAGATTAAAATAAAGGGAAACCTTTCAGGTAAAAATGAGGATATAAACATTGTTTCCCAAATTTTCTTTGGACTCCAAAAAAAGGAAACGGAAGACATTCTAAATAGTGATAATATTTAATTTTGAAATAACACTTTATAACCCAATGCGACATCATAATGACAAAGAACGTTAAACAAGATTTATACAATCAATGCCACGCTTTTATAGATGCTCGTTTTGAAGCTATCAGTAATACGATAACTGAAATTCAAATTTCTCTAACGTCCGAAACCAAAAGTAGTGCTGGTGATAAGCATGAAACTGGAAGAGCCATGTTGCAATTAGAACGCGAAAAAGCAGGTCATCAATTAGCAGAAATTGAAAAGCAAAAACAAATCCTTCAAAAAATAAATGTCGAAGCTAAACACCAAAAAGTAGCATTAGGTTCTGTAATAAAAACAACACAAGCCAATTATTTTATTGCTGTAAGTGCAGGTGAATTAATTGTGGATAATACAAAGTATTTTGCCATTTCTGCCGCAACGCCAATTGCAAAATTGTTATTGTCTAAAGGTGTTGATGATGCTATGGTTTTTAGAGGGAATGAATTTAAGGTAGTAGAGGTTTTTTAAAATTAAAAAGCAGACCAACCGAAGTCAGCCCACTTTTTCCCTTTCTAAGGTTAAATTGTAGACCTTGCAGTCCCGAAAGCTTTCGATATTGAAAACTAGCAGGTCTTATTTTTAAAGATTAATTTCTCTTTTTTGAGTTTCTACGTTTCTCTCGCCTAATCTTCCAAGGTGCATTTTTCTGCCAATCGCCAGCCATAATGCAACCATAAGGCACTACTTCATCAATGACTTTTCCTAGATTAAATTCGTCCATTTGTTGTCTAACCGCTTTGGCGTTTTTATAAGCAGATGGCAACTCAGTAATATCAATTTCTTTTGAAAAAAATCTAATATCTAATCCACGTGTTTCTTCTTTAAAGATTTGCATGGTTGTACCTGTTTTGCTTTTTCTATGCTGTGTTCTACTCACGTTTCTTCCTGCGCCATGTGGTGCAAAACCTAAATTAGTAGTTGTGGTGTTTCCTTCAACAATTAATACAGGTTCAGACATGTTTAACGGAATCAATCTTGGTCCTGTAATATCTGGCATAAACTTAGCATCTAAAGGTGTTGCGCCTTTAGCATGGTAAAATAAATCGCCATCCTTAAAGACAAAGTTATGTTCGTTCCAGTATCTGTTTTCAATTTTAATTTCTAAATTTTCAGCTACTGAATTATGCAATACTTCGTGATTGGTTTTTGTCCAATCTCTTATAATCTGCAAGGCATCCCAATACGCTTGTCCTTCTTCGGTTTCAAACGGAATCCAAGCATTTTGCTTTTTCGTATCTGGAGATAATTCTTTTCTGAAACGTTCGGCAATTTTCATGCCTTTGGTGTACAGTCTTGCTCCAGGACCTCTTGAACCATGATGGGTTACCAACATGGTGTTTCCTGTTTTTTTAGAGGTTCCAACAAACAAGAAATGATTACCATCGCCTTGTGTTCCTAAATGAGACCTTGCGATTTGAAGCATGTTCCCATCATTCAAAAAAAAGTTAGATTCAAAAGCGTCTAATAATTCCTTTGGAAATCTAAATTGTGAATCTCTATCGCGTCCACCAGGACCAAAATGTGTTATAGCATGTGCTGCATCTAAAATGTCTTTTGGTTCTGCTTTCCCGAAATCGGTTAGCATTACCGAACAGCAAATATCTGCACTATGCATTCCTGGATGAATGGCGTTTTTGGCCACTGCAACACCTCCAACTGGAATTGTTCCATCTGGCCCAGCAGGACAAGCATCTGGCATAATAGCACCATCTACTAATGTTGGTGTTTTCATTAAGGTTTGCATGGAATTAATCACTTTATCAACATTGTCTTTTTCTTCTTCGTTTTCTGCTTTAATGTTGATTGAAAATTCAATTGGCGTTTTATGTAATTCTATTGGGTCTGGCGATTTAAATTGCGCTAAGTATGTGTTTAAGGCGTCGCCTTCTAATTCATTTTTGTTGATATGAGTTAAGGCGTCTTTCATCCATTTGCCTTGTCTGTAACCTAAGGCTAATAAATCGTGACCGGTTAATTTTGTATTTGTTTTCATTTTTATTGTTTTGTCATTCTGAACTTGTTTCAGAATCTATTTTAATAACACTACAAATATTATAGTGTATTGCGCATTGTTTTTGCGTAGTTGTTTTTTTATCCTGCAAGGTTTCAAAAACCTGGTAGGTATTGTTTTTTGCCTTTCGTTCATTTTTTTCTTTACGTTCATTTTGCCTTGATGCAAACTGCGAAGCACATCACGAGTTCCATAAAATGAAAATTCACGAGTAAACGAACCAAAAAATCACGGTCAAGCCAAGGAATTTTCAGTTTTGCAAACTGAAACCGATTTGAAAACTTCGCGTCGAACTGCGTTCTCCTGATTTCGAAGCTTTTCTTCATCTATTCTGCGTCTTGACGTTCAATTCTACGAATTGATATAGGGCTTGAGTTTTTACTTAATTAAGTTTTTAACTTTTGTTTTGTTTGTCTTTCTTGTGTTTAAATGCTCGTTGCTGTGATAAAGCCCTTAGCTTGCTCTGCGTTAGCGATTGCAACGGCATCCTTTTTTATTTTTTTTAAAAAAGATATAGTGGAAAGCGCGACCCTCTGAAGCTTTTCTACAGCCTTCATAGCTTTTAGCGACGTTGGCTAGCGAAAGAGGGTAACGCCATAACACTACTTATTCACAGAGAAAATATCCTTTAATTGTTCAATAACGTTTCCGTTTCCGGCTACTGTAATTTCTCCAATTTTGTCGGCAATTTTCTCAACATATTCCATCTCTTTTAACTTGAACAACATGCTGTTGTCTTCCATTAATTTCGCGGTATTTAACAAGCTTCTTGTTGAGGCTGTTTCTTCTCGTCTTGTGACCACATTAGCCTGCGCTTTTTTGTGAGCAATCAATACTTGATTCATAATCTCTTTCATGTCGCCTGGTAAAATAACGTCTCGCAAACCTGCGTGCAACACATTTACACCTAACTTGTTGGCTTGTGTTTTTGCATCTTCTAAAACCGCTTTGGCAATCGTTTCCTTTTGCTCTAACAATTCGTCTAAGGTGTAAGCGCCAACAAATGCGCGCAATGCTAATTGCAAAATAATGTACAATTGCTTTTCGTAGTCTTTACTATGCATTAACGCCGTTTCTACATTAGTAACTTTGTATTGTGCGTAGAAATTAATACGAACGGTTGCTTTGTCTTTGGTTAACAATTCTTGACCTGCAACTTCTAATTGCAATTGACGCATATCTGCTTTAGATATTTTAATGGTCTGCTCGTTTCTCCAGAAATGGTAAGTACCATGTTCTAAGATTTTAACAAACTCATCATTAACAATCATAATTGCTTTTTCGTATGCTGCAACTTCAAACGTTCTAATGTGTTGACGCATTTGCATATTGCTGAACAAGACGTTTTTGATGTCTTCTGTGATTTCGATTTTACTTAAATCTGCAGTGACAAATTTGTAGTTTATTAAACCCTTCCAGAAGGTGTAACGACCTGCTTTTAATACGCTTTTAAAGTTGTTGTTTTCGTAAAGTAAAACAATTTCGTTATCCTTTACTTCTACAACGTGCAACATGTTGGCTAAAGTCTCATCTTTAAGCAAGATTTCTAATGCTTTTGGTGCACTGAAAGCTTGTGATAAGTCGTATTTTAAGACTTGCTCTCTAAAATTTATCCAATGTTTTCCTGGTGTAATAACGCGAGCGTAATTACCGTTTTTAAACACTAAACCTACTGTACCTGCATGAATTCTTACTCTATACATGATTTCTAATTTTTTGTTCTGAAGTTTTTATTTTTTGTTTCAGAACGGTTAAACATTTATAATAGAATTCTCTTTATGAGAATGACTATTCATTAAAATCCCGCTTTTCAGCGGGATTAGTTCAACCATCATTTTTGAATTCGTCCAAAGACTTTTCAAAAATGGGTTTCACTAACAGAGCGAAAGAAAACCATCTTTCTAACTACGGAAATACATGCGATTTAAAGGGTTTTTAAATTTTGTTTCTTGGATGATTTATCAATTTTGAAACAACAGTTTTTGTTATATCGTTTATTGAAAAATGAATCTTTAAAAGAAAACCTCAAACGGCTTTTAATACATCAGTATTTCAAGGTGTTTTCTAGACTGCATTTGCAACGTATTGCGTTTGCGAGTTTTAGTTCACTTTGTTTTTACCAATTAAAGTGTGGCGCACTTGGTAGTCTATTTTTAAAAGTGACCTTCTTTAACTAATTATGGATTATGATTCCATTTCAAACTGTAACCGAAATACAGCGCGTCTGCCAATTCCGCCACAAACCGAAACTCGGTTTGGTAGGACTCGAACCTACATATTGAATCTATTGCTATAACCGCTTTAGCTACTTCCCGTTAGAGAAGACAGGATTCGAACCTGTGTACATAGATGGTGGTTATTATTTACCAAATAACCCGTTGGTATCAAGTCAAGTTGAATATAAAAACCTCATACCAATTGGTAAGGATTTATACAATAGTGCTATACCGAAACACTTAACAAGACTTGCTTGATGTGGAAGCAGTAGGGCTCGAACCTACAAGCTTAATAAAAGACCTGATTTACAGTCAGGCGAGCCAACCAGTTGCTCAATGCTTCCTAATAATTTTAAAGAACTTTTATGAAGCTCTGCCAGATGCCTCGTTCTGGCAGAGCACTACTTTAAAGTCTGATTTCAAAAAGACTTCTAATTAATTACTCTGCAAATATTTTATACTATTGCGCAATGTTTTTGCGTAGTAAAATATTTTTTAAATTTTATTGCGTTCATACATTTTATCTCTACTATCTATTACGCCTAAGGGACTTCCTTTGAAGGTTAAAATGTTTGTAAACCCATTATTTTCAGTGATTAAAGAGTCTTGTTCCTTTACAGCTCCAATAGTTTTGTTTCCATAATCTCCAGTGAGTTTATTTGTTGCTGGGTCAACGTCTCCCCAAAGTTTATCTGGTTTTCCGTTGTCTATGGGTTCTATAAAATAGGTAATACCTGTAACTTTTGAACTTACTATAAACCGTCCTGTTTTGTCTGTTCTTGTTAGAAATCGTTTTAATAATTCTTGTCGTTTCATAATTCTAATTTTTAATTGTGGATTCCTGCCTGCGCAGAAATGACAATCATTTGTTTTTCTTTTTTTTCTTCTTTTTGTTTTCAGACTTTTTAGTCTTTTTCGGTTTCATTTTGTTTTTGATTCTTTTAATTTCAGAATCGATGAAACTTGTAAAGCTGTTATTGTACACGTGCTTTTTTGCGAGCTTTAAAGCTTTTAATGCTTTCTTATATTTTTGAAGAACCTCATAAAGTTGCCCTTGAAATAAGTAAACTTCGCCTTTGTTTAGTCCTTTTACGGTTAAAGCATAGTCAATTAATTTTTGAGCTTCTTGGTAATCTTCATTCCACATTAAAACCAGAATGTATTTTGAATACACCTTGTGAAAATCTAGCTTATTAGCCAAAGCTTCAGCATAATATTGCTTGGCTTTTTCAAAATCGCCAAATTGTTCGGCTTGTAAACGACCCATTAAATACAAAGCGTATGCATTATCGGCTTCGTAGGATAAGGCGTAGTTTAGATTTTCTACAGTTTCTTCTAGTTCGTATGGATAAGCATCTATAGCTTTTAGCACGTAATTATTTAATAAATTAGTGTCCATGGTTTTAAGTATTTAATTGATTACGCAATTCGTTTTTTAGTGCGTATCGTTGTTTTTTAAAATCTTTTACAACTACATTTTTTTTAAAATCGGAACCTTTAAAAACCTGCACAGGATTTCCTCTTTCTATTGATAAGTGGTTTTTCCATTGGTTTTTTATACCAGATTTTAAGGCGTCTAATTGTAGTTCTGTTACTTTTTCTTGCAAGCGTGTTTTTGCTATTTTTCTGTTTTGATGTTGAGAGCGACTATCCATAACCAGCACTTGTGTTTTGGTTGGTTGATGAATGGCTCTAATAGCAGAACTCACTTTGTTTACATGTTGTCCGCCTGGTCCAGAACTTTTAGTGGCTTGATAGGTAATATCTTTTTCAAGAATTTCAAATTGTTCGCTTTTGCTTACTTCGTACAAACCAACAAACCAGTTTTTGCGTTTGTGATTTGGTCTAAATTTTGAAATGCCTATCCATTGAATGGTGCCTATCCATTGACTTAAAAATACATTTAGACTTTTGCCTTTGAGCTGAATTGTCACAGATTGCAACGTCATGTTTTCAATGCCTTTTTCGCGTTGTAATATTTTGTAATCAATGCCATTGTCTTTTACAGCTTCTAAAAATTGTTTTAGAATCTGAGCGACAACCCAACAGCATTCTGCTGGACCTCGACCAGAGGTTATTTGTATTATTTTAGTTTTTGTTAATGGTTTTCCCATGATATAGTTTCGTTGATGACATCATTAAGAGCGTATTTTTTGAGCTCATTGAGATGTCTTTTTGTTTTTAATTTTTCTTGTTTGTAATTGGTTAAATTCCAATCGTCTTTCCAAGGATAAAAAGCTTCTTTAATGTTGTAATATCCCTTTCTCAATAGTTGCGAATCAATAAATTCATCTTCACTAATAAGGTTTGGGTCAATACGTTTTCGGTGTGTGATATAAGCTCTAGAATATTTAATTTTATAGGCTCCTTTTGGGATGCGTATATAAAATCTAATTCTTAACTTTTTGTTTTCGTTTCTAAACTGAAACGAAGTACACATGCATTGTGCCTTATATCTTATCTTATTAAATTGCTTTTTACTAATTGTTGGAAACCCTTTGTATATAAGGTGTTTTGACGTTTGATTTAGCCATTTGTTTTCAGCTTCTTCTTTTGTTCTTCCCCAATAATACCTTTCAATTTTGTTATAAAGTTCTAGAATCGCTGCCTTGTTTTTATAGCGCTCTACTTTTTCTGTTATAACAATTTCTTTATACCAACCGTGACGAATAGGTTCTTTTAGTTTTATATAACCTAGGTCTCGCTGAAGTTTCCAAATTTCACTTTGACGTTTTAATAATCGACGGACTTCTTTTTCCTTTTGCCCTTTTATATGCTTTGGTCTCATTAGACATGTTTACAATTGTTTTGTCTATTTTAATGATTCCAATTAATTACTCCCAATTAGGAATCTGTGCCTATGTGAATTGTGTATGTTTCATTTAAAATTTGTTTTAATGTGCGACTTCTCGATTGCTCTCGAAGTGACAGAATAATATTTTTGTAATAACTGTTTGTGGAAATGTGTTTAGCAGGTTTGCTAATGACTGAAAACAAAAAATCCGAAACAGTTTTTAATTGGCTTCGGATTTTTCATTTATAAATTTGAAAAGTTTATCTAACGATAATCACGAAGCATCACAAAAGGCGGTATTCCTTCTGGACAGTTTTGATATGTTATAAATAAACTCATAGTTTCTAATTTTTAATTCAACGTGTGTTTTGGTTGAAATGCGATGCAAATATTTAGCTTTTTTTTCGACTTTACAAAATTTAATTTTTCAGTTTCAGAAAATTCATGCCCTTAATACGAAGTATTAACTTTTTTTGAAAAAAGCAAATAATTTTTTAGATATTGATACTTTTTGTGGTTTTACCCCTAAGTTTTTGACGTTCTGAGTTGTTTTAAATCCCGGTTTTTCCTGATTTTAAAATTGTCTTTTTCTGACTAATATTTTGGCAATTTTTTATTAAAGAATATGTTTCGAAAGCTAATTTTTTTACATCTGAATAGTATGTGTTTTTTGGGTAGTATTGTAATTTAATTAAGTCGAATTGATCCCATAAGCTAAAGAAATCCCACATGGTTTTAGAATCGGATTCATATTCAAAATGCATCATTATTTTACTTAGACTTTTATATATTTCATCATAGTCTTCGCTGTGAATTATATTATTACATTCTTTTTCAATGATTAATACAATTAAATCGTCTTTATCGAATTTTGAGAATGTTAATTCTTCAAGTTGAATTCGCCATTTTTTACTTTTGTAGTTGATAGTTATTACCTTGAAGATAAATTTATTAGTTCTAATTTTTGAAATAATTTCTTCAGAATTATATAACCATGTTTCAAATTCTTCAATTGTAATATTATTGACCAAGACTTCGAATATTTTCAACTTTAAAGTTTCCATTTTATTAATTTTAATCAAATGTCTTTAGGTGTTGCGCAATCTTTTTGCGTAGTGTTTTTTTTGTTTTAAATTAGACAAGGCGTTGTAATAAAATATAAGTTGTTTTACTCAGGCATTATAGTTGTGGTGTGTTTAGTGATTTAAGTTTTAAACCCTCTCAATCTTATGAAATACATTTTATGTTTTAGCCTTTTATTTTTATGTAGTTTTCAATGTGTAAATGCACAATTAAAGGCATCAGATAAAGAAAAATTATCAGAACTTTTAACAGAAAAAATTAATGTATTAAGAAAGGCAAAAGGGAAGCATCCACTTAAAAGACATCCTGATTTAGCCAAAGCAGCACAATTGCATACTGATTATATGGTTAGTCGTAATTCGCTTAATCATGTGGAGCATAATACTGATTTTCCCAATCCAAAAGAGCGCGTTTTTCATTTCAATAAGTCATTTACTAATATTGGTGAGAACATTCTGTATACAAGACCTAAAAAACTACCATTAAATAAATCTGAATTAGAACGATTGGCTTACGAGATGTTTAAGTCTTGGCGTAATTCGCCAGGTCATTATGCCAATATGATTTCGGATTCATTTTACTATGCCGATTTTGGATTTGGCTATCATACAACTACTAAACGTGTTTTTGCGACACATGTTTTTGGTAAAAAAGGTTATATAATTGATGGTCAACTTTCTGATAATGCATTTGCTGTTCAGAGCACTGATGCTACTTGCGACGACCTTGTAGGAAATAAAAGTAATATTATAATAAACATTGGTAATGGATTAACAATTATTAATAATGAAGTGATAATGGGTTATCATAGTGTTGAAAATCTTCATGAAATTATTGAAAATAAAAATGATGGTTTCGCTATAGATTTAATAGATAGAAATCAATTAATGTGTGGCCAAGAAAATAGACTAGATGCTTCCGATATTTACGAAGGTGTAATGTTAAAACCTGTTTATAGAGATGAGTTATTTGCGAATAACACAGCAGAAAACCCAAAAAGGATAATTGTATCTCTAGGAGAAATTCCGGAACATCTTAGAGGTAAAACACTCAGTGCAAACATTATTTTAATTAAAGACGGAAAAAAATGTAGTTACAACGTTCCTTGTCATATACCAAGCAAAAGGTATGAGTTAAGAGATATTAAACCAGAGATTTACACACCTAAAGTTGCTTTAAAAACGAAGGGTGTAAATGGCATCTATGAAGTGAGTTTTGATTTTAAAAGCGGAAAAATCATTCCGGTTACAAATCCAATGCTTGAGATTGAACCTGAGCAGATTCATTCAATAGACATAAAGAGTTATACCTCTGTAGATGGTAATTCAAAAACGAACAACATGCTTCACAGTAAACGTGCGGATTATATAAAGAATTATTTAAAAGGTAAACTAAATATTAAACCTGAAGCCTTTAAGATTGATGCCAAGGAAAATTGGGAATTATGCTATTACCAAACCGAATTATTGGGATTAGAAAATACTTTAGGTAACCATAAACCTAAAATAAAACAATATTTAGCTGATAATAAAAATGAATTCTGGAAAGAAGCACTCAGCTTACAACGACGTTCTAAAGCTATTATTTACCTCAATGGAAATTGGAAATTAGACGACCCATTAGTGTTACATTATAACTTAGTAGATGCCATATTGAATGAAAATTATGATTTAGTAAATAAAGTATTGGCAGAGATGTATTTAAAGGAGGAAAGCAATCTTTTTCTAAATGAAGAATTTGTATTAGATAATTTATTTGATGAACCAAAATTGGTGCAAAATGTATCAGCATTACTATTAAAGAACGTATACTTTTATTCCTTAGATAATATTGTGTTTTTTGTTAGAAATTGGTTGTCTAAACCTGAGTTATTATCTGAGGCTGCTCAAAAAAATCTACTTAATCTTTACGCAATAACCTCGAGACGATTACTAAGTGATTGGGATACTAATTTAGATGATTTTTCTAAAGTTATGCATCCTGAAAAGGTAGAACCTTTATTTGAAAGTTATAAAAATGAAGACAAAGTAAATCCTTTGTTTTTAAACTACCATATGGCTAGTATTCAGTATTATGCTCAAATAAACTTTAGTTCTAAAATTGAAGAATCTTTCAAGTTCATTACAGATTATTTTAGAAGTCAAGCGCAAAATATTGAAGATGAAACAGACTTAAGTTTGTTCTTCAATAGATGGAGTATGTATCATTTAACTATTAATAATCTTGCAGAAAGATTTGACAATAACAAATTAGACGAAAGCTCAGCTTTTGTATTTGTAAAAACATTTGTTGCTTATCAAAATGACTCTGATGAAAGTTTGTTATTAAGGGTTCATAAACGAGCCATTAAATTTAATAAAGAAAGATGGTGCAAATGGATAGATAAAGATTTTCAGAATTTAAGAAAAGATGGAGTTAAAAATCTGTATTGTAATACATGTAATCAATAATTATGGCAGTAAATAAAAACGCATTAATAAGATATAAAACCATTGATAAATGTCTTCAGAATCATTTTAGACAATGGACACTTAATGATTTAATAGTAGCCGTTTCTGATGCGCTTTACGAATACGAAGGCAAAGATATTGATGTTAGCAAACGTACTGTACAATTAGATTTGCAAATGATGCGTAGCGACAAGTTAGGTTACAATGCACCAATTGTAGTTTACGACCGAAAGTATTATAAGTACGATGATGCCGATTATAGCATTATTAATATTCCTGTAACTGAAAAGGACGTGAAAGTTATGGATGAGGCAATACAGTTACTTAAACAGTTTAAAGATTTTTCTTTATTTAAAGAAATGGATGGTGTTTTACAACGCTTAGAAGATTCAGTAAACTCATCACAAAAAGACAAGCGAGCTATAATTCATTTAGATAAGAATGAACAATTGAAAGGTCTTGAATATATTGATGTTTTATATGATTCTATTCAGAATAAAAAAGTTATTGAAGTATCTTATCAGTCATTTAAAGCAAGAAAAGCGAGCATAATGACAGTGCATCCGCAATTGCTTAAAGAATTTAATAATAGATGGTTTTTATTAGGAAGTCAGAAAGGAAAGTTTATCACATTGGCATTAGATAGAATGATTGAAATACTAAAGCTAGAAAATGAAGATTATCAGGATTTTAAAATAGATGGTGATGATTATTATAAGGATGTGGTTGGTGTAACGGTCTCAAATTCTAGAGCACAACGTATTCAATTTAAAATAGACCATAAAAATGCTCCTTATGTTATTACGAAGCCATTTCATTCCACACAACGTGTAATTGAAACAACGAAAGATGGTGTTGTTTTTAATATTTTTGTTCAAATTAATTTTGAGTTAGAACGACTTATTTTAGGATTTGGTGATAGTATAGAGGTTTTGAAACCGCTAAAATTGAGAAACCGTATGTTTAAAAAATTGAAAGCTTCTATCAAGAATTACGAAGAAACCACAAAGTAAATTTCTGTACCTGATTCTATTAGCTCAGAATGTTCAATAAAAATAGATTCAGACTCATATTCAGCTTCAATTAGCCAATTACTACCATTAAAATAAGCCGTTTTTACTACTGCCTTTAAATCGGATTGTGCTACAATTTTAATTTGATTGGCATATACAATACCAAAAGGCTCAATGACATTAAATTCCCCAAAAAACGAGGCTATTAAAGGTGTTTTTGGATTATTGTAAATATGTTGTGGTGTGTCTTTTTCTATAATTTTAGAATCGTGAATAACGAGTAATTGGTCTGCAAAACCTAGTACATCATTTTTATCGTGTGTGGCAACCAAGCAAGCAATATTATTGTTTTTTAAGTATTTAAAAACACTACGTCTAAGCGATTGTTTTTTAAAATTATCAATATGGCTAAACGGTTCGTCTAGTAGAAGAATTTCGGGTTGTTTGGCTAATGCTCTCGCTATAGCTACACGCTGTTTTTGTCCACCACTTAGTAATTTTACTTTGGTGTTGGCAAAAGCTTCAAGTTCTACAACTTTTATAAGTTCTTTTGTACGTTTTTGTTTTTCTTCAGGATAAAAACGAGAGAGGTATTTACCTATATTTTCTTCAACCGTAATGAAAGGCATAAGGTCGAATTCTTGAGTCACGTATTTCATAAAATCGTAACCAATAACCAAATTGTGTTTTGGCCCTAAGATTTCTTCGTCTTTCCAAAAAATATGACCTTGTTTTAAATCGTATTCGCCATAAATTAGTTTGAGAAGTGTGCTTTTTCCTGAGCCACTTTCGCCAATTATGGCAAGATTTTCTCCAGCTTCAACTTTAAAGTCAACCGCTTTTAAAATCTTAGTTTTAGAATATCCAAAAGTGACATTTTTTACTTGAAGCATAATGCAAAGATATGTCTTTCAAAAAATTAATTTGCATAAAAAAACCGCTTGATTTCTCAAACGGTTTCCTTTAATATTTAAAATATGAGGGTTTATTTCTTTATGAACTTTCGTTTCATAATTTTTCCGTTAGATTCTAATCTTAGAAAGTAAACTCCACTTGTTAAACTTGAAACATCAACTAAGTTTGAATTCAATTTAAGGTTTAGAACACGTTTACCATTAATATCAAAAATTGTTGCTATTTTATTGGTAATATCTGCAGTAGTTTCAATATTTAATTCGTCTTCTACAGGATTAGGATATATGGTAAGATCTGTTAGTGTTTCGTCAATAACACTTAGTGCAGAACCTTCAGTAATGTTATGTGTTGTATTTATTGCCGGATTTTCAATAAAATCTACATTACCAGATGGCCAATATATTGTAATACTATTAATAGCTGTATTAGTTCCTATTCCGAAATGCGCAGTTAATGAGCTCATAAACTCAAAACCTTCTCCACTTCTAACATCTCTAATTTGAGTACCTAAAGCGGTTTCGATTTCAATTCTAGCACCAATACCATTAATATTACTCATTGTACCAATAGTGTTTATTTTAACCCAATTGTTGGCGTTGGTGTTATTAATAAAAATATTCCCGTTTCTAAACACGTCTAAAAAACCATCATTATTGGTATCACCAATAGCTCCACTTGAAGGCATGTTTTCAGAATAATTTGTAAACGTAAAATCGCCATTATTAAATAAAATGTCGCCATTAGATAAGACATCTACAAATCCATCATTATCAAAATCGGCAGGTGCATTCTCAATTCCCATTTGTGCATCTAAGACGCCAGAACCAGATGTAACATCAGTAAATGTACCGTCGCCATTGTTTCGCATTAATTTTGAATTTCCATTAGTAGAGCTACTCGCTCCTACAAATACATCCATATCGCCATCATTATCAAAATCTGCCCAAGCAGAAGACCATGTTTGTACATTATCTCCTAGATTAGAAGAGTTATTATGTCCATCTGTTGGATAATTTGAGTCGTACCAACCTGTATCTGCTACATTAACAAAAACACCATTACCGTCATTTCGCCATAACTCATTTGTACTAATAGTTGTAGAGCCTCCTCTACATTTTGCGATAAACATATCCATATCTCTATCGTTATCAAAATCTATCCATACTGTTCCGTAGTTTCCTCCACCAGGTGTTAATCCTAAGCCATTTGGTACTACACCAGCACTTCTACCTTGGTAGAAACTTAGATTACCAGACCCATCATTTATATAATAAACGTTAGCATCTACATCATGACAAACAAAGGCATCTAAGTGACCATCGTTATTAATGTCTACAAAATTAGAACGCTGTGAAAACACATAATCAGCACCTGATATTTCAGAATAACCAGTACCAGTGCTGTTGGCTTTCATAAAAGTTACACCAGATCCTCCGCCATAAACGAGATCATTAAACCCATTACGGTCAAAATCGCCAGCCGCTAAGCTCCAGTTAGGCGCATTATCTGCCATAGTGGTAGCAATATTTACAACATTAAATCCACCTGAGGATAATTGATAGTGTATGTTAATATTACTTGAACTAACTGATACAACATCGTCTAAAAAGTCGCCATTTAAATCCACTAATGCAATATCGTAAGATCCTGTTGTATTTATTGAGTTTGCTGTAAATATTACAGGAAAACCAGATGTGTCTACACCAGTTGTGAAATTTTGACATTCCCATCCACTAAAACCTTCCACATTACAATCGGCTCTTACACAAACTATATAATCGGTTTCTGGTAATAAATTTGTAATAGTATAAAGACTGGAAGCCGTTGGTACTCCGGAAGATGGAAGTGGCTCTGACGCAAGATATACTGCTACTTCCCAATTGGTTTCAGTATCTCCTGCTATCCAATTTGCATCAGCCGATGTTGCGGTTACATTATTAATGGTTAATGAATTTATACTCGGACATGCAGGTGGTACACTAGAAATAATATTTACAGAATTAACACAAAAACCCCAACCAAAGGATGTATTGTCATTGTAAAATATTCGATATTTAAATCCAGATAATTGAGTGCTAGAAAAATTAGAAATATCTAATTCATCACTGATATAAGACGATGGCGTGCCGTTGCAAAAATTAACAGTACTAGGTGAGTTTTCAGATAATTGACTTCCCCAATTAACCCATTCACTAGAGTCAGTATCCCAATATTGAAGATGTAAAGTTTCTGCCTGATAAATATTTAGCACATATTGAAACGAAACAAATAATTCTGTTTCGTTAGCTGTAAAAGCGGCATTTAAATTAATTACTGGAGACTCTACAGCAACATTATTTACGGATGAACCACCAGCAAGATTATCATCAAAAGAAAAAGATTCACTTGTTCCTGTGGGATCTTCATAAAGGTAATTAGCATCATAAGTACCAGATAACGTCCATTGACTGTTTGGCCAATCTGCGGATTGTTGTATTTGCTGCGCAAAGCCAATAGTAGAAAATAAGACTAAAAGAATTGCGAATAGTAATGGTTTTTTCATATCAGTGTTTTTAGTTGCAGTTAGAGTTTAAAGTGTTAATCCATTCTTCAATTAATTCTGCACCTTCCTTATGAACAAAAGAACGCGCTAAAAGTGGCATTCTGTCTGAGGGTTCTACAGAACTTATTCTATAATATAATACCGAATTTCTTGCATCTCCAGATTCTACAATATGACCTAAGTCAAAACCAAGATCTGTATCTGCTTCTACACAAACACCTAAATTTGTTGGGTTGTGTGTATCAGAAAAATCAAATCGTAAGGGTCTGTATGCGCAATGTGTTTCTTCGGAATGACAATGAGCACAGTTAACATCTACGTATGCTCTCACACGTAGTTCTAATGTTTCATCACTATCGTTATAGTTTGGTAATTTGTCTATAATATTAGGCAATGTATTTTCTAAGTAACCAAGATCTACTAATTTATCTAATTGATTTGAAGAACCATCGCTATAGTTGTAACTTAAATTTAAGTTTCTTGGTTTTGGACCTATAGGTTTAGGTGTTTCTAATACTTTATGGCAGGTATGGCATTCTGGGCCAGATGGAATTCTGTATTGAACAGATTGTACCTCATTGTCTAGCAGCCATTGTACATCTATTGTGCTTCCATCCATGTCTAAAATGGCTTCAGTTTGCGCTGTGTTCCATTTATAATTTGCAAAAATCCAACCTTCTTGTTTTTTAATCATTAATCGCGTCTCAATAATCTGAGTGTTGTTCTCGGGCAAAACGTTGTTGTAATAAAAGTTTTTGATTAAAATAGCGCCAACCGGAAACTGTAAATTTTGATCATCAGCGATATAAGATGCTTTGCTGTTATTAGGCATCCATAAAAAACGCTTTTTTTGAGCGTAATTACTAAATAAAGATGAATTTAAAGTATATGGAATAACACCAGGTGAAGGCTCAAGATTTTTTAATTCATTTAGAAAAAATTGATATTCTGAAAGAGATTGATAAGGCATATTCTCCAAATCGAAATGAACGATAGAAGGGTTATCAATTGGAGATAAACCATCGTCTTTTTCGCAAGAGCATACTAACAATACAATAAGCAATAAGAAATAGTAATTTTTTTTCATTCGCTGTTGTTTACAACATTAATGAGACAGTTGAATATATAAATATCCTACCATTAAAAGTGTAAATAGAAACTAAACCTAAGCTTTTTCTAGCGAATTTTTAATTATTAAATCAAAAAATTGAAAATTAAGTACTAATTAAAGGTTTATTTAAACACATTATATTTCAGAAGAAAGAAACGGTTTAAAACTTTAAATCTAAGATATTTATTAAATCTAAAATAGAGATAAATTAAATACATAGGTGCAAAAAAAGCGACGATCTTACTTTTGCTATACAGTAATGGTTTTAGTTTTACTAAGTACCTAAAATATTTTTCGGGTGTCATTAAAAAACTAATAATACTTTTTACCGGACTTTTAATTTTTGGTGGTCGGTAGGTAATACCGACTTTGTTGTCTCCAACATTTTGATAAAAACCATGACTTAACGTTTTTAAGAACTTAATTTTCTTAGTTTTTTGAAGCAAGCCTACTTTTAATGCCATTTTAGAAATAGCATCTTGCATTTCTTCTTGACTATAACACAAAGGCTCTAAGGTTGGTAAAAGTGTTTTATGAAGCTTTAGCATCTCTTCCTGATGTGCCTTTATATGATTGTCATACAGCCATTTTTCTTCTGGTTTATGATATTCAAAAGAATAGTTGTCTTCATCTAATCTATAACCTAACGCACTTCCATGGTCAGCAGCTGAGAATTGCTCGTATAACTGCATGTTTGCCATTAAAATACGATCATTATAATCAACAAATGGAAGTAATGAAAAGTTTAAACCATAACGTTTAGTATCTGGTTGAATATCATAAATCTCTCCAAGTCCGAGATAATATCCTGTTACTGGAATTTTACCTTCAAAAAACTTATAAATGGATTCTTGCATCGTTCCGCCCCAACCAATATCTACAAGTGCAATTCCGTTAGTTTCTATATCAGAATTAAAAGAATTGATATACGCGTTAAAAGCTTCATGACTTTCTTTTCTATGGGTATTATAATATGTAATGAAGGTTTCGTTTAGTTTTAAATTTTCAAAACATGAAGACTTAAAAAACTGTTCAATAACATTTTTCCCGTCAAGTTTTAATTCAGAAATAATTTGAGCGGTTAAGTCTTCCGGGCAATTAATTGTAAACAGAAAATCCTCTAACGAAAGGTTGTAATATTTCTTTCTTAAATATCCAAAATTTTCAACTTCAAGTTCTTTTAGCGCTATTTGAAGTGATGCTTGTCTCGATATTTTTAAGTAATGGGTATTTATTTTTTTACTTTCATCTAGCAACGTATAGTCTTGGTAAGAATCAAAAAGTTTTTTAAGATATTGTCCTTCTCGTGATAGAAAGAATAAGTCTTTTAAATTTTGCTTTTTAGCAGTTTCATACATTCGTTCAACAAACGTATGATAATGCATTATATATTCCGTGTAAGGAATTGACGCACTGTTTTGGGCTTTTTTGTAAACCTTATTTACAATGTTATTTAGACGTTTTTTATCGTTGCCAAAGTTGTTACGTTTATTCTTTTTTAGATATTTTTTATGTGGAAGTTGATAAGCGTTAAGTCCATTTTTAACCGCATTAGTATAATCACTTCTTAAATTGTCACCAATCATCATTACCTCATTGGCATCAATAGATAATTCTGATAATATAGGTTCGTAGATTGTTCCTTTGTGTTTACTTTTTTCTAATTCTGCTGAACTGTAAACATGGTCAAACAAATCTAAAATGCCATGATAGGACAATAGCTTTTCAAATAAAGTTTTAGAACCATAAAAATCTGAAACCAATATTACTTTACCACCATTAGATTTAAAATACTTCAATGTATCTAAAACATCTTGATTTAAATACTGTACACTAGATTCTGCCCTAACATCTGCAGCTTCAAAAAGCGATAGAAATTCCTCTTTTTCATGTATAGAAATAATATCTGCATTAATTAAACGCTTACAAATTTCGTTTTGTAAGGCCTTGTACGGAATTTCAACATCTTCAAGACTAAGTTTTTTTATTAAATATTTTACTGATGCCTGTCTAGTAAAGTAAAGCTCATCTATAGAGGCAGACAATCCCATCTCCTTAATCATAAGTTTCGCCCAAATACGCTGTGTGTAATTTGGATGTACTTTTCTATGTAGGATAGTATCGTAATAATCCGTAAAAAGAAACTTTATTTTCTTTTCTTTGAGTTGTTTATGAAGTGGTTTAAGTGACAATGACCCTGTTTTAATTAATAGCTAGTTAATATTACCCTTTTACTTTTTCTTCTGTTTTAGTTGGCAACACTTCGTATCCCATATTGTAAAGTGTAAATCCATAGATATCTGCATACTGTTCAATAATTTTGCTAACAGGTGTGCCCGCACCATGACCAGCATCGGTTTCAATTCTTATAAGAGTTGGGTTGTTTCCTGCTTGTTTACTTTGTAATTCTGCAGCAAATTTAAAACTGTGTGCTGGTACTACACGATCGTCATGATCTCCTGTAGTTACCATTGTTGCCGGATATTTTACACCTTCTTTTACATTATGTACTGGTGAATAGCCCTTGAGATAGTCAAACATTTCTTTGCTGTCTTCAGCAGTTCCATAATCATAAGCCCAACCTGCTCCTGCAGTAAATGTGTGATAACGAAGCATATCTAAAACACCTACAGCTGGCAATGCAACTTTCATTAAATCTGGACGCTGTGTCATTGTAGCGCCAACTAATAAGCCACCATTTGAGCCTCCTCTAATTGCCAAATAATCTGAAGACGTATAATTTTCTGAAATTAAATATTCAGCTGCTGCTATAAAATCATCAAACACATTTTGTTTTTGAAGTTTAGTACCTGCATCATGCCAAGCTTTTCCATATTCTCCACCACCTCTTAAATTAGGCACTGCATAGATACCACCTTGTTCCATCCAAACGGCATTAGCAATACTAAAGCTTGGAGTTAAGCTCACATTAAATCCACCATAACCATAAAGAATGGTTGGGTTTTTACCATTAAGTTCAAGGCCTTTTTTATGTGTTATAATCATTGGTACTTTTGTACCATCCTTAGACTTATAAAAAATCTGTTTGCTCGTGTAATTTTCCGGATTAAAATCGATGTCTGGTTTTCTGAACAATTCTGAAGTCCCTTTTTCAATATTATATTTGTAAATGCTTCCAGGCGTTACATAGTTTGTAAACGAATAATATAGCTCTGCATCTTTTTTCTTTGCTCCAAATCCTCCAGCACTTCCTACACCAGGTAATTCTATTTCTCTTACTAATTTACCATCGTAATCATATTGCAATACTTTAGAAACTGCATTAACCATATAATTTGCAAAAAAGTAACCACCACCAGTTGATGGACTTAATACGTTTTCGGTTTCAGGAATAAAATCTACCCAATTTTCTGGTGTTGGATTAGACGCATCAACAGTAACTATTTTTTCATTTGGAGCTCCTAAGTTTGTCATTATATAAAGTTTAGAACCTACATTTTCAATAATATTAGTATCTGAATCTGTGTGCCCTAAAATTTCAATTAATGGTGCATTTGTTTTGGTTAAGTCTTTTATATAGAGTTTATTTCCAGAAGTTGAAACACGAGGAGAAATCACTAAATAATGATCATCCTCAGTTACACCACCATAAATATATCTGTGTTTTTCTTCAGGTGTACCACCAAAAATTAATTGATCTTTTGATTGTTTTGTTCCAAGCTTATGGTAGTAAACTTTGTGCTGATCTGTTTTTGCAGATAACGCACTACCAATAGGTTTGTCGTAACTAGAGTAGTAAAAGCCTTCGTTTTTATACCAAGACATACCACTAAATTTTATATCAACTAAAGTATCTTCAATGATTTCTTTAGTTTCTGTATTCATTATTAAAACCTTACGCCAATCACTTCCACCTTCAGAAATAGCATAAGCCAATGTTTTTCCGTCTTTAGAAAAACTTGTACCTCCTAAAGATATTGTACCATCTTCTTTAAAGGTGTTTGGGTCTAAAAATACTTCTGCTGTACTAGGATCTGCGTTGGTTTTATATCTATAAATAACATATTGGTTTTGTAAACCATCATTTTTGTAGAAATAAGTATAATCTCCTTCTTTAAAAGGTGAGCCAATTTTTTCGTAATTCCATAGCTTGGTAAGTCTTTCTTTTAGCTCTTCTCGGTAAGGAATATTGTCTAAGTAACCAAAAGTTACACTATTTTGAGCTTTTACCCAATCCTCAGTTTCTTTACTCTTATCGTCTTCTAACCAGCGATAAGGATCTACAATGGCTTCTCCAAATAAAGTATCAACAACATTTACGTTATTAGTCTCTGGATAATCTATAGAAATTGGTTTCACGTTTTCGGTTTCGTTTTTACATGAAACAACAGTACATAGTGCTAAAGCAACTAGGAGTAATTTTTTCATAAATTAGGTTTTATTGAAATAAATGGTTCATTATTTCAAATATAATATTTTCGTCTTCAGGTTAGGGCCTAAAGACGAAAATATTAAAGGTAAAAGGGGAGTGCAATATAAAAACAATTATAACAAAGTAATTAAATAATTAGTTGAAACACACGAATTTATCGCTATTTTGAGTTTCAATTAATTAATAACCTTTCTTATACTAATTCATTCTTTACAAGAAATTCTGCTATCTGTACAGTGTTTGTAGCAGCTCCTTTTCTAAGGTTGTCACTAACAACCCACAGATTAAGGGCATTTGGTTGAGAGCCATCACGTCTAATTCGTCCAACAAAGACATCATCTTTTCCATGAGCATACATTGGCATTGGGTATGTATTTGTTTCTAAATTATCTTGAACAGTTATACCATCTGTATCATTTAGAAGTGCTCTAACGTCAGCAACATCGTACTCGTTTTCAAACTCTACATTTATAGCTTCACTATGTCCACCAGCCGTTGGTATTCTTACCGCAGTTGCAGTAACAGCGATTGAACGATCACCTAATATTTTTTGAGTTTCATTAACCAATTTCATTTCTTCTTTGGTGTAACCATTATCTTCAAAAACATCACAATGTGGAATTGCGTTTTTATGAATAGGATAAGGGTAAGCCATATCGCCTTCTTTTCCTACGATTTCATTTTCCATTTGCTCAACCGCTTTTACACCAGTTCCTGAAACAGATTGATATGTAGAAACAATGATTCGTTTAATTTTATATTTTGAATGTAATGGTGCTAATGCCATTACCATTTGAATAGTAGAACAGTTTGGGTTAGCAATAATTTTGTCTGCTTTAGTTAACTCCGTTGCATTAATTTCTGGAACCACCAATTTTTTGGTTTGGTCCATTCTCCAAGCAGAAGAATTATCAATAACAGTTGTACCAACTTCGGCAAATTTAGGAGCCCATTCTAATGATGTAGATCCACCTGCAGAAAACAATGCAATATCTGGTTTTGCCTCAATAGCAGAAGGAATACTAATTACAGAGATATCTTTTCCTTTGAATTTTATTTTTTTACCTACTGAACGCTCAGAAGCGACTAATAATAATTCATCTACAGGGAAATTACGTTCTTCTAAAACGTTAAGCATTACATTTCCTACTAAGCCTGTTGCACCTACGATAGCTACTTTCATTTGTATTTATTTATTGTTAATAAGAGATTCACGTATTATTCGCAATTTTACCATCTTTAATGGCAAGAATGATTTTAATAAGTGAGATTTACGAATTTAATAATTGTTGTTTTTCAAAGGTCTCAAAATTAGAGTATTTCTTCAAGTAACACCTTGTAAATAGTCTTAAAAATGTGATAAAAATAAGGCGTTTAAATTATTGGTTTAGCAATAAAAAGTCTAAAAACAGAAAAACCCAGACTTTTTAGTCTGGGTTTAATTAAAAAATATGAGTGTAGCGATGACGCTATACGTCTTTTATTTTTTTAATGAATCTCTGATTTCTTTTAAGATGTCAAGCTCAGAAGGTCCTGCTGGAGCTGGCTCTTCAACTGGTGCTTTAGTTTTGTTATATGCCTTAACAATAAAGAACATAACTAAACCTACAATTAATAAGTTGATGATTGTATTGATCCAACTTCCCCACATTATTGCGTTTTCAGGAGTTGTAACTGCACCTGCAGCATCAACGATTGCCTCATCTAAAATGATTTTCTTATCTGCGAAGTCCATACCACCAGAAAAGTGACCTACAACTGGCATTACGATATTGTTTACAAATCCTGTAACAACGCCTCCAATTGCACCAGCCATGATAACAGCAACTGCAAATTCTACAACGTTGCCTGTCATGATAAAATTCTTAAATTCTTTTAACATAATTTAATGTTTTTTAATAGTTAGTTAATGTGTTAGTTGAGACACAAAGTTAGCAGAAAAAGTCACAACATGTTAAAAAAATGTGAAATTACCTTAAAAAAACGCGTTTAACACGCTGAGAAACAGAGGTTATAATTTCGTAAGAAATGGTTTTTGCAGAATTAGATAAGCTGCTTGCTTTATAGTCTGCGTTAAAAATTATGACTTCATCACCTTCTTTACAATCTATGTTGGTAACATTAACCATTATCATGTCCATACAGACATTTCCTAAAATTGGCGCTTCTTTGTTGTTAATAATTACATAGCCATTTTCATTACCATAAATTCGATTAATGCCATCTGCATGGCCAATTGGTATGGTTGCTGTACGTTCTGTACCAATAGAAGTGTAAGCTCTGTTGTAACCTACGGTTTCATCTTTTTCAATACTATGAATTTGAGAAATTACGGATTTTAAACTCGCAATAGGTTTAAGTTTTTTGTCTTCTTCTGCAGAATTGCCAAAACCATATAGTCCTATACCAGATCTTACCATATCTAAATGGGCTTCAGTATAATTAATAATGCCAGAGGTATTACATAAATGCAACCAAGGTGTTAAGCCAGATGTTTTTTCAAATAAATTTGCGATAGTTTTAAACCTGTTAATTTGAAGCGTTGTAAAGTCTTCTTCTTTGGGATCCTCACTTGCTGCCAAGTGAGAAAATAAAGAAGTTGCTTTTATGGATACTGTTTTTTTGAGTTTAGCTACGATTGTTTCAATATCACTCTCTTTAAACCCAAGGCGATTTAAACCTGTATTAAATTTTAAGTGAATTGGATAATTACTTTGAGTTTGTGCTTCTGCCACTTTAATAAATTCATCTAAAACATGTGTACTATAAATGCTAGGCTCTAAACAGCTCTCAATAAGCGTTTTAAAATTTATAGATTGTGGATGAAGCACTAATATTGGCGTTTCAATACCTGCATCTCTAAGTGCAACACCTTCCTTTACATAAGCCACGGCAAAATAATCTACGTTTAGTTTTTCGAGGTGTTTTGCTACTTCTACGGAATCGCTTCCATAAGCAAATGCTTTTACTACTGCTAAAAATTTGGTTTGCGGCTGTAGTTTAGACTTTAAGTATTTGAAGTTATGAGTAAGCGCACTTAAATCAATTTCAAGAACAGTTTCTAAGGCTTTAGACATCTTTTGCTTGGTCTTTAGAATCTATTTCTTCCGCATCATTTACCTTAAGTTGTCTAAGTTTATCGCGTTGCATACTTTTATAGTAAGCTGCTCTACTTAAAGGTTCATATTCGTCTACTTCGCCAAGTAAAACTAAATCATCACTTAATGCTTTTCTGTAACTGTATTGTGCTAAATTCCCTGTTTTGGTACAAACCGCATGCACTTTAGTAACATACTCAGCAGTTGCCATAAGATTTGGCATTGGACCAAAAGGATTCCCCTTAAAATCCATATCTAAACCAGCGACAATAACTCTAATGCCTTTATTGGCTAAATCATTACAAATTCTAACAATTTCATCATCAAAAAATTGAGCTTCGTCAATACCAACCACATCACAGCCGTCTGCTAAAATAGGAATATTAGCAGCAGCAGGTACAGGTGTTGAGCGTATTTCATTGGCATCATGAGAAACCACCATTTCTTCATCATAACGCACATCTACAGCAGGTTTAAAAATTTCAACCTTTTGTTTTGCAAATTGTGCGCGCTTAAGTCGTCTAATTAATTCTTCGGTCTTGCCAGAGAACATCGATCCGCAGATGACTTCAATCCACCCAAATTGTTCTTTCTGATTTACTGTATTTTCGAGAAACATTTTGTAATTTTAGCACTAAATCGAAGTGCGTCTTCGATTTTTATAAAGGTCTCGCAAATTTATTAAAAATCAAAAGTAAAACTTACGAAAAGATGAAAAAGAAATTAGAATCAGAATTAGTTAGCATTGCACATAGGATTCTAAAATTAAAAGGAAGAGAGGATGTAGATCAATTGCATGCGGAAGTTTCTCAGCTTTATGAAAAGTTAACGGTTTTAAAATTTGCTCAAGAAAATTTTGAAGAGAATATGCCAACCATTGGTAACGACTCTTCGTTTTTTGACATGTTAGATACCGCTTTTAATAATAAGGTAAGTGATAATATAGAAGTTGAAGACAGAACCTATGTTAATGTAGATGAGGTTGAAGATGATGGCATTATGGAACCTGTGATGACCAAAATAAAGGATATGTTTGAACATATGCCAAAAGAATCTGAACCTGAAGATGCACTATTAGAAAAAGCGTTACCAAATGATATAAAAACGTCAACATCTGTTGAATTTGAAAACATTACTTCTGGTTTTGAAGAAATCCCAGAATTTGAACCCATTGAAGACGCTAAAAAACGAGAGGCAGATTCTGCTAAGAAATCATTAAATGATAAGTTAAAAGGGAAACGACTTAATATTGGTCTCAATGATAAGTTGGCATTTATTAAACATTTGTTTGATGGTAAAAATGAAGATTATGATCGTGTGATTTCTCAGATTAACACGATGCATTCTTTAGATGAAACAAAACAATTAATATTAGATATGGTTAAACCAGACTATAATAATTGGGCAGGAAAAGAGGAATTTGAAACGCGTTTTATGGAGTTGGTAGAAGGGAAATTTAGTTAACAAATTTATTAGATGAGCAAACTCTACCTTGTCCCAACACCAATAGGAAATTTAAAAGACATTACTTTTAGAGCTGTTGAGGTTCTAAAAGACGTGGATTTAATTTTGGCTGAAGACACCAGAACTTCAGGGAAACTTTTAAAGCATTTTGAAATCACTACACAGATGCAAAGCCATCATATGCACAATGAGCATAAAACGGTTAATCATTTAATTGAAAAATTAAAAGCTGGTTTAACCATTGCAGTTATTAGTGATGCTGGCACACCAGCTATTTCAGATCCTGGATTTTTATTAGTAAGAGCATGCGTTGAAAACAATATTGAAGTAGATTGTTTGCCGGGTGCAACAGCTTTTGTACCAGCTTTAGTAAATAGTGGTTTACCCAATGATAAGTTTGTTTTTGAAGGATTTCTGCCGGTTAAAAAAGGGAGGCAAACACGTTTTTTACTACTCGCTGAAGAAACCAGAACCATGATTTTTTACGAAAGTCCACACAAGTTGGTGAAGACCTTAGGGCATTTCTGTGAATATTTTGGAGAAGACCGACCAGTTTCTGTGTCTAGAGAAATAACTAAACTTTACGAAGAGACTATACGAGGAACGGCAAAAGAAGTTTTAGAACATTACACTAACAAACCGCCAAAAGGTGAAATAGTTATAATTGTAGGAGGAAAAAGCAAATAATATGATTTTAAACGAATTTATAAATAAATTGAAGTCTAATTTAGAGTCAACGGATTTTTCTGAAACAATGACAGTAATAGAAGAAAATTATGTGTTTACACCAAGTGCTTTTACTAATGGAACACTAGAAAATGACGAAGGTCAAAACTCAGGTTCTTGTAAGTTATTTGCTTTTGCAAAAGACCAGAATTTAACCAAAAAAGAAACCTTGGCTTGTTTTGGAAGTTATTATTTTGAAGATGTTTTAAAAGAACCAAACGGAACAGGACACCAAAACATTAGAAATTTCATGATTTCAGGTTTTGAAGGCTTAAGCTTTAAACAATTCCCACTAAAAAAGAGGTAATTCGTTGTCATCCTGAATTTATTTCAGGATCTAATTAAATTTATTTCCTTTGGAAGATTTACTTCATAACATAAGCCAATGCACTATTTGCAAAGCACATTTACCATTAGGTCCAAGACCAGTTGCTACCGCTCATATTAAATCTAAAATTGTAATAATTGGCCAAGCACCTGGAACAAAAGTTCACAATTCCGGAATTCCTTGGGATGACCAAAGTGGGAAAAAATTAAGACAATGGCTTAATGTCACAGACGAGCAATTCTACAACACAGAAAATTTTGCCATTATACCTATGGGATTTTGCTATCCTGGAAAAGGAAAAACAGGAGATTTACCACCAAGACCAGAATGTGCTCCACAATGGCATACGCCATTATTAGAAAAAATGCCAAATGTTGAGTTAATTATTTTAATTGGCGCTTATGCACAGAAGTATTATTTAAAAGATAAAAAAAACTTGACAGAGCGTGTTGGCGATTACAAGGACTATTTGCCCAAATATTTTCCGATTCCGCATCCATCGCCTACGAATCGTTTTTGGCGAAGTAAGAATCCTTGGTTTGAGGAGTTGGTTGTGGATGAGTTGCAGAAGAAGATAGAAGAATTATTGAAGCGGTAAAGAATTTTGACTTATCCAGTTATTGGGAATAATGCATAATATACTAGTCTTTATATTTCTTTTTTACGTTTTTCTTTGATGGTAGATTGAAGAACCTTTCCACAGGAATCTTACTAAAAAAATTACCTAATGCTTCAATCTTCTGATTAGGTGTATCTCTTAGTTCACGAACCATTATAAGAACCCATATTAGAAATATTACGAAACAGACACTAATTATTAAGGTTATAAATACGATTGTGAATTTAAATATTTCCATTGATAGTTTATTTAAGCTAAATTATAACACATGTTTACAATTAACTATGATTTCGTTTGCAAGGTACTATTGACACTATTAAAAAAAAAGGACAGTAAAAACATGGAATTAAATATCTGTTAAACAGTTGTTTGTGTGGTTTTGGTTCAAATAATTTTTAAAGATGAATCGAATGTTGGTTGATTTTTTTAAAATAAAAAGGGGACAATTTTACCATATTGTAAAACTGTCCCTTTTGTGTGTGGCATAATTAAATAAACCTCACTATTTCTAGTAAGGTTTTAATCTAATTTATTTAATAGCGAAGCAATTTAAACGTTTATCAATTTAGATTCCTGCCTTCGCAGGAATGATAAAACTATTTAGTCAGCAATCTGTAATTCATTCCCAGAAATCCAAGTTTTGTTCTCGTCGCCATAATACAGATAAACAGTACTTGCAGGAGCTTGGTAATTGCCAGCAATATCTGCTTTTAGATCTAGTCTTATATTTTTGGTTTCTGAGGCTCTAAATTCGCGCCAGTAAAACACTAAATAGTTATCAAAAACTTCGTAGTATGCTGCTTTATGTTCTTCTAATAACTTTTTTAGTTGCCAAGGTTGTGCCGTTGTACCAGAGGGAATCCCAATAATAGCTGTTGTCATAGTGAGTGGTTCTGCTTTTGTGTTGGTCACGTTAATTGAGAAACTTACATTGTCACCAACCGCATAGTCGTTTTCCAAGATTGTAGTTTTAAGTTGTAAAGGACATTGGTCAGAACTGTTAGGTAATGTGCTGTCCCAAGTAAGGTTTATACTGTATGGAAATTCAGTTTTAGGATTGTTAAATTTAACGGCTATGTTTTGTTTACCAGTTGTTAAATAATGTTCAATATTTTGGATGGTAATTTTTCCATCTGTTGTTATTTCTAGTTTTCTTTTTAATGATTTTCCATTAATCAATAAGGTAATGCTATCATTTTCATTGATCATTTTTTGATTTTGCATCTTAGTATAATTAATTAGTGCTTTTAAGGCCATTGCAGTGGCTTGTGTAGAGCCAAAACGGTTATACTGTCTTTGCTTAACCAAATAATCAATACCTTTTGTAATTAAAATGTCTGCCGTTGTAGCTTCTCGCATCAATGCTAATAAAGTTAGCGCTGTGGTTTCAATATTTTTTGAGTTGCCATAAGATCTTGTAATGGTGTTTTCTACAGGCAATTTTTCAAAGCCATTATCTTCTATATTGTTTTTAATTTTTTCAATTAAGACTTGAGCATTTTCAGTTTTGTTGAGGTTATAACTCGTCATAGCCAATAATGCCATTTTATAGGTGTCATTACTTTTAATAGCATCATTGAAAGCTGTTGTATATTCTACAGAAAGATCTGCTTCGATTTTTGCTTCGCTTAATGCGTAAATGATATACGCATTTGCAACATCAGACGGTGAACTCGCAAAACTATCATAACCCTTTTCACTTTTCTTAAATCCACCTTTTCCATCTTTTCTGCTAAGTAACCATTGTACAGTTCTATCAATCATTTTTTGATCTACATCTTTGTAAATGGCTTTCATTTCTGTGAATTCTAAAATGCCGTAAGCGGTTAAAGTTTCGTGAGGAGGTGTGTTACCAAACCATTCAAAACCACCTTCTGAGGTTTCAAAACTAATGAGTCGTTTGTATCCTTTTTTGATAAAATCCATTGCTTTGGCTTCAATTTCTGGATTACTTTTTCCTGATTCTTTCAAATATTTTAATACCATAATATTAGGATATGTAGATGAAGATGTTTGTTCAAAACAGCCATGAGGCTCGCGAATTAATGCTTCTATACCATTCATTACATCACCAATCACATCAGTATAAATATTAAATTCTGCAGAGAGCGAGTTTTCAACCACATGATTAAGTTGAAACTCAAAACTTTGAGATTTTGAATCAGATAAAGATAATTCAGTTGGAAAGTAAGGACTTAAAATGGTGGCTTGTTTTTTTACCACATCTTTATAATTTTCAGATATTGTTCTTATGGTAATCTCAACAGCTTCACCTTTTTCAATAGGAATAACTTTAATGTTTTTTGTAACAGCACTATGGCTTTTAATAGTTACGCTATCTTTAAAAGATTCTACTAATTTTAAATGTTTAGGAAGTCTAATTTCTAGTTTAGTTTCTAGTGTTTTTTCGGTGTCATTAGAAATGGTAATTGGTAATGAAATGATGTCATTTAAAACCATATAATTTGGTGCTTTAAAATCTACATTCAACATTTTTTTGGTCGCATATAATTTATCTTGTTTACCAACAAGTCCATTGAATCCAATACCTTCAGCTGTAATTTTAAAAGATGTAATGGCATCAGAATTATAAAACTCTAGTTCAGCCAAACCTTCAGCATTTGTTTGTACAACTGGATTCCAATATATGGTTTGCCTAAAGTCTGTACGTTCTTCAGGTAGTGCTGTGCCTTCGTATTTTGGCATGTAAAAGGTGTTTGGCGTATGGGTGTATATTGTATTGAAATTATAGAATTGATGCACTGCGTAGTTATTATATTTATGGTTGTTTAATCTCTTTTTACGACCATAACTTAGCCCATCTTTTGTGGAAATAACGATGACTCCATAAGCGCCTCTACTGCCATATAACGAGGTTGCTGCAGCATCTTTTAAAACTGTAACGGAAGAAACTTGGTTAGAGTCTAAATCTGCAAAAACCGACTCCTCATAAGGAACGCCATCAATAACAATTAATGGTTCATTGTTTCCCGATAGTGATCCGAAACCTCTTATTCTCACTGTCGGTGAATTTCCTGGTTGACCACTTCCATTTACTATATTTACACCAGCAACCTTACCTGATAATACATTAATAACAGAATTATTGGTGTCAAATTGTTCCGCATTAATATGTGCAATAGCACCAGATAATTGGCTCCTTTTCATTGTACCATAAGCAACGACCACAACTTCTTCTAGGCTACTATCGTCTTGTTCTAAACCAATATGCGCTATGGCTTTTTGTTTTATAGGTTTCTTTAATAATTTTTCGTTTTTTATAAACGCTTTAAAACCATCCTTGTTTTCTGTGTTATTATTTTCAGTTTCATTGCCGTAATTGCCTTTTTTTAGAGTTGTTTTTTTTATGACTAAGCTTTCTCCATTGTCTTTATAAGCTAATAAAGTTAGACTCCGGTTTTTCTGATATTTAAAATTGAAAGACCCATCTTCTGCAGTTTTAAAAACGAGTACCTTAGTTCCATTATCATCAAAAAGTAATAAATTGGCAGCTGTTGGTTTTCCTTTTTTGTTAAGTACAATGCCAGATTGAATAGCGCTTTGTTCGGGTAAAAATTCGGCATTGTCTAAAGTGATTTTTGGTTGATCAATATACGTTCGCCAACCATGAGTTAACATTAAATAATCTAAAGCTTTCTTTGATTTTACTTCATTAGGATTGAGGTAAAAATTAGGTTTATGAATCTTTCCTTTTAATTCTGAAGACAATAGTAGATAAGACAAAATATGATCTTGTTTATCATCTGCAAATGAGAGTAAATTATGATCTGCAATGGCTAGAGATAAGTTTGCAGGAATTGGCTTATTGTTACTATCATAGGTTTTAATTGTAAGCTTAGCTTTTTCTCTCGTATTGTAAGTTTCTTTATCTAAAGTAAGATCAATGTGTAATTGCTTGTGCGAATTGATGAACACCAAGCGTTCTGCAAAGATGCTATTAAACTCGTTTTTAATGCTGAATTTTGTAATTCCTATTGGAAAATCTTCAGTGTTTAAAACCAGATTTTGATGGTTAGAAATTTTCTTCTTTGTAAGCGAACCATTGGCATTAGAAACTTCAAGAAATAAATTTGTAGAATAGGTTGAGAATAGATGAACCTGAGTCAAAAGACTATCTGTAATTACAGAAAACCGTGCACCATTGTTGTGAATTTTTGGAAGTGGAATTAATTCATCAGAGATAAATGGTTCTGTGAGTTGAGCAAAATAAGTTGCACTCTTTTTAGGATTAAAATTAAAACTTCCCATACCATCGTGAAAACTTTCAAAATTTGAAACTACAACATTATTCTCGTCTAATATATTTCCTTTTACATCTACAGGTTTTCCAAATTCATTAAGTGCTTTAAAAGCAACTTTGTTTAAAGTACCTGCTATTATTTTTCCACTTTCAGGTAAAAATTGTAAGTCTAAGGTATTTAGAACAACTGGTACAGCTCTAGAGATAGATTCTGTTGTGCCTTTATAATCAACTAATACATTTAAAACAACATCTGAGGATTCTAAATTTTCAGGTAGCGTAAACGTTGGTTTAAGTTGCCCTTTTTGGTCTGTAATGTCAGATTTGGTAATTATTATTTTTCCTTTTACACTAACTGTGTATGTAATGTTAGTATGAGCTAGAGGATTATTTTTTAAATCTTTTACTTCAAAATTAGAGATAACCTTAGCCGATTTCCCATAGCCTTCTTTTTCAAATTTTAAACGCATCAGGAGATTCGGTTTTACAACTTTTTGTACTGTAATTTTTTTAGTAAAAAAGGCATCGTCGCCAAAATTATTCATCCAGTTGGTGTAACATTTAAGCGTGTAGATTCCACCAACCCAATTTTTATCAATATCAAAGTCGCCATAGGCATAACCTTGGTTTATGCTTAATATTAATGATTTTACAACCGCACCTTTTGGCGAAATAAGTTCTGCATGCATAATATCACTTAAGGTTGAAATGGTATGATCTGTGCCAACCACATAAGACTTAAACCAAATGGTTTCACTTGGGAAGTAGAAGGGTCTATCGGTTTGTGTATAGATTTTTTCTAATGGATTATTAATGGCTTTGTAAGCTTTAAATGATAAAAAGGATATACCAATGCAAACTATTAATGTTAGAATTTTGATATGTTGTTTTATATATTTCATCGTTACTATATTTTAAGTTTTGCTCTAAACCCAACTTCAGAAATTATAGGTGTATTAAAAAAGTTGAGGTTATTGCCAGAGTTAGTATCAAAAAGACTTGAAAACGGCGTAGCGCCTTTATATTTGGTTATCGTTAATAAATTTGTAGCATACAATCCGACTTCAAATTGTCTAAAAAAGGAATCATATTCTTTTACGAAATCATAAGAAAGTTCGATTGTTTTAATGTTGAAAAAACTAGCGTCTTCTATAGCTGTTTCTGCAACACCATCAAATCCATACCTTACAAAACGGTTGTTTTCAATACCATTTGCTGCATTATAAAAATCTACCGTTGTTGTGTTAGGTGTACCTTGCTCTGTAATACCGTTAAAAATATAGTTTGTGATGGATCTTTGGTCTGCAGACTGCTGAGATACACCAAAATAGTTGAGCACGTTTTGTGTGCCATTCCAAACATCACCTCCTTTTTGGTAGTTGAATACTAGATTTAATTTTAGTTTTTTCCAGTGTAATGCGTTAGAAAATCCGAGTGTGAAATCTGGTGTAGGATCACCAATAATTTGTTGTTCAGCATCAACAATAGGATAACCATTAGCATCAATAACAATATTATTTTGTTCGTCTCTTTGGTATGCTGTGCCTACAATTACACCTGCAGATTCGCCAACAATTAGGTTTTTTGAAACGGAATTAAAACCATCGATAGGAACTCGTGTTTGTGTATCATATAATTTTTTTACTTCCGTGTTATTTGTAAAAAATTGTAGTCTAGGAATCCACTTTAATTCATCGAAATATTTATAAAATTCAAGATTGAATTCAAAACCTTTATTACTAATATCAGCAATGTTTTTAAGCGAAAAATTGTTATTTTCCAAAACAGGAAACACACTACCTTCTGTTAGAGAGCCAAAGTAACTGGCTTCAAAATCCCAGTTGATACCCAAAGCGTAGAACCCAATTTCGGCATTAAATGCATAATCGTGGTTATTTTCTAGTTCTATACTTTTATTTGTAAACAGGTCTGTATTGCTGGTATAAGTTAAACTTTCAGAAGGCGATAACCCTAAACTATTGTGGCTTTGATTAGTGTAGAATAAAGGTAATCCGCTAACATCAAAAGCACTGCTTGCGCTTAAATAGATGTATCGAAAATCATAAATATGAATAAGGTCTAATACATCTACGCTTAAAATAGATGTTGGTAAAAACAACTTATTTCCTTGTATTGATGATACATAAGAATCATTACTAAAACTCAACTTAGTACCATGAGAATGCGAAAATTCTACAAATTGTTTCAGTCTTAAAATATTTTGAAAAAGCGAATTGTTTACTTCGGTTGTGTTACTTGGATTTGAAAATGAAAATTCACTAAATCCTTCAGATTCTTTAAATTGATACTTAAGATTTTGATGGCTATAGGTTGTAACAGAATTTAGATTTAGGTTAAATTCTCCTAGATCTATCTCGTAATCTAGTAATAGAGTTGCGTTAAATGTGTTTCTATTAATATGTTTTTTACTTAAATAGCCGTTTTCAAAACCTATTGTGTTAGCAACAGCTCCAAAGCTTTGTTCGTTCTTGGTAGTTTTATAATTTATATGACTTCGAATTTTGAAATTATCACTAGGCTCAATTTCATTTTGAAGACTAATTACATATAAATCATTATCATCGTAATTCTTATGATTATTAAAAAGCCATTCAGGATTATTATAACTTGAAGGACTAAAACTTCGTTGGGTATTGTTTGGCAACAAACTGCCTTGATAATTGCTAAAACTTGTAGGTGTTACCAAAGCGTTTAAAAGCAGATTATTGGTAAAACCATTGATGTTTGGTTGGTTATTATTGCGTTTTCCATATTTAACAAAAGTGTCCCAGTTTAGTTTACCTGTTCTGTGCTTTGTAGTTTTAAAGCTTAACATTAGCTCATCTGTTTTGGTACGTTGACGTCCAAAAATGTCTTTAGAAATTTTGTTAGTGTAGTTAAGATTGGTACTCCAATTTTCAGACTCTACATTAAGGTTTAAATTTTGAGATCTTTTTATAGCTGTATTAAAAACAGAGTTCTTATAAGATTTCGCTTTTTGGCCATTTCCGTTACCTAAAGCAACAAATTGTCCATTTGAATCAAAATTGTAGTCAGAACCATCAAATTCTAGTTGTGCTAATTCCGGACCATAAGAAAAATAGTTACCAGTTTCTGGTCCTAAGAAGGTAAGTTCGCCATTTTGCGATGCACCTTGACTAAATTTTGTTTGTAAGTCAGGTAAGTTATTATCCTTTACAAATTGAAAACTTAAAGCAGAGTTTAAAGCAATTTCAAAATATATATCAGGATTAAAATAGGTTAGATTAACAGCATTAGGTTTTATATCAATAGCCTTAATACGCAACAAGGAATTATAGATGTTTTTTGTATTGTAACTGTATTTAGTGTCTTCAATATTGGGTGTTTTTAATTCGTCCCTTTTAATGCCACTTACTGCATTGGCATAAGCATCACTGTTTATCGGTCTAATAGGTATTCTAGTAACATAAACGGTGTTTTTTGCACCAAACATACTGGCTGTTACCTTAATTTCTCTTGGCGTCATACCTATGTAATTAACAACTAGAATATCGCCAACTAAACATGAAATACTGTAATTACCATCAAAGTCAGTTGTAACACCATTAGTCGTTCCTTTAACAATAATTGATGCGCCTGGTAATGGTAATCCATCGTCTTCCGTAGTTAAAGTACCAGTAACAATACCTTCTTGAGCAATGCTAAAAAGTGGTAATAATAAGAGAATAAATAAAATTTTAATGGCTGTATTATACATGAGTAAGCGCGTTGGTTTACTCAAATGTATGTTTGAAGATGATATTTAGAAATACAGAATGAGTGAACTTGCCATTTCAATGAGTAAAGTGTACTCAATAGAAAACCTTGCTTTCACATCATATGAAGAAGCAAGGTTTTAATAACTTTTAAAGTGTATTAATATAATCTAATACTGAGAACCATTATGCTTACCAACCTCAAAGCCATGTTTGCCTAAATATTTGTCACCACTTTCAACAGCACCTTCTTCAATATTAGTTCCCATAGAATCATTCCATCGGTTGAGGTAGCCAAATAGTGAAATAACACCCAACATTTCAACAATTTCACCTTCGTCCCAATGTTGGTACAAACGCTCTTTTATTTCAGCATTAACAGCATTTGGTACTTGACTTGCAGCTAAACTAAAATCTAATGCAGCACGTTCTGCTTCAGAAAAAGCAGCATGTGTTCGGTATTCCCAAATATTATCTAATTGTTCTTGCTCTGCACCATAACGTTCTGCTGCTCTAATAGCATGGGCTTGGCAGTATCTGCAACCTGTCGCATTACTGCTTACCCAAGCAATCATTCGTTTTAAGGCTGAGGTCACTTTACCTTCATTTGCCATTACAGCTTTATTTAAATTAATAAATGCTTTACTTATTGCAGGTCTGCGTTGCATGGTTAATACAGAATTAGGGCAAAAGCCAAGGGTTTCGTTAAAGAATTCTGCTAATTCTTTTGTTTCTAAATCGTGCTCTGCAGACAAAGGAGTTACTAGTGCCATAGTTATTTTTTTAGTAGTATTTTTGAATGAACAAGATAAGAGTTCTAATTTTTAAACTAAAAGAAAATGGCCGATAAAATAACAACACACTGGAGAGGAAACATGACGTTTGAATCTGATAACCCAAGATGGCCTTCTATAATGATGGATGCGTCTGAAGAGTTTGGTGGTACAGGTTCTGGTATGGCACCAAAAGCTATGATGTTATCTTCTTTAGCAGGTTGCTCAGGTTTAGACGTAGTATCTACTTTAAATAAAATGAAAGTAGAAATTGATGATTTTAAAATGGAAGTTTCTGGCGATTTAACAGATGAGCATCCTAAAATATACCATACAGTGAAAGTAGATTATCATTTTTATGGTTCAGATTTAAATGAAAAAAAGTGCGAACGTGCCGTGAATTTATCCGTTGAAAAATACTGTGGTGTAATGGAAATGTTTAGACAATTTGCAACGGTAAAGACTGAAATACATTTTCATAACAAATAATGAAGCCTATCATAGATTGCTTGAGATAGTCTTTATTTATAATTAAACGATGCGTATTATGATAACACAACTTAACAAAATAAGCCATATTTTAGTTGTATGTATTTTTCTGTTTATGGGTTGCTCATCAGATAATAATACATCTAACGGAACTGACGATGAACAAGGTATGACGGATGATGATCCTAATGATGATGATCCTTCAGACCTTTATGAGCGTTTTGTGTTTAATGAAGATTTAGTTATAGAACACAGTTGGGATACTGGTGGTTGTGATAGTCCGCCTTGCAGTACAAATCAAGATGATTTAGACACCGTTTTTGACAACGCACTTCCTGATGAACCTTATTTTTACATGGAAGATGATGAGGAGGAATTAAACTTAGTTTGCCAATTAGACAAAGGACGTCGTGCCGAGCTTAAACAAATTACAGAAGGGCCTTTAACATCTTATTCTAAAATGGAATTTGAAGGGATTTATTATAACATTCCTTCAGAAGGTATGACGATTGCGCAAGTACATAACAGAGGAGGTAATTCTAATAAACCCTTTTTTAGATTAGAATTACATAACGATAAACTTGAAACCGTAATCCGTAAAGATCCAGAAGTAAGTTCTAGTGAGACCACGTTTAGTAAGGTTGATTTTCCATTTGTAAATAATGGCAATTATTCGCAATTTCCTCTTAATGTGACGTTAGAAAAAAACAATGGCATAGTTAGTATTATGGTTAAGCAAGATGAAGCGGTTCTTATAGACGAGGATTTTGAAGCCGACCCAACAACTGATTGGGTAAATGATACAGGTATTTCTAATGGCTATTATTTAAAAGCAGGTCTCTATAATGCTGCAACTACACATACAGAAAATATTACCTTAGGTTATACTAACTTTCTGTTTGAAAGTGATGATGACTAAACACTAAAATTCTCTAATAATAATGCGTTGGACGTTAAAACCAAAACCTGAAGCTGTAAAAGTTTCTGAAATGAAAAAAGCACTTGGTGTTGATGATGTTGTTGCAACTTTACTATTGCAACGTGGCATTGATACGTTTGAAGCAGCCAAAACATTTTTTAGGCCAAGTTTTAGTGATTTACATGATCCATATTTAATGAAAGATATGGACGTTGCCGTTGCTCGTATTGAAAAAGCCATTGACGCAGGAGAAAACATAATGGTTTATGGCGATTATGATGTAGATGGAACAACCTCTGTAGCCTTAATGTCTTCCTATTTAAAAACAAGAATTGATTCTGTTGCCACCTACATTCCTGATCGTTATGACGAAGGTTATGGAGTGTCTTATAAAGGTATTGATTTTGCAGACGATAACGATTTTACATTAATTATAGCATTAGATTGTGGTGTAAAAGCCATAGATAAAGTGGCTTATGCCAAAGAAAAAGGGATTGATTTTATTATCTGTGATCATCATAGACCAGGAGATAAAATTCCAGATGCTGTAGCAGTTTTAGATCCAAAACGCGACGACTGTGATTACCCTTTTAAAGAATTATGTGGCTGTGGCGTTGGTTTTAAATTAATAACGGCTTTAGCAGTAAACCAAGGACAAACAGCTGAAGATTTAGTAGAATATTTAGATTTAGTTGCTACAGCAATTGGTGCAGATATTGTACCTATTGTAGATGAAAATAGAGCATTGGCCTATCTTGGCCTACAGGTTATAAACACCAATCCTAGACCAGGAATGAAAGCCATTATTGCTGAGGTTAAAAAGGATATTCTAACCATTACAGATGTCGTTTTCATCATTGCACCAAGAATAAATGCAGCAGGAAGAATGAAACATGGCAACCATGCCGTAACACTATTAACTGAAACTGATTTTAATCTAGCAGCAGAATATGCTGTAGATATAGACCAATTTAATACAGATAGAAGAGAAACCGATAAGCGCATTACTCAAGAAGCTTTAGTTCAAATTGAAGAAAATAATGAACAAGAAGGCTTTACAACCGTTGTTTATGACGAAACTTGGCACAAAGGAGTAATTGGTATTGTTGCTTCGCGCTTAATAGAAACGTATTACAGACCAACTTTAGTTTTTACAAAAAGTGGCGATAAATTAGCGGCTTCTGCACGTTCTGTAAAAGGATTTGATGTGTATAATGCATTAGAAGCATGTTCAGAACATATTGAACAATTTGGAGGTCATAAATATGCCGCAGGCTTAACCTTACTGCCAGAAAACTACGAAGCCTTTAAAGCAAAGTTTGAAAGTGTTGTAAAAGAAACTATAGACCCAAAACTACTAACACCAGAACTCAAAGTTGATTTAGAAATAGAATTAGGAGAAATCAATGATAAATTGATGCGTATCTTAAAGCAGTTTGCACCATATGGACCAGGTAATATGTCGCCAACCTTTATGTCGCAAAACATAAAAGATACAGGTTGGGGAAAATGTGTTGGCGAAGATGATAAGCATATTAGGTTAACTGTTACGCAATCTTTTAACGATAAGATTGTTTGTATTGGTTTTGGTTTAGGCGACAAAATAGATATTATAAAAACTAAAAGGCCATTCAGCGCAGCGTATTCTATTGACGAAAATCACTGGAATGGTAATGTGAGTTTACAATTAAAGTTGAAGGATATTAAAGCCTAAGAAATTCGTTTAAGGCTTTTCAAGACCTATCAACTATAAAATACAATAGATTACCTATTCGTTGATAAAACATGAAACATTTAATTTTCACTTTTTTCATATTCTTTAGTCTTCTTTCATCGAGTCAAAATCTTGTTCTTAATCCAAGTTTTGAAGATTATGAAAGATGTCCAGAAATCATTGGGCAATTCAGTAGAAATGTAACAGGTTGGTCTATTCCAAATTTAGGATCCACTGATTTTTTTAGTACTTGCAGCAAAGCTGTTGGGTCTCATAATTACATTGGTTATCAAATGCCCAAAGACGGCAAATCTTATGCCGGTTTTTATGCGTTTTCACCAGATAACTATAGAGAATATGTTCAAGGAGAGTTAAGTGAATTATTAGAAGAAGGCAAAGCTTATAAGCTTACATTTTATATCAGTTTAGCTGAGAATTCAACAGATGCTCTAAAAGGTATTCAAGTTTTATTTACAGAGCAGAAGTTGGTGTTGTCTACGAAAAGTTTTAAAGCCATTTCTGAAACCAATATTAACCCTAAAAAACACACGAATAAACGTTTTCGTTTACATTCTACTGATTCTGAATTATTTTATAATGATAGAGTTAATTGGACAAAAGTTTCCCTAGAATTTATTGCTGAAGGCTATGAAACTCATTTTTTAATAGGAAATTTTAATAATAATAAAAGGACAGAACTACAGGAAATATTAAAAACAACTAAAGCTAAACATCAATTTTCCTATTACTACATAGACGACATTTCTATTGAACCCTTAGTAAAAGAAGAAAAAGGAATAATAATTGAGAAAACTAAAGAACCAAAACTTAAAACCAATGAAATCTATACGTTCAAAAATGTATTGTTCGATATTGATAAAGCAGAATTACTAGTGGCATCAAAAGAAGAACTTAATCAGCTATATTCACATTTAAAAAGTAATCCTAGTTTTAAAGTTGAAATTTACGGCCATACAGACAATACAGGTATAGAAAATAGAAATAAAGAATTATCTGAGCAACGTGCAAAAGCTGTGGCAGATTATTTAATTTTACAAGGTCTAAATACTTCAAGAATAAAATCTTTTGGCTATGGAAGTTCGCAACCTTTGTCAACCAACGATACGGAAGAAGGAAAACAGCAAAATAGACGTGTAACGTTTAAAATAATAGACTAAAAATTGGCAAAAAACGACCCTTACGCAGCATTAAGAATTAAAGAATTCAACATTTTTTTATTAGTAAGATTTGCCTTAGTTTTTGGTTGGTCTATGCAATTTGTTGTAATTGAATGGCAAGTGTATTCAATGACTAACGACAAATTGAGTCTTGCCATAATAGGTCTATGCGAGTTTTTACCTGCTTTTTTTCTAGCACCTTTTGCAGGTCATATTGCTGATAAAAAAGAAAAACGAAATCTTTTTGCACTATGTATTGCACTGTTTTCATTTATAAGTTTTGGATTGTTTTGGTTGACGTCTAATCAAATTGAAACCTCATGGACAACCAATACTATTTTATACAGTATTTATGGTTTGGTGTTTTTTGGTGGTGTTTTAAGAGCGTTTTTTGGCCCAACTATATTTTCATTAATCGGATTACTCGTTCCAAAGAAAATTTATCCCAACGCAGCAACATGGAGCAGTAGTACTTGGAAAGGTGCTAGTGTCTTTGGAGCATTATTAGGTGGATTTTTAATCGCTTGGATTGGTGTTCATTATACGCTTGGTATTATATTCTTATTGGTTATGCTGTCCTTACTGTTAGTATTTGGAATTGCCAAAAAACCAATTTTAAATCAAGGAAATACCGAAACCGTAAAAGAGAGTCTTAAAGCAGGACTCAATTTTGTGTTTAATGACAAAGTGGTGTTAGGAGCATTAACCTTAGATATGATTGCCGTATTGTTTGGTGGTGCTGTTGCTATTTTTACCGTTTTTGCAAAAGATATATTAGATGCAGGACCAAAAGGTTTAGGTATTTTACACGCTGCATTATCCTCAGGAAGTATTTTAACCATGTTAGCTACAACATACATTCCTATTGCAAAAAGCACAGGAAAAAAATTATTGATTTCAATTTTTGGCTTTGGTCTTTGTATGATCGTTTTTGGTGCTTCAAAATTTATGTGGCTTAGTGTTGTAGCTTTATTCCTTGCTGGTGTTTTTGATGGAATTTCTATGGTTGTACGTCAAACTATATTACAATTAAAAACGCCAGACCATATGAGAGGACGCGTTGGTGCTGTTAATTCTATGTTTGTTGGGTCATCTAACGAACTTGGTGCTGTAGAAAGTGGAATAGCAGCCAGATTATTTGGCGCACCTTTAGCCGTTGTGCTTGGCGGAACTGTAACACTTATTGTTGTTTCCGTTATAGGACTTAAGAATAAACCTTTAAGAACTCTAGATTTACAACACGATATTGAGGAGCACGAAAAAGAGGATGTCGTTTAGTATTTCTTCAATTCAAAAGTAGTTCCGTCAAAAACACCATAGGTGTAATACTGAATCCAATCACCAAGATTCACGTATTTAGACGTTTCGTTAAGTTGAATTTCAAGCGGTAAATGTCTATGACCAAAAATGAAGAAATCTCTGTGTTTGTCTTCAAGTTTACGTTTGGCATATTGAGCCAACCACTCGTTGTCTTCACCTAAAAATTTGGCATCATCATCACCAGAAATCATTTTATTTTTTACAGACATGTATTGCCCAATCTTTAAACCAATATCTGGATGCATCCATCTAAACAGCCATTTAAAAAAGGGATTAGTAAACACCTTTTTCATGCGTTTGTAGCCTTTGTCTTTAGGGCCTAAACCATCACCATGACCAATAAAAAAGGTTGTATCGTTAAAAGAGAATTCTTGTGGTTTATGAAAAACAGTAATGTTTAATTCTGTTTTAAAGTAATCTTTCATCCATAAATCATGATTCCCTACAAAGAAATAAACTGGAATTCCAGAATCTGTAATTTCAGCTAATTTCCCTAAAGTTCGCGTAAATCCTTTTGGGACCACTGTTTTATATTCAAACCAGAAATCAAATAAATCGCCTAGTAGAAAAATAGCAGCAGCATCTTCTTTAATCTCATCTAACCAAGCTACAAATTTTTTTTCACGAGGTTTTGATGCTTCAGGTGTTGGTGCACCTAAATGATTATCTGATGAGAAGTAGATTTTTTTTCCTTCAGCAAGTATTATGTGATGAGTTTTATTCATTATCCGAAGCGTACCATTCAGCAAAACTCGTTGATGTTTCAGACAGTTTTAAAGAATGTAATGCTATGTTCTCTGGTAAGTGTTTCTTTATTTTTTCAGCAAAATCAATGACCATCATCTCTGTTGTAGGTTGATAATCTACGAGTATAATATGATGTTCTTGATTCTTAAGTTCTTTTGCTAAGTTTAAATGTGGTGTATTTTTATTAAAAATCATTGAGTGATCAAAAACGTCAATGATTTCTTTATTTACAATCTTTTTAAGATCACCAAAATCTATTACCATTCCAAATTTCACATTAGAATGATCAATAATAGGTTCACCAATTACGGTAACAAATAAATGATAACTATGACCATGCAGGTTTTTACATTTACCATCATAACCATAAAGCGCATGACCTGCTTCAAATGAAAACTGTTTTGTTATACGAATTTTACTCATTATCGTCTTTTATTACGGTTATAGAAATATACAATTATTAGCACCAATCCTAGGACTAAAAACAAGCCGTTTCCGCCTAAAAAGTTAAGAATATCCATATTAATTATCTTTATATCTGTTTTTGTTATATCTATAAATGACAAAAGCTATAATAACTAAAACCACAAAAGGTAATAGCGTGCCAATAAAAACGCCAATACTGTAATTGTCATCTGGCGCCTGCTTCAGTTTTTCGTCTATTTTGGTGTTTTGAATTAAGGCAATTAGAAAACTCATTTATAGAAATTTAATTTCTCGAACAAATTTAAGTGTTTTGAGCAAGGCTTTTGAATGTTTTCCTAAATTTTATGATTAAGGGTAAACCACGAGCTATCATCCAAAGTGTAAATGCTATAAAAATGCCAGTAAGTTTATAGTTTTGAGCATCTGTCCAATATATAACAGGAATAAATATAACTAATGTTGAGAATAGCAACACGTTTCTTAAATATTTCATTTTACCAAGACCTTTAAAAACACCATCAAAAATAAATGCCAAAGCACATAAGGGTTGCATGGCTAGAATAATCCAAAATATATTGTAGAATTCTTTTAAAACGTATTCATCGTTACTGAATAAACGACCCAAAGGATAATAAAATAGAGCACCAATTAATCCTATAAATAAGCCAACAATAATACCATATTTAATGAGTTTATTGCTTAATTCAATTAGTGTTTTATAATTTTTAGCACCATATAGTTTACCTGATAAAATATTACCAGCGCTAGCATAACCATCAATAAGAAACGCACCAAAAAACCAGAGGTTTATGGCAATAGTATAGGCTGCAATGTAACTTTCGCCATATTTGGTGGCAAAACTTGTCCCAAAATATAAAGCGGCATTTAAAGCCAGTGTTCTTACAAATAAATTTAGAATCATTAGTGTAAAACGTTTCATTTCGTGATTAAATGGAAATGAAACCAATAATGGAATATTCGTTTTTTTAAGCAAGTAATACGCAGAAAGTACAGCCATAATTATTTGAGCAATAACGCTCGCATAAGCAGCACCTTCAATATGCAATGCAGGAATAAAATCTTGAATTCCGTAAACTAAAACAAAGTCTAGAATAATATTTGAAATAGCACCAGAAATAGCAATCAACATTGGGTAGTAAGTGTTTTGAAGACCTCTAAACGTCCCAAAAACAGCAATAGTAAAAAGTGTAAAAGGAAATCCAAATACACGAATTTGATAATAATCAATGCAAAATTCTAAAATGCTTCCTGAAGCGTTGTAAAGCTTAAATATTTGAGATGCTAAAGGAAAAGAAACAGCAATAATTATAAGACTTAAACTTGTAATAACAAATATAGCTTGTGCTGGTAAGTTTTTAACGGCTTCTACATTTCCTGCACCTAAATATTGAGAAATGATAGAAGAAATAGAACTGCGTGCTTGTCCTAAAACCCAAATGAGCATAGACATAAATGTACTCACAATACCAATAGCGGCTAAAGATTCTGTGGCATTAAATTCCATGTTGCGAATTATAGCCAAATCGGTTAACGACAGAATAGGTTCAGAAATTCCAGCAATAATTGCAGGAACAGCTAATGTATTTATCTGTTTTAAAGTTATAGATCTGCTCACAATATCAATTCGTAACAATGGAAGGGGAATTCACTCTGTTTTGGGAAGTGTATATCACCTAATCGTTTATACCCGCGAAGTTCGTAAAACTTTTGGTTTCTTTTGTTCTGTGAAAAGGTGTCTAATCTTATAGAGGTATAGTTGTTTTCTATGGCAAATTGTTCTGCATAACTCATTAGTTGTTGAGCATAACCATTACCTTGATATTTTGGGTGTACAGCCAAACGATGAATATAAATGTTGTTTTGGTTTGAAGTTATCCATTTTATTGATTCATATTCTGCATCCATATATGTAGAAATAACAATAGTTCCATTGACTTTACCATTAATTTCTAATACATAAAGTTCCTTTCGATTAATATCATTTTGAAATGCGAATTTAGTTGGATAATGACTGTTCCATTGGTAAATGTGATTTGCTATCATAGCTTTAGCACAAGCTTTTGTTAGTAACAAAATAGAATCTATATCTTTTTCATGTGCTTTACGAATCATTTTTAATGTTTATTTTTGTTTAAAATTATTTCAGATGAAAACGATATTAGTTCCTGTTGGGTCTTCAAAAAATGCACAATCGCATTTACAGTATGCCGTAGATTTTGCTAAAGCATTTGGTGCAAAAGTATATGTAGTTCAAATATATAATGTTTATACTAAGGCTGGCACAATGATTAAAATAGATCCTATTTTAGAGGCTGAATCTAAATCTTTTTTAGAAACACATGTATCCTCTATTGACACTAAAGGTGTTGATGTGATTATTAGAACTTTTAAGGGAAAATTAATTGATACCTTAGAAAAAGTTTGTGATGCATTGAAGGTAGATTTAATAATTCTTGAGCCAAGAACTAATTCAATAAAAGATGAAGTTTATTTAGGGAAGACGTCTGGAAAAATTATAAAGCAAACGCAGATTCCGGCTTTGATTGTGCCAGAAGGCTATACGTTTAAACCATTTGAAAAGTTATTGATAGCTTTAAAATCGGCAATTATAAAAAAAGACAATGTGCTTTATCCATTGGCTTCGATAAAAGCTCAATTTAATGCTGCTGTCACTTTACTTTTAGTAAAAACACCACATCATAAAAAACACGATTTTGATGTTAATGATGAGTTACAGTCTCTTGTCTCATCAACTAAATATGCAGATAGTCCAACAACTTTTATGGCCTTTTTGGAACATCATAAAGAAAATAACCCAGATTTATTATGTGTGGTTAGGCGTAAGCGAGGATTCTTTAAGAAGCTTTGGGAAAAAAATACCATTTTAAAGAAAGACTTCCATAGTACTAAAATGCCTGTTTTAGTGTTGAGTGGATTGAAGTAAACAGACAAGTTTACCTTTTTATAAAATCAATTACTTGGTCTACAACAGCATTCAATTCATTAGAAAGCTCGCTTTTATTCCAAGGATGTTTAGTGTTAAACACATGGTCTGCGTTATCAATTATTTTGTATTCGCTATTAGGATTCCATTGATGTAAAGCTTCGGCTTCATCAATTTTTACGGAAGTATCATCAGAGCCATGAATAATTAAATGTGGTATGTTTAAACGTCTCTCTGCAGATTCAATATGAAGGCGTTCTTCGTTGGCTTTAAAATCTTCAAAAAACTGATAGAAATGTGGCATTTGTTGTTTAGTTCTTCCATTTAAAACATACTTAACACCTTCTTTTTTCCATGAGTCTAAATCACCAATAGTTGCAGTGCGTTTGCCAAAGTCACACACGCTTGCTAAGGTTATGAGTTTGGTAATTCTATGGTCTTCTGAGGCTTTTAAGATTGTAATTCCACCACCACGACTATGACCAATAAGCGAAATGTTTTGGATATTGATATTAGAGTTGCTTTTGAAATAATCTTGAGTCCAGGTTATAACCGCATCTAAATCGTCTAACTCCTTAGTATAATTGTTATTTCCAAAAGCTTCCAAATCAGGAAAATCTATGGGATTGTCCATAGTACCACCATTATGAGAAAAGTTGAATTTAATAAAACAGAATCCAGCTTTAGCTAAAGTTTCAGACATAAGATCCCAAGCTCCCCAATCTTTAAATCCTTTATAACCATGACTAAAAATAACAACAGATTGATTTTCTATGTTTTCAGAATAAAAAGTATCAATTAATATTGGTTTTTTGTTGTCTCTTTCTAGAATTATGTTCTTATCGATTTTCATTAGTCGAGTTCTTTTTCAATGAAATTAATCTCAGGATTACATATTTCAAGAATCAATTTTTTTAGTTCAATTTCAAAATTATCTAAAGTCTCTTGAGTGATAAGTTGATCTTTAGATCGCGAATTTGATGATGGCTTTTTTCCAAATTTTAAGAAACCTTCATTTAAATTTTTAAATGAAATTATGCCAGCATTAATTGGTAATTCAATGCGGTTTTGTTGTTTCATCATATATGCGTAGCACAACACTTGAAAAGACTTACTGTATTTATCATAATCTGTGGTTAAATCTTCCCAGTCAACAACTTCTACTTTATTTTGAGTCACTTTACCAGACTTGTAATCTATAACTCGTGTAAGACCATTAAAGCTATCAACTCTATCTACTTTTCCTCTAAGTTTAACAGGAAAATCTAAACCTTCAATTTTAATTTCTATATGTTCATCGGCTTCAATGGAGAGTATCTTTATTTCGTGGCCTTGTTTTACACTTTCAATTTCTTTATTTAGGAAATTAGTGATGTAACGTTGGGCAATTTCAAAAATGATGAGGTTTTTTCCGGTTGAAAATCCACCTTTATTATAAAGCGTTTCAAAGTGTTTTGTAACCATCGCTTTAACTTGGCTCTTAAACATTTTAAGATGCTCTAAGGTAAGAACAGAACCTTCAATTGGTTTGTAAAAATCTTCTAAAGAATTATGTATTACTGAACCCAAAGTGTTGGCTGCAATGTTTTCTTCTACCTCGTCAAATTCTTTAATACCTAATATTTTATCGTAATAGAAATCTATAGGATTACGTATGTAATTGGTTAATGAGGATGGCGAATAACCTTTGTTAGATAAAACTTTTATTTGCTCTATAACGGCAGGTGTCTTTATTATTTCTTGTAACTTTTGCTCTACAATTGGTACTTCTGGGGAAACTATTTTGTGCTGAACGTCATGAATCCCTTCAATATCTAATTGGGTAATGAACCTACTTTTTTCGCCACCTTTTAGTGCATCTACTTCTGTATTATATAAAATGTAAACGTTTTTTGCACGTTGTAGTAGTCGGTAGAAGTGATAGGTGTAAACGGCATCTTTTTCTTTAAAGGTTGGTAGATTATTTTCTGTTTTAACGTCAAACGGAATAAAGGAATTATTAGTTTTTCCCGATGGTAAAATGCCTTCATTCACAGAGCTGATGATAACAGTTTCAAAATCTAGAACTCGAGACTCTAACATTCCCATAATTTGAAGCCCTTCTAACGGTTCGCCTTTAAAATCTAAAGTTTCTGAACTTAATAGTTCTTTATAAATGGATTGTAATGCTACAATGGAATTGAGATATTGATACGTATTATTGACTTCCTTAATCTGATTGAATAAGGTATTAAAACGGTATAAATATTCTAACTCAAGACTAAATTTTTGTTTGTCATCGTTGTAATACGATTTCATTTTTAAAATCAGTTCTAGACAATGATTTAATGCAATATTTGGTGAATTATTCCAAGTTTTAAAAAGTAAGTCTAAATATTCGGAATGTGAATTATCTATATTTTTTAATTCGGTAACTGTTAAATAAACTAAATTTTGCTGTTGAATATGAAGTACAATCTTACTTGAAATGTTACCCGTTTCAGTTTCAAACAATGGATAAACAGTTGGATGCGATAGAATACTAATCACATCTTTGAAATAAAACTGCTTTAAGTTGTTTTTGTGGGCCGAAAATAATAGCTGAAATAAAGAAGCTAAAGGCACAAACTCTAACGGTAAACCCATAGTAACATTTAGTTTTTTAATGTTACTGGGAATAGAGTTAAGAACTGGTAATAATAATTGCTCTTCGCCTAAAACTACGGCTATTTTTGATAAATTATTGTCTTTTTGTGTGATGTCCTCTAATATTTGACCTATATATTTTGCTTGGCCAACAAGTTTTGGGATTCCGATGGCCTGAATGTTTTTTACTTCAGAATAATGAGAGGTAGTCCAATTAAACGGATGAGTTTCAAAGTAATTCCATTGATTTTTATGTTGTCTCGTAAACCAACCTGCATCATGGATGTTATCATTTATAAAAGCCTTGTCAATATCCCAATAGATATGAGAGGTTGTATTTTTTAATAAACTTTGTATAATTGTAGATTCAGCTGTATTGAGAGCGTTGAATCCTAAAAATACATGAGTTTTATTAGAGCTTTCAATATAGGAATCTAGGTTTTTTACGGCCGTTCTATAAATTAGTCCTTGATAACCTTGTTTAATTTTTAAAAGGTTTTCTACAAAGGCTATATAATAGTTTTTAAGCTGTTTCCAGAACTTTAAGTGATTCTTCACTAATTCTGTTGGGTTAGTTTCTAACGACCAGTGATTAAGCTCTTGAATGTCTTTTAAGTAATCAAAGATATGCTCGTGTGGTATAAGGTAACGATCTATCTCATTAAAGTCTTGTAATAAGATTTGAGCCCATTTAGAAAAAGAATCGAATGTTTCTTGTTCGTTTTTAGGTGTAATTTTTATATACGTTTCGTAGAGTCTAAATAATAAGTCTGTATTTGGTAAATTTTGTAGACCAGATAAGTCTTCTACAAATTCTTCAATACTGACGATTTGTGGTGCAAAAATAGGTTGATCTATTAGCGTAGATAAATGATGTTTAAGAAAAACACCAGCACGTTTACTGGGAAGGATAAAATTTAAATCTTCTAGATTTAACTCTTTTTGTTTAAGATCTATTAATACGGATTTTATAAAACCAATCATTTTATAAAAATAAAAAACGCTCCGAACTTCGGAGCGTTTTTCAACTTTATTTTAGAATGTAATTTGTGATTAGTTTTTCAACTTCACTTCTACACGTCTGTTTTCTTTTCTACCAGCTGCTGTTCTATTGTTAGCAATTGGAGTAGACTCACCAAAACCAGCTGCTGTTAATCTATCAGCTGCAATACCATTAGAAATTAAATAATCTCTAACTGCATTTGCTCTTCTTTCTGATAACGCTTGGTTACTTGAAGATGAACCTTGACTATCTGTATGACCTTCGATAGAGAAATCTGCTCTTGGGTATTCTTTTAAGATAGCTGTCATTGCTTGTAATACTTGATCAGTTGATTTCTGGAAACTAGCTTTACCTGACTGGAATAAGATTGTTCTTGCATACTCATTTAAAGTATTCATTACTTCTTCAGTTGGCTTAACTTCAGGACAACCGTTATTGGCAGCTGTACCAGCTTCGCTAGGACATTTATCATCTTTATCTAAGATACCATCACCATCAGTATCAGGCCAAGGACATCCGTTATTAGCAGCAGGACCTGCTTCGTTAGGACAGTTATCAGAACCATCAGCAACACCGTCACCATCAGCATCTGGACAACCAGCTAAAGTTTTTAAACCAGCTACATTAGGACATTTATCATCCTTATCCATTACACCATCACCATCAGCATCAGGACATCCATTAAATTCTGCTAAACCAGCAGTGTTAGGACAGTCATCTTTAGAATCTTGGATACCGTCATTATCAGAATCAGGACAACCATTAAAGATTTCTAATCCAGCTTCTTCTGGACAAGCATCGTCTTTGTCATAAATACCGTCGCCATCAGTATCAGTACCACCAAATTTAAATGATACACCAACTGAATGTTGGAAATGCTTTTTCATGTTATCTTCAAAAGCATGCTTGTAAGTAGATTGTACATCGATACCAATTTGCTCAGTAAGCCAAAATTTAAGTCCTAAAGAACCGTTTAATGTACCTGCACCAGAATCGTCTAACCAAGTGTAACCACCACCAATACCAACGTAAGGGTCGATAACTTTAGAGTTAATTACTTCCATTAAACTATATGATACTCTACCATCTAAAGCATAATAACTTAAGTCATCAACTCTATTTGTTGATTCTGCTCCAGAAAATGCGTCAACGTTAGATCCTACTTTATCAATTTTATTTAAAGAACCTGTAGCTGTGAATGTGAACCCATCACTAAGGTATCTTGAAACTGCAATCGTAGAAAGAGATGGAAATACGTTCCAATGATCTTCTGCGTTAAAGTACTCGTCAAAATAATCTCCTTGTGGAGTATCTTCTCCAACTGGATAAAAGTCAACAGCGTTAGCTCCGACTGTAATAGACCATGGATTGTTCTTGTCTTGAGCATTAGAAGTGCTAAAACTTGCAATAAGCACGGCAACAAAAAATAATCTGCTAAGATTTTTCATATTGTAATTAATTTAAATTTTAAGTGTTAATTGTATGCAAAAGTAAGTTGTTAAATGTTATTAACAAAGACAAAAGTATAAAATTATTACGTTCATAACCCTAATTTTACTCGTTTGAGATAATATATTTAGTATATCAGATAACATTCAATGCTTTCCCAACTTTAATGAATGCGGAGATGGCTTTGTCAAGTTGTTCTTGGTTATGAGCCGCTGATAGTTGTACTCTTATTCTTGCTTTATCTTTTGGAACCACAGGGTAGAAGAAACCTATAACGTAGATACCTTCTTCTAATAACATATTTGCCATATTTTGAGATAATTTTGCATCATATAACATTACTGGAACAATAGCAGAATCTCCATCTACAATATCAAAACCTGCTTCTTTCATTCCTTTTTTAAAGTATTTGGTATTCCAATCTACTTTATCCCTTAAGGAGGTGTCATTCTTTAACATGTCAAAAACTTTAATTGAAGCACCAACAATAGCTGGTGCTAAAGAATTTGAGAACAAGTAAGGTCTAGAGCGTTGACGTAACAATTCTACAATTTCTTTTTTAGCGGTGGTATAACCACCCATTGCGCCACCCATCGCTTTACCTAATGTTCCGGTAATAATATCTATTCTGCCTAAAACACCTTTTTCTTCTAAAGTTCCTATACCAGATTCTCCAATAAAACCTGTTGCGTGGCATTCATCAATCATTACCATGGCATCATACTTATCTGCTAAATCACAGATTTTGTCTAAAGGTGCTACTAAGCCATCCATTGAAAATACACCATCAGTTACAATGATTTTGAAACGTGCACCATTAGCGTTAGCTTCAATTAACTGTGTTTCTAAATCTGCCATATCATTATTTTGGTAACGATATCTTGCTGCTTTACATAATCTGACACCATCAATGATTGAAGCGTGATTTAAAGAATCTGAAATAATAGCATCTTCCTTGGTTAAAAGCGGTTCAAAAACGCCACCATTAGCATCAAAAGCAGCTGCGTATAATATGGTGTCTTCTGTGCCGTAGAAATCGGCTATTTTTTGTTCTAATTCTTTGTGTATATCTTGTGTGCCACAAATAAAACGAACTGAAGACATACCAAATCCGTGTGTATCCATAGTGTCTTTTGCCGCTTGAATAACTTCTGGATGCGATGACAAGCCTAAATAATTGTTAGCACAAAAGTTTAAAACTTTTTGTCCCGTGTTTAAAGTGATTTCGGCACCTTGAGGAGACGTTATTATGCGCTCTTCTTTGAAAAGGCCAGCTTCTTTTATAGATTCTATTTCTTCTTGTAAATGATTTTTTATGTTTCCGTACATGACTGTAAATTTTGATTGTTTTGCAAAGGTACTATGAATAATTAGACTTCTAGAACTTCAACTGTATCATTTATATACACCAATAATATTTGTGTTACATGGAGTTGCATTCCATTTAAAACCGCTTCATAATTGTTAAGTTGATATGAATGAGATTCTTTAGCATCACCAGTTTTGTAATCTATAATTATAGCTTCATTTTTCGAATTGATATTTAATCGGTCTGGTCTTAAAAGTTGACCAGTATTTGTAATGATGTCGCGCTCGTTGTAGGTTTTAAAATCGTCTTTATAGTATGTTTCTAATTTAGGGTGGTTTAAAACTTCTAAAACTAATTTTTTTAATGATTCGCTATTCTTAGTGGTAATATCGCCAGAGATCAACAAATCTTTAAATGCAGAATCAATGTCGCCAATAGTTATTATTTTCGATAAAATTAAATGCACCAAGTTACCGCGTTCAATGGCAGATTCTTGTTGGGTGTCCCAGAGCAATCCAGATTTGGTAACAATTTTTAGGTTATGATCCTCTTTAGGAACCGAAATTAATTTAAGAGGAATGGACGTACCGTTCTTTTTTGAAACATCTTCGTTAGGTTTTAAGGTTCCATAACTGTATTCTAATTGATTGTCATTCCATTTATTATCGCTAATTAGAAAGTAAATAAACTGACCAGCATAAGTGTCTTTATTAATTATACCTTTAGAGCTTATATCCTTTTTAGAAATAATATATAATTGCTCAACGGCTCTTGTTAAAACCACATAGAGCAAATTGAGGTTGTCTAATTCTAATTGCGATTGGTGTACACTATAAATCTCTGTTCCTATTTCTCCAAAGTGCTCTACGTCTTTATTATAGTTGAGTAATAAGGTATCAAAACCATTATAGTTTTGAGCTTCAACCGGAAACCAAACCTTTGGTTCTAATTCCCTATATATATTAAGATCAGCAAACGGAAAAATAACAACAGGGAATTCTAATCCTTTAGACTTATGAATGGTCATTATCTCAACAGCATTCATATTCTCTGGTGTAACAACGCTTAGTTTTTCTGCTTTGTTTTCAAAATAATTAATAAAACCAGCAATATCTGCATTTTGTTTTTGAGTGAATTCTAATACAACATCTAAGTAAAACTGAAGGTAAGCATCAGAGTCTATATTAAGATTAAAGCATCTTACAATATGCTCTACCAATTCATATAAAGGCAATTGGAGACATTGGTTTTTATCAATATAGATATCTAGCTGTTTTAATTCTAAAAACATATCATCCAGACTTCCCTTAATGTACGAAGTGAAAAATTGGTGTTTATCTTCAATATGAAGCTGCTCAGCCAAATATGAAAGGACTTCAATTTTTAAGCTATCATTTGTAGGTTGAATTAATAATTTTAAAAATGAATTAATAAAATTAACCTTGTCAGAATTTTTTAATAATAACGTTTCCGAAGATGTAATTTTAATGCCTTTTTCATTTAAGTAATTCGCAATTGCAACACCTTCTTTTCGTTTTCTAACCAAAACACAAATATCATTTAATGGAAATCCGTTAGCCAAACATTCGTTTATAGTTGCTAAAACTTCTATGGCATATAACTCATTAATGTCATCTTCTTTTTCTGGATCTAAAAAATTCAGGCTTACGTAACCTTCAGAAGAATTGTGAGTGTTTTGTTTTGCCTTTTTAAATAAATCAGCGTAGGTAACTTCACTAAATGCCGTAGTGCTTAAATAATCAAAAAAAGAATTATTAAATTCAATTACGGCTTTTGAGCTTCTATAATTGGTCTCTAAAGACAATACCTCTGGCTCAATTTGAAAAGGATTACTAATTTTGTTACCTAGTTTTATAAACTGTTCTGCATCACCACCTCTCCATCTATAAATGGCTTGTTTGGCGTCACCAACGAGCATTGCGTCACCATTAGCTGCAGAAAGTGCATTATCTAATAAAGGTACTAAATTTTCCCATTGCATTTTAGAGGTGTCTTGAAACTCATCAATAAAATAATGTTTGAATTTTTCACCTAAACGTTCATAAATAAAGGGTGTAGGCTGTGTTTTTATTTCTTCACTTATAATAGTGTTGAATTCTGAAATCAACATTTTATTCTGATCCGATTTTAAAATATCTAACTCTTTTTTTATAGCATTTAATACTGAAAGCGGTGTAATGTTTTTATAGAATCCCTTTTTAAGCTTTAATTCAAAAATTGAAGCTTTTGAGGAGATAAAATCTTTAGCCAATTGCGGTTGAATACTTTCTATAGTTGAAGCTACATCATCAGATACGCGTTTTGGGTATATGGTATGTCCTTCTATTAAATTATTTTGCCAAGCGGTTTCAAAACCAACTTCAAAATTCTTATTACTTAATTTTTCAAAATATTTAGGAAGATAGCTGCTGCTAAAATCGTTGAATTGTAATCCTGATTCTTCGATAAGAGTTAATGCTGAACTTGCTTTACTTATGATATTTTCTTCAATTTGAAGAATCTCTTTAGATAATTGTTGCTTTAGATTTTTAAAATCTTCAAGTGTTTTGTTTTTAAAAGTTTTAATTGCAGAAAGATCATTCTCATTAACTAAAAGTTTCGAAATTTTATTAAAATCATAACTGATATCCCAGCTCTTATCATCATCTGCTTTTTCAATTGCAAAGTCGACTAATACTTGGGTTAACGTTTTGTCGTTTCCTGCTTTAGAAATCAAACTATCTACCGCTTCGTTGAGAAGCCTATCTTGGTCAAGTTCTACTTCAAAGTTTATAGGTAAATTTAAATCGTGAGCAAATGTTCTAATTACTCTATGTGTAAAACCATCAATAGTAGAAATGTCAAATGCTCCATAATTATGGATGATGTGTTTTAGAATGTTCTTAGATTTTTTTTGTAAATATTCAGGCTTAATGTCTAATTCTTTGCAAATTGCATCAAACATAGGATGCGGATTTGATAAGCTTTCCTCTAATGAAAAAGACCTTAGCATATCAATAATTCGCTCTTTCATTTCGCCAACGGCTTTGTTGGTAAATGTAATGGCCAAAATAGATTTAAATTGATTGTTGTTTTTAGCCTGAACAAGTATTTTTATATAGGCTTTAGCTAAGGTATATGTTTTGCCACTACCTGCTGATGCATCGTATATTTTGTAAGTTGAATTATGCAAGAGAAAATTTTTATACCAAAATAGGGAATCTTAATAGTTTATTAAGAGAAAATCACGCACAAAATTGTAAATTTGAGATCAAAGAAATTATTAATCAATAAAAAATATAATTATTATGGCTTTCGAACTACCGAAATTAAAATATGCTTATGATGCTTTAGAACCAAATATTGATGCTCGTACAATGGAGATTCACTATTCTAAACATCACCAAGGCTACACAAATAAATTAAATGCCGCAATTGAAGGAACTGATCTTGAGGGGAAATCAATTGAGGATATCCTTGGAAACCTAGATATGAGTAATGGAGGTGTAAGAAATAATGGTGGTGGTTTTTATAATCACTCATTATTTTGGGAAGTTATGAATCCTGAAGGAAAAGGGCGTTTGTCTGGAGAATTAAAAGATGCTATTGAAGCAGAATTTGGTTCTTTTGATGCGTTTAAAGATGCTTTTTCTAAAGCTGCAGCTACGCAATTTGGTTCTGGTTGGGCTTGGTTGTGTGTGCATAAAGGAGGGAAAGTAGAAGTTTGTTCTACACCAAACCAAGATAATCCATTAATGCCAGGTGTTACTTGCGAGGGTACTCCTATATTAGGATTAGATGTTTGGGAGCATGCTTATTATTTAAATTACCAAAACAGAAGACCAGATTATATTGAAGCATTTTTTAATGTAATCAACTGGAATGAAGTTGAAAGACGATATGCTGAAGCTAAGTAAGTTAAAGGTATTATATAAAAAAACCGAGTCTTATAAGACTCGGTTTTTTTTATGCTCAAAAATAATTTTAATTGGGAATTGGGTATGAAAAAGGGCGAACAGATGTTCACCCTTTTTGCCCCAAATCTACCATAAACTTAACCTACTTATGTTATGGTGAATCAAATATAAGAGGACAATACCTATGCAATCAATTTTTTGGATAAACGACCTATATATTAGTCTAAGCGTGGAATGCTTATGCTTTGTTTGCTGATAAGTGAAAAATAGAGGGGTTTAAGAAATTTAGACTTTAAAATTAGTCCATAAAAAAAGGTGAACGAAGTTCACCTTTTTTTGCCCCAAATCTACCATGAACTTAACCTACTTATGTTATGGTGGTACCAATGTATATTTTATTTGTTAAAACGAACCTAAATATTGGATGAAATGCATTTTTTTTGGATATAATGTCGTTTTTTTCGGTTAAAATGCTTATTCAGACTGCTATTTAGTACGCTCTTTCTTTATTTCCTTCATAAAAATTGATAAAAGCTCTGTTAACAACTCTATTACCTCCAGGTGTTGGGTAATCGCCTGTAAAGTACCAATCTCCCAAATTTTTAGGACATGCTTTGTGTAAGTTATCAACAGGTTGAAAAATAATTTTTACATCTGCATTTATAGATTCGTCACCTAATAATTCTGAAATTTTATCAGAGATTTGTTCGTCAGTAAAATTGTCATAAACCTCCTTTACGTAATTTATTACTTCAACATCTTTTAAATTGATTTGACGAATACATTTTTTATAAACGTCATCAATAATATTATATTGATTATTGTCTTTTAGCAACTCTAACGCTGCTCTAAAGGCAATTAATGATTCTAAGTTAGCCATATCAATACCATAACAATCTGGATAGCGAATTTGAGGTGCAGAAGATACCACAACAATCTTTTTAGGATTTAACCTATCCATCATTTTAATAATACTTTTCTTAAGCGTAGTTCCTCTAACAATACTATCGTCAATAATAACTAAGTTGTCATTTGGTTTTATTACCCCATAGGTAACGTCATAGACGTGTGCTACTAAATCGTCTCTACTACTATCTTCAGTAATAAACGTTCTCAGTTTTACATCTTTTATGGCTATTTTCTCAATTCTTGGGAATTCAGATAAAATCTCAGTTACTTTTTCTGCAGATAATTTCCCTCCACCATTTAAAATGGATTTTGTTTTCTTTTCGTTGAGGTGATCTTCTACACTTTCTATCATACCAAAAAACGAAGTTTCAGCAGTATTGGGAATGTATGAGAAAACGGTATTTTTGGTGTCGTTATCAATGGCGTCAAGAACTTTTGGCATTAGTAAGCGACCTAGTTTTTTACGTTCTTGATAAATTTCAGCATCACTACCTCTAGAGAAATATATACGCTCAAAGGAGCAGGCTTTGCGCTCTAACGGTTCTAATATTTTTTTAATCTTAGTTGCTCCAGATTTTTTAGTAATAATGGCATGTCCTGGATCTAATTCTTTAACAGCATCAAAAGGAACATTAAATACCGTTTGAATTACAGGACGCTCAGATGCTACAACAACAACTTCATCGTCTTTATAATAGTATGCAGGTCTTATACCAGCAGGATCTCTTAAAACAAAAGAATCACCATGACCTAATAAACCTGCCATAGCGTAACCACCATCCCAGTTTTTTGCTGCTCGTTTTAGAATTTTACTTACCTTTAAACGTTCTGCAATCAAAGGAGAACATTCGTTTTTATTGTAACCTTCCTTTTTAAGATCTCGGTAAATTTTTGAAACAGCATCATCTAAAAAATGGCCAATCTTTTCCATTACAGTAATGGTGTCTGCTTTCTCTTTAGGATGCTGACCTAAATCAATTAAGTTATCAAATAACTCATTAACATTTGTCATGTTAAAGTTACCAGCAACAATAAGGTTTCTATGCATCCAGTTGTTTTGTCTTAGAAATGGATGAACACTTTCTACACTGTTTTTACCAAATGTACCATAGCGTACATGACCTAATAATACTTCACCTATATATGGAATATGCTTTTTTTGTAAATCTACATTATCTTGATATTCAGGATTTTTTGTCAATTCATCATTAATGCGTTCATTAATTTGGGCAAAAATGTCTTGAATCGGTTGTTGCGCAATAGAGCGTACACGACTAATATAACGCTCGCCAGGTTTTGTGTCTAATTTAATACTTGCAAAACCAGCACCATCTTGTCCACGGTTGTGCTGTTTTTCCATCATTAAATACATTTTATTAACACCATAAAAAGCACTTCCATACTTTTCTTTATAATATTCTAAAGGTTTTAAAAGTCTAATGAGTGCAATTCCGCATTCATGTTTTAAAGCATCGCTCATGTTGTGTAATCTGCTATTGTTAGTGTTTAGTCTTTAAATAATTAGAATAAAAAAACGCGCTCAATTTTGAGCGCGTTTTTTTAACTTAATTCTATATCAAATTGTGTTAGACTCTTAAACTGGTCTAATCGTTTATAAATTTCTTTATCCGTTAAATTCTGCATTCGCTCTGTTCCAAATTTTTCAACACAAAACGAAGCAAGTGTGGATCCATAGATAACTGCTGTTTTCATATTTTCAAAAGAGAAATCTCCTGTTTTTGCTAAATAGCCAGCAAAGCCACCAGCAAAAGTATCACCAGCACCTGTAGGATCAAAAACTTCTTCTAAAGGAAGTGCAGGAGCATAAAACACATTGTCATCATGAAACAATAATGCGCCATGTTCTCCTTTTTTTATAACTACATATTTAGGTCCCATTTGGTGAATTTTTCTTGCAGCAACCACTAATGAGTATTCTCCTGTTAATTGTCTTGCTTCTTCATCATTTATGGTAATAACATCAACATTCTTGATTACAGAAAGTAAATCATCTAATGCAATGTCCATCCAGAAATTCATAGTGTCTAAAATGGCCAATTTTGGTTTTTTAGTCATTTGGTCTAATACACCTTGTTGTACAAGTGGGTGTAAATTGCCTAACATAACAACTTCTGAATCTTTGTAGTTTTCAGGAACAATTGGATTAAAATGTTCTAATACATTAAGCTCAGTAACTAAAGTATCACGTGAGTTCATGTCATTATGGTATTTGCCACTCCAAAAGAACGTTTTACCGTCCTTAACGATTTCTACACCTTCAATATCAATATTTCTATTTGCTAAAAGGTCTAAATATTCTTGAGGAAAATCGCCTCCAACTACAGAAACTGCAGCAGAATCAACGTTAAAATTTGAAGCAGATAAACCTATATAAGTTGCTGCACCACCAAGAATTTTATCAGTTTTTCCAAAAGGGGTTTCAATAGCATCAAATGCCACAGTACCTACAATCACTAATTTACTCATTACCTACGTTTGAATTAAGTTGCAAATTTACGTAAAATATATTCCTTGTGAAATACTAAATTTTATAAAGCTAATGAGATCTATTTTCGGCCAAAATCAGCAGGAATTTCTCCCCAAGCTTTAGTTTCCCATTTAACAATTGTTGTAGAATACTCATTGGTTTTCAACCATTGTACCGCACGATCAACTAAATCATAAACGGGTTTGTTTTTTGCATTTCGCTCTAATTTAGAATTACATGTTTTTTTTCGTACCCAACTCATAGCTGTTCTAGAGTCTGTATACATTATACGCTCACTCTTATGTTGTTTCAAAAAAGCTAAACCATGTACCAAGGCTAAAAATTCACCAATATTATTAGTCCCTTGTTCAAAAGGGCCTTGAATAAAGAGTTGTTTTTTTGTTTTAGTGTCTACACCTCTGTATTCCATTATACCAGGATTGCCACTTGAAGCTGCATCTACTGAAATAGAATTATAATTGGGTTGCCCAATTTTTTTTAATTCCGCTTCCGAGAGTTCACTTTTAAAAGATTTTGATTTTCCGATATAATCAAAATAATTCCCTTTTAATGCTTCTTTAGCAGCTTCAAAGGTTGCAAAAGATTTGTATTGCGCACCTTGAAAATCTTTTATTTGAGCTTTACAATCGTTCCACTTTTCAAAAACACCAGTTTTATGTCCTTTCCAAACGGTATAATATTTTTTTTTCTTTTTACTCATCATTCAGTTCTCATGAAAACATGAATCTTAAATTTTACCCTTCACAGTTTCGAAGGCATATTGACTTATAATTTATTAATTATGTTTTATAATAATAATTTGTCTACTACTTTAGGAAAATGCTCCATTTCTAACAAATGAATCTTTTGAGCGACATTTTCTGCAGAATCCATAGGTAAAACCTTACATTTTGCTTGAAAAATAATTGCACCTTCATCATAATTTTCATTTACATAATGTATGGTAATACCAGTTTCGGTTTCTTTGCTTTTAACTACAGCATCATGCACATGCATACCAAACATTCCTTTTCCTCCATATTTAGGCAACAATGCAGGATGAATGTTAATGACCTTATTAGGGAACTCTTTTAGTATAAATTCTGGGAACTTCCATAGAAATCCTGCTAATACTATAAGATCTGGACGCGAAGCCTTTAGTATATTTAAGACATCATCAGATTTTGAAAACGCAATTCTATTAAATGATAAGGCGCTAACTTTCAGTTTTTTACAACGATCTAAAACTTTGGCATGAGGATTGTTAGTTAGTACCTGAATAACAGACGCATTATCGCTGTTGTGAAAAAACTTTATTAAATTTTCAGCATTAGAGCCGCTTCCGGACGCAAAAATTACTACACGTTTCATTTACAGGTATATTTCTTCAATTATTCAAACAAAAAAAAGAATAATAATTAACAATTAGTAGCAAATACCAAATACTTTATCTTTATTTTTACTAAAATTAAAAACACATTTTATCGGTAAAGATGAAAATTCAAATAAAGTTTTTTATTTTTGCCATCTAATTAAAACTTAAAATTAAAAAATTATGTCAGACATTGCATCAAGAGTAAAAGCGATTATCGTAGATAAATTAGGTGTTGATGAAAACGAGGTTGTAACTGAAGCTAGCTTCACAAACGATTTAGGAGCGGATTCATTAGACACTGTAGAATTAATAATGGAATTTGAAAAAGAATTTGATATTCAAATCCCAGACGATCAAGCTGAGAATATTGCAACAGTTGGTCAAGCTGTTTCTTATATAGAAGAAGCTAAATAATAACTTTATTTTTATGGAATTAAAGCGAGTTGTAGTAACAGGTTTAGGTGCACTAACACCAATAGGAAATACCAAAGATGAATATTGGGAAGGTCTTATTAGTGGCAAAAGTGGTGCTGCACCTGTAACACATTTTGATGCTGAAAAGTTCAAAACACAATTTGCTTGTGAAATAAAAAACTTTGAAGTTACTGACTTTATTGATAGAAAATTAGCGCGACAAATGGATAAGTTTTCGCAGTATGCAATGGTTGCTTCAGATGAAGCAATTGCAGACTCAAAACTAGACCTAGAAGCGATAAACAAATTAAGAGTTGGAGTAATTTGGGGAGCTGGTATTGGTGGCTTAGAAACTTTTCAAGATGAAGTTTTAAACTATGCTGCTGGTGACGGAACACCTCGATTTAATCCACGTTTTATACCAAAAATGATTGCTGATATAGCACCAGGAAACATATCTATAAAATATGGTTTTATGGGTCCAAATTATACTACTGTATCTGCATGTGCATCTTCTGCAAATTCAATGATCGATGCTTTAAACACTATACGTTTAGGGTCTTGTGATGTGATTATTACAGGCGGAAGTGAAGCTGCAGTAACTATAGCTGGTATGGGAGGATTTAATGCTATGCACGCAATGAGTACTCGAAACGATGACCCTAAAACGGCCTCTAGACCATTTGATGCAAATCGAGACGGTTTTGTATTAGGCGAAGGAGCAGGAGCTATTGTTTTAGAAGAGTATGAACATGCTAAGGCAAGAGGAGCTAAAATCTATGCAGAAGTTGTAGGTGGTGGTTTATCTTCAGATGCATATCATATGACTGCGCCACATCCTGACGGAATTGGTGTTGTTGCGGTAATGAAAAATTGTTTAGAAAATGCTGGCCTAAATCCCGAAGATGTAGATCATATTAATACACACGGTACATCTACACCATTAGGTGATGTTGCCGAGTTAAAAGCTATATCAGAAGTATTTGGCAGTCATGCTAAAAACATAAATATTAATTCTACTAAATCTATGACTGGTCACTTGTTGGGTGCTGCTGGTGCTGTTGAAGCCATTGCTTCAATTATGGCTATGCAACATGGTATTGTGCCACCAACAATTAACCACGAAACGGTAGACGAAAACATAGATCCAGAATTAAATTTAACACTCAATAAACCTCAGAAACGAGATATAAAAATTGCAATGAGTAATACATTTGGATTTGGCGGTCATAACGCTTGTGTAGTATTCAAAAAATTAGACTAAATCCCGAATGAGCTTCATTCGTAACATATTAAATTCCCGTTCTCAAGAAGACGGGAATTTTTTTTTATTACTTAAAGAAATCCTTGGTTTTAAGCCAAAATCAAAGTCATTTTATATAAAAGCATTTACGCATCGCTCAATGAATATCAAGGACGAATTGGGTAATGCAATCAATTACGAGAGATTAGAATTTGTTGGCGATGCCATGCTTAGTTCTGTAATTGCTGCGTATTTATTTGAAAAAGTACCTCATGGAGATGAAGGGTATTTAACCAAAATGCGATCTAAAGTTGTGAGTAGAGAGCATTTAAATAAGTTGGGTGAAGAGTTACGACTTATAGATTTAGTACAAAGTAGAATTCCGATTTCAAATTTTGGAGATAATATTCACGGTAACTTATTTGAGGCTCTTGTAGGTGCTATTTATTTAGACAAAGGATATAATACTTGTGAAAAATTTATTTACAAACGTGTTATACATCCACACGTAGATATTGAAACATTAGAAGGTAAAGTAATTAGCTATAAGAGCTTATTAATAGAGTGGTGCCAAAAGGAAAAAAACACGTTTGACTATCAGGTCTATGATGACACAGGAAACGATGAACTTAAACATTTTTCTGTAAAACTTTCAATAAATGAAAAGGTGGTATCTAAAGCCAGAGCAACATCTAAGAAAAAGGCAGAGGAAAAAGCATCAAAACGTGCGTTTTTTGCGTTTCAAAATGAAATAACCAGACTTCATTAAGTATTTTTAATTCTTAAAAATTACGATAACGTTTTCGTAGATTTTCTTAAATAAGATTAACCCTTTCTTAATAAAACTAAGCTTTTATTGTACTATATTTACATCATTATGCCAATTAAACATTAAGGTTTTTAATTCTAGAATTAAAAATTGAATTAGTATCAAAGTTGTAAACATATGGCTTTACACAAACTTCAGGTAGATGATTTTTATGATGATTCCTATAAATTAATAGCAATTCATTGTAGGTTAGAAGATTATCGATTAGCTTATTTGCTCAATAAACACTTAGAGCTTAAGTTAGCACGCCAAGAAAAGGATATTGACTTTAAATATTTAGAGTCTTCATATAGCATTTTTGAATGGGATAATGAAACAGAATATATACAATGGAATTTAATTTCTAATGTATGTAAAAAGGAAGAAGTAAGTTTATCTAGTAGTGGAACTTTATTTGATAAGCCAGAAAAAGTTTTAAAAACCTTTAATCTAATTACAGAATTTAAGAAAGTTGATTTTTTTTTAAAAATTTCAGATGAAATAAATAATGTACAAGAAAAACTTATACTAAATAAACTACAAGCTATTCCGCAAATAATAACGAGTTATACGGTAAATCCGTTACAAATAAAGTCGAAAGACAATTTAATTTTTTGAATCGATGTCAAATAAAAAAACAAAAATAGTAGCTACATTAGGTCCAGCAACTAGCACTAAAGAAGTGCTAAAGGCAATGCTAGATGAAGGATGTAATGTGTTTAGGATTAACTTTTCTCATGCAGATTACAAAGATGTTGAGGAGCGCATAAAAATGATTAGAGAACTTAATGAAGAGTTTGGTTACAATGCATCTATCTTAGGAGATTTACAAGGTCCTAAATTACGTGTAGGTGTAATGAAAGGTGAAGTTGTTGTAAATGAAGGTGATGAAATTATTTTTGCAACTGGTGAGCGTTTTGAAGGAACAAAAGAGCGCGTTTATATGACCTATGATAACTTTCCTCAAGATGCTAAAGCTGGTGAGCGAATTTTATTAGATGATGGAAAGTTAATTTTTGAAGTTGTTTCAACGGATAAAAAGTCTGAAGTAAAAGCAAGAGTTATTCAAGGAGGACCTTTAAAATCTAAAAAAGGTGTTAACCTTCCTAACACAAATATCTCTCAGCCTGCTTTAACAGAAAAAGATATAGATGATGCAATTTTTGCAATTAGTCAAAAAGTAGATTGGATTGCTTTATCATTTGTCCGCCATGCGGAAGATTTAATGCAACTGGAAAGTTTAATTAATGAGCATAGTGATCAAAAAATTCCTATTATCGCAAAAATTGAAAAGCCAGAAGCTGTTGAAAATATCGACAAAATTGTTGCTTATTGTGATGGTTTAATGGTTGCACGTGGAGATTTAGGTGTAGAGATTCCTGCAGAGGAAGTACCACTTATACAAAAACAATTAGTGTTAAGAGCGAAACGCGCAAGAATTCCAGTAATTATTGCTACACAAATGATGGAAACAATGATCACAAGCCTTACGCCAACAAGAGCAGAGGTAAATGATGTTGCAAATTCCGTTATGGATGGTGCAGATGCTGTAATGTTATCTGGAGAAACATCTGTTGGTCAGTATCCTGTTCAAGTGATTCGACAAATGTCTAATATAATACGTAGTGTTGAAGATTCACCTTTAATTGAAGTGCCACAATCGCCACCACATATTCGTACTAAGCGTTATGTAACGAAAGCGATTTGCTATCATGCTGCTAATATGGCAAATGAAATTAATGCGAAGGCGATTTCTACATTAACTAATAGTGGATATACTGCATTTCAAATATCGGCATGGAGGCCTTCAGCTCATATTTTAGTATTTACTTCAAATAGGAGAATATTAACTCAGTTAAGTCTACTTTGGGGAGTTACTGCATTTTATTATGACAAATTTGTAAGTACAGATGAAACAATTGAAGATGTAAATGCCATGGCATGTAAAAAAGGCTATTTAGATGTTGGTGATATGCTAATTAGTTTAGCTGCTATGCCAATACAAGATAAAGGTATGGTAAACACCTTGCGTGTTTCGGAAATTGAAAGCTGTAGTTTTTAATTATTAATACATATTAAATATTAAAAGAGCGACTGAATATATTCAGCCGCTCTTTTTTAATGTACTAAAATTAGTTGTCATATTCACTTGTTAAAATACATGTATAATAATACAGTAATGATTACTATTAGAATTAGTAAGATATAAGTTTTTGAGTTGGAAGAATTGCTAGAAAGGACATGACTGCCCTTGGTTCGTTGAGATAGTTTATTCTTATCTTTTAATGATGTTATAGTTGGTTTTGAAATTGTTTGTCCATCGTAATAATTGGGATTCATCGTTAAATTATCGATTATATATTTACATTCCTTTAAACCTAAATTTGTTGTTTCTTTTAATTTTTTAATAGCTTGAATCTTTTGCTTGTTATTGATTAGGTTTAAAAATTCTTGTTTGTTAATAACGTTGTCATTTATTTTAATCATTTTTTAATCTTTAAAATTCAAATTTTAATTGCACACTAACCGCAGACGTATCTTCTTTTTTTACTTTTTTAATTTCTGTATTTAAATTAGATAATGATATACCTAAAAGTCGAACAGAATTATTTAGGGAATCTTGATATAATAAGTCTTTCGCTGCCTCTAAAATAATGGCTTTCTCACTGACATAGTATGGTAAAGTTTTGCTTCTAGTTTGTAATGTGAAATCACTGTACTTAATTTTTAATGTAATTGTTTTACCTGCGACTTTACTTTTATGTAATCGTTTGGTCACTTCCTCTGCGATATGGTCTAATTTTTCGAGCATAAAAATTTCTGAGGATAGATTTTTGCTAAAAGTACGTTCTGCGGCTAATGATTTTCTAATGCGATTAGGTTTTACTTCACTGTTATGTATACCACGAACTACTTGATAATAGTGGCGACCAGATTTACCAAAGTGTTCCTCTAAATATTCTGCTGATTTCAACTTTAAATCTTTTCCTGTAAAAATTCCTTTTTGGTACATTTTTTCTGCGGTTACTTTACCGACACCATAAAATTTTCTAATATCTAATTCTTCAAGAAAATGTAACACGTTTTCAGGGTTTACTGTTTTTTGACCATTTGGTTTATTATAATCACTTGCGACCTTGGCTATAAATTTATTGATGGATATACCTGCTGAAGCTGTTAAGCCTACTTCTGCATAAATACGTGTTCTTATCTTCTGAGCTAATAAAGTGGCACTAGGAAGCCCAATTTTGTTTTCTGTTACATCCAAATAAGCTTCATCTAAGGATAAGGGTTCTACCAAGTCCGTATAATCTAAAAAAATCTTTCTAATTTGTTTTGAGATTTCCGTGTAACGTGCAAAATCGGTTTTTACAAAGATTAAATCTGGACATAATTTTATGGCTAAACGACCAGACATGGCACTCTTTACGCCAAACTTTCTGGCCTCATAACTTGCTGCACTTATTACACCTCTAGTTCCTCCACCACCAACTGCTATTGGTTTTCCTTGCAATTCAGGATTATCCATTTGAGCTACAGACGCATAAAATGCATCCATATCTACATGAATTATCTTTCTAATTGGTAAATCGTTAGGCATAGTGTAAATTTAGCCAATAAATGGCTGGAAATAATAATTTTTAATCTTCTAATGATAGAAATAGAACGCAAATTCTTAGTGAAATCTGAAGCTTTTAAAACTGAGGCTTCTGCAAGTTATACCATAAAACAAGGGTTTTTAAATAGCCACAAGGAGAGGACTGTTAGGGTAAGATTAAAAAAAAATAGCGGTTTTATAACCATAAAAGGAAAATCTACATCTAATGGATTATCTAGGTTTGAGTGGGAAAAAGAAATTTCAAAACAAGAAGCAGAAAATTTGTTAACCCTTTGTGAAGATGGAATTATTGATAAAATACGCTATGAAGTTGTTTTTGGTAAACACATTTTTGAAGTAGATGTTTTCTCTGGCGTCAATGAGGGTTTGTGTATTGCAGAGGTAGAATTAAACTCTGAAAACGAGTTTTTTGAAAAACCACATTGGTTAGGTATTGAGGTTACTGGTGATATACGATATTACAATTCTCAATTAAGCAAAGATCCCTTTAAATCATGGAAATAAAAAACCTATTCAATGAATTGAATAGGTTTTAATAAATTATAGTTTTTTAGTTGTGTATTACTCTGTAGCAGCAGTTTGAGTCACAATTAAAAATTCAGAACGTCTATTATCAGCATGTTGTTCTTTTGTACAACCATTTGAACAATCTACTTTTGGTTCAGATTCTCCTTTACCTTCTCCAGAAATACGAGCTTCATCAATTCCTTGAGAAATTACATATTGAACAGTAGTTTTTGCTCTTCTATCAGAAAGATTAGCATTATAGGTTTCTGAACCTCTCTGATCTGTATGAGAAGTTGCTTTTATAACCATTTCAGGATATTTTTTCATAATCTGAACTAATTTATCTAGTTCAAAAGCGCCTTCTGCTGTTATATTAGATTTATCAAACTCAAAGTAGATAGGTGATAGTACAACCTGCTCAGCTTCAATAATTTTCTCAATAGGATCTAAGGAAATCTGAACATTAGTTTCTTCATCGTTGGTTCCTTTTACTGGTACTTTTTTACTTTCAAAGTCTTCCATTACTACTTCTAGTTCAGAATCTTTATCACACTCAACGATAAATTCTGCAATACCTTCTTCATTCGTTGTTTTAGAAACTACTTTATTGCCTTCATCATCAAATAATGACACTGATGCACCACTTATTGGCTCACGTGTTTTATCATCTAAAACCGTTGCTGAAATTAAAACATCACATAAAGGTTGTAATTTTTTAAATTCGTAAATGTCATCGCTTCCTTTTCCGCCCTCTCTGTTAGAAGATACATAACCTTCAGCGGCTTCTTCATCTATAATAAATGCAAAGTCATCTGCATTACTGTTAATAGGAATACCTACATTTCTAATAGGCGCCATTTTTCCATCAATCTCTTTAGTATAAAACACATCTAACCCTCCTAAACCTAAATGACCGTTTGAAGAAAAGTATAATGTGTTATTACTACTGATATAAGGAAACATTTCTTGTCCTTCAGTATTTACTTTTTGACCTAAGTTAATAGCTTCACCAATAGTACCATCTTCATTAATAGCAGCTTTGTAAATATCAAAATCTCCATATCCACCTGGTTGGTTTGATGCGAAGAATAATGTTTTACCATCATTACTTACTGTTGGGTTTTTAACAGAGTAGTTTTGACTATTTACAGATAAACTTTCTACAGTATCCCAATCATCACCAAGTTTAGTAGCTTTAAATAAATAAAGTTGGCTGTAACGTGTACTACTTAAAGAATCTTTTTCATACGCTTTTTCAAAATAACTTTCTCTTGAAAAATACATAGTATTACCATCTGGTGAAAACGACACAAGTCCTTCATGAAATCTTGTGTTAATTTTATTATTAGCTAATTCAGCTTCTTGATAAGAACCATCAGTATTTTTATTGATAGTATAAATATCTAAGAAAGGCTGATCATTCCACCCATAAGTTTTACGACTGTCGTTACGACTAGAGGTAATATATAACTTGTTATCTTGTAATGTTCCACCGAAGTCAGACTGAGTAGAATTAAAATCTGAATTCTGCACGTTAAACTTTTTACCTTGCTCTAAAATCTTTGGAAGGTAATTAGGATTTTTTCTAAATGCAGTTGCTCTATCATCAGCTGGACGCATTGTTGCAAATTTGTCCATTTGTGTATTAGATTCAGCATATTTTCCATTTGCTTTTAGCATTTGAGCGTATTTATAGACCATTTCTGGTTGATCTGATGTCTCCAATGCTTTTGCATAGTAGCGTTCTGCGGCTTCGGTATTAAAGATGTTATAATAGCTTTCAGCTAATTGACTGTATACATATGTATCTGCCTTACCTTCTTCTACTAATTCGTTATAACTTTCAGCAGCCTTAACAAATTCAAATCGTGCAAAGTATTTATCTGCTTTTTTTGTGCTAGCGTTTTGAGCAGTTAAGCAAAAGCTACTCATCAACGTAATAAATAATAATGTTTTAAAGTTTTTCATAATTGTTTAGCTTAACTGATTAAAAGTATCTTGGTGAACGAGAAACACGTTTTGGGAAATTAAGGTCAAATAATAAAAAGACCTCGTGTGATGCAGGTGCATACGCTTTAATATCTGACGAAATAAAGTCATAAGCATATCCAACTCTTAAGGATGGCGTTAATGCAAAATTCATCATACCAGCAACAGAATCATCGAGTCTATAAGATGCTCCAATTTCAAACTTTTTATAAAATCTAGCGTTAACATTAATATCAAATGATGTTGGCGCATCAAAAGCAGATTTTACCATAAATGATGGTTTAAGTTCTGTATTAGGAGAAAGATCGAACACATAACCACCCGTAAAGAAGTAATGCTGTGTTTCTGATCCGATTTTTAATCCGTTATTATCTAAATGAACAGAAGATAATAAGTTAGGTACAGATAATGATAAATAATACTTTTCTGTGTAATAAAAGAAACCAGCTCCAATGTTAGGCGTCGTTTCACTTATATCTTGAGCGAAGAATGGATCTGTTGGATCAACCACTTCAACACCTGTATTTAATCCTATATCGTGAAAGGTAGCACCGGCTTTAATACCAAAAGCTAATCTATGTTCTCCTCCTAATTGCAATGTATAGGATACATCTACGTACGCATTCGTTTCGGTTACTGGACCAATATGATCTGATATTACAGATAAACCAAGACCCATATTTTCGCCGACAGGTGAATGTCCGAAAAATGTTCCTGTTTCTGGTCCACCATCAATTTTTGACCATTGGTTTCTGTATAATAATCCAAAAGAAAGATTTTCTTTTGAGCCTGCATAAGCAGGGTTTATTATATTCATATTATACATGTACTGCGTGTACTGAGGGTCTTGTTGCCCATGCATTTGAAATGCTAAAAGCAAAACCGCTATAATAGAGAGTTTTTTCATTATAATAAGTTGATTCTGTTAGTTGATTATCTGTTAATATATACCCAAGAACTTTTAGACATAGCACCACCTTCATAAACTACCGTGTAGAAATATGTTCCTACAGGTAATTCTTTTCCGTCGTTTGTTTGTCCATACCATTCATTAGTATAGTTGTTTTTAGAGTATACAAGTGTTCCGTTTCTATTAAATATTTCAAGTTTCGTAACATTAAAACTTGTTAAATCAAATGTGTCATTTTGACCAGGTGAAACACCAGGAGAAATACCTTCTGGGAATACACACGATTCTAATTCTATAACCTCAACTGAAATTGTATTGATACAGCCTGTTGCGTTAAACTCTATTGTTGCAGCGTATTCACCTGCAATTAATACTGAATCTAAAGTTAATCCACTTCCGCTTACTGCAATTCCATCTAAAGACCAATTAACTGTAACATCGGCAGCTGTAAAGTTTGTTGGTACAATACCAATAGTTATTGGTACAGTTGCATTAGGACAAACTGCGTATGTTAATTCTGAATCAAAAGATGCTAAAGGAACAACATTAACCTCTAAGTTAAACGATGTTGTGTTGTAACAACCATTATCTGTATTCTCCGCACGTACAAAAATTGTTTCTCCACTACTTGAGTAAGGACTTGCGAGAGGGCTTGCGTCTGCATCTGCATCTGCTTGAGATATATGATATGTAATTTCTACATTGGCATCTGTATTAACTTCATCATTGATAGATAATAAATTAAAAGTAGTAACACCATCAACATTTCCATCTAAATCATCACAGATAACAAAATCTGCTGGTTGATTTACAGTTGGTCTTGGGTTTACAATTAATTCCACTTGAGATAATTGACGACAACCAAGGAAATCGTTAGTTACTGCATCGGCATCTTCAATTCTCATAATTAATGTCTCACCAGATGATGTGTATGAAGTTGATACAGGATCTATTCTTTGGTTAGCATTCGCTGTACTCGTATAATATGATACTGTATAGTCGTCACCTAATCCTAACGAAGTTGTTAATGCTTCTAGGTCAAATATTTCAGATCCATCTGCTTCAGGTCCATCACATACTGTAATGTTTTGAGGTGCAATAGTACCAGGATCTTCATATAGATTAATAACTACGATCTGAGAAAAAGCTTCAGAACCACATTGATTATCAAATGCTTGTACTTGGTAGTTGTCCGATTCTGTTACAACTAGAGAAGAAGACGTTTCTCCATCTAATACAAAACCATTTTTATACCAAACAAATTCATCTGCAAAAGGAGAATCTGTTAATATAGTCACAGAATCAAATCCACAAACTGATACTTCATCAATTTCTGTTGGGTCGTTGTTAGGATCTATTATAACTTCATCACTCGCAATTTGTGCATCGATTTCAGCTTCAATTGTTCCGTTGTCAGTAGCACCAGCATTAGTTTGTTCTATGGTAATATTACCAGCTCCACCATTAAAATTAGTTACTAGTAACATGTAGATTTCTCCGCTAAGTGCATTATCAATAGATAAATTTTCTATTGACGCTCCTGAATAACTACAATCAACAATGTTTCCTAAAGGATAGAAACCTGTATCAGGATTGTTAGAGAAAGGACAAGTTGGACAATCCTCTAATAATATGTCCGTACATGCTTGATTAACTGATGTAAATGGACCCCAAATAACAAAATCAACATCTAATCCGTTTCCGTTTTCATCAGTTTGTTCAATTTGAATTTCAATAGGTCCTGAGTCCCCTACTTGAATAATATTCCAAGTTGGGTTTGGTATAGATCCTAAACAAGCAACTTGGCCAGTACTTGGAATTCCAATGATATTTGGTGTTGTTAAGGCACCTCCAACAGAACAGAAGTTTTCGGCATTGTCACAAATGATATTTGTTGGTGCAGGTCTAATACATAAATCAAAAGTTGATGTTTCTGGTTGACTTCCTCCGCTAAATACACGGATATAATAAGTATTTCCTACAACTAAAGATGGTGTAACAGTAGCATCATCATCAGTACAGTAAATTTCTGTTAAACTTCCACAAGAACCTTCGTAAAGTGCGTGGTCTATATTTGTTGTACCACCTACAACATTCACAATAGAGATAATTTGAATTTCATCTAGTGCTTCAAAAGTAAACCATACATCATCGTCTGGAGATCCAGTACAACTTCCATCTGGTACACCCGAAGGCGTAGCTGCCAATATAGTTCCTGAAGTAACCATATCACAAGTACTAGTTGCATTAACCACTGCCGTTATTGCTGTAGAACAATCGTCATTAGCAGGTGGACATGCTAAAACTTCAAATGTTTCACTACTAATTACACAGTTATTGTCTTGCTCATTCGTTACAAAAACCTTAGCTGAACTTCCAAAAGGGAAAGGACCAACTTGATAAACACCTGTTGCCGTTGCTTGAACTGAACTAGCATCTAAACTGTTTGTGAGAGCTAAAGAAGTAGCATCTCCTAAACTTGTTACATTAACTTCAATATAAAATTGATCGTTATCACAATCTGGTACTACTGTATAATCGGCTTCTGCTAAAGTACAGTTCAATTGTTGTATGTTAACTGTAAAATCTAATGTTACACCCCAAGATCCATCATAACAAGGATCAGGAGTGGTTTGACCAAAGTCAGCCGATCCAACACGCATTCTGTGTTCTCCAATAGGTGCCGTAACTGGCATCACAAATGAAGCATCCATTAAATGAGGTGTACTTGCACCGGAAGATTCTCCTTGGAAAACAAGTTCTGTATCATCAAATATTAAATTGTCATCAAAATCAATCCAAACATTAACGTCGTAAGTGAAACTGTGACCAAACTCTATTTCTAAATTTGTATTAATTCCTTGGAAAACGTTTACTGTTGGTGTTGTATGATTTTCATAAGTCAAATCACCTAAACTCGTAAATGTCGTCACTCCTAAATTGGCATAATTAATACCAGTTCCATCGTTACTTGATGGTATTGACTCACAATATCCAGTAAAGAAATCAAAAGGACCAAAATAAGAACTTTCATCACCAGGTCCACAAATTGCTGATACGTAGAACTCATAATTTGTATCTGGATTTAAACCTGTAAGAATATAAGGATTAGTAGTTACTCCAGGCTCAATTGTTCCAGTGCCTAAAGCAAAACCAGCTTCACCATATTGAATATTCCAAGATGTTGAAGTTCCATTCTCTGTCCAACCAACTTCAGTTGAAGTTAAACTTAAATTATTTGCAGTTAAGTCTGATGGTTCTGGGCAAGTAGGGATTCCTCTTACTCTAAAATTGTCAACAAATACATCAACATCTTCTGGGTCATTCACAGTTCCATCTGAAGCTAAAATTCCAAATTGAACTATTTGTCCACTATATGCTGTTAAATCAACAACAGGATGTTCACCAGTAACAGGAACAACTGAGGTGTTGTCATAAGTTAAAAGAGAAATCCATGTGGCACCATTATCATTTGTCATTAATAATTGAACTGTATCATCAGAACCTAAAGTACCTGCTGTTGTAGAATTTGCAAATAGCATTATTCCAAAATCAAACTCAACTTGAAAAGGACCACCTGTTAAATCAAATTGAGGAGAAATAATCCAGTCACTTCTAACATCGCCTTGATATATGTTTATTCTAAAAGAACCTGTCGTTCCATTGTTTAAAAATCCATCTGCAGCCCAAAGTCCAGCACCTAAATCCATAGGTCCAGTAGTTGCATCTCCACTATCTGCTTCTTCCCAACAGTCAGCTGGTATATCTGTAAAATTTTGAATGTAATCTGGAATAAAAATATCACAAAGTGTTTCAAAAGCAAAAGGTCCTGCCCAACCACTAAGTTCACTACCACAATTAGCTTGTACATAATATTCGTAGCTCGTAACTGCACTTAATCCTGAAGCCGTATATGGGTTTGTAATACCTACATCTGTTGGCGTACCAGTAGCAGGTGTACCTGCCGTAACTATTTCAATATTCCATAATGCGACTGTTCCGTCTTGAGACCAACTTAATTCCGCTCCATTAGAAGTGATAGCATTTGCCATTAAAGCTGTTGGATTGAAACATGTTGGAGCTTCATCAAATGTAACATCATCAATTGCAATGTCATCATAAAAATCTCCACTTTCTGTTTCCGAAAAGATAAACCTTGCTTGTACATCTCCAGTAATAGTAAGCGTACTTAAATCAATAACTTTAAGTTCCCAGCCAGAAGTGTTAGTGTTGTAGGTCGCCATCATGTTCCATGCAGCACCATCCCAAACTTCTACGTCTAAAGTACTGTTGGCATTTCCTTCATTATCACTAATTTCATAAAATGAAAGTGCAGGTGCTGTTAAGCCACTAACATCTACTAATGGTGTTGTTAAAGTACTCGGATCATCAGTTCCTGAAGAATCGACAAATGCAAAATAATTATTTGTAGTGGTACTTCCTAACATTGTACCATTGTCTCCAATATGGTCAAATCCAGGGTCATCAGCATACTCCCATTCTTCGGCACCTCCATTAGACCAACATAATGGTATATCTCCTGCGTTTTCAAAACCTTCAGTATATGGTGCAATAAAAGTTACACACTCTGTAGTCATGATAAATGGACCTACCCATAAACTTTCGTCTCCAGGCCCACAATTTGCTTGGTAATAGATATAGTACGTTGTTGCGGGTGTTAAACCTGTTAATGTTGTGTTAGGCGAACCAGTTACAGAAATTGCATTCTCTTCTTCGCTATTACCAGGTGTGAAATCTGTACCACTGTTATATTCTATATTCCAATCTGTTTCAGAATCTCCAGCCGTCCAATCCAAGATCGCTGAATTAGAAGTAACGTTAGAAGAACTAATATCGTAAGGGTCAATACATGTTGGACTTTCAAATAAAGTAACAACTATGTTTTCCCAATCTGCATCAGAACCACCAAAACTTTGATTCATTACTAAATCTATAAACCCATCTACAGTAGGATCATAAATTGCAGTAAATTCACCAACAAAAGTTAATGTAGTACTTGCATTACTAGTTAATCCTCCTGTAGTAGGTGGATCTATAGTAATTGTACCTGAAGTTGTTGTTACCGTTAAGTCTGCTTCTGAAGACCAAGGGTTTCCACCTCCAACAACCCAATCTACTGAAACTGAAAATGAATTGTAAGATCCCGTTGAGGATGCTGGTACCGCAGCAGTATTTGCTGCATCATTTAAGTTAATAGTAACAGGAGTTCCTGAGGCCACGTTTGTAGGCCCTACTATTGGAGGGAAATTATACTGGGCATTTGCTGTGAAAATAAACCCAAGCATGATTAAAAATAGAGTAATCTTTTTCATTATTAATCGGTTTGTTAAGAATTATTTAATGCTCTCACAATCAGTATATTGTAAGAGAATTTATTGGTGTTTGATAAAATTTTGCTGTAAAGCACAAGTTTGACGTTGGTTAGACGCTTAAAACAATGTGAAGTCGAATATATAAAAAATGGCTATTAACAAGATGTTAACAATGTTATAATAGATTAACTACCGTTATAATCGACAAATGGTTTGGCTGTTTTTTAAGAAGTCTTTAATTGAAGGAAAACAGGGAAATGATCGCTATATCCACCTGTATATTTTCTACCTACAAAGGTTCTAAATGGCTGTCCCTTAAATTTACCTTTATATTGAGTAAGAAACTTACTGTTAAACACTTCAGCGTTGTGATAAATTAATGAAGAACTACTAACATCAAAAAAATTGGTTGAAAATAAAATTTGATCAAACATATTCCATTGAAAATTATGATTTAGGCTGCCATTACTTCTAGACCAAACCGTTTTAAAAGGATTAAATAAATTACCTTGTTCTTGCAGTGATAGTATGCTTTTACTATTTGGGTTATCATTAAAATCACCCATTACTATAATTTTAGCTTCAGGTTTTTCTTCTTTTAGTTTTTTAATTATTGATATTACAACGTTAGCTGCGGCAATACGTTTAAATTCAGTTTCTTTTTCACCCTCTCTTTTTGAAGACCAATGATTTACAATTACGTTAATATTTTCGTTATTCAATAGACCTTGTACTAACAATACGTCTCGTGTATAATCTTGTTCTCCTTTGTCGTTTTCTAGATAAACTGAAAATGTTTCAGAATTTATAACTTGAAAACGATCGCTTTTGTAGATTAGCGCTACATCAACTCCGCGTTCGTCCATAGAATCATAATGTATATAGCTATAATTTTCCTCAATAAGATTTTTACTGTTAACTAAATCTTTTACTACTTTTTCGTTTTCAACTTCAGCTAAACCAATTATGTCAGGAGCGGAATTAGAGTTCTCGTTTCCTATTTTAGAAATTACTGTTCCTAATTTCAATAGTTTTTTTTGATAACGCTTCGGTGTCCAGCGTTTTAAGGAATTCGGTAAAAAATCATCATCATGAGTTAAAGGGTCGTTTTTGGTATCAAATAAGTTTTCAATATTATAAAACGCTAAAGTGTAAATTTCAGGATTATTAATCATGGATTAAATATAGGTTTTTATAATGTTACATTGAAATGATTCAATTGTTTAACTTTGTACTTTAATTAATTTATGATAGAAAAAAAAGATATTGCCTTAGAGAAAGTCGTTTTAATTGGTATCATTACTCAAGATCAAGATGAGGAGACCTCTAAAGAGTATTTAGACGAATTAGAATTTTTGACCTATACTGCAGGTGGTGAGGTTGTAAAACGTTACACGCAGAAAATGAGTATGCCTAATCCTAAGACCTTTATTGGTACGGGAAAAATGGAAGACGTCACTAAGTTTGTTAAGGAAAATGACATAGGAACAGTAATTTTTGATGATGAATTATCACCTGCTCAAGAGCGAAATATTAGTAAAATTCTAAATTGTAAAATTTTAGACAGAACTAATCTTATCCTAGATATTTTTGCGCAACGTGCCCAAACGAGTTATGCAAGAACGCAAGTAGAATTAGCGCAATGCGAATATTTGTTGCCTAGATTAAAAGGTATGTGGACTCACCTAGAACGACAAAAAGGTGGAATTGGTATGCGCGGACCTGGAGAAACTGAGATTGAAACAGATAGACGTATTGTACGTGATAAAATATCATTATTAAAATCCAAGATTAAAACCATTGATAAGCAAATGGCTGTACAACGTGGTAATCGTGGAAAAATGGTGCGTGTTGCCTTGGTTGGCTACACCAATGTTGGGAAATCTACTTTGATGAATGTTATTAGTAAAAGTGACGTTTTTGCTGAGAATAAATTATTTGCAACTTTAGATACAACAGTAAGAAAAGTAGTTATCGGGAATCTACCTTTTTTAGTTAGTGATACTGTTGGTTTTATAAGAAAATTACCAACCCAATTAGTAGAATCTTTTAAGAGTACGTTAGATGAAGTACGCGAGGCAGATTTATTATTACACGTTGTAGATATATCGCACACCAACTTTGAAGAACATATAAATTCTGTAAATCAGATTTTAGACGATATAAAAAGCAAGGATAAGCCTACTATCATGGTTTTTAATAAGATTGATGCTTATGAGCCAGAGCCTTTTGATGACGATGATTTGATTGCGGAACGAACGGAAGCAAATTATTCTATTGACGAGTGGAAACGAACTTGGATGAATAGAGTTGGAGATAATACTTTATTTATCTCTGCATTAAATAAGGAGAACATGGAAGAGTTTAGAAAACGAGTTTATAAAGAAGTAAGAGAAATACATGTAACACGATTTCCTTATAATCACTTCTTATATCCTGATGTTGAGGATATAGAATAACTATTAAATTAAAACTATATAAATAAAAAAAGAGGTCTCATTAAGACCTCTTTTTTTATTCTAAATAAGTTTGATTTAGAACTTGTAGCTTAAACCAAATGTATAATATGACTGTAACTTGTTATCAAGATTATCAAATGTTGGTTCAGCGTCAGTTCCTGCTGGATCCCATTGATTGAAGGCGTAATTAAGTGCTTCTTGCTGATTGCTTCTTAAACCAAAATCAAAACCAACACCAATCATTTTCCAAAGTGTGTAGCTAAACGAGTTAGTCCATGTCCAGTTTGATAATTCACTAGATTTGTAACTCTGGAATGTAGAGAAGTTTGTCTTAAAGTTTATTGCTCCAATTTGTCTAGTATAATCCGCAACAATTTTTGCACCCATAGAAGATTCAAAAACAGCATCATTTTTAGCAAATACAAAGTTGTAGTTTAATGGGTGAATCACTACTATTAAGTTTTCAATAGGAGTCCAAGTAGCACCAACACCAACGTCTAAATACCCAGGATCATTAAAGTTGTCTAAAAGCGTAGTTCTATATTCCATTAACCCAGAAATAGCCCATGTTTTGCTTAAATTTCTACCATAAAGAGATGAGATGTTGAAAACGTCTGTACCGTTTTTGAAGCTATCGTCATCGTCATCATCATTTTTGTCATCAAACTTTATCCAGTTTAAGTTAGTTAATAAAGAGTTTCTCCAAAAATATTTGTCTTCAATTTTATTAGCAAATGCATTTAATGTAATACCAAAACTACCAGAAGCTAAATCTGGAGTTCCTTGACCGTACCAATTGCTAAAATTAGAAAGGCTACCACCAATGGTACCAAAAGCACCTGTTCTCCAGCCTGGTAAAGCATCTATTTGTGCTTGTAAAGCGTTTGCTTCTCCTTGAAATTTGTCAGCTTCAGCTTGTTTTTCAGCTTTTTGAGCTTCCAATTCTTCTTTTGTTTGAGCAAATGCAACCGTAGTTACAGCAAATAATAAAAGAAGGGAAAAAAGTAATTTCTTGTTCATAATGGATTAAATTTTAATAAAATAATTTGTAATTAATTTGCAAATATAAGTGATTATTAGATTTAGTTCTTTTTTTTTCAATTAAATCACCATTCTTAAGACACTTGAAATTTATTAAGGTCACTTTTATTTTTTACTTTTCTTGAATAAAGGCACGGAAGAGCATGCTTCTCCAAACATAATAGATTTTGCAATTGGCTTTAGTTTTTGGGTTAACAAAATTAAAGCGTTGGAAGGCACAGGTTTGTGAGAGCATCCTTTAATAATTACAGGTAAGTTATTATAAATGGAAAGATCTAATTTTGAAATAATATCATTATATAATACCGTTTCTAAATCTGATAAAGAACCAATAAGGGATAATTTAGCATATGATTGAAGCTCAATTGAGATTAACATGTACGCCCAATCTGGTACAATTGCATCAGTAGAGCAATGCAAAGCAACAAAACAATCTTGGTATTGTGACCAATTATGTTCTGCAACAAATACTCTAAAGTCTTTTTCCCTTAGTACTAAACCTTCAAGTAACCAATCTTTTATATCAAAAAGAATGCGCCTTCCTTCGGGATAGTAATCTTCTAAGTCAATAACTTTTAGCTTACTATTTGTGACTCTGTTAATTATTTCTCCTTTCATAAATCTTAATAACTATATACTCAATGATTACTAGGATAATATTTTATTGATTGAAAGTTCTTAAACAATTAGGCTCTACAACATTCCAAGTTCTAACTTAGCCTCTTCACTCATTAAGTCTTGCGTCCATGGTGGATCAAAAGTAATTTCTACTTCAGCATCTTTGACTTCGTTAAGTGATTTAACTTTCTCTTCAACTTCTAATGGCAATGTTTCAGCAACAGGGCAGTTTGGTGTAGTTAACGTCATTAAAATTTTAACTTCAAAATCTTCGTTTACAAAAACATCGTAAATTAAACCAAGTTCGTAAATATCTACTGGGATTTCAGGATCGTATATGGTTTTTAGTACTCTAAGAATTTTTTCTCCTAAAACTGCTGTATCTATGGTTGCATCGCTCATGGCAAATTATATTTTTTGTTCCTATAAAAATAGGAGTGATATTAATAAATATTAGATTTTTATAAAAAAAATCTAATTAATTAAGTTGTGTTTGGTATGCTATGGCATACATTTTTAATTGTTTTATCATACTAACTAAGCCATTGGCTCTTGTAGGTGACAAATGTTCTTTTAAGCCTATTTGATCTATAAAATCAGTATTTGCTTCGAGAATATCTTTTGGATGTTGGTTAGAAAAAACTCTAATCAAAATAGCAATGATTCCTTTTGTAATTATGGCATCACTATCTGCAGTAAAGTTTACCTTTTCCTCATCCATATTGGCATGGACCCAAACTTTGCTTTGGCAACCTTTGATTATATTATCTTCGGTCTTATATTTTTCCTCAATTAAAGGTAAGTCCTTTCCGAGGTCAATCATATACTGGTAGCGTTCCTCCCAATCTTCAAACATAGAAAACTCGTCAATAATTTCGTTTTGTACTTCTTCAATAGTCATAGTCTCATTCTTTTGTGCAAAATTACGAAATCGTTAGTTTTAATCCGTGTTTTCTTTAATGGATAACACTTTATTAACTAAAGCCATTATAGCACTTGGAGGATTACCATGATCAAATGTTGGCGTCATATATTCGATATCGCCAATAATTATGGCTAAAGATGCGTGCAAAGCACCATCTGTTTGATGACTTGTAGAAGGCGGAATTAAATCTTGAATTGTTTCAACATCTATTGCGTTTATTAATTCAGTAATTGCATTCCAATCTTTGGCATCAGTTGAAAATGTGCTAATATCTTGGAGGCCTTTGTCATTTGATAATAAAACGTTTGTTTTTGAAATTGAAACAAAATTATATGTCGTTTTAGAACTCGTAACATATTTTACTGCAGTCTTATCATTAACCTCAGTTGTTGCAGTACTTTTTTTTGAAGAAGCCATTACATTGCTTCCTTTTATAAGAATAGATTCATCAATAGAAAATGAAATGGAATTTTCGTTAATAGAATATGAGTTAACTGAATTTAAAGCCTTTAAAAATTGACGTTCTACAACTGAAGCCGTTCCTGGGCAGAATTTCTTAGACGCACCAATATTTTGAAAAGTTAGCGTATTATTTTCTAATGTGTAATTGCCAAAAAAGCTATTACAACCTGCAAATCCAGTAACTTTATTTGATGCTTCATCAAAATTAATAGTGATTTTGTTTGAAGACACATCCATGTCTTTAACATTTACAATGTAATAAGTTCCAGAGAGCGAGGTTTGCATTTTTTTGCTGTTTTCAATCGCTTTTTTTGATGAATCACAAGAATTCAACGTTGTTAAAAGCATAAATAAACTTAGTAAAATTTTCATCTATAAAGTGTTTACTACTGTAAGTTACATATTTAATGCCAAAGTCTAAGAGAGCATCATAATCGCTTTCTTCAAGGCTACAATAAAAGCGTCAATTTCTTCTTTGGTATTATAAAACATAAAGGATGCTCTAATGGTTCCTGGAATTTTATAAAAATCCATAATGGGTTGCGCACAATGATGACCAGTACGCACAGCAATTCCCATTTTGTCTAAGATGGTTCCTATATCATAAGGATGAATAGTCCCAACGTTAAAAGAAATTACAGAGGTTTTTTCTTTTGCGGTACCGTAGATTTTTAAACCTTCAATTTGTTGTAATTGTTCAGATCCGTAGTCTAAAAGTTCTTGTTCGTATTTGGCTATGTTTTCAAAACCAATATTATTCATGTAATCAATGGCAGCTCCAAACGCAATACCACCGCAAATGTTTGGTGTACCAGCTTCGAATTTGTGAGGTAAACCTGCGTAGGTTGTTTTTTCAAAAGAAACTTCTGCAATCATTTCGCCTCCACCTTGGTAAGGTGGTAATTTGTTTAGCCATGCTTCTTTCCCATAAAGCATGCCGACACCTGTAGGTCCGCATAATTTATGTGCAGAACACACATAGAAATCAACATCTAATGCTTGAACGTCTGGTTTAATATGCGGACAAGATTGTGCACCATCTACTAAAACAGCAGCTCCAACCGCATGTGCTTTTTCTATAATATATTCAATAGGATTAATAGTCCCTAAGGCATTTGAAATATGGTTAACAAAAACCAATTTGGTGTTTTCATTTAGAAGTGCATCATAGTCAGAAAGGATTAATTCGCCATTTTCATTCATAGGAATCACCTTTAAACTTGCACCTGTACGCTCGCAAAGCATTTGCCATGGCACAATATTACTGTGGTGTTCTAATGCTGAGACTATAATTTCATCGCCTTTTTTCAAAAGAGAAGAAAATCCGTTAGCAACTAAATTGATACTATGCGTTGTACCAGAAGTGAATATGATTTCATGACTTTCTTTCGCATTAAAGTGATTCTGAATTTTAATACGTGCTTGCTCATAAGCATCAGTCGCTTCTTGGCTTAAACTATGTACACCTCTATGGATATTAGCATTGAAATTACTGTAATAATCTACAATAACGTCAATAACCTGTTGTGGTGTTTGCGAAGTTGCTGCATTATCGAAATATATGAGTGGTTTCCCGTTAACTGTTCTGTTGAGAATGGGGAAGTCTTTTCTTATTTTTTGTACGTCTAACATGGGCTTAATTCCTAGTTACAAAGATACAACGCATTGTTCTTAAAGAAAAACTTATAAGTATTCATTAAACTTTTTAACATACATTTTATTAGGATACATTTTTATAAAATGTATATTTGTGATATGTATAGTAAAGAATTAACAAAAGGAACATTGCAACCGATCATTTTAAAGCTTATAAATGAAAAGGGTAGAATGTATGGTTACGAGATTACACAAGAAGTGAAAATGATGACTTCAGGGAAAATAGATATTTCAGAAGGTGCTTTGTATCCGATTTTACATAAGCTTGAAGCGAAAAAGGTCTTAGAAACGGAAAAAATTTTTATCGGTAAGCGTGTTAGGAAATATTATAAAGTAACTAAAGAAGGGAAGAAGATGGTAGAGACTGTAACTGAAGAAATCAATGATTTTATTGAAACCTTAAATTTAATTTTTAATCCAAAACCGATATAATCATGGAATTATCAGAAAAGCATATCGCGTTTATTGAGAACAGTTTGTCTTTATACGGTGTGAAAAACATTGAATTAAGGGATGATTTACTAGACCATATCTGCACATTTATAGAAAATCAAGATTCCGATGATTTCAATAAACTGTATCAGCAAGCCTTACAGAAATTTGGTGGTTACACTAGTTTTCAGAATTTACAATTGGAAACTAATCATCAAAAATTAGCTAAAGAAATCATTACTGTAAATAAGGTGAAATTCTCTGTTGGATTTTTAGTCATCCTATTATTGGTAGTCAGCTTAGTTTTTCAAATTATGGACTGGCCTTATGCAAATGCTTATCTACTTGGTGCAATTATAGTTTCAGTACTTGTGATACTTCCTGCTCATTTTTATGCAGCTTATAAAAAATCTATTCATAAATATTCATAAATCATTTATCATGAAAAAATCATTCTACATCCTCGGATTTATTACTTTTTTTATTCTCGGTATTGGTGCTATGTTCGAGTTTTTGACTTGGCCATATAGAGGTATCATTGTTTTTATTGGCTTTCTATTTCTTAATTTCGGATTGATTCCTACTTATTTTTATCAAAAATATAAGCAATGTTAAACATAAGAAAGACTTGTTTGTTCGTTTGTCTATTTGTCTTTTTATGTTCGATAGCGCAAACAAATGCAAATCAAAAAATTGATGAATTATTAGCATCTTATGTTTCTAATGATAAGCCAGGATTGAGCATAAAGGTGATTAATCAAGGGCAATCTATCTATTCTAAAGGCTTTGGGCTTTCAAATTTAGATTATAACATTAAGAATTCAGATTCTACAGTTTTTAGTTTAGCATCCATAGCAAAACAATTCACAGCTTCGGCTATTTGGGCTTTGGCAAATGATGGTAAAATCAATTTAGATGATGATATTAGAATGTATTTGCCTGAATTTCCAGAGTACGAAGAAACCATTAGGATAAAACATTTACTGAACCACACGAGTGGCATTCGTAATTATCATACGTTAATGTACTTAGCTGGTTTTGATTACGATACTCAATATTATGATAACAATTCGGTTTTAGATTTAGCCATTAAACAGAAAAATTTAAACCATTTAGTTGGCGAAAAAGTAAGTTATTCTAATACCAATTATAATTTGTTAGCCATAATTATTGAGCGTATTTCAGGGCAAAACCTGAATGAATATTTGAAACATAAAATATTGAATCCATTAAAAATGAATTCAACTTTTGTAAGAGTTGAACATGGAAAACCAATAAAAAATAAAGCTGTTGGATATAAAAGAAATCAAGTTGGCTACAAGTTTAATACTAATGATCAATTGAGTTATGGTGCAGGAAGCATGGGTTCCTCAGTAAATGACATGGCTATTTGGATGCAAATGCTAAATACCCAGATTTTAGAATTTAAACCTTTAGCAGAATTTTTAAAAACGCCTGAAACTCTAATTTCAGGAAAGAAGGCGAAATATGCTCGTGGATTAATGTTAGATAATTATAAAGGTTATGAAACTTTAAATCACAATGGATTTGGTTTTGGTGGACGTTCACAATTAATTACAGTTCTAGAAAAGCAAATAGGAATAATAGTTCTAACAAATTCACAAGAGATAGATGCACCAAGAATAGCGTATCAAATTTTAGATATTTTGATAGAAAATGACGAAAGGATTAAAAATGAAACGGAAGAGGAAGAGGAAATGGTATTCAAAGCACAAAAGTTTAAAGAATTTATTGGCGAATACAAAGAAATCAACAGTGATATGACTATGAAAATTTTTGTAGAAAAGGATTCTTTAAAATCTATAGGTTCTATGGGTAGAACGTCTACTGCTCTTGTGCAGTATGACGAAAATAAATTTCACAGAGCACAAAGCCAGAATGTGAAATTTGATTTCACACCTAGTGCATCTCACGATATGATTATTTCATTTGGTGGAACGCCATTTTATTTTGAACACGCTAAATTTATAGATGCTGAATCGGTTGATATTTCTCATTTTACAGGTAAATTTTATTCTGAAGAGTTAGATGTAATCTATCATTTTTTCATTGAAGATGAAACACTGAAATTAACTTATAAAGGAAATGGAAATATTAGTTTGCATGCTGTTCAGTTAAATGACTTTGGAAATAATGACAGAACACTTTATCATTTTCTAAAAGATGAAAATGACAAAGTTACAGGTATGTTTTTATCTTGTGATGGCACTGTGAAGGAGATAGTATTTAAAAAAGAAAAGGATCGCTAAATAGCAATCCTTTTTTATATAATATTTGGACCTGTAAGGTTTCCAGAACCAGACAGTTTTTTTCTAAACTATTTACAAATCAAACCCAAGGTTAACGCCTAATTTCTTAGCGATTATAGAGGTAATTCTATTTTTAAGTTCTGGTATTTTAACCGAATCCATAACGTTGTTGCTAAATGCAAACATCAATAAAGCGCGTGCTTCCTTTTCTGGAATTCCTCTAGAACGTAAATAAAACATAGCACTTTCATCTAACTGACCAATAGTACAGCCGTGAGAACATTTTACATCATCTGCAAAAATTTCAAGCTGTGGTTTCGTGTTGATACTTGCTTTATCACTCATTAAAATGTTGTTATTAGCTTGAAACGCATTGGTTTTCTGTGCTAATTTTTCAACAACCACTTTTCCGTTAAATACACCTGTTGCGTTGTCATCAAAAATACCTTTGTAATCTTGGTGGCTTTCGCAATTTGGTTCTATATGGTGTACTAATGTGTTATGGTCTACGTGTTGCTTATCTCCAATAATGGTAATCCCTTTCATGGTAGAATCTATACGTTCTCCATTTTGATAAAAGTTAAGATTGTTTCTCGTTAATTTACCACCAAAAGAAAAGGTATGCACTTTGGCTAAACTCTCTTGTTTCTGATTTACGTAAGTGTTATCAATTAAGGACGCACTTTGCTTATCATTCTGAATTTTGTAATAATCTACAATAGCACGTTTATTAGTAAAGATTTCAGTTACAGAATTCGTTAAAACAGGATTGTCTGTTAAACTCTGATGACGCTCTATAATCTGAACATGTGCATTCTCGTTAACTATAATTAAGTTACGTGGTTGTAACATTACTGCAGCCTCATTTCCTGTTGAAAAATGAATAATTTGAATTGGTTTATCTACAACTTTATGCTTTGGGATATTGATATATGCACCTTCTTGTGAAAATGCCGTATTTAAAGAAGATAAACCATCTTTACTAGCAATTTTATTGAAGTAATTATCAATAATTACTTTGTATTTTGGTTTTGTAAGCGCAGCAGACATTAAGCAAACGTCTAAACCATCATGCGTGGTTTGTGATAAATGCGAAGAGTACTTACCATCTATAAAGATGATTTTATATGAATCGATTTCATGAATAAAATACTTCTTGATATCTTTAAATTCTAACGCATTTTCATTTTTAGGGAATACGCTGTAATCTTGTTTTAAAACAGAATTTAAGGATGTGTATTTCCAATCTTCTAATTTCTTAGTTGGAAATCCTTCTACTTCAAACGTCTTTATGGCTTCAGTACGAATATCATGTATGGAAGAGTGCACATCTACTGTGTCTTCAAATGCCATAAATGACGATACTAATTTTTCTTTTAAACTCATTCTTGTTCAGTTTTCAGGTTTCAGTCGCAGTTTTAGTTGTATAAACTGGGATCGTAATCTGTGTCCTATGTTATTATTTAAAGAAGTTACAAAAAGATTGAGTAATCAGTTCTGAGTTAGCACTTACAAACTGAGACTGAATACTGCAACTAGCGCAGAGCGCTATGCGTTAACTTCTTCTTTAATCCAATCGTAACCTTTAGCTTCTAACTCGTGTGCTAATTCTTTTCCTCCAGATTTTACAATCTTTCCGTTGTATAAAACATGAACAAAATCTGGTACAATATGGTCTAATAAACGTTGGTAGTGGGTAATTACAATAACAGCGTTGTCTTTAGATTTTAATTTATTGACACCATTGGCTACAATACGAAGTGCATCAATGTCTAAACCAGAATCCGTTTCATCTAAGATGGCTAATTTTGGCTCTAACATGGCCATTTGAAAAATCTCGTTACGTTTCTTTTCTCCACCAGAGAATCCTTCGTTTAGAGAACGTGATAAAAACTTTCGATCAATTTCTAAAAGTTCAGATTTGTCTCTAATCATTTTTAACATATCCTTGGCAGGCATATCTTCTAAACCTTTAGCCTTACGTGTTTCGTTGATTGCAGTTTTCATAAAGTTAGTGACGCTAACTCCAGGGATTTCTACAGGATATTGAAATGATAAAAACACACCTTTGTGAGCACGTTCTTCAGCGGCTAATTCTTCAATATCTTCATCTTCTAATAAGATATTTCCTTCTGTAACTTCGTATTCTTCTTTACCAGCAATTACGGAAGCTAAAGTACTTTTACCTGAACCGTTTGGTCCCATGATAGCATGAACTTCTCCTGCTTTTACTTCTAGATTAATACCTTTTAATATGGCTTTGTCTTCTATACTTGCGTGCAAGTTATTGATCTTTAACATAATCTTATTTTGCTAATTTTATAACGTCTTTTGAATCTGGGTCTAGTGTTTCCACCTTTAATATTTCTTTTATTTCAACTCTAAAAGGCCAACCCTCTTCGCCTTCTGGTTTTTTAAATTTTCTTACTCTAACAGTTACAGAAACCATATCTGTAGATTCTTTCTTTAGAGGCTTAACTTCCTTTTCTAAAAGTTGTAAGTTATCATCAATGACAACACCATAAATTTCACTAGCCGTTTGTAAAACTGCTGCGTCTTCAAAATAAACGTAGTCTCCTTTCATGGTTATAAAACCATCATTTTCGTCATACGATTTTGCTCGGTTTTCTTCGAGGTCAATGTCTTGCTTAGTTTCGTTCTTACATGAGAACATCACTAAAGCTAAAATGATAATTAAATTTACTTTTTTCATAATATGTTGTCATTCCTGCGAAAGCTAATGTCCATTGTTATTATCCAACAGAACCTTCTAGACTTATTTCTAATAATTTTTGAGCTTCTACAGCAAACTCCATCGGTAATTTATTTAGGACTTCTTTACTAAACCCATTGACGATTAACGCTATTGCTTTTTCCGTATCGATACCTCTTTGATTACAATAAAATATTTGGTCTTCACCAATTTTACTTGTTGTTGCTTCGTGCTCAATCATGGCACTTTTATTTTTCGCTTCAATATATGGGAAGGTATGTGCACCACATTCATTACCCATTAATAAACTATCACATTGCGAAAAATTACGCGCATTTTCAGCTCTAGAATTAATTTGAACCAATCCACGATACGAGTTTTGCGACTTACCAGCAGAAATTCCTTTAGATATAATTGTTGATTTTGTGTTTTTACCTAAGTGAATCATTTTAGTACCAGTATCGGCTTGCTGATAATTATTTGTTACAGCAATAGAATAAAATTCGCCTACTGAATTATCACCTTTTAAAACACAAGAAGGGTATTTCCAGGTTACTGCAGAACCTGTTTCAACTTGTGTCCAAGATATTTTTGCGTTTTTTTCACAAAGGCCTCTTTTGGTTACAAAGTTAAAAACACCGCCTTTTCCTTCAGCGTTTCCTGGATACCAGTTTTGTACAGTAGAATATTTTATTTCGGCATCATCTAATGCTATCAACTCTACAACAGCTGCGTGTAATTGATTTTCGTCTCTACTTGGTGCTGTACAGCCTTCTAAATAAGATACATAGCTGCCTTCATCAGCAATAACAAGTGTTCTTTCAAACTGTCCTGTACCTGCTTGGTTAATTCTAAAGTACGTTGACAATTCCATTGGGCAACGTACACCTTTTGGGATATAACAGAAACTACCATCACTAAATACAGCAGAATTTAAAGCTGCGTAAAAGTTATCTTTTTGTGGAACTACTGTTCCTAGATGTTTTCTTACCAATTCTGGATGTTCTTTAATGGCTTCAGAAATACTCATAAAAATAATGCCTTTTTCGCCTAAAGTCTTTTTAAAAGTTGTAGCTACAGAAACTGAATCTACAACGACATCCATAGCAACACCAGCTAATTTCTTTTGCTCATCTAGGGAAATACCAAGTTTTTCAAAAGTGGCTAATAATTCTGGATCTACTTCGTCAATACTATCGTACTTTGGTTTACTGTTTGGTGCAGAATAATAAGATATCCCTTGAAAATCTGGTTTCTGATAGTGAACGTTAGCCCACTCTGGCTCTTCCATTTCTTTCCAAACTTTAAATGCTTCAAGTCGCCATTGGGTCATCCATTCTGGTTCTTCTTTCTTCTTAGAAATAGCAATTACAATTTCTTCATTAAGCCCAACAGGAAATGTTTCAGATTCAATATCTGTGTAAAAACCGTATTCGTATTCTTTGGTTTTTAGCTCTTCCCTTAAGTCGTCTTCAGTATATTTTGACATGTCTTTATTTTAATTTTAAAGTGAAAAAGATTCACCGCAACCGCAAGTTCGGTTGGCATTAGGGTTATTAAAAACGAAACCAGTTCCGTTTAATCCACCTGAATATTCTAAAGTTGTACCAATGAGGTATAAAAAACTCTTTTTATCTACAATAATTTTCACGTCGTTATCTTCAAAAACCTTGTCCTCTTCTGCTTGTGATTTGTCAAATTTTAAATCATAAGACAAGCCAGAACATCCACCGCTTTTTACACCTACTCTAACGTAGTCTGTATTTGGGTTGAAGCCGTCATCTGTCATAAGCTCTATGACTTTCTTTTTAGCGTGATCTGAGACTTTAATCATATCGTTTAATAAATTTGTTCTGATACCAGTTTACTTTGTTCTAAAATAAATTGGTTTAAATTGAGTGCAAATATACGATATAACAAAGGTTAAACCATAGGCACTAACATTATATTAGTATATGATTTGATAAGATTTGTCTATTGAAGTTGTGCGAATAAAATTTAGCTAAGAAGTTGCTTTGAGTTTATTAAATCGTTTTGTAAGTCTATATAGCTCTTGGAGCGTGTTTTTTAACTGTGAATTGTGAACTGTATTATTTTCAAAATTTCCATGAGAATCCGTATTAACCACAGCATCGCAATGCGTGCAAGTGAGTTCTAATGAATAATCTATATTGGTTTTAGATCTCACATAATTATGCCCAAAGATGGCACAGGGTAATAACTCTGTTGATGTAGGTTTCATTCTATTAATTATCTAAACTTGGGATGACCAATTTATAAAATCAATATTAAAAAGAGTTAAAATGCTTAAATTTTCGATGAAATGCATTGTGATTTGTGATTTTTGAGTGTTTTAGTCAATTTTGAAGGATAATTTTAGGTTTATTTATAATGAGCAATTGGCTATTTTTAGTTCATAGTTATAAGGAATTGAGGTGGTTCACTACAAAATCGGAGAAATAGTCATAAATAATGTTATTAATACATACTATTAAAAAAAAGCATAATATTTTTGCAATATGATTGAAGATAAAAACCCACAGCGAACACCTTTGAGTGAATTAGGTGAATTTAAACTTATAGAGCATTTAACAGATCATTTTAAAATTACACAAAAATCTACTATTAAAGGAATTGGTGACGATGCTGCAGTTTTAAATTTTGGTAAGAGTCAAATTGTTGTATCAACCGATTTATTAGTGGAAGGTGTGCATTTCGATTTAAGCTACGCACCATTAAAGCATCTTGGTTATAAAGCCGTCGTCGTTAATCTATCTGATATTTATGCTATGAATGCCATGGCTACTCAAATTACGGTATCAATTGCGGTTTCTAATCGCTTTCCTTTAGAAGCGTTAGAAGAATTATACGCAGGCATTACTACTGCTGCAAAAATATATAATGTTGATGTAATAGGTGGAGACACAACATCTTCAACCTCTGGATTAATAATTTCCGTAACAGCAATTGGTAAAGTTGAAAAAGGAAATGAGGTTTTAAGATCCGCAGCTAAACCTAACGATTTATTGGTGGTAACTGGTGATTTAGGAGGTGCTTTTATGGGATTACAAGTTTTAGAACGCGAAAAAGAAGTTTTTAAGGTTAACCCGAATAATCAGCCAGATTTATCAATGTATACGTACATTATTGAACGTCAATTAAAACCTGAAGCTCGAAAAGATATTGTGGAATTATTGAAAGAACTGAAGGTAAAGCCAACAAGTATGATTGATGTTAGTGACGGAATATCTTCTGAAATTTTACATTTATGTAAACAAAGTAAAGTGGGAGCTGATGTTTATGAGAATAAAATCCCTTTAGATCCTCAAGTAATCTCTACATGCGAGGAGTTCAATGTAGATAGCACTACGATTGCTTTAAATGGAGGAGAGGATTATGAGTTGTTAATGACAGTGTCTCAAGAAGATTTTCCTAAAATAAAAGGCAATCCTAATTTAACCGTTATTGGTTATATAACAGAAGAAGATAGAGGTATGCATCTCGTAACGAGAGCAGATGAAAAGATTCCTATAATAGCAAAAGGTTGGAATGCACTTAAAGATCAATCATAAAAAGTTTACGACCCTTTTCTAAACGTTTGTTATGCACCCTGTGCAAAACAGCATTGATTTCTTTGAATTTTGGTGTTAGTGGAATAAAATGCCCATCACCATCGATAGTCATTTCAGATTTGCAGTTTTTACACTTATACTCTTTTACATGATAAGTAACATTTTTGGAGACTTTATAGTCGTGACCAAATAATGAGCAATAAACGTGTTTCATTAATTCTTAATTATAGAGGGATTAATATAATTGAGGGTGTAGAAATATATGAATTTAAGTTGCTAATAAGTTATCAACACTTAATAAATCGACGAACTGATTAGTTTTTGCTGTAAACGTACTGTTCTGTTATTATAAATACGTTCTAATGCTAGATTGATTTCTTGACGTTTTTCTGTTAACTCCGTAAGTTTCCCTGTACTACTTGTGGTTAATTGTTTTTTACAACAGCTACATGTGTACTCTTTTACATGATGAGTTACTTTTTTGGTTAATTTATAATTATGACCAAATAAATCGCAATATACTTTTGTAAGTTTCATAATAAATTGTTTACAAATTATTTGTTAAGAGGAATGTAAACTTATGGAAAAAAGCAAAAACAAAACGTTAAAAGGGTTTATTTTTCGATAAAACGCATCAATAAGTAAGATAATTCTGATTTATTTTCAATATGACTCATATGCCCTTCAGAAAGTTCGTGGTAAATGATATCCGTATTTTCAATTTGAGATTTTATTCTTTCTCCATTTATCAAGGGATCTTTCTTCCCAATGATTATTATTTTTTTCGATTTTAAACTTTTAAAGACCTCAAAATAGTCTGGTCTAAGTTTCATGCCTTCTGAAGCAGCAATGTAACCTTGAACAGGTGTTTTCAATGCTATTTTTAAGGCATTATTGTATTCAGTCTTGTATTTCATTTTGCTTTCAATTGAAAATAAATTCGCAAAAGACATACTTACCAAGTTATTAAAATTTGTTTTTACCATTTGATTGGCTCTAGTTCTGAGTGCTTTTTTTTCAGCATCATCGGCTTCAAAGGTAGAATTCATTAAACACAAACCATCTAACAGATTTGGTTTAAGTTTTGCTATTGCTAATGCCACATAGCCACCCATTGAGTGACCAATAACTTTTGCTTTATTCATGTTGTTGTGGTCTAAAATTGCAATTACCACTTCGGCCATATCTTGCATTGTGTGCACATAACCTAAGCAATCACTTTTGCCGTGACCAAGTAAATCAATGCTTACTACTTGATTGGTACTTGATAATTGAGGAATAAAATCATTCCACATTTCTAAGGTTTCTAAAAAACCGTGAAGTAGAACAATGGTTTTACCTATACCTGTAATGGTGTAATTAATATTACTATTCTTGTAGCTAAGTGTCATATGGCAAAGATAATTTTTGCAATTGTTTTCCCTTCTAAATTCCCTTATAACATTTTAGTATCTTTGAAAATAATCAAACCTGAAAATTGAATTCGATGATTTTAAAACATCTTTTTTTAACTATATTTTTTATTTCTGCATATCTATTAAACGCTCAAATTGAAGAAGCGCGCTTAGATAAACTCGTTGAAGAAACCTTAACAACGTTTGACGTTCCAGGAATTTCTGTTGGTATTTATAAAGATGGAAAGGTTGTGTATTCTAAAGGTCATGGTGTGCGTTCATTAACCAATAAAAAGGATATGAATGATGAAACCTTAGTTGGTGTAGCTTCTAATAGTAAAGGTTTTACATGCTTTGCTTTAGCAATGTTAATTGATGAAGGAAAATTAAATTGGGATGATAAGGTTAGAAAACATATACCAGAATTTCAATTGTACGATGCTTGGGTTACAGAAAATTTTACGGTTAGAGATTTAGTAACTCACAGAAGTGGTATGGGATTAGGTGCTGGCGATTTAATGTTTTTTCCGGAAGGCAGTGATTTTGATGTTAATGATGTCATCAATAACGTTAAATACTTAGAACCTAAAACTTCATTTAGAAGCAAATTTGCATACAATAACAATATGTTTATCATCGCGGGCGAGGTTTTAAAACGTGTCAGTGGTTTGTCTTGGGAAGAATTTATAGAGACTAAAATTATGAAACCTGTTGGAATGATTAATAGTAAAGCATCTTATAATAGAGTTACAGATAAATCTAATATTATTGATGCACACACTATGGCAGAAGGAAAGGTTGTGCAAATTCCGCATGATTGGAGTGAAACTGCAAATCCTGCAGGAGGTATTGTAAGTAATGTTCCAGATATGTTAACTTGGGCAGCTTTTTTAATGAATGATGCAGTAACCAACACTGGAGAACGTTTGCTAAGCAAAGAACAATTTCATCAACTTTGGCAATTACAAACACCATTAAATGTATATCCTAATGATTCTTATAATTCTAATTTTAAAGGTTATGGACTCGGTTGGTTTTTAACTGATGTAAAAGGCGGACACAAACAAGTATATCATACGGGAGGTTTGTTAGGTACAGTAACTCAGTTTACTATGATCCCAGATTTAGATTTAGGGATTATAGTATTAACCAACCAAATGAATGGTTCTGCTTTTAATACCATTACCAATACTATTAAGGATGCTTATTTGGGTTATGAAAACCGAAATTGGTTAGAGAAATACGGAAACCGAAATGCAGATTATATAAAATATAACGATAGTTTAAAAGCTGATGTTTATACTAAAATAGATAAAGCTCAAAAACTTAAAACCTTACCAAAACCAGAACATATAGTTGGTACGTATACAGATGATTGGTTTGGAGATATAATAATTTCGCACGAAGCAAAAAAAGGATATGCTATAAAGAGTAAACGTTCCTCAAGATTGTTTGGAGAATTATTACCATTAAATGCAACCACTTTTGTTGCAAAATGGAATGATAGAAGTTATGATGCAGACGTGTATGTAAAGTTTACGTTCAATGAAAACGAAGAAGCTGTTTCTGCAACCATGAAATACATTGCGCCAATAACAGATTTTAGCTTCGATTTTGAAGATTTAAAACTCAAGAAGACAAAATAGTGGATATAAAACGCAAAGAATTATTAGTTACTAGTTTTGCATTGTTCTCCTTGTTTTTTGGAGCTGGTAATTTATTAATTCCACCTTTATTGGGTTACAAAGCTGGCGAAAATTGGTTTTGGGTTACTATTGGTTTTATGATAACAGCAGTAGTGATTCCAATTTTAGGAATTCTTGCTCACGCTAAACTTCAAGGAACATTATTTGATTTTGGTAAAAAAGTATCGCCTACATTTAGTTTAATCTATTGTATTCTAATTTATGTGATTGCTGTGGCCATTCCTTCGCCAAGAACAGCAGCTGCCACTCATGAGATTGCGGTTTTTCCAGCTTTTGGTACGAGTCCATTATTAACTAGTGCCATCTATTTTTCCTTAGTATTAGTATTTGTGCTTAATCGTTCAAAAATATTAAATCTCATCGGAAAATTTCTAACGCCATTTATCGTCATCATGTTATTGGCTGTTATTGGTATAGCTTTATTTTCTTCAGAATTTAATACAGGAACTTCACAATTTGAAACACCAATTGTTACCGGAATATTAGAAGGATACCAAACTTTTGATGCTATTGGAGCAGTCGTTGTTGGAGCAGTTATCATTGTGTCTTTAAATTTTGATAACATGGCTGTTGAAGCCTATGCATCTAAACGTACGTTAATTAGAAAATCTGGTATTATCGCAGGTTTAGGGCTGTTTGTTATATATGCAGGTTTAATAGCAATTGGAGCTTATTATAGTTCAGATATTACGGTAAATGGAGCGTTGAGTAATGATATGCAACGCGCAAACTTATTACGAGCTATTAGTATTTCGTCTTTAGGTAAATTTGGGAATACTGTTTTAAGTATTCTTATCTCATTGGCATGTTTTACAACAGCTATTGGTATTGTTGCAGGTACAGCAGATTATTTTAAAGGTTTACTTAACGACTCTAAGTTGGTGTATGTTATCACTGCGATATTAGCATGTGTTTTGGGTGTTGGTGTTGGTCAATTAGATTTTAACTCTATAATTGTTGTGGCTGTACCAGTTTTGTTATTAATCTATCCTATCACTATAGTCTTAATTTTATTGAACGTTTTGCCTCAGAAATTGGCGACACCTTTGGTCTTTAGAGTTGTAGTTATAATGACGCTTCTATTTAGTATTCCAGATGTGATAGGTTTTATGAGTCCATCAGAAGAATTAAAATCAATAACCAGCTATATTCCTTTTGCAAACTATAGTTTAGGATGGGTTTTACCTGCTGTAATTTCATTTTTTGGAATCTCTTTCATTCCGAATAGTAAATATTTCAAAAGATAATTTTGTTATATAATTAACAATTTGTGTAAAAAGCAACTATTTTTTTAATTTTTATGTTTATTACAAATGTCAACTCTACATTTGTTCTCTAAATATTTAAAAAGTTATGTTAGTATATAAGTTTGGAGGTACTTCTGTTGGTTCTGTAGAAAACATGAACCATGTAAAAGAAATCATTGGTACTAATGGTAAAAAAATTGTGGTGCTGTCTGCAATGTCTGGTACAACAAATGCTTTGGTAGAAATTTCTGATTTAATAAAAGAAGGGAATACTGAGTTAGCCCAAAAACAGATTATAGAATTAAACGAAACCTATAAAGAAACCGTTTCTAACTTAATACAAGATAACGGTTTGCAAAAAGATGTTATTGATTATGTCAATTCTATTTTTGTGTCATTATTAGATAATGTTTCTCAATCGCATTCAGAATTACTTCATAATTCAATCTTAGCTAATGGGGAATTGCTTTCAACTTATATGTTTAGTAAGTTATTGCAACAACATGGAGTCAGTGCTGCGCTTTTACCTGCTTTAGAGTTTATGAGAATTGATAGAGCAAATGAACCTGATAATTTCTACATCAAACAGAATTTAGAACGTTTAATGCAAAATAAAAATGACGCTGATGTTTATATAACACAGGGTTTTATTTGTTTAGATGTTGATGGAAATATTGCAAATTTACAACGAGGAGGTAGTGATTACACAGCAACCATTATTGGTGCGGCCATTGAAGCTGAAGAAGTTCAAATTTGGACAGATATTGATGGTTTTCATAACAACGACCCTCGTTTTGTAAATGATACCAAAGCATTATCGCATTTGTCTTATGATGAAGCTGCTGAGTTGGCTTATTTTGGAGCCAAGATTTTACATCCACAAACCGTAATGCCTGTTCGTAATTTAGATATTCCTTTGCGATTAAAAAATACAATGGCACCAAATGCGCATGGAACATTAATAACAAATAAAATTCATGGCGAAGGCATAAAAGCTATTGCAGCAAAAGATGGAATTACAGCAATAAAAATTAAGTCAGTACGTATGTTATTGGCACACGGATTTTTAAAGAAAGTATTTGAAATTTTTGAGAAGTACGAAACGTCTATCGACATGATTACAACGTCTGAAATTGCGGTGTCATTGACCATTGATAACACAACGCATTTAGAAGCTATAACTGAAGAACTAGAGAAGTTTGCAACCGTTGAGGTTGATGATTATATGAGTATTGTTTGTTTGGTAGGTAATCATATTATATATCATCCTGATACGCCAGAACTTTTTCAAGTACTGCAAGACGTTAATGTACGTATGATTGCGTATGGTGGAAGTAATAACAATATTTCATTGTTAGTAAACTCTAGTGATAAATTAGAAACCTTACAGAAACTACAACGTTATGTTTTTGAGTCTACTACAGTAGAGATATAAATAAAAAAAAGCGCTTTTTAAAAAGCGCTTTTTTTTTGTTATTAATTAGAATTAAGCATTCATCAAATCCTCAATTTCTTCAGCTTCAATAGGAATATTTCCCATTAAATTAAATGGTTCGCCTTGTTCTTGCACAACGACATCATCTTCTAAACGAATACCAAAACCTTCATCAGGAATATAAATTCCAGGTTCTACCGTAAATACCATATTGGCTTTAATAGGTTCGTGCAGTAAACCATAATCGTGAGTATCTAATCCGATATGATGACTTGTGCCGTGCATGAAATACTTTTTATACGCTGGCCATTTTGGATCCTCATTTTGCACATCAGCTTTGTCTAATAAGCCAAGGTTTAATAGTTGGTCTGTCATAATTTTACCAACTTCTACGTGGTATGCTTTCCAGAGCGTACCAGGCACTAATAATTTTGTAGCCTCTTTTTTAACATGATTTACAGCATTGTAAACCGCTTTTTGTCGGTCTGTAAATTTTCCTGACACTGGAATCGTTCGAGATAAATCACTTTTATAATTGGCATATTCTGCAGCAATATCAAATAAGATTAAATCGCCAGCTTTACATTCTTGATTGTTTTCAATATAATGTAAAACGTTAGCGTTGTTTCCACTTGCAATAATTGGTGTATATGCAAACCCTTTAGAGCGGTTTCTAACAAACTCATGTAGCAATTCAGCTTCAATTTCATATTCCCAAACACCAGGTTTTACAAATGGTAAAATTCTTCTGAATCCTTTTTCAGTGATATTACAGGCATGCTGCATTAAATCTATTTCAATCTGGTCTTTTACAGAACGTAAACGTTGTAAAATAGGATTGCTTTTTGCAACGCTATGCGCAGGATATTTAGCTAATAGCCATTTTGTAAAACGGTCTTCTCTAGTTTCAGTTTCTACATTAGCTCTATAATGTTCGTTAGTATTAATGTAGAATGTGTCGCAATATGTAGAAAGTTCAGCGATTGTTTTCTCTAAATCTTGAAGCCATAAAACGGTCTTAATTCCACTAGTTTTAAATGCAGCTTCCTTAGTTAATTTTTCGCCTTCCCAAACTGCGATATGCGCATTAGTTTCTCTAACAAATAAAACTTCTTTAAAATCTTCATTTGGACAATCTGGAAATAACACCAAAACACTTTCTTCTTGGTCAACGCCACTTAAATAAAAAATATCTCTGTGCTGCTCAAAAGGCATTGTGCTGTCTGCACTAATGGGATAAATATCGTTAGAATTAAAAACCGCTAAGCTATTAGGCTTCATTTGCGAAGCAAAATTTTTGCGATTTTTTATGAAGAGTTTTGAGTCTATTAAATCGTATTTCATGATTGTAAAATTTATAGGTAATCACAAGGTGTTCATTAAAAATGAATTCTTTGTAAATGTGTATGGTTATTAATTTCAGTTCAATCTCAAAGGTAGTGAAACTAAAAATGCAAGCAAAAGTCCAAGACTAGAATCTGTTAAAATTTAAGAGTCTTTTATGACGGTTCGTTTTGAAATGCTTAATTTCATAGCATTAAAAATCCAACCACAAAAATTATGTCCAAATTCCTCTCGTTTGCCTTACTTTTAAGTTCTTTTTTTACTTTTTCTCAGCAACCTGCTACTTCTGCAGAAGCCATTAAAGATGCTTTAATTGAAAAGCAAAAAATGCAAGAAACATCTTTAGTCAAAAATGTGCCTTTTAAAAATATAGGACCAACAGTAATGAGTGGTCGTGTGGTAGATGTGGATGTAAATCCAGAAATGCCATCAGAATTTTATGTTGGTTATGCATCAGGTGGTGTTTGGCATACTACAAATAATGGGACAACCTTTATGCCGATTTTAGACAGTTCAGACACTCAAAATGTTGGAGATATTGCAGTAGATTGGAAAAACAGAACCATTTGGGTTGGTACAGGCGAAAATAACAGCTCAAGGTCTAGTTATGCTGGTATTGGAATTTTAAAATCGTCAGATAATGGTGCAACATGGCAGAATGTTGGTTTACCAGATTCACATCATATTGGTCGTATTCTTATAAATCCTAAAAGCCCTAATGAAGTTGTCATTGGAGTGACTGGTCATTTGTATTCGCCAAACGACGAGCGTGGCATTTATAAAACTACAGATGGCGGTAAAACTTGGACTAAAACATTATTTGTGGATAATATGAGCGGCATTATTGATGTACAACATGCGCCAGATAATTTTAACATAATGTTTGCTTCCTCTTGGACTAGAGATAGAAAAGCATGGAATTTTACAGGAAATGGAAATAACTCTGCAATTTATAAAAGTACAGATGCAGGAGCTACTTGGATAAAAGTATCAACTAAAAAAAGTGGATTCCCAACAGGAGAAGGTGTTGGTAGAATAGGAATTGCAGTTTATGATGAAAATACTATTTATACTATTCACGATAGTCAGTTTCATAGAAAAGCTCAATCTAAAAAGAGTAAATCTTCAGGATTAACAAAAGAAGATTTTAAAACCATGAGTGTTGAGGGTTTTATGAAGCTTGAAGACAAAAAACTAAACGCCTATTTAAAAACCAATGGATTTCAAGAAAAATATAGAGCATCCAACGTAAAACAACTGGTAAGTAGCGGAACCGTAAAGCCAATTGATTTAGCACATTATTTAGAAGATGCAAATGCTTTACTTTTTGATACACCAGTTATTGGAGCTGAGGTTTATAAAAGTACTGATGGCGGAAAATCTTGGAAAAAAACACACGATGATTATATAGATGGCTTGTATTACAGTTACGGTTATTATTTTGGAGAAATAAGAGTGGATCCGCAAGATGCTAATGGCATTTATATAATGGGAGTTCCTATTCTTAAATCTAAAGATGCTGGTAAATCGTTTACATCCATTAGCCGAGAAAATGTACATGCAGATCATCAGGCACTTTGGGTAAACCCTAAAATGCAAGGTCATCTTATTAATGGAAATGATGGAGGACTTAACATGAGTTATGATGATGGTGAGAGTTGGGTGAAATTAAATTCGCCTAGTGTAGGTCAATTTTACGCTATTAATGTAGATAATGAACAACCATATAATGTTTATGGTGGTTTGCAAGATAATGGTGTTTGGGTTGGTGCACATAATGCAAGAGAAGATAAAAGCTGGCACCAAAGTGGTCAATATCCATGGGAATCAATAATGGGAGGCGACGGCATGCAAATTCAAGTAGATAGCAGAGACGCAAATATTGTTTACACAGGATTTCAATTTGGAAATTATTTTAGAATTAATCGTGAAACAGGTAAGCGTAAATATATTCAGCCTAAACATACCTTAGGAGAAACGCCTTATCGCTTCAATTGGCAAACACCAATATTGTTATCACCACATAATCAAGACATTTTATATTTAGGAGGCAATAAATTGATGCGTTCTATGAATAAAGGCGATGATTTTGAAGCTATAAGTAAAGATTTAACCAATGGAGGAAAAAAAGGAAACGTAGCTTATGGTACTTTAACAACTATTAGTGAGAGTCCATTTCAGTTTGGCTTAGTTTATACAGGAAGTGATGATGGTGTTGTTAGTGTTACCAAAGATGCAGGAGGAAGCTGGACTACAATTTCAAATAACCTACCAAAAGATTTATGGGTTAGTAGAGTGGTTGCATCTCAACATAAAAAAGAACGTGTTTATGTCACTTTAAATGGATATCGTTGGGATGACTTTAAAGTTTATGTTTATGTCAGTGACGATTATGGACAAACTTGGAAAGCAATAAACAGTAATATTCCGTCGTCTCCAGTCAACGTGATTAGAGAAGACCCTTCAAAAGAGAATCTATTATTTTTAGGAACCGATAATGGTGCGTATGTTTCATTTAACAAAGGAAAATTATGGGAAGCATTTTCAAATGGTATTCCAAATGTTGCTGTGCATGACATCGTTATTCAACCTGAAGCTAAAGATTTATTGATAGGAACACACGGAAGAAGCATTTATAAAACTAATATTGAAGCGCTTCAATCGATGAATATTGAAGATTCTGATAATAATATTTCATTTATGGAGATAGAGCCTATTAAATATTCTCGTCGATGGGGAAGTTCTTGGAGCCCTTGGTCTGAAGCTTATATACCAGAAACTACCATTAAGTTTTTTAGTCATACTGCTGGTCAAAAAACTTTAAAAATTGTCTCTGAAAAAGGTACTATATTAAGTTCAAGATCAATAGCTATTGGCAAAGGTTTTAACTACTTAGATTATAATTTAGAGCTTACGGAAAAAGGAAAAAAAGCTTTAATGAAAGAAGACAAAAATATTGAATTTAAAGAAACAGGAAATAAGAAAATTTATCTACCAAAAGGTGTTTATGAGATAAGGATAGATAATGCCAAAACCAAATTAGAAATTAAATAATTTGGTTCTAGATTAAATTCATTCTAAATAAATTAATAATCACTCAGCGCAGTTGCCTAAAAGTCATTTGCGCTGTATCTTTGTTAGACTAAAATAAATTAGAACTACAATGAGCGGAATTCTAAATTCGTCGATTGGAAGAAAGTTTGCCATGGCACTTTCGGCACTCTTCCTCATGATTTTTGTACTACAACATTTTGTGATTAACCTATTTTCTGTGATAAGTCCAGATACCTTTAACGAGATATCGCACTTTATGGGAACATTTTGGGTAATTCAGTATGTTATTCAACCTATCTTAATTATTGGAGTGATTTTTCACTTTGTAATGGGTTTTGTATTAGAAATCAAAAACAAGAAAGCAAACGGTGTTAAGTACGCTAAAAATTATGGCGCTGCCAATTCTACGTGGATGAGCAGAAACATGATTTGGAGTGGCGGATTTATCCTAGCGTTTTTGATTATACACTTTATTGATTTCTGGATTCCAGAGATTAATACTAAGTATATCGTTGGTGATATGTCTGGAATGCACAATGGTGAGTTTAGATATTTTCACGAGTTACAGGAAAAGTTTGTTCCTATCTGGAGAGTTGCACTCTATATAGTAGGTTTTGTGTTTTTGGCACTGCACTTATTACATGGTTTTGAGTCTGCATTTCAATCTACTGGTGCAAACAACAAATACACAAAAGGATTACAGGGATTCGGAAAAGCTTATGCGATTTTAGTTCCATTAGGATTTATTTTCATCGCGTTATTCCATCACTTTACTCACTAAAAAATATCTAATATGGCTTTAGATTCAAAAGTACCAAAGGGTCCAATTAAAAATAAGTGGACTGATTATAAAAATAAAATTGATTTAGTAAACCCAGCTAACAAACGTCATATTGATGTTATCGTTGTTGGTACTGGTCTTGCTGGTGGTTCTGCTGCTGCAACTTTAGCAGAATTAGGATATAATGTTAAGGCATTTGCTTATCAAGATTCGCCTCGTAGAGCACATTCAATTGCTGCTCAAGGAGGTATTAATGCAGCAAAAAATTACCAAGGTGATGGTGATTCCACTTACCGCTTATTTTACGATACTGTAAAAGGTGGTGATTACCGTTCTCGTGAAGCAAATGTTTATCGTTTAGCTGAAGTTTCTTCTAATATTATTGACCAATGTGTGGCACAAGGTGTTCCTTTTGCACGTGATTATGGTGGATTATTAGACAACCGTTCTTTTGGTGGTGTTTTAGTATCTAGAACATTCTACGCTAAAGGTCAAACAGGACAACAATTATTATTAGGAGCCTATTCTGCAATGAATAGACAAATTGCTCGTGGTAAAATTGAAATGTTTAACCGTCACGAAATGCTTGACGTTGTTATTGTAGACGGAAAAGCAAGAGGTATTATTGCTCGTAATTTAATTACTGGTGAAATAGAAAGACATTCAGCACATGCTGTTGTAGTAGGTTCTGGTGGATACGGAAATGTATATTTCTTATCAACAAACGCTATGGGTTCTAACGCAACTGCAGCCTGGAAAATACATAAAAAAGGAGCGTATTTCGCAAATCCTTGCTACACACAGATTCACCCAACATGTATTCCACGTTCTGGTGATTACCAATCTAAACTGACATTAATGTCAGAATCGTTGCGTAATGATGGACGTATTTGGGTGCCAAAAAACATGGAAGATGTTTTGGCAATTAGAGAAGGTCGTAAAAAACCAACTGATTTGTCAGAAGATGAAAGAGATTATTACTTAGAAAGACGTTATCCTGCATTTGGTAATTTAGTACCGCGAGATGTTGCATCTAGAGCAGCAAAAGAGCGTTGTGATGCTGGTTATGGAGTAAATGCTACAGGTGAAGCAGTTTATTTAGATTTTGCTTCTGCTTTTGAACGCTATGGTAAAGAGCAAGCTAAGATTCATAATATACAAAATCCAAGTCCTGCAAAAATTAAAGAACTTGGACAGGCTATTGTAGAAGCTAAATACGGGAATTTGTTTCAAATGTATGAGAAGATTATAGATCAAAATCCATACGAGACACCAATGATGATTTATCCAGCTGTACACTATACAATGGGTGGTGTTTGGGTTGACTATAACTTAATGACTACAATTCCTGGTTGTTACTGTATTGGTGAAGCTAATTTCTCTGATCATGGTGCCAACAGACTTGGAGCTTCAGCTTTAATGCAAGGTTTAGCAGATGGTTATTTTGTATTACCTTATACAATTGGTGATTATTTAGCTGATGATATTCGTACAGGGAAAATTTCAACGGATACTGAAGAATTTGATATAGCTGAAAAAGAAGTAACAGAAAGAATCAACTTCTTTGTTAATAATGAAGGAACAAAATCTGTAGACTACTTCCATAAGAAATTAGGAAAGGTCATGTGGGACAAGGCAGGAATGTCTAGAAACGCACAAGGCTTAACAGAAGCTATGGCAGAAATTAAAGCCATAAGAGAAGAATTCTGGAAAGAAGTTTCAGTTCCTGGTGGAGCAAATGAAATGAATCCTGAGCTTGAAAAAGCTGGCCGTGTTGCTGACTTCTTAGAATTAGGGGAATTGTTCGCAAAAGATGCTTTAGTAAGAGCTGAATCTTGTGGAGGACACTTCAGAGAAGAATCTGCGGAATTAGATGGTCCTCAGAAAGGGGAAGCTAAACGTAATGATGAAGATTTTGCATTTGTTTCTGCTTGGGAATATAAAGGTGAACCAGCTGATGCTGTTTTACATAAAGAAGAATTAGAGTTTAATGATATTGAACTAAAACAACGTTCATACAAATAAGAAAGTTATGTCAGGAAAAGGAATGAATTTAACATTAAAAATTTGGAGACAAAAAGACGCTAGTTCAAAGGGTCAAATGGTAGATTATAAAGTAACTGATATTTCAGAACATATGTCTTTCTTAGAAATGATGGATGTTTTAAATGAGCAGTTAGTAAATTCAGGGGAAGAACCTGTAGCTTTTGACCATGATTGTCGTGAAGGAATTTGTGGAATGTGTTCTATGTATATCAATGGAGAAGCACATGGACCAGATAGAGGTATTACAACATGTCAGTTACACATGCGTATGTTTAATGATGGAGATACTATTACCATAGAGCCATTTAGAGCAGCTGCATTTCCTGTCATTAAAGATTTAGTGGTAGATAGAACATCGTTCGAAAGAATTCAGCAGGCTGGTGGTTATATTTCTGTAAATACATCAGGTAATACTCAAGATGCTAACTCTATTCCAATTTCTAAACATGCAGCAGATGAGGCTATGGATGCGGCAACTTGTATTGGTTGTGGTGCATGCGTAGCAACGTGTAAAAACTCTTCAGCCATGTTATTTGTTGGTGCAAAAGTTTCACAGTATGCTCTATTACCTCAAGGGCAAGTGGAAGCAGCTGACCGTGTACAAAACATGGTTGCACAGATGGATTTAGAAGGTTTTGGTAACTGTACTAATACAGGAGCATGTGAAGTGGAATGTCCTAAAGGTATTTCTTTAGAGAATATAGCACGTATGAATCGTGAGTATTTAGCCGCAACACTAAAAGGTTAACAACAATTTAGTCTTCATTAATTAGAAGACGTTAAATGATATATAAATCCCAAGCATAATTATGTTTGGGATTTTTACTTTTACTATATTTCTCCTATAATTTAGCACTATGCAAAACCCAAATACATTTTATAAAGCGCAATTAGAAACCAATCAAACGGAATCTAAACGTATTTTTAAGCAACTCAGTTTGTATAGTATTTTACGACTTTCAATTTTTGTGCTTACGGCAACAGGTGTTTATTTTACGTTTCAAAATTGGCAACTAGCCTTGTGCATTGGTGTTTTTGGTATAGCAAGTTTTCTTTTTTTGCTTTCAAGATATACAGATTTAAAAGCAAAAAGAAATCTTCACAAACGACTTATCGCCATCAATGAAGATGAAATAAAGATTGCAAATGGCGATTTTTACGAAAGGTTAGATGGCGAAGAATTTCAAAATCCAAAACATTATTTTAGTCTAGATATTGATTTATTCGGTAAAGGGTCTTTCTTTCAATATATAAATAGAACAGCAATAAAAGAGGGCACGCAAAAACTGACTAAAAATTTACTCGCTAATGATATAACAAATATTGAAGAGCGACAACAGGCTATCCAAGAATTAGCGGCTCTGCCGGAATGGAGACAAAATTATTCTGCTGTTGCACAAGGTGTAGAAATTGAGCATTCCGCAAAATCTATTATCACGTGGTTAAAAGATTACAAACCCTTTTTGGGAAAAGCTCAGTACTGGCTAACTATTGGTTTTACTATAGCTTCTTTGGTGCTTATTGGTCTTGGAATTGCTGAGATTATTCCGATTTCAATAGCTGGTTACTGGTTGCTCTTGGGCTTAGGGATTACAGGTGTGTATTTAAAGAAAATAAACATTTTGGCTCAGCATACAGGACGAGCAAAAGATACCTTTAGACAATATGCCTTGTTGCTAAATGCCATTGAAACTACTGAATTTAAGTCAGAATTATTACAAAAGAAGCAAAAACGTATTCAGTCAGAAGGATTAAAAGCTTCAGAAATATTTTCAAAATTCTCTAAAACACTTGATGCTTTAGATAATAGAAACAATTTAATCTCTGCGATTTTTGGAAACGGTTTTTCGCTAATAGACATAAGAAGTAGTTATAATGTAGAAAAATGGATTATACAATATGGCAATAAGGTAGAAGATTGGTTTGAAGTGGTTACTTTTTTTGATGCTTTTAATAGTTTTGGAAATTATGCATTTAATCATCAAGATTTTACTTATCCTATTTTAACTGAAGAGCCTGTAACCATATTAGCAGAAGGTTTAGGACATCCTCTTTTAAATTCTGAAAAACGAGTCGATAGTGACTTAAAACTTGAAGAAGAGCAATTCTTTATTGTTACAGGTGCAAACATGGCAGGGAAAAGTACGTTTTTAAGAACTGTAGCGCTTCATATTGTAATGTCTAATGTTGGTTTGCCTATTTGTGCTAGACAAAGTAAATACAAGCCTATAAAACTAATTACAAGTATGCGAACAACAGATTCGTTAACAGATGATAGTTCGTACTTCTTTAGCGAGCTTACGCGCTTAAAATTTGTAGTAGATACCATTGAAAATGACAAGAGCTATTTTGTAATTTTAGATGAAATATTAAAAGGGACCAACAGTACAGATAAGGCCATTGGTTCTAGGAAGTTTGTTGAAAAGCTAGTAAAACAAAATGCTACAGGAATTATAGCCACACATGATTTAAGTCTCACAGAAATTGAAACTGAACTTGAAGCCGTTAAAAATTATTACTTCGATGCAGAAATTATAAACGATGAACTCTTTTTTGATTACAAACTAAAACAAGGTGTTTGCCAAAACATGAATGCTAGCTTTTTGTTGAAGAAGATGGAGATTGTTTGATTTAAAAATAGAGGCTTGAAGGTCTTAATGCGATATAATTATTCTATTATTCTTACTTGAATTATAGGAGTTTTACAAATCCTAATTGTACTAAAATTCGGGTTATTAACTTTTAGATTGATATCAAAAATTACGATTTTATCATCTGGTTTCAATTTGTCAAGTTCATCATTAATTGTTTCAGGAATTGTGTTTCCATTAACTTGAATAGTTTCAATATTAGGTAATTTTAGTTTAAAACCTGTTACATCTAAATCAAGATTAAATACAAAATTATCGCCGTTTAATCCTATTTTACTATTCTTTAATTCTTCCTTAGTAAATAGTAGCTGACATTTAGAATTACCACATTGGATACTATTTAATGTTCCTTCAATATTACCTATATCTCGAATTCTCAATGTTTTTATTTGAGTAAATTCCTTACCATTCTTGAGAGTAGCTTTAATTAAAATATCGACGGTTGTGCCGCTTCCTGGATACATTATATAATTCCCAATACTATCGTTCTTTTTTAATCCAGGAGCAGAAGCTTCAAATGATAAAGCGTGCGGTATGGTAATATAAATAGGATTTGTAACACCTCTATATACCACATTCATTTTTTTTAGTTCTATGGCAGCCTCAAAATTGATACTATCCTTGGTTTCGAGTTCCTGTATCCTTTTCTTTAAAGTATTGTTTTCTGAAAGGAGTTGCGTTTTACATATAGAAGATTTACAGCTTAAGAGGAAACTAAAGCTTACTATTATAAAGACAGATAAATTTTTCATTCAATGATTGGTTAGTCATTATTAAACAAAAAGATAAAGAATTTATTGCAATAAAAAACCCTCTCTATAAATAGAAAGGGTTTAATCCAATATATAATTAGCTCAATTATAATTTCAATTTTAAAGAATCTACGGCGTGGAAGAAGAAGTCTTTTTCATCGTTCATAGATACAAATAAACCATTCGGGAATTTTTTTCCTAAACTCGTTGTGACAATATCACAACCATCAGTTTCAATAGTACCTAAGTTTAAGGTTTTAACAAAGCTATTATCACTTCGTTTAAAAAAATTAAAAGTATGGTCTTGTTGATTAGATATAATAATATAACCTTTTTCATTTGGGTAGGCTGCAATGGCAATACCTTCAATATCATCTTTAAAAAATTCGCCACCAAATAATGCTATTTCTTCATTTCCCATTTGAGGGTCAGCGTAATATTTTCTAACACCAACACCTTCATCTGAATAATAGAGAAAACCTAATTCATCATCTACAGCAATCGCTTCTATTTCTTTTGTACCACTAAATTTACCAACTTTTCTTAAAAGTTTTGCATGTACACCTGTAGAATCTGAAACTAAACCATACTGATAAAGATAACCTTCTGTTGGTCCAGATTTTCTGCTTACAAAAGCCGAAATATTACCCGTTTTTGGGTTTTTAAACAATGAAATTCCCATTGGTCTTTTATATTCTACATTGGTTTCATCTGTAAATACTTTGAAACCATTGTTATCTAAAGGTTTCATATCTGGAATAGCATACAAACGTATTTGATTTTTTTCGCGCTCTGTAAACATTAAGATATCTGTTGTTGTAGAATCATTGAGTTTAAAGCCGTATTCTACATCAACATTATTTGGGTAACTGATGCCAGTTATGCTTTTATCCTTTATTATTTTTCCGTCTAAATCAAAGGCGTAAATTCCGCCATTAACGTCATCTTTATCTGTACCAAAAACAATGCTTTCCTCTGGGTTTTTACTGTTAACCCAAATTGCAGGATCATCACTATCGTGTGGTAACTTTTCTGTTACCAACGTTGGTGCAATTACTGGTAGCTTGTTTCCGCAAGACACTAATGTTATGGTAAAAATGCCTAATAATAATACTTTCTTCATCATTTTACTTTTTAAACAAATCATATTTTAATCCAAAAGTTAAACGCTTCTCGTAATATTCCATTTGCATAGTTCTGCTTGCTACACCTTGGTAATAACGTAAGGGCTGATTAGTAATATTATTAATGTTTAGGTATAAACTTAGGTTTTTGTTAAGTGCAACGTTAGCTGTTAAGTCTAAGAAAAATTGCTCATCGTAGTATCTATCTTCAAAAGCATTACCACCTATTTCATCGATATAAGCATCAGAGTAGTTACCAGATAAACGTATGCTAAATTTCTTAGCTGCATAACCTAATGATGCATTAAACATGTTAGGAGCTGTTTGTGGTAAATCTAAATCTGTACGTTCTTCACCATCTTCGTTTCTTATACCATCAGTGCTCGATGTTAAGTATGTATAATTAAGGTAAACACTAAAGTTTTTTGCAAAACCAGGAAGAAAATCTAAACGACGTTGAAATGAAAATTCAGCACCAAAAACAGAAGCTTCATCACCATTTAAGGGTTGGTAAACCTCATAGCCATTTTCATCTTCGGTTTGAAACGTATAAACAAAATCTTGGAGGTCTTTATAAAATAAACCACCAGAAATAATACCAACAGATTTAAAATAATGCTCTGCCATAATATCAAAGTTCATTGATGTTGTTGGGTCTAATTCTGAGTTTCCTAAATAGATTTCTTCGTCTTCGTTATTTATTTCACGGTAAGGTACTAAATCTACATAATTAGGTCTTGCCAATGTGTTTGTCCAAGCAAATCTTAAGATAGTATTATTTGAAACATTGTACTTTAGATGTAAGCCAGGTAATATATTAGTATAAGAATTGCTTTCTTTAACAACATTAATTCCTGAGATATCACCATCTGTATCAAATTCTAGCTCATTTCCTTCACTATCAATAGACGTATGTTCTAATCTTACACCAGCTAAAACACTAAATTTATCTGATAAATTTTGATTAAGCATTGCATAACTTGCGTATACATTTTCGTCAACATCAAAATTTGCTGTAATGTATTCTTCTGGTAAATCTTCACCATCAAAAAGGTCGGTATCATTTAGATTTAAACTTCCTAAAAATTCAGTATCAACAAAATTTCCAATTTGATATTGGCTGCCAGCAAGGAAATCTGAGTCGGAATAATCGCGAGTAGGAATTGAGCCTAAAATCTCTAAAGCTCCAGATTCATCACTATATTCTGTAAAATTATTATTTCTGTTTTTGTTTTTTAGTCTGGCTTTTGCTCCAATTTTTAAAATTCCATCTTCACCATTGATAATAGATAATGGTATTTGAGCATTAACCGAAATGTTATAGTCTTTTTCTTCTGTATATTGATTTTCTTCGGATAATTCACCAAATTCAAAATCTTCAAAATTCCCTTCTCCACTTAATGGTGTATATAGTGGTTTGTCTTCGTTATTATTAAACGCAACACTATATTCACTTTCATATTCAATATATCTTTCGTTTAAACGCTCTTCTGATGCTTTAGAGAACGATGCCATCCAATCGAATTGAACATTGCCTAATAAATGGTCGCCTCCTAAACTATAATTTTGCATTCTCTGGTCTTCTAGACGCGTATTTTTATTTCGGTCATTATCAATACCGCCTTTTGTTTGGCGTTTAGCTTCAACAAGAAAGCTGGTAAGGTTTCCATTAGCATCTACTGTAAAATCAGCTGCTCCTATATCCTCACCATCTAAAATTTCATGTTCTAAACGTAATCTGTTTTCTCTGTCGTCTCTCCAGTTATAAATAGATTTAAAATAGATACTATTATTGTCGTTTAATTTATAATCGAAATTTGCAGAAAAACTTCTTCTAATACGTTGCACTTTGTATTCTCTAATTTCAAATACATTAGCATAAGGGTTTACATCTACTTCTACTAAATTATCTTCGTCACCAGCATTATATTCAAATTCGTCTGTCCATTCTGCTTCCGCATTATGGCTACCAAAATCATTATCGTTTACAGAAGCAGATATTACCCAACCAAATTTGTCGTTTTTAGATCGATCACCAACCAAAAACGAACCGTTTAGTATTCTTTTGTCTGAGATAAAATTGATACCTGATCCAGCAGTTGCTGATAGACGAAAACCTTGAGGAGAAGTTTTAGTTATTAAATTAACCGAACCACCAAGAGCATCGGCATCCATATCTGGTGTAACTGCTTTATTTACTTCTATGGTTTGGATCATATCTGAAGGGATTAAATCCATCTGTACTTCTCTATTGTCGCCTTCTGCAGATGGAATTCTACTTCCATTAAGCGTTACAGAATTTAATTGAGGTGCTAACCCACGAATAACAATGGTACGAGCCTCTCCTTGATCTACTTGCATTGTAATACCAGGAATACGTTTTACAGCGTCACCAATATTTGCATCTGGAAATTTTCCTATTTGATCCGTTGAAACAATATTAGTAATGTTCAGTTTATTCTTTTGTGTATTAAGCGCTTTCGCTTGTCCACTTAATCCAAATCCAGAAATTAATACTTCATCTAATTCTGTATCTTCTGAGTTAAGTGTGAAATTTAAAACAGTTGTTGTATTGGCTACCACTGTAACTTCGTTAGTTACATCTGCATATCCTAAATATTTTACGGTTATGGTTTGTACACCTTCTGGTATATCTACAATTGTATACTTGCCGTTAAAATCTGATACGACACCTTTATTAGTAGAATCTACTACAAGAGTGGCCCCAGGAACGGTAAGTCCATTATGATCTGTAATAACACCTTGTACATTTCCAGTTTGGGAATAACTAAAAAAGGTTACTGTTATTAATAATAAAAGGGTAATGTAATGTTTCATTATTAGTTGGTTTTTGTTTTGTACAAAGCTATGTTTATACGACTTTTTGAACCTGAAGAATATGTTAACAAAAAGTAATAAAACCCTTTAAAATGGCTATATAAGAGAGCAACATTTACAATCTCATAACATGTAAAACATAAATAGGAAATATGTGTTATAAATTTTGAAGAAAGGACTGAAGATCGTCCTTAGAGTTAATTGGTAATTTTTTTCTGAGTCGATATCTAGCTATTCTCACACTATCTGGCGTAATATGTAAAATGTTTGCAATTTCTTTTGAAGATAAATTTAACCGAAGTAGCATTGCTAATCGCATTTCTGAAGATGACAACTTTACTGACGTTATTTGCTTGATGTTCTCAAAGAATTCTGGATGAATTTGACCAAAATATCCCATAAGTTCAGTCCATTCATTATGGTTTGCTAAATCAGTATCAATTTCTTTAATAAGCTCTTTTAATTTTGATTTAACAAGGTTAATATTCCTGTCTTTAAGTTTAAAAAGGGTTTTAGAAACATCAGATAATAATTTGTTTTTATGGGCAATAATTAAGCTGTAATTGGTTAGTGATGAAACTTTAGTTTCTATTTCTTTTTTTAAGGCAATTTCTTCAGCAGTCTTTTTATCTAAATCAACCTGAAGTAGTTGTTGTCTATATTCTAAAATTCGTTTTTCGTGTTTTCTTCTTTTTTTCCAATACAGAAAGGCAAGCGTTAACGCTAAAATTATAAATAGTGTACAAACTAGGATGATGTATTGTCGTACCTTATTTATTTGATTTTGTTTATTTAATAACTGTAATTGAGCCTCTTTTTTATTTACCTCATAAAGTACTTCCATTGTACTTACTACTTCAATATTTTTTCTTTTTAATTCTTGTTCGTTAACGACGCTTTGATTGTTGAGATATTCATAGGCACGCTTATAATCTCCTAACTCTGCATAAGTTCTAGATAAATCTTTGAGGGCACTTTCTAGTTGTGATTCATTTTTAGTGGTTTTAGAAAGTTTTAATGCTTGATTTGTATAACGAATTGCTTTATCAAAATTGCCTGTTTTTCTGTTGACGTCTCCTAAATTGTTAATTATATTAATACGAATATCAGAATTACAATAATTGGAAAAACGTTTTGCTTTTTTAAAATAGGACTTCGCTTTTTCGTAATGTTCTAAATCTTCATAAATGCTGCCAATGTTTTCGTTAGAAATGGCAAGGCCTGTACTATCTTTTAACAGTTTAAAAATAGATAAACTTTTGTTTTGATGCGTTAAGGCTAATTTGTAATCCTTCTGTTTTTCGGCTATACTTCCTAATAGTGCATGCACATTTGCTTTACCTTTAATATAGTTCAGCTCATTTGAAATTTCTAGACTTGCTAAAGTATGTTTTTTAGCTTCTTTATATTTTTTTAAATCTAAATTAATATTTGCCAATGCATTTTGAACATTAACAAGGGACGTATCTTTTTTAGTATAAGTCTTCTGAAAAGATTGATAGTTTTTAATGGCTTCGCTATATAAGCCTAATTGCTGAAAAAAATTACCAAGCTTAATATAAGTGATTGCAATCTTAGTGGAGTCTTTAGATTTTTTAGCTATTTCTAATTCACTCTTTAATTGATAAAGTTTATCATTTATAGGATGAGAATCTTGGGCATAACTCAGTGCTATAAAAGTGAAAAAAACAAATAGGAAGGATTTTATTCTTAACAAGTTTGTCGCTTAATTTGGTTAAACAACAAATTAAGTGAGCGTATGTTAATCTAACATACTTTTTTTATAATCATATTGTTATTAAACACAAAAAAGCACCTAAAAAATAGGTACTTTTAAATTTGTTAAGAAATTATATTTCTTAAGCCTCAAAAGGCTCTATAGAAACGTAAGACTTGTTGTCTTTTTTCTTAGTAAATTTTACTAGACCGTCAACTTTAGCATGTAAAGTGTGATCTTTTCCTTGGTAAACGTTTTCACCTGGATGGTGTGTGTTACCACGTTGTCTTATGATAATGTTTCCAGCAATAGCAGCTTGTCCACCAAATATCTTAACGCCTAAACGTTTCGATTCTGATTCTCTACCATTCTTCGAACTACCAACTCCTTTTTTATGAGCCATGATCTTAAGGTTTTATATTGTTATACTTAAGTGATTTAGCAATTATGCTTTACCACCATCTAATTCGTCTTGCCATTTTTTAAGCTCATCCCACTTACCATCAGCAGCTAATTGAGCTTGTGCTGGCCATGTGTCTGTAACGTGATTTCCACGAACACCTGCAATGATTTCAGAAATTGCTTCTGGTGTAGCTTTAGCTAAATCAGAAAAAGTAGCGATACCTGCTTCTACTAACGTAGATGCGATTTTTGGTCCAATACCTTCAATTTTCTTTAAATCATCAGCTTTACCTGTAGCTTTTTTAGCTTTAGGAGCAGCAGCTTTCGCTTCTACTTTAGGTTCAGCTTTTTTAGTTTCTTTCTTTGGAGCAGCTTTTTTAGCTCCAGAAGTAGTAATACCTTCAATTACGATTTCAGTTAAAGATTGTCTGTGTCCATTTTTTACACGGTAACCTTTACGTCTTTTCTTTTTAAAGACTATTACTTTATCACCTTTAAGGTGACTTAAGACTTTAGCACTTACTTGTGCTCCGTCTATAGCTGGGGCGCCTACAGTTACATTGTTACCATCACCAATTAAAAGAACGTTATCGAAATCTACTTTCTTACCTTCTTCTGTTGCTAAACGGTTAACAAAAACTTTTTGGTCTTTTTCAACTTTGAATTGATGCCCTGCTATCTCTACAATTGCGTACATAGCGTAACGTTTTTATTAATTTGTTTATAATCAAATCACTTTCTTTCTCAGAAAGCGGATGCAAATATACTCCTATATTCTTAATATACAAACGTTTTTAGGCTTTTCAAGCTGTTTTTGGGTTAAAAATCACAGATACAAAAAGGTTAAATAAAAAAACCACGTGTATAATGTAGGGTTTTTACACATATTCTTAAAGAATGAGATAATCATTATGTATTTTTGTTTGGTTGCATGTAACAAATTACATCATGCAAAGACTAATCACTTAAAACATTTTAATTTAAACAAAACTACAATGAAAAACTATTTTATGGCTTTGGCTTCTTTGTTGTTTATTAGCCATCAGGCAATAGCGCAAAAGGTTGAATTTGAAGAATTTGATTTAGACAATGGCTTGCACGTTATTATGCACAAAGATAATACAGCGCCTGTTGTAATAACATCTGTAATGTATGATGTTGGAGGAAAAGATGGCAGCAGAGAACGAACAGGATTTGCTCACTTTTTTGAACACCTTTTATTCGAAGGTTCTGAAAATATAGAGCGTGGAGAATTTATGAAAATTATTCCTGCAAATGGCGGAACTTTTAATGCCAATACCAATAATGATAGAACATATTATTACGAAATATTTCCATCTAATAAGTTAGAATTAGGCTTATGGTTAGAGTCAGAGCGTATGCTTCACCCAGTAATTGACCAAGTTGGTGTAGATACTCAGAATGAAGTTGTAAAAGAGGAAAAGAGACAAAGTATGGACAATAGACCATATGGTGGTTTATTGAAAGCAATTGGGGAAAACCTTTTTAGTGAACATCCTTATAAAGATACTGTAATTGGTGAAATGGATCATTTAGATGCTGCAACTTTAGAAGAGTTTAATGCTTATTTTGATAAGTATTATGGACCAAACAATGCTGTATTAGTTGTTGCTGGTGATATAGATTACGCGAAGACCAAAGCAATGGTAATAGATTACTTTAGCGCTGTAAAGAAAAAACCAGAAGTAGTTCGTGATTTTAAAATGGAAGCGCCTATTACGGAAACTAAAAAGGCGGTGGCTTACGATAAAAATATTCAGATTCCTGCAATTATTGCAGCTTATAGATTACCTGGTCAGTCTACAAGAGAAGCCTATATTTTAGATATGATATCTAGTTATTTAAGTGGCGGAAAAAGTTCAGTGTTATACAAAAAATTAATTGATGAAAAGAAAGAAGCTTTAACTGTACAGGCGGTAAACTTAGGTCAAGTAGATTATAACATTTTTGCATTATTTGCATTACCATCAGGAGACGTTAGTTTAGAAACTTTATTAGCTGATATGGATGAAGAAATTGTAAAAATTCAGAATGAACTTATTAGCGAACGTGATTATAATAAGCTCTTAAATCAATTTGAAAATGATTTTGTTAATTCTAACTCTAGTGTAGCTGGTATAGCAGGTTCTTTAGCGAGTTATTATTTATTATATGGTGATGTAAATATCATTAATAATCAATTAGAGATTTACAGATCAATTACTAGAGAAGAAATACAGTCAGTGGCTAAAAAATATTTAAGCCCAAATCAGAGAGTAGAAGTACAATACCTTCCAAAAAAAGAAGATCAATAATATGAAAACAACATTAAGTATGAAAACTAAAATAGTAGCGTTTTTCGCATTATTTATTATAACTATTAGTGCAAGTGCACAGATAGATAGATCTCAGCCACCTGTTGCTGGTCCTGAACCAGAAATTACAATTGAAGAGCCTAAGGAATTTGAATTGAAGAATGGTTTAAAGGTATTGGTTGTAGAAAATCATAAGTTGCCTAAAGTAACATATTCTCTTAGAATAGATAATAAACCAATTGCCACAGGAGATAAAGCTGGTGTTGAGAGTTTATTAGGTAGTATGTTAGGTAACGGAACTACATCTATATCAAAAGATGAATTTAATGAAGAAGTAGACTTTTTAGGTGCAAATTTAAACTTTGGTTTTACTGGTGGTTATGCGAGTTCTTTAACAAAGTATTCAGATAGAATATTAGAATTGTTATCTGACGCAGCTATTAATCCATTATTAACTGAAGAAGAATTTGAAAAAGAAAAAGTTAAATTACTAGAAGGATTAAAAAGTGAGGAAAAAAGCTCAGATGCCATAGCTGGTAGAGTAGGATCGGCTTTATCTTATGGTAAAAAACATCCATATGGTGAGTTTGTAACAGAAGAAACTATTAATAATGTATCTTTTGGTGATGTTGTAGCTTTTTATGAAAAATATTTCAATCCAAATAGTGCTTATTTAGTGGTTATTGGTGATGTTGAATATAAAGATGTAAAGAAGCAAGTAAAAAAATACTTTAAGGATTGGACGAAGTCTGTTGATGTAAATTCTGTAGTACCAAATCCTAGTCCTAATGTTCAGTACACACAAATTAATTTTGTTGATGTACCAGATGCAACACAATCTAACCTTTCTATTACTAACAATGTAAAATTAAAAATGAGTGATGACGATTATCACGCGGCTTTAATTACAAATAATATCTTAGGTGGTGGTGGAGAAGGCTACTTATTTAAGAACCTAAGAGAAGATAAGGGTTATACTTATGGTGCTTATTCTAGATTAGGAAATAGTAGATATGGTGCATCTCGTTTTAATGCTACAGCAAAAGTAAGAAATGAAGTTACTGATAGTGCTGTGGTTGAAGCCTTAAAAGAAATAAAAAGGATTAGAACAGAGCCTGTAGACGCACAACTTTTAAAAGATGCTAAACAAAAGTATATTGGAAATTTTGTAATGGCATTAGAGCGTCCACAAACTATAGCTGATTATGCTTTAAACATTAAATTAAATAACTTACCGCAGGATTTTTATTCTACATATCTTCAAAAAATTAAAGATGTATCTGTAGAAGACATCATGCGTGTCGCTAATAAATACTTTCAAGCAGATAACTTAAGAATTATTGTTGTTGGTAATGGGTCTGAAGTATTAGAAAATTTAGAGAAGACAGAAATACCTATTAAATATTTCGATAAATATGCTAATGCTACAAAAAAGCCAAAATTCGAAGTTAAATTACCAGAAGGTGTAAACGTAAGTTCTGTATTAAATAAATATTTTGATGCTATCGGTGGAAAAGATAAGATTGAAGCTTTAAATTCAATTTTACTGAAGTACGAAGCAAGTGTACAAGGTTCTGCCGTAATAAGTGAAGAAAAGAGAATGAGTGGTAAACTTTCGCAGACGTTATATATGAATGGAAACCCTATGATGGCCATCTTAGCGACACAAGATGCTGTTACAATTAATAAAAATCCACTTCCTCCAGGAATGGCAAATGATATGAAACAATTAGGTGGTTTGATAACTGAATTAAATCTATTAAATTCTGAAACAGCTAAAATAACAGGTGTGGAGAAAGTTGATGGTAAGGAAGCTTACAAAGTGCAGTTTCCAGGTGAAGCAGTTTCATTAACATTTTTCTACGATGTAGAATCGGGATTAAAAGTGAAAGAGATTCAAACAACGTCTATGCAAGGACAATCTCAATCTCAAGAAACGTTTTTAAAAGACTACCAAGAATTTGAAGGGATTAAATTTCCAGGTACAAGAGAAGGTTCTCAAATGGGACAATTGGTTGTTTTTAAGCTCTTAGAAGCTAAGTTAAACGAAGGTGTTACTGATGCAGATTTTAATTAAGAATACCAATTGTTAAATATCTAAAAACCGAAGTGAAAGCTTCGGTTTTTTTATGCTTTTTTTCTATTTGCTAAATAGACTCCAAAAAGAATAAGTAGTGATGCCAATAACTGAATACTATTGAAAGATTCTCCGTCTAATACACCCCAAACTAAAGCTACAATGGGCATTATATAAGTTACGGAAGATGCAAATACAGGTGTTGACATTTGTACTAACCTAAAGAATAATATTTTAGCTAATGCAGTGCCAAATACTGATAAAATAGTAATGTACATCAATGCTTCAGGTAAAGCAGGATTTTTAAAGTTCTCAATAGTAAAAAAATCACTAAATATTAGAACAATAAGCGCCGGAATTACAATAAATACATAATTGCCTGTAGCTATTGCTAGAGGTTTTACATCTTGAAGATAGCGTTTAATAATGTTTACATTGGCTGCATACATTAGTGTAGACGCTATTATATAGCCAGCATATAGATAATTTTGATCAGGATTAAGTTCAGAGCCTTTTAATATTAAAATAGCAGTACCAATAAAACCTATTATGACACCTAATACTTGTCGTTTGTTAGATGCTATTTTAAACACAGCAAAACCCAATAATATGGTGTTAAGTGGCACAAGTGAGTTTAATATAGAAGTTACTGCACTGTCAATTTCTGTCTCTGCTATGGCAAAGAAAAAGGCAGGAATAAATGAGCCTAATAATCCTGATAGTAAAAGCCATTTCCATTTAGATTTGTGTATGGTTTTTAGCTTTTTGTATCCAAAAGCGAGTAAAAGAATCCCTGTAAATAACGTTCTAAGGGCACCAATTTGGTACGGAGTTAATCCAATTAACGATTTTTTTATTAAGATGAATGAGCTTCCCCAAATAATAGAAAGCACTAATAAATATATCCACTTAACGTTTAAATTTTTCATAGTAAGGGTTACTCAATTAATCACAAAATTCGTTAATTATCTCACAAGATTCGTCATTATTTATTAGTTTTAACCAAAATAATAATAGTTTAATTCTATGAATACATTTAAGACAATAAGTTTGGTTGCTATAATAGCATTGGTTTTTACATCATGTAAAAATGAATCTGAACCAGAAGTTATCACTGCAGGTATTGAAGTTTCTGAAAAGGATGTCGCTCAATCATTAGATCCTAATGCAACTTACGCAAAAGTAGAGTTTGGTATTGAAGGTATGACTTGTGCGATGGGTTGTGCTAAAACCATTGAAAAGAAAATGGCTAAAATGGAAGGTGTAAAATCTGCTAAAGTAGATTTTGATAAGCGTTTAGCTATGGTAGAGTATGATGATGCTAAGGTTACTCCTAAATCTTTAGAAGAAACTGTAGGTAAGGTTTCAAAGACATATATAGTAAAAGACATGCAGAAAGTAGAGTCTTTTGGTAGTGAGAAAAAATCATGTTGTGCAGATAAGACTGAAGCTGAAAAGAAGGCTTGTAAAGAAAAATGCGCTAATAAAACAGAAGTAGAAAAGAAAGCTTGTAAGGAAGATTGCAAAGAGAAGTGCTGCAGTGAAGTAAAGAAAGCTAAATAAAATTAGTGTAAAATATCCATAAAAAAAAGGCTGCCAATTTGGTAGCTTTTTTTTATTAAAGTGTTGTTAGAATTTTACACTTGCAAAAGAATAAAGGTAATTAAATAACATGCTATTGGAACTAACCATAAGACGAGTATAGATGTTTTTACCCGCTTAGATTTTGCATTTAAAATGGTTCTTTTCTTTCCATTATAACGCATCCAATTTTTAAATACAATAAATAGAGCTACAATAGTTAGTATTGCCCAAAACTTAGTATTAGACATTATTTGCATTTTCATTTGTTTCGCAAATGCCATAAAAAATGCAGACAACGCTAGAATGATAGATATCTCAAGGAGATTAATGTAAATTAAGGCAATCTTTAAGCTGTTTTTACCAAGCGTTTTCTTGTAGTAATTAAAGATTGTAATGTATAAGGTATCTAACATGTAAGAATAAATTGTGAAATAAAAAACCTGCCAATTTATGTTAGCAGGTTTTTTGATTAAAAATATTAATTTTAAATATTATTGTGCTATCACTTTTACATTGTCTATTTCGTAAGTTGCAGAACCAGACGTTGTAGAGGTATATTTAAAAGCGATATATAAATTTTCTCCTGCTGCTGCAGATACGTCTATCTCTCCAGAATCTGTCCAGTTCCAACTACCAGAAGATAAAGTTGCAGAAAGTGGTGTCCAAGATCCACTATCATTAGGGTTTCCACCAGCATAATCAGTAGACATATATACTTCTAATACAGGGCCAGTATAATTCATTGCAGTTTGAAACGTTAATACAGCACCACCAACTGAAGATAAATCAATTGCAGGTGTAATTAACCAGTCTTCATTGTTTTGGTTAGAACCAGCATATCCAGACATTGCTGCACACTTTCCTGGGTTACCGTAAGTGTTTGGAGACCAAACTTGAGCACCAGTTACGCTATAATTAGTCCATGTTAAAAAATCAGTTTCAAATGCTTCAACAAATAAAGGATCACAACGAACACCATCCATAACAACATCGTCAGTAGTGTTAAGTTGTAATACTAAATCGTATCCATCATAAGTTTTGTTGATAATTCCAGCAATAGAACCTTTTCCATCCGTTGGTAATGTAATGTCTTTAAAGTTAGCAAATGTGCTAGATTCCATTACAAACGTTGCAGATTCTCCACAGCTTTCAATAGGTCTAGAAGAATCGTAATCATCAGTTGGATCTACATAAGGTAAACCAGCTAATCCTACAGGAAACTGAACGTCAATTAACTTAACGTACATTCCTAAGTGAGATTCTGTAATTTCAGAAAGATTTAACTCTACAGGTGTAAGTGTTTCAGTTACGCTTGATCTAAAAAGGTGCGAAGGAATTTGATTTGCTGTCATTGCAAGAACGTCATTATCAAAATCATCAATTTTTCCTCCAATAGTAATTACATCATCACCAGTGTTAGTTTCACCAATTACTAAATCCTTCAAATAGATATAAACCTCTCTACCTTGGTTAAATTGGTTATATGTATCTGCCTGGTTTAATACAACTTTAAGTGTAGAAGTAGGATCTGAAGGACTATCTTGAATAAAGAATTCCTTATAAAAGTTTCCTGTTTCATCACTAGAAGATACATATCCTTTTACCATAATATCAGATGCTATTTCAATAGCTTCATACTGTACAGCTAAAGCCCTAACTTCTGTGATTGTTTTCATTTGAATTTCATCATCTTGTCCATTATCTACACGAGCTAAGAGTTCATTCAATGCTTCATTTTCTTCATTTCCTAAGCTAGTAGGAACATCATAATCGTCATCTTGTACACAAGATGTAATGGCAATTGATGCCATTAAAACTAACAGTAATTTAATCGTTTTATTCATAGCGTTTTTGTTTGTAATTTTTAAATTCATGAATGTTACACATTTCATAATTGTAATATTGTTTATTAATTTTTCTTTTTTTTAGAATCTAAGATACACATTTAAAAAATAGTTTGCGCCTCTACCATACCAATATTTAGAACCAAAGACTCTTGTGTCATTGCTAACGTCATCTCTAAGAGCTCTATAATCAGCTCTTCTTCCTTGCTCAAATCCTCCTGTTTTGTATTCTTTGTCTAATAAATTACCTACACTAGCAAAGAATCCAATATACTTGTCTTTTATTTTCCAAGATTTACCACCTACTAAATTTATGACCATATAGCTAGCAAATTTTTCTTGTTTTAATAACTCGTCCGCTACTTCTGGATCATAGTCATTATAAGGTAAACCATCAACATCTGTGTAAAACTCAGTAGATCTAGATAAAGGACTAATGTCAATATAAGCATTATCAAAGAAGTTAGCTGTTGCTCCAAACCACCAGTAATCAGGATCTCTATATTCAAAACCTACAGAATAAGCTGTTTGTGGTCCACCAGCTACTTTATAGTTTTCTAAATTTGAAGTACTAACTACTCCAGATGTATTTACAGTGTCAGTTAAATTACCATTTTCATCTGTCTCACTAGTTGTAAAATCATCTGAGGTTGAAGTAACGTATAAATTTGGGTTGTTACTGTAAGTATATTGACCAACTGAAGCGGCACCTTTTAATTTAATTGTTGGTGTAACCTGTGCTTCAATCCCTAATTCTCCACCAAAATGTTCTTTGTTTACACCAGATAAAACCTCTTGAATAAAACCTGTTGTACTACCTTGAGTGAAAAAGAATGAAATCTCATTTGCATCTTCTAACGTCGTATAATAACCTGTTAATTTTGCTTTGACAATTGGAGATCTAAAGATATAACTCGCATCTACAGATGTAATTTTTTCTTCAGTGATATTAATGTTCGGATTGTCAACACCATTTATAGTACCTACATAATCATGACTCTCTCTAGAGTTTGTATACGTATTTCTAATTGAAGGTGCTTTAGTAATATAGCCTCCATTAAAGTTTAATAAGTGTTTACCAGTGATTTTGTAGGTGAAGCCGGCTTTAGCGCCTATACCTGTAAACTCTAATTTATCTCCTTTACCAAATGAATTATCGTATTCTACACCATCAATATATGAAATCTGGTTTTCATTCTTATATAGACCTTCACGTTGGTAATCCGTTTTTGTAATACTACCTGCTACAAAAAAGTCAATTTTATTGTATTTAAACTGAGCTTGAGCAAAACCTTTTAGTTCGTTTGCATAGATGTTATAGTTGTATCTAAATTTATCGCCTTCAAATGCAACTTGGTTTGGATTGTTTAAATCAAATTGATTTTGGCTAAATGAATCTACATTCAATGCTCCTGTTGTGCTTCCTAATAAATCAATGATTTGAGCAAAATTTTCAGAATCTAACCTCTTGTAATTAATACCTCCATTTAAAAGTATATTATCATTTAACTCTGTGTTGAAAATGGTGTTTAACGTTAATTGTTTATCGTCATTTCTGTCTTCATATAATACATATGCAGCGCTTGCTCCAGAAATATTGTTAGTTAAATTAGCATCAATAATTCTTTCCCAATCTATTTGACCGTCATTAATAAACTCTTGTTGAGCTTCATATGCACCTGCTAAATCATCATCTTCTAAAAAGTAACTTGGTAGGTTTTGGTAATATGCCGGACTTGGATTTACGCCACCAGCATAATCTAATCGGCTATTTCCTATTTTTCCAAATTGGTAACCAACATTAGTATTTAAAGTTGTTTTACTATTAATATCCCAATAATGATTTAACATTAAAATTGGTTCTTCAACTTCTTTAATACGTGAGTTTCGTTGTTCACCATCTAAATTACCCCAAAATTCGTTGTATTTAATTCCTTTAAGGTCGTAAACTTCTTGCGTGTTTGCAGAAGATTTACCTCTTCTATTTGGTGTGTATATAGATGTGAAGTTAATGCTATGCTTGTCGTTAATTTTCTTTTCAACTGACCCAAAAAACGAGTTAGAGTCATATAAGGTAGCATCTTGGTAACCTTCTTCTCCCCAACGTCTACCTACCATAAAAGCATAAGACCAGCCGCCTTCCATTAAGCCAGAAGCATAACTAACCATAGCTCTGTTTGTGTAGCTTCGGTTTGAAGAAGAATAGGTAATACGACTTCCTTTTCTGTAACTAGATGCTCTTGTAATGATATTAGACGTTCCTAAAATACCTCCAAAGTTATATTCTGAAGCCGATAAGCCAGTAGCTAATACTTGGTTACGCATCATATCATTTAATCCGCCCCAATTACTCCATTGAGGTCTACCATTATACATCTTGTTCATTTCAATTCCGTTCATTAAAACAGAACTATTATCTGAATCTAAACCTCTAATTCTAAAAAATGAAGAGCTAAATTCAAAAGCCGCAGTTCTTTGAAAAACATCTAATGAAGAAGACAATAAACCAGAAATGTTATCTGCTCCACTTGTATCATCGTTTAATTCATCGTCTGATAAAGTGATAGTAAATAAATCTTGCGCTCCAGTAATATCTATCTCTAAAGTCATGTCGGTAATATTTACAACACCACCTTCATTAACAATAATAGGATAACGCTTTGTTTCGTAACCTGTTTTAGAGATTTTAAGAACTTGTTCTCCCAATGGTACATTGCTTGAAAAAATAAATTCACCCAATCCATCTGTTAAAGTGGATTGTTGAGTTTCTTCAATTGTAATTGTTACATCCGGAATTGGTTCAAAAGACACAGCGTCTTTAACACTACCTTTTATAATGGTATTCTGAGCCATCATTGTGAAGGAAGAGAAAATTCCAAATAATAAAATAATTAAACTTCTTTTCATACTTAATTTTAAAGTTAATAGTCTTTGTAGATTAAAAAATAGTTATTTAAGGCGTGCAAATTTACATTATTTATAATAAATATATACTTTTGGCTTAAGATTTGTAACGTTATTAATGTTAACATAACATACGCTAAATGAAAAAATTAAAACTAGGATTACTTGTGCTATCTGTTATAGCATTTGTTAATTTAAATGCTCAAGAAAAAAAGAAGTTTAAAATTCACACGGTAGCTTTCTATAATTTAGAGAACCTTTTTGATACTATTAATGACCCTACAAAATATGATGAAGCAAGTCCTATAATGGAAATGAATGAATCATTGCGTGGAGAGGTTTACAAGAATAAAGTTAAAAACATGGCGAGAGTGGTTGCTGATATTGGCTCTGACGCTACAGGAAATACACCTGCAATAATTGGGGTTTCTGAAGTTGAAAATAGACAAGTTCTTATGGATTTGGTTAATGACCCTCAGTTATTAGATAAAGATTATGGAATTATTCATTATGAATCGCCAGATAAACGAGGTATTGATGTCGCATTACTTTATCAAAAAGCGCTTTTTACACCTATAGAGACGAGTTCTCATGAACTTCTTATATATGATGACTTAACACGAAAACGTGTTTTTACTAGAGATCAGTTACTGGTTTCAGGTAAGTTAGAAGGTGACTTAATGCATATTATAGTAAATCACTGGCCATCTAGAAGTGGTGGAGAGGCACGTAGTAGATCTAAAAGGGTTGGTGCTGCAAAGCTAAATAAAAGAATTATGGATTCATTACAATCTATAGATCCTTACGCTAAGATAATTACAATGGGTGATTATAATGATGACCCAACAAATGCAAGTTTCAAAAAAGCGCTTAAAACCACAGCAGATAAGAAAAAAGTTCCACTTAAAGGGATCTATAATCCGTTTGAGAACCAATATAAGAAACAAGGATTAGGAACAACAGGATATAGAGATGCTTGGAGTTTATTTGATCAGGTATTAGTAACAAAACCTTTTTTAGATAAAGATTATTCTTCATTTCGTTATTACAAGTCAGGAATATTTAATAAACACTATTTAAGCAACAAACATGGCAGATACAAAGGATATCCATTAAGAAGTTTTGCAGATGGTGGATTTACCGATGGCTTTAGTGATCATTTTCCAGTTTATATTTATTTAGTAAAAGAAGCTGAGGAAACTAAACCTGTAGAGAAAATGGAAACTGAGACAAAAAATTAATAGTCTCACGTAATAAAAAAGCGTCTAGAATTTAATTCTAGACGCTTTTTTATGCGGTTTCGTTAAATTCTAAAACCAAATACTCCAAGGGATTTTTGCTAAAACTAATACTAAAGCTATAGTATAAAAAATAGCTAACATTTTAAATTTTGGTTTAGAAGTCAGTTTCTTTTTGTGTTTAGAATAGCCTATAGTTACTAATGTCACAGCAATTATCATTGTTAATGGATGCTCAATAATTAAGTTTCTTAATGCTGAGTTTTTCATTACTTCACCCATACCACCTACTTGTTCTATAGTAGAGAAATAGCCTTTTGTGAAATATAAAATAATACCTAAAAGTAGTTGAATATGCATTGTTATAAGTGCAAACAAAGAAATTCTAAAATCTTTGGCATCAAACTCTTTGTCTCCAAAAAACTTAATGAGTGCATTGATTGTGGCAAGTACTAAAACGATTAGAACTAAATAAGCCCATTTTGAATGTAAAAATTGAAGTGTTTCCATAAAGAATAAGTTGATTGATTTCTGCAAAAGTAGTAATTTGAAAGCTAACACGTTTATTTGGAAATTGTAATTTTATGTTTCAAACTATTTCCTAATTCGTCCATTACTGTAATTACGTGCTCTCCTGAGGTTGGTAAAACAGCCATATCATGAATGTCTTTAGTGCTGCCAATATACTCACTGTCAATGTACCAGTAAATTTCTAATTCTGGTTTTGAGTGGGCTACTTTAAGTATTAAATCGTTCACTTTTCCGTTAAAATCTTTAGGCAAATAAATAGTACTTTGCTGATTTGGGTATATAAATTCCATGGAAACATCTACAGACGTTGCACAATCTGCTCTAAATGGTGGCAAAGGTTTATAGAATGGATTCTTATTTTTGAAATAATGGGCTTGTAAAGGTGGTAATACAAACCATGATTTGGTATTAATTTGTGAAACAGGTTCACAAGAGGAATTTAGCTGAAATTGCTCAGTAGCATCTACATGTATAATTTTATGATAAGGGCAAGGTTCTGTTTTTTTTCCACTAGTTTGTATAAATCGTAATTCAGTATCATCACAAATTGAAGAGGCTCTATAGCCACTTTTTTTACAAATGTCTACTTCTAACATTTCGTCATATGGTTGTGCAAACCAATTGGTTTTTGGTAGCAAATCAAAAACATCAAACAGAACTGGTGCTGCGGTTTGTACACCAACTAAACCAGGACGTCCCTCACCATCAGCATTCCCAACCCAAACACCAACGACGTAATCTTTTGTTGTGCCAATTGCCCATGCATCTCTAAAACCAAAGCTGGTGCCTGTTTTCCATGCAATTTCTTGAGAAGAATCATAATATTCCCAGCTTTCATCACTTTCTGGTCGATTAACCTGTTTCATGCTTTCAAAAGTGAGATATATAGATGCAGCATCAAAAACATCTTTTTGAGTGGTTTGTTTTCCTAAGTCAATAGTATTATTTGAATTGTAAATCGGTTGGCAAAATTCATTTGTAAAATACTGACTAGAATTGTCATTAAAGTGATTCAAAGTCGAAGCCATTGCAGCATAACTTTTACATAAATCCCAAAGATTACTTTCTGCGCCACCAAGAACTAGAGATAAACCATAATGATTAGCGTTGTATTTTAAATCTTTTAGTTTTAATGCTTTTAGATAATGATAAAACCGATCTAGACCAAATTCTTGTAGCATCCTCACTATAGGGACATTAAGTGAACGGGATAAAGCTTCGTTTGCAAAAACGGCACCATCATAAGATTGATTATAATTCTCGGGTTGATAGCTACCAAACTGTGTTGGCACATCCGCAACTAAAGTATTTGGTAATAAATCGCCAGCATCTAGCATTGCTGCGTATAAAAATGGTTTTAAAATACTACCAGTACTTCGAGGTTTGTCTATAATATCTACACTTTTTTGATGCGCATTATCTGTAGGAGAATTACCTATATACGTCAATACTTTTCTAGTTTTTACATCTAATACTAAAACAGACATGTTATAAATTTCATTTTGCTTTAGTAGATTATAATGTTGCTTTACTATGGTATTAGCTTGTTCTTGTAACGCTATATTTATAGTTGTCTTAATACGTTTTCCTCTACTGTCTTTTGCTACTTTTTGCAATAGGTGTGGTGCAATTTGTGGTAATGGATATGGTTTTTGTGGTAAACCTTCTGCAATGGAAAGCTCATAAGTAAGCTCGTCAATTGTGCCATTATTGTATATTTTTTTTAACAATCGATTGCGTTTGTCTAACAAGTGTTTTTGGTTTTTTCCAGGATAAATTAAACTCGGTGCATTAGGTAAAACAGCTAAAGTGGCACTTTCTGCCCAAGATAAGTTTGAGGCATTTCTATTAAAGTAACGCCAAGATGCCGCGTCTATCCCAACGACGTTTCCTCCAAATGGAGCATGACTTGCGTATAAGTTTAAAATTTCTTCTTTTGATAATTTAAACTCTAATCGCGTGGCTAAAATAATTTCCTTTACCTTTTCTAAGTATGTACGCGATTGTCCTTTTCTCGAAAGTCTAATAACTTGTTGCGTTAATGTGCTGCCACCTCTTTTTACAGAACCAGAACTGATATTACCTTTTATAGCCTTAAATATTGAAACTGGATTAAAACCAGGATGTTTGTAGAAATATTCATCTTCAAATTGAAGAATACAAGTTTTAAATTTTTCTGGTATACTGTCATTTGCAGGAAAACGCCATTGACCATCATCTGCAATCAATGCACCTAATAATTCATTTGACTCGCTAGTTATTACAGTTGCCGTTGGATCTTTAAATAATTGTTGAGGTAAACAGAAATAATAGGATACAATGAAGACTAAAACCACTACAGATTTAATCTTATTTTGTTTAAAGTATCTTATTAACCTATACATAACCTATACAATTGTAGTTTTTACTTTTATTTAGAAGAAAAATGAATTTTGTTAGACAAAGTTATCTATATATTTATACGTGAGAAAATCATTTATAAGTCTTAAGGTAGTCATAATTTTTTGCATAATTTTTGCATTTAAAACTGCGAATGCACAATTAGGTTTTTGTCAAGGGAATTCAGGTGATCCAATTTTTACAGAAACATTTGGTACAGGAGCACAAAACATAGCTTTACCTGCAGGTACTACAACGTATTCATACGCTGGTAATCAAAATCCAAATGATGGATTTTATACAGTGTCTAGCACATCTAATTATTTCGATTGGTTTACTGTTACTGATCATACTGAAAATGATACGAACGGAAGAATGCTCATTGTTAATTCTAGTTTCTCAGCAGGAGAGTTTTACAAAACTACCATAAATGGACTTTGTGAAAATACGACATATGAATTTTCTTCGTGGCTCGTAAATTTAACACCTCCAAATGGTTTTTGTGGTGCAGGAGCTATTCCTATCAATGTAAGTTTTGAAATTTGGGATACTACAGAAACCACTCTTTTAGCTTCAGGTACTACTGGAAATATATTTGGAACAACTGCAACGGACTGGAATCAATATGCATTAGTTTTTCAATCTACAATAGGGCAAACATCAGTAGTGCTAAAAATGATTAATAATGCACCAGGAGGCTGCGGTAATGATTTGGCTATTGATGACATAGTATTTAAGAGTTGTGGCGATTCTATTGATGTTAACGATGGTACAAGCAGTAATTCTGTTACACTGTGTAGTACACAAACGCCTTATTCAGAAATTATTACCGCTGCACCAGACAATGTTGTATTTAATGACCATTTTTATCAGTGGCAGTTCAGTACGGATAATCTTAATTGGGTTGACATTCCTAGTGAAACGAGTGCTTCAATTTCAGTTATTGACATTATAACAACAACGTATTATAGAGCTAAAGTAGCTGAATATCCTTCTAACTTAAATAATAATGATTGTATAACATTTTCCGATGTTTATGAAATCATTATTAATCAAGCACCACCTGAACCTGCAACAGAATGCTGGGAAACCGCAACCTTCAGTGATCTTACTTGTAGTTGGACGATAACAGGATCTCAACCTTTAGCACCAACAAATTTGGAGTGTTGGCAATCCGTTACCTTTAATAATTCTACTTGTGCTTGGGATGTAACTGGTGTGCAACCAGTAGAACCAACAACAGAATGCTGGGAATTAGCAACCTTTAATACAGTAAGTTGTGCTTGGGAAGTTTCAGGTACGCAACCAATACAACCAACAATAGAATGTTGGCAAACAACTACATTTAACAATATAACGTGTGTTTGGGATATAACAGGTGCTCAGCCTACTGAACCTATAAATTTAGAGTGTTGGCAGACGGCAGCTTTTGATGAAACCATTTGCGATTGGGAAATTACGGGAGAACAACCAGAAGAGCCAATTGTTGAATGTTGGCAAACAACTACATTTAACAATATAACGTGTGTTTGGGATATAACAGGTACTCAGCTTACTGAACCTACAAATTTAGAGTGTTGGCAATCTACAACCTTTAATGATTTAGTTTGCGAATGGGAAATTATAGGAGAGCAACCCAATGCACCTGTAGATTTATTTTGCTGGCAAACGACGGCTTTTAATTCATCTATATGTGAATGGGAAATACTAGGAGAACAACCATTAGTATACAGCGAAGAGTTTTTGTTTTTATGTGAAGATGAAACGATAGAAATAGAAGCTATTTCAACTATTGACAATCCGAGTTACTTATGGAGTTCTGGAGAAATAACGTCTTCTATTATAATTGATTCAGAGGGCATTTATACTGTTGAAGTAACAGATGGTTGCCTTACCGAAATTATAAATTTTAACGTTACATTAATTGAAATTCCACAAATTGAAAGTGTTAGTTCAGATGGAAGTTCTATTATTGTAAATCTTGTTAATGATGGAAATTATGAGTACTCTATTGATGGTGTAAATTATCAATACACTAATAGTTTTGGAAACGTACAAAGTGAATTATATACTATATACATAAAATCTAATAGTTGCGATTTTGTGGTCACTCAAGAGCATTTTCACTTTTATACTCAAAAATTTATAACGCCAAATGGCGATGGTATTAATGATCTTTTTATATTTAATGTAGCTCAGTATTTTGCTACTTCAGAGGTTTCAATTTTTGATCGTTATGGTAAGTTGTTGTACTCCGTAAAAAACAGTAATGGGTTTTGGGATGGAACTTTTAATAATGCTAAATTACCAACATCAGATTATTGGTATCGCATCGTTTTAGATGACAAAAAATATGTTGGTCATTTTACTTTAAAACGCTGATTTATTAAAAGTTTTTTTAGATCCTGACCACGTTCTAGAATCTAAAAATAAATACACTTAATACGGTTTTTAGGATTTTAAAAACTCATATTCACGTTCTACTTTACAAATCTTCACATTGTACCAATTGTACCATTCATTGCGTCCTTTTTGCTGTGCGAACAGATGCGCAGTATTAGCTTTCCAGTTTTTAATTGCTTCTAAATCTTTCCAATAACTTACTGTAATGCCAACTTCATTTCTCGCAGAATCTATGCCTAAAAACCCATTTTGCTTTTTAGCTAAACTTTCCATTTCATCAGCCATTTCTGTATAGCCTTCTGTGTTTTCAGTTTGTGTTGAGGTAAAAATTACGGCGTAGTATGGTTTGTCGTTCGTCATGTTATAATGTTTTTATCCTCCAATAATTTATTATTAAAAATAAAAAGACCTACAGGGTTTCTAAAACCTTGCAGGTCTCTAAATAATTTTTCTATTAATAACCTTTTGGTATATCAAATTCAATTATTTTTTCTGTGATATTATCTTCAAAATCAGTGATAATAAATTTAAGAAAAATTCGGTTTGTGGATACAGCAACAGGATAATTTTTCACGTTTTTTATATTCTCAACGTACGCTAACCATTTGTCGCCACATTGGTCAATAACTTCTGTTTTTAAGTCTTCAATTGATGTTTTTATAAATTTTTTCCAATCGTCTTCAGTGTATGTTAGAGTTTCGAATGTATTAGATCTTAACTGTTTTATAGGTTTCCATTCAGAGTCAAAATGTTTCCATTCGTTTGTGTCACATTTTTTATCTGCACTCATAAAGGATATGCTATTTTCATAACGTTGAAAAATACTCACATGTTTATAGTCATTCTCGACCAAAACAACTTGCTTTTGTTCTGGTGTGGCACCTTTATCTACATTTATTCTTAATGAATCTTGTTGTTTTAGCTTGTGAATTCTTTTGTTGTCACTTGTGGCTAGATTTTTTATTTCAACATTGAGTTTTTCTAATCCTATTCTAATCGTTTTAGAAATTTTTGTTGCCGATAAGTAACCGTTAAAAACATAACCAATATGGTTTCTAGTTTCAACTTTTACCCATTGACCACTTATTTTTTCTCCAGCCTCTACGACTACTAAATCTTTATCTGTTTTTTCGATAACACCAATGGCTTCGCCGTAGGATAATTTACTCAAAAGTTTTGCGCTAATATCTGGTTGGTCTCTAAGAGATAATCCACTTTCAGCAGCAACATATGCTGTTTGTTGTGCTGTTACAAATGCAACACTTACAAGCATTGCGATCGCTAAAATCTGTTTTAAATTGTTCATAATTTTTTGTTTTTGGGTTAAACATTTTTTTAGCGGTTTTCATTTTAGGATTCTTGTCTGTCGACCGACAAGTGTTTAGTTTATTTAATTTGTCATGCTAAACTTGTTTCAGTATCTCGATATTAGACTCGCCAGGTTTTAAAAACCTGTGAGGTCTTGGTTACTTCTCAACCGTGATCCATTCGCCTTTATTACGAACCAAATAATCATTATCATACATGGCTTCTGCTTGTGTGCCTGGTAAATAATAGGTGCCTAAATAAGACGCATTTAGTAAAACAGTAAATGTTTTAGTACCGTATTTTCCTTTCTTATTTATATCAAAATAGAAATTGACACGATCATCTCTAATATCTGTATATCGCGCTTGGCTTACAGTAGTGTCTCCAAAAGCTGTGAATCTTGTATTAACAATATCCCAACCAGATGGGAAAATTTGTGTCAATGCAACATCTCGTACGTAGTCGTTTGTTAAGTTTGAAATACTAACTGTTGCGACAAAATCTTGCCCTTGCTGTAATTTACTTACATCAATTTTATTGCCTTGCAGATCCTTATAGATTGTAGAAATAGTAAAACCTCTTTGCTCTGCTAATTCCTTACCTAATTTTAGCTTACCAGAACTTACGACTCTAACATAGACCAAATTATCTTTGGCATTATTAATTGAAATTTGGTTAGTACCATCTTTAATAGGAATACTACGTTGAGCAATAGCATTTTTAGTATCTATAGTCTCCGATTTTCCATTAATACTGTACGATAGTTTTAAATCTTTACCACCATTTTTTATGACCATTTTTCCCATTGCTAACAAACTATATGCTGTGGTTTGTGTACTCATCCAATTATCGCTAGATAAATCCTTAGCAATTGTTTTAGCTAAATCTCTAGCCTTTGGATTGCCAGTAATAATCATCGTTTCTAAAGCCATGGCTCTATTTCTGTCCACCGAACCATAAGTATAATAATTAGATCTAGGTGGCTGAAAATTGATATTTGCTGTCTTAGAAATAGCATCACTAGCCTCTTTTTGTCCTGCTAAAGCGTAAGCCGCTGCTAGTCGCCATTTGGCCTCGTTTGAAATTTCTTCAAACTCACGTAATCTATTCATGCTTGCTAAATCAGGACTTCCTGCTAAAGCCAACGTGTATAAACGATACGCTTGTGCTAAATCTGAATGATAAATTTTATAGCTTGGTCGCCAATTTCTAGCTGCTTGTTTTTGGTAAGCCAACCAATTACTTTTAAAAGTTAATGGCAGAACAAATCCTTTTTTCTCTGCTTCAATCATAAAATGACCTGCATAACTAGTACTCCAATCATTGGCTGTGTTTTCTCCCATCCAATAACTCATGCCACCATTTGGTTGCTGAAAATTACCTAATCGTTTAATACCATTTTCAATATTACTTTGAAGTTCTTTTTTCTTTTTTGCTGACAAATCAAAAATATCTGCTAAAAATAATTGAGGGAAAACACTAGATGTCGTTTGCTCTAAACAACCATGTGGATAGCGAATTAAATATTGTAGTCTGCGTGTAAAATCCATTGGTGGTAAAGTTGAAAATTCTACCGTTGCTGAGTTAGTTCCTGATACACCAAATGTGGTTACATTTATTGTTTGTTTTGCGTTAGCTTCTAACTCATGGTCAATGACTTTAGACGTAAATGGATTAGGGTTTTCTACATCAATTTCAACTTTATAGGTTGATTTTTCGCCATTTCCTGTTGCGATGACTTCAATGGTATTGATACCTTTAGCTTTAGTGACATCCAATTCAAAATATACCATTTTTTCGTCTGGTTTACTAAATTTTAAGGATTGAGACGATTCGCCTTTTACGGTTATGCCATCACTAAGTTTTAAAGACAGATTAACGTTTTTCACTTTATCTTCCATAGCAAAAACCGTAACAGGTAATGTTACTTTTTCACCTGGACTTAACTTTCTAGGTAAGGTTGCCAATACCATTAACGGCTGTTTAACTTGTACAGATTTGTCTGCACTTCCGTAAGCTTCAGATGTGTTATTACCAGCAATAACCATTGCTCTAACTGCACCAATATAATTTGGCATTTTAAGTTGATGTGTTTTGGTTTTGCCTTCGCCTAAAAGGAATGGACCTAAATACGTTACTACAGGTTTAAAACGATTGGCTTTTTTGTTTTTTCCACCTGCTGCACTGCCATCGCCTCCAATAGCAAAAACTTGATCAATACTACCAGAGTAAGCACCAACAACATCGTCAAAAATATCCCAAGTTTTTACACGTAAAGCTTCGCGAGCATAGAAGCTATCCCAAGCATTTGGTGTTTTAAAACGGGTTAAATCTAACAAGCCTTCCTCAACAACTGCGATAGTGTAAGTCATAGCTTTGTTGTTTTTCTCAGACACTTTTATCTCGTAAGATTGTTCTGGTCTTATAACATCTGGCATCTCAATTTTAGGTTCTAATTTTGTAGATGGATCTTCAACCATCATCGGAATAACACCATATAATCGAATTGGTAAATCATTAGATGTAATAGCATGTGGTTGCAATAATGAAATATTAATAAATACATTTGGTGCCATTTCTGATGTCACAGGAATGTCAACTGTTGTTTCGCCTTTTTTAGTTTTTACCCATTGGTGCTGTAATACTTCGGTCCCATTTTCTATACTAACTAATGCTCTTCCTTCAGTGCCAGAAGGGAAGGTTAACTTCGCCGTATCGCCAACATTATAGTTTTCCTTATCTGTAGAGAATACCAACATTTTAGCTGCCTCTTTATCGTTAGATGGGTTTGTGGACCACCAATTTTTATAAAAATATGCAGTTCTTCCTGTGGCATGTCCACTTACAGGATCTACTATTCTAATTAAATAACGACCACGTTCGTTTTCAGGAATTTTAAGTTTGAAATTTGCTTTGCCATTCGCATCTGTGTTTACAGAAAATGTTTGAACTGGTCTATGGTAATTACTCGATACGTAACTCGATAAGTTGTCGTAAGAAGAATTCCACCACCAACGCCATTCAACCTTATAAACTTTAACTTCGAGATTTTTACGTTGTACAGGTTTGCCTTCTGCAGTTACAGTAGCGACATTAAAGGTGTGATTTTCGTCTGTGAAGAATGAGCCATAATTATTTCCCTTTGGCGATTTTAAGCCAACAAAACTCTCGTAAGGTGCGTAAGGCATTGAGAAAGCATCTAGAGAAAAATCGCCTCCATTCTCAAAAGCTCTTACTAAAAATTGCGCTCTTAACATGCCTGGTGCATTTTTACCAATATTTAATTTTGAATTAATTTTTGCGTTTCCATCTTCATCTAAATTACCTTCAAAAACATTAGTTTCTTCTGAATTAAATGTTCTTGTAGGATCGTTAAAAACGTAATCCTTAAAACCTTCAAAACTGGTATACGATGATGTGAATTTTGCTTTTACTTCGGCTTTTAAATTTTTTGCAGGTGCACCATGTAACCAAGTGACATTTAAGTCGCCTTGAAGTGGTTTATTGTTGGTTAGAATTTCGTTTTCAAAATCTATTTTAATTTTAAGTCTATTTGGTTTTACAGTTTCAATTTTTAAACCTTTAGAGAATGTTGCGCCTCCAACAGATACTTTAGCATTATAATTTCCTGTTTTATAATCTGTTGAGGTTGGTACTATAAAATCGTAGAAATTATTAAGATTATCTACAGAGACTTTTCTGTAAACTAATTTACCTACAGGATCAGTGATTTCTAATTTTACAGGATGACGTTTAGGTAATTTGTTAGCATTATCATTAAGCATAAATGTTAAAAACAAGCTGTCTCCTGGTCTCCAAACACCACGTTCTGCATAGATATAACCTTTTAATCCGCGTTGTAATCTGCTTCCTGACACATCAAATTTACTAAGAGATAAAGACATGCCATCATGTAATTTTACATAACTAACACTTTTTCCTTTAGATATAATTGCAAAAGCAGCTCTGTTTTTTGCATCAATTTTTATAATACCCTCTTGGTTGGTAATACCTTCTGCAAGTTCTTGCTGTTGATAATTGTATAAGGTTACTTTAGCGCCATTTTCTGGATCTGTATTTAAAATATTAGTAACCGCAAACATGTAGTTATTGTCGTTTCCTTGTTTTGCAATTACACCAAGATTTGAGCTTATTAAGTTCTGAGATACAACACGGTTTCCGTAGTTAAAATAAGAATCTGTGCAAGGGTTATCTCTATCTCTCCAGCGGTAATTATTGTTTCTGTAGCTATAATTTAGGTTGTCCCAATATAGTTCTTCCCTATAATTTTCTTCTTCTTCAGTTAGCTCTTCTGAGGTATAATAATCTTCCCCATAATAATCGTCGTAGTAATCATCTTCATCAACATTTGTGGTTTCAGCTTTTGAAGAACAATCGTATAACGAGTACGACTTTTTATAGCTCAATTCTACACGATAAATAGCACCAGGATCTGCTGATAAGTATTTAGATAAATCTATGCTGTAGGCTTTCCATTTACCGGTGTTTTGGTTGTCTTCTTGAATTAAAGTTATGGTTTCCTTAGCTATGCGTCTTCCTACTTTTTTAATAGCATATTGATCATTGCTACCAATGTTATAATCTTGTAAAAACTGAAGCACATTGTCTTCGTATATTTTAATAATCCTCACATCGACTTTACTCAAGTTAACAGCTTCAAAATTGAATTTTAAGTTATTTGAATTTGGAAGAATACTTCCATTACTGATGAGTCTTACTTCGGGTTTAATTTCTTCAAAAGTGATCGTTTCTGAAAATGGTTTTTTTAATTTGAAGCCATCTGTATTTTTGATACCCTTAAAAACATCAACCTGAATTGTGCCAACTAATTTAGTGTTTGGATAGACTTTTAACACATTGCCATCTACAATATATTTTGGATTTTTTACACCTTGAATTGAAATTAAACCAGCAAAGTTTTGTTGCTTTACTAAAGGGTCTGAAAAATTTAGGGATAAATATTGCTCAGGACTTTGAACAACCTCTGTATTTACAATGACAAAGTTGTTTTTTCCTGGAATGGTTAAAAAATTCTCGCCTTTGTTTTCTGCTTTTATCGCAGAACCATCCCAAGCGATATCAATTTTACTGTCTTCAACTAAACGATTGATACTGTCTATTTTAAACTCGAAGTATTTTGAATATTCTAATTCCTCATTCCAAACTAATTTTAAATTTTTTGAGTTTTGAGATGCCGAAACTAACTTTTTAGCATCAGCAAGCGATATGACATCTGCAGATCTTAAATCCGCAAAAAGGTATTGCCATTCTTTACTGTAAGATTGCAAGTTTTGCGTTGTAATATTAAAGCTTGGTGTAATGGTTTTGAACTGAAATGTATAATCTTCAAACTCCTTTGGAATATCATCGTAAACCTCAGATAACTTTACTTTTACCGTGTATTCTGTAGCTGGTTCTAAATTTTCGTCTGGTGTAAAAAGCACAGTGTGATTGTTCATGGCTTTTAATTCGCCTTGAACGTGCGGTGTAATTTTTATAAGATCTGTTGGTAATACTTTATCAATTTCCCATCCAGCAACCGTATCAGAAAGACTAATTTTTATGGGTTCTGCAATAGAAACTAATCCAGAAGTGGTATAACTTATATAATTTCTGTACTTAAATACATTATCGGTTTCAATAGTTTTATCCTTACAAGAGAATGCAGAAATGACAATTAGGAGTAGGACGAGGTGCTTTTTAATGTTCATGATGTTGATGGGTTAAAGAGTAAAACTACGATTTAAAAAAGAAGGGTAGGTGCATTCTTGTTAAATAAGTACTGTGATTTTTATGGGTTTAGACTTTGGCTGGTTGTTAAATTGTTCTTAAAGTTAAGAATTGTTATGAAATGAAGGGAGTAAATTAGGATTGTTTTAGTATTGATATTTGTAAATAATATGTAATTATTTACAAATATCTTTTAGAGGACTTAATAGCAGTATTAATCTCAATTTTGCTCTATTAAGTCTAAAATCTCAAGGATACGTTGTGTTAAGCTCACAGCCTTACTATTTATAAGTTTTGTATAGGTTGCGCATTATATAATGGCACTTTCTAATTGAGCATCATTTGAAAAGTGTAAACTGATAGTTTCTAGTTTGGTACCCCTAAATTAATTTTTTTGTGCCTTTAACTAAATCAAAATCGGCTAGTATTTGGCTTTAAATATTTTATTCGCTTATTGTTTCAATTTTCATGAAGTAAACGCTATCACTTAACCATCACTTTAATATTGGTTGTTTTAAGGTTTGAATTTATATTTAAAAAATAAACGCCACTTTTTAAATGAGATAAGTCGAGTTCAGTATTCAATGTGTGATTGTTAAATTGAATTTCTTTTAGATTTCTACCATTTATATCAATTACTGAAATTGTAAGTAATGCTGTTTTACTAGATATATTTATTAAACCAGAAGTTGGGTTCGGAAAAATTGAGAAATTATTTATATCATAATCTGCATTAAAGAGTTGCTCAACAAATTCTGTAGATACGGTGTTTGTTGTTATTGCAGGATTAAAATCGAAATAAATGTCTGCTGTATTATTAACAATATCAGCGATCTGAACCGAATTTATTGGTTTTATTTTGTAAGCAATATAACCATGGGAATTAGGTTCATCGTTAGTACTATCTGGTAGATTGATATCGTTAAATATAAAATTAACTTGCGTGTTGTTCGTTATTTCCACCCGACCATCATGACTTAAGGATTCTAGCTGCATGGTTGTCCAATCTAGTTTGTCATCTAATGTGTTTTCTACATTAACGTTTATTGCTTCTGCAGTACCTGTATTTTGAAAACGAATGATATAATGTAAATATTCATCTGAATCATCAATATGAACAGTTTCACCTTCTAAAACTCTAATATCGTTAGGGTCATAAGCACCAATTACAAGATCTTTGAAGAGAAAAACATTGTCATCTGGTGTTTCATCTCCTGTTATTGGATTTACGGTTGCTGTAAATTCTATAACATCGTCAATATTAGTTGTTGGTATCTGAAAAACATTAAATCTTAAATCAATGGTTCTAATTTCAAAAGGGCTGAGGTCTGTAAAACTTAAACTCAATGAGGTATCTGAATCTTGAACAACATTTTCATTCGCAGTGATATATTGTATTTTTTCATCATCAAAGTCTAATGTTACACTACCAGTTAATTGTGTGTTACCGTTATTACGATAGACGAGTTTGTAAATAATATCAAATCCTGGTCTAGGGTCAGATAATGGATATAGCGATATACTTAAATCATCTACAACACCAGAACGTTGCAAGCAAAAATTGGCTGTATCAGTACTGCTATAACCTGTAAAAGAGGAGTCGTACGAGCTTGGGTATACATTAAAATAACTTGGTAATTGAGAGGCAATAGTTGTCGTATAATCGCCTTCACCTGGAAATAATTGATACAAACTATTATTTAAGGTCATTGATGTCAAAGTTTCTGTGCCATTTGTGGTTGTTATAAATATATTAGGTATGTCAATATTAGGATTTGTACAACCAGTGAGGTTAGTGTCTAGTTTTACATATCCTGAAATTTCATTACTTGAAATACCAAGGTTTTTATACCAACCCATATCAAAAGAACTGACAAAAGCTATATCTAGAATACCATCTTCATCTATATCTTTTACAGAAATAGTATGAGCACCATGACCAGGACCACTAATACTTTGTATACTTCCAAAAGTACCAAGTCCGTCTAGGTTTTCAATCCAAACTATTTCAGCAGTTTCAACAGTTCCGCCATAGCTACCATAGGATGCAATAATATCCAGATCGCCATCATTATCTAAATCGGCACTTTCAATTTCTTTCGGAAAGCTTAATTCGGTACTAATAATTTGTTGTGCACCAAAAGAACCAAGACCATCTGTGTTTTCGTACCAGGCAATTTTACTATCACTAGAAGATGCCGAGAGTACATCTAAATCGCCATCACCATCTACATCAGCAAACGTAGCTTTATAAACATAACTTACAAATGTGGTAATAACTTCGCCTAATACAAAAGTGCCTTGCCCATCGGTATTTTTAAACCATCTTATTACGTTGTCGTAGTTTGAGGCTACAAGTAGATCCATATCTCCATCGCCATCAACATCTGCACTCTCAATATAATTTGCACCATCTGCATTATTAAAGATAACTTGTTTAGCTCCAAAGTTACCTAAGCCATCTGTGTTTTCATACCATGCCACAGTATCATCATAAGCAGAAGTTACAAGGACATCTAAATCACCATCCCCATCTATATCTTCTGCAAATACAGAAGAAGGTGCATTTTGAGTTTCTGTTATTATCTCCTCAGCATCAGTATCAAAATATACAAAACCATTGTACTCATTTCTATGCCAAGAGACCTTATCTTCTAATGAGTTTGCTGTAATAATATCTAAATCATTGTCACCATCTAAATCTGCAGCATATATAGAGGTTGCAAAGTTTAAACTAGAGATATAAGATGGATAGGAAAAACTACCTTCGCCATTTACATTAGTAACAAATTTTACGCTGTCACCACTACCTGCATAAGTTGTAGAGTAAATAATGTCTAAATGTCCATTATTTGTTATGTCCTCTACACAAAGTGATTCGTTGTAGGAGGCTTCACCATATACGTAATGTGCTTCAAAACCTAATTGGGCAAAGGTTAAGTTAAAAGCAAATAGCAAGAAAAGTGTAGGTAAAAATGACTTCATATAAATTTTGGGTTTTGAGTTAAAAATACAGATTCTTATCTGTGGTTATTCTATGTGTCAATTAGATTTCTACGAGATATCATAAATTTTATCCTTTAAACACGTGTTTAAAGATAACATAGGTGTTTGTATGTTTATGGCTACATCGTATAAGATGTAATTTAGCAAATAACTGCTTAATATAAAATTTTTGTAGATTTTTGTTTTATAGATAGAAGTAAATGAGGAGTTATAGATTTAAATTGATATACCTTTAAGTAAAAATTGAGCAATGATTAAAAGTGTTACTTTCTTTTTTTTGATTTTAAGCTCATTTCTCTGCTATTCTCAAGAAGAGAAAAGCCTAACTGAATCTAAAACTGATTTTGCTTTTTCACCAGGTCTTATTTTACAAGGAAATTTATTTGCCGATGTAAATGTTTTAATAGGAAAAGTAACTGTAGATTTTAAATCTAAAGTCCCTATTGTTGGAATTAGTGGATTTAGGTTAGGATTTGAATCAAATTTTCTGACTAACGAAAACTTTACTATAGCACCAAAAATTGGATATGAAATATCACCCATGTTTTTTACAATGAGACTTTCGGCTGTTAATTATTTTCAAAATGGCAATTCAGAGTTTCGAGTTCTACCTGAATTAGGATTTAGCCTTGGTGGATGGGTTAATTTGACATATGGATATGGAATTGCATTAAAAGATGAAAATTTAAAGAATGTAAGTAACCACAGAGTTGCTTTGACATTTAATTTGAATAAAAAGTTGAGGAAAGCAACATTCAAATTACTACAAAAATAAAAACGTGCTACGATACAATGAATAATTAATTATTTTATGGAATTAGCCAAAACACTCAATGATTTATAGCAGTTAATACACTTTATTTATTCCTCTTCAATTTTCTACTTTCAATTCCTTAAGTACTTTTATTGCATTCTCATTTTCTGGATTTAATTCTAGTGATTTCTTATAGTTTTTAATGCCATTTTCTAAATCTCCCATACGTACTAAGCACTCGCCATAACTATCATAAGGGTTCCAAGAGTCTGGGTATAACTCTATATTGAGTTTAAAAATTTTTATAGCATCTTCTGGCTTTTTGAATGTATTTAAGTAATAATAACCTAAAGAATTTATATAGCGTTCTGAAATGTTATAATCCGGATTGTCTCTATCTTGGGCTTCTATAACTGCAATAATTTCGTCTGCTGTTTTACCTGTATTTACAAGTTTATCTAAAGTTTTAAATTCCGTTACAACCCTTTCAAGATCCTTGTACGGATTGCCTAATTCCTCATTGATTAATAAAAATAGATTATTAGCATCTTCTTGTATAGATTTTAAATTTCTAAAGGTATCAAGTTCTCCTATGTTTTTGGCAAAATAGGATGACACTATAATTAGAGCAATTTCTGAATAATTATCTTCTATTTCTAAATCTTTATAAAGTTGCTCATTTAATGTGTTCTTTCCATTAAATGAAATAAGATTAGGATTATAGCCTAAAACTGTAGCTCTACTTATTTCATTTAAAAAATTATCATAATTATTATTACTCGCTTTATAAGATCTGTCTTGGTCATTTTTTAGTTCAATGAGTTTATTTCTAATTTCTGTTGGTATTAATTTTATATCACCTGTGGCTTGTAAAGTCTCTATAGTATTGGTGTTAAAATTAGTGTAAGCAGTTGTAGTGTATTCAAGTTCTAGGGAACTTAATATAATGGCTTCTGGACTGTTTTGAGATGGTAATTTTTTTACAAATTCGTTGTATGATGATAAGTAATTTGATTCCAAAGTGTTGATATCATAATGCATGCGATTGTAGTCTTTTGCTAAGTCTGTTATAATTTGATGGTAGTAATTTTCTAAAACAGTATTAGTTTTCCTTTTTTCGTTCCAATTATTTATTTGAAGCGCAATGAGAATTCCAATAACTACAAGAATGATTTCGCCAATGGCATATTTAAAGTACTTGCCAGTTTTGTTTTCTGAGAGTAAGTTTTGGCGGATTTTTCGGAAGAATTTTATCATTGGTTAGTGTTTGGTCTCAATGCTTTGAGTATTAGTATAATGTAGATAGTTGCGCTTTTATTATTTGTTCAATTCTTTATTAATGAGATTTGTAATTTCATCCATGTCAGATAAAATTTTCTTGAATCTTATAAGACTTCCTTTTTCCGATTCAACCTTCATAAATTGGCTGTTTTCTAATAAAAAAAGAAGCTCTATTAAGTTTTTTTCTTCAAATAGATATTCCGATAGTTTGGGCTGATTTTGTATGTTTTTAAAGGCAAATTCTTCACTTCCAAATTTATTAGCTGCCGCAGATGTCCCTTCACCAGATTTATCATTGTTGTATTTAGAAACTTTTTCTGTTTGTTCTTTATATTTTTCTAAACGGATAATTTGTTCTCTAATAATAGGTGGTATGAATTTGATGTCGCCCGTATTCTGTAATGTATGTGTCGTGTTAGATTTGAATTGAACATTATAAAGTGGCCAAGCTAAATTTCTAACCTCAGATATTATTTGGAATATTGGTAAGTTTGGTTGATTATAAATTTCTTTATAGGCTCTAAATTTTACCATATTAGAATCTATTCTTGAAGAATACTCTTTTATATATGCTTTGTCGTTCTCAAAATCTTGTAGTAGTTGTTTATAATAAACTTGTCTTAAATTTTCAGTTTTCCGTTCATCATTGAGGTTATTTAGTTGTAAGGCAATTAAAATTCCCAGCACTACAAGGATAATTTCACCAATAGCGTATTTAAGGTACTTTCCTATTTTGTTTTTTTCCATAAGGTCGTATCGTATTTTTCTAAAAAACTTAATCATTTGTTAGTGTTTGGATCCAAGCCTTTAGGCATGAATAAGATTTATATTGTCGTACTCTAATTATCATCTTTTAATTCTGCAAAAACGGCCTTTAGTTTATTAAAGGATTTTATTGAACGCTCATAGGCTTCTTTATTTAGATTTAAAGAGGTTCGTCGGGCTAAAATATAATTCTGAAAATGGATTTCTTTTGCATAATTTTTTGCGGTTAACTGCATTTCAAAAAAGCTCACATTTTTAATTAAAAAATTAAAATAATAATCTTCAAATCCGCTAAAATCTAAATCTTCAACATATTTAACGTCATTAATTGTTTCATAAGCTTCAGATATTGAGTTACGCAAGTTTAAATCATCAAACAGTTTTAAGTCACCAGAAAATTTCAAATTTTCATAGGTTACCGTTGATGGGTTGAAGTATTCAGTATCCATTAGCTTAAAGGCTTTAGGTGGCAATTTTGGGTTATCGTAGCCTTTGTTATATAATATGTAACTTAAAGTATCAACTTCTTTAAGCATTTCTATTGTAAAATCTTTAAGTTCTTTTAATCGTTCAATGTTGCGGTTGGCTTCATCTTCTAGCTGAATGATATATAAATCGCGTAATTCTAAGTTATTTTTTTCTTTTGCATTTTCGTTAATGGCTAATGCAATAAGAATACCTATTATCACCAAGACTATTTCGCCAATGGCATAAATTAGATATTTACTGAATTTGTTTTCAGAGAGAAGTTTTTTTCTAATGTGTCTAAAAAACTTAATCATATTAAAGGTTTTTAAAGTTCCGCAAGCGATTATCTCAACCAATGGTTGACGAGATATTAGATTTAATTATTTATTCTTTTCTAAATAATCATTTATGAGTTTAATTGTTGCTTTACCTTTTACGTAAAGGGTATTTCTAACATTGTTACTGTACACAATGTTTGCTTTTAGTATTGTTAAATCTTTGAGTCCTTCTTTTTTTTGAACGTCATTAAAATTATCATAAAAGTTAATGATGTCTTCATAAGTTACCGCGTTAGTATTTGAATTCCATCTAGGTGCCAATGAAGCTTCATATATAAAGGCATTGTCTATATAATTACCCATGCTGTAATAGGTGTCTGTTTGTATGGCAACGTAGGTGTTTTCTTGTTTTATAACTTCTTCTACTTGCTTATAATAGCTTTGTATACTTTCTTTTAATTCCTCCGAAGCGATTAGTGCTAGCTTACCAGAAAATTTCATTTCACTGAATACCACATCATTTCCTTCGAACCAGTGGGTTTTCTGAGTGTTACTTAAAGCTCCTAAGAAAGCTTGTTGGTTTAACTTAATTGAATTGGTCCTTAGCGTACGCATTATCTGAGTAAATGCATCTAGTTTTAGTGTGTCTGTATTAAAATGCATCTCAAGTTCTTTTTGGTCTTTGTTTAAATCAGATAGAATTCTTTGCAGATAGTTTTGTTCGTATTGGGTATTTTTTCTGTTTTCGTTCCAATTATTAATTTGCAGGGCAATTAAAATTCCTATTACTACAAGCACAATTTCTCCGATGGCGTATCTAAAGTACTTACTTGTTCTGCCTGTTTCCATTAGGTTGTATCTTATTTTTCTAAAAAATTTTATCATGGTTTCAAGTTTAGCTCTGAATTTAATAAGTTGGTTAGGCGCTCTCTCATGGCTTTAAATTCTTGCAAAGCGTACTTTTGATAAACAAGCATCTCTAACTTAAGTGTTATAATATTCCATGCTTCTAAATTATTAAATAGCTTTTCAAAATCAGTTTCAGGTCCTCCAGGTACGAGGCTTTCTTTATACATGTCTAGAGCAATTTGTGAGTAATTAAGATGGTTGTTAATAAAAGGTTCTATAGTTAAAGAATATTGATCAACAATGCCTGTATCGAGACTATTAAAACGGTTCAGTTGAATACTAAATGCTTGCAACTCATCTTTAATTTTGGTGTTATTTACTTTAGCTAAATAGCCTTCATTCATAAATTCTTCAACAATTGGATAATTAAAATTAGTGACCCAAGCTGTGCATAATGCACCTAAGGTTTTTTGTAGCGTTGGTATAGAATCTTTGTTGTTAGAACTTAATATTTCAAGTGTTTTTCTATTTAGCATTACTAAACTATCAATTCCAATGATAAAATTGTCTAGTTCATCACGACTACTTTCTAACTCTTCATGCATGCGTTTGTAGTAGTTACTTAATGTGAGTTTTTGAAGCCGTTTTTCATTCCAGTTATTAATCTGAAGTGCAATGAGGATACCAATAACCACGAGGAATATTTCGCCAATGGCGTATTTAAAATATTTGCCAGTTTTATCTTCTGCGAGTAGATTTTGTCTAATTTTTCTAAAGAATTTTATCATGGATTGATTGCTAGTTTGGTAATGTTTTAATTGCAATTTCTTTCTCAATCATCTCAATAAGTTCAGACTGTAATTGTTGTAGATATTGATACAAGCCAATAAATCCTTCCTGCGCCTTTATGAATAAAATAACTGTTTCTTTAAATTGATTATCAAAGACGAGTGTATTTAGATCTAATGGTTTAGCTTTCCATTTAGAAACGCTCTTAACTTTTGATGTTAATTGTGGTAATAGTAAAGAATATTTCATTGCTTCCATATGTTCGGATTCCATACGCTCTACAAAAGGATATTGTTGTGCATACAACTCATGTATTTTACCACGAAGACTATCATTTTTGATGAGATCAAAGCCTATGGATTTGAGATTTTCATAACTCGATTTAACAATAGCGATCTTACTTGTGTAGGTGTTTAAATGGCTGTAATGTGTAGCCATAGAATCGTTCCAGGCTATGTTGTTTTCAAGTTGATATTGAATTGCTTCTGCAGAATGAAGCACTCTTGTGTTGCGCACTATATTGCCCGCCATATCTATTGAATCGGTTTTGAGATTACCGTGCATTTCATTTAGTAACTTGTATTCCTTGATGTCATTATTGCGTCGATCATTCCAGTTATTAATTGAAAGGGCAATCAAAATCCCAATAACCACGAGGATGATTTCTCCAAGGGCGTATTTCAAGTACTTGGAAGTTTTGTTTTCCATGAGTAACGATTTACGAATATGTTTAAAGAATTTTATCATATCTATTTCCCTTGTATTAGGGAATCCTTTTAGTTAGAAGTTTCTTTGTTGTTTTTTATAAATCTATCATTCCCTCCAAAGCCACTAAATTCAATAATAGCCTGGTTTTGCTTGTTTTTATACAATTTAACAATAACACTAGCTTCTTTAATAAAATAATAATCGCCCTCATGCCAGTATAGCTTTACGTCTGGCATAATTGGTGATTTCAATACTAATCGTTCATTTTCCATACTAACAGAGACTGTTACACCAAGTGCTGCTGAAGCACCTTTGTAATCGCCTAAAAAATCTTTTATGCTTTCTTTTTTAGGGCATAGCATAAACGGTTCATTATATTCAGTAGATGTTTTATCCAATAAGGAATCTATTTTTTTATAGAGTATGATACTCTCAACTCTATATTCATTAGCGGCATTAGAGATGTTTCCTAAATCGTTCATGTATATTGACGATTTGTTTTTAAGAAATGGGTCGTTAAAATAATAGGCCATCGCCTCATCAAGATATCTTCCCATACTGTAGTCGGCAATTTTTGGGTTTGCCATTAGGTCTTTACGACCATCTATCATCACTGTATTTTTAATAAAGGTGTTGTAATCGTCGATTTCGTTTTGAATTTCAACGTATAAATTATTCAAATAAGGAATAAGGTAATTATATTTTTCGGGTAAATTTTCCAGGTTATTTAATAATCGATTATAACCGCCTTTTTTATTACTGAAAGAGACATAATTTCCAGTAATTGGCAATGGATATGGATTCTTTTTATACACCTCAAAAGTGATGGAATCATTCATTATTTTTTGAAATAGTGAATCTTTTCCGATATAAACGTTATAAATACGTTTGGCATCTATAATGTCTGTTTTTAAATCTTGCTGTACTTGAGTAAGGATAGCTTTTATTTTTTTTTCATTTTGGGATGCATTATAAATACTGTTTATGCCTACCGCAATGAGAATGCCTATAACCACAAGGAAAATTTCGCCAATGGCGTATTTAAAGTACTTGCTAGATTTGCGTTTTTCTAAAAGGTTGAATCTTATTTTTCTAAAAAATTTAATCATTAGTAAAGTATATTATCTAAGGTCATGTCTAAACGTTCTTCCATCATACTAAAACTGCAATCCGAAAAAAATATCTTATACATTTCTCGTCTAAAAGCAGCTAATTCCATTTGGCTATAATTGTGATTGTCAATGCAAGATTCAATTTTATCTAGTCGCTTTTTGGAAGCGTGTTTATGAAACTTTTTATGCATTTTTAGAAATGTTTTTTTGCTAGTCTTCTTTTGTATCATATCTAATTCTTCTTCAGTTTCGGTTTTATCTGCATTAGCACAGAGTAGCATAATGTAAACTTGTAATTCACTTTTAGTCCAGTTTGGTTTTTTAGTTTTCATGATGTTTATATTTAATTAATAGCTTTCAGTGTTTTCTAATTCGTGTTCAACTTCTTTTAATATGTTTTCTATTTGCGATTTAATGCCGCTAAATAATCGAGGACCATTTGTAGCCTTAGCTAATAAATAATAATCCACTAAATAGTTTTCAAATTCAATAGAAGTGAAGATGTCCTTATTATTTGTTTTTGCAGATATGGATTGCAACTCTGAATCAATCATTTTTAAATCCATAACAATAGTTTTAGCACTTCCGTTTTTAAAAAAAAGACTGGTTAATTTTCGTTGTGTAAAATCGGCATCGTTTAATTGGGTGCTTAAATAGTTTATAGTGCTTTCAAAAGAAGCTAGATCTTTTCTTAAGTTTTTATTTAAAATTAGATTGAGTTTACCAGAACTAATAATATCATTTAACACTCCTGTAGCTGGTACATATTGAATATCACTACCTAAAATAGGTCCAAGTAATTGAGAGATTGTCTGTGGTCTAATAGTATCGAGTACATTGTCATTGAATAAGGTTAAAACCTTTTCTAAGGTTTGTACACGTTGTTCATTGACATTTATTGAAGTGTTTATTTTTTGTAGATTAATTTCAAATTCTGATTGAAGAGACGTTAGATATTCGCGTTCTATCTTTCTTTGCGCATTGAAGTTGTTGTTGTTATTAATACCTAGTGCAATGAGAATCCCAATGACCACGAGGATAATTTCTCCAATAGCATAGATGAGATATCTCGAAAATTTGTTTTCGGTTAGAAGCCGTTGTCTAAAACGACGAAATAATGTTATCATTTACTTTCTTTTAGGTTGAAAGTAAATTAGGTTGATGGTTGTAGTTGAGGTTGGTTAACTATTTGTATTTAAAGATATTAAATTGTTACATATAAAGTGGTTACATTTTTTAATAATCTTAAAAAGAGCATTTTTATCTGAGATAAAAGCTGTAAAAAAAACCATAATCTCAACCTTGTATAAATTAATGCTATTTGCAACAATTGCTACGGTTAAAATTGAGTTTTTATTAGTAACTTCGTGTCAAAATTTAATAATTCATAAAATTTAATCATATATGGAAGCAATTGCTACCGATTTCGGAATAAAAGACGCTTTAAATCAGTTAGGTGTTAAGGATCTAAATGAAGGTACTTCAACAGGCTCTGATAATTTTTCTAATGGAGAGATTATTGAAAGTTATTCTCCTGTAGATGGCCAATTAATTGGCAAAGTAAAATCTACGACAAGAGCAGATTATAATAAGGTAATGGATGCTGCAACCAGTGCATTTTTATCTTGGAGAGACAAGCCAGCACCACAACGTGGCGAAATAGTACGTCAGTTTGGGAATAAGCTAAGAGACTTAAAAGAACCCTTAGGGAAATTGGTGTCTTACGAAATGGGTAAATCTTTACAAGAAGGTTATGGTGAAGTACAAGAAATGATTGATATCTGTGATTTTGCAGTAGGTTTATCACGTCAACTAAATGGACAAACGATTCCTTCAGAGCGTCCTGGTCACGTCATGAGAGAGCAATGGCATCCCATAGGTGTAGTTGGTATTATCTCAGCTTTTAATTTTCCGGTTGCAGTCTGGGCTTGGAATACGGCTTTAGCATGGATTTGTGGTGATGTTTGTGTTTGGAAAGCATCAGAAAAAGCGCCTTTGTGTTCTATCGCTTGCCAGAATATTATAGCAGGTATCTTAAAAGAAAATAACCTACCAGAAGGAATATCTTGTATCATTAATGGCGACTATAAAGTTGGAGAAATGATGACAACAGACTCTAGAATTCCTCTAGTGTCTGCTACAGGTTCTACAAGAATGGGACGAATTGTTGGTGCAACAGTTGCTGAACGTTTCGGAAAATCATTATTAGAATTAGGAGGAAACAATGCGATAATAATCACACCAACTGCAGATTTAAAAGTGGTTGTTCCTGGTGCTGTTTTTGGTGCTGTTGGAACTTGTGGGCAACGTTGTACATCAACGAGACGATTAATTATACACGAATCCGTTTACGATAAAGTAAGAGATGCCATTGTTGGTGCTTATGGACAATTGACCATAGGGAATCCTTTAGATGAAAAAAATCATATTGGACCTTTGATTGACAAAGAATCAGTAAACACATATTTAGCTGCGATTGAAAAAGCAAAAGCAGAAGGTGGAAATGTTTTAGTAGGAGGCGGTGTTTTAGAAGGCCAAGGTTACGAATCTGGTTGCTACGTTAAACCAGCAATTATCGAAGCAGAAAATCATTTTGAAATTGTACAGCACGAAACTTTTGCACCAATATTATATTTAATGAAATATTCTGGTGAGGTAGAAAATGCCATCTCTAAACAAAATGGTGTTGCTCAAGGCTTATCATCAGCCATTATGACTAATGAAATGAAAGAAGCAGAGAAATTCTTGTCTTATGCTGGTTCAGACTGTGGTATTGCAAATGTAAATATTGGAACATCTGGTGCTGAAATTGGAGGTGCTTTTGGTGGTGAAAAAGAAACTGGAGGAGGACGCGAGTCTGGTTCTGATGCTTGGAAAGTTTACATGAGAAGACAAACTAATACAATCAATTATTCTGATGAGTTGCCTTTAGCGCAAGGCATTAAATTTGATCTTTAAACAGACTAAAACTGTAGATATTTAAAAAGCCGTTTCATTTGAAACGGCTTTTTTTATTTACAAATTCATTCATTATTATTGATACCCTTATAGGTTTATAATAGCTCTAATTCAAAAACGGATGAATTACGATAATTATAGCGTGAAAACTAATTTGGAAGATGTTTTTTTGAGATCTAAAAATTACATTAATGTGACTTATTTAAGGTTTGTGTTTCATATAATTGACTAAAGATGTTAAATTTTTTAATATCTTGACAGTCAATTAACTAAAAACACTAACCAATGAGTAAAAAAACAGCTTACCTTTTAGGTATTTTGATTACTATTATTATTGGAACCTTATTGTATTGTTATTTATGTGATAGTTGTTATTGTTGCCCTCCAGACAATGTTACAGAAACGAGTACAGAAACCAATATTGTAGTGCCAGAACCCGAAATGGAGTCAGTAACCAAAAATGGCTTTAGTCTATCTGATGCCAATGGAGACTTCAACATTAAAATTAACGATAACTTTAATTTTAAAACCTCTAATTTTTCAATCTTAGATCCACTTTCAGAAAATGTATCTTCAGAAGTGATGAGATTAAAAGATTATCTAGCAGCTAATCCTTTAAAAACAATCGATATTACCGGTTATTATAAAAGTGATGAAACCAATGATTCTGCATTTCCTAATTTAGGAATAGCAAGAGCAAATGCTGTGAAAAATTATTTTGTATCTCAAGGAATATCAGCGAAGCAGATAAATACTTTAGGGAAATTAAATGATAGTATCATTCCTGATGATACTAATACATTATTTGGTCCTTTAGAATTCGGTATGTTAACAGCAGAAAGTGATGCTACAGACGAAGCATTAGAGGCAGCTTGTGAAGCGATTAGAAAAAATCCTATTGTATTATACTTTAATACAGGTCAAGCTCAGATAAATTTAACAGTAGAACAGCGTAAAAAGATTGCGGTTATTTCTCATTGTGTAGATAAGCTTGGTTTAAAAATACAGGCTATAGGTCATACAGATAATACAGGTAGTGCTGCAACAAATATGCGATTAGGACAAGAACGTGCAGACTTTGCTAAAGATTATTTAGTAAGAAATGGCATTCTAGAAACTAATATAGAAACGTCTTCAGAAGGACCAAATAGTCCTATTGCAGATAACAGTACTAAAGATGGTCAAGCTAAAAACAGACGGACCGTAATAACAATAAACTAACTAACTTAAAATATTATAAATTATGAATTGGTGTATATTAATCCCATTACTTGTAGGTGCTATTTGTGCGCTACTAGGCTATTTACTTGGAAAACTTCTAGGAGGAGGAAACTGTGATGACTGTGAAGAAAGAGTTGCTAAGCTAGAAGCAGATTTAGCCGCATGTAGAAAAGCAAGAACAGCATTAGAGGCAGACTTAAGTGCGTCTAAAAATAGGGCTTCTCTTTTGCAGGCAGATTTAACCTCAGCGAAAACAGAAAATGCTAATCTAGCAGCTTCTTTTGCAGCTCCAGCAGTTGCTTTAGTTCCGTTTGATGCTGACGCGGCAAAAGCTGTATTTGGTAAAAAAATAAAGCAAGATGATTTAACCGTTGTTGAAGGAATTGGACCTAAAATCCAAGAATTATTTCATAACCATGATGTAAAAACGTGGAAAGCATTATCTGAGTGTAGTGTAGAGAAATGTCAATCTGTGTTAGATAGTGGTGGTGATCGTTTTAAAGTACATAAGCCGGGAACATGGCCTGCACAAGCAAAGTTTGCTTACGAAGGCAAATGGGCAGAGCTATTAAAGTGGCAAGATGAACTTGATGGTGGTAAATGATCACGTCAAAATATTTAAGTCTAAAAACCGTTTCTTTTATAGAAGCGGTTTTTTTGAGTTAAACCTTTTGGTAATTAATTAGTCTTATAAGATATGACAGCAGCAGAATTTCAGCATTTGTATTGGCGTATAGGTTTTGGTAGCAATCCAAACACTATCAATTTGTTGCCTAAAAATAGAATTCACGTTGTAGAACAAATATTTGTAGATTCTCAATCAATAACGCCATTAGAGATTGATCTTTCTTTCATGAGTGGTGTTACTCAAAAAGAATTAAAAGACAATCCTAAATTAGCTCAAAAAATTAGAAGGGAGAGTCGTGAAAAGCTTAAAAATCTTAACGTTGCATGGATTGATCGATTAGGGCAATCTAAGGAGCTGCTAAGGGAAAAAATGACGCTTTTTTGGGCCAATCATTTTGTGTGTAAAGAGAATCATGTCATTTTTGCCCAAATGTTTAATAATACTTTACGAACACATGCTTTAGGTAATTTTAAAACCTTTGTAAAAGCTATATCAAAAGAAGCAGCAATGCTTAAGTATTTAAACGGAAAACATAATAGAAAAAATCAACCTAACGAGAATTTTGCACGTGAACTAATGGAGCTGTTCACGTTAGGTGAAGGTCATTACTCCGAGAAGGATATAAAAGAAAGCGCTAGAGCCTTTACAGGTTATAATCATGATTTTGATGGTAACTTTAGAATGCGACCTAAGCATCACGATGAGGATTTAAAAACATTTTTCGGTAAAACAGGAAATTTTTCAGGAGATGATATAGTAGACATTATACTTGAAGATAAACAATGTGCTATTTTCATATCTACTAAAATCTATCGCTATTTTGTTAACCCAAAACCTAATAAAAAGCATATTGAGGAAATGGCAAATGTGTTTTTTAAGGATTACAATATTGAAAATTTAATGCGTTTTGTGTTCCTTTCAGATTGGTTTTATGATGAGGTTAATATTGGTGTAAAAATAAAATCTCCAATAGAGTATTTGGTTGGTATGTCACATATAATTCCAATTAAATACGAAAGAGAAAAGGATTTACTAAAAATACAGAAATTGTTAGGTCAAACCTTGTTGTCACCACCTAATGTCGCTGGTTGGAAAGGAGATAAAGCTTGGATAGATGCAAACACAATTATGGTACGTTTAAAATTACCTTCCGTAATGTTGAATAATGCAATGATTTCACTAAAAGAAGGAGATACAGATATATCAGATGATTTAAAACGAAATTATTTAAGAAAGAACAAAGGAAAATTACCTTTTAGAATCACAGCAGCTTGGGATACATTTCTATCAGATTTTGAAAACGTAAGCTCCAAGAACCTTCAAGACTTTATTATTCAAGGAAGCATTAATAAAGGAACCGCTGACTATTTAAAAACACTGAATAAAGCTTCCAAAAAGGAGTATTGCATTCAGTTAATGTCGTTGCCAGAATATCAAATGTGTTAAAGCGATTATAATTATGGATAGACGTAAATTTATTAAAAATTCCGCTTTAGCAAGCAGTTTGTTTTTTGTGCCAAATTTTGTAAAAGCATTCGAAAATGTTGCCACAAATCAGTTAGGCTATAAACGTTTGGTGATAGTTCAACTCGCAGGAGGAAACGATGGGTTAAATACTATAATTCCGCACAATAATGATTTGTATTATAATGCCAGACCACAATTAGCAATAACAAAAGATATTATTAAGCTTAACGATGATTTAGGGTTTCATCCAAGTCTCGATCCATTACGTTCTTTGTTTGATAACGGCGAATTATCTATAATTAATAATGTTGGTTACCCAAATCCGGTAAGGTCACATTTTAGATCCATGGATATTTGGCAAACAGCAAGTGGGTCAGGTGAGTATTTACAAAGTGGGTGGATAGGTCGTTACTTAGATCAACATGGTGAAAAGCCGTACAATGCAATGGAAATGGACGAGCAACTTAGTTTGGCTATGAAAGGAGAATATTTTAACGGTATCGCTACAAACGATTATAAAGTGCTGTACAACACGGCTAAAGATCCTTATTTTAAAAATGTTTTAAGTCATTATAACGATGCGCACTTGAGCGAACATAATTTAGGTTACTTATATCAAACTATGATTGAGGCGAAGTCATCCGCTAATTATATTTTTGAAAATACCAACGTAAAATCATCTAGTGAAGATTACCCTCAAAACAATTTTGCAAAACAACTTAAAAATGTAGCCCAATTCATCAATTCTGGTCTAGATACGAAGGTGTTTTACACGTCTTTAGGTGGTTTTGATACGCATGCTAATCAAAATAAAAAACAAACCCAATTACTCTCTCAATATGCTAAAAGTGTTTCTGCTTTTGTAAATGATTTAAAACAAAACAACGCGTTTGAAAATACTTTGATTTTAACTTTTTCTGAATTTGGTAGACGTGTAAAACAGAATGCCGCTAATGGTACAGATCATGGATCAGCAAATAATGTTTTTATAATTGGAAAAAATTTAAAACAAGCTGGTTTCTATAATAACCTAGCGAGTTTAAGTGATTTAGACGATAATGGTGATTTAAAATATAGTGTAGATTTTAGATCTATTTATTCAACAATTCTAAAAAAATGGATGAATGTATCTGCAAAAGGAATCATTCCTAAAGAACAAAAATCACTAAAATTCATATAAGACATAAAAAAAACCTTGTTTCAATATCAGCTTTAGGCTTTATAGAAACAAGGTTTAGTAATTGATTAATAGCAATACAAAGATGTATAATAAATTCATTGCTCAACAAATTTTTTGATGAATGGTTAAAAAAAATGTATAATCAGTATGGTTTTTAATAGGTCTCCGATAAGGTGCATAAAAACAAGGTTAAAAACCCATTATTTCCGACGAACTAATTATATTTCACTTTTCTGAAAATTCGCATAGTTTCTTTATATGAGGTATACAGCTCTGAATTGTAGCTTTTTACATACGGTTTTAAGATTTCTAATTTCATTAATGCATCATTAAATCCGTTGAGGTAACAGATTAAATAACTTGCCGCTAAATTCTTTAAATCTTCGTTTTCGTTTTGGTTTAATTCTCGTTTTTTTTCGAGTTTTTCTAGAATTGTATTATTAGAATTATAAATATGATGCAAAACTTTTCTATCAAATTGTGGTGGTTCAAAAATAAGATTTGCTTCAATAGAATACTGTGCGTTATTTTCAAACCGAATCGTTTTTTCTTCGAGTTTGTAATATTTGTATGAGTTTTGTAATCCTAGTTTTACGTATTCTATAATTTTGAATTGATCTTCATTATAAGAAATTGAAACTTCATCGAGAGTAGAATAAAAGAGTCGTACTTGTTCATTTATTAATTCAATATCAACCCTTGAGAAGAAGGTTTCGTTCTTAACCACTTTTTTGTCGCCAGACCAACATAACACAAAGTATTCTTTAAAAACTTTGTATTGCGGATTATAATCTTGGCGCTTGTTCATAAAATCAAAAACACCATCCAACGTTAATTCTATATTATTTTGTGCATGGTTTTCAATGGCTGAAACTATTTTAGAATTAACATCTTTAATTTCAATATCAAAAACTTTAGGCATGCTAATGCTGCCATCTCTAAAAAATACAGAGCCACCATAATATTTCCAGATGTTTTTTTTAAGAGAAGTAATGACATCTATTGGTCTTATGGTTACTAGTCCTACAACTTTATCATCTGGTAAATGCGGAAACGGAATATTCTCATATTCTACAATTGGTGGATTGTTGAGATAAGCGTTTATGAGGTTTTGAATTTTACTATCATCAAAAAAGTCGACACCAATTATGTTGTTGTCATCATCTTTAACGCCAATTACAATATAAGAGTTGTTCTTGGGATTGCTGTTAGAAAGTGCGCAAATATGTTTTAAAAACTTACCTTTTCCTTCTTTTTGGCTTATGTCAATCTTTCGTTTTTTGTCATAAAAGCTGTTCTCATCGTTATGAGCCAATAGATTTTTTATGAGTAGTCTTTTATTAATCATGTTTGCTTCTTACGAAAGTGGGAATCTCTTTTTTAAAGCATTTTAATTTCCCTATTTAAATTGTTTCGTGCTTGTTTTTCAAATTTTGTTTTAAATCGTTCTGTAAAATATAACGAATCTCTTTCTAAAAAATGTTGAAGTACTTTCTTTCGTCCAGGTTTATAGATTATATTTGGATAGATCTTATATTCTTTCCTAATGTTTTGAATGTATAACTTATAAATTTCCCAATCCGCTCCTAGAATGGATAAATCTAAATCTAAAAGGTATGCATTATCCATGTTTTCAGTTAGAAGTAATTTGTGTTTTTTGGTTGAAAGGATGAGTTTTTTTACCTTTTTTACGCTAGAATCATCAAAATTTAATAACATTAAGGCGTTTTCGGCAAAAGTAGCACTTCGCTCTTCATTGTCTTTATTGGTAGATTTGTAAATAATATCATGATACCAAATGGCAAATTTTAAACACTCTAAATCTTCAATTTTAGTTTCAAATGCTTCCAATTGAAGAAACATATTATGTAAGTGCGATAAATTATGGTAATTTCTATTTTTGGAAGTGTAATGTAATTTAATGTCTTGCCAAAGTGAATTTATTAAAGCATCATCAGTATATTCCGAAACTAAAGCTCGCCAATAATCCTCTAGCCACTTTATCATAATTCTTTATTAACGATAGTGGAACTTGCTTGCGCTGTACAAAACATAAGAACATCTGCAATATTTACATGTGCTGGTCTAGTGATTGCAAAGTAAATAACTTCGGCAACATCTTCTGGTTGTAATGCTTTATAACCTTTGTAGACATTGTCTGCAGCAGCATCGCCTTTAAATCTAACCTTAGAAAATTCGGTTTCTACCAAGCCAGGATTAATAGCACCTACTTTAATTCCAAAAGGATTTAGATCAATTCGCATACCTTCTGTTATTGCTAAAACAGCGTGCTTACTACCACAGTATACATTGCCGTTTGGATAAACTTCTTTTCCGGCTGAGGATCCAATATTAATTATATGTCCGGATTTCCGTTCTGTCATTCTTGGAATAATAGCTTTACTTACATATAGCAATCCTTTTACGTTAATATCCATCATAGCATCCCAATCGTCTAAATTTCCGGATTGTATTGGGTCTAATCCATGTGCATTTCCGGCATTATTAATTAGTATGTCAATGTCTTGAAATTCTTCTGGTAAAGACGCGATGGCTTCAAAAGTTTGTTGTCTATCTCGCACATCAAAATTAAGCGTATGTACAATAGTTTCTTTAGATAATGCTTTCTGTACACTATCTAGTCGCTCTTGTCTACGTCCACAAAGTATAAGTTTAATACCGTTCTTAGCAAATTCGTGAGCTGTAGCTCTGCCAATTCCACTGGTTGCTCCTGTTATTAATGCGGTTAAATAGCTCTTTTTAGTTTCTTTTTGAGGTAAAATACTGTTGCTCATATATGATGAAGGTTGTATTAGGAATACTAATTTAAATGATTATCCATAGAAAACCTGAGTAAATTTTATTTACCTATCCACCAATATATGAGCAACAAACTTATTAAGTCTTTATTTAATAAAGAGTTAAGCATGTTTTTATTAAGGAACCTTATGTCCTTGCGCAGCTGTTAAGATTAAAAACCAATCTTCTAATTCTAAATTGATTTTAGAGGCTTCAATGGCTTGTTTTAAACGCTCTTTTGTGGTTGTGCCAACTACAGGGTGAATATTTGCAGGATGTTTCATAATCCAAGCCAACAATAGTTGATCTTCGGTTGCGCTATATTTATCCATTAGCTCACCTAATTGTTTATGAATGCGTCTGGTTTGTTCAGTGTCTTCTCTAAACACAGAACCTAAAGGAGACCAAGCCATTGGTTTAATGCCATTTGTTTTCATGAAATCTAGAGTGCCGTTGTGCATTGAGGAGTGTTCTGTAATAGAAAATTCAATCTGATTGACATCGATATCCATCCGTAAACCAATCATATCCATTTGAGATGGCGTAAAGTTAGATACACCAAAATCTCTAATTTTACCGTCTTTCTTTAAAATTGTTATCGCTTCAGCTATTTCTTCCGCAACCATTAAAGGGCTAGGTCTATGAAGTAGTAATAAATCTAAGTATTCAGTTGCTAAATGCTTAAGAGATTCTTCAACAGACCATATAATATAGTCTTTGCCATAGTTGTAATGCTTAACCTTGTTATTTCGGTTATCACAAACATATTGAATTCCACATTTAGAGATGAGTTGTACATCCTCGCGTTTTAGACCAGATTCAGTAAATGCTTTTCCAAAGTCTGCTTCTGTGGTGTACGCACCATAAATATCAGCATGGTCAAAGGTAGTTATTCGGTTTTCAGTGCAGAAGTTCATTAAGGCTGCCATTTCTTTTTTTGAGAGTTGTTTTCCCCAACTTCCCCAAGTCATGGTGCCTGCTATTAATCGAGAATATGTCACTTAATTGTCAGTTTATATGGTTTTTTTTGCAATTGGAGCATAAAAATACTGAAAACATTAATAATTCAATATTATTGAGGGAGAATAATTCATTAGCCCAAATCATGAAATCTATGAAACCAATAAAATATTTTGTTCTATTCTTAATAATTTCATTAAGCTTTTCAAGTTGCACCAAAGATGATTTAGGTAGAAGTGAGAACAAAGCAGCGATATCAGTAAGCTTAAAAAGTACTACAGATGAGCTTAGTAAGGTTTTTCTCGATATTGAAGATGTGCAAATAAGAGTTGATAATAATTCGTCTAACTCTTGGGTAAGTTTAAATGCCATTAACACAGGAACTCATAACATATCTGACTTAGCAGCTGATACTGAACTGTTATTAGTAGATCACATAGAAATTGATCCTAGTTACATTTATGAAATAAAATTAGTACTTGGTAATACTAACTTTATGGATATTAATAACGTAATAATTAATTTAGAGGTAGATGAAAATACTATAGCTTCTAATTTAGTACAAAGAGAATTTGAAGGGAATCATATTTACCAAGTGATTTTAGAATTAGATTTAGATCAATCTGTGCAATTCAATAGCGAAGAAAACACTTTGATTTTAGATCCTAAGCTACAAACTGAAATCAGAAAATTTTAGGATTAGTTAGCCCTAACCCATAATTAATTCTTAAAATGAGTGATACTTCGGTGTTACTCATTTTTTTTAACCAATTGTTAACAGCATGCCACGAAAAATTTTAACATTTTGCATCCTCTAAAAAATTAATAAGTCACTAGTTGTAAATATCTCAAAATGGTATTACATTAGTTTTGTTCTTAAACCCTTTAAAATAATGGAAGAAACGAGTACAGTTGACATAAAGTCAATTAATGAAAAGATTGAAAAAGAAAGTGCATTTGTCGATTTATTAACCTTAGAAATGAATAAGGTTATTGTAGGGCAAAAGCACATGGTAGAGCGTTTACTAATTGGTTTATTAGGTCAAGGGCATATTTTATTAGAAGGTGTTCCTGGTTTAGCAAAAACGTTAGCCATTAATACATTATCTAAAGCAATTGATGCTAGTTTTAGTAGAATACAGTTTACTCCAGATTTGTTACCTGCAGATGTTGTAGGTACATTAATCTTTAATATGAAGGAGAATGACTTCACAATTAAAAAAGGACCAATTTTTGCCAATTTTGTTTTAGCAGATGAGATTAACAGAGCACCTGCAAAAGTGCAATCTGCTTTGTTAGAAGCGATGCAAGAGAAACAAGTAACTATTGGTGATGAAACCTTTATCTTAGATAAACCATTTTTGGTAATGGCAACAATGAATCCGGTTGAGCAAGAAGGAACATACCCATTGCCAGAAGCACAAGTGGATCGTTTTATGTTAAAGACAGTTATCGATTATCCAAAAATTGAAGAAGAACAAATGATTGTAAGAGCCAATTTAAAAGGGTCTTACGAAAAAGTTAACCCAGTAGTGTCTATTGCTCAGATTTTAAGCGCTCAAAACTCAGTTAGAGAAGTTTATATGGATGAAAAAATTGAGAAGTATATTCTCGATATCATCTTTGCTACGCGTTACCCAGAAAAATATAGACTAGGAGATTTAAAACCTTTAATATCATTTGGTGCTTCACCTCGTGGAAGTATCAACTTAGCAACTGCTGCTAAATGTTATGCTTTTATAAAACGAAGAGGTTATGTAATACCAGAAGATGTACGTGCAGTTGTGCATGATGTTTTACGTCATAGAATAGGTATTACTTATGAAGCTGAAGCTGAAAATGTTACTTCTGAAGATATTATTAATAAGATTGTAAACGAGATCGAAGTACCATAAATGAGTTTTTAATATTTAGTCAGTCATAGTGAGGAGTTGTTTACTGAAGACTGATACTAAATATAAAAGGTACAACCGCACTAAACTGAAAACTGCGACAGAAAACTGTTTACTAAATAATGGACACTAAGGAATTACTTAAAAAAGTACGAAAAATAGAGATTAAGACACGTCGCTTGTCTGATCATATATTTGGAGGTGAATATCATTCGACTTTCAAAGGTCGTGGTATGACTTTTTCTGAAGTACGTCAGTATCAGTTTGGCGATGATGTAAGAAATATAGATTGGAATGTAACCGCAAGAACTAATCTACCTCACATAAAAGTTTTTGAAGAAGAACGAGAGCTTACCATGATGCTTATGGCAGATGTTTCTGGCAGTAAATTATTTGGAACAAAAAATCAATTTAAAGATGAAATTGTAACAGAAATAGCTGCAACATTAGCCTTTTCTGCTACTCAGAATAATGATAAAATAGGTTTGATTTTGTTTTCAGATGAAATTGAATTATTCATTCCACCAAAAAAAGGACGTTCTCATGTTCTAAGAATTATCCGTGAGTTATTAGAATTTCAACCTAAAAGTAAAGAGACTAATGTCTCTGAAGCCCTAAAGTTTTTATCTAATGTAATGAAGAAGAAAGCCATTGTTTTTGTGCTTTCAGATTTTGTAGCAGATGATTATAAACATAATTTAAAAATAGCAGCAGGCAGACACGATATTACAGGCATAAGAATTTACGATAAACACGAAGCCGAAATTCCTAACATTGGCATGGTACAAATGGAAGATGAAGAAACTGGTGAAGTAATGTTAGTTAACACAGCCTCTAAAAAAGTAAGACAGAACTACAGTAAATTTTATAACGAAAAGGTACATTATTTTAAAGAAAGTTTTGCTAAGTCTGGTTCTGGAGCAATAGATTGTAGAGTAGACGAAAGTTATGTGAAGAAATTGCTGGGATATTTTAAGCAAAGGTAATTATTTGTGTGAAGTGTTAAGGTTAAAGAGAAAAGAACAAAGAAAGAAGTGAAAAGTATAAAGTATAAAGCAAGTATATTAGTAGAAAGTAATAGTGCATCTGTATGCCGTTTACAATCTTCAGTAATTGGGCTATTTTCTATATTCTGTTTCTTGTCTTCTTTTGTAATGTCTGCTCAAGTAACTTCTGCTGTTGATACCACAAAAATTAGAATTGGTGAGCAAATCAATTATCAAATAAATGTTGAAGCAGATTCGTTATCACTCGTTGTTTTTCCTGAAGGGCAAACATTTACACCATTAGAATCTGTAGAAGCTTTAAAGATAGATACTATAAAACAAGACTCAAAATTCTTGTTATCTAGAGTTTATAAATTAACACAGTTTGATTCTGGTGTTTATACCATTCCAAGACAAAAAATCATTATTGATGAAAAACCCTTCTTAACGGATTCACTAAGAGTCGTTGTAAATACCATTGAGGTTGACACTTCAAAACAAAAACTTTACGATATAAAACCTATTATCGAAGTAAACAAAAGCTCAAGTAATTGGTGGAAGTGGCTTTTAATTGCGTTAGCAATAATAGCGTTAGTTGCATTTTTGTTGTATTGGATTATTTGGCGAAAAAAACCGCTTTCTGAAGAAGCTAAAATTGCCCTATTACCACCATATGACCGTGCAAAATTAGCGATTAAAAAACTCGATGAAAGCGATTACTTAATACGCTCAGAGGTAAAAGAATATTACTCAGAATTAACCTTTATTATCAGAAAATACTTAGATGAGAAAGTTTATGATCGAGCGCTCGAGAGTACAACAGCAGAACTTATTAAGAGATTAAACCTATTAAAAGATGGTAATCAGGTACCTTTATCTAAGGAGACCATTCTACATATAGAATCAATTTTACAACGTGCAGATTTAGTGAAGTTTGCAAAATCTGCGCCAGATATTGAGCTTGCTGAAATGGACAAATTAACCATTGATAAAGCTATAGATAATGTAAAAATTAGCCTGCCAGAACCATCTGAGGAAGAAAAACTATTAGACCAAAAATATAAGGAAGAACAAGAGCGTAAAAAGAAACGTAAAAAAATCTGGATTATAGTAGGTATTTCCGTGTTCTTAATCTTAGCAACTCTTGTTGGTTTTGGAATGAAATATGGTTTTGGTTATGTAAAAGATACAATAATAGGTCACGAGAGTAAAGAGCTGTTAGAAGGCAAATGGGTAGAAAGTGCTTACGGATTTCCACCTATTTGGATTGAAACACCAAGGGTTTTAAAACGACAAGAAGTTAAATTACCAGAAGCATTAGCAGGTAAAGCTAAAATGAGCGTTTTTGGCTACGGAAGTTTAATAGAGCGTTTCTATATTCTAACAAGTACAACATTATTGAATAAGCCAGAAAGCGAAAATCCAGATGAGCAAAAAGCAATAAATATTGAAACTGTTGTAGAGGGTAACTTAAAATCTTGGGAAGCAAGTGGTGTCGAAAATATTATTACCAAAAATGAAAAATTTGTAACGCCAAATGGTGCAGAAGGCGTTAAAACGTATGGAACAGCTCAGTTCCCTGGGATAACACCTAATAGTTTTGAAAAAGGAGAGTATACACTCTTTAGTTTTACCACAGAGAACGTTATTCAACAGATCGTTTTAATTTGGAGAACAGATGATGCCTATGCTGAAGATATTATTGAGCGTATTACAGATTCTATTGAGTTAAAACCAGCGGAAGAAGAAAAAGAGAATTAATGTTAGAGCAAATACAATTTTTAAATAAAGAATTTTTTTGGCTGTTGTTGCTTTTACCACTAGCCATAATTTGGTATGTTTTAAAACACAGCAAACAAACTGCTGAGTTAAAAATATCGAGTACGAAAGGATTTAAAAACACCTCTTCTTTTTGGACAAAATTTAAGCACTTATTATTTGCCTTACGCTTAATTGCTTTGGCACTTTTAATTACAGCATTGGCAAGACCACGAACTGTAGATGTATCAACAAAGACAAAAACAACTAGTGGTATTGATATTGTTATGGCAATTGATGTGTCTGCAAGTATGTTAGCCAAAGATTTACGACCAAATAGATTAGATGCCTTAAAAGAAGTAGCAGCAGATTTTATTGATGGGCGACCAAATGATAGAATTGGTTTGGTAGAATATGCAGGTGAAGCCTTTACAAAAACGCCAATTACTAGTGATAAATCAATAGTACAACGTTCGCTAAGAGATATAAAATACAATACGATTATAGAAAGTGGTACCGCAATTGGTATGGGTTTAGGAACCTCTGTAAATAGGTTAAAAGATAGCAGAGCAAAAAGTAAAGTTATCATTTTGTTGACTGATGGTGTAAATACATCAGGACAGATAGATCCAAAAACAGCAAGTATATTAGCTGTAGAATATGGAATAAAAGTGTACACCATAGGTTTAGGAACAAATGGAATGGCTTTATCTCCAATTGGCTTTAATCCTAACGGAACTTTTAGATACGGTAGAGCACAAGTAGAAATAGACGAAAATTTGTTAAAAGAAATAGCCGAAGAAACAGGTGGAAAGTATTTTAGAGCGACTAATAACGACAAGTTGGCTCAGATTTACGACGAAATTAATAAGCTCGAAAAAACCGAAATTGAAGAAAAGAAATATTACAATTACGATGAAAAATACAGGCCATTCATTCTTTTAGCTGGTTTGTTATTATTGATAGAATTATTATTAAGAAATACAATATTTAGAAGCTTTGTTTAGACTCGATGAAACAATATGGTTTTGGACGTTACTGGTAATTCCGGTAATAATTTTGCTATTTGTAGTTTTACAATTATGGAGACGTTCTGCACAAAGAAAATTCGCGGATTCTGCATTGTTAAAACGCCTTAGTCCTAATCAATCATTATTTAAAAGTATATTAAAGATAATAGTACTTTGTGGTGCTTTTGCTTGTTTGTCATTAGCTTTAGTAAACCCCAAAATAGGAACAAAATTAGAAACTGTACGTAGTGAAGGTGTAGATGTAGTATTTGCAATAGATGTATCTAAAAGTATGTTAGCAGAAGATATTGCACCAAGCAGATTAGATAAATCTAAGCAATTGGTAACGCAAATCATTAACAGTTTAGTTAGTGATAGAGTTGGTATTATCGCTTATGCAGGTAAAGCATTTCCGCAATTGCCTATAACAACAGATTATGCCTCTGCAAAAATGTTTTTGCAGAACATGAATACAGATATGCTATCTTCACAAGGAACGGCAATTAGCGAAGCTATTCAGCTTTCAAAAACGTATTTTGATAATGAAGATCAAGCCAACCGTGTGTTAATTATTATTTCAGATGGAGAAGATCATGATGGTGATGCTATGGATGTTGCAGAAGAAGCTGCAGAGCAAGGCATAAGAATTTATACCGTTGGCGTAGGTGACCTAAAAGGAGGTCCAATTCCTATTAAACGTAATGGAGTTATCTTAAATTATAAAAAAGATAACCAAGGCGAAACCGTAATTACGCGTCTTAATGAAACAACCTTAAAAGAGATTGCATCAGAAGCGAATGGCGTTTATATTAATGGCAGCAACACGTCTGAGGTCGTTAAAACCCTTACAGGTGAATTAGCAAAAATGGATAAGCAAGAATTTGAGTCTAAGCAAATAGCAGATTTTAAAGATCAATTTCAATGGTTTCTTGGATTAGGCATCTTTTTATTGTTTATTGATATATTTTTCTTGGAGCGAAAGACAGCATGGTTGAAAAAACTTAACTTATTCAATGAAAATTTTTAGAATTTCTTTAACGCTAAGTCGTTAAAGGCTTTAGTAATTTAGAGATCGTTTTTTAAAATTATTACAATATGAGATTTTATATATTCATTATTACAATTTTAATTGGTGGACTTGGTTTTTCACAAAATCAAGACGAGTTACAATTAAAAGCAGAAAAAAGCGCAACAGACCTTGTTTATAAAGCTAATGAGCTTGTAGGTTCAGATAATTATATAGAAGCAGAAATGGAATATAGAAAAGCCATTTCAGAAGCACCAAATAAAGCTGTTGGTGCCTATAACTTATCGCACTCGTATTTTAGAAAAGGTAATTTTGAAGAATCCTTATTTAGAAGTCAAGAAGCAGCTAAGAATGCAACTACTAAAGATGAAAAACACAGAGCATTTCATAATATGGGTAATATTTTAATGCAAAACGAAGCTTGTAAAGAAGCCGTTGAAGCTTTTAAAAATGCATTAAGAAATAATCCAAATGATGAAGAAACACGTTATAATTTTGCGTTAGCAAAGGAGTGTGCAGATCAGCAAAACGATGGAGGAGGTGAAGATAACAAGGAAGACGAGAATAAAGACGAAGAACAAGATAAGGAAGACGAGCAAAAGAAAGAAGACGAAAATAAAGACGATAAAGATAAAAAGGACGAAGGCGACCAAGATAAAAAGGATGGTGACAAGGAAAAAGATGAGGACGGTAAGCCTAAAGACGAAGATAAGAATGATGGTAAAGGAGATAAAGACAATAAAGATCCAAATCAGAAACCGAAACCACAGCCAGGAAAAATGTCTCCTCAACAGGTAAAGAATATTCTCGAAGCTATGCAAAATCAAGAGCAAAAGGTTCAAGAAAAAATGAATGCCGAGAAACAAAAAGGCGTTAAAGTAAAAACAGAGAAAGACTGGTAAAACGAGTTACGATTATAGAATTACAATTTTTGATTTAAATAAACTGAATCTTAAAACAAAAATTTAGAGTCGTCCACATTATGTACATCAAAAAACACATATCAATACTATTTTTAATACTTGCAGCAAGTGTAGCTTCTGCACAAGTAAAATTTGAAGCTAAAGTCAGTAAGAAGAAATTAGGCGTTAATGAGCGACTTAGAATCGATTTTGAGATGAATCAAGATGGCGATAATTTTGATCCTCCAAGTTTTGCAGATTTTGATGTTGTTGGTGGTCCTAATACTTCAGTAAGTAATTATTCTAGAAATGGTCAACGCTCTTATAATAAAACATACAGTTACTTTTTAGCTCCAAAAAAACGAGGAAAATTCACAATTAAACAAGCTAAGATTGAGATTGATGGCGAAACTTATAAAACCTTTCCTATAACAATAGAGGTTACTAAAGCTGTAAGTAAGCCTAATGGAAATACTGCAGCCTCAGATGCAGCCTCAGAAAATATTCATTTGGTGGCTGAGGTTTCTAATTCTAATCCTTATCTTAATGAAGCCATAACCGTTGTGTATAAATTATATGTGTCACCAGATATTGGTGTAAGCAGTAATTGGCGTGAAAAGGAAATTCCTAGATTTAATGATTTTTGGAATCAAAATATTGAAATAAAAGGTCTTAACGTATTAACAGGTGAGTATAAGGGTAAGGAATATCGTTATGTGGTTTTAAGAAAAACAGTACTTTATCCTCAAAAATCTGGACGTTTAAAAATTGAACCTTTAGTGATGGATATCACAGCTGAAGTACCTTCAAATAAAAGAGATATTTTTGGTAGAGCACTAATGACCAAAGTTCCAAAAGAGGTTACAGCAGGAAGCAGAATAATAAATGTAAAGCCTTTACCAGAAGAAGGGAAACCATCAGATTTTAAAGGAGCAGTAGGTGATTTTTCTTTTAAGGTAACAACTTCTAAAACAGAATTAAATGCTTCAGAATCATTGCAAGCAAAAATAGAAGTAAAAGGAAAAGGGAATTTAAAGTTATTTGAATTACCAAAACTAACGGTTCCGAGTTCATTAGAAGTTTATGAGCCAGAACATAAAGAAAGTGTACGTACTAATTTAGGTGGTATGCAAGGTGGTATTTCAGATACATATACTATTGTGCCTCAATATAAAGGTAAATACCCTGTGCCAAGTATTTCGTTTTCATATTTTGATCCAGAAAAGGAGAGTTATAATCGTATTACATCAGATGAGATAATTATAGATGTTATAAGCGGTCCAACAGCCACAAGCGGAACAGCAGAAAATGTGACAGCAAATACGAAGCAAACAGTCAATGCCAACGCAAATACATTTTCTTTTATTAAAACGTCATCTAATTGGGTAGATCAAAAATCAGAGCCATTTTTTCAATCATCAGCCTTTTGGACATTAACCTTATTACCATTCTTAGCAATTCCTTTAGCTATTGTTATAAGACGCAAACGTGATGAACGTAATGCAGATGTACAAGGTAATAGAATAAGAAAAGCAGATCGTTTAGCTAAAAAGTATTTGAGTGAAGCTAAAAAAACGATGGGACAAAAAGAGTCGTTTTATTTAGCTTTAGAAAAAGCACTTCATAATTATTTGAAATCAAAATTGAATATAGAAACAAGCGATTTTAATAAGGAAAAAATTGAAGGATTGTTAACCGAACGTAAGGTTGAAAGCTCTGTGGTTTCAGATTTTATTTCCATTTTAGAAAATTGTGAATTGGCACGATACACGCCAATTGAACAAGTGACAATGCAGAATGATTATGATAAAGCGGCTAAAACAATTTCGTTAATTGATAAACAATTGAGATAATATGAGAGCTATTACCTTCTTACTTCTATGTTGTTTAAGTTTTATGGGCTTTTCGCAAAATGACGCTATTTTTGCTGAGGCAAATGCACTGTATAATAACGGTAAATACGCCGAAGCTATAGATAAATATGAATCTATCTTAGGTTCAGAACAACATTCTGCGGAGTTGTACTATAACCTTGGTAATGCAAATTATAAACTGAATAACATTGCTCCTAGTATTTATTATTTTGAAAAAGCTTTACTACTAAATCCTAATGATAAGGAAATACAAAACAATTTAGCGTTTGCTCAAAACATGACCATAGATGCTATAGACAGCGTTCCTAAAGTTGGCTTTTCTAGACTTATCAATAATTTAGTAAACACATTTAATACAGATACATGGGCGAAAATAGCTGTGGCTGGCGTTTTATTATTTGTAGTTATATTTTTGGCTTATCATTTTTCTTATAATACTTCCAAAAAACGAATAGCCTTTGTAACGAGCATTGTTAGTTTACTAATAGCTTGTTTTTCGGTTGCTATGGCATTTCAGAAATCAGCAATAGATAAAAAGGATAATCCAGCTATTGTATTTACTCAAGAGAGTAGAGTAAAAACAGACCCCAACCAAGCAAGTGAAGAAGTGTTTAGGTTGCATGAAGGTACCAAAGTTTACGTTATAGAATCTTATGAAGATTGGAGTAAAATTCAACTTTCAGATAACTCAACAGGATGGATTCCTGCAAAAGATATTAAATTATTAAAGATTTTTTAACACAAAAACAGTAATTGCATATTATATTTGCGGCTTATGCAAAAAAGTACGAAATATAGAATTGCCGTTTTTTTCACCATAATTTTTATGGCTCTTATATCGGCACCAACTATAATTTCATCTATCGATGATTCTATAGATATTACGTGTTTTTTTAGTATAAGTGAAGAAGAAGAAAATAATAATGCAAAACTTCTTTTTGATAAAGATCATCAAATTTCAGAATCGTTATTTGAAGATCCTTTACCTACTAATTTCATTGGGTACACCTTTAAAAACTACTCAATACCACATCTCAATTTAATTTCTCCACCACCCGATTTTATTTAATAATTGTATTGTTAGACCTATAGTGTCTGTCCCTAATTAATTATTAAATCAACTATTGAAAAGAATTCAATAGTATAAATCATTATAACAAATGTTTAAAACATTAAAAAACGACCTACCAGCAAGTGTCGTTGTATTTTTCGTAGCATTACCTTTATGTTTAGGTATTGCTTTAGCTAGTGGAGCGCCTCTATTCTCTGGTTTAATTGCAGGTATTATTGGAGGAATAGTAGTAGGAGCCTTAAGTGGTTCTAAAATTGGTGTTAGTGGACCTGCTGCAGGTTTAGCTGCTATTGTATTTACTGCCATTCAAGATTTAGGTTATGAAAGTTTCTTAGTCGCTGTAGTTTTAGGTGGTGTTATTCAATTAATTTTTGGACTTTTAAAAGCTGGAGTTATTGGGTATTATTTTCCATCTTCTGTAATTAAAGGCATGCTAACAGGTATCGGAATTATAATTATCTTAAAGCAAATTCCTCACTTTTTTGGGATGGACAAAGATCCTCAAGGAGATTTTGCCTTTCTACAAATAGATGGCGAAAATACATTTACAGAGCTTTTAAAAGCTATAAATGCATTAATTAGTGGTAACGTAAGTGTTGGTGCAACCGTTGTTGCATTAATCGCTATGGTTATTTTATTGTTATGGTCTAATGTACTTTCTAAAAAAGGAAAGTTTTTTCAAATTGTTCAAGGACCTTTAGTTGCAGTGGCTGTTGGTATAATTTTTTATGTTTTAACATTAGATACAAGTTTAAATATTTCTATGGATCACTTGGTAGCAGTACCAGTACCAGATGATTTTGATAGCTTTTTAGGACAATTTAATTTTCCGGAGTTTGGAGCTATTACAAACCCTGCAATTTGGGTTACGGCATTTACAATTGCATTAGTGGCAAGTTTAGAAACTTTATTATGTGTGGAAGCTACAGATAAATTAGATCCTCATAAAAATGTTACACCAACGAATAAAGAGTTGTTTGCACAAGGAACAGGTAATATCATCTCTGGACTTATTGGAGGTTTACCTATCACACAAGTAATTGTAAGAAGTTCTGCTAATATTCAATCTGGTGGTAGATCAAAATTATCAGCAATAATTCATGGATTCTTATTATTAATTTCTGTTATTTTAATTCCTACCCTTTTAAATAAAATTCCTTTATCAGTTTTAGCAGCAATTCTATTCATTGTTGGTTATAAGCTAGCAAAACCTGCCTTGTTTAAAAAGATGTACGATTTAGGTTGGAAACAATTCATCCCTTTTACAGTAACTGTATTAGGAATTGTATTTATCGATTTATTATACGGAATCGGTTTAGGTTTATTAGTAGGTATCATTGTAATTTTATTAAAAAGCTACCAAAACTCTCACTTCCTTCATATACAAGATAAGAGTAACGGTAAACATAGAATTAAAATGGATCTTGCAGAAGAAGTAACGTTCTTTAACAAAGGTGCTATTTTAAAAGAATTAGATAGTTTACCAAGAGATACTTATTTAGAACTCGATGTTACTAAAACAAGATATTTAGATCATGATATTATTGAAATTCTTGATGATTTTGCATTTAAAGCAAAAGAAAGAAATATTGATATTAAGTTAATTTCTAAACGAGGGATTGTAGAAAATCCACCTAGTTTTATTGAGTTTTTTCAATTGAGGCCAAAATCTAATATTAGTTTAAGTTAAGAATATGAAAGCGGCAAAATATAAAATATTAGTGCTTTCAGATTTTAAAAAGACGGTAAATACGCTATTAGATAACAGTGTTAGTTTAGCAAAAATGATTAATGCAGAAGTAGCATTATTTCATGTTAAAAAACATATTGATATCGTAGGTGGAGACAATCAATTATCTGCTATTAGAGCCTTAAACGAAGAGCATAATTCAACCAAAAAAACGATTGATACAGTTGTAAATACGTACAGACAAGATTACGATTTAAAAATTAGTGGTAGTTATGCCTTTGGCAAAATAAAAGAAGAGATTCTTAAGCAAATAGAGAGTTATCAGCCAGATGTTATTGTTGTAGGCCATAGAGTAGCTAATCCTATTCAATTTATTGGAGATAGCTTAACTAAGTTTATTTTAAAAAAATTTAAGGGCCCAATAATGATATCTTCAGATAAGAACGTATTACAACCTAATAAAAAATTAACCTTAGGAGTTTTTAATGATTCTAATAAATTTTTTGAAACTGAATTTTCAAAAGATGTTATAACACATACAGAATCGCCATTAAAATCTTTTAAAATTACAAATAGTCAAAATGTAGACACCAATAGTAATGTTATTAAAAAACAGGACATGGTAGAGTACATTTTTGAACAAAATTCTAATACATTAACAACACTCTCATCCTTTATTTTAAAGAATAATGTGAATTTATTATGCGTAGATAGAACACCAGAAAATAAAAGCAATACTAAACAAGCACCATTAAAAGACGTGCTGAGTAAGCTAAATGTTTCGTTATTAGTATCTAGAGCGTAATAAAAAAGAGGTATATTAAAACATAAAAAAACAAAACACATGAAAGCACATACAAAAGAAACACAAACAACAATGACTCCTGAAAAAGCAGTTCAGTTTTTACAAGAAGGAAATGAGAGGTTTCAAAATAATTTAAAAGCTAATCGTAATTTATTAGAACAAGTTAATGATACTAGCGATGGACAATTTCCGTTCGCAACAATTTTGAGTTGTATAGATTCTAGAGTGTCTGCAGAATTAGTATTTGATCAAGGTTTAGGCGATATCTTTAGTGTTAGAATAGCAGGTAACTTTGTAAACGAAGACATTTTAGGAAGTATGGAGTTTGCTTGTAAATTAGCTGGTACTAAATTAATTGTTGTATTAGGACACACAAGTTGTGGTGCAATAAAAGGCGCTTGTGATCACGCAGAAATGGGTAACTTAACTAAGTTGATAGAAAAAATTACACCTGCAGTTAATGCTGTAACTACACCAGAGGATGAAGGCTCTAGAAATTCTAAAAATTTAGAATTTGTGAATGAAGTTTCTAAGAAAAATGTAGAATTAACTATAGATAGAATTCATGCAGAAAGTCCAATTTTATCTGAAATGGAGAAAGCTGGCGAAATAAAAATCGTTGGTGCCATGTATGATATTAATACAGGTAAAGTAGATTTCTATTAAATACAAATTAATGAAAATTAAAAGATTGAGAAAGAAAATTAAAATTGCAGCACTAGCCATCGCGTTAGTGCTGCCTTTTTTTGCGCTAGCCCAAGATAGTAACTTAGGAAACTGGTTAATTTATATTGGTAATAAAAAATTGAACTCTAAATGGAATATCCATAATGAAGTTCAGTATAGAAATTATAATGCAATTGGCGACTTAGAGCAATTACTCTTGAGAACAGGTGTTGGCTATAATATTACGGAAAATGATAATATTTTATTAGGATATGGCTATATTTTATCTGAGAATTATATAGGTGAATCAGATGATAAAGTGTCGGTGAATGAACATCGTATATTTCAACAATATACTACTAAGCAAAAAGTTGGTAAGGTAGCTCTTAGTCATCGTTACCGATTTGAACAACGTTTTGTGGAGAGTGATTATAAAATGCGTTTTAGGTATTTTTTAGGCGTAAAAATTCCGTTGCAATATAAAGAAGAAGGTGAGAACCCGTTATATGCCTCTATGTACAATGAGATTTTTTTAAATACAAAATCTTCAGTATTTGATAGAAATAGAGTATTTGGTGGTATAGGTTATAAATTTTCTGACGCACTTAGGTTAGAATTAGGTTATATGAACCAATTCTTTGAAAATTCTAGCAGAGATCAAGTTAATGTAATAGCCTTTGTTAATTTCTAAAAAAATAATTCGCTTTAATTTTATGTTCTATAAGATTTAGATTACTTTAATAAAAACTAACAATCAGTTATGAAGAATTTGTTTTCGAATATAAAAGGTGATGCATTTGGAGGAATAACTGCCGGAATAGTTGCCTTACCCTTAGCGTTAGCTTTTGGAGTTTCGTCTGGTTTAGGACCAGAAGCAGGTCTTTATGGTGCAATTTTTATAAGTTTCTTTGCAGCACTATTTGGAGGTACAGCCACACAAATCTCTGGCCCAACAGCACCTATGACTGCTGTAAGTATGGTTGTCATTGCAGGTATCGTAGCTGCCAACGACGGTAGTGTTGAAAAAGCCTTACCAGCTATATTAATTGTGTTTTTAATGGCTGGACTGATACAAATAGGATTGGGCTTTTTAGGCTTGGGAAAATATATACGATATATTCCATATCCAGTAGTTTCTGGCTTTATGACAGCAATTGGTGTTATTATTCTTTTAACGCAAATTTTACCATCTATTGGGTACTATCCTAAGGAAGATGCCGAGTACGTGGAAAAATTTAAGCCTCAAGCAGAAGAAGTTATACTCGAGAACATATTGAAAGAAGAAGCCGGCGAAGGTATTTTGGTGCTCGAAAATTTTAAAGAAACCATAAAACGGTCCGACCAGATTACTCCAGCTCAAATTTTAACTGAATCACAAACCTTAGCAGCCAAAGAAGCTTCTGGTACAGTTGGTGCCATTAAGGTCTTGCCAAGAGCATTAAAGAATATTAATTGGTTAGAACTTGCTTTAACATTAGGAACTATATTCATTATTTATGGCTTTAAACGCGTCACTACTGTGATACCAAGTACATTGGTAGCGCTTGTTGTGATGTCCGGAATTGCCTATGGTTTCAAATTAGGTTATAGACCTATTTCTCAAATTCCAGGAGGCATTCCAGTTCCTAGATTAGAAATGTTTACGACATTTAGTTTAACGAGTGTTACACCATACATTTTTACAGCATTAACTTTATCGCTTTTAGGTGCTATAGATTCGTTGTTAACAAGTGTGGTTGCGGATAACATGACAAAAACGAAACACAAACCCAATAAGGAATTAATTGGTCAAGGTATTGGTAATAGTATTGCAGCTGTTTTTGGTGGAATTCCAGGTGCAGGAGCAACCATTAGAACGGTTGTTAATATTAATGCAGGAGGAAAAACCAAATTATCTGGTATGATTGCAGGTGTTATGCTTCTGTTGATTATGCTAGCTTTGAGTGATGTAGCTTCAAAAATTCCAGCAGCCGTTTTAGCAGGTATATTAATTACAGTAGGTATTGGTGTTATGGATTATAAAGGATTAAGAGCAATACCAAGTTTGCCTAAGGATATCAAATTTGGACCTTTAAAATTAAGTTCTGAAGTATTAATAATGTTGGTTGTTTTAGTGTTATCTACATTTTGGGATTTAATTTATGCAGTAGGTATTGGCTTAGTTATAGCATCACTAATGTTTATGAAAAAGATAGGTGATTTAACGGCAGAACGCTCTGATGTAAAATCTCTAAAAGAAGAAGCATGGGCAGATGAAGGTAAATTCCCAGAAAGTTTAAAAGAAGAGGTGTTTATTAAGCACTTAAAAGGGCCATTGTTTTTTGGTTCTACGAGTGATTTTCAGGCCTTAACAGAACAGATTCCTAACACAGCAAAAACCGTTATTTTAAGATTGGGTAGAATGCAATATATGGACCAATCTGGTTTATATGCAATGGAAGATATGCTCCAAGATTTAAAGAAGAAAGATATTGAAATACTATTTGTTGGACTCCTAAAACAACCAAGATATATGATGGAACGAATTGATATAATTCCAGATTTCATCCCGAATGAACATATTTTCGAAGATTTCAAAACCTGTTTAAATTGGGTAAATGATAACGTTGATGATATATATTAGTGCAAATCATTTGAATTAAAAAATAGAACATTATTTTAATTAGAATAGGTGTTTAAAGCTACAGTTGGAGTTTTAAGAGGAGGCTTCTTCCCTAATTATAGGCTCATCTTCACTCTTAATTAAATTAGGGAAAATCATAGGTGCCAAAGATTTTACAGGTTTGTAAAGCATACTTTCTTCTAAATCTTCTTGTTCCATAAAAGGCAACGTATTGTTCATTTTATGAAAAACAATTAAAACAACACTTAGAATTAAGCCTATTTTAAGCGCTCCAAAAACACCACCTGCTAGTTTGTTAATAATGCCAAGCGCAGCAAAATCTGCTAGTTTAGTCAATGCTTTACCAGCTAACCCAATAGCTAAAACTATAACAACAAATGTAATAGCAAAAGCAACGATATTAATGGTTCTTTCTTCCCAATCCACTTTAGACTCTAAAAATTCTGCAGCGAAACCACTAAAATGAATTGCACCGTAAACACCTAGAACCAATGCAACTAAAGACGCAACTTCTACAAAAAGGCCTTTAAATAAGCCTCGGACAAACCCAAATAGTAAAAGGGCTGCCAAAACAATATCAATAATACTCATACAACTAGCGGTTTAGACAAAAGTACATGAATTTTGTCATTTTAATATAATAACGTAATTGAAGATACTTTAGTTTATTAACTTTGAAGCTTGATACGATTTTGAACGTAAAGTTAAATTTGAACACAACTTAAAACTTTAAGTTTTCAAATAATAATAAAAAAGGATTCCTGTTTTCGCAGGACGAATACATGGCAAGAGACGAACAATTAAAAGAGCGATGGAATTTGGTGGTAGAAAAACTCTCTAACCAATTTGCTGATGGAGATCAATTAGATCTCGATTCTATAATTTATTTGATAGGCGTACAAGAACTAGGTCAGCTTCATAGAGAATACAAAAAAGACCAGAAGTTAGATTTAATGCATATTGCAATTTGTAAAATTTTAGAACCTTATGGTTTTTATGAATTTGATTTTGTTGATGATGACGGTTGGCCACATTATAAAGTTTTAGCACAATTGCCGCATCTAAAGGCAGGAGAGCAAAGTGTATTAATGAAAGAAGCTATTGTAAATTATTTTGTAGAAACGGAATATATAGACTAGTTTCAACGGTATACAACTACAATAACTCATAAAAAAAAACTAAATTTGCCGACTCTTAAAAGAGATACTGGATTAAATTCAGCACAAGATGATAGACAAGATAAAAGAACTTATAGCAGAAGCAGAAGCTTTTAAAGCGCAATCAAAAGAAGAGGTTGAAGCTTTTAGAATTAAATATTTAGGGTCCAAAGGCCTTTTAAAAGAATATTTTGCTGAGTTTAAAAATGTAGCGAACGATCAAAAGAAAGAATTTGGCCAAACAATTAATCAGCTTAAAAAAACGGCTGAGGACAAAGTAAATTCCTTAAAAGAAGTCCTAGAAAACGAAGAGGAAGATAAAGGTATTTATGGCGATTTATCTCGTCCTGGAGAGCCTATCTCTATTGGAGCACGTCATCCTATTTCTATTGTTAAAAATGAAATAATAGACATCTTTTCTCGTATAGGTTTTAACGTAAGTGAAGGGCCAGAGATTGAAGATGATTGGCATAATTTTACAGCATTAAATTTACCAGAATATCATCCGGCTAGAGATATGCAGGATACGTTTTTTATTCAAACAGATCCAGATATATTATTACGTACACATACAAGTTCTGTACAAGTACGTTATATGGAAAATAATCAACCTCCAATTCGTACAATTTCTCCTGGTAGAGTATATAGGAATGAAGCTATTTCGGCACGTTCTCATTGTTTTTTCCATCAAGTAGAAGGTTTATATATTGATAAAGATGTGAGTTTTGCAGATTTAAAACAAACGCTGCAATATTTTACTACAGAGATGTTTGGGAAATCTAAGATTAGACTGCGTCCTTCATACTTTCCATTTACAGAACCAAGTGCTGAAGTAGATGTATATTGGGGATTAGAAACTGAAACTGATTATAAGATTACCAAAGGTACTGGTTGGCTAGAAATTATGGGTTGTGGTATGGTAGATCCAAATGTTTTAGAAAATTGTGGAATAGACTCTAAAGAGTATTCTGGTTTCGCTTTTGGGATGGGAATAGATCGTATTGCGATGTTATTAAATCAAATTAGTGATATTAGATTGTTAAGCGAAAATGACGTCCGTTTTTTAGAGCAATTTAAGTCTGCCTTATAAGCTTTGAAGAAAGATATAAAAATACCAGAAGTAAAAGATGTTCATGTTGCAGTGGTAAAAGAGCAACATTTAGAATATAAAACTCAAGACTGGAACGCTTACATCATCAACAATAGCGATAAAGATTTAGAAACAGTTCTTATTGTATCTAGAGGTTACAACGATAAAAAGTTAACACCTTTAATGCGACATACCATTGCTAAATTACCTGCAAGAAGCTACGCTAAAATTGAATATCTTCAAGAAAAGGTACTAGAACTTAATAACGAGTTTAAAATTACGTTTTTTGAAGGTAATCAAATGTTTGATAAGACCTACGTGTTTAGAAAAAACACCATTAATGAAAAGGCGCTGCAAACTATTCCTTTAATGCAGCTAAAAGGTATTTTAGTAAAGTAATTCTTGAATTTTTAACGCTTAATATTTCACTAAAATTAAATGCCTGATGACCGAAAGCTAATCAAGCTTATCCGTCAATTTTTTAAACACCTTCTTAGCATCTTTTCCTTCATATAAAATAGAATGAACAGCATTAATAATAGGAAGTTGCGTTTTTTTCTTGTTCGTTTTATTTAATTCAAAAGCACTTTTGGTTGCATAAAAGCCTTCTGCAACCATATTCATTTCCATCTGAGCAGATTTTACAGTATAACCTTTACCTATCATATTACCAAACATTCGGTTCCTTGAGAATACAGAATATCCCGTTACTAACAAGTCGCCTAAGTACGCTGAGTTATTAATGTTACGCTTCATCTTGTGCATTTTTTTGATAAAGCGTTTCATTTCTCTAATGGAATTACTCATCAATACACTCTGAAAATTATCGCCATAGCCTAAACCATGTGCAATACCTGCAGCGATAGCATAAATGTTTTTAAGCATCACAGCGTATTCTATACCAATGATATCATCACTAATTTTTGTTTTTATATAATTACTCGATAAATTATCTGCTATGTTTTGTGCTTTTTCTGCATCAGCACAAGAAATCGTTAAATAAGATAAACGTTCTAAAGCTACCTCTTCAGCATGGCATGGACCAGCAATAACAGCAATGTTTTCAAATGGAATATTATAGACATCATGAAAATGCTCACCAACTAATTTTCCTGTTTCTGGCATGATACCTTTTACAGCAGATACAATGGTTTTATTGCTAATATCTGTATTTAATTTTTCTAATTCTGCATGAATAAATGCAGATGGGATTACAAAAATGAGAACATCTGCCCAATCTGCAATTTCATTAATATCATTACTTAGTTTTAATTGTTCAGTATGAAACTCTACAGAACTCAAGTAACTAGGATTGTGTTTTTCTTTTAGAATATGTTCTTTTGCATAAACACTTCGCATATACCAGCCAATTTCATTTTGGTTTTCACATAGCATTTTTACAATGGCAGTCGCCCAACTTCCGGCACCAAAAACAGCATATTTTGTGGTATTATTCATAGAATTAAATCGATTTAGTATATCAAATGTAAGGAAAATTTAAAGAATTAAAATTTGCTTTATTTTACTTTGATTATCAGTAATTAAGCGTTGTGTTGCTTGGCATTATTCATTTTATGTCTTACAAAAAAGACCACTAATTACCTCTTAAATTATTTTTTTGGCACGCGTTTTGAAACTATACATAATGTAACCCTAAAACCATTAGATTATGAAAACTTTAAAATTACTATTAGGATTTGCATTAGTTGCAACACTTTTTACATCTTGTTATTTAGAAGACGTACATTATAATGATGAACCAGCAATTTCATTAAATCAGTTATTAAATTCTTATGATTTATGGTATGTTGATATTAACCAAACACAAGGTTATGGAGAAACACCGTTTTTACAGATAGCTTTTACAGTATCATTTCAAAATGGTGTAATGTATGCTAATAATAATTTAGTTGGTATAGGAAGTCAAGGGAACGGCTTTGGTGTACAGATAGGTACATATGATGCCTACGATATGATTTTAGATGTTAACCATATTATTGACGGTTATGATAGTTTTGATGTGTACCAAGTAGATTACAACACTATTGAATTGTATAATCCGTTTAACGATACATCCTATTTCTTAGAAGGCTACCAACGTTCTAACTTTGATTACGATTTTGTGTTTTATGACAATATTCATTATTTCTTACAAGAATATGAAGCTTGGGAAAAAACATATACAAGCAATTATGGAGCCTTAAATGATTTTGATAATGAAAATTATTTACAATTTCTATCTGGTGGGAATGATGACACTTTTAGAAGTTCTCAAGATGCTAATATTAACAACATCAATAATATATATTGGGATTTCATTGGGAATTATAGTGTAGGAAATATGTCTGGCAATATGTACCAAAAAACATTAACATTAGATTATGATTTCTTTGACAATGAATTCTTCCAACTTAACGTTATTAATGATAGTAAGATAGAGTTGTACCATTCAAATTCTGGTACAGTTTACGAGTTTAAAGGCCGAGGATATATTCAGTATTACAGAGATGCACCAACAGAAGGTAAATCAAATATACAGACAGACGAACTTAAAAAGCGTAAGCAAACAACAAATAGAGTAGAGAATACTAGAGAAAATACAAGAAGTATTTAGGAATATATAGATACAAAAGAAGCTAAATTTTGGTTGGTTATTTAGTTTCAAAACGCTCAGACAAAACACTTGTTTTTCTGAGCGTTTTCTTTTTATTAATTATACATGGTGTTAGCAACTGGATTTTATTCCATTTCATATTTCCAATGCAACTTGTAATAAATTAGATAAGTAAGTATTAATCTTTGCGTCTCGCTCTCAAAATCTATTTTATCTACTAATTCGGTTAGTATTTTTCTATTCGGATAGGAATTTAGTTGAACTTTGTCCTTAGTTCTTAAAATGAAGTCATATTGTATTTGGTTCTTAAACGAACTCATAACACAATCATAAAATAACTCCTCAAAAAACAAAGGGGTCATTAAATTGTTCTCAATAAAGTAATTATCAAAATTAAACTCGAAGAACTCTTTCTTGAGAAATTCATTTTCGTCAATTCTTGAGATTAGTGATAAGTAATCTTTTTTATTGATTCCAGAAAGAGACTTTCCGTTTTCTAAATAGTTTTCAAACTTTTTAATTGAATCGAACACATCAATTGATTTTGTAATTTCCGATTCTGATGTATTTAAAGGATATAATATTCCCCTTTCAAACGTTTTGGTATTAATGCAATTTTGGTATTCCGATTCTGACTCGTATTTGTTGCTTTCACACGAGAGAAAGAATAGCGTAATAAATATTGATAGAATATATTTCAATTTTTGTGCGTGAGTTTTTTTAGCTTGTTGCTAACGTTTAATATGAAATATAGTTCTTCTAAATTAAAATATGTAAATCTGAATTTAGAGTTGTAAAAAAGATTCTACAAACCTTCAATTAAAACTTTTAAGTCTTGGAAGTCAAATGGTTTGGCCATAATGAGCTTGTCCGCACTTAATAGAAAGTACATAGGAGTGGCAGAAACACCATATGTTTTTACTGTTGGGTTTTCCCATTTACCTAAACCAATTTGATGTGTAAAATCTGGATAGTTTTTAATTTCTTTATCCCAATTGTTATCCTCATTTTCTAAACCAAATGCAACCACTTTAAGGTTAGATTTATTGGATACCATCTCTTTTACTTTAGGTAACTCGTCTAAACAATGTCCGCAAGCACTACTCCAAAAAACAAGTAAATAATATTCCGAACCTTTTAATTGCTGCAAACTAGTATTTTGCCCATTAGAAGTGATATCAAAATTAGGCGCTACAGTACCAATAGATGTGTTTTTGAATGAGGTTACCATCTCTTCTAATACCTTGTTATTTGTTGATTTTGCTAATTCAAGAAGATGATTGTCCGTGATATAATTAGCAACTTCATGATTTTCTCCGCTTACAAATTGGTGCCATAACATTTCAAGTAAGCTTGTTTTAATAATTAAATCATTATTAGGTATAGCTGCGGCAACATCATCAATATGAGATTTTAGTATGGCATTTGTTGGGTTTTCTACCATATTAAAAACATAGGCATTTACTCTATCTACTAAAAACGTTGAGCTCTGAAGTAAGTAATCACTAAAATTTACATGACTTAAATAATGTTGTTTTAAGTTATTAGAATACGTTGAGATATCTTCATATTCTTTAGGCATATATGGTCTATTAGCTATAATGAAACTGCTCACTAATTTATCTTTAGCTAAGTCTTCATAAGCCAGCTGCGTATCATTTAAAGTTTTAAAGATAGCGTTAAACCCTTTTTCATCTTTAATACCTTTATTGTAATAGTTACTGATGGTATGGTTTATCATTTCCATACTTTTTAGGTAAGAAGCAAAAAGTTTATTCTCTTCAGATTCTGTGAAGTTGACACCACTTTCTTGATTAAAATCAAAGGCAACGGTTTCCTTTCCGTCGTAGATTACATCAAAATTATTCTCCTCTGGAGGAACTGCATAAACAATTTTATAAATACCCGCTTCTAAAGAGTCGCTTAGTTTTATTTCAAACTGACCATTTTTATCTAATTGCCCTCTGTCTATATAATTGGCGCCTTCTGGTGTCGCTTTATATAAAAACGCATATGAATAATCTTCTGCAGGCGAGAATGTTCCTTTTACACTTTGTGCTATAGTTAGCATAGGTAAAATCAAAAATAGAAATAATGTGTTTTTCATTATACGGTGTTTTTTATCTTGTAAACGACTTCAATAATTAAGCCATTATTTAGCTTTAGATCTTATACTTTCAATAATAACTGTTGCTAGTATTAGCATGCCTCCAACAAATGTATGTAATGTTGGTACTTCATTCAAGAAAAAGAATGCAATTATGATTCCAAATATAGGTTGTAAACTACCAATAATACTTGCTGTACTTGCCTTAAAATATTTTAAACTATTTACAAACATAGTGTGACCAATGACTGTAGTTACTATTGCTAATAATAAAACATAAGGATATTGTGTTGTTATATTAGAAGTGTCTATAAAAAATAAGACAGGAACAAGCAATGTTGCTATAATTATCACTTGATAGAACATAAGCATAGTTCCGTTATAATTGGTAACGTGTTCTTTTAACATTAAAATTCGTAATGCATAACAAACAGCCGAAAGTAAACCAAATAGAATGCCTTGTAAATAATTGTTTTCTATATCAAACTCTGGCGCTAGAATATAGATTCCTAGTAACACCATAATCCCTAATAAAATATGAATAGGATCTAATTTTGTTTTTGAGAATAAAGGTTCTAATAAGGCTATTATTACCGGAAACGTAAATACTGAAATCATACCAATAGCAACATTAGATAATTTTAATGCATAGAAATAGGTTACCCAATGTGCGCCCATTAAAAAGGCGGCAATGAAAAAAGTAAGCCGATCTTTTTTAGAGTTGATTTTGAGCTTAATACCTTTAAACAAACAAAGCGCAAACAAAAATATTGCGGCTAAAATGGAGCGCCAAAAAATTATTACAACCGTTGGCATATCTATAAACTTTCCTAATGGGCCAGAAGTACTTATAAAGACGGTTGCAACGATTAATAATAATAGATTATTTAAATGGCTTTTTTCACTCATTGCATATCAGATAAAGCAGCCAATGCTTGTTTTGTTGACTTAATGTTTTCAAAAGTGAGTAATAAACGCAAACCCTTTCTAGTTTGTTTTTCTTTCATTTTGCATTTACCTACATTCTGCTGTACAAATTGCAGTACTTTAGTAAAGGACGGACTTTGGTAAAATCCACTTTGCTGATCTTGAACAAAATAACCAATCATCTTTCCTTGTTTCATAATCAGTTTTTCAATACCCATTTTCGTTGCAATCCACTTTAATCGTACGCTATCTAATAAATCTGAAACTTGAATAGGTAATTCTCCAAAACGGTCAATAATATCTAATTCAAATTTATGGAGTTCTTCTTCTGTTTTTATGGCGTTTAGTTTGGTATATAGATTTAATCGCTCAGTGATATTATTGATGTAATCATCTGGGAAAAGTAATTCAAAATCAGTATCAATAGTCATATCTTTTACATACTGCTTAGGCTTACCATCATCTTTATATAAATCTGAAAATTCGGTTTCTTTTAATTCTTCAATAGCTTCATTTAAGATTTTCTGATAAGTGTCAAAGCCGATATCATTAATAAATCCGCTTTGTTCACCACCTAATAAATCGCCTGCACCACGAATTTCTAAATCTTTCATGGCAATATTAAATCCGCTTCCTAATTCTGTAAATTGTTCTAAAGCAGATATACGTTTTCTGGCATCATTAGTCATTGCAGAATGTTCTGGTGTAATAAAATAACAGAATGCTTTTTTGTTACTACGCCCAACACGTCCGCGCATTTGATGCAAATCACTCAATCCAAAATTATTAGCATTATTAATAAAAATGGTGTTTGCATTTGGTACATCTAAACCACTTTCTATAATCGTTGTACTTACTAAAACATCAAATTCACCATTCATAAAAGCTAGCATAAGTTGCTCTAGCTTTTTACCATCCATTTGGCCATGACCAATGGCAATTTTAGCATCAGGTACTAAACGCTGAATCATACCAGCAACTTCCTTTATATTTTCAATTCTATTATGAATAAAAAATACCTGTCCGCCACGTTGTATTTCATAGCTTACAGCATCTCTTATAGTTTCCTCTCCAAAACGAATTACATGACTTTCAATAGGATATCGGTTTGGTGGTGCTGTGTTAATGACAGATAAATCTCGTGCAGCCATTAAACTGAATTGAAGCGTTCTTGGTATAGGAGTTGCTGTTAAAGTCAATACATCTACATTTTCCTTAATGGTCCTTAATTTCTCCTTTACTGCCACGCCAAATTTCTGCTCTTCGTCTACAATTAATAAACCTAAATCTTTAAATTTTACGTTTTTACTAGCGAGTTGATGTGTGCCAATAATAATATCTACACGCCCTTTTTCCAAGCTTTCTAAAGTTTCTCGTTTTTCTTTGGCAGTTCTAAAACGATTAACGTAATCTACAGTAACTGGGAAATCTTTTAGTCGTTCTTTAAACGTTCGTGAATGTTGATAAGCCAATATCGTTGTTGGTACTAAAACAGCAACTTGTTTACCATTATCTACAGCTTTAAATGCTGCTCTTATGGCAACTTCGGTTTTTCCAAAACCAACATCACCACAGATCAAACGATCCATTGGTCGTTCACTTTCCATATCAGCTTTTATATCTGCAGTAGATGTAATTTGATCTGGCGTGTCTTCATAAATAAATGAGGCTTCTAACTCCAATTGCATATGGCTATCTGGAGCGTACTGAAAACCTTTCTTTAATTTACGTTTGGCATATAGTTTAATAAGGTTGAAGGCAATTTCCTTAACCTTAGATTTTGTTTTTTGCTTTAAGGTTTTCCAAGCTTTGCTTCCTAGTTTATAAACCGTTGGTGGTTTTCCATCTTTACCATTAAACTTGGTGATTTTATGTAAAGAATGAATGCTGAGGTATAAAATATCGCGTTCGCCATAGACTAATTTTATGGCTTCTTGCTTTTTACCTTCAACATCAATTTTTTGTAATCCGCCAAATTTTCCAATCCCATGATCTATGTGTGTAACATAATCTCCAATTTCAAGATTGGTTAATTCTTTTAAAGTAATAGCTTGCTTTTTGGCGTAGCCATTTTTAAGGTGGAATTTATGATAACGATCAAAAATTTGATGATCTGTATATACAGCAATATGGTGTTCTGTATCTATGAAACCTTGATACAATGAGAGTACAACGGTTTTGTAATGAACGTTTTGTTCTGCATCATCAAAAATATCATGAAAACGTTTAGCTTGTTGCTCGCTTACACAGGCAATATAGTTGGTTATTCCGTTGTTGTGATTGTCATTTAAATCTTCAATTAGTAAATTAAATTGTTTATTAAATGCTGGCTGAGGTTTGGTATAGAAAGCAATAAGTTGCTTTGCAAATACGGCTTCAGAACCAAACTCTACTAAACAGTATTCTAAAAATTGTCTTTTAAGTAATTCTGAATTACAAAATAACTCTTCTGGCGACGCATGTTTTATATCACCAGATAAGTTTTTAAAGGCATCTTCAGCTTTCCCATAAAAATTATCAATTCGAGAAAATGTAAGCGATGCATTTTTAGAGAAAATAACTGTTTTGTTAGAAATATATTTTAGAAAACTTTCGCGTTGCTCTGCGATCATTTTATTCGCCACATTAGGTATAATACTGACCTTTTTAATACGCTCGGTAGAAAGTTGTGTCTCTACGTCAAAAGTTCTTATGCTATCTACTTCGTCACCAAAGAATTCAATTCGGTAAGGTTCATCATGAGAAAATGAAAATACATCTACAATGCCACCTCTTACTGAGAAATCGCCTGGCTCTGTAACAAAGTCAACACGTCTAAACTTGTATTCAAACAAAACTTCGTTGACAAAATCAATACTCAGTTCATTGCCAACCGAAATTTTTAATGTATTCTTTTCTAGCTCTTTTTTAGTAACTACTTTTTCAAAAAGCGCATCAGGATAGGTAACAATAATACACGGTTTTTTACGCGAATTAATTCGGTTTAAAACTTCGGCACGTAAAAGCACGTTGGCATTATTAGTTTCTTCTATTTGGTATGGCCTTCTGTAGCTTCCAGGATAAAACAATACATCTTTATCATTGATGAGTTGTTCTAAATCGTTGAGATAAAAAGCGGCTTCTTCTTTATCATCAAAAATTAATAAAAATGGTTTATCAGCTGTTTTAAAAGCTTCAGCAACTGTTATAGAAAACGACGAACCAACCAGACCTTTAATATGAGTTTTGGTTTCGCTATAGGCAATAGCAGTTTGCAGATTTTGCAGTTGCAAAGTCTGTGCGAATGTTTGGGTTATAGATACTTTACTCAAGTTTCTTTATTTGAAGTTGCAAATATAAAATTTTTGAAGTCTTCAATACTGATAATTCTTTGAATAGAATTATATTTGTTCAGAATTAATAATTAGATAATAAATAAAACAATATATGTCATTTTCAAATTTATTTGATAGCGGATTTAAAAAGCGAAATAAAAACCATTTTGCATCTATAGTTAAAGTTGCAATGAGTGATGGTGTTATTACGGATACTGAAAAATTATTTTTAGATCGTTTAGCAACTCGTTTAGATATTACAGAACACGATTACAAAGATATTATTGAGAATTATAGCACACATCCACTGAATGCGCCACTGTCTTACGAAACGCGTTTAGAGCGTCTCTATGATTTAGCACGTATGGTTTGGGCAGATGATATACAAGGGCCAAATCAACATAGTTTATTAGAAAAATTGTGTGTTGGGTTAGGTTTTCATGCTCAGAATGTAAAATACATTGCAGATAAAGCGTTGGCATTAGCACATGATGATGTAGATTCTGATACGTTCATTGAGGAAATGAAAAATATGAATAGATAGTTAGAACACTATTTAAAATAAAGAAAGCAACCTAAATCTAGGTTGCTTTTTTTATGGGTAATTATAAAGAAACTAAGCATTATCTCTAATAAATTCCTCAGCTTTTTCAACCATATTTTTACTACCACAAATAAATGGTACACGCTCGTGTAATTCTGTAGGTTCTATATCCATAATCCTTGTTAAGCCATCACTTGCTTTACCATTAGCTTGTTCTGCTATAAAAGCCATAGGGTTACACTCATAAAGTAAGCGTAATTTTCCTTTTGGATTTTTAGTGCTTTTAGGATACATGTAAATACCACCTTTAATCATGTTTCTATGAAAATCAGACACTAAACTACCAATATATCGACTTGTGTATGGTCTTTCGTTTCCATCTTCCTGACAGTATTTTATGTATTTTTTTATTCCAATAGGAAAATCTGAATAATTACCTTCGTTTACAGAATATATATTTCCGTCTTCTGGGAATTGCATGTTTGGATGCGATAGGTAATAAGATCCTATTGCCGGATTTAAAGTAAATCCATTTACACCATCGCCTGTTGTGTACACTAACATTGTAGATGTTCCATATACTACGTAACCTGCTGCAACTTGCGCACTTCCTTTTTGAAGAAAATCTTCTATAGAAACAGGTGTTCCTAAAGGTGTAACACGTCTATATATTGAAAAGATCGTTCCAACAGAAACATTAACATCAATATTAGAAGAACCATCTAAAGGATCTATTAGTACCACATATTTGTTTTGGTGATTTTCATCTTGGGAATTTATAGTGATAAAGTCATCTTCCTCTTCACTTGCAATACCACAAACAATATTCCTTTTGGTTAAAGTTTGAATGAATTTCTCATTAGCATATACATCAAGTTTTTGTTGATCTTCGCCTTGTATATTAGTATCACCAGCAGCACCAATAATGTCAACAAGACCTGCTTTGTTCACTTCATGATTTACCACTTTCGCAGCTAAACGTATAGAGTTAATTAGTTTTGAAAGTTCTCCTGAAGAATATTTAAACGATGTTTGATTTTCAATTATGAATTCCCCTAAGGTTTGATTTCTTTTAGACATGAAGTAATATATTGATTAGTAGCATACAAATATCGCATTTTTTAACAAACTATAACGTTTTCGTACTTTAAAATTATTGTGATGTCTGCTAAGTTGAATTATATTTGAGTATTCTTTATAATTAACCAAATGAATCAACCAAGATTAGCCCAAAAACAAGATATGCCAAGAGTTTTAGAGCTCATTCAAGAATTGGCAATCTTTGAAAAAGAATCTGATGCTGTAGAAGTAAGTATTTCCGATTTAGAAAATGATGGTTTTGGCGCTCAGCCAAAATTCATTTGTTTTGTAATGGAAGTAGACAATGTTATTGAAGGCATTGCACTAGTCTATTCAAGATACTCTACTTGGAAAGGAGAAGTGTTACATCTAGAAGATCTCATTGTAAGTGAAAAATGTAGAGGAAAAGGTTTAGGAACTCTACTGCTAGATACGGTTGTACAATACGCGAAACAGATACAAGTAAAACGCGTAAGTTGGGAGGTTTTAGATTGGAATGAAAATGCAATTAAGTTTTACGAAAGCAAAGGTGCAAACGTAATGAGAGATTGGAACGTAGTTCAATTAGATGAAAAAGGGATTGAAAATTATCTATCTATTATTAATTAAAAATGTTCCCTTAAATTAGGGAAACACGTATGCGAGTTTATAAATTTGGAGGTGCATCTGTAAAGGATGCCAATGGTGTAAAAAATTTAGCAAAGGTTTTACAAACCACAGGACATGAGAAAGCATTAGTTGTAATTTCCGCAATGGGGAAAACAACCAATAGTATGGAATTGGTGGTTAAAAATTATTTTGAAAATAAAGACGATTTACAAAGCGCTATTCACGACGTTATTAAGTACCACAATGACATTTTGGTAGATTTATTTGAAAACAATAGACACCAAGTATTCGTTGATGTTAAGGCATTTTTTGATGAATTAAACGCATTTTTTAAGAGTAATAAATCGCCAGATTATAATTATGTCTATGATCAAGTTATTGGTTATGGAGAACTGATTTCAACTACAATTATCAGTCATTATTTAAATGAAATAGGATTAAAAAGTAATTGGGTAGATGTTAGAGAGTTATTAAAAACGGATAGCTATTACCGACGTTCTAATGTAAATTGGGAAGCAACTCAAGAGAACATAAGTACTAAGTTAAATGCTAATGTTTTAAATATTACACAAGGATTTTTAGGAAGTGATGCCAATAATTTTACCACAACTTTAGGTAGAGAAGGGAGTGATTATACAGCAGCAATATTTGCCTATTGTTTAAACGCTAACAGTGTTACGATTTGGAAAGATGTTCCTGGTGTACTTAATGCAGATCCTCGATATTTTGATAACACGCAACTGTTACATCAAATATCATACAGAGAGGCTATAGAATTGGCTTTTTATGGTGCTTCTGTAATTCATCCAAAAACACTGCAGCCTTTACAAAGAAAAGAAATTCCGTTATACGTCAAGTCGTTTTTAAATCCAGAAGAAGCAGGTACTTGTGTAAGTAAAGGACAAGCCTTAGTGCCAGAAATTCCATGTTTTATTGTAAAGAAGAATCAAGTTTTAATATCATTATCTTCACTAGATTTTTCATACATAATGGAAGAAAATATAAGTGAAATCTTCAGTTTATTACACCTGTATAAAATGAAGGTAGATGTAATTCAAAATTCAGCAATTAGTTTTTCTGTTTGTATCGAAAATTTATATGATAATTTAGAAAAACTATTGCAGCATTTAAAAGCAAAATTTAATGTAACATGCAACGATAATGTGAGTCTATACACTATTAGGCACTACAATGACGATGCAATACAAGAGCTAGAAAAAGGTAAAACAGTATTATTAAAGCAATTAACACAAGGCACTGTGCAAATTGTAACTAAATAAACTTTCTTACATTTGTTTTATGGGTAAATCATCAGATACTGGTTTGGTAACCGCAAAAGAAGTCGCTAAGGCAATACATGCTGATAAGTATGGTTTCTTGGGTACTTTTTTTGGTTGGATTTTGATGAAAGTTCTTAAAATATCAACATTGAATAGGGTTTATAATCGTAATAAGCACTTAAGTAATGTTGAATTTTTAGATGGTATTTTGGATGAATTTCAGATAAAGTTCGAAATCCCAGAGGAAGACATGAAACGACTTCCTAAAAATGGACCTTACATTACAGTTTCTAATCATCCACTTGGTGGTATAGATGGTATTCTATTGTTAAAGTTAATGATGGAACAGCGAAGTGATTTTAAAATCATTGCTAACTTTTTATTACATAGAATAGAGCCTTTAAAACCGTATATAATGCCAGTAAATCCTTTTGAAGAGCGAAAGGATGTAAAGAGTAGTATTGCAGGTTTTAAAAACGCTATTTTGCATTTAAGAGAAGGGCATCCTTTAGGTGTTTTTCCTGCCGGAGAAGTTTCGACATATCGCGATGGTAAATTAGTAGTTGATAAAGAATGGGAAGTAGCCGCAATGAAGTTAATACAAAAAGCTGAAGTACCAGTTGTTCCTATTTATTTCCATGCTAAAAACAGCCGTTTGTTTTATAGACTTTCTAAAATTAGTGATACACTAAGAACGGCAAAATTACCGTCAGAATTATTGACGCAGAAGCGTCGTGTTATAAAAGTTAGAGTAGGTAAACCTATTTCTGTAAAAGATCAAAAGGAACATAGTAATTTAAAGGATTTTTCGGATTTTTTAAGAAGAAAAACTTATATGTTATCTAAAACTTTTGAGGATAAACCTAAGATTTTAGATAATCTGCAATCACAATTAAAACCCGTAAAATTACCAAAACGAATTGTCACACCAATAGCACCAGAAGTGATGATTGCTGAGGTAGATAAATTAAGGGATGACAATTGTAGACTTTTAGAAAGTAAAAACTATGAAGTGTTTTTGGCATCTGCAGAAGGTATTCCTAATATTTTAAGAGAAATTGGACGATTACGAGAAATTACATTTAGAGAAGTCGGTGAAGGTACCAATGAAGCTATAGATTTAGATACGTTTGATACTTATTACCACCACATGTTTTTATGGGATAACGATAAAAATATAATGGCAGGTGCTTATAGAATGGGCTTAGGGTCTCAAATTTTTGAACGTTATGGTATTGATGGATTCTATTTGCAAGACTTATTTCGTTTTGAACCAGAACTGCATAAAATGATGAGCCAATCCATAGAAATGGGTAGAGCATTTATCATTAAAGAATACCAGCAAAAACCAATGCCATTATTTTTGCTATGGAAAGGTATTGTGCATACAACGTTACGTTTTCCGGAGCACAAATATTTAATAGGTGGCGTAAGTATAAGTAATCAGTTTTCTAACTTTTCTAAAAGTCTGATGATTGAGTTTATGAAATCACATTATTACGATCCTTATGTAGCGCAATATGTTCATCCCAAAAAAGAATTTAAAGTAAAGTTACAGGATGCGGATAAAGAATTTGTGTTTGACGAAACTGAAGCGGATTTAAATAAATTTGATAAAATTATTGATGAAGTAGAACCAGGAGCATTACGACTTCCTGTTTTATTAAAAAAATACATAAAGCAAAATGCGAGACTTGTCGCTTTTAATGTAGACCCTCTGTTTAACAATGCTGTAGATGGTTTAATGTATATTAAAATTGCTGATTTACCTGAAAGTACAGTAAGGCCTGTGATGGAAGAATTTCAAGCGGAATTAGAACGAAAGTTTATGGATAATCATGAGCAACAAAACAATTAAACTTTGCAGTTTTGTATTTCTTTTGCCCTTGTTTTGTTTCGCTCAAACACTAACAGGAACTGTTGTAGATAAAACCACACAACAACCTATTGAAACTGTTGCCATTTATTTTGACAATACAACTCTTGGCACCACTACAGATAGTAATGGCGAGTTTTCTATAAGCTATACAGATGCAGTACAGTCTACGTTAGTAATTTCATATTTAGGTTACGAAAAGATTTTTATATCAGATTATAGATTAAAAACTAATATGAAAATCGAACTCATTGAAGCAAATAGTGCATTAGATGAGGTGCATATAGAATATGATGATGGTTTAACAAGACGACAAAAATTAAGATTATTTAAAAAAGAATTTCTTGGTGTCTCAAAGTATGGCAAATCATGTAAGATTTTAAATGAAGAAGATTTAGTCTTAAAATACGACAAGAAGAATAAAGCCTTATACGCAAATTCTAAAGTGGCTCTTAAAATAGAAAACAGAGCGCTTAACTATGAAATTACTTATGACTTAATTGATTTTGAAATTAACTTTAAATACGCAAATTTAAATACTGTAGAATTTACTGTGAAGTCAGTTTTTTATTACGGCACTTCATTTTATAGAAATTTAGAGGACTCAGATAAACCTAAAACAATTAAAAACAGAGAACGCGTTTATAATGGGTCTATACAGCATTTTATGCGATCTTTATATAACGAGAATTTAAGAGATGAAGACTATTTCATCTTTTTTGATGGCTTCGTTGTAAAAGAATGGTCTTACTTTAATGTAGATGCAATTGTAGACTCTAATTTAAAAAAAGTAACCTTAAAAGACAAAGTTTCTATTTTGTATGATAAAGATTTTCAATCAGAATTACAGGTAGATATTGATGAATTTTACGTGGATATTTACGGGAATTATTCACCTATCGAAGGGATTTATTTTAGTGGCTCTATGGGTATACAGCGTGTTGGAGATACCTTACCTCTAGATTATGGAATTAGTAAATAAAAAACCCAGAATGTTAATTCTGGGTTTGTAATTTATATCTCTCTAAATGCCTTTAAACCATTCTTGAAATTGCTTACCAAGTAAAAATGTTGGTTTCATTTCACCACCTAATGCAGCAACTAAACTCATAATCCAAGCTACAAGTAATACTAGCCACATTACTAAATTTAAAAACGGAATCCATGAAGTTACCATAGCTATGATAATTAATCCTAGCATTTGTCTAACATAAAAAGAACCAAATTCAGTTTTGTTACTGCTATTCATAATAATAGCGATTACCCAACCGATAAACGTAATATGGGCAATGATACCTACATTTTTTCCATCACTTAAAACTTCTTTAGCATCATCTGCAAAATCACTGGCTGCTTTTTTTGCGTCATCAGCAAACTCTTTAGCATCATCAGATAATTCACTAGCTTTTTGGCTAATCTTATCTCCTGCTTTTTTTGCACCTTCTTTTGCATCACCTATCATATCTTCTAGGTCATCGCTTAAATTTTTGTTATCGTCTGACATTCTTTAATTTATTAGTATTGGTTAGATTATAAAGTTAGTAAAAATTGCGAATAGTTTTTATTTCTTGCCAAATAACTTTTGGAAGAAGCCTTTAGTTTTTTGCTTCGCTTCAGTGTAAGTTTCCTTAGCGTCTTCTGATAGATCTTCAAATTTATCTTCTGCTGCATCCGCAAATTTTGAAGCTTTTTCTTTAGCATCATCAGCAAACTCACTTATTTTTTCACTTGCTTCACCAGCAAATTCTTTTGCTTTTGCTTTTGTTTCTTGGTAGGTTTCTTTAGCATCCTCAGCTAGTTCTGATGCCTTTTCCTTTGCTGCATCTGTATACTCATCAAGTTTTTCTCCAGCTTCATTAGCAAATTCTTTAGCTTTTGCTTTCGTTTCGTTGTAAGTTTCTTTAGCATCATCGGCTAATTCAGAAGCCTTTTCTTTTGCAGCATCAGTGAATTGATCTAATTTTTCGCCAGCTTCATCAGCATACTTTCCAGCTTTATCTTTTGCTTCAGAAAATGTTTCTTTTGCAGAGTCTTTAAAGTCATTTAGTTTTTCGCTGGTATTTTCAGCTAACTCAGATGTTTTTTCTTTTGCAGTATTTAAAGTGTCTTTGGTCTCATTTACCAATTCGTTGGTTGCATCATTAATTTTTTCTGATGTGTTGTGTACTCCTTCTTTTGCAGAATCTAGAGTGTCATCACTTAAGTTTTTAGTTTCGTCTGACATCGATTTTAGTTTTAGTTAAGACCGTAAAGTTACTAAAATAAGCGTGTTGTATATATTCAAGTATAAAATAGCTAATTATCTAAACAACATAATAATGCCTCCAATTGCCGTAACAATCAAAATGAAGCGTCTGTAGTTAACATTAGAAATTAGTTTTACAATGTTTACTCCAATAAAAAAACCAATTAATACAGCTGGAATTAATACTGAATTTAATACCAAAGAATCTACTGAAACGGTTTTCCAAACAAAAATATGAAAGGGTAATTTAATGATATTAATGATAAAAAATAACCAAGCTGCTGTGCCAATAAATTCATTTTTTGGAAACCGCATGGTTAAAAAGTAAATGTTTGCAACAGGACCTGCTAAATTTCCTATCATAGTTGTGAAACCAGCTAAAAATCCCATACTTGAAGAAAATAATTTGTGCTTTGGTGGTTCTGTAGATTTTATTCTCTCAAGAAATAACATTATAAAAACAGAGACTATGATTATTACAGCCATAAGCTTTTTAAAAACATATTCAGAGATGTCGTTACCAACCCAAACACCGACTAAAACACCAACAATCATCCAAGGGATTAGTTTTTTAATAATTCCCCAATCTGCATGTCTATTGTAATAAATAACCGCTAGGATATCTGCGGAAATTAACATTGGTAACAATATCCCAGTAGAAGCTTTTTCCCCAAATACAAAGGCTAAGATTACAATGAGAATTATACCAATGCCTTTAATACCAGATTTAGATAAACCTAATAAAAAAACTGCGAAACTAATGGCAATCCATTGTAGCGCAGTTAAATTATAGGATTGAAGAATTTCTAAATAGGTCAATGATAATTGATTCAATTATAATTATAAAAAAGCTTCATCAACTGGTTCCCATAGTTCAATTTTATTGCCATCGTTGTCTAAAATCCAACCAAATTTCCCATAATCGTATTCTTCCATTTTACCAACAATTGTAACACCTTCTTCTTTTAAGGTTTTTAAAAGTTCTTCTAAATTTTCAACTCTATAGTTAAACATAAAGTCTTTTTTAGAAGGCTCTATGTATTTGGTGTCTTCTGCAAACGGACTCCATTGGGTAGAGCAATCCTTTCCTTCTTTATCCTTCCACCAAAATGTACAACCGTAATCGTCTGTATTAAAACCTAAGTGTTTTTTGTACCAATCTTTCGCTGCTTTTGGGTCTTTAGTTTTAAAAAATAATCCACCAATGCCTGTAACTCTTTTTTTCATCGAAATTTTATTTTCATTCCCTTGAAAAAGGGAATCTAATTAAACTTATATCTACAAGGGTTTTAAAACCTTGCAGGAAACATTATTTTTTTATTGCCTTTTCGTAGATTTCTATCCATTCTTCAACAGACATTTTTCCTAATAGTTGTTCAATTAAATCATAAGGTATGTCCTCCATTTTTTTAAATCTAACACAGCTTTTTCCCATGTCTAATTTGTATTTACAATGCTTTGGATATTCTTCTACAAACCAATCGTATAATTCCTTTTTAGCATACATACCAGAATGATATAATGCAATAAAGTTTTTTTGAGATGCTAAATTTATAAAAGGTAAAGGCGGAAAAGGTTTACAATGGTAGCCATCTGGATAAATTGATTTTGGAACATAATAGCCTAGCATGCCATAACTCATACCTGCTTCTAAGCCTTTAGGCATATGTTTTTTTATAAGCTTATTTAATTTTATGATAGGTTCTTTTCTGTCTTCGGGAAGTTGATTGATGTATTCTTCAGGTGTTTCGGCTTTATAGGTCATAAATTATATGATTTTAATACTACAAGTTAGCAAAATTTAGCTTTAATCTTATCTACAATAGTTTGCGAAAGTTTTATGTTGCTTTCAATCGTCCAACCTGCAACATGTGGTGTTAGTAAAACGTTTTCAGCTTCTATTAAATATTGAAAAGCTTCTGGCATATTATTGGATGAGAATAAATTTTCAAACGACGATTTTTCGTATTCTAAAACATCTAAACCTGCACCTAAGATTTTACCAGATTTTAATGCTGAAACTAAATCTTTGGTCACTACAGATTTGCCACGTGCTGTATTAATTAACCAAAATGGTTTTTGAAATCCGTTTATAAATGTTGAATCTACCATATTAATAGTTAATTCAGTTTGTGGTGTATGTAAACTGAGTACATCTGCTTTTTCTTGTAATACTTCTAAAGATACTTGTTTAGCATTAGCATCTTCAGCATTGTCTTTTAAATCGTGGCATAAAACGTCTACATCAAAGCCTCTTAGTTTTTTAGCAAAAGCTTTTCCCATATTTCCATAGCCAATTAGTCCAACGGTTTTGCCATCTAACTCTAAGCCTCTATTTTCTTCTCGTAACCATTTTCCCTGTCTTACTTCGTTGTGAGCTTTGTTCAGTTTGTTGAAGAGTGATAGTAGCATTCCTAAAGCATGCTCGCCAACCGCATTTCGGTTACCTTCTGGTGCAGAAATGAGATGAATACCTTTTGCTGTGGCATAATCACAGTCTATATTTTCTAAACCAGCACCAACACGTCCTATAAATTTCAGATTTTTAGCTGCATTTAAGAACTGCTGATCGATAGAGAACCGACTGCGAATAATAAATCCATCGTAATCTGCAATTTTGGCTTCAATTTCTGCTTTAGAAGATGTGTAATCTATGTGATTTGTGAATCCTAAATCGTTAAGATGATTTAAGAGTAAAGGATGGTTAGAGTCTAGGTGTAGTATTTTCATCAATCAATTGTGACTTAATTTGCCTTATATTTTAATGTTTAAAAATAAGGAAGACTTTTTAATTGATGTAACGCTTTTGATTTTAAAAGCCAATAATTAATCCAGATAAGACAAAGAATAAATAAATACCCAAAATATCATTACTTGTAGTGATAAAAGGACCTGTTGCAATTGCTGGATCTATACCTCTTTTATCTAAGATAATTGGTACAAATGTGCCAACTAAGGCGGCAACAACAATAACAGACATCATTGATACTGCAATAGCCAAACTTTCTGTTGGATTTTGGTTAATTAAAAAACCGAATAAAATTACTAATAACGCTAGAGCAAAACCATTAATAAGGCTTAGCCCAATTTCTTTTAAAAGTCTACTGCCTATGCTTCCTTTTACATTATCATTGGCAATACCTTGCACAATAATGGCGCTAGATTGTACACCAACATTACCAGCCATTGCAGCTATTAATGGTGTGTAAAAAAATAAAGAGGGAACGGTTTCCATAACCTCCTCAAAGCCTTTCATAATAAAAACACTTCCTAGTCCACCAAAAAGGCCTAAAACTAGCCAAGGTAAACGTGCTTTTGTGAGTTCCCAAACACTATCATCTGCTTCTACATCTTGTGTAATACCAGCTGCTAATTGGTAATCTTTATCTGCTTCTTCTTTTAAAACATCTACAATATCATCAATGGTAATTCTACCTAATAAAATTTGGTTGTCATCTACTACTGGTATTGCTTCCAAATCGTATTTAGACATTACTTTTGCAACATCTTCTACATCATCGTTAACATTTACCCAGTCTACGTTGTCCTTGGCAATGTCTGCAATTTTTATGTCGCTTTTAGAAATGATTAAATCTTTTAGAGATAGTCTTCCAATTAGTTTGTCTTGTTTGTCTACCACGTATACAGAATGTACTCTTGTGACGTCTTTAGCTTGTCCTCTAATTCTACGCAAACATCCAGCAACCGTCCAAGTTTCATAGACTTTAACCAATTCTTTTGCCATTAGTCCACCAGCTGTATCTTCATCATAAGCTAAAAGTTCTTGAATTTCCTCTCTGTGTTCATCATCTTCAATTTGAGAGATAACTTCTGCTTGACGTTCTTCAGGAAGCTCGGCAATCATATCTGCCGCATCATCAGTATCTAATTCTTCAACCTCTTCTGCAATCTCTTTGGTAGAAAGTTTTTCTAGAATTTTTTCTCTAATGTCCTCATCAAGCTCCATTAAGATATCAGAAGTGGTTTCAGAATCGAGAAGTTTTATGACATAGACAGCATCATCAAGGTTTAAATCATCCAGAATTTCGGCAATATCTGCATAGTGATACTCATTTAAAAGGGTTTTTAATTCGTTATCGTTTTCGTCTTCGATAAGAACTTCTACCTTTTCAATAAGGGCATCAGTAAGCTGAAATTGTATGTTTTCTTGGATGTCTTCCACTCTTAGTTTAGAGTTTAAATTGAATCATTTTCAATTAGTGTAGTTAGTTCAATAAATTGTGAAACACTTAATTGTTCTGGTCGCTGCCCAAATATAGTATTTGCTTTTAAATTATCCGATAGATTGAATGTTTTTAAACTGTTACGTAATGTTTTTCTACGTTGCTGAAAACCAGTTTTTACAACTCTAAAGAATAATTTTTCATCGCAAGGCAATGTAAAATTCTCTTTTCTTTTAAGTAATAACACACCAGAATCTACCTTTGGTGGTGGATTAAAAACCGTAGGAGGAACCGTAAATAAATAGTCTGCATCATAAAACGCTTGCGTTAAAACAGATAGAATACCATAAACTTTTGAACCCTCTTTAGAGCAAATACGCATGGCAACTTCTTTTTGAAACATGCCTGAAAATTCTGGTATTTGATGTCTTAATTCTAAGGTTTTAAACAGAATTTGAGACGATATATTGTATGGAAAATTCCCTATGATAGCAAAAGGTTTGTCTTTAAAAACGAGGTTTAAATCGTATTTTAAAAAATCTTTTTCTATGATTCTATCCGCAAGATTAAGGTAATTATTTTTTAGGTAATCTACAGATTCTGTATCTATTTCAATAACGTGCGTTGTGGTATCTTTTTTAAGAAGGTATTTGGTTAAAACACCCATTCCAGGACCAATTTCTAACACATCATTGTAGCCTTCTAAAGATAAACTATCTGCAATATCTTTAGCAATAGATTCATCTTCTAAGAAATGTTGTCCGAGATGTTTTTTCGCTTTAACTGTCATGATAATTTTATTTATTTAGCAAAGACGCAAATGCGTAAAGCTTATGTTTTGTAAAGATACGTGGATGATTGTGGACTTTAGCAGAGTTGTAAGCTTAATTGATACTAATTGTAATTTACAACATATTCATCTACAACTTCCAGTTCTGTTCTAAATGATAATACTTTATCTGCAAAACGTTTTAATCCTTCTTGTTTTAATTGTTCTGCATGTTCTGCATAATAGCTGTCTAAGGCTTCTCTAGAGTGTGCTCTGTATTGTACAGAATAAGTTTCGGTTTCATTATCCTCTACGAGGACCTTAGTAAGTTTAGCTTCTTTAAACTTACCTGTTGCTAATACCTGTGGAATATGGTCTTTTATCCATTCTAACCATTCTGCGTGAACGCTTTTATCAATGTTTAGGGTAACGTTGTATATAATCATGCTTTAGAATTTTGATGCAAAAATATGGATTTAGAAGTTATTTAAGTTTCAAAGTTTCAAAGTTTCAAAGTTTCAAAGTTTCAAAGTTTCAAAGTTTCAAAGTTTTGATGTTTGAGAGATTCTTGTAATTTTTTGAATTCACGTGAAATAGTAATTATGAAATTACAAAGAACAAATAATTAGTACACTTGTTTATTTAATTTATCTCATTATAACAATCTGTACATAAATCAAGGCCAGCTAAATCTACAGTTTTAATGGTTTCTACAGCATCTTGCATCACACATTTTTTTGCAGAACAGTGGTCAAGACCAAGATTGTGTCCTATTTCATGAATTGAAATTTTACGTACTCGACTATCAAAAATCTTTAAATCCTTATTTTTTAATCTATAAGTTGAAATTACGCAACTATTGCCAGGCTTATAGCCTAAACCAAAAATTCCCCAATCTGAATATTTAGATTCAGGTTTTTTTATATTGCCATCATTATCTCTTTTAGATGTTGATATATCTTTGGTGGTAATGCCAATGATATAATTTATGGAATCTGGTCTATTTTTAGATAAATCTATTAGCAGTGAATCTGCCCTGTATCTTGGGCTTTTAACATTAACAAAAGCAGTTTTAGGTAGTGATTTGTTATTTAAAATAATTATATCTGCATCATATACTTTTTTTAGACTTTCTGAAATTGAATTTATAATTGTAGAATCTATTTCACCGTATGGTTGAATTCCAATAAGATTTGGTTTACTTGTGCATGAGCTACAATAAAGTAATATAAAAAATAGAATTTGCTTTTTCAAAGCGTTATTTAGATTTTAATTGATACTATCGCCACGCAACATTCTAAATTTCTTTCTAGCTTCAATGAAGTAGATGCTGTCTTGATGTTCAAAGATTATTTTTTCGTAGAGCTCTTTGGCTTCTTCAGGTTTTACTAAATGTGTGTTATAAAGTTCCGCTAAATAAAATTTGGCGTCATCAGTTAAAATACCTTCACCATAATTAGTTAGAATGTTTTGGTAATTAGCTTCAGCCTTTAAATATTGTTGCTTTGATTCGTATAGTTTTGCTTGCTGAAAAAGTGCTTGCCCAATGATATTTTCGGTTTTATGTTCTTCTAAAATTATATCTAAAAGCGAAATAGCATCATCTATTTTATTCTGAAAAGCATATAAATCTGCTTTTGCGTATAGTTTTAGTGATGTTTGAAGGCTGTCTTCAAATTTATTGTCCGTAATTAATAGTTTTAAGTCTAAAGCATCATTAGCAATAAGTTGTGATGTTGAAGATTTTAAAATCTTTAGTTGTGATTCTGCCCAATCAAAATCGCCTTTGTAATAACTCGTTTTAGCAACTTTAAATCTTGCTTCTTGTGCAATGGTACTATTCTTCATTTCTGCCTGAATCTGAGAATAAAAAATTAAAGCTTCATTAAACTTTTCTTGAAGCACCAAAATATCGGCAAGTAGTAATTTTATTTTTGCCTTTCTATAATATCTAATGTCTAATTTAAGACTCTCTTTTAAAAAGTCAGTGGCTGCTTTTGTGTCCTTTTTGTTGAATGCTAAGAACTTGCCATAAGCTAATTGTAAGGGAATTGTAAATGCTGATTTTCCATAGTTTTCAAATAGTTTTTGATAGGTTTCATCAATTTGAATCAACATTTTTTTGTCTGCATTTTTAGTGTCAATTTCTAAAATATATTGATGCGCAGTTACTGCTGTTGTTTTATCTTGTGTAGTCTCTAATACATAGTTAAAAATGTCCTTGGCTGTATCATCGTCATTGTCTTTGCGTGCCATATTAGCAAGGTCAATTATACGATCTAAACTTTCGGGATTACGTTTGTATAATGCTTTTTCTTGTATAAAGGATTTGCTGTATGCCTTTTCTTGAACATAAAGCCAACTTAGCATTTCATACCAATAAGGCTGTGGTTCTTGTTGTATTTTTTTTAATAAGGCTCTTCTTAAATAAATGTTGTTCTCATTGTCTCTATTTTCTGAAATGAAATCACTAATAGCGCGCTTTATGTTACTTAAGTAATTGGGTTTGTATTCAACGTACTCTATATAGTTTTCGAACATTTTTTCAACATTACCAAGATCTCCATAAATACGAGCTAATTGAATATTGTAATTTCTATCTATAGTATTACTTTTTCCTTTTTCATATAACCTTATGGCTTGGTCTAACAAAGAATAGTCTTCAAATTTTTTGGCAATAGTATAGACGTAATATGGTTTCGTTTCTGCAAAAGCGACGGCTTCTTCGTAGAGTTCATTAGCACGATCTAAACTGTCTATGAGTTGGTAATTGTATCCTAAAGAAATAACAAGTTCTGGATCTCTTTTCCTGGCAAGTTGCGTTGTTATAATGTTTTGGGCTTCAATATATTGCTCTAATTGCTGATGTATATCAACTAACTTATCTACATACTTATAACTTTTTGGCTTTTCTTTATATAGATTTTGATAAATGATAAGTGCCTTTAAAAATTCTCCTTTTTTATAATAGCTTTCTGCTTGTATTTCACTGTTTTGAGCGAAACCAAAATAAGATGTAAATATTAATAATATGGCTATAATTTGTTGGCGCATGTTTTTTTAAAGAGCTTTAATACTGAGAATTTAATTGAGTTTTTAATTTTATTTAGCAATAATAATTGGTTTAGGTTGTAATTTATAATGCTGTAGAATGTAGTTTATATCATCCTTAGATAAGCGTCTAAAATTATCAATTTCTTTTTGAATGAATTCATCTTCAGACATCATTGATCGTATAAACACGGCCTTAAACACTTCCTTTTTTTTGTCTAAGGTAAGGTTATTAGAATCTTTTGTTACAAAGCTTTCATAGGCATTAGCCATGGCTAACCAAATTGTTATTTCTTCACTTGGGTTTTCATCTCTTTTAAAATTAGCAATCGTTTCCTCTAATGAAACAGGAAAAACTTCATTGAAGGTTTTGTGGATATGAGAAATATTATTTAGTTGTTCATCGCTCAAGGCGTCATTAACAATAGGTGCTTGAATTAAGTTTTCTAAACCTGTCTCTGCTGTATTAATTTTTTCTGTGCTAATGTTTTTTGTTGTAGATTCTTTACATGAAAACACTAAAAAAGTCAGTAGTGATGCAATAAAAATTTTTGTCATTTGTCTTTGTATGGTATACTGCACCAAATATAACAAATGCAAAATCGAGATATTATAAAAAAAGTCATAAAAAAAATGCCTAAACTAATCGTTTAGGCATTTTACCAGCAAAATAAATGTGCTATTAACCATTATTTTATAAATATGATTCAGTTATTCCGACGTGGTTTTGCTTTATTATTTTGAAATGAATAAATAGTTAAAACAAAACTTTGGATACCATTGCAATCAATGATACGAGTATAACAATTCGTTTTAAATTTTTCATAAATAGGTCTTTCTAAATTTGGTATTACGAATTTCTGAAAATTAATTGAATTAAACCGAAGAAATACTTATAAAATCGACGAAACACACTTTTTTTTAACAAATATGAAATTTTAATAGACTTGCTATGGTTTAAGAAATCATGTCAAAACCTGTGTAAGGAATCAAAGCTTCAGGGATTTTTATACCATCTTCAGTTTGGTAATTTTCTAAAATACCAGCTAATATTCTCGGTAACGCCAATGAACTTCCGTTTAGTGTATGGCATAATTCGTTTTTACCATCGCTATTTTTAAAACGTAGTTTTAAGCGATTAGCCTGAAAGGTTTCAAAATTAGAAACAGAAGATACTTCTAACCAACGGTCTTGAGCTGTTGAGAAAACTTCAAAATCATAAGTAAGCGCAGATGTAAATCCTAGATCACCACCACATAATTTTAGTATTCTATATGGAAGTTTTAAATCTTTCAATATGTCTTTTACATGATTTACCATGCCGTCTAATGCTTTATAAGAATTATCAGGATGCTCTACACGCAATATTTCTACTTTATCAAATTGGTGTAATCTGTTTAACCCTCTAACGTGAGCACCATAACTACCAGCTTCTCTTCTAAAACAAGGTGTGTAACCTGTGATGCTAATTGGTAAATCACTTTCGTTTAATAATGTATCTCTAAAAATATTTGTTGCAGGTACTTCTGCTGTTGGTATTAAATATAGATTATCTAGAGTAACATGATACATCTGTCCTTCTTTATCTGGTAATTGACCAGTTCCAAAACCAGACGCTTCATTTACTAAATGGGGCACTTGGTATTCTGTGTAGCCAGCTTCAGTATTTTTGTCTAAAAAATAGGCTATAAGCGCACGTTGTAATCTTGCACCTTTACCAATATATACAGGGAAACCGGCACCTGTAATTTTGTTACCTAGTTCAAAATCTATGATATTATATTTTTTTGCTAATTCCCAATGTGGTAATGCGCCATCGTGTAGAGTAGGAATATCTCCTTCTCTAAAAGTCTCCTCATTATCTTCATCGGTATTACCTGCTGGTACAATTGTGTTTGGTACGTTAGGAATTTTATATAATAACTCAGAGAGTGCTTCTACTTTGTCATTGAGTTCTTGCTCAAACCCTTTAGTAGCTTCTTTTAATTGCGTTGTTTTTTCTTTTAAAAGATTTGCTTTTTGTACTTCTCCAGATTTAAATAAATTACCTATTTCTTTAGAAAGCGCATTAGATTCTGCTTTAGAATTATCTAAAGAAGTTTGAAGTGCTTTACGTTCTTCATCAAACGCAATAGCGTTTTTAATCATTTCGGTTGCATCAATATTTCGTTTTGCTAAACGTGCTATGATGTCTTCTTTATTTTCTCTAATAAAAGCAACTTGTAACATATCTTTTAATTTAGGTTTTTATACCAATAAAGCTCAGTAAGAGCAAGGAACAAATGTAAAAATAATTTAAGCAGATAAAAATTATATTATCGCTATTTTGACGTGTGAATTAGGGCTTTATCGAGTTTATGTTTTTTTAATTGAATTTCGTTAGACATAAAACTAATCTAGTTTTGATGGTAATATCCAATTATGATGTTTAAAATGCGACCATTCCTCGTTCGCTAAATCTACTTTTTGGTCTATAAGTCTAGTTCTAGATCTGCCATTTACCTTTACGTGAGCGTTTACAAATACTTTTACTGAAATTCCTTTTTTACCAAAATCTTGCTTAAGATGTTGGGCAAATTGCCACATGATATCTGGTTTTGTTGTGGCTCCTCTTTGCTGTTTTTTGGTTAGGTAATCATCTAATCTAATTTTAATTTTTTTATCTGTATCAGCATTGATTACAGTATATCTAGTGCTTCCATTTTTTGCTCTCAGCATCATTCGCCATGAGAGTCTATGACCTTCTTCTGTCCATAGAACATTATCTTCAATAAAATGATGCCTCATTGGAAGTATTATTTGAATTATAAAATAAACAGTAAATACGGATAGTAAAATGGGTTTGTATTTAGGTACACTAATAGCATTCCCATCATAAAATGGTTTTTCTTTTAAGAAAAATTTACGGATAAGTTTAGGGTCAAAAAAGAATAAACTGAACGCTAATGACATATAAGGAAATATGCCAATTTGAAAAACGATTGAATTAAATAAATGAAAGAAAATAGAAATAAAGAAAGCATATTTCCTGGTAGGCTTAAAAAGTAATAGTGGAATGATGAGGCCATCAAATAAAATACCACCATATGCCAAAATATAATGCACTGTGTTTTGTTGCAGTAGTTCGCCAATTATAGGATAATTTGCTTTATTTCTCATTAGGATAGCTATCACAGAACTATCTAGCCAATCTGGATATAGTTTTGCTAAAGAAGCATAGGTGTATAGTATAAATAATTGCAGAACAAAAACCCATTTACACCAACTAGGCATTGAGATACTTTTTAGAGCAGGATTTAATTTGGCATCAATAGAGGCATAGCGGTTCGCTGGCATAACAATCATAATAAAACTAAGCAAAACTAAAAGGTAGTAATGATTATTATAAGATGATTTTTGCATGAGATATGTTGCTGTCCACATCACCGCAAAAGTTAGCATACTCAACCTGTATTTATAGCCCAACATTATACAAATTCCTAAAAATCCCATAACCATATAATAGATATACATGCCATTACCAGGTAGTGGTTGTAACCATTCAAAACCAATAAATGAGAATGTAAATTGTGGATCTATTAAGGTTCTTTTTACCCAACCTGTAAAAATGGCGCCAAAAGCTTCTAAGGCACATAATAAACCAAAGATGATTCTAAAAACTATGAGTCCGGAGTTGTCTATATGCTTAAATAATAATTTATACATCTAGCTCCTTTATAAATGACAATGCATTTTCCCTATCTTTATTAAGCTGAATTTTTAAAGCTTCAAGATTTTTAAATTTTTCTTCGCTTCTTAAACGCTTAAGGAATTCAATTTTTAGTTCAGAATTATAAATGTCTTCATTAAAATTAAAAAAATGAACTTCAATAGATTGTGTTTTTCCATTAACTGTTGGGTTGGTGCCAATATTCATCATACCGAAGACTAATTTTTTATTAATCTTAGATTTTACAACATATACACCATTACAAGGAATGAGTTTATAGGATGCGATAATGCCAATGTTTGCAGTAGGAAAATCAATTGTTCTGCCTAATCCTTTGCCTTTTATGACGTTTCCAGTTACAAAGAAATTGTATCCTAAATATGAATTTGCTAGGGCAACCTGTCCTTGGTTTAGTGCATTTCTAATTTTTGTAGAACTTACAGTAACTTCCTCTAAATCTTGTGCAGGTATTTCTTCAACATTAAAATCATATATTTTAGAAAAATCTAATAAATTAGTAATATTGGCACTTCTATTTTTTCCAAAATGATGATCGTAGCCAATGACTATTTCTTTAGTGTTTAGTTCATCTACCAAAATTTGTTTTACGTAGTCTCTGGCGGAAAGATTGGCAAAATCCTTAGTAAATTTTTTAACGATAACTTCTTTTATTCCAAAGGTTTTTAATAACTCTATTCGCTCTTCAATAGTATTAAGCAGTTTAATAGAATCGTCTTTTTGAAGCACCATTCTTGGATGAGGAAATAAAGTCAACACCACAGGAATATAGCCTTTAGCTTTCGCTAATTGCACCACTTGTTTTAATATTTTTTGATGCCCTATATGTATGCCATCAAATGTGCCTATAGTTGTTACTTTTGGTAGTGTTGAATTCAAATCTTTAAAGTATTGCTATTTTTTAAAAATTGCTTTAAGAACGAAGCTACATTTTATTTTCCATTAAATTGATTCATTGTATTACTTACACCTGCAAGTGCGAAAGATTTAACAAGTTCTGCTGAAATTTTTAAACGTTCTTTCAGTTTAGTGTTTTCGTCATCAGTCCATTCACCTAATACATAATCAACTTGTCTGCCTTTGGTAAACTCATCACTAATACCAAATCTAAACCTATTGTATTTTACCGTTTGTAACTTGTCTTGCGTGTCTTTTAAACCATTATGTCCACCATCACTTCCTTTTGTTTTAAGGCGAAGCGAACCAAAAGGAAGATTTAAGTCATCAGTGATAACTAGTAAATTTTCTAATGGTATTTTTTCTTTTTCTAACCAGTATTTTATGGCTTTTCCACTCAGGTTCATAAATGTGCTAGGTTTTAAAAGTATTAATGTTCTACCTTTTACTTTTAGTGTAGCAATATCACCTAGCTTTACGGTTTCAAAAGTAATATCATTAGAATCTGCTAAATGATCAAGTATTTTAAATCCAATGTTGTGTCTGGTGTTTTCGTATTTATTACCTATGTTTCCTAAGCCAACGATTAAGAATTTTTTCATTTTATCTTCTTCTGTTAGTACAATGTTTTCACTAAAACCAAGCCAGCTTTTAATAGCCTTCCACATAATTTCAATTTCTGTAAAAATAAAAAAAGCATCCTATAAATAGAATGCTTTTTAAATATTTGAAATAGGTCTTATCTATTCTTTTACTGCAGCTACATCATCAGTTTCCGTTGCTGGTACATCTCCTTCTTCGTCTTCATCTTCATCGTCGGCATCAACAACAGCTAATCTACTACGTCTTACTTGACATACTACTGTGTTTTCTGGGTGTAAAAAAGAATAATCTTCGTTTTCTAACTCAGTAATGTAAAGTTTACTACCAATTTTTAAAGGTGTAATATCTACCTCAATAAAATCTGGAAGTTTAGAAGGAATAGCCTTTACTTTAAGTTTACGGTAAGGCATTCTTAAGTTACCACCATTCATTACACCTTTAGAAGAACCTATTGTACGTACAGGAATTTCCATGGAAATTGCTTTATCTTCAAAAATTTGATAAAAGTCAATGTGTGTAATTTTGTCTGTTACTGGGTGGAATTGAATATCTTGCATTATAGCATTATACTCTTCACCATTATCTAAAGTAATCACAACTGTATGTGCGCTAGCAGTGTATACAAGTTTTGAAAAAGCTAATTCTGGTGCTGAGAAATGCAAAGCTTTGTCTCCTCCGTATATAACGCAAGGAACCTGACCAGCATTACGTAGAGCTTTAGTTGCCTTTTTGCCCACGCTTTCTCTTTGAGATCCGTTAATTGTAATTGATTTCATTTTTAAAATGTTTGTTTAATAAAATTTAATTCCCTCATTGTAAGGGCTTGAACTCTTTAGCTTATTTTGCTTAAGAGGGCTGCAAATTTAGACATATTCTTTGAAAATACTAGTATTAACGCAGTATTTTTTGTTTTAGACTATAATTTGAAAAATATAAAGTAAATGACAAGCAAAGAATAGTTGGTTCTATTGTGCTATGTTTGGTTTAAAGGTAAAATGGAATTTAGATTTTTAGTCTTTGTATTACATTACAAATTTATTACTAATAGATTCGTTGTTGTGTACATGATGCATTACTTCAGCAAATAAATCTGCACAACTTAGAACTTTTAGTTTTTTACTTTCACTCTTTAAGGGAATAGAATTTGTAACTATTAATTCTTCAAGTTTTGAGTTTTCTAACTTTTCATAAGCAGAACCAGATAAAATAGGATGTGTACATATTGCTCTTACACTAAGCGCTCCACGTTCCATCATTAAATCTGCCGCTTTAGTTAATGTACCTGCAGTATCAACCATATCGTCTACCAACACTACGTTTTTACCAGTAACGTCACCAATGAGTTCCATATGAGAGATAACATTAGCTTTAGCACGTTGCTTATAACAAATTACAACATCACTCTTTAATGCTTTAGAGTATGCATAGGCACGCTTAGATCCACCCATATCTGGCGAAGCAATAGTTAAATTATCTAAATTAAGACTCTTTAAGTATGGTAAGAATATAGTAGAAGCAAATAAATGATCTACCGGCTTCTCAAAGAAACCTTGAATTTGGTCAGCATGCAAATCCATTGTGATAATGCGGGTTGCACCAGCAGCTTCTAACATTTTAGCTACTAATTTAGCAGCGATAGGAACTCTAGGTTTGTCTTTTCTGTCTTGTCTTGCCCAACCAAAGTATGGCATTACTGCTGTAATATGTCTTGCAGATGCACGCTTTGCAGCATCTATCATTAATAATAATTCCATTAAGTTTTTTGGACCAGGATGTGTAGATCCAATAATAAAAACTCGCGTACCTCTTATTGATTCTTCGTAAGACGGTTGAAACTCTCCATCACTATAAGTAGATGTAATCACATTACCTAGTTTAGCGCCATAGGCTTTAGCAATCTGCTCAGCAAGTTCCGTACTTTGAGTACATGCAAAAAATTTAGCTTCTTTAGTTTCAGGTAACATTTGGTATCAGTTGTTTAGTTGATGGTTTGGTATGCTTCTAGTTCGATTCAAATTTAGAAAATTATTTTACTTCAAATAGTATAAATCTCAGTTAATTTTGATTGTTTCACTGAATTAATTTTCTATTTTTGCAATCCGTTATTGGATTAGATATCAAAGATAGTTTTGGTATTGAACATGACCAATTAAATTCGCTCAAGTGGTGGAATTGGTAGACACGTTGGATTCAAAATCCAATGTCGCAAGACGTGTGGGTTCGATTCCCACCTTGAGTACTAAGGGCTTTAACAATTTTGTTAAAGCCCTTTTTTTTATTCTTAAGCTCATATTAGGTGCTATATACTGCAGGTAACATATTTACTGCTCATTCATGATTTGTTATTTTATGTAATTCGTAAAAAACTTCTAATTTCTGCATTCTTTTTTTTGTTGTGGTTCTATTTTTTACTGAAAAATTATTCATTTAACATTTTACTCAGTTTAGATAGCAATTTTATCAATATAATTGTATTACATTTAATGCTCTAAATAAACTAAACAACGATTATAAAATGGATAAGAAAACATACCTAATTCTAATCGCAGCAGTGTCTGCATTAGGAGGATTACTTTTTGGATATGATACAGGAGTTATTAATGGTGCTCAATTTTATTTAAGTAAATATTTTGAACTCGATGCAGCTACAAAAGGTTGGGTTGTTGGCAGTGCACTTTTAGGTTGTTTTGTTGGTGCTATTGTAGCAGGACCTCTTAGTATAAAAATTGGACGTAAATGGTCATTAATCATATCTGCAATTCTGTTTTCGTTGTCAGCTTGGGGATCTGGTCTACCTTCGTTTTTACCAGAAACGGTCAGCGTACTTGTAGTATTTAGAATAATAGGTGGTTTAGGTATTGGTATTGCTTCTATGAATGCACCAATGTACATTGCAGAAATTGCTCCAAGTAACATCAGAGGTCGCATGGTTACCTATTATCAATTAGCAATTGTGGTAGGCTTCTTTGTAGTGTTTTTAGCAACTTATTTTATTGGTAATGGTCTGTCGGAAGTAGAGAATATTGCTTTTGGTTGGAAACGTATGTTCTGGTCAGAGCTTATACCAAGTGGCTTGTTTTTGGTGCTCATGTTTTTTATACCAAAGAGTCCAAGATGGTTGGCTTTAAAAGGAAAAGAAGAAAAAGCTATAGAAGTTTTAAATAAAATACATAACGAGAAAGATGCTCTAGTAGAAATTGAAGAAATTAAAAATTCTTTAAAAGCAGAAGGTAGCAGCAAGATAAAAGTTAATTATTTTTCTAAAGCAATATTAGGTATAATCGTAATAGGTACTGTGCTTTCGGTTTTGCAACAGTTTACAGGAATTAATGCTGTATTATATTATGGTGCAGATATTTTTGAAAAAGCACTAGGTTTTGGTAAGGATGATGTTTTAAAACAACAAATCTTATTAGCATTTGTAAACCTTGTATTTACATTTATAGCAATGTACACTGTAGATAAGTTTGGTAGAAAACCACTTTTATATATAGGGTCGGTTGGTATGATTTTAGGATTTTTGTTGTTAGCAGTCTCATTACAATTAGATGCCGTTGGTGTAATTTCATTAATAGGTGTTTTAATATTTATTGCCTCGTTTGCCTTGTCTATGGGACCAGTTGTTTGGGTGTTGCTGTCAGAAATGTTTCCAAATAAAATACGAAGCGCAGCCATGTCAGTTGCCGTTGCAGCACAATGGGCAGCTAATTATGTTGTTTCGCAATCATTTCCTGTTGTTATGGAAAGTGAAATGAATAACAGTGCAACTTGGAGTGGTTCACTTCCTTATTACATTTTTATTGCGTTTATTTTAATTATCGTAATTATAACGTACAAGTTTATTCCAGAAACAAAAGGGAAGTCACTCGAAGAAATAGAGTCTTTCTGGAAGTAATCCAGAACAGTTAAAATCTGATTGTTTAGTTAATTACCACTATTGTATGCAAATTTAACCGAATTGATTCTTTTAGTAGAAAAAATTAATCTATTTTTGGTTAACCAAAGTGGTTAACCAATTGTAAATAAGCAATTCATGAGTTTAAGATTGATAGTTATATCTCTTATTTGTTCAGGTTTTATAGTTGCATGTGCTAAAAATGATAAAGATGAAGATGTTGAGTTTATCTTTGAAAGTACCGACGATGATCCTGTAATCTATGCTAACATAGATTTTTCTAATTGGAAAGTCACATTACCTGTTGATGAAAATAATAATGGTGGTCCAGATGAGTATCAACCTTCAGAATTAATTAATGGAGGCTACAGAACAAATGCTTCAATTCTACCTTATATGTATGATGACGCTTCAGATTCATCAATAGAATTTTACACAGTTCCTGGAGTTTCAACCACAAACAGTTCATATTCTAGAACGGAGTTAAGAGAACTTATTAATCCTGAGAATGCAAGAGAAAATTGGACGTTAGATGAAGGTGGTACGATGACAGGACGATTAAAAGTAGTGGATATATCTGAAGATAATGAAAGTAACAGCAGACAATATCATAATACTATAGTAATGCAGATTCATGGTATTATTTCTTTAGACGATATGGCAATTCATAGTTTTTCTTCTAATAATGGTCCGCCTTTAATTAAAATGCGTTGGATAGATGGTTACATCTATGCCTATAAAAAATCATTGGTAGATGAGAATACATCTGGCGATGATTTGTTAATTAACTCAAGTGATGTTTGGGTAGATGCATCAACCAATATGGGTTATGTTGGGTTTGAAGAATTTGAATTTAGAATTACAGCATCTACAGGAAAGTTAGAATTACAATTAAATGATGAAACGCCTTTGGTTTATCAAGATATAAGTATGAACAAATGGCCTTTTGAAAATTATTTTAAAGCTGGTAATTATTTAGGTTCAACAGCAGACGGAGCATTCTCAAAAGTAAAATATTACGAACTTCAAGTCACACATTAATAATACACAATACAACATCAAATGAAAAATTATTTAATCATTCTCAGTTTATTAATCACATTTATTTCTTGTGGAGAAAAAACGAACTCAAATACAGAATCTAACCTGTTAGTTTCAACTAATGAAGAATTACAAGATGCTATTAAAAATGCACAACCAGGAGACGATATTGTATTAAAAAATGGTACTTATAATAATCTCGAAATTAAATTGGTAGGAGAAGGTACAGAAGATAGTCCTATTACTTTAAAAGCAGAAACACCAGGAAAAGTGTTTATAGAAGGAGAGTCTAGTTTAGAAATTAGCGGTGATTATTTAGTAGTAGATGGCTTGTTTTTTAGAAACGGACATTCGCCAAAAACTAATGTTATCGCCTTTAGAACAAACGAAAAAGAAGTTGCAAATCATTCTAAAGTAACCAACTGTGTTATTTTAGATTTTAATAATCTAGAGCGCGACCAAGATAATCTTTGGGTACAATTCTACGGAAAACACAATGAATTAAGCAACTGTTATATTGCTGGTAAAACCAATGGAGGACCAACGGTAAGAGTAGATTTAAAAGGAAACCAAAGTATTAGAAACTATCACAAAATTGTTAATAATCACTTTGGGCCAAGACCAAGAAAAGGTGGTGCAAGAGGAGAAACTATTCAATTAGGAAGTAGTTTTACGTCTATGTCGCCAAGTAATACGTTAATTGCAAACAACTTATTTGAAGAGTGTAATGGTGAAGTAGAAATTATTTCGAGTAAAACCAATTTCAATATTATAAAGAATAATGTGTTTTATAAAAGTGAAGGTTCTGTGGTTACAAGACATGGAAATTACGTTACTGTAGACGGAAATTATTTTATTGGAGATGGCGTTAATGACCAATATGGAGGCATCAGAATTATCAACACAGGTCATTGGGTCATTAATAACCTATTCTACAAAATAAAGGGGAAAAACTTTAGAAGTCCGATTGCTATTATGAACGGAATTCCTAAATCGCCATTAAACAGATACAATCAAGTTACTGATGTTGTTGTGGCTTACAATACGTTTGTAGATTCAGATTCGCCATGGCAATTTGGCGTAGGTACAAACATTGCACAAGCAGATGTATTACCAAAATCTGAAATTCGTTCAGCAAGACCTTTAAGAACCGAAGTTGTAAATAATGTTATTTATAACTCTAAAGGAGATGCCAACCCAATTATTGAGCACGACAAAGCAGATGGTGTAACCTTTGCAAGCAATGTTATTGATAATAATGGTGTAGAAATTAAAAACAGTCATGGTTTAATTGCCAAAGAATTAGCATTAACAGATATAGGAACAGGGCTTTCTGCACCAACGTCAGGTTTTGATGATGTAGAAGTTTACAAAGGCTACGACTTTGAAACTATAACTGCTGATTTATTAGGGAATTCAAGAGAGAAATCAAATCAAATAGGTGCTATTTTAAATGCCGAAAACATCAGTCTAAGCCTGTTAGATAAAACTAAATATGGTGCAGATTGGTATACAGATGAAGTAGAAGCTAAAGCCCCTAAAACACATGCGGTAACAAATGCTTCAGAATTAGTAGCTAAATTAAAAGAAGCTGAAAGCGGAGATGTAATTGAATTAAATGAAGGTGTTTTTGAAATTTCAAACTCATTAATTATTAATAAATCGGTTACCATTCAATCTAAAGGAAATGCTGAAATTGAATATTCAGGAGCAGCAAATACACCAGCTATAGAATTACAGCCTTATGGTAAATTAACCTTAAAAGGAATAAAATTAAAAGGAACAGGTTCTCAATATGCTTTTGCTAGCTTAAAAGAGAATATGTCTAATCACTTTGGCTTAGAGGTGTTAGATGCTGAAATCAGTAATTTTAATTACGCTTTAAAAGTGTATAAGCAATCTTTTTCTGAAGAAATTACCTTTAAAAACACAGCAATTTCTAACTGTGAAAACGGAATTGAATTGTCAGAAGAAACAAACGATAGAGGTGATTACAATACGGAGTATTTAACAATAGATAACTGTCAATTTACCAACGTAAAACAAAATGTTATTGATTATTACAGAGGTGGTTACGATGAGTCTACAATTGGAGGAAACTTACTTGTAACAAATAGTACATTTACCAATTGTGGAGCCAAAGAGAAAAACAGAATGTTATTAAATCACAGAGGTATCGTAAATGTAAATATCAATAACAACACCTTTAAAAATAACAATGTACAGTTTGTATCTATTCTTTGGGGCGCAAAGAACAATGTAGAATCTGATAATACGCTGTCTAATTCAGGTCAAATAAAAACTGAAGAAAACTTGAAGCAGAAGTTAATGTATTAATAAATTCTTCCGAAAGTCAAGAATCTAATACGTTATAACCATACAAAAAATTGAAATGAAAAAACAACTATTAACAATACTAACATTATTAGTAATAGTTGCTTGTAAAGAGAACAGTAAATCGATTTCAGAAGCAAAGCAAGACACTGAGAAAACGATAACTTATCCTAGTGATGTTATTCCTTTTATGGATGAATGGAAGATATTATTAGGAGATGGTACTTTCAGTGATTCATTGGTAAATTTTTCAAAGGAAGATTTTTTTTATGTTGAAACAAAAAATGAAACGGATTGGGTAGTTTATAAAACGCCAAATTCTGGGATTACATCGCGTACTTCAAGTAATACAAGAACAGAATTAGGTCAGAAAAAACATTGGACACCTGAAATTGGAGGTAAATTAACTGGAACATTAAAAGTACAACATGTGTCAACATCTGGTGATGCAAGAGTTGCAGCTTCTTATTCAGTTGTTATTGGACAAATTCACAGTGATGAAGGTCATGAAAACGAACCTTTAAAGATTTTTTACAAGAAATTTCCGGGTCACACTCAAGGTTCTGTTTTTTGGAACTACGAAATAAATACAGATGGTGAAGACAATTCTGGTCGTTGGGACTTTTCAACAGCAGTTTGGGGATATGATATGTCAGTAGTTGGGGAAACTCCAGATACTTATCCAGAAGAACCAAAAGATGGTATTGCATTAGGAGAAGAGTTTAGTTATGAGATAAATGTTTATAAAGGAATTATGTACTTAACGTTTACCAGTAAAGGTCATGAAACCGTTAAGTTCACTAAAAACTTATTGAAGTCAGATTTTGCAACTAGAGAAAATATTCCTGATCAAATATGGTCTTTATATGCAGCAATTGGTCGTGACGGTATTGAGCGCAATAACGCTTATGCAGGAGAATTAAATTATTTTAAGCAAGGTGCTTACAACCAATCTAACGGTAAAAGCCCTGAAGATAACATCGTGTGGTACACTGGTTCAGATACTTACAATGGCGATATAGCAAAACAATATGCTAATGGTTCTTATGCTGAGGTTTGGTTTAAAGAGACTACAGTAGGTGAAGGCACGCGTCCTACAGAATGAAATCAAACAAGTGTGAGTATATGTATTTAATTATTAATCCAAATTAGAAATTTAGTTATGAAACAAACTTTTAAAAATAAATTTTCAAAATGGATGGCATTATTTCTTCCAGGTATATTTTTACTTGGTTTAAATATTGGTACTGGTAGTGTGACAACTATGGCTAAAGCTGGTGCAGAATATGGAATGTCTTTATTGTGGACCATTGTAGCATCTTGTTTGACAACATTTTTTATGATTAATTTATATGGAAAATATACGTTAGTCACTGGTGAAACTGCTTTACAAGCCTTCAGGAAACATATACATCCTGGTGTTGGTGTTTTTTTCATTGTTGCATTAACCGTTGGTGTTTGTGGTAGTGTAATGGGTGTAATGGGTATTGTGGCAGACATTTGTTTTGAGTGGTCAAAAAGTGTCGTAGACGGAGGGATTTCTCCTGTGTATTTTGCCATAACGTTTATAGCATTAGTCTATTTTATTTTTTGGAATGGAAAAACTCAGTTCTTTGAACGTGCATTAGCAGTAATTGTGGCCATTATGTCGGCAAGTTTCCTTTTAAACTTTTTTATTATGATGCCGCCTCCAATAGATATTATTAAAGGTCTCATACCAAATATTCCAGAAACTATAGGTAACGATAAAAGTCCGTTTTTAATAATTGCATCTCTCGTTGGAACGACTGTTTTCTCAGGTTTATTCATCATAAGAACAACGTTGGTAAAAGAAGCAGGTTGGAAAATATCTGACCTAAAAAAACAACGTAATGATGCCATCGTATCAGTAACATTAATGTTTGTTATTAGTGCCTCAATAATGGCAGCTGCTGCTGGTACACTATATGTTGAAGGAATTGGTTTGTCAACGGCATCACAAATGATTGGCTTGCTAGAGCCATTAGCCGGAAGTTTTGCAACATCTGTATTTGCAATTGGTATAATCTCAGCAGGTGTTTCATCTCAATTTCCAAATATTTTAATGCTACCTTGGTTGCTTTGTGATTATAATAATTCTGAAAGAAATATGACATTGCCAAAATATAGAATAATGGTATTTTTAATCTCTATATTGGGTCTTGTAGTGCCAATTTTTAACGCTAGGCCAATATTTGTAATGGTTGTATCTCAAGTTTTTAATGCGGTAATTTTACCAGCTACAGTCTTAGGTATTTTATATTTAAGTAACAGATCTGATTTAATGGGAAAACATAAAAATACGTTATTGGAGAACATTTTTTTAGGACTTATTTTGTTGTTTTCTATTTACACATCGTACACTGGTATTACAGGAGTGATAGAAATTTTAAATTAAAAGAAAAATGAAAGAATTGCAAAATTATGCACACATACCATTAAAACAACGTTCCAATAGAGTTTGGAGAACTTATGAAGGTGGTGCATTAATTGGTAGATGGAAAAAAGCACCTTCAGAAGAGGATGGCCAAATGCCAGAACAATGGATTATGTCTACGGTTACAGCACGTGGCAATGGTAGACCAGAAAACGAAGGACTTTCTTTAATTGAAACAGAGCAAGGCGTTGTACCATTAAAGGACATAATTAATTCTAATCCAGAATTGTTTTTAGGTAAAGAATTAGCAGAAAAATATGGAACTACAGGTGTACTTATTAAGATGTTAGATTCTATGGAGCGCTTAACCATACAAGTGCATCCAGATAAAAAATACGCTAAAACGATTTTAAATTCTGAGTTTGGTAAAACAGAATCTTGGTACGTGCTAAATACACGAGAAATAGATGGAGAAAAACCTGTAGTTTACATGGGATTTAAAGAACATGTAACTAAAGAAATTTGGAAATCACATTTTGAAACTCAAAACATACAAGGTATGTTAGAGTGTTTACATAAAATTGAAGTAAAACCAGGAGATGCCTTTATGATTTATGGCGGAGTTCCTCATGCCATTGGTTCTGGTTGTTTTTTAATGGAAGTTCAAGAACCTACGGACTATACAATGCGTGTTGAGAAAACAACACCTGCTGGATTAAAAATAGGACCAGAATTAATTCATCAAGGCGTTGGAGAAGAAACTATGTTAGAGTGTTTTCACTATAACACCTATAATTTGGAACAAGCGCTCAAGGAGTGGAAAATTACACCAGAAGTTTTAGAGAGTTCTGATGAATTTACATTTAGAACGTTGTTTAATAAAAAACATACCGATTGTTTTGGGTTAAATGAATTACTTTTAGATGGTAATTATACGATGCAAGGTAATGCTAGTTTCTATGTTGCTGTAATTTATTCAGGAGATGGAATTATAACATGTAATGGAAAAGATTACGACTATAAACAAGGCGATGAAATATTTATCTCTGCAGCAATTTCTGAAATTACATTTAAGTCAAAAAGCGCTTCAAAAATTTTACTTTGCTATCCTCCAAATTAAGGGATAGAGATTAATTTTATTATAAAAAATAGATAATGAATTTATTTAATTTAGAAAATAAAGTAATTCTTATTACAGGAGGATGCGGAATTCTTGGTGGTGGTATTGCTAAATATTTAGCAGAAAATAACGCGACTGTAATTTTGTTACATTACAAAGAGCAACCTTTACGCGACGCTGTACAGAAATTAAAAAGTATTAATGCCAAAGTAGAAGGTTACGTTTGTAACGTGGTTGAGGAGGATAGTCTTCAAACCGTTGCAAAAAAAATTGTTGATACTTATGGTAAAATTGATGTGCTGATAAATGCTGCTGGTGGAAATAAACCAGGAGCAACCGTTGGTCCAAATCAATCTGTTTTTGATGTTGATGTAGAACAGTTTAAGCAAGTTATTGACTTAAATCTGTTTGGTAGTATTATACCATCTTTAGTTTTTGGTAAAGTGATGGCTCAAAATAAAATAGGAACAATTATTAATGTATCATCCATGGCTGCAGATAGAGCAATAACCAGAGTTATGGGTTATTCAGCATCAAAAGCGGCAATAGACAATTTTACAAAATGGATGTCTGTTGAGTTGGCTCAAAAATATGGTGATGGAATGCGCGTAAATGCCATCGCTCCAGGTTTCTTTATTGGTAATCAAAATAGAGCATTACTAACTAATGAAGATGGTAGTTACACTGATAGAGGGAATACTATTATACAAAACACACCAATGAATCGTTTTGGAAATGCAGATGAGCTTAATGGCGCTATTCATTATTTAGCTTCTGAAGCATCTAAATTTGTTACAGGAATTGTTATTCCTATAGATGGTGGATTTAGTGCATTTAGTGGCGTTTAATTTTTTTAGATAATTATACTATGGAACAAACATGGCGATGGTACGGTCCTAATGATTCAGTTTCCTTATCAGATATAAAACAAGCAGGAGCAACAGGAGTCGTTACGGCATTACATCATATTCCTAATGGGGAAATTTGGGAAATTGATGAAATAAAAGAGCGAAAAGCAATTATCGAAAAATCAGGTCTTTCTTGGAAAGTTGTAGAAAGCATACCTGTACACGAAAACATCAAAACACGTTCAGGGAATTTTAAAGCGTATATTGAGAATTATAAAACTAGTATATTAAATTTAGCAGCATGTGGCATTAATATCATTTGTTATAATTTTATGCCAGTCCTAGATTGGACAAGAACGTCATTAGATTTTAGTGTTGAAGATGGCTCTAAAGCCTTGCGTTTTGATAGCACAGCTTTTGCGGCATTTGAATTGTATTTATTAAAAAGGCCTGGAGCCTCTAAACTGTATTCTGAAAAAGAAAAAACGGATGCTAAAGTCTATTTTGATAATCTCACTGAGACGGAAAGAGAAAAATTATCAAATAATATAATTGCAGGACTTCCAGGAGCAGAAGAAGGTTATTCTTTAGAACAATTTCAAGACGTTTTAAATACATACAGTAATATTGATGCAGATCAATTAAAAAAGAATTTGGTTTCATTTTTAAATGATATAATTCCAGTTGCAGCATCCAAAAATGTATTAATGTGTATTCATCCAGACGATCCACCAATGCCAATTTTAGGATTGCCAAGAGTTGTAAGCACAGAAGAAGATTATGCTTATTTATTTGAACAAGTACCTAATATTGCTAATGGAATAACGTTTTGTACAGGCTCTCTGGGTGTCAGAGAAGACAATAATTTGGTTAAGATCTTTAAAAGGTTTGCTGATAGAGTTCACTTTTTACACTTAAGAAGTACGCAAAGAGATACTAAAGGGAATTTTTATGAAGCTAATCATTTGGAGGGCAACGTAGATATGTTTAGCATAGTAAAAGCCGCTTTAATTGAAGAAGATAGAAGGACAAAAACAAGTGGGTTAGATGCTTCTATACCAATGAGACCAGACCATGGACACCAAATGTTAGATGATTTAAAAAAATCAACTAACCCAGGTTACTCCGGAATCGGAAGATTGAGAGGTTTAGCTGAACTTCGCGGATTAGAGTTTGGTATTAAAAGAATGTTAGATTTATAAATTAAGATTAGCTGAGGTATAATTTTATGCTTCTAACTTTATAAATTAAGTAATTTTTAACAATATACTTTGTTTAGGTATCTAATAACCATATATTTGGTAAACCAATCTGGTAAACCAATTCTAGAACTATAATATTATGAAAATTAAATTATCCTTCAGTTTATCATTTGTCATTGTATCAATGCTTTTCTTGTTTTCATGTGCCAATGAGAATAAAACCCAAACAGGTAATGACGATGAAAAAATTGCAAACAAGGAACATCCAAAACTTATTTTAACAGCTCAAGGTGTAAAAGATATTAGAGCGCAGTTAGGAACAATTCCAATTTTCGATAAATCTTTAGAAGCAGTTAAGGAAGAGGTTGATGCGGAAATTGAAGCAGGTATAGAAGTGCCTATTCCTAAAGATTATTCAGGTGGTTATACACATTCTAGACACAAGCAAAATTGGTTTGTTCTCTATAAAGCTGGCTTATTGTATCAAATTTTAGATGATGAAAAATATGCCAAATATGTAAAAGATATGCTAATGGAATATGAGGCACTTTATAAAACTTTGCCATTACATCCAAAAACCAGGTCTTATGCAAGAGGAAAATTATTCTGGCAATGTTTAAACGATTCTAATTGGTTGGTCTATGTTAGTCAGGCTTACGATTGTATATATAATTATTTAACGGAAGAAGAGAGAAACAAGCTAGAGACTAATTTATTTAGACCATTTGCAGATCATATCTCTGTAGACAGTCCGCAATTTTACCAACGTGTTCATAACCATAGTACTTGGGGTAATGCTGCAGTCGGAATGATTGGTTTAGTTATGGATGATGAAGAATTAATCAATCGTGCTTTATACGGAATAAAAGATTTAAAATTAGACACAACTAAAAAAGATGATGATGGTGGTTTTCTAAACAAAGACGGAAAAGCTGGTTTTTTAGCAAACATAGAAGAGCCTTTTTCGCCAGATGGTTATTATAATGAAGGGCCATATTATCAACGTTACGCTATGTATCCTTTTTTAGTTTTTGCGGAAGGTTTGCACAACGTAAAACCAGAATTGAAAATATTTGAATATAAAGAAGGTGTACTTCTAAAATCTATAAACGCGTTATTGAATTTATCAGATGCTGATGGCGATTTCTTCCCATTAAATGATGGTCAAAAAGGAATGTCTTATTATACAAACGCATTGGTAACTGCAGTTGATGTATCTTATCATTTTGGAGATCAAGATCCAGGTTTATTGTCAATAGCAAAGCAACAAGATAAAGTTTTATTAGACGATTCTGGTTTGGCGGTTGCCCTTGGTATTAAGAATGGAAATGAAAAGCCATTTACAAAAAAATCTATTAACTTATCTGATGGTCCAGAAGGAAAGCAAGGTGGTGTTGGTATATTGAGAAACCAAGATATTGAATTGGTTTTTAAGTATGCATCACAAGGATCTAGCCACGGACATTATGATAAATTGTCTTATTCTTTATATGAAAAAGGAGAAGAAGTAATTCAAGATTATGGATTATCTCGTTTTGTAAATATCGAACAAAAAGGTGGTGGTAATTACCTTAAAGAAAATAAAACTTGGGCAAAACAAACTATTGCACATAATACAGTAACGCAAAATGAAACTTCTCATTTTACAGGTAAATATGACATAGGAAGCTTACATCATTCAGATTTACAATATTTTTCTTCGGACAATGATAATGTTCAAGTAGTAAGTGCAATTGAAAAAAATGCCTATCCAGGAACAACTATGCTCCGCACCATGGCAATCATTAAAGATGAAGATTTTGAGAAATCATTTGTGTTAGACATAATGAAAGTGACTTCTGCCACTGCAAATCAATATGACTTTCCATTTTATTATTTTGGACAAGTATTACAAACAAATTTTAAATACAATTCACCCGAAATATTAAAACCATTGGGTTCAAAAAATGGTTATCAGCATTTGTATTTAGAAGGATCAGGAAAAGCTTCAGATGAGAACACTAAGTTTTCTTGGTTCAGTAATGATAAGTTCTATTCATTAACAACAGTAACCAATACTAAAGATGAATTGATCTTCGCAAGAATTGGAGCAAATGATCCAGAATTTAATTTACGTCGTGATCCTGCATTAATTCTAAGAGCAAAAAAATCAAAAAATAGAACCTTTGTTTCTGTTATAGAATCACACGGAAGTTATAGTGCAGTTTCAGAATCCGCTCTAAATTCAAAAAGTAATATTAAAGACATAAAAACAGTTTTAGATTCTGACGCGTACACGGCTATTTCAATTACTACTATTAATGGTAAAACGAAGTTGTTTATAACCGCGAATACAAATACGTCTAAAGAAGTTAAGCATAATGTAAAAATTGATGATAAGAATTACGAATGGTCAGGTTCTTATTATTTCAATTAAGATATATCATTTAGAGGGTTGTAAAAAATCTCAAAAAAGCAATAATTCAAAAATTAAATAAAAATGAAAAGATTTAGCGAAAAGTATATTGTATCAAAGGATATGGAGTGGGAAGAACTAGGAGGAGGAGTTTCTAGAAAGTTCTTAGGTTATGATAATCAAATCATGATGGTTAGCGTAAAGTTTGAAGAAGGCGCATTAGGAGCACCACATCAACATTTTCATACGCAAGCTACATATTGTGTGTCAGGTAAATTTGAGTTTGAAATTGACGGTGTAAAACAAATAGTAGAAGCAGGTGACGGTGTATATATAGAGCCAAACTTATTACATAGCGCGGTATGTTTAGAAGCAGGACAACTTATTGATACTTTTAGTCCTGTGAGAGAAGATTTTTTAACAGGCGAAGGACCATCTTATTTTGGAGATAAAGAATCGTAAAGATTTATTTTATCCCATTTACTAATAGTTGTTAGCAAACTTATAGTCCATTAAGCCCTTAAGTTATTTACTATATTACCTTAAATATTAACTATTTTAACATATAAAATTTACGAAAACGTTGTATTTAACAAATATTTATATATATTTGGTTTTCCAATCTGGTAAACCAATTTGGTTTACCAGTAAAAAACTTTAAAAAGATTCTCATTTTATTACGTAAAATATGAGTCTTTACTATTAAAATAAACTAATAATAAAACAATCTAATCTAAACAATGAATTATGAATTTAAAATTTAAACTCATTACTGTTATTGCACTTTTCTTTAGTGTAGTAGCTTTTGCTCAAGAGGCATATACCGTATCAGGTGTAGTCACTGGAGCATCCGATAATATGCCCATACCTGGTGCAAATATTATTGTTGTCAATACAAGTAGAGGTACTTCTACTGACTTTGATGGTAAATACCAATTGGAAGTAAGCAAAGGCGATGTTCTTAAGTTTTCTTATGTTGGTTATGTAGCTCAAACTGTTACAATAGATAGTCAGACTACTGTTAATGTTTCATTAGCCGAAGATGATAATTCATTAAGTGAAGTTGTTGTTGTAGGTTATGGAGCTCGTAAAAAAAGTGATGTAACTGGTTCTGTATCTTCTTTGAAAAAGGAAGAATTAACTGCTTTTCCTGTATTGGAAGCAGAACAGGCACTTCAGGGACGTGCAGCTGGTGTAGTTGTTCAATCAAATAATGGTGGTGAGCCAGGAGCACCAATTAAAATTAATATTAGAGGTAATACTTCAATTAATGCAAGTAGTGATCCCCTTATTGTTGTAGATGGTTTTGTGGGAGGTACAATGCCACAAGCTGGAGATATTGAATCACTTCAGGTTTTAAAAGATGCATCAGCAACGGCTATTTATGGTTCTAGAGGATCAAATGGTGTCGTATTAGTTACTACTAAGAAAGGTAGAAGTGGTAAATTGGTTGTAGAATTTAATTCTACATATTCAATTCAAAATACTGCTAATAGCTTAGATTTATTAAATGCTAGTGATTTTGCAGATTACCAAAATCAAATTAGAGCTAACCAAGGTAATACAACTCCATACGTACAAGGAGATTACGATACGGATTGGCAAGATTTAATCTACAGAGCTGGTAGTACTTCAAATAACCAAGTTTCTTTCTCAGGAGGTTCTGAAAAAGTTAATTATTATGCTTCAGGTACTTATTTCCAGCAAGATGGTATCTTAGTTAACTCTGGATACGAGAGAGTTTCTTTCTTGTCTAATCTTGATGCACAAGTTACTGATAAGTTAAAAGTAGGTCTTAACTTAAACGGTCGTATGAGTAAAAAAGATGGAGTATCTACTCAATCCAATGGATCAGTTACTGTGGGTGGTGATGATGTTGTTTCTTTAGCAATGCGTTTCGCACCAGACAAAGGAATCTATAATGATGACGGAACTTTTTCAACAAATGATTTAATTGGTGATGAGGTAGATAACCCATACGCGGTTGCTACACAAAGAGATGATGATACTGAAATAGAAGATTTTAGAGCGAATTTTTATGCAAACTACGAAATTATTGAAGGTCTTGCATTTAAAACAACTTTCGGTTTAAGTAATAAGAATGAGTTTAGAGGAATATACATGCCTAGAACTTTAGCTGTTACAGCTGGTAGAGGCTTAGATGGTAGAGCTATCATGTCAGAAGATAAAACTAAAACTATTTTAAGTGAAAACTACTTAACGTACAATAAAGAAATAGGAAAAGGTAATTTAACTTTATTAGCAGGATATTCTTACCAAAAAACAGTTAGAAAAGGGTTTTACAGCGAAGGTACTGGTACTATATCAGATTCATTCTCTTACTACGGTTTATGGACTGCTACTAATTTAATTAATGGTGGATCAGGAGATATCTATGAAACTGAAACTGAAATTCAATCTCAATTTGGTAGATTAAACTACGATTATGATGATAAATACTTATTAACTGCTACAGTAAGACGTGATGGTGCATCTAACTTTGCTGAAAATGAAAAGTATGCAATTTTCCCTTCAGCTGCGTTTGGTTGGAAAATTTCAAATGAAGATTTCTTAAGTGATAATGAAACTATCTCTAACTTAAAATTCAGAGCCAGTTATGGTCTTACAGGTAACCCATCAATTGGTGCTTACGAATCGTTAGCAAGTTTAGCTAGTATTTATGCGTCTAGTAATGGTGGAACTGTACCGGCTATTACGCCAAACCAACCTTCTAACCCAGATCTTAAATGGGAAACATCTTACCAATCTAACTTTGGATTAGATATAGGTTTATTTAACAGTAAAGTTTCTTTATCATTAGATTATTATAACATTGATACTAAGGACTTAATCATGGTTGATAGAGGATTACCTTGGTATTTAGGTTTCTACAATGATCAAATATTGAAAAATGTTGGTGAAATAAATAACAAAGGATTTGAAATTTCTTTAAATACTAGAAATATTACTAACGATAACTTTAGCTGGTCTACAGATTTAGTGTTCGCTACTAATAAAAACTCTGTAACAACATTAATTAATGGTGATGATTATTTCCAAAATGGTGCGCCAAGTTATTTTAGTGTAAATAACACGGCTATCTTAAGAGAAGGTGAAGAAGTAGGTTTATTCTACGGATATGATTATGCAGGTGTCTTCCAAGGAGGTGCGTTACCAGCCGGTACAGCTACATTGCCAGGAGCTTCAGCAGGAGATCCATTATTTGCTGATATAGATGGAAGTGGTGATATTACTAACGATGACCAAACAATTATCGGTAATCCAAACCCAGATTTTACTTGGGGTATTACAAACAACTTTTCGTATAAGAACTGGGATTTAAATGTCTTTTTCCAAGGTTCTCAAGGAGGTGAGATTTTTAACATGACTAATGTGCAGTTAAATAACGGTGATGCTAATACAACTTATGATTATTACAATAGTGCTTGGACGGCTGCTAGCCCTAACACTGATCAACCTCGTGTAGGGAATAACAGTTTTAGAGAAATTTCTTCTCGTTTCGTAGAGGACGGTAGTTATATCAGATTAAAAAACATTGCTGTTGGTTACTCTTTCCCTACAGAAATGATTGAAAAATTAGGAATTGAAAACCTAAGATTAACACTTAGTGCACAGAATCTATTAACGATTACAGATTATTCTGGTTTAGATCCTGAGGTTAACTATTATGGCTCTGCTGGTGATAATAATACAGCAAGTAATACGGTTAGAGGTTTTGATTTTGGAAATTACCCGACAGTTAAATCGGTGAGTTTTAGTCTAAATGTGAAATTTTAATCGTATATTTTAGAAAAAAACAGTTTTAATTAAAAAGAAAAAATTATGAAGACTTTTAAAATTTTAATGTTATTGATAATGGGATTGTCAATAATGGGATGTTCAGATTTAGAAGAAGAGCCTGTTGGTTTATTATCGCCAGATGGTTTCTTTACATCTACTCAGGATATTCAAACCGCTATAGATGGTTCCTTAACACATGCTATTAACGAAGAAATTTGGGGAAGAAAACTTTCTATTGCATTGATGTTACGTTCTGATATGGTTAACCTTCAATCTACTCAAACACGTAGAGTTGAAATGGATACACATACAATTACAGGTGATAATGAAATGGTATATGATCCATGGACTAGAATTTATTTAGGAATTGCAGCAGCAAATAATGCCATTGCAGGTGCTGAGGATGTAGCGGTTGATGAAGCTGTTAAAAACCCAGTTACGGCACAAGCTTATTTTGCTAGAGCGTTTTATTATTTTCATTTGGTAAGACTTTTTGGTGATGTTCCTTACATTGATACTCCAGTTGATGATATCGGAGCAGCTAGTTCTCTAAGTAATACACCTGAATCTGAAGTATATGATAGAATAATAGCAGATTTACAATGGGCTAAAACTTGGTTGCCAAATACACAGGCTTCTAGATCTATACCTTCTAAAGGAGCGGCAAGTTCTTATTTAGCACTAGTATATTTAACTAGAGCAGGAACAAGTGATATGACTTATTTCCAAATGGCATATGATGAAGCTTATGAAGTAATTCAGAATGCAGGGACTTATAATTATGCTTTAGATCCAGATTTTCAAACGTTATTTAATGCTAATAAAATTGATAACTCTATAGAGCCAATTTTCGCATTAGATTATAACAATGTAGAAGCTCCAGATAATGCATATGATCAAATATCTCCAATGTGTGGTATTAGAGGTGATGACGGATGGTCTGTTGCTGTGCCTACAATGGCTGTTTACCAATCATTTGATGCAGATGATTATAGAACACGTGTAAGTTTCCAAACAGAAGCTACTATTAATGGTACTACAGTAGATTTTACTCAGTTTGATATTAGTGGACATGAGCATGCAGCAAACCAGCCTTATATGGCAAAGTACTCTCGTTATCCAGGAGAATTTGCGAGAGGTAGTAAGAGAGCAACAAGTCATAACTATTCTATGATGCGTTATGCAGAGGTTTTATTGATTGCTGCAGAAGCAGGAGTTGAAGTAGGAAGCCCATTAGCTCTTGGTTTTCTTAACGAAGTAAGAGGTAGAGCAAGAAATGGTGGTGAAACGACTAATGGTGGTTACGTTGAAGAAACAGTAGCAGCTAGTGCAGTTCCTGCTGATCTTGGTTCAATTACTGTTGCAGATGTTCTTGAAGAACGTAGAATTGAACTTGCATTCGAATGTAAGAGATGGTATGACATCAAAAGAAGACAATTAGGAGACCAGGTTTTTAGTGCTTCAGGTTATGAGGGAGCGAAACCAGAATGGAACTCAGCTGTTGATTACGATACTCCAATCCCACAGGATGAGATTGATAGAAATCCTAATTTAACGAATTAAATTTAGGATCAAATATTATTTTTATCCCTGTGTTTATTTTAAAGTAAACATAGGGATTTTTTTGTTGTATATGCTATAACTTTAGTTAAGTATAATCTCTTGACTTTAAAGTACATATACTGTTATTTTTTGAGGGAATTCTTCTGCTATTTAATTACTCAGAAATAATTTTGATTTAACAAAAAAATAACATACATTTGGTAAACCAATCTGGTAAACCAGTTAGTAATAGGTTTAAAGTGAGGTAAATGCTAAATAACTAACTAATCTAATATTTAAACATGAATTTAAAAATAAGGTTAACAACGATTTTTGCTTTGTTTTTTTGTGTATCGCTTATCGCACAAGAAAAGTATTCAATAAGCGGAACCGTAACTTCTGCAGGAGATAATATGCCTATTCCAGGAGCTAACATCATCATTGTTAAAACAACCAGAGGAACCTCTACGGATTTCGATGGTAAATACCAATTAGAAGTAGCTAAGGGTGATGTTGTTCAATTTTCTTATGTAGGTTATGTAACTCAAACATTTATAATTGATAGTCAAAAGACTATTGATGTTTTGCTGGTTGAATCAGATAACTCTCTGAGTGAGGTAGTTGTTATTGGTTACGGAACACAAAAGAAAAGTCATACAACAGGTGCTATTTCTAAAGTAGTAAATGATGATTTAGGTCAAATAGCCGTTTCTAGGGTAGATGATGCCTTAGTTGGTCAGGTTTCAGGTGTTAATATACAAGCTACAGATGGTGAGGCTGGTGCTGCACCAACAATCACAATTCGTGGTGTTGGTTCAATGGCTGGTGATTCTACACCATTAATTGTTGTCGATGGTGTTATTGTTGATTCAGATTTTTTAGGATCTTTAAATATGAATGATGTAGAATCTTTTGAGATTTTAAAAGATGCCGCCTCTTCTTCTATTTATGGTTCAAAAGGATCTAATGGTATTATAATGATAACAATGAAATCTGGTATAGAAGGGAAGACTAAAATTAGTTATAATACATATACTGGTTTTAAAGACGCCAGAAAAAGTGATGCTTATGGTTATACCACTACTGAATGGGCAGAGCAACAAATGGAAGAAAACGGTGTAGTTTCTATTTATACACAAGCACAATTGCAAACAGGTACAGATCGTTCTTGGCAAGATGTTTTTTTTGATGGAGGTGCTATTACAAGTCATGCACTTTCTTTAAGAGGTGGTAATAAAAGCACAAAATATACAGCTAGTTTAAATTATTCTGATGATGAAGGTGTGTTGTTAGGAGATAATTATACAAAATATGGTATTAGACTAAAAGTTGATAATAAAATAAATGATAAATTTTCAGTTGGTGTAAATTTAAGTCCGTCGTATACAGATAGAGATAGGTTTTCAGAATCTGTACATAATGTTGCCAGACATCAACCTTGGTTGCCAATTTATCATACAGAGGCTACCTTACAAATGGTAAATCCTGAATCTTTTCCAGGTTTGCAAGTTGGGGATTACGCAAGACAAGATCACTTTACAATATTTGATTTAGATGGAGATGGTTTAGTTAATGACGAGCTTAACAATATTGGTAATAGTACAAATCAGAATCCTTACGGCAGAACTACAGAGAGAAGCAGAGTAGATAAAAAGTTTAAGATGTTTGGAAGCGTATATGGTAAATATAAAATAGCTTCTGGACTAAATTTTACGACAACTTTATCAGGATCAATTCAAGATACTAAAAGAACGGATTATTTAGGTACTTTAGCTCGTAGAACCGTAGCTTCTGCATATATGGTAGAAACTAGCCAGAAAGAACAATACTATATTTTTGATAACTTTTTAAATTATAGTAAAACGTTTGGTAAACATGAGTTAGGAGTGACTTTAGGTAATTCAATTGAAACAAGAGATTATTTCTTTTCTACAATAAAGGGTATTGGTTTTGAAAACGATGCAGTACAACAAATTTCTGGAGCAACAGAGATTGTATCTGGCGAAACATATGGGCTAGAATGGAAAAAAAGAGGTGTGTCTTTGATTTCACGATTAACTTATGCATATGATGACAAATACTTATTATCTTTAAGTATGCGTCGTGACGGAAGTTCAATTTTCGGATCGGATTTTAAATATGGTAATTTTCCTGCGGCATCTGTAGGTTGGAATATTGCTAAAGAGAGTTTCTTAGAGGATAGCGACTTTGTTTCAACACTTAAATTTAGAGCCAGTTTTGGTGTAACAGGTAATGATAGACTAAACACAGGAAGTGTAAATCCAGATGCTCAAGGTAGTAGTTCTGTTTTAAGCTCTGATAATGTGTTACAAGATTATTATCCGCACTTGGCATTATTAGATTTAACATCTTATGTGGTCGACGGAACAATTACTACAGGTTACTCGCCATTAAATCTAGCAAACCCTGAGCTAAAATGGGAACGATTAATTGAAATTAATCCAGGGATAGATTTTGGATTCTTAAATAATAAAATTACAGGATCAATTGATTGGTACCAAAGAACTAGTGACCAGTTATTATTAAACAATCCAGTATCTGCAACAACAGGATTTAATAGTGCTTTAGTTAATTTGGGTGAAGTAAAGAATGAAGGATTCGAGTTTGAGTTAAGAACTAGAAATATTAATTCTGAAAAATTCACATGGAAAACGTCGATTATAGCTACTACGAATGAAAATACATTAATTGATTTTGCTGATTCAGATGGTCAAGTTACGAGTTTAGATCCATCACGACCAGCAGAATGGATTAATCAAGAAGGGCAACCAATATCTTCTTTTTATGGATACGTAGTAGATTCTGAAGTGCCAATTGAATATAGAGATAGACCTTACAGACATGTTGGTAACGAGTTTGGTTTAGTTAGAGTGAAGGATTTAAATGGTGATGGTGTTTTAGATGATGAAGATAAAACGATATTAGGTAATCCTTACCCAGAATTAATTTGGAGTTTAACTAACGATTTTTCTATAGGTAACTTTGATTTTTCATTTATGTTTCAAGGATCACATGGTGCAGAAGTAAGAAATATTGGAGATCATTATTTGTTTAGTCATAATAACAACAGAACATTAAATGCAGAAGCTGCAACAGCAGGATATGAAACAGACTTCTTAGTAGATAAATACTTCACTAACAGTATGATACAGGATGCATCGTATATTGCATTAAGAAATGTGAATATTGGTTACAATTTACCTAGCGATGTAGTTACTAAGTTTGGTATATCTAAATTTAGAGTTTATGCATCAGGTCAAAATTTAATGTATAAAACAGCGGATGGTTATACAGGTTGGAATCCAGAAGCTTTAGATAAAACAAGTCCTACACAATACGGATACCAAAGAGGTGGATCTCCAATTTATAGAACCATATCAATAGGTTTAGACGTAGACTTTTAATTAATAAATAAACTATTTAATACGATTTTATTATGAAATTTGTAAAATATATAGCTGTCCTTTTTATAGGAGTATTGGCATCATCTTGTAGTGATTTCTTAGATCCAAAACCAAATTCAGCGTCAACTTCTAATAATTATTATACAACTTTAGCAGAGCTTGAATCAGCATTAATTGGAGCTTATGATGCTATACAGGGAGATGGTAGTTACGATAGAGATGAAAATCATGGTGTACAATACGAATTTTATATCACAGAGATGAGAAGTGGTAACAGTTCTACTAAAATTGCAGATGCAGATGATTTTTCTGATTCTGGTCAATTTGAATCTTTCAGTGTACTTGCAACCAATGGTATAGTTGCTAATTATTACGATAGTTTTTATCAAGTTATTTTTAGAGCGAATGTTGTTTTAGAAAATTTAGGAAACGTTAGCGAAGATACATCTGCAATTGAAGCAGAGGCCAAGTTTATTAGAGCTTACGCTTATTTTAACTTAGTAAGGTTGTTTGGAGATATTCCTTTAGTAGATCATGTACTTACAGCATCTGAGACAGATACTCAATTTATAAGAGTAGATAAGAATCTAGTTTACGATCTTATTATAAGTGATTTAGAAACAGCTAAAGATGGTTTAGATAACACGTATAAAACCAGAGCGTCAAAAGCGGCGGCTCAAGGTTTATTAGCTAAGGCTTATTTATCAATAGAAAATCCTGAGTATCTTAAGGCTCAGATACTATGTGAAAGTATTATTAATAGCCAAGAGTTTGATTTAGTAAACTTTTATGATGTTTTTTATTCAGAATTAAATGATGAAATTATCTTTGCAATTGGGTATCAAACAATTGATGATAGTCAAAACTTTTCTGCACAATGGATGAATGCTGTAGGAAGATCAAGTGGTCTAAATTATGCAACTTATGATTTAGTAGGAGATTTAGATCTATATGGTGGTGACAGAACACAATTTACTTATAGACAAGATCCTATTCACTTAACTTCAGTGAGATATCAATGTGCTAAATATTTCCCTGATGGTGATGATGGAGGAGACACAGGTGAGTTTACTGGAAACCCAGAATTGGCAGGTAATGACTGGATTGTTTTACGTTATGCTGATATATTGCTGTTGTACGCAGAAGCAATTATGGCTGGAGGACAAGAAACTAATAATGCGGCAGCATTAAATGCTTTTCAATTAGTACGAAATAGAGCAGGTCTTACAGATGTGGTGACTAATTTAACTAAAGAAGAGTTATTATTAGAAAGAAGGGTAGAATTAGCTTTTGAAAATCATAGGTTGTTTGATTTGGTACGATTCGGAGAAGCAGAAACGACGCTTTCGGCTTATTCAGAACTTAATGGATTTGGTTATACAACATCAGATTTATTATTACCAATGCCTCAAAATGAAGTAAATCTAAGTAATGGTTTAATGAGTCAGAATCCTGGTTACTAAACATATTAATTTAATACATTTTAAAATGAAAAATATTAATAGAATAAAAAAACAGGTAAAAAATAAGTTAGTTGGTGCGTTACTCATAGTGGCTTGCATTACTACAATTGCTTGTGACCCTACAATTGATTCTTTAGCATTTGATTTGCCAGATGCTAATTCACAGGAAGATTTAACACCTCCTGCAGCTGCATTTACAGCATCTGTTACAGCAGATTATTTAACATATACTTTTGCTAATGAATCTACAAGTGCTACAACATATGCATGGGATTTTGGTGATGGTAACAGTTCAACATCTGTAGATGGTTTAAACACATATCCAGACGAAGGCACATATACTGTAACGTTGACGGCATCAGATGCATTAGGCGCTGTGAATACTTACACCGCGGAGGTTGTAGTAGAGGAGCCAGAAGCACCACCAGTTTTAGATCCTACATTGGTAAATGCAGATTTTGTAAAATTACCTAAATCTTCAGGTTCGGATTGTGCATGTGCTGCTTGGATAAATAAGAGTATAGGAGATCAAGGAGAATCAAGTTCAGGTAATGGATCAGATGTTCTGAAATTTGATAATAACGAACCAGATGCTATATACCAAGAGTTCGAAGTAGTACCAAATGCTAATTATTTGATAACAGTGGTTTCATCTTTTAAGAGTTTAGAAAGTGGCGGATTATACCCAAGTGAGTTAGAATTAAGAATTTTAGCAGGTACTGGTTATACAGATGGATATACACCTGTTTACTATACAGATACGGTAGATTTTCCACAAGGAAACAGTGATTCAGGATTTTGGGGATATACATCTATTGCGCAAGTAGAAGACGAAGCAAATAATCTTCTGATAAGAGTAGAAGACAATCCTAGTGATACAAGTTACTTATCGTATCAATATTCATTTAATTCTGGAGCTAATACAAGTGTAGCATTATTTATGAGAGGATTAGGTGGTCCTGCAACTGGTGGAGCTGGTGGAGACTTTGGATATAATAGTGGAGATGAAGAGATTCGTACAGATTCAATTGTTATAACAGCTTTAGATTAAATTTCAGAGTAATAAATCATTAATTATGAATTTCATTAAAATTTCAGTCTTCATTTTTATCGCTTGCTTCTATACTAATGGTATTGATGCTCAGAATATTTCTGAAAATGAAACTGAAATATCTGATAAAAAAGTTGATAAGAAGAAAAAAAAGAAAAAGAAAAAAAAGAAGAAGGTTAAACTTCCAAAAATTGATTTAAGTCACTGGAAAGTTACATTACCAGTTACTAATGAAAAAGGAAAACCTTATGAAATAGATCCGCCAGAGATTTTAGATTTTGCAGATAATGAAATAGCAAAACCATATATGTACATAGACTCAACAAAAGGCGCTATTGTATTTCATGCGATGCCAACGGAATCTAAAACTAGGAATACTAAGTATACGAGATCTGAGCTAAGAGAGCAAATGGTACCTGGTGAAAATAATGTGAACTGGACATTTGCAGATGGTGCAAATATGAAGGGGAAGATTCAAATGGAGGAAGTGACAAAGGATGATGAAGGTAAATACCATCGTGTTATTATTATGCAAATCCATGGAAGATTAACTAATGAACAGAGAGATTTAATAGGTGAGGACGATAATAATGCACCACCAATATTAAAAATTTATTGGGATAAGGGTAAAATTAGAATTAAATCTAAAGTGTTAAAAAACCTTGCAGCTTCAGATACTGAAATTTTACATGAAGATGCTTGGGATAATGATGAAGGATACAATTTTGAACAAGAAGTTGGTTTCAGAAAATTTACATTAGAAGTTCAAGTTACTGATGGTAAAATGTTGATAATTTTAAATGATACAGAATATAAAGCTTACGAGGGCATCCACATAAAAAAGTGGGGAATATTCGAGAATTACTTTAAAGCAGGAAACTATTTTCAGTCTAGAGATGAAGGCGCTTATGCTAAAGTTAGATTTTACGAATTAGAAGTAAGTCATTAAAGTTTATTTGAGTTAGTCGCTTATTGAATTCTGCCGTTGATTAGTTGTGCAGGTGGAATTCTTTAAGCACTATTAAATAATCTTATATTTATAAGATATATTGCACAATATTAATCGTGTAATTAAAAATTAAAAATTTAGATATGAAATTGGAAATGCTGGCAAAAATGGAAAGTTTAGATTCGCAGAACGCTATTATTTCTAAAATAAGAGATTTAATAAATTTAAAAAATCTTGAACCTGGTGATAAACTGCCTTCAGAGCGAACATTATCAGAGAAGTTTGGAGTTACTAGAAGTAATGTTAGAGAAGCAATTCAAAAATTAGAATTTTATGGGTTGCTAGATTCTATTCCTCAAAGTGGAACTTTTGTTGCAAACATTGGTGTCATAGCTATGAATGGAATGATCGACGATATTTTGAGACTAGAAACACCAGATTTTAAATCTTTAGTAGAAACAAGAATTTTATTAGAGCTTAAAACTGTTAGATTAGCTGCGCTGAGAAGAACGAATGAAGATTTAAAGGAAATAAAGAATGCATTAGAAGCATATGCTGCAAAAGTTTTGGACGGTAAGGATGCAGTGCAAGAAGATTTATTGTTTCATTTGGCCATTGCAAAAGCTAGTGGTAATAGCTCAATGAACACATTTATGTTAACTATAACTCCTGAGATAATCACTAATTTTGAAAAGTATCACGTATGTGATAAGAATCGAGCTAATGTAGGGATTGATGAACATAAGGCTATTTATAATGCTATTAAGGCTCAAAATCCAAAATTAGCGAAACAAAAAATGAAAGAGCATTTTAACGAGCTGTATAAATATTGTTATAATATTAAATAATCATCTTAAATTAAAAAAGGGAGTATGAAATTAAAAGGCTTACGTTGGTGGGTAGTTGGGCTTGTTGCATTAGCTGCTGTTATAAATTATATTGATAGACAAGCGTTTGGTGCTTTATGGCCAGACATTGCTAATGATTTATTTCCAGAAATGGATAAGGATGGACATAAAGCTATTTATGGTACTATTTCTACCGTATTTATTTTGTCTTACGCTGGAGGTCAAGCATTATTTGGAAAAATATTCGATTGGATAGGTACTAGAATAGGATTTGCACTTTCAATAGGTGTGTGGTCTATTGCAACTATGTTACATGCATTCGCTCAGGGTTTATTAACGTTTTCAATTTTTAGATCAATTTTAGGTATTGCAGAAGCTGGTAATTGGCCAGGTGCGGCAAAGGCCAATGCAGAATGGTTTCCTACTAAAGAAAGAGCACTTGCTCAAGGAATATTTAATTCAGGTGCAGCTATTGGAGGTATTGTAGCATATCCTGTAATAGGATTATTATCAGTATATTTTGATTGGAAAGCAATTTTTATCGTTGTAGCCGTATTAGGGTTTTTATGGTTATTACCTTGGTTATATGTAGTTAAAGGTGATCCAAAAACGCATCCTTGGTTAACAGCTGATGAAAAAGATTATATTCTTTCAGGACAAAAAAATCAAGATCTTGATAAAGATGGTAACTACGATGAAGGATATACACCAAATACAGGCGAGTTACTTAAGCATAAAGAAAGTTGGGGCGTTATTATAGCTTCGGCAGCAATTGATCCTATATGGTGGCTGTTTATAGTTTGGATTCCAATTTACCTATCTGAAGTTTTTGGAATGGATGTTAAGGAAATAGCATTCTCTGCTTGGGTTCCTTACGTGGGTGCAATGATAGGCGCAATTTTCGGAGGCTTATTAGCAAAAAATAGAATATCAGCGGGATGGTCAATCGATAAAACTCGAAAGATGACAATTACCTTAGGTTGTGCAATAATGATCCCTTGCTTTTTTCTATTGAAAGCACCAGGAAGTGCTATTAATGCAGTAATAATTATGGCTGTATTACTTTTTGGATTTCAAATTGCTATTGGTAATATTCAAACTCTACCTAGTGATCTTTTTAGTGGTAAAATAGTAGGTACATTATCTGGATTTGCAGGTATGGCTGCTAAGCTTGGTGCCGCAGGATTAACTATCTTGGTAACATTCATAACTACAGGTGGTAACTATACGCCTGCATTTTTAATTGGTGGAGCATTAGCTATTATAGCATTAGTAGCCGTTTGGTTTTTATGCCCTAAAATAGAACCATTAAAACCAAAAGCATAATTACAATTAGAACATAAAATTAAACAAGAATAATTTAAGATTTATTAAACATGAGCAATAAAGGAAAAGTAGCTGTTGTGACAGGAGCAACAGGAGGAATAGGATTTGAAGTGGCAAAAAGATTAGGTCAAGATGGATATACTGTTGTATTAAATGGTATCGAAGATGAAGCAGGTGCAGATAGAGTAAAGCAACTTACTGATGAGGGTATTACTGCAGAGTACTATGGTTTTGACGTAACTAGTGATGAAGCTGTAACTTCTAACATTAAGGCGATTGGTGATAAATATGGTAGAATCGATGTACTAGTAAACAATGCTGGTGGATTAGGTGGAAGATCTCGTTTTGAGGAAATGACAACTGATTTTTACAGATTTGTTATGGCTCTTAATCTTGATTCTGTATTTTTTGCTTCAAGAGCAGCTATCCCATATTTAAAAAATGGAGAGCACCCATCAATAATTAACTATACATCAAATGCTGGATGGACAGCAGGTGGACCAGGTGCAGGTATCTATGGTACTTCTAAAGCTGGTGTTCATGCGATAACGAGAGCATTAGCAAAAGATTTAGCCGAATACGGAATTAGAGTAAACGCGGTATCTCCAGGTACTATTGATACACCATTCCATGCTCAAATTAAAGCAACAAAGCCAGAAGTTTTTGCTTCATGGGCAAATAACATTATGTTAGGTAGACTTGGTCAACCTGAAGATGTTGCTGGTGTAATTTCATTCTTAGCTAGTAAGGATGCAGCATTTATAACTGCTGAAACTATCCAAATTGGTGGAGGACAAGCATTAGGAATCTAATAAAATAGATTTTAAAATATTAAGCGCTATTATAGAAATATAATAGCGCTTTTTTCATGATTAAAAATTGATGTAAATTCTAGGATTTGATAATATTCAACAATACGAATATGGGTAAATTCAAAAATTTAATTTGAAGAATCCCTAACAATGAGTTCTGCATCAAGAATAATTTTATTTAGACTCTGTTTAAGCACATCATTGGATACATGTTTCAAAAAAGTTTCAGCTGCAATTCTCCCAATTTCGGTACTATGTTGTGCAACACTTGTAATTGAAGGACTAACTAATGAGGTAAACGGTTCGTTTCCAAAACCAATTAACCTTACAGAGTCAGGTACATTTATATTATTTTCGTTTAATACTTGTAATGCGCCAAGAGCAGCATAATCACTAGCTACATATACGGCATCAGGTCTATTTTCTAATTTAAGAAGATGTTCCATTTCGCGTCGTCCATCTTCAAGGGTCAGAGAGCTTTCAATGATAAGGCTATCATCAATGGGAAGGTTGTGCTTTATAAGTGCATCAACATATCCTTTAATTCTGTTATTAAATATTCGTGTTCTTCTAAATCCTCCAATATGTGCAATTCGTTTACATCCTTTTTCAACGAGATGTTTTACTATAATTTGACTACTATCGTAATCATTAATTCCTACATAGTCTACATTGAGATCATTCTCTCCTCTATCGAAAAGGACTAAAGGGATTCCTTTCGATTTTATTTTTTCGTAATGAGATAGATCAACAGTTTCATTAGCCATGGAAGCAATTATGCCATCTACTTGTGTGAATAAAAGGGTATCTATACTCTTACATTCCTTTTCAAAAGATTCATTAGATTGTGTAATTATAATACTGTAACCCGCTTTATTGAGAACGGTTTCCATACTTTCAATGACCGAAGAAAAAAAGTTACTATTTGTTTTGGGTACAATAACTCCAACTAAATTACTCTTTCCTTTTCTTAGTGCACTTGCTAAATGATTAGGCTGATAATCCAATTCTTTAGCAACGCGTTTTACAGCTTGCTTCGTTTTTTCGCTTATTCGGGAATCATTGTGCATAGCTTTAGATACCGCAGCTGGTGAGATATTTAATTCGTTTGCAATGTCTTTTATTGTTATTCTTTTTTTATTCCCCAAGTTTTTATATATTTGCTTAATCGATTAAGCAAATATACTGTTTTAACCAAAAAAATCAAAATTAGAACGTTTTGATTTTATTTTTTAAATCAATTGCTTAAACGATTAACCAAACATAAATTTATAACTAAATAAACAAATATTCAGAATGAAAAAAGTAGTCACTTTTGGAGAAATTATGCTAAGATTAGCACCTCAACAATTTTTAAGATTTTCACAAGCAAATAGTTTTGATGCTATTTACGGTGGAGGAGAATCTAACGTAGCAGTATCATTAGCAAACTATGGTGTACCAGTCGATTTTGTAACACGTTTACCAAAAAATGATATTGGAGCATGTGCTATGATGGAAATGCGTAAAAGAGGAGTTGGAGTAGATAAAATTATTTATGGTGGTGACCGTTTAGGAATTTATTTCTTAGAAACTGGTGCTGTAAGTAGAGGTTCTAAAGTCGTTTATGATAGAGCACATTCTGCCATTTCAGAAATCACACCAGGAATGGTAGATTGGAAAGCAGTATTTAAAGATGTAGCTTGGTTTCATTGGACAGGTATAACACCTGCAATTTCTCAAGGTGCAGCAGATGCATGTTTAGAAGCTGTAAAAATCGCTAGTGAAATGGGAGTAACTATTTCTACCGATTTAAATTATAGAGCTAAACTTTGGACGTTCTGTGATGATGCACATAGAGAAAAAATAATGACTGAATTAACATCTTATTGTGATGTTGTTTTAGGGAATGAAGAAGATGCCGAAAAGCATTTTAATATTCATCCAGAAGGTTTAGATGTTCATAAGCATGGTCACGATGTAAAAGCAGAAGCATTTTTATCAGTTTGTAAGCAAATGATGGAGAAATTTCCAAGAGCTAAAAAGGTTATTACCACATTAAGAGGTTCTATTTCTGCATCTCATAATACTTGGGCTGGTGTTTTATATGATGGAAAAACTATGTTTGAAACACGTCAGTACCAAATTACAGATATTGTTGATCGTGTAGGTGGTGGAGATTCATTTATGGGTGGATTAATTTACGGATTATTGAAATATCCTGAAAACGATCAAAATGCATTAGATTTTGCAGTGGCAGCGTCTTGTTTAAAGCACACAATTAAGGGTGATGCTAACTTAGTAACTGTTGAAGAAGTAGAAAAATTAATGGGTGGCGATGCGTCAGGACGTGTAGCTCGATAATTTTCAATTTCGTTCTTTTAAAATTATGAAAAAATCAATAGCAATAATTTGTGGTGGAGGTCCTGCTCCTGGAATAAATACAGTAATAAGTACTTTAGCCAAAACCTTTTTAAAAGATGGTTATGAGGTTATAGGTGTTCATCATGGATATCAAGGCTTATTGTCAGAGGAGCCAGAAGTGAAAATTTTCGATTTTCATCATGCAGATCGTATTTTTAGTCGTGGAGGATCTACTTTGATTATGAGTAGATTTAAGCCTAAGGATAGTGATTTTAGAGCTGATTTTTTTAAGAAAAATAACGTAAAACTATTGGTAACTATTGGTGGTGATGATACAGCATCTACTGCCAATAGGTTAACCAAATTTCTTGGCACACAAAGTTTAGATGTGGCCCACATTCATGTTCCTAAAACCATTGATAACGATTTACCTTTGCCAGACAGAAATCCTACATTCGGATTTCATACGGCAAAAGATGAAGGTGTTAGAATTGGTAATACGGTTTACGAAGATGCAAGAACGAGTGAAAACTGGTTTGTTGTTTCGGCAATGGGTCGTTCAGCGGGTCATTTAGCCTTTGGTATTGCTTCGGCATGTCATTTCCAGATGATGATAATTCCTGAAATGTTCAATAATACCAACATTACTTTTGATAAGCTGATCAATATGATTATTTCTTCAATTGTAAAATGTAAAATAATGGGTGTTGAATATGGCGTTGCATTGATAAGTGAAGGTGTTTTTCATTTTATGGATGAGGAGGAAATTATTAATTCGGGTATTAATTTTACGTATGATGATCATGGACATCCCGAATTAGGAAACGTGAGTAAATCTCATATTTTTAATTATTTACTTCAAATTAAATTGAAAGAAATTGGTTTAGAAATAAAATCGAGACCAGTTGAGCTTGGTTATGAATTAAGATGTTGTAATCCTATAGCATTTGATCTCACTTTATGTACGTTATTAGGTATTGGTGTTAAAAAACTATTTGACCAAGGAGTTACAGGTTGTATCGTTAGTGCCAACTCTAGTGGAGATATAAAACCATTATTTTTAAAGGATTTTGAAGATGAAAATGGTAAGATTCCACCTAGATTAGTAGATATAGATTCTGATATGGCACAACTATTCATAGATAATTTATTCTTTTTAAAAGGAAAAGATTATGAAAAAGCGAAAGCATATATAGCTAATCCAGAGGCATATGATTTCAAAAAAATATTAAACTGGAACTAAAAAAAATAAACATAAAATTATGGCAAATTATACAAGAATAGAAGTTGCGAATGTTATGAAACAGACAGGTATGGTGCCTTTGTTTTATAATGCAGATTTAGAAATAGGTAAAAAAGTAATAAAGGCAACTTACGATGGTGGTGCGCGTTTATTAGAGTTTACAGCAAGAGGAGATTTCGCTCATGAAGTTTTTGGAGAACTAAACAAGTGGGTTCTTAAAGAATTACCAGGTATGATAATGGGTGTCGGTTCAGTTACAGATGCAGCTTCAGCGTCACGCTTTATGGCTTTAGGTGCGAATTTTATTGTAACACCTGTATTAAGAGAAGATATTGCAATAGTTTGTAATAGAAGAAAAGTAGCATGGTCTCCAGGCTGTGGTTCTTTAACTGAGATCTGTAGAGCGGAGGAATTAGGCTGTGAAGTTGTTAAATTGTTTCCAGGTGGAATATACGGAGCAGATTTCGTAAAAGCTATAAAAGGCCCTCAACCATGGACAAGCATAATGCCTACAGGAGGTGTTTCTCCAACAAGAGAAAATTTAGAAGGTTGGTTTAAAGCTGGAGTAACTTGTGTAGGTATGGGTTCAAAATTAATAGCGAAAGGTGCAGATGGTAATTATGATTTAGCAAAGATTGAATCTGATACAAGAAATGCATTAAGTATTATTAAAGATTTAAGATCATAACAATTGAAGTCGTCTGGCGTAACTATAAAAGAGCTTTCTTCTATATCTGGATATTCAATATCTACGGTATCAAAAGCACTGAATAATAAACTTGAAATTAGTAAAGCTACAAGAGACGCCATTAAAAATATAGCAAAACAGCATAACTATGTTCCTAATAGTTATGCTGTTTCTCTTAGAATGCAAAAAACAGGTTCTATTGCAGTTATTCTACCAAAAGTTACGGAACCTCGCTACAATTACGCATTGTGTCATTTACAGAAATCTGCGGAAAAATTAGGCTATAGAATCTTCTTTTATCAATCTTTTGATTCTAGCTCTAAAGAATTAAATTATATCAAAAGTTTAAGTGATGGCTCTATTGATGGTATTATATTAATATCATCTGAAGAGACTAAAGAAAAATCTAAATATTCAAGTGATATTTTTCCAGTTGAGCTGTTAAATGTTAGTTTTAATCAACCTTTAGAGGAAATTAAGTCTATGGCTAATCAAAGTATTTTAAATGTACTTAAGGGCTAAATTTGCAATTTGTAAAGACATTTATTCAACTATACATTTTAAAATTTTAGACCCATCGTTATTTCGAGATAGGCAAATGAAATATATTCCTGTTTCTAAACCAGACAGATCTATGACTTCATTTTTTAAACGATAGGTTAGTTCAATTTCTTTCCCTGTATTATCAAACATTTGGATAGTATCAAAGTAATTAATTTCTAATTTTTTTATTGTGACACTATTTTGAGATGGATTAGGCACTAATTGCAATTCAGTATTTTCCAATTCAACATTTGGGTTAGATAGGAGATCAATTTCTTCAATACTAAAATCATTAAAAAGTACATTTTCGTCTCTGAGATCATTACTATTATTTAGACTCCTATAGATGCCCCATTTTGGTCTTGCAAATGATGCACCATCTTGCCAAGTATCCATTGACGTATTATTATAACTTAATAGATTAGAATTATCTGAAATACGGACAACATCAATAGCATATCTTCCATTGTTGCCATAGGTTATTTGCTCCGTAACTTCTATCCAATGCCCTCTAAAATTATCTAATTCTGCCGTTACTATAGTACTTTGGCTATTTGTTGTTGAATAACGAAGTTCTATTCTATCAGGATTAGCTTTACGAGCTGTAAGTGTAATAAGTGGAATAGATGCATATGCACCATCCACTGATTTAATTTGATGCAAGTGTGTAAAACTCGAAGAAGGCTGAAAATTAATATCTAATTTAAATTTCCATTTGTATTCTACCGTTTCACCTTCTATGGCTTTTAAATTATCAGGAGAAGAACTATACGTCTTAATTTCGGTTCGTTGTCGATCAAAGTTAATACATCTGTCATTATCTGGTGTTTTGTGTGCTATAAATCGAAATACGTTTGTATTTAATTCAGTGTCAAATATCTCATCAATATGTCTACCAAAATTAGTGTGTTCACAATCAGGAACTTCTACGGCATTATATCCAGGTGCGAAAACATTATTAATAATTTCATAGGTAGAGCCAGGTCCATCCGCACTCAATACAACTTGTGCTCTAACTAAATTCATGAAATTAAAAATTATCATAATCAGAATTATTCTTGAATTCATTACACTGTCTTTTAATGAGTAAACTAAATTATAATGTAGAGATATTTTTTTGATGTACATATTACACAGTGCTGAATTGAATCTATTTATTTGTTAATTATATGCGTAATAAATAAAACTCCCTATAAATAATTACTGCTCTATGTTAAAATAAATACATTTATTAAGAATTCTACAATCGAAAACGTTATCGCTTATGATTTTTTATTATATTTGGTTTACCAATTTGGTAAACCAATTGGGGTTAAGGTGACTAACAAGCCTTAATTTAATAGATTTCAAACTAAAACTAATAAATTAAAACAACAATTATGAAAACAAAACTACTTTTTACTTTATCCTTTTTAATTTGTGCTTTTGGCTTTGCTCAAGTACAGCCTACAGTCCACAATGCTGTGTTTGATAATATACCAAAGTCTTCTGGTTCAGATTGTGCATGTGCAGGATGGATCAATAAAGATATAGCAGACCAGGGTGAATCTTCTACCTTAAGTGGAAACGACGTAGTAAAACTAGATGACTTTGAGTCTGACGGAATTTATCAAGAAGTTGAAGTTGTAGCAGGAAGTGATTATACTTTAGATTTAGAGTACACTTATAAAATTGACCCAACTACAACACTTTATATTGAAGTGATTGTATTGAAAGGAAGCGCGTACATAGATGGTTACACACCAGCTTATGATCTGCCAGCAACTGCTGCACAAGATGGGTTTGGATATGAAACCGTAGCATCTGTTGAGAATACTGCAAATCAATTAGCGTATTCAACATCAGTACCTCCAGGAAATACGGATGCAAATGATATTGCACAAGTTACTTTTAATACAGGAACGGAAACAAGTATTGCTTTATTTGTAAGAGCCGTTGGTGTATATGATGCAGCTACTCATGGAGATTCTAGTAAAGATAAAGGTTGGATGAATGGAGATTCTGAAGTTAGAATGGACAACTTGCAATTAGTGAATACAACTGCACTTTCAACACAAGATTTCTTTTCTTCTAGCTTAAAGGTATATCCTAATCCTGCAACATCAAACTTAACAATTAAATCAGGAGATCAAACTCAAATTGATTCTGTTGAATTATATAATATTCTTGGTTCAAAAGTACTTTCGACTTCAAGTTTAGTAAATGATTCAATAAATGTTTCAGAGATGGCTTCTGGTGTATATTTATTAAAAGTTAACGCTGGTTCTAAATCAGTGACTAAACGAATTGTAATTGAGTAATTAGAATTTTTGATTTTTTAAAAAAGGTAACTTAATTAATTGAGTTACCTTTTTTTATTTAAATTGTTGTCTCTAAGAAATTAATCATAATCCTCAAAAATTTATATTCTGAAAAAAGCAATTCAATACATGGTAATAAGTGCACTCGCATTTACATTATTAAATGTATTTGTAAAATCACTGAAAGATTTTAGCGTATATCAAATTGTATTTTTTAGAGCGTTAGGCTCTTTGTTTTTTACAATTCCTTTCTTGCTGAAAAATAAGATTTCATTACTAGGAAATAAAAGAGGTTTAATGATTATGCGGAGCCTTGTTGGGCTCATTTCTATGACCTTGTTTTTTATGTCTATAAAATACATCGCAATGGGAACAGCAGTTTCCCTACGATATATAGCTCCAATTTTTGCGACTGTTTTTGCGTTATTTATTTTAAAAGAAAAGATTAAACCTATTCAGTGGCTCTTTTTTACAATCGCTTTTGCAGGTGTTTTAATTTTAAAAGGTTTTGATGATTCAGATATAGAAATTGTTGGTGTATTATTAGCGTTAACTTCAGCTTTATTTGCGGGATTTGTTTACATCTTTATTCGTAAAATAGGTAATGCAGATCATCCTGTGGTAATCGTGAATTATTTTATGATAATCTCTGCAGTAATTGGTGGCTTATTATCAATTAATAATTGGATAACGCCTGTAGGTAAAGAATGGCTTATTCTAATGAGTCTTGGCGTTTTTGGCTATTTTGCACAGTTGTACATGACCAAAGCTTTACAAGCCGGAGAAACAAACCAAGTAGCACCTTTAAAATATCTCGAAGTGATCTTCACAATAATTATAGGACTCATTTGGTTTAAAGAAGTGTACACCATCTGGAGTATTGTAGGCGTATTATTAATAGTTACAGGTTTAACCTTAAATGTTGTAACTAAGAAAAAAGCCTAATATTAAAATAATTCCGAAGCAATAGCCTTTACGTTATCACTTTTTCCCATAGAGTAATAATGAAGCACAGGTACACCAGCTTCTTGTAATTCTTTCGATTGTTGTATTGCCCATTCAACGCCAACTTGTCTCACGTCTAGATTGGTTTTACAATCGTCTACAGCATCAATTAAATCTTCTGGTAAATCAATTTTGAACACTTGTGGTAATAGTTGTAAATGGCGTTTTACAGCTAAAGGTTTTATACCTGGAATTATAGGAACATTAATCCCTTCGGCTTTTGCAGCTTTTACAAATTCGAAGTATTTTTTATTGTCAAAAAACATTTGGGTTACTACGTAATCTGCTCCTGCATCTACTTTTTCTTTAAGACGTTTTAAATCTGTTTTTAATGAAGGTGCTTCTAAATGTTTTTCTGGGTAACCAGCAACACCAATACAAAAATCAGACTTATCATCGGCTTCAAGAACATCGTGTAAATATTGACCTTTATTAAGATTTTGAATCTGACTAACCAAGCCTTTTGCAAATTGATGACCACCATCGCAAGCTTTAAAATATTGTTCATGTTTCATAGCATCGCCTCGTAAAGCCATTACATTATTTAAGCCTAAATAATGGCAATCTACCAACAAGTATTCTGTTTCTTCTTTTGTAAAGCCACCACAGAGTACATGTGGAACCGTATCTACATCGTACTTGTGTTTTATTGCTGCACAAATACCAACAGTTCCTGGACGCATACGCGTAATTTTACGATCTAAAAGCCCTTGTTTTTCAATATAAAGGTATTCTTCTCTCGAAGTTGTCACATCTATAAAAGGTGGATTGAATTCCATTAATGGATCAATGTTATTATAGAGTTGTTGTATGCTATTTCCTTTTCTAGGTGGAATTATTTCAAAAGAAAATAAGGTTTTTCCGTTAGCATTTTTTATGTGGTCTGTTACTTTCATGTTTACTTCCCACGAAAGTGGGAATCTTTTTAATTAATAATATATTTATCGGTAGATTCCTGTTTTCACAGGAATGACAGTTAATCCGCAATATTAGGACTCAACCATTTTGTTGCCTCTTCATTCGAGATCTCTCTGCGTTTACTATAATCTTCAATTTGGTCTTCTTTAATTTTTCCTAAACCAAAATATCGAGCTTCAGGATTACCAAAATAGTAACCACTAACACTTGCCGCTGGCCACATGGCTAAACTCTCTGTAAGTTTTACGCCAATGTTTTCTTCAACTTTTAGAATATCCCAAATGGTTTTCTTTTCTAAATGGTCTGGACAAGCAGGATAACCTGGTGCTGGGCGAATACCTTTATAGCTTTCTTTAATTAATTCATCGTTAGAAAGGTTTTCGTTGTTGGCATAATTCCAATGTTTTATTCTTACTTCCTTGTGTAAATATTCGGCAAAGGCTTCGGCTAATCTATCCGCTAAAGCTTTTATCATAATGGAATTATAATCATCGTGTTCTGCTTCAAATTGTGCTGCTAATTCTGCGGTTCCAAAACCTGTAGAGACACAAAAACAGCCCATATAATCTTGTTTGTTGGTTGTTTTTGGTGCAATAAAATCAGCTAGAGCAATATTGGGTTTGCCTTCTGATTTTTTGGATTGTTGACGAAGGGTTAAGAATTTATAGGTTTGTTCTTTGTTCTCGACTGCGCTCGAACTGACAGATGAAATCTCAATATCATCATCATTTACAGTATTGGCTTCAAAAAGCCCAAAAATTGCTTTGGCTTTAAGCAGTTTTTCATCAAAAATACGTTTCAATAACACTTGTGCATCTGCGAATAATTCTGTGGCTTGTTCCCCAACGATATCATCTGTTAGAATGGCTGGATATTTACCATGTAAATCCCAACTTCTAAAAAATGGTGACCAATCAATAAACTCTTCAAGTTTATTAATATCGAAATCTTCTATAATTTGAATCCCTAATTGTTCAGGTTTTACAATTTCAGAAGTATTCCAATCAATTTTGAATTTGTTTTTACGAGCATCAGCAATCGTTAAATAATCCTTTTTCTTGGTACGTTTTAAGAATTGCTCTCGGAAGGCATCATACTCTTCTCTAATTTGATTTTTATAGATTTTACTGTCTTCCTTAAGTAAATCTCCAACAACGGTTACCGCTCTTGATGCATCATTAATATGAACCACAGTATTGTTGTAATGTGGTGCGATTTTCACAGCGGAATGCGCTCTAGAGGTTGTTGCGCCACCAATAATTAATGGGATTTTTACATTCTGTTTCTCTAGTGATTTAGACACATAAACCATTTCATCAAGCGAAGGTGTAATTAAACCACTCAACCCAATGATATCCACGTTTTCTTTTATAGCTGTTTCAATAATTTTTTCTGGTGGCACCATCACGCCAAGATCAATAATTTCATAATTATTACAACCTAAAACTACGCTCACGATATTCTTTCCAATATCATGCACATCGCCTTTTACGGTTGCCATTAGTATTTTACCTGCGAATTCTTGTTTACCATCTTTTTCAGCTTCAATAAAAGGTTGCAAATAAGCCACGGCTTTTTTCATTACTCTTGCCGATTTTACCACTTGCGGTAAGAACATTTTACCACTTCCAAATAAATCGCCAACCACATTCATACCAATCATTAAATGCCCTTCGATGACTTCAATAGGTTTCTTTGAAGCTAAACGTGCTTCTTCTACATCTTCCAAAATAAAAGCATCAATTCCTTTTACTAAAGCGTGTGTAATTCTATCTTGTAAAGGGTCGCTTCTCCATTCTTGTACTTTATGGTCTTGCTCTTTTTTCTGACCTTTTACAGATTCGGCAAAATCTAATAAACGCTCAGTAGCATCATCGCGTCTATCAAAGAGAACATCTTCTACGCGTTCTAATAAATCTTTATCAATTTCATCATAAACTTCAAGCATCGTTGGGTTTACAATCCCTAAGTTCATGCCGTTTTTAATTGCGTGATATAAAAATGCGGAATGCATCGCTTCGCGTACCACATTATTTCCTCTGAATGAAAAAGATACATTACTCACACCTCCAGAAACGTTGGCATGTGGTAAGTTTTCACGAATCCATTTGGTAGCTTCAAAAAAGTCGAGCGCATTTCTGCGATGCTCGTCCATACCTGTAGCAACCGGAAAAATATTTGGGTCAAAAATGATGTCCTGAGCAGGAAATTTTAGTTCGTTGACTAAAATGTGATACGAACGTTTACAAATTTCAATACGTCTCTGGTAATTATCAGCTTGGCCATCTTCATCAAAAGCCATAACCACAACAGCAGCGCCATAACGTTTTATCAGTTTAGCGTGATGCTTAAATAGCGTTTCGCCTTCTTTTAAACTGATAGAATTAACGACACATTTACCTTGCGCCACTTGCAAGCCAGCTTCTATAATTTCCCATTTAGAACTGTCAATCATCAACGGAATTCGAGAAATATCGGGTTCTGATGCAATGAGATTTAAAAAGGTTGTCATGGCATAAACACCATCTAACATCCCTTCATCCATGTTTACATCTAGAATTTGTGCGCCTCCATCTACTTGGTCTCGTGCAACTTCTAAGGCTTCGTCGTATTTTTCTTCTTTTATTAGTCGAAGAAATTTACGCGAACCAGTGACGTTGGTACGTTCACCTACATTAATGAAGTTTGATTCTGGCGTCACAACCAGAGGTTCAAGACCAGAAAGTGTTAGGTATTTTTTATTTTGAGTCATGTGAGTCTTTTCAAAGTGGATTCCTGCTTATGCAGGAATGACAAGTTTTCTCGGTTTATATTTCTGAGCTACATCAGCAATCGCTTTTATATGCTCAGGACTAGTGCCACAGCAGCCGCCAATGATATTGATAAGATTATCTTTTAAGTAGTCTTCAATATAGCTTTGCATTTGTTCTGGTGTTTCATCATATTCTCCAAAAGCGTTTGGTAAACCTGCGTTGGGATGTGCTGAAGTGAAAAACTCAGTTTCGTCTGATAAGCGTTGTAAATATGGCTTTAATTGTTGCGCGCCAAGTGCACAATTAAAGCCCACACTTAATAGCGGAATATGAGATACTGAGGTTAAAAATGCCTCAACGGTTTGCCCAGATAAGGTTCTACCAGAAGCATCAGTAATCGTCCCAGAAACCATAATTGGAATATCAATATGACGTTCCTCTTTGACTTCTTCAATCGCAAATAAAGCAGCTTTAGCATTAAGCGTATCAAAAATAGTTTCAACCAAAAGCATATCAACACCGCCATCAATTAGAGCTTCTACTTGTTGTTTGTAAGCAACGCGTAATTCGTTAAAGGTTATAGCTCTATATTCTGGTCGGTTAACGTCTGGTGATAAACTTGCTGTTCGGTTTGTTGGTCCAATACTTCCAGCTACAAAACGTGGTTTTTCAGGATTCTCTTTTGTGAATTTATCAGCAACTTCTCTCGCGATTTTAGCAGATTCAAAATTCAACTCATACACTAAATCTTCCATGTCGTAATCAGCCATGGCAATGGTAGTCCCAGAGAAGGTATTGGTTTCAACGATATCAGCTCCAGCTTCAAAATATTTAGCATGAATTGTTGCTATAGCTTCGGGTTGCGTTATGGATAATAAATCATTGTTCCCTTGCAAAGGCGATGGGTAATCTTTAAAGCGTTCGCCTCTAAAATCTACTTCAGAGAAGCTATATTGCTGAAGCATTGTTCCCATGGCACCATCGAGAACTAAGATTCGCTTTTGTAATTCGTCTTTAATATTTGCCATTAGTTTAATGCTTGTTTTAAATCGTTAATAATGTCTTCAGGATGTTCTAAGCCAACTGAAATTCTAATTAAGCCAGCTGTGATTCCTGTTTCTAAACGGATATCTTCTGGTATTTTAGCATGTGTTGTTGATGCAGGATGTGTCACTATAGTTCTTGTATCTCCTAAATTTGCAGAAAGCGATAATAGCTTAATAGAATTTAGAAATTGTCTTCCGGCTTCAATGCCGCCTTTAATTTCAAAGGCCACTATGCTTCCACCTAATTTCATTTGTTTTTTTGCCAATTCATATTGTGGATGTGATTTTAGAAATGGATATTTTACCAGTTTCACGTTATCATGACTTTCTAAAAACGTTGCCACTTTAAGAGCATTATCACAATGTCTATCGACTCTAACAGGTAAGGTTTCTAAACTTTTAGATAACACCCATGAATTAAAAGGTGATAATGCTGGTCCGCTGATTCTAGCGAATAAATATATTTTTTGAATTAATTCTGCACTTCCAACGGTTACTCCTCCTAAAACTCTGCCTTGTCCATCCATTAATTTTGTAGCAGAATGGATTACCAAATCTGCACCGAACTTTATAGGTTGTTGCAAATAAGGCGTTGCAAAACAATTATCAATAATAAATAAAAGGTTGTGTTTTTTTGCAATGTTGCCTAAACGTTCTAAATCTAAAATATCTACTGCAGGATTTGTAGGACTCTCAGCATAAATGACTCTGGTATTCGGTTGAATTAGGCTTTCGATATCATCTAATTCATCAATTTTAAAATAGCTAGTTGAAATCTTCCACTTTGGTAAAATGTTATTGAATAAGGTTTGTGTAGAACCAAATATGCTTCGAGATGAAATAATATGATCATCGGAATCTAACAAAGCTCCAAAAGTAGAAAACACTGCAGACATACCAGAAGCAAATGCATAACCACGTTCTGCGCCTTCCATTTTACAAACTTTTTCTACAAATTCTGAAGAGTTTGGGTTAGAGTAACGACTGTATATGTTGCGTTCTTTTTCGTCTGCAAATGATGCGCGCATATCTTCAGCATCTTCAAAAACGTAGCTCGATGTTAAATACAATGGGCTAGAATGTTCTAAATATTGTGAACGCTCAATTTGGGTTCTTATGGCTTCTGTTTCTATGTGTTTTGAACTCATTTTATTTTTTACTAAATAATTCAAAATCAAATCGTCTTTATGAAGACGTGTAAATAAAAAAATGTTATAAGAAATTAAATTACCATGATGAGGTAATTAGGCTTGGTTATCTATCCAATTAAACGATAAATGAATCGTTAATTACGTAGAATTTAGCACCTTCTTAATAAGTTTAAGGGTTGCTAAGGCTTCAATGGGTCTAATCCCTCTGCCTTTCTGGATAACATCTCAATAAGTTATTTGAACTTTGTGAAGTACAATATTCCGAAAGAAAACGACAAAAAGCAAATTATATTCACTTTATTTAACAAAATCATATTATGTTTTAATTGTAACTTTGAGGAATCCCAAAGAATTAATTATGTTAGATAATTTTTGGTTTAATGTTCAATATGGCATGAACCATGTTTTAGATATCAATGGTTACGACCATGTACTTTTTTTAATGGTATTAGCAGTACCTTACCTTTTTAAAGATTGGAAGCGTGTACTTTTACTTGTTTCAATGTTTACTTTAGGTCATACACTATCTTTAGTTTTAGCGGCTTATGGTATTGTAGGTGTTAACGGAAAATTAGTTGAATTTTTAATACCTGTAACCATATTGGCTGCTGCGATTTATAACATTTTTACTTCAGGAAAGAAATCAAAATCCACCAAAGCAGGCTTATTATTTTTTACAACATTATTCTTTGGTATTATACATGGATTGGGCTTTGCAAGAGAGTTTAAAATGTTTTCTGGCAAAAGTGAAAATAGATTAGAACTCCTCGTTGAGTTTGCACTTGGTATTGAATTAGCCCAAGTTATTATAGTGTTTATTGTCTTATTTATAGGTTTTTTATGCCAAACCATCTTTAGAGTCTCTAAACGCGATTGGGTTTTGGTGCTTTCTTCAGTAGTGGCAGGTTTAGTGATTCCTATGATAATTGGTAGCGAATTATTCAGTAATACTTAAAGTTTGGTTAAAATTTAAGGAGAGTAAATTGGTTATAAAATACTAAGCGTTTATATTCGTTCCTTACAAGTGTACTTTTTTAAGAATATTTTTAATGCCAGACACTAAACAATTACGTTACGATAAAGCTTATTTACGCATTGCTAAAGAATGGGGAAAATTATCTCATTGTAAACGCAAACAAGTTGGCGCGCTTATTGTAAAAGATAGAATGATAATTTCTGATGGTTACAATGGTACACCAACAGGTTTTGAAAATTATTGCGAAGACGACGAAGGATACACAAAATGGTATGTATTACATGCTGAAGCTAACGCTATTCTTAAAGTAGCTTCGTCCACACAATCTTGTCAAGGAGCTACGTTATACATTACATTATCGCCTTGTAAAGAATGTAGTAAATTAATTCATCAAGCAGGTATTGTAAGAGTAGTTTACCATCAAGGTTATAAGGATGATTCTGGGATTAAGTTTCTTGAAAAAGCGGGCATTGAATTAGAATTTATTGAAGATTTAAAAGAAGATTCCCAATCATAGGGGAAATATGGCTACAAAAAACAAATACATACCACTAATTATTGGTGTTGCTATTGCAGCTGGTGTTATTATTGGTGGAAGATTAAATTTTACAGATACTTCAGATAATCTTTTTTCAACAAATAGCAAAAAAGATAAACTCAACAGATTAATTGATTATATAGATTACGAATACGTAGAAGAGGTAAATACAGATAGTATTGTTGATGTTACAGTGAATGGCATATTGAACAATTTAGATCCACATTCATCATACATACCTAAAGAAGATTTAGAACGAATTACCGAAAATATGAAAGGTAATTTTGTAGGTATAGGAATTAATTTTTATCCGTATAAAGATACCATTGCCGTCATAAAACCTACGGAAGGAGGTCCGAGTGAACGCGCTGGTATTATGAGTGGCGATCGTATTCTGTACGCTAATGGAGACACTATTTATGGTGAAAAATTTGATTACGATTTAATTGGTGAAAAGCTAAGAGGCAAAAAAAACACCTATGTGAACTTAACGGTTTATAGAAAGGGCGAAGACGATTTGCTTGAGTTTGAAATAAAACGAAAAGAAATACCAATTAAAAGTATAGATGCAGCTTATATGCTTACTGACGACTTAGGGTATATTAAAATGAATCGTTTTGCAGAAACTACATTTACAGAATTTAAAGATGCCTTAGAAGAACTTAAAGATTTAGGTGCAACTAAATTAACTTTAGACCTTAGAGATAATCCTGGTGGTTTTTTAGGAATTGCAGAGCAAATTGCAGACGAATTTTTAGAAGATGATAAATTGATATTGTTTACTAGAGATAAAAAGGGAAGAGAGGAACGTACGTATGCTACAAGGCGAGGCGATTTTGAAGACGGTGAAATCTTTATTCTTATTAATGAGAATTCGGCATCTGCGAGTGAGGTAATTGCAGGCGCACTTCAAGATAACGATAAGGGAACAATAGTGGGAAGACGTTCTTATGGAAAAGGATTAGTACAGCGCGAAATGTCTTTAGGTGATGGAAGTGCAGTTAGATTAACGGTTTCTAGATATTATACACCAACTGGTCGCTCTATACAAAGACCTTATGTAAACGGTGGAAATGAAGATTATTATAACGAATATTACAAGCGTTTAAGAACAGGTGAATTAGCAGAAGAAGAAAGTATTGAGGTTGACGATTCGTTGAAATTTACAACACCTAAAGGAAAAGTAGTTTATGGAGGAGGAGGCATCATACCAGACGTATTTGTACCTGTAGACCGTTTATTTGATAATGAAACCATTAATTACCTGAGAAGACGAGGACATTTTGGTTATTTTGTATTTGAAGAACTAGATAAGGCTAGAGCTTTATATGAAGATGTTTCTAAATATGACTTTATTAATAATTTTGAAGTGAGTGACGATATTGTTGTAAGATTTGAGGAGTATGTCAACGAAAGAGAACGAACAAATATCACTTTTGTAGCTTATAACGACGAAATAAGACGCATAATAAAGGCGACATTAGCACGACAATTATTTGATGATAATGCTTTTGAAGAAATAATTAATAAGGAAGATATTATGGTACAAGAAGTTATTTTACTTAGTACAGAATATCCAGATAGCACACAAGATTAAATCCTATATTTTATCGTGCACTTTAGTATGCTTACCGTTATTCCATAGTGTTAATATATCAGTAGCAACATGCGCTCCACTTCCGCTAGCTATAGCAAATTGACTACGCCAACCTGCTAACGTACCAGCAACATATAAGTTTTTATCAATACGATGGTCTGTGTTTTTTAACCAGATTCTATCTTTTTCTAATACAGCTCTAGGATGTGGTTCTATATAAGGTTTTAAACCATCAATATGCATTAAGCTGGTATATCCTACAGCAACAACTACAATGGTAGAAGTGTAACTATTTCTATTAGTTTCAATAATAAAGTGCTCATCTTGCTTAGTTACCGACAGTACTTTTTCTTTATGAATTTGGTTGACGTGAGGATATAATTTAGTCAATTGCTCTAAACCATCATTTAGAATATCTGCACCTAAAGTTCCTGGTTTTAATCCAAGAACATTATTAAATAATGCATTTTGCAAGTGCGATGTTTTTTGATGGGTTATAATTGCAATGTGTTTGTTTTCTGCAAAAGGTTTGTTTTTTGCAGAGCCTAATACTAATGCACAAGATAAACCTGCTGCACCAGCGCCAATAATTAGTGTGTTGAACATAGAAATAGATTATAAAATTAATTTTTAGTTATATGAAACATAACTTATTTTTATTCTTAATTCATTATACCTAACAAATAGAGATTATGAAATTTATAAAGAACTTATTCTCATTTATATTTTGTTTAGTCATTTTAATGACTTTTTACAGTCATAAAAGTACAGAGAAACGTGAAAAGTTTTTTAAAACTAACATAGCCGTAAATTTAACTTATAAACAAGGAAATAGGAAGGATAGTACAAATCTCGTGTTTACTAAAAAATTGTATAATGAATATCTTATTAAAAGAAGATCAAATTTGCCCATAGATTCAATTATGACATTGGCTGAAAAAATACTTATAAGTTATGAGAACGTGGAGCAGAAAGATATCACCTATGCTTTCAAACTTTATAAAGATATTTGGGGATTTTACGAAGATATTGGTGATCATGCCAATGCTATAAAATGCATGGAAGATTTTATAACTTTTTGTAATACAGAAAATGACTTAGATATAGAATTGATACTAGAGACCTATAGTGTACTGATTAATCAATTATTATACACTGGTCAATGCGATAAAGCTATCGAAAGTGTTTTTATTCCAGCTTTTAATATTATTGATAACAGCCTTGAGGAAGATTCTTCTAAAGAGAAAAAGGAATCTCTATTACTTTCTAAAATAAATATGCAAACACCATACTTATTATGTGCGCGCCATTTGGGAGATGGAGATATGCAGAGAAGAATATTAAGATATTCCGAAAAACTTGTCAAAGAAAAGCATGATGATATTCTAAATTACAATCTCTATAAAGCAGATTTGTTAGGTATGATGACAAGTACATACATCAGAATGGGAGACTTACCAAAGGCGCATATTTTCCTAGACCTTTATGAGAAGTATATGGTACCAGTAGATATTATTGATGATATTCTTGTAAGTTTTAGAAAATTATATTTGTTTTCTAAATCAAAAGAAAAAGATAAATTTTATAAAGAGCTAGATGAGCTAAAAAGATTATATGCTATAGCTCTAAAGCAGTTTCCTCCAAATACAGAAGAGTACTTTTTGGCTATAGGTAATATGGCAAATGCGCTTCAAATTCAAGGATATTTACACGAGAATATTAATCCAAAAGATCCTGAAATTCCACAAATATTTCATAGCGCAATAGATTTAATTAGTCATTTAGACTATGATGCGCATATAAATCCATTGAATGCTTACGATGGCTTAATCACATTCTATAATCGCAAAAAACAGAGTGATAGTGCTTATTACTATTTAAAGAAATTTAAGACGATAGCTATAGAATTAAATTCGCTTCATAATATTAGGAGTGCTGAAATTTATACGATTGAAAATTATCTTTTAGATAAAGATTTCAAAAAAGTAGATAGCCTACTAAAAGTTTATTTAAGTCAACTAAAAATTAATAATCTCGACAAAGCGCTGTCTAACAATGATGATATTAAAAATATTATAGCAGACTCAAATACTATTCAACGTTTAATGAAATTGGCAGATATTTTTAACACTTATTCTCAATCTAATTTAGACTATTTAAAACCTAAGAGTAATCAACTTTATATTTTAGCAGCAATTTTATTAAATAAACTAAAGTTAAATCAAGGTTTCAATCCTAATGAGATTAAATTACTTAAAGAAATAAATGAAGGTATTTTAGCCACTCGAGTAAGATCCTTAGAGAATGATAACGTTATTATCAGAATTTTAGAGGGAAATCAATCTCTTGAAATGCTACAGAAAAATGAAAATAAGGATATAGTTATGAATCGAGATAGTGATTTAAAACTATTGATTGATCAACGTGAAAAGGCAACTAGAAAACTCTTTAAAATTACAAAGCAATATCAAAATAAAGTAAACAATACTAGTATAACTGAAAATGAAACGTATTTAAAATTTGTTAATTATAGAGATAGTGTTAATTCAATAATCAGAGAAAAATATCCAAAATATGTTTTTTACACCTCACCGAGTTTTGATTTAGAGACTTATCGTTCTTCTTTGGTTAGCGCTTCAGCAGTTTTAAGATTTTATGTAACAGAGACCAAAATTTATGCATATTTAATAACTAATGAAGAACTTAAATTTTATAAACTTGGAGAACGAGAAACGTTGAATAATCTTATTGATAACTTTACAAAATCAATAATATCAAAAGATGAGATATTTAATGAAATTAATGCTATTAAGACTTATTTAAAGCCAGTCTTTGATGATTCTGAGCCGTATTCTATAATAAAAATTATACCTCATGAAGAGCTTAACTTTTTGCCATTTGAAACTCTATTAGGCTCCGACTTTTTAAACAGTGAGAAAGCCATAAGTTATAATTCATCTTTAGCTTTAGATACAAAGCGAAATAAAAAAGCAGATAAGATCTCTATTGTTGCTTACGCACCAAAATACTCTAGTAAAAATAGTAGTAATTCTAAAGTAATAGCTAATGTAGAGCGTTCTGGTAGTTATGAGCTACCAAATGCTTATGAAGAAGCTTATTTTATTACACAATTATTTGATGGTCGTTTATTTAGTGGTAAAGATGCAAATAAAGGGAATTTTATTGCGCATGTTGATGACTACACATTGGTGCATTTAGCGATGCATGCTACCGTTGCTAATCCAGAATCTAATGAGGAGGCAATGCTATTATTCTCAGGAAGCGAAGAGACAGATTATATGAGTATTAAAGATATTTATAACCTACAATTGTCGTCTAACCTTACTACACTGAGCGCCTGTAGCACTGCTTATGGAGACATAGATCCAGTTGAAGGGGTTTTAAGCCTCTCTAGAGCTTTTCAATATGCAGGCAGTGATGCTACCTTAACAAGTTTATGGCGAGTTCCTGATAAAGAAACCTCTTTAATAATGAAGGAGTTTTATAAGAATTTAAAACAAGGACAACAAAAGAATGTAGCCCTTAAAAATGCTAAACTACATTACTTAAACAATACTGAAGACCCCAATTTAAAGCACCCTTATTATTGGGCAGGTTTTATATTAACAGGTGATACTTCGGCAATTATTGAACCAACCAATTTATCGTGGACTTATGGCATTATTTGTTCTGCTATACTATTAATAATCATTCTTATTATAAAAAGGCGATTAAAACCGAAGTCTTAATCGCCAAGTCTAAAACTTTAAAGTTGTGAATTACTGCTTTAAAAATTTTAAAGTGCTATGTTTCCCATCCTTAAGTTTTACAGACAGTAAATAAGTGCCAGATGATAAATCGTGTATAGAAATATATCCAAAATTTGAATTTATAGTTTTGATTTCTCTACCATCCATAGAAAAGATAACTACTTCATTAATATTGTCTTTATTAGAAATAGCAATAGAGTTTGAACTTGGGTTGGGATATACTTTTAATTTATTTGAAATATTTTCTTGCTCTAAAACCGATAGCAGGTTGGTATCTACACTCCATAAATTTAGACCTTGATTTGAAAAATTACCTTCTGGAGTAACGTCTGCTTTAAAAAGGAGTTTGTCATTAATATTGAAAAATGATTCTGGATAGCTACCTGTTGAGGTTTGATTTATAGTTGTGTGTAAAACTGTTCCTGTTGTCGTTCCATCAGATGTCCATAATTCTCTATGTAAATCTGGATCTGTATTTCCGTCGTCGTCATAATATACTGCTTGAAAATAAAGTTGATCACCTCCGTTTCCCAGGTCATTTTCAGATAAGTTAGATAGTAATCCATCTTCTATTCCTGGAACGATATCTCTTGTTAAGTGTGTACCGCTAACAGTTCCGTCAGTACGCCAGAGTTCATAACCATGTGTATCATCTTGAGCAGCAAAAAATAAGATGTCGTTTGTGCCTTTAAATACATCAGCATAATTAAGATTGCTAACTAAAATTGTGCTTCCAGCTGTAGTTCCATCTGTTTTCCAAAGATCTACTTTGTTAAATGAAGCATCGTAAGCTGTAAAATACATATGATCTTTATAAATATGAAAAGGCGTTTCAGAATTATCATGGCCTCTAAGGTTGAGGAAGATTATAGTACCTTCTTCTGTTCCGTCGGTTTCCCAAATATCATTTCCTAATTGAAAATAAGCTTTACCATTGAAGCTTGTTAACCCGTTTATAGAGGCATTACCGTTAGGATTGATGTCTTTAACTAAATTCGTGCCAGTAGTTGTGCCATCTGTTACCCAAATTTCCTTGCCATTACTGCCATCGTTGGCTATAAACACTACTTTGTTATTAGCTATTTTAGAGAAGTAAATTGGAGCGCTAGAATTTGAGCCTGGATTAATATCCTTAACCATAGTATGGTTGTTCGGTGTTCCATCGCTAATATATAATTCGTAGCCTGTTGCTTGTGAGCCATGACTAAAAATAAAATTAGTATTTAGTACAGCCATTGTTCTATTCTCTATAGCTAAATATGGAGATTCATTTGTTGCTTCTAAGAATGTGACGCTTGTAGTTCCGTCTGTTTTTAAGATTTTAGAAATACCGAGTTCATTTATTAAATAATAGAGTTCATTGTTAAACACAAACATTGCTTGAGCACTGTAAATGTCATCTTCATTATCAATGAAATCTATGGTCTCAGTTGCTGTGCCATTTGTTTTCCAAAGTGTTGTACGCATTAAGTATGTTGAGGTGGCTGCAGTAAAATAATGATATCCGTTAAATTCTATTCCAGGACTTACTGTGCGGTTAGTTTCACTTGTGGTACTTACAGTCTTGAAAAAACTAGCTTGTGCATTTATGGATATAATGAAAAGTACATTTGAAAATATTAGGATGTATAAGTGTTTCATAATAAATTGATTTTAAAAAAAATAGGAGGTTTTAATCTTTATTGAATGCTCAAAGCAGTTGCGATGTAATTACATACTTTGAAGAGTCAGTTTTTACACTTTTGAAAAATTGAGGTTTAGAATAAGTAGTGGTTTTTTCATATAATGTAGCATTAATAAGTTGTTGGTTTCTTATTAATGACAATGATGATAAAAAGTAAACTTATTTATTTTATTTTTTTAAGAATATCTTTGGCAGCCTTGTGTTTAAACGAGTTTTCTGCGCTTATAATTTGTAGTAAAATTTTAGCCTCTGTTGTATTATTCGTTTTTAAATAAGCTAAGGCCAAATACCAATTAGTATGCATTTTCAATTTATCTGTAACACCTTCTCGTTTTTTAAGAAGAGTAATTGCACTGTCGGTTTTGCCTAATTGTAATTGACAAATGGCATGATAAAATAAATAATAAGGCGTGTTGGTAGATTTATACAATGCCTCAAATTTTTGAGAGGCTAGATTATAGTTTTTAGCATCGTAATAGTTAAAAGCCTCAATTTTGGCATTTTTAGTTTGGTTGCCTCGAGATGCTGGCGAAATGATATTTGGGTAAGGCTCAAAATAATTAGCAAATAGTTGCTCATTAGTAACGCGGTTTGATGGTTGTAGCAAGCTAAAAATGCCTAATGCAATAATTAATGATGCTGCAATTGCAATAGCATAAAATTTAAACTGTTTTTTAGGTGATTCTAATAGTTCTAGCTTTTGTTTAAGCTCGTCTTTTTTTACAGAAATAATAGCGGTTTTCGTCTGTTCTTCAAATTCAACTTGCTTTTTAAATTCATTATCATTTGTCATTAATTCAATAAACAAGGCTTTTTGTTTGGTATTGAGAGTACCATCGAAATAGTGTGCTATAAATTCTTCTCTTTTCATATCTATGCATTTACGAGTTGTTTTAGTGTTCTTAAACATCTCGACTTTAAGCTTTTTACGACATCTGTGTTGTCGTAGTTTTCAATTTCTTTAATATCATTTAATGTTTTTCCTTTGAAATAAAAAAGTTCTAAAATACGTTGACACTTCTTTCCTAATTTTTTGAAATTAGCTTTTATTAGCTGTTCTCTTTCTGATAATAGTTCATTTTCTAAAGTTAAATCATCAAGTGTAATCTCCTCATTAATTGGAGTATCTATAATTTTTAATTTAGAGTTAGCTCTCAGGTATTCATATATTTTAAACTTCCCTATGCTAAATAAGTAGGTTTTTATACTACTTGTAAATTCTGATATTTTTCCATTCAATAGATTTTCATAAAGTGTTAAAAAACTCTCTTGATAAATATCTATTATTTCATTTTCTTTTAATGAGAACTTTCTACCAAAGGCAATGAAATCATCTTTATAATTTTTATAAAGCAGTTCAAAGCTATTATTCTTATCCTTCAAAAGATCTTTTAGTGTAGGTTCTTTTTCCATTAATGTTACATAAGCTAAAAAGTAAACTCAAAGTTAGAGAAAAAGAATTGCAATGAAATTAAATTTGGATATCTAATATTATGATGTTTACATTTTTAGAAAACTTTCATTAATAAATAAATTAGTTAAATTAAATTCTATTTTAAAATGAAAGTATTAAAATCAATTTTATGCATGGTATTAGCAATTGTCATAGCGTCTTGTGGAGATAATGATAATTCGTCTCCAAATTCTGTTAATGATAATTCTTTTTATTCAAAAATTAATGGCTCAGATTACAATCCTGAATTTGTAAACGGTTTTATTACAGTTCAAGGCTCCACAATTTCTATCTCTGGTAGTGAGGCTAACGGTAATAATGTTGTTATTAATTTTCCTATTAGTGCAAATGCAGGCGATTCATACACTGTAGAGGGTTTACAATTGGTAGCAAGCTATGATGATAGTAATGGTGATGGTTTTATATCATCAGAGGGTAGTTTAACCATTACGGCACATAATGTAGAAGCCAGAAAAGTTTCTGGTACATTTAATTTTGTAGGAGAGGCTCTTTTAGCTGGTGGTACTACATATACTTTTACCGAAGGTTCTTTTGATGTCACTTATACATCGTTAAACTAGTATAAGAACACCAGTTTTACAAGCCTAAATACTAAGTTTTAAATTAGTTATTTAGGCTCTGTTTTTTTTGAAAGTTTCTCTATTTTTTTAGATATCCTTAAAATTTGTAACAGTATAATTGCACAAAGTGCTGTAATAATTGTGATTAATGCCGTTTGACTTTCTCCAGTTAATAGAGCATCAAAATTTAATTTAGTTGTATTAAAAATGATAAGTGCTACTGCAATTACAGTTAGTATAATTGTGAAAATTTTCATGATTAATTTTTTAAGATAACAATTCTTTAATATTATGAGCAAATAATTTTACAGCAATCGCTAGTAAAATTACGCCAAAAACTTTTCTTATTATTTTAATACCATTAGCTCCAATAAAATTTTCGATTTTAGATGAAGTCTTTAATACAATGTAAATTAAAATAACGTTGCAAATAACAGCAACAATAATGTTTTCGATCGCAAATTCTGCACGTAAAGATAACAATGTTGTTAAACTACCAGGTCCTGCCATTAGAGGAAACGCTAATGGAAACACAGAAGCCGTCATAGCATCGTGGTCATCGTCTTTATAAAGAGTTACGCCTAAAACCATTTCTAGTGCAATAAAAAAGATTACAAATGCACCTGCTACAGCAAAAGAATTGACATCAATACCTATTAGGTTTAAGAGACTTTTCCCTACAAATAAAAATATAATCATAATGACACCAGCAATGATAGATGCTTTTTCACTTTGTATATGACCAACTTTTTGTCTTAAATCCATAATAATAGGAATGTTACCTATAATATCAATAACTGCAAAAAGTACCATAAAGGCTGTAAATATTTCTTTAAAATCGAATTGTAATTCCATATTAAAATGTGTTTTAGAATATAAAAATAGACTTTAAACTGCTGTTTTTTAGTGCTTTAAAATCAAATAAAACCTTTAGGGTCTCAAATTTTTTGCAAAGGTGCGACATTATTGGAGATATGCAATATTAATTGATGATAAATAACATTTCAACTTTGAAATAGTTTAAGTTTAAGTATTTTTACAACATGTTTCAACTCGGAAAAACTATTGTCTCAGAAGACATCATAGAAAAGGATTTTGTCTGTAATCTTTCAGCATGTAAAGGCGCTTGTTGTATTGATGGAGACGCAGGTGCGCCTTTAGATAAAGATGAAGTAAAAATACTTGAAGATATATATCCTAAAGTAAAACCATTTTTACGTAAAGAAGGCATTGAAGCTATTGAAGCACAAGGTACATCTGTTGTTACTGCTTTTGGTGACTTGGAGACACCATTAATTAATGGAGCGGATTGTGCTTATGTTATTTTTGATGAGAAAAAAACGGCACTTTGCGGCATTGAAGAAGCATATAACCAAGGAGAGATTACTTGGAAAAAACCAGTGTCTTGTCATTTATATCCTATAAGAGTTAGAGAATATACTGAGTTTTCTGGTGTTAATTACGATAGGTGGGAAATCTGCGATGATGCTTGTACTTTGGGGAAAGAATTACAAGTGCCAATTTACAAATTTGTAAAAGAAGCTTTAATTAGAAAATTTGGAGAAGATTGGTATGCTGAATTAGAGAAAGTTGCCGATGGTTATAATCGTAAGTGATTAATATTTTCCAATTAGTTGTGTTCCATCTTAATTTGTTCTTTTAATAAGAGTGGTAAATTTATCTTCCGATTATACAATATTGGCCTCTGTTTATACATAAACTTCTGATATATAGATTTTAATTGTTAATTTCAGAGTAATTAATCTAAAAAATAAACCTAGTGAAAACTTCAATTATTTCTAAAAACTTACTATTTATATTTTGTTTATTAACGCTTCAAACTGCCTTCTCTCAAATTGGTAAAGCAAGTAAAGTAGAACTTCCAGATTCATATGAATTTGATTATATCTACAAATTAAAAATGACCCATAAAAAAGGCGATATTACTTTTGATTATTATCTTAATGAAGATGAATCTTATTTTGGTTTTAACAGCGAAGAAATGTCTAAATCTGGTTCAGACTCAGAGATTTTTATGGTAATGGATTCTGATCTACAAATTACAGCAATGTTTATGGAAATGATGGGAAAAAAGGTAGTACAAAAGACTAAATTAAAAGCATCAGATATTAGCTCTAATGATGATATGTCTGATTATTCATTTACTGAAATAGATTCTAAAACTATCAATGGCTATGAATGTGAAGGCTACGTTACAGAGAATGATAAAATGAAAATTACATTTTACATTACGGATGATGTTCCTGTAAGTCTGAGTAGCGCATTTGCTTCTAATTCTAAAAACTTACCAAAAGGGCTTGATGCAGACATTATGAAAAAGTACACAGAAAATGGGTTAATGATGGAAATGATTTATGAAGACAAAAAGAAATCTAAAAACAACATGACAATGGAGTGCGTTGGCTTAGAAGAAACAGACTTTTCTATTGATACTACCAAATATGGTTCTATGTTAAGCGCTTTTGGAGGTTAGTTTGTGAATATTTTCCTTTAATTTTTTTGTAGGTATTTGCAGTGTTATTTTAGTACCACATGGTAGATTATTCTCATATAAATCTTCAATTTTTAGAGTGTATGAGTTTTCAAAAGATTCAGAGAAGTTTGATAATCGCGCCTTTGTTATGTCAATACCTACAGAGTCTCGTTGTAGTTTCTTTTGTTTTTTTATTTTCTGTGATGCAGCTCTACCAATACCATTATCAATAATTTCAACATTAATGAAATCTGAAGACGTTTTACTAACATTTAGTTCTATTTTCTTATTACTGTCTTTAGAAGATAAGCCATGCCATAGGGAATTTTCTAAAAAAGGTTGAAGAACTAAAGAAGGGATTTTAGTGATTTCAGTGTTTATAGAAGGATCTACATTAATTTTAAAATCTATTTCATTAGAAAAACGGATGTTCTCTATGTTCATATAAAGTTTCATAGTTTCAAGTTCATCATTAAGCGATGTTTCTTTTTCTTTTGAAGCCATTAAAATCTTTCTAATGAGTTTAGAGAATTTGTTGAGGTAATAAACAGCGTTTTCTTTTTCGTTATTAATAATGTAAAGCTTTATGGAATTGAGCGAATTAAAAATGAAATGAGGATTCATTTGACTTCTCAACATATCTTGCTCTAAAGTTAAAATATGTTTATCGCGTTTTAAAGCCTTGGTCCTGTTCATGATATATAAAATGGTTCCTATAATGACCAAAAGTAGAGAAGTAAATAATAGTATATTTTTATTACGCTCTAATCGAAGTCTAACCGATTCGTTTTCTAAAGCCAAAGCTTTAATTTGATTATTCTTGTTTACATTTTCATATTCTACAGCAATGTCGTTAACGTATTGTAAGTTTTGCTCGGTTAAGATGGTGTTTTCAATGTCTACGGCCTGATGATAGTAATCTAAAGCAACTTCGTAATTTTTATATTCCTCATTAATTTTAGACAGCATTTTGCTAGCTTCGGCAACTGAGGATCTAAGATTATAAGAACTAGCAATATTTAGTGCTTTCTTTAAGTTTTTTTCCGATGTTTCATAGTTCTTTAAATTATATTGTAATGTACCTAAATTGAGATACGAAGATGCAATATAGAACTGGTCATCTAGGTTTAAGGCTTTATCAAGAGCTGTTCTTATAATTGGTTCTGCTTCATCGTATTTTTTTTGTTTTAAGTAAATGGCACCAAGGCTATTGAAACAAATTACACGTCCTATTTCAGAGTCTATAGCATTATTGTATTCTAATGATTTTTGATAATTAGTCAAAGCACCTTCTAGGTTGCCTTTTGCTTCCTCTGCATATCCTATGTTGTGGTAGTTAATGGCAAGTCCTAATTTGTTATTGCCATCCTTTTCAATTTTTAGAGACTTTTTAAATTGGGTAATGGCTAAATCAAATTGCTTCAATGCCATATATATATTACCAATACTATTTTGTGATACAGCAATACTCCGTTTTACAGTCTGTGAAGGGCTTTCAACAGAATAGGCGGTTTTTAGAGCTTCAGTGTGGTAATCTAGTGCTGGTTTAATAATATCCATTCTTCGGTAAGCAACACCAATCATATTAAGGCTAATGATTTTTAATTCTATGCTTTTAGCAGAATCTGCATATATTTTAGCTTTTTGATGGTATCGTATAGACGAGTCGTAATTAGAAATATTTCTATTAACAATACCAAGAGCATTTAGCGCATAACATGAGGCCTCGTAATTACGATTCTTTGCAGAAACTGCGAGTAGATGTTTCATTTTTAAACTGTCTTGTTCAAACGGCTTTAATATTGAATCTAATTGAGAATATTGAGTGGGATGATTTTTGTTTACAAATGATAGTGAGTTTTCAAATGATAATTGCTGTGCACTACTATTTAAGCTGATAAGTAAGATAATTAAACAGAGACAAAATACTTGCTTTGGGTACAAAGATTTCATAGGTTAGAGTTTTTCTAAAAAATCTGATTTTCGTTGACGTGCTACAGGAATTTTTTGATCACTATCCATAATAACATAGCCTTCGTTTTTTATAAATGCCTTAATCTTATTCAAATTAATAATATAGGAGTTATGAATCCTGAAGAAATAGTGCTCAGGTAAAATAGCATCTACCTCTTTAAGTTTTTTGGTAACTACAATTTTTTTTTGATTCTGTAAAAATAATGTGCTGTAGTTGCCGTCTGATTCTATGTAGACTATATCATCAACATCTAAAAAAAGCAATTTACCATCTGTGTTTATTGTAATCCGTTTTTTGTCGTGTTGAGAATTAAAATTTGTGAGCATTCGCTCTAATTTATTAGAGTTAATGCTGCGCTCGTTGTGTTTTTTAATTTTATAGATGCTCTCTCTTAAGTCGTCAGAATCAATAGGCTTTAAAAGGTAATCTATGGCTTCGTGCTTTAAAGCTTTAATAGCATACTCATCATAAGCAGTAGTAATAATTACGGCAAAATCGGAGTGATTTATTTGTTCTAAAAATTGAAACCCACCAATAGTTGGCATTTGCACATCTAAGAACAAGCAGTCTGGAGTATTAGAGTTTAAAAACTTTAGGGCTTCATCTGGGTTTGAAAAAGAAGCCATAATTTCAACTTCTTGTTTAAAATTACTAAGCTCCCAAATTAAACTTTGGATAGCCTTAGGTTCATCGTCTACAATTACTGCTTTTAACATGTGGTGCATTTATTTCATATAAATATATGTATATAATAAATATTTTGAGTGTAAAGATGTGTGCAATGCATCGTTTTGTGTATAGAATGCTAAATATTTAATTCGGATTAATAGGTAAAACCATTTATACATTATTTTTTACCATTTATACATTAGAATCGTGATTATAAGCATATTATAATGATATTTGAGTTATGAAACCGAATGCATATAAGCACAATGAGGGTTTTGCTTTTTCGGATTCAAGCTATTAATTTGATAAAATTACGATTTAGAAAATCTGATTTTTCATTTCAGTGTTAATTATTGTAATCAATTTGTGAAAAAATTGATGCGCATTAATTTAAAGTTAGTTATTAGGGGAAAAAGAGCACTTAAACAGTGCTCTTTTTTGTTTGTAATTTTAACATTATTTTATAAGTATCACCACTAATAAACTTCACTGCTAGGCCTAGTTTTAACACGATAAAACCTACATTTTTTTAAATTTAAAAATTATTTTAAATTACTGTAAATCAATTGGTTAACCAGTTTTTATGCAGAATGTACGTTTTATGGGCGATACAAGAGTTTGTTAAAAACTTGTTGAAAACGTTTATAACATACCCTTTCTTTTTTAACAACAAATGTCAATCTTTGTTCAGGACAAAATATTATCATTCATTCTAATTTTTTTCGATCTAGAAACTGAATTTTATACAAACGTTGTCTCAGTTATTCCTTGTTAGGGAAAAATAAAACACATTTTACGGATTTATTAATATGGTTTTGAACGGTTAAAATCGTTCTAATGACTGTTAGGCTTTAAACTAAAAATTTATGGAAATTACGCAGATTATAAAAAGGGATTATGAAACAAGTCCGTTTGTTTTAAATAAGATTTCTAATGCTATTGAAAAGGCAATGATGTCCGTTGGTAATGGATCAAAAGAAGATGCGAATAAAATTTCTGTAAATGTTTTACAAACGCTTTTAGAAAGAAAAGGTTTAGACCATAATTACTTGCCTACTGTAGAAGAAGTACAAGATCTTGTAGAAGAAAAGTTAATGGTTAGTTCTTTTCCAGGTGTTGCTAAGGCATACATACTGTATAGAGATGAACAAGCTAGAAGCAGAAAAACAAATATTTTTGAAAAACGTATTAATTTAAAGCCTTACGAATATCCTGCTTTAAATGAATATGTTGATGCGATAAGACACTCATATTGGATTCATTCTGAATTTAACTTCACAAGTGATATTCAAGATTTTAAAACAAGATTAACTGTTGTAGAACAGAATGCTATTAAAAATACAATGCTTGCAATTTCGCAGATTGAAGTTGCAGTAAAATCTTTTTGGGGAGAGATTTATAATAAAATGCCTAAGCCAGAAATTGGAGCAGTAGGTGCAACATTTGCAGAGAGTGAAGTACGTCACCATGATGCTTATTCGCACTTATTAGAAATATTAGGTCTTAACAATGAATTTAAGCACTTAAAGAAAAAGCCAGTAATAATGAGACGTGTTCATTATTTAGAAACGGCTTTAAAAAACGCTAAAAGTGAAGATAATAAGGAGTATGCAGAATCAATTTTATTGTTTTCTCTTTTTATTGAGCATGTGTCTTTATTCTCTCAATTTTTAATTATTATGGCTTTTAATAAGCATAAAAACATGCTTAAAGGAGTTTCTAATGTTGTAGAAGCAACTTCAAAAGAAGAGCAAATTCATGGTGATTTTGGTATTGACATTATAAGAATTATTAAAGAAGAAAACCCAACGTGGTTTGATGCAGAGCACAGTGCTTTAGTAAGAGAACTTTGTGAGGAAGCATTTAAATCTGAAAGTAAACTTGTGGATTGGATTTTTGAAGCAGGTGAATTAGAATTTTTACCAAAAGATGTGATTAATGAATTTATTAAAAATAGATTCAATAATTCATTAGAAAGTATTGGCATTGAAAAAGTATTTGATGTAAACGATACACTATTAGAGCAAACCGAATGGTTTGATGACGAAATTATAGGAACGAAACATGGAGATTTCTTCGTGAAACGTTCTATCAACTATAGCAAAAGAACAAAAAGTATAACTAGCGACGACCTATTTTAAATTATGAACGACCACATTAATCCAGACCTTGAACTAAAAGCAAATTTAGAAACTACAAAAACCTCAAATCACGATGAATTATTAAAAGCCAGAAAAGAAGCTATAAAAGAAGCAAAGTCAGAGCCAGAAATTAAATGGTTAACAGACCATAGTCGTCAATTCTTAGCATCTGGTTACCTTACTGAAGACACAACACCTGAAGAGCGAATTAGAGAAATTGCTAATAACGCAGAAAAGATTTTAGGTATTGACGGTTTTGCAGATAAGTTTTATGGCTATATGGCAGAAGGTTATTATTCATTAGCATCGCCAGTTTGGTCTAACTTTGGTAAAAAGAGAGGTTTGCCAATTAGTTGTTTTGGTTCGCATATATCTGATGATATGGGTGATATTCTTTACACACAATCTGAAGTAGGTATGATGTCTAAACTAGGAGGTGGTACTTCTGGTTATTTTGGTAAACTTCGTCATAGAGGTGCACCAGTAAAAAATAATGGAGAGTCTTCTGGAGCTGTACATATTATGCAATTGTTTGAAAAAATGGTTGATGTAGTAAGTCAAGGTTCTGTAAGAAGAGGTCGTTTTTCTCCATATTTACCAATTGAGCACAATGATATCCATGAGTTTTTAGAAATAGGAACAGAAGGGAATCCAATTCAAGAGTTAACGCATGGTGTTACTGTAGGTAACGAGTGGATGCAAGAAATGATTGATGGTGATACAGATAAGCGTGCTATTTGGGCCAAAGTATTACAACGTAGAGGCGAAATAGGATATCCTTATATTTTCTTTAAGGATAATGCTAACAATAATGCTCCAGAAGTATACCGAGAAAATAAACATGAAATTTACGCAAGTAATTTATGTTCTGAAATAATGTTGCCAACCAACGAAAGATGGTCTTTTGTATGTGTGTTATCGTCTATAAACTTATTACATTATGATAAGTGGAAAGATACTGACGCAGTAGAAACTATGGTTTATTTCCTAGATGCTGTTTTAGAAGAATTTATCACTAAGCTAGAGGTTTATAGAGATTCTGCAGATAGAGATGACAGACAGACGTTTATGTTTATGGAGAAGGCTTACAATTTCGCAAAAGAAAATAGAGCTTTAGGATTAGGCGCTTTAGGATGGCACTCATTATTACAATCTAAAATGGTTGGTTTTGATAGCAAGGAAGCTTTTGATTTAAATAGTGAAATATTTAAAACAATTAAAACAAAATCGGTTAAGGCTTCAGAAGAATTAGCAAAGTTATTTGGTGAGCCAGAAGTCTTAAAAGGTTACGGAAGACGTAATACCACTTTAAATGCTGTAGCACCAACAACATCTTCAGCTTTTATTCTAGGTCAAGTATCACAAGGTATTGAGCCAATATGGTCTAATAGTTATGTAAAAGATATTGCTAAAATTAAAACAACGATTAAGAATCCTTTTTTAACAGCTTTATTAGAAGAAAAAGGAATGAATACATCAGAAATTTGGAGAAGCATTAGAGATTACGATGGTTCAGTACAGCACTTAGAAGGTCTTACAGATCACGAGAAGGATGTGTTTAAAACCTACTCAGAAATAGATCAAATGACTATTATCTATCAAGCTGCTAATAGACAAAATCATATTGACCAAGCACAGTCATTAAACATTATGGTGCATCCAGATATGCCTGTAAAGGATATTAATAAGCTTTATGTTACTGCATGGCAATTAGGTGTAAAATCATTGTACTACCAACATAGTATGAATGCTGCACAGAAGTTTAAGCAAAAGAAGGAATGTACTAGCTGTGAAGGGTAATTAAAACTCTAATACAAGTAAAACTAAATAGGAAAAAGCATCTCAAAATTGAGGTGCTTTTTTAATTTAAATAAAGGTCTGTCATTCTGAACTTGTTTCTGAATCTAATAGTCATGGATACATAAGATGCTAAAATAAATTCAGCAAGTCAAAACTATTAAAGTTCTAAATAATCTTTAATCTTCAATCAAACTATCAGTCCCCAAATACTTGTCCCCTTTATTATAATACCATGCTCTTACTTTAGGCATTTTAATATCATTTACCATAGCTTCTTCAGATAGTAGAATATACTCTCCAGAATCTGGTTTTTCGTTTCCGTTATCATCAGTTTTAAAAAACTGATAGATTTCCATAGCATACGTTATAGGATCAAAATAAAAATACCAAACATCACTACCAACAGCTTCATCGTAAGTAACTTTTAATACTAAATAGTCTTTTCCTTTAAAAGTTTTATTTTCAACTTTATCGCTAAGATTGGTGCCAGGATCATTCAGTTTCATTGGTAAGCCATATAGATAAGTGTAGTAGTTTTTATAAAGTAAAGCTCTATCACAAGACATCTTTTTTTCTTTAGCAGCTATACTATCTAATAACATGCCGTTATAGTACATTGCACACTTTTTCTTCGTTAGAGTATAGGTTGTAGTAACTGTGTCTCTTGTAGCTTCTACTTCAAAATATTCATCAGGTAAATTAATAGAAATATGACTTGTACGTTTTGCAGAATTTGGTGTCGTCATCTCTACTGTGAACTTATCATTAAATGATTGCCAGTTACCGTTTGGATCGTGGTAGTCAATAGCTTTTTCTAATACGTTTTTGGCAGAAACGTTCTGAGCCATAGCTATTAGTGAAGTAAAACATAGAAATGCAACGAGAATAGTTTTAATCATAACGAGTATTTATTGGATGTTTACTAAAGTAGATACTTTTTTTCTATATTGTTGAAATAATTCCCCAAATAAGCTTAGATGGAAGAACCTATACTTACAGAAGTTAAGAATTTAGAGTGTTCTAAATGCAACACACTTATGATTGCTGAAACTGTTTTTTGCCCAGAATGTGGCTTCCCAGAACATGGTACAGAAAAAGATGTAGCTCAGTTTCATGCTAGAAATATCATGAAAAAAAGCAATGAATTAGATGCTGATAAAAAAATTAAATCGGCGAGAAATGTGTTGTACATCATCGCTGGAGTTACCATGCTATTTGGCTTTATTTTCTTTTTTACAGATCAAGATGCCTCTGTACTTGTAACTAACGTAGTTTTAGGTATTATTTATCTTCTTTTAGGATCTTGGACGTCCAAAAAACCTTTGGTGGCCATTTTATTAGGATTACTTTTATATTTAACCACCATTATTATTTCAACAATTATTGATCCTGCAACTATTATAAAAGGTATAATTTTTAAAATTTTAATAATTGCTTATTTGGGTAAAGGTGTATATTCTGCCTCATCTATAAGGAAGTAAATTAATAGCTGTATCTAAATGACTTTTAGTTGTAAAAAATGTCAAGTAACTTTTGAGAATGAGATAAAATTTTGCCCAAATTGTGGTGTAGAAATAAAGAAATCTATCATAGAAAATAGAGCAGGAACGTTAAATCTTATTATAGTTTTCTACGTTGTATTTTTAGTTTTTATAGCTCTGAGTTACTACGTGAATTCTGAGATAGAGCAAAGTCTTAGTTCGGAACTTACTACTGAAGGTATATTCGCTTTATTAGTTTTGGGCTTTGCAGTGTTTGATTTTAAAGTCATTTTAAAGCTTTATAAATTACCTGTTATAAATTGGAGAATAATAATATTCACTATTATATTCCCCATCTTTTCTGCCTTCTCAGTGTATTACACATTTGAGTTTTTAAACACGTATTTTTTTGAAGCTATAGATGAAAATTATTATGAAACCTATGTTTATTTAAATTATCCATTATTTTGGTCCATAATATTTATAGCCATTTTGCCTCCAATATTTGAAGAACTAGCCTTTAGAGGTTTCTTGTTTAATCAACTACAAAAGATAGTCAGTGAAAGAATTACAATAATTGCGACAGCTTTTATATTTGCATTAGTTCATTTTTCGTTTATAAGTTTGTTATGGATTTTTCCATTTGGTCTTGTTTTGGGCTATTTAAGGAGTAAGTACAACACATTGTGGTATGGTATTGTAATTCACTTTATCCATAATTTAATTGTGCTGTTGCTAGATTATTATATGTATACAACGCTTACTTTATAGCGTTATAAACGTTTCAAAACAAAAAAAGCATCCAATGCCGATTTGTTCGGGAGGATGCTTTTTTAGTAAGTTTAAATCAACTTATATTTTATAAACAATGTCTTATTTTTCTTCCATCATTGCAAAGAACTTGTCAATGTTTGGCATTAAAATAATACGTGTTCTTCTGTTTTTAGCTCTATTAGACCAAGTATCATTTTCTACTAGAGGTTGGTAACTACTACGACCAGAAGCGATTAATTGCTCAGGAGCAACGTTAAACTGGTTTTGTAATTTTTTTACAACTGAAGTTGCACGTAAAACACTTAATTCCCAGTTATCTGAAATCTTCTCTGTGTTGATTGATCTAGAATCTGTATGACCCTCTACCATGACGTCTAAGCTTGGCTCTGAGTTAATAACGTCTGCTAACTTCTTTAAGATTTTATCAGCTTTGTTACCTACTCTGTAACTTGCAGTGCTAAATAACATATCATCATCAATAGAAATCATTACTACAGTTTCGTTAATATCAACAACGATGTCTTCATCTTCGTTAAGATCATTGGTGTTCATTGCCTTACTTAAATTGTACTGAATCGCTAAATTCATTGAATCTTTTAAAGTTTTAGCTCCAGCTAATTTTTCAGGACTAACATTTAATAATGTAGCACGCATTTTCTCTTTGCTTGCTCCAGATGCTACAGTACCATCCTTAGAAACTTGAAATTTAGATTTGTTTTCTAAAGTTAAGCCTTCTACATCACTATTTAAAGATTGAATCTTAGAGTTGTATTGGTTAACACGTGCCTCTATAATTGCAAATTTATTTTCTAATTCTTCTTTTTCTACTCGAGTTTTAGTTAGTTCACTAACTGTTTCTCCATGTTCTTGCTCTAAAGCTAAGAACTTTTTCTTAGATACACATGAACTTAATAAAACTGCTGTTACTAATAAGATTGAAATTTTTTTCATTATTTTAATTTTGGTTTAAATTTAGTTTTATAGTTCTATATACGATAGGTTGATTGTTTTGGACGTTGAAAGACAAAAAAAATTAACATTTGGTCAAATAAAAAGCCCAATACGCTAATATTGGGCTGTTTATTGTATCCTTATATTTTTATTCTTCTTGGTCGTTAGCTAGTTTGGCTGGTTCTACAGAACTGTCATGGGCGCCAAAGTATTCTTCAAGCAGATTCATTGTTGCAGTTAAAAGATCTTTAGTCTCTAACAATAAGCTAAAATATAGCGTTGTGTTTTTAGGACTAGACTCTTCACTTCGTGTACGCTCAACTTGTTTTTGAATCTTTTCTTTAACTAAACCATAGACATCAGAGCGTTCTGCTAAAACTGCACCAATTTGTTCAAATGAACGAGATTCAAAAGCGACTTGAGTTTTAGTAAATAAAGCTTCCATACGAGCATCTAACTCTTTTAACTCCTTAATTTGACTAAACTTTAATTTTTTGTGGTTATTGTTAACATGCTTATGACTTACTTTAGATATGTAATCTAATGACTGCGTCATATCTTGTAAATAACCTAATATATTGATGTAGAAATTACTTGCTGATAAACTTGGCTCTTCAAGATTCTTAATAAAATAAAAGATATGATCTCTTAAGTCATCAATTTCATTTGAAAGCTTATCTATCTGTTTTCTATTTTTCTTTAATAATTTTAAATCTTGAACTGCAAGACCGTTAATTGCCGAAGTATATATTTTGTTTCCTCGTCTTACAACACTAGCAATATTAGTAGCACTCTCTTGGATAACACCTTGAGTAGAACTGCTTTCAGCTTTTTCTAACTGATCTTCTACCTTCATTACCTTAGACTTCTGAATGTGCGCCATGTAGCTACGTATTAATAAAAGCACAGCTAATACTAATAAACCAACTAAAGCGTAACCTTGACCGTAATATAGAATGTAAGCCATTATCGCAGCAGCTACAAAAGCACTAAATGCTGTAAAAAACCAACCGCCAATTACATTTAAAACACCAGCAACTCTATACACAGCACTTTCACTGCCCCAAGCTCTATCTGCTAAAGAGGTACCCATGGCAACCATAAAAGTAACATAGGTTGTAGATAATGGTAATTTCATTGAAGTCGCTATAGAAATCAAGACACTGGCAACCATTAAATTTACGGCAGCTCTCACTAAATCAAAAGCCGGAATATCTTGTTCCTTAACAATCACTTTAGGTTTTATAAATTGCTGATCTGACCAAACTTTATATTTATTTGGTAGCACTGCGTTAAGACTTTCTGAGATACCCATTGAAAATCTAACGATACTTCGAGATAGGAAATTTGGTTCAAAACGTTCTTTTACATCATCTTGTCTTGATAAATCTACTGAGGTTTTTACAACAGCTTTTGCCTTACTAGAAAACCAAAGTGTTAATACCATTATGAGTCCGGCAATTAATAAAAGATAGGGTTGTGTTTGTACAGGTTCGCCTAAAGCGGTCATTACATATTCAGTTGGTTGAGCACCACTTGCAGACCATGCTTCGTAAGAGTTAAAAGCGGCAATAGGAACACCAATAAAATTAACTAAATCGTTACCTGCAAAAGCCACTGCTAATGCAAAAGTACCTACGACTATAATTACCGTATATATATTGGTTTTACTATACTTTATAAGTAAATATGATACTGCAGTAAGAACTAAAAAGCTGATGCCAATTAAAGCTATTGGATTTGTAGAAATTAATGACTTTATATCGTCATTCATAAAGCTTGCATTCTTAATCCCTTTAATAAGTATAAAATACAAAATTGAAGAGGTTGCAATACCACTAAAAATTGCACCATACCAAGATGGTTTTTCTTGAAATTTAAAGGATAACAACAATCTAGAAGCATATTGAATAATGGCTCCAACGGAGAATGCTACAACAACGGACAGCAGTATTCCTAATATAATTTGAATCGCTTTGTCGTTATTGATATAAATTGATAAGTCAGTTATAGACTGTTCGCTATCAGCATAAATTTTAATTAAAGCGACAGCAACGGAAGCTCCTAATAATTCAAATACAATAGAAACTGTAGTGGAAGTAGGCATTCCGAGTGTGTTGAAAAAATCAAGAAGTAATATGTCTGTTAACATTACAGCCATAAAAATGACCATAATCTCATTGAACATAAATTCGCCAGGATTAAATATGCCTTTTCTGGCCACTTCCATCATTCCACTAGAGGTCATTGCACCTACAGCAACACCAATACTAGCGACAATCATTATGGTTTTAAATGAAACAGCTTTAGATCCTATTGCAGAATTTAAAAAGTTAACAGCGTCATTACTTACACCAACTACTAAATCTGCTATGGCTAAAAAAGCCAATGCAGCAAGCATATAGACATATAGGTTTTCCATTTAAAAGGATGCTAAAAATTGAACGCAAAGTACCGTTTTTATCTCTAAAATAATGTTATCTAATTGTTATTATTAAAAGTTGTCATTTCATCCAAATAAATTGAATTTTAACGACGAATTTTAGAATTTATACCTTTAGAATATAAGATGTAAGAATAAATAATTTGTGTTCAGTATTAATGTTTAAAGCTTCAAATCGATATTCAAAACCAAATTGAAATTTAGACTTTTTTGATAGAAGCCAACCCATTTGGTATGTAGCTCTATGATCTAATTCTGGTTTTAATTTAGAACTTGTACTAAGTAATCCTTCCATTGATGCTACCAGATAAGGCTCTCCAATATCTAGTTTTTCACCATTTAGCGGAAAATCTATAGCAAAACGGTAACGCGTGCGCAAAATAGTAAGGTCTTTAAGAAAGCGTTGCTCAGTTCTAAATCTGTGGCCAAAACGAATAGCATTCTTTTTTTTGGTATAATTAAATTGTTGTACCAATCTAAGTTCGTCGCTTCCTTCATCTATAGATTCTCTTATTCTATATTGTATACCTAAGCTAAGACTGTGGTTATAATCTAAGGCAAGCGTAGAAAAATGAACTAAATCTATTTGTCTATTTATAAAACTGAAGGACTCATCTTGATACAAATAATAACGACTTTTAATGGCAAAATTAGTCTTATATGTGCTATTAACTTTGTGGTTTATGGAAAAAGCGGTTTCGCCCAGTCCTTCAAAATCGTTTTGAGAATTAAGGTTTAGACCTAATAAAATTATATGTAGTAAAAGTACTTTTTTAATAGAGTACATGCTCGTAAGATGATGGCTTTAAGATTCTATACTTTAAAAATTCACCTTTGTTATTAAAAGTGAATTCTCTTGTGTCTTTTCCTTTATTTGATTTTACTTCCGCAATTATTTCGTAATTAGGTAAGACGTTTGTTTCGTTTTGTAGAAGGTTATTTACAAAGTTTAAGCGATCAAAGTCTGTAGTATAAACAAATTGCTTTTGAATTTTAATGAATTTATGCTTGAGATAAGTTTGAGATAGGTGTGATTCAATTTTTCCTTTGGTCAAAGGATTGATTGCTCTTAATTGAGCTACAACTTCAATATCCTCAATTTTTCCTTCTTCAGAAAATTCTAGACTGTAACGTTTTTTATTGAATTTAAATTTAAGTTCAAAACTGCGTTTGCTGCCATCAGTTTCCAAAAAGTATTTTAAACGTCTACATTTTTCAGGTAAATTTTTAATGACTTCTTGAGCCAATTCAGGGAAACTAGACAATTTAATCCGTGTTTCTTTTTCGTTTTTTGTTTGACCAAAAGCTGAATGATTAAATAAAATAAAGCAGGTCACCATCAGTATCGATCTTGCTAGCATGTTGTCAACGGTTATCATGGTTATTGTACTTTTATTAATTATTAATGATTTCAAAATTAGTGTTTTTTATAAAATTCATCTTTTAATATGAGACGGATTGTTAATCTTAGTGGCATTTTAAATTATTGATAATCAGACATTAATGATTCTAATGTTAATATAATGTTATGTAAATGTTGTTCAAATGTAAAATTAATGTTATATTTGTAAAGTAAATATTAAATTAAACCCAAATAGATATGAAAAATTTAGTAATGATATTAGTGATGCTAAGTGTAAGCTTCACATACGCTCAAGATAAAAATGAAACAAAATTAGAAAAGAAAGGCGATTTAACTATTGCTACCTATTATCACGAAAGTGGAGAAGTATCTCAAACGGGTGCTTTTGATTCAGATGGTAAATTACAAGGTGAATGGACTAGCTTTGATGTTGATGGGAATAAAGTAACGGTTGGTACTTACGAAGCAGGAAAAAAAGTTGGTAAGTGGTTCTTCTGGGAAGGTGATTCTTTAAAGGAAGTTGACTATATCGATTCTCGTGTTGTGAATATTAACAAATGGGACAACAAAACTAAAGTGGCTATTAGAAATAGATAGTTAATAGATTACATAAAAATAAAAGGCTTTCTGATTTTCAGAAAGCCTTTTTTGCTTTTAGGAATTATGTGTTCTTAAACCTTAGAATTTAAAAGAATAACCTAAAGATATTTCTGTGCCTGGATCTCTTAATGAGAATGTTTGATTAGATGCTTTGTATGACTCGTATTCACTTAATCTTTCGCTACCTAAGATATTAGTAACTTTTAAGTCAATAGAAGATTTTTTACTTTCTCCTAATGTCTTATTAAACGTAAAGTTTAAACTATTAAAAGATTGCGTATATACATCTGGTACTAAACCAATACCAACAACTTCTAAAGTTGGGCCTTGTACATTAAAAAATAAACCAGTCTGTAAACCTAAATCTGAATTGTTATAGTCTAAGCCAAGATTAATTAAAAAAGGTGCTTGCCCTTGTAAATCTCTTTCTCTTTCTACAGTTTCTCCATCTCTAGCAGCAAGTGTTCTACTTTCAAATTCACCATCAGACATCGTTAATTCAGACGTCATGAATGAAATATTAGCGTTTAATTTCAAATTATTTAAACCTTCAGATAAGAAACCTAATCGTTGTCTTAATTCAAACTCAATACCATATACTTTAGCGTTTCCTAAGTTATCTACTGTAATTTGAGTTGGTGCTTGTAAAAAGAATGATTGCTCGATAGGATCAGTAAGATCTTTATAGAAACCACTAACAGCAAACATTTGTCCATTTTCACCAAAGCGTTCAAATCTTACATCAAAATTATTAACATACGTTGGAGCTAAATCAATATTACCAATAAATAAACGACTTGTAATAGGATCAAAAATTTGTGCCACAGAAGCCTCTTTAAAAGAAGGTCTTGCTGTTGTTCTACCATATGATGCTCGTAAGTTAATATCATCATTTAAAGCATATATTAAATTGGCAGATGGAAAAACATCAAACTCATCTAAAATAGGTTTTCTATCATAAACAATTGTATTGTTTTGACCTGTGTAATAAGAGCTGAAATATTCAGTTCTTACACCTAATACTGTTTTTAATTTTTCTGAAAGATTAAATTCAGTAGAGAAATAAGTCGCTCCAATAGTTTGCTCACCTTCATAAGCATCGTTAGCATTAAATTGATCTCCAAAAACTAAAAATGTACCATTATCTGTAGTAGGATTCCAAATATTGTTAGGGTTTAATAATTGGTCAACATCTCCACTTGCTATAAAAGCGTCATCACCAGCAATATTAAATGTATAATCATCAATGCTAAAGTCTCTAAATTTATACGTGTAAGCACCTCCAAATTTAATCTTTGCACCACGACCAAATAACTCTATGTTTTTGTCTAGGTCTACTTTGCCAGACCAGCTTTCTTCAATTAAATTTCTCCAAAGTTGAATTGGAAACGTAGAGGCAGATGGACTAATAAATGAATCACCATTATCAGCTTGCTGTAAAGGCGTAATTCTATGATCTTTATCCATTACTTTAGAAAACGTAGGTGCTATTTTCCATTCTAAATTCATTGGGTTTTCTTTATCACTTAAGCGATGCGTCCCAGAAAATAAAAGGTTTGTTACAGAACGTTCTGTATAGGTAATGGCATTTTTAGTTAAAGGTTCTAAACCTCCACCAACAGCATCTTGAGATATAATCTGATCATAAAAACCAGCACTAGATTCTCCATTTTGAATATGTAAAAAGTTAACCTTATATTTAGATAAATCTGTTTTATAAGTTAAACCTAACATACCATTCATAATAACGTTGTTAGTTCCTTCTGCTCCTTTTGAATCAAATACTGAGCTTAATTCATTGTTTCCAGAATCAGCAAAATTCTTTACAAAAGCACCATCTTCTCTATTTTTATAAAACGTAGTTTCATTTTTATAAGAGAAAGACGCTAAATAACCTATTTTGTTATCACCTAAGTCGTACTGATTTCCGAGTGTAAACCCAAAATCAAAGTTCATTCCGCTAGTTTGTTGTTTAGCTCTAAGTTCTTTAGAAAATCTATCAGTTAACGTCGTTAATAGTAATCTATTTTCAAAAGTACCAGGTATTTGTTGGTATCTGTGAATAGGTAAACTTCTTGTACCATCATCATATCCAAAAATATCTGTATCACTTCCGGTAGAGGTTAAATAGTTGTTGTTGAAGTGCATATCTGGATTGTAACCCATTCCTAATGACAACGTATATTCTGCTCTAGAAGGGAAATCTTTAGTTACAATATTTACGAGTCCACCAGTAAAATCTGAAGGATATTCAGCAGATGCAGATTTTATAACGATTACATTTTCTAAAATATTAGTAGGAAATAAATCCATCTGAATTGTATTTCTATCTGGATCTAAACCAGGAATATCAATACCATTTAAAATCGATTTAGTGTAACGGTCACCTAATCCACGCACGTAAACATACTTACCACCTTGGATAGAAACACCAGGTACGCTTTTTACAGCACTTGCAACATTACTTGCACCAGAGTTTTTAATGGCTTGTGCAGAAATACCATCCATAACTACTACAGATTTTTTCTGTAAGTTAAGTACGGCACTTTCAGTATTTCGTTTTGTAGACGTTGTAATTACTACTGTGTCTAAAGAGTTAGTTTCTAATAGAATATCTAATATAACCGTTTCTCCATTTTTTATAACAACATCAGTAACTTCTTTAGTTGTGTAACCAACAAATGAAAATACTAGAGTATATGTACCCTCTTCTAATTCTAATTGGTATTTTCCGTCAAAATCAGAACTAATTCCAATTGATGTTCCTTTTACCAATACATTAGTAAAGGCCATTGGCTCACTAAATTCATCATCAATAATAGTACCCGTAACTATACCTTGTGCAAAGGAAAAAAATGTAGCTAGAAAGAAAACAAAAACTAAAGCTTTTTGTATATTTTTCATATTAATATTTAAATAGCCCATCGACTAATAAATAATCGATGGGCAAAAAGTTAATTGTGATTTTTAGAAGCCTAAACCTGCAGCAGTATTTGCGTATGTCCAGCTTAAGTTTGAAGTCGTAGCTCCTACAGTTTGAGAACCTGCTGTTACAGCCGTAGCAGTAGAACCAAATCCAGTTACCGTTACTGTTTCTGCTTTGTTAACAAAAATATCAGCAGCAGTAGCAACACCTGTTGGTAAAACTATTTCCCAAGCTCCAAATGTGATTAAACCATCGTTGTAATTAGTAGCAACACCATCGTTGTCTAATTCTACATCAGATGAATCTTTAAATCCGTATGCAAAAATGTTACTTGTTGTTCCCATTGCGTTACTTCTATAATCAGCGTACTCACCATTTTCTGTAACTGTGTTACCAATGATAGTTGCATTTTGTAAAGTAAATGAACCAGTAGCAGTTCCTTCAGGACCATCAATTTCAAAAGCATGATCAGAATAATCTCCTAATACAACAACAGCATTATCAATAGTGCCAGAATAAGCTTGGTCAATATCTAAAGCATCATCACCTTGAGCCCATACTAATAAATTAGAAGCATCAACAGTTCCACCGAAAAATTCAATACCGTCATCTACGTTTCCAACAACTTCTATATTGTTAATTACAGTACCAGAACCTACACCACCAAGTGTTAATCCATTAATTTCGTTTCCTTCTCCAATTAATGCACCACCATGACGAATAGAGATGTATTGCAAAACACCAGAGCTATCAGCAGCATCAGAACCGCCATAAAGTCCAAATGTATCAGCAGCAGGAATTCCTTCAATTTGAGCTTCAGTAATATCACCAGAAAAAGAACATGGTGCATAACCTAATACAATTAATCCACCCCAAAGACCTCTGTCATTTTCATCTAAGTTTGTACCTGCAGTTTCACCACAAGAAATATCATCACTAGTAGATGTAAAAATAATTGGTTGGTCAGCAGTACCTTGTGCATTTAATGTTGCACCTCTAGCCACGATTAAAGCAGAAGCTAAAGAACCAGTACCAGCAGAACCTTTAATAATTGTACCAGGATTAATTGTTAAAGTAACACCTTCACTTACAACCACTTTTTGGTTTAATTGGTAAATGTTATCAGCAGTCCATGTTGTACTTTCTGTAATAGCACCTGTAACTGCAACGATTGGACAATCTACTGTTCCACCACCATTATCGTTAATGTATATTGTAGTTTCTTCTATTATTATAGGAGTATCATCATCTTTAAAACAGCTAGTAAATACTAGTGAAGAAGCGATTAAAGTAATTAAAAGTAATTTTTTCATGAGTAAAAATTTATTGTTCAGTTTGATTTGTTCATTTTACGCTGCAAAGAAACTATCATTACTTTGTTTCAAGGTTATATAAAAATTAATGATTTGTCACTAAAAGGTTAGTTTATTGTTAGCTAAATATTAAGCGAATTTATATTAAGGAAACAATGGCTTAACATTGAAAATTTTAGCATCTAACTTTGTATTAAATAATCGATTGTATAGCAATTTATTTATCTTGCATCTATCTAAGACTATAACTATGAATTGGGAACAATTACTGTCCTTAAAACGCTTTGGCGACACTAACAAAAGATTAAGAAAAGAACAAGATGAAACACGTTTAGGGTTTGAGGTAGATTATGATAGAATTATATTTTCTTCTGAATTTAGAGGTCTACAAGATAAAACTCAAGTTGTGCCTTTATCAAAAACCGATTTTGTTCATACCAGATTAACACATAGTCTTGAGGTCAGTGTTGTAGGAAGGTCGTTAGGACGCAAGGTTGGGCAAATGTTATTAAAGAAACATCCGCATTTAGCTAGTGTACACGGTTATACAATGAATGATTTTGGTGCTATTGTAGCTGCAGCCGCTTTAGCTCATGATATAGGTAATCCTCCTTTTGGTCATTCTGGCGAAAAAGCCATTGGTGCTTATTTTAAAGAAGGAGATGGTGCAGATTTCAAAAGCTTTTTAACAGATAAAGAATACCAAGATTTATGTGACTTTGAAGGAAATGCTAACGGATTTAAGATTTTAACCGAAAGTAGAGAAGGTCGTGAAGGTGGATTGAGATTGAGTTATGCAACCTTAGGAGCTTTTACAAAATACCCAAAAGAATCCTTACCCAAAAAGCCAAGTGCTCATATAGTAGATAAGAAATATGGGTTTTTTCAGAGTGAAAAGCAAATGTTTGAAGATGTAGTAACGGAATTAGGTTTAACAAAACGCAGTGAAAATAATTTGAGTTATCAACGTCATCCTTTAGCGTTTTTGGTAGAGGCTGCGGATGATATCTGTTATACAATTATTGATTTTGAAGATGGTATTAACCTTGGATTAATTCAAGAAGAATACGCGTTAGAATATTTAATTAATTTAGTTAGAGACAGTATTAAAACCGAAAATTATAATGCTTTAAGAACAACTGAGGATAGAATTAGTTATTTAAGAGCATTAGCAATTGGTAGATTAATTAATGAAGCTGCTTCACTGTTTATGGAACATGAAGAGCGCATTTTAGCAGGTAAATTTGAAACAGCATTATTAGATGTTAGTCAATATAAAGCCCAAATAAAAGATATAATTAATATTAGTATTAAAAATGTATATCAATCTAAGGACGTTATAAATAAGGAAATTGCAGGCTACGAAATTTTAAATCAGCTTTTGGTAGCTTACGGTAAGATGGCATTTCGTTATTTTGATGGCAACATCACTAATTACGACAAGCTGCTTTTAAATAGCCTTCCTGAAACTATTAAATTAGGCACTGATTCTTTGTATAATAATCTTCTGGCGATTTGCCTTTATATTTCAAAATTATCAGACACTAATGCGATGTTATTACATAAGAAATTGAAAGGTCAAATTTAACAGAAAGTGCATTTCATCGAATAAATTTGTTTTTTAGCGATAAATAGTTTTAATTTACCTGATATTCAAGCTATTAAAAAACCTACTTATGAGAAATAATATACTTGGAGGACTAGTTATATTCTTTGTTGTTGTGACTTGCCTTTTGATGTTAGATGATATTTCTAGCCCAAACACGGAAAATTATTCAGTTAATAAACCTGCGGAAATTGAGCAGTCTGTTGAAAATTCATCAGAAATGGCTGTCGTTGAGAGAGAAGAGTAATTGTTCTATTTCTTTTTTTAATGATACTACATCTAAGTGCTGAAGTTTATTTAATTGCTCTGTTGTACCATGTTCTACAAATTGATCTTCAATACCTAGGGTCACTATTTTTTGACTATAATTATTGGCATTAGCAAAAGCTAAAATAGAACTGCCAAATCCGCCAATGATTGTACCATCTTCAACCGTAATAATAGCATCATAATGCTGAAAAACATTATGTAATAATGTTTGGTCTAAGGGTTTTATAAACTGCATATCATAATGCCCTACGTTATGTTCTGTATCTATTTCTTTTATAGCATTTTCTATACTATGCGCAATAGTGCCAACGGAAAGTACCGCAACACTTTCTCCTTCGCTTAAACAAACACCTTTACCAATTTCAATTTTTTCAAAAGGTCTTTTCCAATCTATTAAATGACCTCGACCTCTTGGATATCTTATGGCGATTGGGAAATCAATACCTAATTGAACTGTATACATTATATGTCTTAATGCAATAGCATTTCTTGGTGCAAAAATCACTAAGTTAGGGATACAATTTAAATAGGCTAAATCAAAAACGCCATGATGTGTTGCTCCATCTTCGCCAACCAATCCAGCTCTGTCTAGACAAAAAATTACAGGTAATTTCTGCAAAGCCACGTCATGTATCACTTGGTCATAAGCACGCTGTAAAAAAGTAGAATATATGTTACAAAAAGGAATGAGTCCTTGTGTTGCCATACCAGCCGCTAAAGTAACGGCGTGTTGTTCTGCTATACCAACATCAAAAGCACGATTAGGAATGGTTTCCATCATATATTTTAATGAACTTCCGGTTGGCATTGCAGGCGTAATACCTACAATTTTTTCATTCTTTAAAGCTAATTCTACAATGGTTTGCCCAAAAACATCTTGATATTTTGGAGCGTCTTGATCTGAGTTGTTTTTTACAACTAACTCACCTGTTTTCGCATCAAATTTTCCAGGTGCATGATATTTTACCTGGTTTTCTTCAGCTTGTCTTAGGCCTTTACCTTTCGTTGTAATGATGTGTAAAAACTTAGGACCTTTAATCGTTTTAAGTCTCTTTAGTTCTGAAATCAAAGTTGATAAATCATGACCGTCAATGGGACCAGAGTAATTGAAATTTAGAGCTTCAAAAATATTATCTTGTTTCTCAGTCCCTTTTTTTACGTTGGTTAAATATTGTTTTAAGGCACCAACGCTTGGATCAATTCCAATAGCATTATCATTTAAAATGACTAAAAGATTAGCATTGGTAACTCCAGCATGATTTAAACCTTCAAAAGCCATTCCGCTTGCAATTGATGCATCTCCAATCACTGCGATATGGTGTTTGTCTTCGCCATTTAATTGCGAAGCAATTGCCATACCTAAGGCTGCAGAAATTGAGGTAGACGAGTGACCAACACCAAAGGAATCGTATTCACTCTCGCCACGTTTTGGAAATCCACTGATACCATTAAGTTGTCTGTTAGTGTCAAAAATTTCTTTTCGTCCAGTGAGTATTTTGTGACCATACGCTTGGTGGCCAACATCCCAAATTAATTCGTCATTTGGTGTATTAAAAACGTAATGTAAAGCAATAGTTAGTTCTACAACGCCTAGACTTGCCCCTAAATGACCTTCCTTTGTTGCAACGATATCAATAATAAAGTCCCGTAACTCTTTCGCAAGATGAGGTAAGTCTTCTTGATTAAGAAGACGTAAATCATTAGGTAAATTAATTTGTTTTAAAAACGACGTTTTCACATTGTAAAAATACGAGATTTTATTAGTCTTCGACTATAAATACAATTGGTAAAGAATAAACAACGCCAATGTTTTTTCCGCTTTGTTTGCCTGGAATAAATTGTGGTAATAGTTTAATGACACGCTTTGCCTCATTTTCTAATTCTAGATGTGTAGCTCTTGCCTTTATATTGGTAACGAGCCCATTGTCATCGATTTTAAATTGCACTATTATTCTTTGTTTACCTTTTAAATTTAGTTGCTTACCAATAGCTTTATTAAAATTATCAATAATGATCTCTTTAATTTTATTAGTCATGTATGTCTTCTTTTCAGAATTTGAAAGATTATTGGGTGTGCCTTTAAATTCTGGTGGCTGCTCTACAACTATATAGCCAACAACAATTTCATCATCTATGATTTCTTCAGTGTTTTCGACATTATTTAATTCTACAGGTTCGTTTTCTGAAGACTTTTCAATAACCACAACGCCTGTTAGTATAGGAATAGGTGGTTTGTGTTTTTTAGAAGGTGTTTGTTTGTAATTATCGATAAGAGGTTTAACCGTATCTGTTTCAAGTTTACAATCTGTTTCAGGTTTTGTTTTTAATGAATCTACAACTTCAACAACATCAATCTTTTTAGTGTTTCCGTTTTGGTCAGAACAATTGAATAATGTCGTTCCCATAGCAATGAGTAATACTAAAAGAAATAACTTATGAAAACTGGTTTCTTGTTCAATTAATTGCTGAGGAATTTTAATTCTTATTTCTTCGAGTTGAGAAATTTTAAATCGGCCACATATATTCTTTTTGCTATTGAGTGCTAAATATTTTTTTACATGTTCTTCAGGCATAGTAGTAAAATCAATGACCGTTTTTGAACACGATTGGCAAAACCGACCTTTTTCATTAGATGTCATTTTAGCCCAATCTTCATGGCATGGTTTTGGAATAGAAATAGAATAGTTAGATTTCATAATTGATGGCTTTGTTTGATAGCATCAAATTTCTTGCCGCGATTAATCATTATAATTTTGAAATTGTATTTTTACAACTATGATAAATCCTTATGACGATACCTACTTTATGAAAAAAGCGCTTCAGGAAGCTGAAATTGCTTTTGAAAAAGGGGAAATTCCGGTTGGCGCAGTAATTGTAGTAGAAAATAGAATCATAGCAAGAACGCATAATTTAACGGAGTTATTAAATGATGTTACGGCTCACGCAGAAATGCAGGCTATTACATCTGCAGCGAACTTTTTGGGAGGAAAATATCTAAACAAATGTACGCTGTATGTTACTTTAGAGCCATGTCAGATGTGTGCAGGAGCATTGTATTGGAGCCAAATTTCTAAAATAGTGTTTGGAGCTTCAGATACACAAAGAGGATACAAAATAATGGGTACAACATTACATCCCAAAACAGAAGTAGTTAGTGGTGTTTTGGCAGAAGAGGCATCAGCTTTAATGAAACGTTTTTTTATAGAAAAACGGAATTTGAATTAATTTAAAATATATTAATCATGAAAATAAAGACTTTAATATTACTAGCCTTAATAGTTACTTTTGGATGTAAATGCAATAAAACCAGTACCGAAATGGTAAACAAACAAGTTGAAGCGACTCTAATATCTAAGGGAAATCTTTACGGTTCAGGATCTGAGGGTCTTGAAAAGCAAAATTTAGTTATTACTAATGAAAACGATTGGACCCAATTATTAAATCAAATAGATTCCGTAAATAAAGTATCGTCTGGTTTTAGTGAAACTAAGATTGATTTTTCAAAATATGATGTTATTGCCGTTTTTGAAAGCGTAAAAGGTAGTGGAGGACACAAAATTGATGTTGCAGTCTCAACAACTTCAGATAATAAATTGATTCAAGTGAAGCATAGTGCTCCAATAGGAAATGCAACTAGTGTAATGACACAGCCTTACTATATAGCAAAGATTTTGAAATCAAAATTACCAATAGTTTTTGAGTAGAAGGCTCAATTAATTAGGAATAAAGGTGGTGTAATTGGTTAACAATTAGTTTTTTAGTTCGCAATAGGGCAAAAAAAACGCCCAACCATAGGTTGAGCGTTGAAACTAATAAGATATATACTTATAGTACCTGCACGTTTGCAGCTACCATTCCTTTTCTTCCTTCTTCTTCATCGTACTCTACGTTGTCACCTTCACGTAATTCTACGCCATTAAGGTTTGATACGTGTACAAAGATGTCTTTTCCTGTTTCTTCGTTGGTAATGAATCCAAATCCTTTTGAATCATTAAAAAATTTAACTGTTCCAGTCATTATATAATATTATAAAAATTAAAGTGCAAAGATACTATAAAAATAAACGCTAATGTTAAGAAATCGTTTTATTTTGAGATTTAGCTTCAATATTGAGAGTCAATGAGTTAAGTTGATTTTTAAAAAGCTTTGTTAAGTCCTATTATTAAAGGATTTCAAGTGTATTTGTGATTTGTAGGAAATTTGCGAATTATTTTCTCAAATCACGTTGGTTTTCACGCATTTTGTCAAGATTCTCCTTCGTTAGCATATAATCTTTAACATCTTTGTCTTTCCATCTGTAATATGAAAACAATGGAAAAACAACAAAAAACAAGCCGAGAACACCAAATCCTATAAGTTTCTGTTTGTAGTCTACTTCTAAAATTAAACCACAGATAATACTGGCAAATGAAACTAGAAATGCAATAAATGCTATAATCTTAATAGGCTTCATTGAGATAATTTTATCATGGATTTTTAAATAAATCTAAGATGTAAAGTTAATTAATTCGGTTCTATAAGCCGTTAGTAATTTTGATTTAGACACAAATCCATAATATTTATTGTTTTTTATAACAGGTAAATTCCATGCATTAGAATCTTGAAATTTTTTCATCACTGTTTGCATGGAATCTTTTTCATAAATAATATATTCTGGTGCTTGATGCATAAAAGTTTCTACAGTTGTAGATCGATAAAGTGATTGATCAAACATCACAGAACGAATATCATCTAATAAAATAATACCAACAAACATGCCTTTAGAATCTGTAACAGGAAATAGATTTCTACTAGATTTTGAAACGCCTTCTTTTAACATATCTCCTAAGCTCATTTCGGGATGTAGAGCTATAAAATCTTGCTCTATTACAGAGTCGAGTTTCATCAAGGTTAAGACGCTTTGATCTTTATCTTGTGTTAATAGGGCTCCTTTCTCCAACAATTCTTTAGTGTAAATGGTGTGATCTAAACCATTTTTATTAATTATAAATGACATGGAAGCCGTAATCATTAATGGTACAAATAATTCATAACCACCAGTAATTTCAGCAATTAAGAAAATAGCTGTTAATGGCGCATGAAGCACACCTGCAATAAGACCAGCCATACCAATTAAGGTAAAATTAGCTTCGGATACTGAAAAGTTCAGTCCGCAATTATTTATCACTTTGGCCACAACATTACCTAGAGCACTTCCCATTACTAAAGTCGGAATAATTATTCCACCAGTTCCACCTGCAGCAAAAGTAGTAGTCATGGCAATAGCTTTAAATAATGTTATACCAAAAAGTAAGGCTATTACAATCCAAATATTATCTAAGTGTTCATCAAATGGAGTGTTTCCTAAGGCTTTAATATCGTTTCCTAACATTAAATCATTAATAAAACTAAAACCTTCACCGTAGAGTGGTGGAATAAAAAAGAGCATCACACCAATGGCTAAACCACCAATTATAAATTTATGCTGAGCTGATTTAAAACGATTGAAAAACCCAGTAATAGCAAAATATATTTTTGAAAAATAGATGGAAGCCACGCCAGTACCAATACCCAATAGAACATAGAATAAGGTGTCTTTAATCATGAATTTTTCTGAAACTGTAAAGTTGAAAAGTACACTGTCTCCTAAAAAAAAGTAAGAGGTAATAACCGAAGATACAGAAGCAATTAACAGCGGAAGTAAAGAAGCGAACGTTAGGTCTAAGCTAAAGACTTCGATAGCAAAAATAATGGCGGCAATTGGCGATTTAAATATAGACGCAATAGCTCCTGCAGCAGCACAGGCAATTAAAAGACTTCGTTTTTTTCTGTCGATATGAAGTGGTTGACCTAAATTAGAACTTATAGCTGAAGCTGAAGCAATCGCAGGTCCTAGTAAACCGACCGAACCTCCAAAACCAACGGTCAATGGAGCCGTAATTAAAGGTAAATAAATGTTCTTTTTATCAATAATACCTCCTCGTTTTGATAACGAATAAAGTATTGAGGGTATAGCATGTCCACTTGGTTTTTTTGAGACATATTTCACAAATAAGTAAACCAACAACAACCCAATAACAGGCAAAATAAAATAAAGCTGATTATTTGAAAAGTAAATTCCTTTTTCTAAAAAAGCTTCTATAGCAAAAGTGACATTTTTAATGGTTACGGAAACAATACCAGCTAACAATCCAATAATTAGACTTAACAGAAATATAAAGTTCTTTTCAGAGACATATTTATATCTCAATAGCAATAAACGTTTATATAGTTTTGTTTTTGGCATTACTTAAATCTACTAAAAAATCCTGCAAAAAGCAGGATTTTAATTGTTTAAGATTTTAAATTAAGTTTCAAACTCAATTCTTCAAGTTGTTCATCATCAATTGGTGCAGGTGCATCAATCATCACATCTCGTCCCGAATTGTTTTTAGGGAATGCAATAAAATCTCGTATGGTTTCTTGGCCTCCTAAAATGGCAACCAATCTGTCTAAACCAAAAGCTAAACCTCCATGTGGTGGTGCGCCATACTCGAAAGCATCCATTAAGAAACCAAACTGTGCTCTAGCATCTTCATCAGAAAACCCTAAGTGTTTTAGCATGATGGCTTGAGTAGCTTTGTCATGAATTCTTATAGATCCACCTCCAATTTCATTTCCATTCAATACTAAATCGTAAGCATTAGCTTTTACATCACCAGGATTGGTATCTAACAATTCTATTTGTCCTGGTTTTGGCGATGTAAACGGATGATGCATGGCATGGTAATGGCCAGTTTCTTCATCTAACTCTAATAATGGGAAATCTATAACCCAAAGAGGTGCAAATACTTTAGGATCTCGTAAGCCTAAACGTTCTGCTAATTCCATACGTAACGCACTTAGTTGCGCTCTTACTTTATTAGTATCTCCTGATAGTACACAAACTAAATCGCCAGCTTTTGCTCCTGTTGCTTCTGCCCATTTAGCTAAATCATCTTGATCGTAGAATTTGTCTACTGAAGATTTAAATGTGCCATCGTCATTACAACGACTATAGATCATGCCTAAAGCACCAACTTGTGGACGCTTTACCCATTTTATTATGTTGTCAATTTCTTTTCTCGTGTAACTATTTCCTCCTGGTACTGCAATACCTACAACCAATTCAGCACTATTAAAAACACCGAAATCTTTGTGTTGTGTTACCTCGTTAAGCTCGGCGAACTCCATTCCAAATCTAATATCTGGTTTGTCATTTCCGTATAAACGCATAGCATCGTCATAAAGCATTCGCGGGAATTTTTCAATCTCAACACCATTTACTTCTTTAAGTAAGTGACGCGTTAAACCTTCAAAGACATTTAGAATATCTTCTTGTTCTACAAAAGCCATTTCACAATCAATCTGCGTGAATTCTGGTTGTCTATCTGCACGTAAATCTTCATCTCTAAAACACTTTACAATCTGAAAGTATTTATCCATGCCACCAACCATAAGCAACTGCTTAAAAGTTTGAGGCGATTGTGGAAGTGCATAAAACTGACCTTCGTTCATACGAGAAGGTACCACAAAATCACGAGCACCTTCTGGTGTAGATTTTATTAAATATGGTGTTTCAACTTCTATAAAACCATCTCCTGAAAGATAATTTCTAACTTCTTGAGTCACTTTTGATCTAAAGATTAAGCTTTCTTTTACAGGATTACGTCTAATGTCTAAGTAACGATATTTCATTCGTAAATCGTCGCCACCATCAGTTTTATCTTCAATAGTAAAAGGTGGAACTAATGAACTATTAAGCACTATTAATTCTGAAACTAATAATTCAATTTCGCCTGTTGGAATATTAGGGTTTTTTGAAGCACGTTCAATCACAGTGCCTTTAACTTGTATAACAAACTCACGTCCTAATTTAGATGCTCGATCCATTAAGTCTTTAGAACTGCGTTCTTCATCAAAATAAAGCTGAGTAATACCATAACGATCTCTAAGATCGAGATAAATCATAAACCCTTTATCTCTTATTCCTTGAACCCAACCCGAAAGTGTAACCTCTGTATTGCTGTGTGATGCTCTTAATTCACCACAATTGTGACTTCTGTACATAATGAAATTTTAATTTTACTCATCATTGCGAATGCATAGATGAATGCGGTTGCAAATTTAAGGAAGTTAAATGAGTATAAAATAAAAAGCCTCAACAATTGTTGAGGCTTTTTGTCTAATTTATCTATAGTTTGTTCTAGATGGTGTTTTCATCTAAACTTTCGTTAATAACAAAGGATTCTTGAGGTCTAACTTCATAAGTAGAAGCCACTCTAGATTTATTCATCCACATTTTAAGTCTTACACTTAAATAGAAAAGGATAGGAACAACGATTAATGTTAAGAATGTTGCAATAAGTAATCCGTAAATTACAGTCCAAGCTAATGGTCCCCAAAATACCACGTTATCTCCACCCATATAAATATTTGGATCAAAATCGGCAAACAGCGTAAAGAAATTAATATTTAATCCAATTGCCAAAGGTATTAGCCCTAAAATAGTTGTAATGGCTGTTAATAAAACAGGTCTTAAACGTGCTTTTCCTGCTTTTACAATGCTTTCAAAAAGATCTTCTTTTACTAATAATTGATCTTCATGTAAATCGAGTTCGTTTTTCTTTCTATCTATTAGTAGTTGTGCATAATCTAAGAGAACAACACCATTATTTACCACAATTCCGGCTAGTGAAATAATACCAACCATAGTCATCATAATTACAAAGGCACTTCCAGAGATTACGATACCTCCAAATACACCAATGAAACTTAAGAAAATAGCGATCATTATAATCGTTGGTTTAGAAACAGAGTTGAATTGAAATATAAGGATGAAAAATATTAAACCTAAACCAGTAAAGAATGCACCCATTAAGAATGCCATTTGCTTATTCTGTTCTTCAATTTGACCTGTGTAGTCAATATGGATATCTTCAGATAAACCTTCAAAGCTTTTCATTTCATTCTGAATCTGAGTTACAATAGCACCTGCATCTGTAAAACCTGGCGCTAATGCGGAATAAACAGTTACAACACGCTTAGCATCTTTATGCTTAATAGCATTAAAACCAGAATTATTTTTTTGTTTTGCAACAGCAGATAATGGCACTTCTTTAAGTTGACCAGTATTATCTCTAAACGTTATATTCTGGTTAAATAAAGCACTAGTGTTGTATCTGTTTTCTTCATTGAAACGCACATAAATATCATAGTCTTCTCCATCTTCCTTATAGATACCAGCCTTAGATCCAAAAATTGAATTTCTCAGTTGACTACCAATCTGAAGTGCACTAACACCTAGTTCTCCTGCTTTTTGTCTATCAATTTCAACCAACATTGTTGGTTTATCCTTGTTAACATCAATTTTAAGTTCATCAATACCAGCTACATTTTTAGAATTGATAAACTCACGCATTTTTTCTGCTGTAGAAATCAATTCTACATAATCATCACCTTCAATTTCAATGTTAATTGGCGAACCAGCTGGTGGTCCGTTAACATCTTTTTCAACCGAAATAATAACACCAGGATATATACCTACTAATGCAGTTTGAACTTTTTGACGTAAAATTTCACTGTCTTCACCACGACGGTATTTATACTCTCGTATAGAGGCTGTAATCTTAGCTTTATGAGGCATTTCTGCGGAAGAACCTGAATCTGTATTAGGATTTCCGGCACCAGCACCAACTTGTGAAACCGCACTTTCTACTAAGAAATTCCTATCACCATCCATATAATAATCATTATTGATTACATCATATACTCGGCTTTCTATTTGCTTAGTTATAGCATTAGTTTTTTCTATTGCTGTACCTTCAGGATATTCTATATATACAATAATCTGATTTGGTTTGTTGTCTGGGAAAAACTCAATTTTAGTTCGTTGTTTAGACACTGAAATTCCAAAGGCAACAAATGAAGCAATTAATAGAAGAACTGTAGATGCCGTTAGAATTTGAGGTTTCCAACCAGAAAGTGCCCAACGTAATTGACGCTCGTACCAATTCTCTAATTTTACTAAAGATTTGTTTTGGAAACGATTTGCCCATTTTCTAATAAAGAAACGATAAGCCCACAACATAATAGCTGTAAAAATCATTATGGTTCCTAAACCTCTATACGCTCCACCAAACACAAGAATAAGTATACCAATTACGGCAACAATAATTGTAGTTCTTATAATTTGATTAATAGGCATGTCTTTATCTTCCGTAGTCATATATCTCGATACTAAAACCGAGTTAAAAAATATGGCCACAAATAAAGATGAGCCTAATACAATAGATAGCGTTATAGGTAAAATTTTCATAAACTCTCCCATGATTCCTGGCCAAAGCCCTAAAGGAACAAAGGCGGCAACAGTAGTCGCTGTAGAAATAATAATAGGAAATGCAATTTCTCCAATACCTTTTTTGGCAGCTTCAATTCTGGTCATGCCTTCCTCTTCCATGAGTCTATATACGTTTTCAACAACCACAATTCCGTTATCTACCAACATACCAAGTCCCATAATTAAACCAAAAAGCACCATAGTATTTAAACTATAACCAATAAGGTTTAATATCATCAATGACATAAACATTGACATTGGTATAGCAAACCCAACGAAAAGCGCGTTTTTAAATCCTAAGAAGAACATTAAAACTGTAACTACTAAAATAACTCCAAAAATGATGTTATTTACCAAATCATCTACTTGTCCTATTGTTTTTTCAGATTGATCGTTAGTGATAGAAACCACTAAATCTTGAGGAAATACATTTGCTTTAGCCTCTTCTACAATCACTTGAATTTGCTCAGCCGCAGCAACCATGTTTTTTCCTGCTCGTTTTTTTACATCGAGCATTACTACAGGTTTTCCAGATTTTCTAGCAAAGGTTGTTTTATCTTCTTCTTTAAAAGACACAGACGCAACATCCTTTAAGTAAATAGCGTTTCCATTCTCTGCTTTGACTACAAAGTTTTCTAATTCTGATGGTTTTTCTATTTCTCCAATGATTCTAATCGTTCTGCGTTGACCACTACTTTTTAAGTTACCAGCAGATTGCGTTACGTTACCATTATTAATGGCACCAAGTATATCACTGAATGTTACTTTTGCAGCCATCATCTTATAAATGTCTACAGCAACTTCGACCTCTTTTTCTTGAGCACCTCTAATATCTGCCTTTTTAATTTCTTGAAGATTTTCTATTTCATCTTGAAGATATTCAGCAAAATCCTTTAATTTTTCAATAGGATAATCTCCTGAAATATTAATGTTTAGAATTGGCATTTCTTCAGAAAGACTTAATTCAAACACATCTGGTTCTACTTTTGCACCATTAAATGTTGGCCAATCCTCACTAGAGGTTTCTGTATCAATTTCGTCTTTTACCTTTTGTAAAGCACCTTCTACAGTGATACCTTCATCAAACTCAACAATTAGCATTCCGTAATCTTCTTGAGAAGTCGATGTTGTTTCTACAACGTTACTAACGGTTTTTAATTTGTCTTCTAATGGATCAATTATTAGTTTTTCAATATCTTCTGCGGTATTACCAGGATATACTGTACTCACATAGATTTTAGTTTCGTTTACCTCAGGGAAATTTTCTCTAGGCATGCTAAAAAAAGCAGAGATCCCTAAATAAAAAAAGACTGCGATAAGAACATACATCGTGGTTTTGTTATTAATTGCCCACGAGGACATCCCAAATTCCTTCTCGGTATTTTTTTTCTTATTACTACTCATTGCCTACTTCTTTATAGCTGATTACCTCTACTGACTGTCCGTCTTTAACACTACGAGCACCTTCTTTTACGATTTCTGCTCCAGATTCTAAGTTCTTAAGAACCTCAATAACATCACCTTGTGTTTTTCCGGTTTCAATAATAATTCGTTTTGCTGTACCAATACCTTTTCCATCTTTATCAGTTACTACGTAAACATATTGTTCTCCATCTGCATTTTCTGAAATCACACTTTGTGGAATTAAAATGGCATTTTCACTTGTATAGTCATTGATTTTTAAACGCGCTGTAAGATTAGGCTTAATGTCCTTGTCTTTGTTAGCAACTTCAATTTCTGCTCTAAATGTTCTGTTAGCAGGATTGATAAAATCACTTGCTTGACGAATTTCGGTTTCAATTGTTTTTCCTAGAACAGGTATTTCAACCACAACCTTCTTACCCTTAACAACATTAGATATATAACTTTCTGGCACTTCTACCTCAATGTACATATCATCAAGATTTACAATACGCATTAACTGTGACTGGCCTGCCGCAACAACACTTCCTTGTTCTGTAATAACATCATCGATAGTTCCAGAAAAAGGTGCTTTAACTGTAGTCTTTGCAATTTGCTGTTGTAATTGGCTTACGGCTTCTTGCTGAGATTCGTATGTTGACTTAGCTTGTAAATACTGAATTTCACTACCAATGTTCTGATCCCAAAGACGTTTTTGACGCTCATAAGTCGTTTTTGCTAATTCGGATTGAATTTTTAACTGCGCCACTTGTTGGCTTAATCCACCATCATCAATTTTGGCAAGTAATTGTCCTTTTCTAACTTTTTGACCTTCCTTTACATAAACACGTGTTAAAATACCATTGTACTCTGGTGTGATAGTTAATAAGTTTTTGGTAGTAACATTACCTTGAAGTTCTAATTGGTGCTCAAATTTTTCTGTTTTCGCGGTAAGCGTTGTAATTAAGGGAATGTTTTGAGTCGTATCTAAACTTTTTATTTTCTCGTCTAATTGTTTTATTTGATCATTAATAACTTGTTGCTCATTTACTAATTCGCCTCGTTTTTTACGAATAGTTTCTAAGCTGTTACTTTCTAAGACTTTTGCTGTAGAATTCTTTTTCTCGCCTCCACACGAGACTAGAAGTAACGTGATGATTACAATTGAATATATGTTTTTCATGATTGATTAATTTAAAATTGTAGTGTTTAATGCAGTTTCTAAAGTTGCTTTGGTATTAATAACATCTAGCATGGCTTGAAGTAACTCTTGCTGTGCTGTATATAATTGGGTTTGTGCTTGGCGTAACTCAAAACTAGATCCAATACCTTCAAAAAACTTGGTTTGATTTTTTGTTTCTATACGCTCTGCAAGGTTTAAATTTTGCTTTTTGTTCTCGTAATCCTCAATAGCAAATTGATAATCACTTTTCGCTGATGCTATCTGAAGTTTAATACGTTGTTCCGTTTCGGTTAATTCAGTTTCAGCTTTTTCAAGATTAATTTTTGCACGTTGTGTAGATGCATTTCGCATACCAGAACTAAAAATTGGGATATCTAAGCTTACGCCAAATAATGAAGAGCCAAACCAATCTTGACTTTTCTTAGTAAAATTAAAGTCATCGCCAAAACCAGAATAACCGCCATTTATAAAAGCGTTAAGTGTTGGTAATGCTTTACTTTTTTCTAATTTTAATAATAATTCTTTTGAGGTTTTATCGTTCTCAGCGATTAAGTAATCAATAGTAGCTTCAGGATTATTGTCAGCCTCTAATATTGATAATGAAATATTTTCATTAGTTAACGTTTCAAGATTGTCTGTTAAAACTAAATCATTATAAATATCTAATCCTAACGTAATATTTAGCATTTGATAAGCTAAAGTTTTTAATCTCTCAACATTATTTAAATTACTTTTTACACCAGATAATGTAATTTGTAGTTGCTCTACACTTTCCTCTTCGCCTAATCCGTTTTGGTATATTTTTTCAGTTTCAAAGAGGTTTTTATCTAGCACTTCTATATTGCGTTCTAAAATTTGAATACTTTCTTCTGCTAAAAGAACATTTCCGTAAGCTTCAATAACTGCTTTTCTAACTTCTAAATCTGTTTTAATTTTAGCGTTTTTTGAAATTTCTAAAAATACTTTTGCAGATTGTAAACCTACTAAATAAGACCCATCAAATATTTTCTGATTTAAAGTAGCAAAGGCAGTCATACTTTGTTTTGTGCCAAATACAACTTCTTCGTATGTTCCTGGAGTACCTCCAAAAAACTCAGCAGGAATAACCGAAATTTGTTGCTTTAAAAAGTTTTGATAATCTATACTTGCGCTTATTTGTGGCAAACCTGTTGCTGTAGTTTCCTTTTTCTGTTGTTTTGCAGCATCGATATCTCGAGCAGCATTTATAGCAGACCTATTATTTTCTAAAGCAAAGTCAATAGCTTCTTGAAGCGAAAGATTTTGAGACAGTTCTTGCGAGTAGCCCATTTGAAAAATAATGAAACCTACAACTATGATAAGTGTTTTTTTCATTGTTTAATTTTGATTGATATGTAATTGTGTTAGTGTTTCTAATCCTTTATTTGAGCAAATACCTCTTAAGTGGTATTCGAGATAATTATTCATTAATGTTGGCATAGAGAATTGCTCTCGAGGAAAAATATCCTGATCTTTTAATGAAACCATATTGTTAAAGTACAAGCGTGCTACAAAATCAATTTCTATAGAATCTCTATAAAGATTTTGAGCTATTCCTCTTTCTAAATTTTGTGTTACGCAACCTAGCATCTTTTCAAATTGCTTCCCTTTTAGAGTAGCATAAATTTTTGGATAATACTTTTGCAATTGATATTGAGGCGATGATTTTTCGTCCTTGAGGTTGTGCATCACAAAACGCTTAATTTCATAAACTTCTTCAATAGGGTTTTTATTCAAAGCACATATCTGGTCTATGCCACAAGCAATATTTTCAAAAACATTTAAAGCTGTTGCTTCAACTAACTTCGTTTTGTTCTTAAAATGCTGATAAATGGTTTTTTTAGAAATCCCCATTTCGTTAGCAATATCATCCATGGTAACGCTCTTAAAACCTAGGTTTAAGAACAAGTCAGTAGATTTTGTTATTATTTTTTCCTTCATTTTATTAAGTCCCGTTGGGTCAGAATCGTTTTAATAGAGGTGCAAATCTACAATAGGAAACTTTAAAAACCAAAAAAGTTTCCAAAGTTTTAATATTTTTTTAACACGGCCAATGTTAGTTTATAATATGTATAAAACATTATTTTTGTTACATGGAACATATTGAAAAGTACCAAGAGTCCTTTCTAAAGTATTTAGAAGGTTTTACAGTAAATAAAGAGCCACAAAATCTTTATAGTCCTATTAATTATATTTTACAATTAGGTGGTAAACGATTACGACCAGTTTTAACCTTAATGACTGCTGAGGTTTTTGGGGGAACTACTGAAGTAGCGATGGATGCGGCTTTGTCTATTGAAGTGTTTCATAATTTTTCTTTAGTACATGATGATATTATGGACGACGCTCCTTTACGAAGAGGTAAAGAAACAGTTCATGAAAAATGGAATCTTAATACAGGTATTCTTTCTGGTGATGCCATGTTAATTATGGCTTATCAATTATTTGAAAACTATGAGGCCAATACATTTAGAGCGTTAGCTAAACTCTTTAGCAAAACGGCATTAGAAGTTTGTGAAGGTCAGCAATATGATATTGATTTTGAAACTCGAGATGACGTAACCATTGCTCAGTATCTACAAATGATAGAGTATAAAACGGCAGTGTTAGTTGGTGCCGCTATGAAAATGGGAGCTATTGTTTCAAAAGCATCAATTGAAGACCAAAATGCTATTTACGAATTTGGTAGACTTTTAGGTATTGCATTTCAATTACAAGATGATTATTTAGATGCTTTTGGCAATCCTGAAACTTTTGGAAAACAAGTTGGTGGCGATATTATTGAAAACAAAAAGACTTATTTATATATAAAAACCTTAGAGTTGGGATCTGATGATGATGCACTTAATTTAAAGACTTTTATGTCTATTTCTGAATTGTCTAATGAGAATAAGGTAGAGAAGGTTAAAGAACTATTTATAAATTCTGGTGCAGCAGAAGCTACTCAGAATGCTGTAAAGGATTATACAAACAAAGCTTTTGATGTTTTAGAAACTTTAAATATTACAGAGGACAAGAAACTGTTATTAAGAGTATTTGGTGAACAATTAATGACCAGACGTGTTTAATGAATTTGCCATCTAATTTTGAAGATCTAATTACAGAAGCAGAAGGCTTGAACCTGTATAAAAAATTAATTCTTCAGCTTAATAAAGATTTACTATATGCTAATATAGATTTAGAATTTGATGAAGAAACCTTGCCTACGAGTTTAAAATTTGTGTTACAAGAAACCGTTTTTAACCTCATAAATTCTAAATTCTCAGACTATCTTAATTTGCTTTATATCGTAGATGTTTCTGAATTGAAAATTAAAGAATTAGATGGGAGTGATGCTGTAAAATTATCGGAAGACGTAACGTTTTTAATTCTTCAACGCGAATGGCAAAAAGTTTGGTTTAAGGCGAAATTTTCTTAAAAGTAAAAACGGACAAAAGGCATCCAGGCCTCAGAGTAGATACTTTTATCTTCATCATATAATACATCATATCTTATACCAATCGTTACATTATTACTAGAGTAACCAAGACCTAAAAATAAAGCAGGATACCAATAGTCATCATCTGCATTAGTAACAAAATTTTGGTTATAATTTCTACTGACATGTAATTGTTCAAACTCTGTAGATATTTGTACGAGTTCATAAGGATTAAATAATCCAATAACACTTCCTCCTAATACAGTAGATTTAAATAAGTCTTTTTGAGAACTATACGAGAAATTGAGCCCAACTCCTGTTGCTATATAAGGACTAAATCTATATAATGCATTTGGCGAAACGGCAGCGCTAAAAAAACCATCTCCAAAATTTAAACCTAAACCACCACCAAATTCTACGTTATTCCAAAATTCATTTTCAGTATTAGAATCTTGCGCAAATGAAAATAAAGTAAAAAAACATAATAAAAGAAGACTTAATTTAGTTTTAATGTTGCATAAATGCTTATAATTTGTGATAGTCATAATTGTTTTTTCAATTTGTTATAAATATAATAAAACCTTATCTATTTTTAGTAAAAGTTGTATTTTTGACTAAATTATGTTGAAACGACAACGTCTCAAAAAGTATAATGGATAAATATTCCTTTCTCAACGCAGCACATACAGCATACTTTGCTGATTTATACGATCAATATTTAAAAAACCCAGATTCAGTAGAGCCAAGTTGGCGTGCCTTTTTTCAAGGTTATGATTTTGGAGCAGAAAACTATGGCCTTGATGGCGAAATTGTTGAAGGTGTTTCTGCGCAAATCCCAGAGCAGCTTCAAAAAGAATTTCAAATTTTAAAACTGATTGATGGTTATAGAAGTAGAGGTCATTTGTTTACAAAAACGAATCCCGTTAGAGCTCGACGTAAATATGCACCTACGCTAGAAATAGAAAATTTTGGACTAAAGCAAAGCGATTTGCAGTCCGTGTTTTCAGCAGGTGAGGTTTTAGGTCTAGGTTCTAATGCTACATTGCAAACCATTATAGATCATTTAGAAAGCATTTATTGTGATTCTATTGGTATTGAATACATGTATATCAGACAGCCTGAAGAAATTGAATGGATTCAGAACAAGTTGAATGTAAATGATAATCATTCAAAATTTACGTCAGACGAAAAGAAATATATTCTTAAAAAATTAAACCAAGCGGTTTCTTTTGAATCATTTTTGCATACAAAATATGTTGGTCAGAAACGTTTTTCTTTAGAAGGAAACGAATCTTTAATTCCTGCTGTAGATGCTATAATTGAAAAAGCAGCTGATGAGGGCGTAAAAGAGTTTGTAATGGGAATGGCTCATAGAGGTCGTTTAAGTACCTTAACGAACATTTTTGGTAAATCTGCAAAAGATATCTTTAGTGAATTTGACGGAAAAGATTACGAAGAAAAAGTATTTGATGGTGATGTAAAATATCACTTAGGTTGGACGAGTAATCGCGAAACTTATAATAATAAAAAGATTAATCTTAATATCGCGCCAAATCCATCTCACTTAGAGACTGTTGGAGCTGTTGTTCAAGGAATAACTAGAGCAAAACAAGATAAGGATGATATTACAGATGCGTCTCAAGTACTACCTATTGTTGTGCATGGTGATGCCGCAATTGCAGGTCAAGGTTTAGTCTATGAAGTTGTGCAGATGGCAAAATTAGATGGTTACAAAACAAACGGAACCATACATATTGTTGTTAATAATCAAATTGGTTTTACTACAAATTACTTAGATGCACGTTCTAGTACGTATTGTACAGATGTTGCTAAAGTTACATTATCTCCAGTTCTTCATGTAAATTCAGATGATGCAGAAGCGGTAGTGCATGCTGCACTTTTTGCACTTCATTTTAGAATGAAGTTTAAACGCGATGTTTTTATTGACCTATTAGGTTATAGAAAATATGGACATAATGAAGGAGATGAACCTAAATTTACGCAGCCGTTGTTATATAAAGCGATTGCAAAGCATAAAAACCCAAGAGATATTTATGCGCAGCGGTTATTAGATGAAGGTGTGATTACTGATGGTTATGTAAAACATATTGAGAAACGCTACAAAGAATCATTAGAAGAAAAATTAGAAGATTCTAGAAAGGAAGATAAAACTGAGATTACTGCTTTTATGCAAGAGGAGTGGAAAGGTTTTTCTAGAGTTACAGAGAATAAAATGATGGAACAAGTAGATACAACAGTATCTAAAGAAGTTCTAAGAGATATAACAAAGGTAATTTCTAACTTACCAACAGATAAAAAGTTTATACGTAAAATACAGCGATTAATTGAATCGCGTCAAACTATGTTTGATGAAAATCGATTAGATTGGGCAATGGCAGAGCATTTGGCTTATGGATCATTGCTTGTAGAAGGTTATAATGTTAGAATTTCTGGTCAGGATGTTGAGCGTGGAACGTTTTCACATCGACATGCCGTAGTAAAGGTAGAGGATAGCGAAGAAGAGATTGTTTTATTAAAGAATGTATCTGAAGACCAAGGTCAATTTAATATTTTTAATTCATTATTATCAGAATATGGTGTTGTAGGTTTTGATTATGGTTATGCCATGGCAAGCCCTAATACATTAACGATTTGGGAAGCTCAATTTGGAGATTTCAGTAATGGAGCTCAAATTATGTTAGATCAATATATATCTGCAGGTGAAGATAAATGGAAAACTTCTAATGGATTGGTAATGTTATTACCACATGGTTATGAAGGTCAAGGCGCAGAACATTCTTCTGGTCGTATGGAGCGTTATTTACAAATGTGTGCAAAAGACAATATGTTTATTGCAGATTGTACAACTCCAGCTAATATGTTTCACTTGTTACGTAAACAGATGAAAGCTAATTATAGAAAACCTTTAATTGTTTTTACACCTAAGAGTTTATTACGTCATCCAAAAGTAGTTTCTGCAGTAGATGAGTTTGCAACAGGAAGTTTTCAAATGTTAATTGATGATGCTTCAGCTAAAGCAGCAAAAGTGAAATCATTAGTTTTTGTTACAGGTAAATTCTATTATGATTTATTAGAAGAGCAAGAAAAATTAGAAAGAGATGATGTTGCTTTAGTAAGATTAGAGCAGTTGTTCCCGTTGCCGGTAAAAGAAATAAGAGAAATACTTACAAAATATAAAAATGCAGATGATGTAGTTTGGGCTCAGGAAGAACCAAGAAACATGGGAGCTTACAGTCATATATTAATGCATTTAGAAGAGGCAAAACAATTTAGGTCAGCGAGTAGAAGACCGTATGGTGCACCAGCAGCAGGTAGTTCTACACGATCTAAAATAAGACATAAAGAAGTTATAGATTACGTTTTTGATAAAACCAAAAACAACCAGAGAAAATAAATAAAACAACTCAAATTAGAGCTTAATAAAACAACAAAGCATGATTTTAGAAATGAAAGTGCCTTCACCAGGCGAATCGATTACTGAGGTAGAAATTGCAGAATGGTTAGTAGAAGATGGCGATTATGTAGAAAAAGACCAAGCAATTGCGGAAGTAGATAGTGATAAAGCAACTTTAGAGCTGCCAGCAGAAGAAAGTGGTATAATTACGCTTACTGATAAAGATGGCAATAGATATGAGGAAGGTGATGCAGTTGTTGTAGGAGCTGTAGTATGTTTAATTGATACGAGTGCTGCAAAACCAGAAGGTGGAGAAGCACCAGTAAAAGAAACTAAAAAAGAGGAAGCTCCTAAAAAAGAAGTATCTCAACCAGCCGCTGAATCTAAAACTTATGCTACAGGTACTGCGAGTCCTGCGGCAAAGAAAGTTTTAGCAGAGAAAGGAATTGACGCAAGTGCACTTTCTGGTACTGGTAAAGATGGCAGAATTACCAAAGATGATGCTGTTAAGGCTGTACCTTCTATGGGAACTCCAACAGGAGGAAATAGAGGAACTTCAAGAAGTAAAATGTCAATGCTAAGACGTAAAGTTGCAGAGCGTTTGGTAGAAGCTAAAAATACAACAGCGATGTTAACCACATTTAATGAGGTTAATATGACACCAATTTTTGAGTTACGTAAAATTTATAAAGAAGATTTTAAAGCAAAACATGGTGTAAGCCTTGGGTTTATGAGTTTTTTCTCATTAGCCGTAGTTAGAGCTTTAAAAATGTATCCTGCTGTAAATTCTATGATAGATGGCAAGGAAATGTTATCTTATGATTTTGTTGATATCAGTATTGCAGTCTCTGGCCCAAAAGGATTAATGGTTCCTGTGATTAGAAATGCAGAAAATCTATCTTTTAGAGGTGTTGAGTCTGAAGTAAAGCGTTTAGCATTAAGAGCAAGAGATGGTCAAATAACTGTAGATGAAATGACAGGTGGAACATTCACTATTACAAATGGTGGTGTTTTTGGAAGTATGTTATCTACACCTATTATTAATCCTCCTCAAAGTGGAATTTTAGGAATGCATAACATTATTCAGAGACCAATTGCGGTAGATGGTAAAGTAGAAATTCATCCTATGATGTACGTTGCACTTTCTTATGACCATAGAATAATAGATGGAAAAGAATCGGTAGGATTCTTGGTAGCTGTAAAAGAAGCATTAGAAAATCCTGAGGAATTACTAATGGATAACGATGTTAAGAAAGCTTTAGAAATGTAAATTTTTAAAAGAATAAATATAAAAAGCGCAATTCTTATCGAATTGCGCTTTTTTTTGTTCTTAACTAACAACAGAACAACTAACTAACTAACTAACTAAAATTAACTAAAGAAATTTACAGCAACATTTGCTGATATGACGATAATAGAACTAATTATTAATAATGCAATAAATAATCTATCTCGTTTCGATGTTTCATTTTTTGTTACTTCCATAATATCATTTTTTTTGATTAGAAAAGCTCTGAATTTTTTGCTAAACTCAAGCCTTAAAATATTGTATTTAGGGTGTTAATTAATAGCTGATGTAAAGTTGCAAATAATTGTAATACAATGCTATACGTAGAACTACGTATATTTTAAATTTTTTAAATGAAAAAGCCTCGAACAGTCGTTCGAGGCTTTAATAATCCCCTAAGAACTAACTAATAGCTCGTTATTAACCCTTAATTAATAACAATGATTTTAATTGTTGCCAATCGTATCACTGTGGTAAAGGTCATAAATTTAACAATACAATGCTATACGTAGAACTACGTATATTTAAAGAAATTTAGAATTTTCTTTAGCAAATAAATATAAACTTGCTGATTTTGAGTCTAATGAGAGTTTTGTTCTAATGTGACTTTTATGTTTTTCTACTGTTCTAGAAGAAATAAAGAGCTCTTTTGCTATTTCTGTAGCCGTTTTGTTCTCGCCAACAAGTCTAAGAATTTTTATTTCAGCGCCAGTTAATGATTTTATTTTTTCAGGAACCTCATTAAACTCAATGTACGATAATAGTTCTGGACTAAAATAGGGTTTGTCCTCAATAACTGATGAAATACAATTTTCAATTTCATCTAATGCAAATTCCTTTAAGACGTAGCCATATATTTTTAAAGCTTTTGCTTCGTTATATATTTTTTCATCCTTTTCAAAGGTCATTAAAATGATTTTGGTTTTAAGATTTTCATCTTTGCATTTTTTCGCAATTTGTAAACCCGTTAAGAAGGGCATTTTAATATCTAAAATTGCGATATCAGGTAGATGAGCTCTTATTAAGGTTAAAGCTTCTTTTCCGTTTTTTGCACTAGCCAAAAGGTTAAAATTTTTTTCGATTAAAAAATCTTTTAGACCTTTGAGTACAAGCGGATGGTCATCTGCTATAATTATGTGAGGGTTCATGCTGCTATTAATTCTAATTAAAGGTACTAAGAAAAAAGAATATGCGGCATTTATTACAATTTTAAATACAGGTATTTTTTCTCATAATCAATAATCGCATTACCTTTTTTTAGAATATCTGCTCCTATAATACCGTCAACAGGTTCTGCATTATGATTAATTAAACCGTTATTTACATGAGATAAATTAAATAGGATTAATGCTACTCTGTTCTTTTTCCATTTACCAACTTTTATAGAATTTGATGTAGAAATTTGCGTTAGCATATCCGAGGCGCCTGCACCAACAGCTTTAATCTCCGAATCTTTAACTTTTAAGTTAAATCGCTCAATGGCTTCAAATCCAACACAACTATTTGAAGCTCCAGTATCCAAAATAAATTGACCTTTTACACCATTAATAGTTGCTTTAATCTCGAAATGGTTTGTTTTGGTAAATTTTAATTTAATTTTAGAATAACCTTTTAATTTCAGGAAGTCCTTTAGTGAATCCATTTTTCAATTTTTGTAAATATAATATCTATTTTGAAGAATGTAAGTTTAATTTGGTATACCTATTTTTGCAAAATGATAATTACAGATACACATACACATTTATATAGCGATGCCTTTGACGACGACAGATCAGAAATGATTCAGCGAGCAATAGATTTGGGTATAACACGGTTTTTTATACCTGCAATAGACTCTAGTTATACAAAATCTATGCTTCAATTAGAAAAGGATTTTTCTGAAAATGTATTTTTAATGATGGGTTTGCATCCTACGTCAGTAAAAGAAAATTATAAGTCTGAGTTATTACATGTTGAACAACAGTTATTAAATAGAAAATTTTATGCTATTGGCGAAATTGGTATTGATTTATATTGGGATAAATCTACTTTAGATATTCAAATTGATGCTTTTAGATATCAAATACAATTGGCAAAGCAATATAAGTTACCTATAGTAATTCATTGTAGAGAAGCATTCGATGAGATTTTTGAGGTCTTAGAGCAAGAAAAATCAGATGATTTATTTGGAATATTTCATTGTTTTACGGGTAATTTAGAACAGGCTCATAAAGCATTATCATATAATATGAAATTAGGAATTGGTGGCGTAGTAACTTTTAAGAATGGTAAGATTGATCAATTTATTAATCAAATAGATTTAAAACATATCGTTTTAGAAACAGACGCTCCATATTTAGCACCCAAACCGTTTAGAGGAAAACGTAATGAGAGTTCATATGTATATAAGGTTTTAGAAAAATTATCAGAACTTTATGGAATGAGCGGAGCAGAGATTGCAAGAATAACAACTGAAAATTCAAAAGCAATATTCGGAGTATAAATGAACACACAACCAAACATATTACTGATTTATACAGGAGGTACCATAGGCATGGTTAAAGATGCAACTTCTGGCGCTTTGAAAGCATTTGATTTTACAAGTTTATTAGTTAAAATACCTGAACTGAGATTGTTAGATTGTTCAATAGAAACGATATCTTTTGATGAGCCAATTGATTCATCTAATATGAATCCAAAATACTGGGCAGATATAGCTACAATTATAGCAGATAACTACATGAAATTTGATGGTTTTGTCGTTTTGCATGGTAGTGATACTATGAGTTATACAGCTTCTGCGCTTAGCTTTATGCTTGAGAATCTTTCAAAACCTGTAATACTAACAGGATCGCAATTACCAATTGGTGATCTAAGAACAGATGCTAAAGAAAATCTAATAACATCCATTCAAATGGCTTCATTGCAAAAAGATGGAGAACCTGTAATTAGAGAAGTTGGTTTGTATTTTGAATACAAATTGTACCGAGGTAATAGAACAACAAAGCTTAGTGCAGAACATTTTGAAGCCTTTGAGTCTTTAAATTATCCTTTTCTAGCAGAATCTGGAGTGCATTTAAAAGTAAATACTGATGCATTATGGAAGCCAAAAGCAAATGCAGAACTCATACTAAGAACCACAATGGATTCTGATATAGGTGTGTTAAAATTATTTCCAGGAATATCAAGACCAATTTGCGAAGCTATACTTAGAAGTAAATTAATAAAAGGGCTTATTATTGAAACTTACGGTTCTGGGAATGCAACAACAGAATCTTGGTTTTTAGATTTATTAAAAACGGCTATAGATAAAGGGTTGTATGTTGTCAACGTTACGCAATGTGTAAGAGGAAGTGTGAATATGGGACAATATGAAACAAGTTCACAAATGAAATCTATAGGTGTAATCTCTGGAAATGACATGACTACGGAAGCCGCAATTGCTAAAATGATGTATCTTTTAGGAGTAAAAATATCAGGCAAAGATTTTCAATTTTATTTTGAAAGATCCCTTAGAGGAGAAATCTCCTAAAAATAACGGATTTAATTTTAGGGTTTGAAGTTTTTTTCGTTATTTGGCGGTATGTAATTTAAAATTAAATTTACAGAGAGGTGGCCGAGTGGTCGAAGGCGCACGCCTGGAAAGTGTGTATACTCCAAAAGGGTATCGAGGGTTCGAATCCCTTCCTCTCTGCTGATATTTTATGTAATAATTACATATTTTTTTTTATCTTTAACACTTTAACTAATAAAATTAAGATTCAGAACAATGAAAAGATTATTTTCTATCCTTGCCATTACATGTTTAATGGCCATCGGAACTGTTAATGCCAATGCAACAACAGCATTTGCAAGTGCAACAGCAACTGTAACAAGTGTAACTCAAGCAGAACCAGCTTCTGAAGATTTGACGTTTCACCAAGAATTAAAAAAGCGTTTTATAGAAGGTGGTCCAGGCTTTATGGGTATTGTACTACTATGTTTAATTCTTGGATTAGCGATTGCTATTGAGAGAATTATCTTTTTAAACCTTTCAACAACAAATACAAAAAAATTAACTCAAAATGTAGAAGATGCACTTAACTCTGGTGGTATCGAAGCTGCAAAGGAAGTTTGTAGAAATACAAAAGGACCTGTTGCTTCTATATTCTATCAAGGTTTAGATAGAGCAGATGAAGACATTGATGCTGCTGAAAAAGCTGTTGTAGCTTATGGTGGTGTTCAAATGGGCCAATTAGAGAAGAATGTATCTTGGATTTCATTATTTATCGCCTTAGCACCAATGCTTGGTTTCATGGGTACGGTAATTGGTATGATTCAAGCCTTTGATAAAATTGAGGCAGCTGGTGATATGCAACCTTCTTTGGTAGCAGGTGGTATTAAAGTAGCACTTTTAACAACTGTATTTGGTCTTATTGTGGCTATTATACTTCAAATCTTTTATAATTACATCATTGCTAAAATAGATAGCATTGTAAATGATATGGAAGACGCATCTATCACATTGATGGATTTATTAGTAAGACACAAAAAATAAAAATTAATTATGCACAAAATATTTAAAATAGTAGCTGCTGTTTTAAGTTTAATCGGAATTATTTCTCTGGTTAGAATTATCTCAGCTGGTGACGAAGCCATTAAAACGGGCGGAGAGGATGGTCTCTTTGAGCCGATGGCTTGGATAGGTTATATTACATTAGGAATTACTATTGCATTTGTATTGGTTTTTGTATTAAAAAATTTATTTACAAACACATCTGGTCTTAAAAACACTTTAATTGGTGTTGGTGCATTTGTTGCAGTGTTAGTTATTTCTTATGCTGTATCTGGTAGTGATTTACCAATAGAGTATAAAAACGGAGATACAATTGCAACACCAAATGAATCTACAATGGTAGGTGCTGGTATTGTTGCTTTCTATATATTGTTAGCAGTTGCAGCAATTGCTATGATTGGATCAGGAGTTAAAAAAGTAATTAGTAAATAATATAACATGGCAAAAAGAGCAGCACCCGAAGTGAATGCAGGATCAATGGCTGACATTGCCTTCTTATTACTTATATTTTTCTTAGTTACAACAACAATTGAGAAAGACAAAGGATTATTAAGAAGTTTGCCACCCATTGATGACTCTGTAGTAGAGCCACCAATTATTAAGCAAAAGAATTTGTTTACTGTACAAATAGGTCGTGATGGTCGATTATTAGTCGAAGACGAAATAATGGAAATGAAGGATTTAAGACAGGCAGCAATTGATTTCTTAGATAATGGTGGAGGTACAAATGCAGCAGGAGAATCTTGTACTTATTGTAAAGGTGAAAGACTTAGTGATTCGTCTGACCATCCGGATAAGGCAATTATCTCAATGAAGCATGATAGAGAGACTCCATACGAACAGTACATGGACGTACAAAATGAATTAGTTGCAGCTTACAATATCTTAAGAGAGCGTGAAGCTGAAAGACTATACAGAAAGTACTATCCTAATGCAGATAAAGTGTTTACTGCAATGTTAGAGGAGAAAGAGAAGAATCAATTTAATAAGGATGAGGTACTTAATGAGCGTATTGACGCTGTTAAGAAATTAATCCCGATGAAATTGTCTGAAGCAGAACCAGATAAAAATTAAAAGAAACAAATATGTCTAAATTTAGAAATAAAGATAAAGGTGAATTGCCAGCGATTTCAACGGCTTCACTTCCAGATATTGTATTTATGTTGCTTTTCTTTTTTATGGTAGCAACTGTAATGCGTGATAGTTCTTTAATGATTGAAAACAATTTGCCTAGCGCAGATCAGGTTGAGAAATTAAAAAAGGATAGAACGGTATTTATATATGGCGGAAAACCAAGTGAGCAATATAAGCAGTTTGGTACAGAACCTAGAATACAGTTTAATGATGCTTTTATTGGTGTGTCTGATGTAGGGCCATCTGTAAGACAAGCTATTTACGAACTAAATGAAGACTTACAAAGTAAAGTTGTAATTGGTTTAAAAGTAGATAAAGAAACCAATGCTGGTTTAGTGTCTGATATTAAGCAAGAATTGCGTAAGGAAAACGCATTAAAAGTAATGTATATCGCAAATACAAAAACAGAGGATTAATAAATTCTTAATTTTATAATTAAAACGTCCTGAGCAATCAGGACGTTTTTTTGTTCAATAGAAATGAAAGATTTCGTAGTTTTATCAACATGAAAGGTATTTTGTTTCTGATTATTATTTCTATAGGTTTTTATGGCTTTTCGCAAGTTAATGATGGAAGTTCAGGTATTGATAATAAATACCGAGAAGACCAATTCTATACGTCAATAACCTATAATTTAATAAATGAAAAACCATCAGGCGTGAAGCAAAGTGGGTTTTCGTCTGGTTTTCATTTTGGGTTTATAAGAGATATGCCTATTAATAAGCGTAGAAATGTAGCTATTGGATTAGGCTTAGGTGTTTCTGCTAATTCGTACAATCTCAAAGATTTATTAATTGAAGAAATAAATAATGCTACCGAGTTTAGTATTATAGATGAAGATGATTACAATGTTACTAAAAATAAATTTGCAACCTATTTAATCGAAGTTCCATTTGAATTGAGATGGAGGAGCTCTACTGCAGAAGATTATAACTTTTGGCGAATCTACACGGGCTTTAAAGTAGGTTATATGGTCTATAATTCAACAAAATTCACGAGCGAAATTACCAATGTAAAATTATCAAATTTAGATAGCTTTAATTCATTACAGTACGGCTTAACTTTAAGTGCAGGTTATAGTACTTGGAATTTTCACATGTACTACGGACTCAATTCAATTTTTGATTCTAGTGCGAAATTAGAAACGGATAATGTAAATATGAAATCCTTTAAAATAGGTCTCATGTTCTACATTTTATAACCAATAATTCAAAAGTATTAATTGTGGTGTAAACCCTGTAAATAGCCCTAAGATTAACTCTTGGTTTGTGTGTGCTTTCAAGTGCAGACGTGATGTAGCAATAGCACCTAAAATAATCATCATCAGGGCAATTGTACCATTTATATTTATATGATAGTATACACCAATGTTAATGGCAAACATAAAAAAACCTGCAGCAGCAATCATATGTATACTGGCCTTTATTTTAAAAACAGCCATTAAGAAGCAGATTAATGTTGAGCAAAAAATACCTAAAAAGAAATAAAACAATTCTATTATTTCACTAGGAGGTAAAACTCTAATTAAAATTAAAACGATGATGATACAATTAATAAACAAGGGAATTAATCGTTCTCTTGTACTTTTTAAATAAATTGAATCTACTTTATTTATTGTTTTTAATAAGAAGAATAACAAGATCGGTAATATAACGGTAAGGATAATTATAGAAAATATCTTAGCATTCTTTACAGGATCTGGAATGTATCTGCGTGTTTTTGAAAAATAAAATAACACACCTAGTAAAGGCATTATTAAAGGATGAAAAACAAACGATATTCCTTTTAAAATAAAATTTTTCATTAAAATTATTAAAGTTCCTTTCTTAAACGAGCTACAGGTATATCTAATTGTTCTCTGTATTTTGCTACTGTACGTCTTGCAATAGGGTAACCTTTTTCTTTTAAGATTTTAGAAAGGGCTTCATCTGTTAGTGGTTTCTTTTTACTTTCTTCTTCAATAACCGTTTCAAGTATTTTTTTAATTTCTCTAGTTGAGACCTCTTCTCCTTGATCGTTTGTCATTGATTCAGAGAAGAATTCTTTAATCAATTTAGTTCCATATGGTGTATCTACATATTTACTATTGGCAACACGAGATATGGTTGATACATCCATTTCTATTTCGTCTGCAATATCCTTTAAAATCATAGGACGTAAATTACGCTCATCACCTGTTAAGAAGTATTCTTTCTGATAATGCATAATAGAACTCATTGTAATAAATAAAGTCTGCTGACGTTGTCTAACAGCTTCTATAAACCACTTTGCAGCATCTAATTTCTGCTTTATAAACATTACGGCATCTTTTTGAGACTTAGATTTCTGCTTGGTCTCCTTGTAGCCTTTAAGCATGTTATTGTACTCTCTAGAGACATGTAATTCTGGTGCATTTCTACCATTAAGTGTTAACTCTAATTCGCCATTAACAATCTTAATCGCAAAATCTGGTACAATATGCTGTACAATTTTATTATTACCAGCATAAGAACCTCCTGGTTTAGGATTTAAGTGTTCTATTTGCTCAATCGCGTCTTTAAGCTGCTCTTCATCAATATTGAATTTTTGTAGCAACTTTTTATAATGCTTCTTAGTAAACTGCTCAAACGCTTTATCAATAATTGCAATGGCCATTTCAACATCTGGATGTTGTTCTTTTCTATGCAACTGAATACTTAAACATTCTTGCAAGTTACGTGCACCAACGCCTGCAGGATCTAATTGATGTACAATTTTTAGAACCCTCTCAACGTCTTCTTCTGTGGTATATACATTTTGAGTAAAAGCTAAGTCATCCGTAATATCAGATAATGAACGACGTATATAACCACTTTCATCAACACTACCAACTAGGAAATAAGCAATTTCTTCTTCTTGTTCAGATAAACGAAATGTATTTAATTGATTTATTAAATGCTGTGTAAACGAAGTTCCGGCTGCGTAGGGCACAGATTTCTCTTCATCATCAGCGCTATAATTATTGGCTTGTGTTCTATATTCTGGTATCTCGTCGTCGCTGAGATACTCATCAATATTTATATCGTCGGCTTCAATAGTTTCATTATCATCATAAGTGTCGTCTGAATTATCAAATTCGTCTAAATTATCTTGTGATGCTTCTGATTCTTTACCAGTATCTAACGCAGGATTTTCTTCTAGCTCTTGCTTTAACCGTTGCTCAAACGCTTGCGTAGGCAACTGAATCAACTTCATAAGTTGAATCTGTTGTGGTGAGAGCTTCTGTGAAAGTTTAAATGATAAAAACTGCTTTAAAGACATATAATTTCTGTTGATTATAAATGTAATAAAAAAAACCTGATGGGTTTCTATAACCTATCAGGTAAATTTTTACAATTAAAATTCTGCATTTTGAGGTGTTCTTGGATAAGGAATGACATCTCTAATGTTGCCCATTCCGGTTGTGAACATTACCAAACGCTCAAAGCCTAAACCAAAACCAGAGTGTACTGCGGTTCCGTATTTACGTAAGTCTAAATACCACCATAACTCCTTCTCATCAATATCTAAAGCTTTCATTTTTTCTTTTAAAACGTCTAAACGTTCTTCACGCTGAGAACCACCTACCATTTCGCCTATTCCTGGGAATAATATATCCATAGCTCTTACAGTTTCTCTTCCTTCTGCGTCTGGCTCGTTTAAACGCATGTAAAATGCTTTAATATTTGCAGGATAATCAAATAATATTACAGGACATTTAAAGTGCTTTTCGACTAAGAAACGCTCGTGCTCAGATTGTAAATCTGCTCCCCATTCATTTATTAAATAATTGAATTTCTTCTTCTTGTTTGGCTTACAATTTCTAAGAATATCAATCGCTTCTGTATAACTAACACGCTTAAAGTTGTTGTCTACAACAAACTTAATCTTTTCAATTAAGCTCATATCACTACGTTGTGCTTGAGGTAATTTTTCTTCCTCTTTTTGTAAACGATCATCTAAGAATTCTAAATCTTCTTTGTTGTGTTCTAATACGTAACTTAAAACAGATTTCATAAAATCTTCAGCCAAATCCATATTTCCGGCTAAATCCATAAAAGCAACTTCTGGTTCAATCATCCAGAATTCTGCTAAATGACGTGTTGTATTAGAATTTTCAGCTCTAAACGTCGGTCCAAAGGTGTAAACTTTACCTAAAGACATCGCGTACGTTTCAGCTTCAAGTTGACCAGAAACGGTTAAGTTCGTTTCTTTTCCGAAGAAATCTTCTTTATAATTTACAGTTCCATCCTCATTTAGTGGTGGATTTTTAGCATCTAAAGCCGTTACTTTAAACATTTCTCCAGCACCTTCAGCATCACTACCAGTAACAATAGGTGTATGCATGTAGTTAAAGCCATTCTCATTAAAATACTTGTGTACTGCAAATGATAACGAAGAACGCAAACGCATTACAGCGCTAAATGTATTTGTTCTAGTGCGTAGATGAGCATTTGCTCTTAAAAATTCGAAAGTGTGTTTTTTAGGTTGAATAGGGTAGGTTTCTGGGTCAGAATCTCCTAACACGTCTAAAGTTTTTACAACAATTTCAACAGATTGTCCTTTACCTTGGCTTTCTACCAATTCTCCAGTAACATGAATAGCTGCACCTGTTGTGATACGCTTTAATAAGGCTTCGTCAAAATTTTCAAAATCAACAACACATTGAATATTATTTATGGTTGAACCATCGTTTAAAGCAATAAATCGGTTTGCTCTAAAAGTTCTTACCCAACCTTTTATAGAAACGTCTTGTAACGTTCCATCTTGTGACAATAATTCTGCTACAGTTTTTGAAGTCATTTTTTAATTATTTTGAATGCTAATATATATGATACCAAATAAATTTTAAAATCTATTTAGTGGTGTTAATCGTTTTGTTCTGCGTTATCCTCAGCTTCATCTTCCGAAGGAATAATATTTATAGAAGGTTTTCTTAAAACTTCTTTATTCGCAATATTTCGTTCTAAAGATAGCAACAGCGAAGGTAATAATAGTAGGTTAGATAACATGGCGAAAAGTAACGTTATAGATACTAAAGCACCTAATGCCACTGTACCACCAAAACTTGAAATGGTAAATACTGAAAACCCAAAGAATAGCACAATAGATGTATATATCATACTCACGCCAGTTTCTCTAAGTGCTGCATAAACGGATTTTCTAATTTTCCAGTTATTGGCTTGTAATTCTTGCCTGTACTTTGCCAAAAAGTGAATAGTGTCATCTACTGAAATACCAAATGCAATACTGAATACCAATATGGTTGAAGGCTTAATTGGTACACCAACATAACCCATTAATCCTGCCGTAACTAAAAGTGGCAATAAGTTTGGAATTAATGACACAATTATCATTCTAAACGAACGGAACAGGTATGCCATAAATAAAGCTATTAATACAATGGCTAAGGTTAAGGAAATGATTAAATTTTTAACCAAATACTTCGTTCCTTTCTGAAAAACCAAAGCTTTACCAGTCATTATTACCTCGTAGCGTTCACTTGGGAAAACCTTATCTATTTTAGTTTGAAGGTCTTCTTGTATGCGTTCCATTTTTGCAGTTCCAATGTCTTTCATAAACGTGGTAATACGTGCATACTGACCTGTACTATCTACAAAACTAGTGAGTAAATCTACATCTGAAGTTGAGTTTTTAGCATAAGATAAAATGAAGCTATTTTCTTGACTTGTGGGTAATTGATAATATTTTGGATTCCCATTATAATATGCCTGCTTACTATATTTTACCAAGCTTACTACGGAAATAGGTCGTGATAATTCAGGAATTTCATCAATAACCTCCTCTAATTGTTCCATGCGTTTTAAGGTAGATAATTTCATAACTCCTTTTTTACGCTTAGTATCAATCATTATTTCTAATGGCATAATACCATCAAATTCAGATTCAAAAAATCGAATATCCCTAAAAAATTCAGTGTCTTGTGGCATGTCTTCAATAAGACTACCAGAAATTTTAATTTGGTAAATACCAATTATACTTCCTATGATTAAAATTAATCCGGTAGCATAAATGGTAATTTTTCGGTCTTTTACCATGCTTACCATCCAATTTACAAAGGCACCAATCCAGCGTTTATTTAGATGTTCTAAATGACGTGCTTTGGGATAAGGTAAAAACGTATATAGAATAGGAATGATAAGTAAACAAAGAATGAAAATAGCGACAATACTTAGCGAAGCTACAATACCAAACTCTTTTAGCAATTTACTTTCAGTAAGAATAAAAGTAGCAAAACCAGAAGCTGTAGTAATATTTGTCATTAATGTTGCATTACCTACTTTAGTAATAACACGTTGTAATGATTTTACTTTATTACCATGCGATTTTACTTCATGCTGATATTTATTAATTAAGAAAATACAGTTAGGTATACCAATTACAATAATTAAAGGAGGAATTAAAGCTGTAAGTACTGTAATTTCATAACCTAATAAACCAAGAATTCCAAAAGTCCACATCACACCAAAACAAACGACAATAAGTGAAATAAAAGTCGCTCTAAATGATCTAAAGAATAAAAAGAATATTAATGAGGTAACAAATAAGGCAGCACCAATAAAAATTGGAATTTCATCTACAATGTTCTGCGCATTTAATGTTCTTATATATGGCATTCCCGAAACACGTACGTCTAATCCTGTTTCTTCTTCAAAAGCCGTAATTTTTGGTAAAAAATCATCAATTACGAAATCTTTTCGAGCAGATGTATTAACAATATCCTTTTTTAAATAAATGGCCGTTCTTATCGTTTTGGATTCTGCATTGAACAAAAAATTATCGTAAAATGGGTATTTTTTAAACAACTCGTCTTGAAGAACATCTATTTCTTTTAGACTGTGTATAGAATCTTTAATAAACGGTTCTAAGTCAAATTGCTTTTTTTCGTTATTCTTTACTAGTTTTTGAAGATCTTTTATGGATAGAACAGATTCAACTTCTTCATAATCTTTAAACGAACCAGCAAGGTTGTTCCATGCATTAAATTCTTTAACAGAAAACACCGTAGAATCTTTAACTCCCAGGACAATTAGATTTCCTTCTTCTCCAAAGACTTCTAAAAAATCATTATAAATAAGATTTACCTCATGATCGTCTGGTAGTAGATTAGCTTCAGTAAAGGTAAAACGCATGTGCTTCCATTGCATACTGAAAAACACAGTGGTAAGTATTATAGCTATAAGTATAAAGATTTTATTACGTAGAATTAGCCTCGCAATAGCTTCCCAAAAGCCTGTGGTTAAAAGTTTAAACATGCAAAAATAAAATAAGGAGCAAAGGTAGAAAAAACCTAAAGAATTGAAAGGTATTTAATTAGATTATAATGAAATATTAAACGTGAACTTAAAAGCTAGATTATCCTCAAATTTTGGCAAGTGATAACCACCATATCTGTAGGCGAAACTTAAGCCAAAACCAAAAAATAATTTGTTGATTTCAAGGCCAGACTCAGAATAGATTTTTTCTAAAGTATTAAACTCAATGCTTTGGTGTCTGCTTTTACTATTCATTGCACCTACTGCATATCTAGAAATTAATACTAATTGAGGCTTAAAACGTTCACTTATTTTAAATGGTTTGAAGTAATGCTTTAGTTGTAGCGTAGAGAATTTATCACTGAAAAATTCATTGAAGTACATGGTTTCAAAACTATTTAAACCAGCTACAGAAAATCGCCTCATAACAGTTTCTTTATTTATATTATTTGGGTAAGCGTGATATAAATGTGTTAAAGGCGTGTCGCCTCCAGCGATTCCTGCTACTAAGGTTACTTTACTTATGGCTTCGTTTTTATGTACGAGCTGGTGGATGGTCCTAAAGTCTAGTTTAGCAAAATTAAAATCGCTACCAAATACGGACTTAAATCCTTGGGTTAACTGAAGGGTAAATTTTGGATAGCCATCCTTTGTCTCTTTAACCATATCATTCTCTACAGTGTAATGGCTGAATGGACTCCATTGTAAGCTCATTTTTACAGTGCTTAAATCGTAAGTTTTATAATTAGTATCATCGAGAATGTAGGTGTAATTATAAGTTGGTGTTATTTTGGAAATTGCGAACTGCGTTTCAGATAATAAATTTTTAGATACTTTATGTTGAATAGCAATTGATTTGGTTATATGCCTATGAAATAAATCAATGTTTAATAAACGTGGTTCAAAAAATGTAAAGAACCGCTTATCTGTAAGAAACTTTGAACTTCCCGTTTCTTGTAAATCATCTATATAAGAAAGATTTACCCAAGTGTTAGAGGCTTTATTTACTCTAAATCCACCACCAACTTTATATTTTAAAGATTTGTCCCTAAAACCATAAACGAGATAGCCATCTAAGCGATAACGGTCAGAAAAACGATCATTTGTTATACCACCTAAGCCTGTTCTAAAACCTTCATATTGATTAAACTTTATAAGATATCTTAAATCAATATTGAAGTGATTGAATGGAAGAAAACCATTACCAATATTTTTTAGAAATTCTATTTTTTTTATGGAATCTCTAGCGGTTATGGTAGAATCTTTATCTAAGGACTGAGGCTGTTGAGCAAAACTTAATAGGGAAAACGTTAAAATAAAAACTAGAAGTAGATGTTTTAACATTTGAAATTTTTAATTGAGTTGAATAAAAATAGCCCTAAATAAATTTAGGGAATTTTAATTAAGGAATTTGGCAATTAAACCGTCATAATCTCTTTTTCCTTAACTTCTAACGTCTCATCTATTTTTTTAACGTAAGTATCAGTTAGTTTCTGGATGTCAATTTCAGCATTTTTTTGAAGATCTTCAGATTCATCAGAATCCTTAATATCATGATTTGCTTCTTTACGCGCGTTTCTAATACCGATTTTTGCATCTTCAGCTTCTGCTTTCGCTTGTTTCGCCAAATCTCTTCTACGTTCCTCAGTTAAAGGTGGTACATTAATAATAATTGTATCACCATTATTCATAGGATTAAATCCTAAGTTTGCAACCATAATACCGCGTTCAATTTCTTGAAGCATTGATTTTTCCCATGGCTGTACTGTAATCGTTCTACCATCTGGTGTATTTACATTGGCCACTTGGCTTAAAGGCGTTTGAGAACCATAATAATCTACCATAACACTACCTAACATTGCAGGACTCGCTTTACCAGCTCTGATGTTTACAAATTGCTTTTCTAAATGCTTAATTGCAGCATCCATAGCTTCTTTAGCAGTATCTATTATAAATTTAATGTCTTCGTTCATAATGTTAAAAATTTAATTTAAGATTATCAAAATCTGAGCCAAAAGTTGTTAGTTAACTTTGGTGCCAATGTTTTCACCAGAAACTACTTTTAATAAGTTTCCTTTTTTATTCATATCAAATACAATAATAGGTAAGTTATTTTCTTGGCTTAATGTAAATGCTGTCGTATCCATTACTTTAAGACCTTTACTCAATACATCTTTAAATGAAATATTGTCAAACTTAACAGCATTAGTATCTTTTTCAGGGTCTGCTGTATAAATTCCATCTACGCGTGTTCCTTTTAAAATTACATCAGCTTCAATTTCAATAGCTCGTAAAACAGCTGCGGAATCTGTAGTAAAATAAGGATTTCCTGTACCACCTCCAAAAATTACAACGCGTCCTTTTCTAAGATGACTCATTGCTTTTCTTCTTATAAAAGGTTCTGCTACTTCGTTAATTTTAATTGCTGTTTGTAAACGTGTTTTTACATCTGCATCTTCTAAGGCGTTTTGCAATGCCAATCCATTAATAACAGTGGCTAACATGCCCATATGATCACCTTGTACGCGGTCCATACCATTCATAGCTCCTGCAACACCTCTAAAAATATTACCACCACCAATAACAATGGCAACTTCTACTCCTAAGTCTGTAATTTCTTTAATGTCTTTAGCGTATTCTGATAAACGTTCTGGATCAATACCATACTGACGATTTCCCATTAAGGCTTCACCAGATAATTTTAGAAGTATTCTTTTATATTTCATTGTATGATTTAAAGGTTGGGCAAAGCTACGTAATTATTAGCTTCTGTAAAAGTGAAAAAAATGCAAAAAAAATGCTTCTCAATTCTGAGAAGCATTTTTTAGTATAATAGGATTTGAATCTTATTAATTATCCAACAGTTGCACGTTTAAAACCAGTAACAGCAACGTCACCATAAGATTTTACGTAATCAGCAACAGTTTGCTTTTCGTCTTTGATAAACTTTTGATCTAATAAACATTTTTCTTGATCTAAAGTTGTGTTGTCAGAGATGAAACGTTCCATTTTACCTGGTAAAATTCTGTCCCAAATTTGTTCTGGTTTCCCTTCAGCTTTTAATTCTGCTTTTGCAGCCTCTTCTGCTTCAGCGATAACCTCTGGCGTTAATTGAGCCATAGAAATGTAACTTGGTACATTCTTTAAAGTTTTACCTAAACGTCCTAATTCAATATTATCTTTTTCAATAACTGCGATACGCGCTTCAGTTTCTGATGCGATAAATGCAGGCTCAAAATCTTTGTAAGATAAGGTTGTTGCTCCCATTGAAGCTACTTGCATTGCTACGTCTTTTACTAAAGTTTCAACATTGTCTACTTTAGAAGATAAACCTACTAAAGCTGCAATTTTGTTAATATGAACATATTGTCCTACGTACGGAGCTTCTAATTTCTCAAAAGAAGTAATGTCTAATTTTTCACCGATAACACCTGTTTGCTCAATTAATTTTTCAGCAACAGTCATTCCTCCAAAATCAGCAGCTAAAAATGCTTCTTTAGAGTCATGGTTTAAAGCAATCTCTGCTAATTGGTTAGCTAATGCTACAAAGTTTTCGTTTTTACCAACAAAATCAGTTTCACAACCTAAAACGATAGCTACACCAGAAGTGTTGTCTGCGTTAATTTTTGCAATAGCAGCACCTTCAGAAGAATCTCTGTCAGCTCTTTTTTCTGCAACTTTTTGCCCTTTTTTACGTAATACTTCAATGGCTTTATCAAAATCACCACCAGCTTCAACTAAAGCTTTTTTACAATCCATCATACCAGCACCAGTTGCTTGTCTAAGCTTGTTTACTTCTGCTGCTGTAACTTTTACAGTATTTTCCATAGTTTTTGAATTTAAAAAAGTCATTTAATTAATTTTCAAATTGAAAAGAACCAAATGACTTTTAATATTGTATAAATGTTATTTATTCTTCTTCTTGAGATGCTACTGGAGCTTTTTCAGCTTTTTCTGCTGCTGGCTTAGCTTCCTTTTTAGCTTCTGCTTTTGTTTCAGTTTTTTGAGATTTTGCATCTTTTTCTGCACGTTCAGCTTTTCTTTCGTTTAAGCCATCAGCGATTGCAGATGTTACAATAGATAAAATTTTATCTACAGATTTAGAAGCATCATCATTTGCAGGAATTAAATAATCTACTTCACGAGGATCAGAGTTTGTATCTACCATCGCAAAAATTGGGATATTTAATTTTTGAGCTTCTTTAATTGCAATATGCTCACGCATGATATCTACAACGAAAATAGCACCTGGTAAACGTGTCATATCAGAAATAGAACCTAAGTTCTTTTCTAATTTTGCACGTAAACGATCTACTTGTAAACGTTCTTTTTTAGATAAAGAGTTGAATGTACCATCTTTCTTCATTCTATCAATAGCAGCCATTTTCTTTACAGCTTTTCTAATAGTAACAAAGTTTGTTAACATTCCACCTGGCCAACGCTCAGTAATGTATGGTTGGTTTACAGCACCTGCTTTCTCAGCAACGATGTCTTTAGCTTGTTTTTTTGTAGCAACGAATAAGATTTTCTTTCCTGATGCTGCTATTTTAGCTAACGCTTCAGAAGTTTCTTCAATTTTTGCTGCTGTTTTGTAAAGGTTGATAATATGGATACCGTTACGCTCCATATAGATGTAAGGAGCCATGTTTGGGTTCCACTTACGTGTAAGGTGACCGAAGTGTACACCTGCTTCAAGTAATTCTTTTACTTCTACTTTTTCCATTTTGTAATAGTTTACGTTCTGTTAAATTAGCAATGTTCCATTTGGCTTTTGCCGTTGGCTTCATTTAGATGCTAAACTGTTTGATTCTAAATTGACTTAGAATCGTTCTAATAAAATAAAATAATTCAGAACTCGTAAAAACAAGTTCTGAATTAAGTGTTGTTTGGATATTAACGTTTCGAGAATTGGAATTTCTTACGCGCTTTCTTCTGTCCGAATTTCTTACGCTCTACCATTCTTGGGTCTCTCGTTAATAGACCTTCTGGCTTTAATACTAGTCTGTTTTCAGGATCTAGTTCGCACATAGCGCGACTTAATCCTAAACGTATTGCTTCTGCCTGGCCGGTGATACCACCTCCATATACGTTAACAGTAATATCAAAGTTGCCATCATTGTTAGTCAAGGCTAAAGGTTGGTTTACTTTGTATTGCAATGTTGCAGTACTAAAATAATCCGCCATGTCTTTTTTGTTCACCGTGATTTTGCCACTTCCTTGGGCAAGGTACACACGAGCAACAGCCGTCTTTCTACGGCCAATTTTGTGAATTACTTCCATTAGTTAATTTCGTTTAATGTCATTGTTTTTGGTTTTTGTGCCTCGTGAGCATGCTCTGTACCAGTAACAACTGTTAAATTTCTAAAAAGAGTTGCACCTAATTTGTTTTTAGGTAACATTCCTTTTACTGACTTCTCTACTAATCTACTTGGGTCTTTCCCAAATAATTCAGTAGCTGTCAAACTTCTTTGTCCACCTGGATAACCTGTGTGACGGATATAACTTTTTTCCGTCCATTTGTTACCAGTTAAGTTGATTTTTTCCGCATTAATAACAACAACGTTATCACCGCAATCAACGTGTGGCGTAAAATTAGGCTTGTGCTTACCTCTTAAAAGTATTGCTACTCTCGAAGCTAAGCGACCTAAAGTTTGTCCTTCAGCATCAACTAAAACCCACTCCTTATTAACGGTAGCTTTGTTAGCTGAAACTGTTTTGTAGCTTAATGTATCCACACTAATTTGATTTATATTTACGCTTCACAGCGCAAAAAGATTAAACATTCCTCTTTAAAAAAGAGTTTGCAAATTTACGATAAACTATTGATTTACCAAACCTTGATGAAGGTTTTTTTATGTTGAAATTTAGAGACTTATATAATGCTTAATATTCGTTTTAGTTTTTTGATGATACCTTATATATATAATTACGTTCTGTGAACATAGTTCTTTCTAACTCAATTTCTAATTTAAAACCTTGTTTGCTTGCAATGTCAGTAATTTTAGAGATGTTACAATCTTGCGATAAAATCATAAGAATACAATCGTCTGATCTATTTTGTAGTTGTATAAATAGGTTACGGAAATATTCAAAGTCTTCTCCACAGAACCAAGCATTTTCTTTGATATTTGTTGGGTTTTTAGGATAATATGGTGGATTAATTATAACATAGTCGAAACCTTGAGATGTAAGGTTTTGAAATAGGTCTGATTTAATGATCTCAACATCTAAATTGTTTTTAACCGTAGCTTGCTTTAGTGCTGTAAGAGCAATGTTGTTAATGTCTGAAGCTGTAACAATAGCTTTTTTTGACGCTGCAAATAATGAAATAATTCCGGAACCACAGCCCAATTCTAAAACCGTTTTGTTTTCTAATTTTAATGGTTTTAAGTATTGTAATAGAATCTTTGTACTTAATGTATAATGCGGAGGAAACACCTCTGGCATTACCATTACCTCAATACCATCATATTTAAATGGTCTAGGTTTTGAAAATGCTTTTTTTGCTCCTAATTTTAGAAAAGGATCTAATAGTCGTTTTATTAGTTTTCTCATTATTCTGAATAAAAACCTTCTATTTCGGGTTGTCTGTATTTCCAGATTTTATGTAAAACCTTAATTTCATAAGGTAGTTTATAAATACCTTGTCTGTATCTGTAACCAGAAACTAATTTTAAAATTTGTTTCTTATATCCCTTTATTCTAAAATCTGAAACGGTTGGATAGTACCCATTTAATACAGTTTCAAAATTTTGAATTTTATCAATCATATAGGGTTTTAACCAAGGCGTTAAAGGATTTTTACGTAAATCGAATTTTTCCCAACTTGGGTCAATCCATTCTTCTAAGGTTTTAGGAAATGAAAAGCCTGCATCTAAAATTTGCTGATACAGTTCAGAACCTTCAGTAGGTACAGGACTGTATAAATAAATTATAATTTCAGTATCTGGATTGATTGTTTTTATCTCCTTTATAAAATTAATATCCCATAAAATTTGCTCATATACTGTTTTCTCATCTTTTGCTGGTAGGCCAAGTACAAAAGAGAGTTCAGGGATGATGTCTGCTTTTTTCATTCGCAATACAAAATCCTTGATCATTTGGCCGCTTTGTGTTCCGCCTTTATTCATTTGTTTTAGAACGTCATCGTTTCCTGTTTCTGCACCTAAAAACATCATTCTACAACCAGCTTTTCGCATGAGTTGTAGGTCTTCATCAGAGTATTTGTTAATGGTGTCAATTCGGCCTTCGCCCCACCATTCTATATTATCGTTAATAACAAGTTTAGAGAATTCTAGGACGCGCTTCTTTGAGGTGAAAAAATTATTATCATGAAATTCTAAGGCATCAATATTGTACTTCTCTTTAAAATATTGAACATCTTTATATATGTTATCTGCAGATTTAGCTTTCCACTTAGCATTATATATAGGAACAACAGCGCAGAATGAACATGAAAATGGACAACCCATACTAGAATGGTAAGCTAAGGTCCTTTTTCCCATAAATGTTTTTGCGAGATAGCTTTCTAAGGGATAGAACGTATTGAAATAGGTATATGGATATTGTGGTAATGAATCTTGATCTAACAAGGCTTCTTTTACAGTTTGTATGATATTGTCGTTTTCATCCTTATATATAAGATTGCGAATAAGTATTTTTTTTTGATCATTTTTTCCTTCTAAAACATCTAGTAATTGCGGAAATGTATTATCTCCAGGACCATTTACTATATAATCTACGTAGCCAGAATCCATGCAAACTTTATATTGGTTTGAGGCAAAATAACCTCCCCAAATCGTAATGCTTTCAGGATATAATTCTTTTATTTTTTTTGTAAAAGGAATCGCCTGTTTTAACTGTGGTCCAGGCATAACGGTTGAACAAAAATATTTGAACTCTCCTGTATTAAAGTAATTGAGAATTATTTTTAACGGATCGTTTTCAACATTGCCATCTACAAAAACGTAATCGTATTTACCATGAATTGAAGCACCAACTTGAAGAATAGAATTTGGTATACGATGCTTGGTATTAGCACTTTTTGGGTTGAATATGATTATTTTGTTATTCACTTTTATTTTAGTTTTGCAAAAATATTACCGTGTAGGTTTCCTATGTCCATAGCTTTAATTTCTGTGGACATTTCTTTTGCTGAAATCCAGTTCTTTAATTCTAATTTAGGTTTTTCATTTAGCATATAATTAAAAGTGTAATCTCCTAAATCATCAAATTTAGATATACACTGTAATGTTTCTTCAATAAAACCGCCAGTAAATTCAAACTCAATAATAGAAATTTTATAACTTAAATTTTTTAAGATTTCATATTCATAACCTTCGGCATCAATCTTACAAAAATCTGGTATTCCATACATTTCAATTTGAGAATTTAAAGTTACAACTTTAACACGTTCTTTTTGATTCCAATATATATTGTCTGTGGTAAAGTAGGATTTGAACTTATGAGATAGTGTAGCAATTTCAATATGACTACCAATAAATAAATCTAACTCAGTGTTTTCAGCTCCAATAGCTATTTTTTTAATTTTAAAATTAGGATGCTTTTTTTGAATTTTTAACAGAGAATAGTAGCAATTTTTTTGAGGTTCAAATCCGATTACATGGTGTTGTAAGTTTAATAAAATTGAACTTTTGTAGCCTATGTTTGCGCCAATATCAAAACATAAACTTTTCTCTTTTATTAAAGCTCTATAAAAGTTGATACTTTTTTTTCTTCTTAAATGTTGATTAATGAAATTCATTAACACTAGTGTTTAATTTATGATTTCATATCCAAAGTAATCTAAAGAATTACTTAGATGTTCAATAAATAATTGATTTTCTGAATTTGAAAGCTGATGTTTCCAATATCCTGCCTCTCCTTTTCTTAGATTATTTGTTTGTTTAGCATTTTTAAAAGATTGTTTGTCAATAGCATTTAGAATAAACTTATCGGTTTTCTCAATATTGAGAAATTTTAAAATTTGCTGGCACTCAAACTTAGGATTTTGTAATAAATCTTCATATTTTACAAAAAGTATGTCTTTATTGAGATAACCATTATAGTGATTTTTCCAAGAGAATTTACACCATTGATTTACTTTTTCATTACCAGATAGCACTGCTTTAATCATTTGCTTTTTTTTAAAAGCTTTAGGTGAGAGTTTATCAATTATAGAAGATTTTTTAAGAAATTTAAAGAAATATAGACCGGAAATAACAACATCTCTAGGGTCTCTTATTATATATATAATTTTATCAATACTTTTTTTGTCAACGCTAAAAATCTCTTCATAAGTATGATGTGATTTATAACAGTCATAAGCAGATATTCTATCTTGACCTTCTTCTATTGGGTCGTTGTCTATTTTAAATCCCCAATTTCCTTTTAATGGACATACCAAAAGTTCAGCAACTAATTTAGACATCCAAGTAGTACCACTTTTTGGATAGCCCACAATAACAATATTTTTCTTTGTTTCTTCCAACCTTTGATGTGTTAACTAATTACGAAATAATAGTTTTAGTTTTTAGATGTTTAGTTAGCCAGTACCATAATATTATTGTAATTAAAATTTGACTAATAGCTTTTAATAAAAAAGCTTCATTTATACCATAGTTATGTTGCATTACTAAACCAAATGTAATCTGTAATAAAACAATTAAAAAAGCAAAAATACTGACATCTTTTTGTAGATTATTTTTATACATCTGATTAACAAGCAAAATATGAACAAATAAAGGAACAATAAAAGCAAATGCAGTTAAGTAATTAAGCTTAGAGAAATCTAACTTATATAAGTAGGTTATTATAAAATATATGAAGCCAGTAAAAAGAACACTATACAAAACTCCCAAGACCAAAAACTGACTTTTAATTTTCTTGACGATATTGGCTTTTAATCTAAAAAAATTCTTTAAAAATGGGTTTATAAAAAAGGTCACTATTGTCTGGCCAAATACCAATAGGCTAATAAATATTTCATATTTACCCAAGTCAGAAAGGCTAAAGAATGTATTTGCAAAATAAGTGTCTATTTTAAATCTTATAGTACCAAGAACGGCAGGAATAAAAAATGGCAAAGATTTAAGCAATACGGAAAAGTCAAAATTTATTTTAACAGGTGTTATTCTCTTAATATAGTATGTTGTATATAAAGTGACTTTTAAGCTAGTTGCTATAAGAATGATTTTAATAATTAAACTTAAATCAATACTTAGTTTAAAAATAAGAATGCCAAAAATAAGAATACCACTATATAATAGTTCGCCTATAAGATTAAGTTTAAAATCTTTAAAATAGAGGATTAAAATATTATAGGATTGTGCTATAAACAATAAAAAGAGCCATAACATATATAGGTATAGGTTTTCTTTAAAAAGAGATGAAAACACTAAAATAAAAACACATGGAACTAGTAAGAATGTTCTGCTGAGTAAATGTGTAAACCATGATTGGAATAGGTTTGATGGATTTGTACTGAATTTTTTTAATAAAAAATCATTATTCCCAAATGATAAAAAAATCAAAATCAGATATATCCAGATGGCTACTTGGGTAAAACTTCCCCATAATTCTATAGATTGATATTTAATAATAAAATAAGAAAATACAAGTTTACTAAGCGGAGAAATTGATTGGCCTAACCCATATAAGGATATAATTTTTAATCTTGATGTTAATTTTGTTATTTGCTTTTGCATTTATTTAATAGGAATAGGTGTAAAATTAATCTAAAGAAAGCAACTAATACTTTTTAATAAACTTTAGTAATGTGACTAAAATGTTCAATTTAAGTTATTTATAAAACAGTTCTGTATATATTCATGATTAATCTTACTTTTAACGTAAGCAATGAAAAACGTAATTGATAAGCATAAAGGAACTTTGGTATATTTTTTACCTCTGTTCTTGCTTTTAATTTTTTTATTTTGGAGATCGGTTTCGTTTCCATTACACGACTTTGCGAATAGCTATTTTCCCGCGCATATTGTTGCCAATTCGGCGACACCGGAATCCGTTTTGTTTGATATCTATGAGTACAATAATTATATCTGGAATATAGGTTACAAAGAGGTGTTGGGAGATTTTTACCTCAATAGCCCTTTTAATACCGTAGCTTTTTATCCCTTTATAGTTATAGAAGATGCTTATTTGGCAAAGGCTATTTTTAATGGATTATGTAGTTTGTTGTTTTTATTAGCAATCTATTCTTTATTTAAGAGGTTTGGTAGAAAAACGTTTTTATTAGTAACCGCAATTCCGGTTTTGTTTTATGTGCCATTAAGAAATCAGATGCTATTTGGGCAAACCTATTTCTTAGTTTTTACACTAGTTGTTTTTGCGTTTTTATGGATTGAAAAACGTAAATCTATTTCTGGAGGTGGTTTGTTGGTTTTGGGCGCTTTACTAAAAGTGTTTCCTGTAGCTTATGGTATTCCATTGCTTTTTAAATCACGATGGAAAGCAATACTAGCTGCTATAGTATTAGGAGTTGTAATTTTCTCACTATCCATTTGGCTTACAGGTTTTAGCTTATGGGAAACGTATTTTTTTGAAGTCTTACCTAACGCTATTAAAAATAAAAGCACTGTAAACTTTCAATACAATGCACAATCCATAGATGTGTTTCTAAAAACATTATTTGTTCAAGATGCATATTACAATCCAGATGCTTTATTCAGTAATGTAAAATTAGGCGTGTTTATAAAATGGGTGTTTAAATCTATCATTTTTGGTATAGCTATATCCTTAAGTTTTTCAAACAAAAAAAAATTATTGGCATTATTTTCCATTTGGGTTGTTACACTGTTTTTAGTGCAATCGAGGACTGCTACTTACGCTCAAATATTATGGATAATTCCGGCATTTTATGTGTTTGCTTTGTCTATAAAACCTTTTAAGAAAATTGCTTTTTTTACGCTGTTATTCTTAATGTGTAATGTGCCAATTGCTAGTTTAGAACATTTGCCATTGATTTTTAAGTTTTCAAGACTTTGGTTAACTATTGGTTTGGCAGTATTGTTTTATAGTAGTGTCGCTAAAAAAGTAAATTACATGTACATTGGTTTAGGTTTGTTGATGTTGTTTCCATTACATTTAGATATGTTTACTGAAATAACTGATGATGCATCTTCATATGTCCTAGAACAACAAGAGTATTTTATGATTTATGATTTTGAAAACAACAACAATAAATTAACCTATAAAGCCCTTGGTAAAGGCGGAAAAATAATTGAAAATACAGCAATTTCAATTTCAAAATTTGATGAATATTCGTGTGTAATTGAAGATTATCAAATAATCTATAAAGGGAGACAAATCACTAAAGATCCTTCTTTAAAAAGGAAACCAGTACTGGTAAATGACTGTGAAATTTATTATCTTACTGATTCAAATTCGAGACGAGGTGCCTTCACACTAAAAAAGATTGATATCTGTAATTAACTTTATAAGCTCGGCTTAAATAATTTGAAATTATAAATTTTCAGTTTTTGAATAAAATAAGATATTGACACTCTTAAAACTCCAAGTCCATAAATAGAACTTCGTTTAAAATTAATGGAAGAAGAATCTTTTTCGTATTTCGCTGGGCAAGATATTTCGCCAATCACAATACCCTTATAACAACATTGCGCTAAGAGTTGATTATCAAAAATAAAGTCGTTAGAATTCTCATTAAACGGAATAGATTTTAAAACCTTAGCATTGAATGCACGATAACCTGTATGGTATTCTGATAACTTTTGATTCATTAATAAATTTTGAATAAAAGTCAGTCCTCGATTAGAAATATATTTATACATTGGCATACCACCAGAAAGTGCATTTTTGCCCAAAATTCTTGAGCCTAAAACAACCTCATAAACATCGTTTGCAATTAAATCTGCCATAGACGGAATTAGCTTTGGATTGTACTGATAATCTGGATGCAACATAATTATAATATCAGCACCTAATTCAATAGCTTTAGAGTAACAACTTTTTTGATTGGCACCATAACCCAAATTAATATTATGCTCAATGATGTGTTCTATGCCAAGCTGCTTTGCGACTTCCACAGTATTGTCATCACTAAAATCATCAGTCAATACAATGGCATCAACAATGTGATGCGGAATCTCATTATAGGTTTTTTCTAATGTTTTTGAAGCATTATAAGCCGGAAGAATTATAACTATTTTTTTATCTCGAAGCATTAGTTGAGTAGATTTACTTCGTTACTAGATTGTTCCCTTATACTTCCAGGGACTTCGATATATTTAATTGGAGCCAGCGCATCAATATCTTTTCTGCGGTAAAGATTTCCTAAAAACGGAAATTCATGATGCGTATGTGTTTCTAAATGCGCTAATTTTTTCTTTACATCTGCTAAAGGTAAATTCCATTCTTTTGAAATGCGTTCAGCATTGGGTTCCATAAAGGCAATGTAAAGGAGCTCTAATTCGGTATGTAATTTTTTATTTGTAATAGATGGATCATTCCATTGTTTATCTTGAAAATCTTGCAATTCACGATTAAAATATTTTAGCGTATCATTAAATTTAATGTAGCTTAAATAACCTTCATGGTTTTGTTGCTTTCTAAATAAAGGTTGAATCACAACCTCGTGACACCAGATGCATTTTGCAGGTTTTCCGGCTTTGGTGATTTTACTATTGCCAGCTTCTTTTAAAGCGCCATCAATATCATAAATACCAAATTTTAATTGTCCATTAGGCATGATCTCTACTGTTTCATATTCTAAAGTGTCATTACTAATAGAATCAATTTCAGCAGAAAGAAACCCTTGACTATTACTATCAGAAATATTTGAAAACGAAATAATTCGGTCTACTTTAGAAACACTAGAATTATCAATATATCCTTTGTTATTATTTAAGGTATATAACTCTAAAAACTGGTTTAAACTTTTAGGTACATCAGTAATAGCATAATAATGATGAGAATTTCCAAAAGTTAAGGCAATGTATCGTCCTAAATCTAGCGCACTATTTTTTTTATATGCTTCAGAGTTTTTAAAAATATATTGAAGTTTAGATAACTCTGTTTTAGCGTGTTCAGAAAAGCCAAGTTGGTTTAAGTTTAGAGTAATTATAGAATCTTTATATGATAAACCAAGTAATGTAGTGTCAGTTGTTATTGTAGAACCTAAATATGCTAAAGCCCATTTTAAACCTGTGACACTTCTGTCAAAAGTATCTTCATTGTACGATTTGTTCCATTTTAAATTAATTTCTTGCTCTTTTTTAGAACACGAAAAACAGACAGAAAATAAAACAAAACATATTGTAAAAAAAGAGCGTTTCATATTACTTAGAGAGTTTCATAAAAGCACCAGCTAAGGTAGATTTTAATTTATATGTAATCATTTTTTTTAGGTTTTTATCACTCAATTTTTCTTTATTATAATTAACCTCATTCACAATGCGTCTTACTGCATAATCATAGAATTTTCTAGAATAGGTTCTTGTAAAATCTATATCTCTATCTGTTGAGGTTTCCCAATTGGGTTGAACCGTTATCTTGTCTTCAATTTCATTATAAAGTGATGTTCCTTTTATTGGGTAAGCTACTGTAATTGTAAAATGCGTAGGATTTGCAGCTTTTAAGTATGTAATTGTTTCCTTAATGTCTTGTTCATCTTCGCCTGGATAACCAACCATAATAAAAGTTCCGGTTTCCATGCCTTTAGAATTTGTTTGCAGAATAGCATTTTTTACGACATCCACATCAACGCGTCTGTCCATGGCATCAATTATTTTTTGGGATCCAGATTCTGCTCCAATCCAAATGCGGTAGCAACCAGCTTCTTTTAATAACTCTAAAACTTCATTATTAAGACGTTCGGCTCTTGTGATACATTCAAAAGGAATTATAGCATCTTGTTTTAAAACTTCTGCATGAAATTCCTTTATCCATTTATGACTTACCGTAAAAACATCGTCTACAAACCAAATGCTATCTGGTTGGTAAGTGTCTTTTAGCATTTTCAATTCTTGTGCAACCAGTTCTGCTGGTCGTCTGCGATAACTTTGTCCGTAAACGGCAGTACTACACCATTTGCAAGTATAAGGGCAACCACGTTGTGTACTAACAGTCATGGAGCTTTTTCCATGATGTGTTTTCCAAGTTTCTAAATATTTATCAATAGGAATTGCGGCTCTATTTGGTAATGGCAGTTCCTTTAAACTCTTCATTTTTACACGTGGAGCCGTTTTAATCACTTGCCCATTTTCTAAATAAGCAATTCCGGTAATATGGGTAAAATCTTGATTGCGATCAATAGCGTTATAAAGCTCTAAAGTAGTTTGTTCACCTTCGCCAATAATTAGAAAATCGGCTCCTGACTTTAAATAATTTTCACAATTATAGGTAATGTCTGGTCCACCTAAAATTAGTTTTGGAAAACCATATTTTTTATCGGATTTCAATATTTTTATAAGCTTAATAACATTAATTTTAGTCATTAAGTTAGTATAAATGGCAACTGTTTTAGGTTGTTTTTCTGCTATAAAACTGAGTTGTTTTTTTTTGCTGTAAAATGTAGCATCGTAAAGGTGATTATTAATCTTATTCTCCTTTAAATAAGCCGAAATATATAACAAGCCAAGTGGAGCGTAAGGCTTCATTATAAGCTGCTCTTTTGGGTCTTCGAGTATGTAATAAGCGTGTGTAAGTACAATACTCATTTTTATGGTCTCTATTATTTTTTGGTTAATTCTATTAAAAAATGATCTGCGTATTTTGCAAATAATGATGCCGTTAAAATGGCGTCTATACCTTTTAAAACAGATAAAAAAGGACGTTTAGATAAAAAAGAATTTTCTAAATATGAAGGCGGAATGGCCAATCCTATTGGTTTAACTCTATTCATCGTAAAGTCGTTAGTGGATAAAGATATAACTTCTTTAGGATTGTAATACCAGGTTTTCACGTTTACACCATCGACATTAACATCTAAGCTTTCATTGGTATTTCTGCGTTTTGATTTTTTTAAATCGCCTTTAATTAAAAAATAAAAACGTTCCCAAATACTTTTTTTAGACATAATTACCATTACTAGTTTGCCATTTGTATTCAGTAGGCTTTTAGCAACTTTACAAAATGCTTCTAATTGTATTTTTGATAAACAATTTAAGCCTCCAAAATTTGAAAAAACAATATCAAATTTCTGGTTAAATGTAGTTGCATTAATTGTGGTTATATCTTGAACTTTAAAAAGCAAGTGACTAGATTGTTTTTTAGAATTAGCTACAGCAATCATACCTTCAGAAATATCTGTAGCAATAACATTATGTCCTAATTTTGAAAAATGAATGGCATCTTCCCCTGTTCCGCAATTAAGCTCTAAAATATTAAGCTTTTTTTTAGTGTTTATTATTGGATTTACATACTTAAAAACACGAAGACGTTGCGCCTTACCAATGTTTGAAAACGTAAAGGTTTCATCATATTTTACAGCAGCTATGTCAAAATCGTTACTCATGTTATGGAGTCATACTTTTTAATTGCCATTTGTCTACAAAAGCAGAAGGCACATAATAGGCTAATTTTAATATCGATTTTGTTTTAGATAAATTAAGTTGTTTTAGATTATCAATACCTTGACTAATTCTATATTCTTTATGCACATATCGTTGTAGTTTCTTGTAAAATTTAGAACTATAAGTGCCTTTAAAAAGCATGGCTAAATCGTCAGAATCTGTCCAGTTCGCTTTTAGTTGCAAGTCGTCTTTTACCATATCGTAAAACTTGGTACCAGGCAATGGATAAGACACAGAAACACCAATATTATCTGGTAGCAGTTCCTTTATCATACCAATTGTTTTGAGGATATCTGCTTTTGTTTCATTTAAATAACCAAACTGAATAAAGAAAGCAACTCTAATAGCTTTAGCTTTTAATAAGCGCGTGGCTTCGTAGATTTGCTCTACTGTTGTTTCCTTATCCATAGCATCTAAAATGGCTTGAGAGCCACTTTCCGCGCCAACCCAAACTTCTTCTAATCCACTTTCTGCTAAAGCATCAATAGTGTCTTCTTTCAATAATAAGTCAACACGACTTTGAATGTAATAAGAAATGGATAGATTTTCTTTTTTGAGCTCTAAATTAAAATTCTGAACCCAATTTGGTTTTAATCCAAAAATATCATCGCACATCCAGAATCGATTTACATCGTAGGTTTCCGATAAAAACTTTATGTGTTTAGTAATATATTCTGGGGAATGTGAGTTGTAACGATTGCCATAGATAGGTTTTGCACACCAATTACATTTAAAAGGGCAACCACGTGTTGTGGCAATATTTAAGGTAAATGCATTTCCGCCACTTGCCCAAATGGCCTTATAGGCATTCATATTTATTAAATCCCAAGCTGGCAAAGGCAATTCATCTAAGTTTCTTAAAACAGGTCGTTTAGAATTCTTAATTATTTGATCATCCTCCTTGTAAATTAATGCTTTTATTTCAGAGGTATCTTCATTGGTCTTTAAGGCATCTAAAAGTTCTTTCAAAGTGATTTCGCCTTCGCCTTGAATGACAAAATCGGCACCTTGGTCTAAATATTTTTCAAAATGATCTGTAGAATCAGAGCTACACACAATCACTTTACAGTTTTGCTTTTTGGCTATTTTAATCATCTTAAAAGCCGCTTCTCTCATGGTGGTTAAACACATTTTTGTGAGATAATTAAAGCCATCATCGTAGAGCACAAACGTACTTGGTTGATGTTTTGCTAAATAAGGTGCAATGGTTTGCGGATCGTCTAATAAGTTAGCGTCAAACAGACCAACTTTATAGTTGTTTTCTCTTAGATATGAAGCTGCATAAATGGTGCCTAAAGGCGGATAAGGTGTTTTGTTTTTCCACTGTTTGGGATCAAATTTATAGTAATATGAATGAGAAAAAACAACATCAAGCATGTTCCATAGTTAGGTTAAGGTTGAATGCTTTGTTTTTATCATCGTAACGCTGGTTTAACGATACAATAACACGACTCTGAAAATCTCGAGGATGATGTTTAGAGACATCATTTGTAGATTTCATTGCGACTTCAAAATCCTTTTTGTTGAGATTGTTAAATTTAGATTTCCACTTTTTAAGCGTTATACGTCTAAAATAAAAATCTAATTTTTCTCCCAATTTATTATCGAAAATGTATTCTATAGCCGTGCTTAAAATCGGTTTTCTAAAGGTATCAGCAAGCACAGATGTATTTAGAGTTCGGTTTGGATAAAAGTCTAAAGCCCACTGGTTTTCTGTAATAAATGAATCAATAATAGACTTACCATAAACAGGCATTAATGTTATTAATTCTGTAGCTGTAAATTTATTTTGTTCTTCAATTTTAAGATTATTAGAACTAATAAAGTAATTAACACAAAAATACTTTTTAGAATTTAGCAAAAACACCTTTTTAAAAAGGATTAAAAATGTTCTTGCTAGCCATAATTTTTTTGGTTTTGTGATGATAAAGAAATCAATGTCGCCTTCATCATCATAATAGCCTTTAGCTAATGCACCAGAGATAGAAACGGATTCTACGTAAGGAAAAGACATGATGAGTTTGGCTCTTCTCAGTGCTTTGGGCATTATCTCTTTTGCCATTACATTACCTTTAAGTCTTCGTTGAACTAAGTCTTTATTATTGACATCAGAATAATAATTACCAAATTGAAAAATAATTTTTTGTTCAATTAATGTATTGAGCTCTTGTATGGTGTCAGATAAATGATTTGCAGAAGAAAACGAATAAATCTCCTCTTTGGTTAAAGGGTATTTAAAAATTGAAAAGTATATGATTACTTTTAAAGCATTCATCTTTTTAACAGCGTTTTTTTTATAAAAATAAGGCTTAAATTTAGAATATAAGAAATAAGTTTTATTTAGTGGAAAAAGATGTTTGTCTAGATAATTGATAATTTCAACTCTGAATATAACTAGTTTTAATTATTGCGAATGAAATTACCGCTTATTTAGTTGCTCTATTTAATCTGTCATTAATAGATTTCCCTAAACCATTATCAGGAAATTTTTCTGCAATAATTATATCTAAATCAAAAGTGTCTAATTGATGAAGTGCATCATATAATTTTGAAGCGGACTCTTTTAAATTACCTGTTTTAGATAAAACAATTTGAGTTTTTATAGCGTCGTTTTTAAATTCAGTATCAAAAACTAAAAGACCAATCCTTAAGTTTTTGTATTGCTTTAATGCTTTAGGTATATTATCTGTTAAAACCGTTTTGGTTTTTGGTGCATAATGACGCGCGAGCATACCTGGCGCATTTGGTATGGTTTTTTGTTTAGGCGCTTCGGTAACCGTGTTTTTTATTTCAATTTTGCCAACAATGGCTTCAATGTCTTCTATAGCAGTAGAGCCTAACCTGTAAATAATAGGTTCATCGTTTTCAAAACCAATGATTGTAGATTCAATACCACTTTTACATGCACCACCATCTAATACCATTTTAAGTGTGTCTTTAAAATACGTTTCTACGTGTTGTGCTGTGGTTGGACTAATACTACTAAACGGATTGGCACTTGGTGCTGCTAAAGGGAAATCGAGTTGCTTTAATAACTCTAAAGTGGTTGGGTGGTTTGGTACTCTAACCGCAACGGTATCTTTTCCTCCTGTAATTAAATCTGGAATTATAGCCTTCTTTTTCAACACCAATGTTATTGGTCCTGGCCAAAAAGCGTCTGCCAACAATTGTGCTTTTTCAGGAATGTTTTCTACAATAGTTGAAAGCGAATCTATAGATGGAATATGAACAATGAGTGGATTAAAAAATGGTCGCTTTTTTGTTTCAAAAATTGATGTAATCGCTTTTTTGCTGTATATATTTCCTGCTAAACCATAAACCGTTTCCGTTGGAATAGCTACAATGTTTTCATCAGTTAAAAGTTGAATTGCTTTTGATATGTCTTTAGAAATAATACTCATAATTCAATATAGAGGACAAAATTAATTGAAATTATAATAAAGTATCCGACATTTTTAACCTTTGTTAAAATTTCAATAAAATAAATGTGCTTAAGTCAATTTATAATAAGATCTAGTTAAAATTTATTGTATATTGCTAAGTACCTAACATTAAAAATATTAGAACTATGAAAATCAAATACTTTGGATTCCTTATTCTTTTTACCTTCGCATTTACTACAAATATTTCAGCTCAAAAGAAATCGAAAAAAATTGTTATTACTGGTGTGGTAAAAGATTCTTTAGGTAATCCTGTGAATGAAGCTACTGTATATGTTGAAGACTCGTCTGTAAAAAAGACAACGAATAAGGATGGAGAATTTAAAATTAAAGTTAAGGAGACTCCCAAAACTATATATGCCTTCTCAGAACACTATGGTTTGAGTTCTTCTGAAGATTTTGATGAAAATAAGGTAACTATTGAGTTTGATAGTACCAGTGAAGAAAAAGGAAAAGCTTTTCAATTAGAGGCCTTAAAAAAAGTAAAAAAACGTAAGCCCGAAGTGGAACAATATTTTACGAGTATATATGACTATTTAAGGGTTAAGGTTCCGCAAGTAAGAGTTTCGGGTAGTAATGAAATAAGAGTTAGAGGGTCTTATAATACCACACTTTCTAGTAATGAAGATCCTTTGATTATTGTAAATGGACATCCAACGAGTACAGCTGCATTTGGAGATCTTACACCTAACAATATCAAAAACATAAATGTACTTAAGAGTTCTGAAGCTGCATCTTATGGTGTTAGAGGAGCAAATGGTGTTATTTTGGTAACTACGAAATAGTGTTCGATAATATTTTAATCGAGTTTTTGGAATTATATTTTCATTAGCTAACGGATTAAGAGCATTAAAACTAATGCGCATTCAATATAATTTAAATGGTAAGCGACTACAATCTAATATTACTTAGATTTTAGTCGCTTATTTTTCTTTTCTTGTTTCTGCTGATAAAGCGCGTAACCTAATACAGCCATTTCTAAACCTAAAATAGCAATCTTTGCCTTTTTACTTTTTGTAAATGCACTTGTTAAACCTAATACTTTTGTAATAATCATAATGTTTTATTTAATGGTTAAACTTTGTTTGTCATAAAATTATGTAATAGACTGGGTTTAGCTTAGCGTAATCACTATTAGAATTAACTGAAATAATTAGAAACGATATTTTCTATACATTCAAAAACATAAAACCCGTTCCTTTTAGTAGTTTTGCATCTTTAAAATTGAGAACATGATTTCAGTAGATAATTTAGCTGTAGAATTCAGTGGACAAACACTTTTTAAGGACGTGTCTTTTACTATTAATGAGAATGATAAAATTGCCTTAATGGGTAAAAATGGTGCAGGAAAATCTACCATGATGAAAATTATTGCTGGTGTTCAAAATGCAACACGTGGTCATGTGCGTTCTCCAAAAGATACAGTCATTGCCTATTTGCCTCAGCACTTATTAACTAAAGATAATGCTACGGTTTTTGAAGAAGCGTCTAAAGCCTTTGCACATGTGTTTAAAATGCGTGATGAAATGGAAGCGCTCAACAAGCAACTAGAAACCAGAACCGATTACGAATCTGACGAATACATGAAAATCATAGAACGTGTATCAGATTTAGGCGAAAAATATTATGCTTTAGAAGATGTTAATTATGATGCAGAAGTAGAAAAAGCATTAAAAGGTTTAGGGTTTAAGCAAAACGATTTTACAAGACCAACTAATGAATTTTCTGGAGGATGGCGAATGCGAATAGAATTGGCAAAAATATTACTTCAAAAGCCAGATTTAATTCTCTTAGATGAGCCAACTAACCATATTGATATAGAATCTGTCATTTGGCTAGAAGACTTTTTGGTTAACAAAGCCAATGCGGTTTTGGTTATTTCCCACGATAGAGCCTTTATTGATAATATTACCAATAGAACTATTGAGGTCACTATGGGCCGTATTTACGATTATAAAGCCAATTACTCGCATTACTTACAGTTACGAGAAGATAGACGCACACACCAAATAAAAGCCTACCAAGAACAGCAGAAATTTATTGCAGATAATATGCAGTTTATTGAGCGCTTTAAAGGTACCTATTCTAAAACCAACCAAGTGTCTTCACGAGAGCGCATGCTCGAAAAACTAGAGCGTATAGAAATAGATGAAGTAGATACCTCTGCTTTGCGTTTGCGTTTTCCGGCAACACAGCGTTCTGGCGATTATCCTGTAACGGTAAAGGATGTTTCTAAATCTTATGATGAGCATGTAGTGTTTAATGATGCTAATATGTCTATAGCAAGAGGTGAGAAGGTCTGTTTTGTGGGTAGAAATGGCGAAGGAAAATCCACGATGATTAAAGCCATTTTAGGCGAAATTGAAGTAGAAGGCACTTGTACTTTAGGCCATAATGTGCAAGTGGGTTATTTTGCGCAGAATCAAGCGGCTTTGTTAGATGAAAGCTTAACGGTTTTTCAAACCGTAGATGAAGTTGCAAAAGGTGATGTACGTACTCAAATAAAAAATATTTTGGGTGGTTTTATGTTTAGAGGTGAGGATATTGATAAAAAAGTCAGTGTCTTATCTGGTGGTGAAAAAACCAGATTAGCGATGGTAAAACTCTTACTAGAACCTGTTAATTTATTAATTCTCGATGAGCCAACCAATCACTTAGATTTAAAGTCTAAAGATGTATTAAAAGAAGCACTACAAAATTTTGATGGCACTTTAATATTAGTCTCTCACGATAGAGATTTTCTACAAGGCCTTTCTAAAAAAGTATTTGAATTTAAAGAAAAACGCGTTATAGAACATTTTGAAACGATTGATGATTTCTTAGCCAGAAATAGAGTTGAGAGTTTGAAAGGTTTGGATTTGTAGGTTGTTTGATAGTATCATTTGATACTTTAATAAGACGATTAATCTCTGTTGTAGACCGTTTATTATTCTTTCTTATTTACTGTAATTCTCAATTCAAAAATATTGTATTTTAGGTAATACAAATAGAGATTATTATCTTTAAAAGAAAGCTTCTCAGTCTACATTGTCCCCTTGAGGGGACTTTAGGGGTGTAAAGGAGTATAAGAACAGCCGGAATTACCACTAATGAAAAACAAAATAATCCCATACAATCCCAAACTAAAAATCCTAGCCAGGCAATTAAGAAAAAATAGCACTTTACCAGAAGTCTTGCTTTGGCAAAATATAAAGCAACGCGCTTATGGCGTTCAGTTTCATAGGCAAGTACCAATGTTAGAATATATAGCAGATTTTTATTGCCATGAAATAGGGTTGGTCATAGAAATTGATGGAGACAGTCACGAATATAGCTTTTTGTACGATGTTAAGAGACAAAAAGAAATCGAAGCTTATGGCGTTACCTTCTTAAGGTTTTCCAATGAAGAGGTTAAGAAAAATATGTTTAGTGTGTTGTTAGTTATTGAAGAAAAGGTAAAGGAGTTAACTGAGCAAGTCTGAAAACACCCCTAAAGTCCCCTCAAGGGGACATTTGATAAAGGACAAAACAATACTTCAAGGGTTTTCAATTGTCCTCTACGTTTAAAAAAGAAAATACTATAGAAAGGGATTACTGTATTTGTAGGTTATAAGGATAGCACTAACGAATAAGAATAGTACTCCAGATTTATATTTTTTACTGATAACTTTATTAATAAGTATTATTTCGTTGAGAGGACGTTTAATAAAGTAAAAGCAAGAATTTATTGAATCTTAATTATGTTTTGTAGTACTAAATATTATTTATTAAACACTGGTTTGTTGGTTAGGATTGTCCCCTTGAGGGGACTTTAGGGGTGTAAAATATGTAGGTTTACAAAACCAATTTAAAACCAATGTTTTTATTAAACCATTAACATGGTTTTTCTAAAAAGGTATTTGAGTTTAAAGAAAAACGTGTTATTGAACATTTTGAAACTGTCGATGATTTTTTAGCTAGAAATTGAGTAGAAAGTTTGAAAGAGATAGATTTGCAGCTAAAGTGGATTCGTTAAAAATGAATATCTTTAATTGCAACTCTTCCTTTATAAAGAGAAATAAACTCTGAATCATTTAAAGACTCTTGAAATAGTGCAGCTTTGAGGTAATTTTTAATAGCGTCGTTTACTGTTTTTCCTTTTTCATTCCCTAAATGTATATCGTTTTTATATATAGCAAATAATGTTTCCGTTTTATCACTCAAGACTGAAAAATATTTAATTTATGATATTCTAAAAAATCTTCATTTGGGATAAATCTTTTAGGTAATTTCAGAGATTTCCCTTCCAATTTATGGAAATATAATTTCATGTTTTCACTGCCGTTTCTCTTTAATTTATTTGATAATACCATTTTGAAATTCTTATCGAAAGTTATAAGGCCTCTATCAAATGCTTTGTCGTGTAAATAATTAAGACATAATCCATTTTGCGGGTTTAATCTCTCCTTTTTGTTTTGAGACCAAGGAATTATATGACTTGCAACCAATAAATCTGGAACATCAATACCTGAAATAGCGCATTTATTATCATAGTTCATTAAAACTATTTTTCTAAAAATAGATTGATTGACTCTGGTGCTAACTTCTCTAACTCTGTTTTCTCCTGTTAAGTGACTGAGATTTCCTAATTCAGATTTAAATTTTTCTTCAATCGAAACCTTTTCTTTAGATGCTAAAATTTGCTCACTTAAATAAATCAGCTTTTCTTGGTCATGAAAAAATTCATCCCAAATTGGTTGACATTGCTTTAAGCCTCCAACTAAACCTTTAACTCCACGGTTTTGATGATAAGGGTCACATGAGGCGAAATTTGATAATCTAATGGCAATTGAATTATTTGACCTTCCTGTTAGATTAGCTAAATTAATAACTTCAGGATTACTCGCGTGAAATTTACCAAAAGGTAGCTTCAAATATAAATTGAAAGCTAAAATTAATTCTTCTTTTGTCCAGAGTCTTCTACTCATTTTATCAAATTTAATGCGCCTCCAGCCAATTCAAACCAGTATCGACTTCAACATCTAAAGGAACTTCCAATTTAAAAGCATTTTCCATTTCGGTTTTAATCAATGTGGTTAATTCTTCTAATTCTGGCTTGTAGATATCAAATACCAATTCATCATGCACTTGTAAGAGCATTTTAGATTTGTAATTGCCTGCTTCAAGTTTATTATAAATATTAATCATGGCAATTTTAATAATATCTGCTGCGCTACCTTGTATTGGTGCGTTTACCGCATTTCGTTCGGCTGCACTGCGCACCATGGCATTACGAGAATTGATATCTTTTAAATAACGACGACGACCCAAAACCGTAGATACATAACCGTTATCTCGCGCAAAATCGACTTGCTTACTCATGTAGGCTTTTAATTTTGGATAAGTTTCGTAATACGTATCTATTAACTCTTTGGCTTCGCCACGCGATAAATCGGTTTGGTTGCTTAGTCCAAAGGCAGACACACCATAAATTATCCCAAAGTTGACTGTTTTGGCATTGCTTCGTTGCGCTCTTGTCACTTCTTCAATAGGTACGCCAAAAACTCGAGATGCGGTTGAGGCATGAATATCTTCGCCATTCTTAAAGGCTTCAATCATGGTTTCTTCTTCACTTAATGCAGCGATGATTCTTAATTCTATTTGCGAATAATCGGCAGCTAGTAAAGTGTAATCTTCATTTCTTGGAACAAAAGCTTTTCGTACTTGGCGACCGCGTTCTGTACGAATTGGAATATTCTGTAAGTTAGGATTATTACTACTTAGACGACCTGTTGCGGCAACCGTTTGCATATAGTCGGTGTGCACTCTGCCAGTTGCTGCTTCTACCTGTAATGGTAAAGCATCTACATACGTGCTTTTTAGTTTGGCAAGACCACGATATTCTAAAATATCTCTAATAATCTCGTGCTCTTTGGCTAAGGCAGATAAAATATCTTCGCCAGTTTTATATTGTCCGGTTTTAGTCTTTTTAGGTTTATCTACCAGTTTAAGTTTTTCAAACAAGATGATTCCTAATTGTTTTGGCGACGCAATATTAAATTCTTCGCCTGCCACTTCATATATTTTAGATTGAAGATTCGTAATATCGTTATTAAGGTCTTCTGATAATGAGTTTAAAAATTCAACATCGAGATTAATTCCTTCTAATTCCATAGCGGCTAAAACGCGTAGTAACGGAATTTCAATATCATCAAATAATTTTTGAGTGTTGGCTTCGCCTAATTCTTTTTCAAAATGTTCCTTAAGTTGCAATGTGATGTCTGAATCTTCAACGGCATATTCCGTTTGCTTTTCAAGAGGAACTTCTCGCATTGAGAGTTGATTCTTGCCCTTTTTACCAATCAATTCTGTGATAGAAATAGGCGTGTAGTTTAAATACGTTTCAGCAAGAATATCCATATTGTGACGCATATCTGGATTTATTAAATAATGCGCTAACATGGTATCGAACAATTTGCCTTTAACGCTAACATTATATTTTGCTAAGACTTTAATATCATATTTTAAATTCTGACCAATTTTCTGGATGTTTTCAGCTTCAAAAAACGGTCTTAAAATTTCGATTAATGCTTGTGCTTCGGTTTTATCTTCGGGAAATGGTATATAAAATCCTTTGCCAGTTTCCCATGAGAATGCAATACCAACCAATTCTGCGGTTAACGGATTTAATCCTGTTGTCTCTGTATCAAAACAAACAGATGTTTGATTCATTAGATTTTTAACAAACAATTTAGTAGCCATACCAGGCGCTACACTTTGATAAAAATGAGAATACGTTGCAGCCGTTTTTCTGGAGTTTTCTGAAATGGCTTCGTCTGTAGAAGGTTCGCCACCACCAAACAACGAAAACTGACCTTCGCCTGCGGATTTTATTTCTTTAGGTGTGGTTTTAGGTGCTTCTGCTTTATTTGAAGTTTGCGTTGCTGTTGTCGTTGCTTGAGCTTCAGCAGAAAACGTTTTATTAAAATTATCGATTAAGCGTCTAAATTCTAACTCTTGAAAAATCTCAGTTACCTTAGGCACATCTGGTTCAGACATCTCAAAGTCTTTAGCGTCAAATTCCACCGGAACATCTAGCATAATAGTGGCTAATTTTTTAGAAAGTAAACCGAGTTCTTGGTTGGCTTCAACTTTCTCTTTCATTTTACCTTTCAACTCATGCGAATTCGCAAAAAGGTTTTCCATAGAGCCATAAGCGGCTAAAAATTTCTTAGCTGTTTTTTCGCCAACACCAGGTAAACCAGGAATATTATCTGAAGCGTCTCCCATCATGCCTAAAAAATCTATGACTTGCAAAGGGTCTGTAACTTCAAATTTTTTCTGAACCTCAGGAATTCCCCAAGTTTCGTAGCCACCACCAAAAACAGGTCTGTACATAAAGATGTTTTCAGATACCAGTTGTGCAAAATCCTTATCTGGTGTTACCATAAAGGTTTTGTAGCCTTCTTTTTCGGCTTTTTTTGCCAAAGTTCCTATAACATCATCCGCTTCAAAACCTTCCTTTACCATAATTGGTATGTGCATGGCTTTTAGAATTTCGTAGATGTAAGGAACCGCTGTTTTTATACCTTCAGGCGTTTCATCTCTATTGGCTTTGTATTCTTGATACATTTCTACACGATCTGCACTTCCGCCTTTATCAAAACAAACGGCTAAATGGTCTGGTCGTTCACGTTTTATTACATCTAAAAGTGAGTTCATAAAACCCATTATGGCTGAGGTATCTTCTCCTTTGGAGTTAATTCTTGGGTTTTTTATAAAAGCATAATAGCCACGGAAAATTAGTGCGTAGGCATCAACTAGAAAGAGACGTTTTTGGTCTGACATATTATATCATTTTTTATTTAAGTGAGCATTTGTAAAATGCCCTTTTTTCATTTTTGCTTCAAAATAAAAATGAAACGTAGCTATGTCTATGTTTAATTTTTCTTTTTCGCATTAGCTGAAAAAATCATCATTTTACGTTTAAGCGAACCTAAACAAAAAATGATATTGTGATTAAATTTGAATTGTGTTATCTCCTTGAGCTCAGTCGAAAGGTCTTCTAAATTAACGGAAGTTTAAAAAATAATTCTCGACTCTGCTTTAAAGGACAGTAGTTTCAAAATTACAAAACTTAAGTCTTGAAATGAAAGAATGAATTATCAAATAATAAACAAAAAAAAAGTCGGTCCCTACACCGACTTTTTAATCTAATAAAAATATAATTGAAGACAATCAATTATGGGTTAATTCGGTGTTGAATTATGTTGTTCTAAAGCAGATAAGCGTGCTTCTAGTTGTACTAGATTATTTAATCTTTCTAATAAAGTTTCATTTTCTTTTTTTAGGTTTAAGACTTCTTGGTATAATTCTTTTACACTAGCTGTGAGTATAGGTGTTAGTTTACCGTAGTCTACCATCATAGGGTTTTTATAAGGGTCTGAGTCTGGAGAGCCAGAAACCGCTTGCGGATATACTAATTGCAAATCTTGAGCTATAAAGCCATATTCTTTAGGGCCTGGAAATGATATATATTCATAGAGTTGAGGTTGTATTTGGTCTAAAACACCTAGCGCATTAGTTATGTTTTCTATATTCATTTTTAAACGACGGTCTGAGGTTGTAGAATAATTGACACCATTTCCAAATGCGTTTCCTGTTATTTTGCCAGCTTCGATAGTTTCATTTCTAAAAAAGCTTAAGTATCTATGGTTTGTCATAGGTGAAATATCTGTTAATCTGATGCTTACTCCTTCAGCCGAACTACCAGTACCTAATTGTTGAAAATTAGCGACATAATTAGTAGATGATGCATGTGCATTTAACCTGTAGGAAGATCCACTACCAGTTGTTCCGATAGCTAAGTTACAATTGCTAAAATAAGAAGTTCCTGAAGTTATTAGGCGAACAGAAGGAGATCCTGAATTATAGAGTTCAAAAATTCCTGAACTAGAACCATAAAACCGACCTAATGTTGTGCCAGATGTAGAACCGTCTTTCCAATACGTGTCTTGCCCAAATGTAGTATTATTAGAATAACCATTCCCTATTCTAAAAACAGTTGGTCCATTAGAACTTACATTAAAACTACTAGAAGAAGTACCGACTCTGAAAGTGAGTGAACGCGTATCAAAATTTATAGCAGTGTCACTAGTAAGTGAGCCTCCTAAGCGAAAATTCTTACTGCTTTCAATTATGCCATTAGATGAGGTATAAATGTTCTTAGTAGTTGTCCATGCTCCGCCAGTCCAGTAATAAAACCCACTAGGATTAGTGCCATCAAAGGTTGTTAAATAAACCAACATTCCTTTTTGGTCTACAGTAGGGTTTGTTGACGGAAATGCATCTATTCGTGGTATTAAAATACCATCTGTATTTGCAGGTGCAGCTTGGTTTGATGCTGTAATATCTAAACTGGCTTTAGGGTCTGTGTTACCAATACCTACTTGAGCAAAACATGCGAATGAAGTTAGACAAAGTATAATTGTGTATTGTATAATTTTCATGATAATTGGATTTTTGAGGTTGTGCAATTGAGATTAGTCGTGTAGGATTTTCTTCGTTATGGTTTTGTTTTCAACTTGAATTTTTACCACATATAAACCTGTTTTTAAATCTGTGAGATCGATGTGGTTTTCATTTGAAGTTTTGGCAACCAATTCTCCTAGACTATTGAAAATTACAATTGAATCTACTGTAGATGGAAAAGACAGGTTTAATTGGTCTTTTACTGGGTTTGGGTAAACTGAAATAGATGTGTCATTATTAATTTCGGTTGTAGAAAGTGACCCATCGCAACTAACGCTAAAACTAGTATGATCATCGATATTTGCCCAATTTGAAGTACTGTATGCTTCGTCATCTACAGTAATACAATTAAGTTCTGAGTTACCGTCCGTTCTAAATAAAGTGACATTAGTATTATTGCCATTACTAATATTAAGTTCAGTTAAGGCATTGTTTTTACAAGACAATCTTTTAAAACTAGGTTTGTCACTTAGATTTAGCGTTGTTAGCTGATTATTATCGCAGTACAGATCTTGTAAATTATTGTTACTAGATAAATCTAATTCTGTTAATGCTAGATTGTAAATATCTAATTTTAACAATGCCGTATTTGCAGAAACATCTAGAGTTGTAATGGCGTTATCACCACAATATAAATTTGATAGGCTAGTGAGACTGCTAACATCTAAACTTGTTAAATTATTTTCTTCGCAAGCCAGATTATACAATTGTGTATTAGCTGCAAAAGTGATACTCGATAAATTGTTATCCCAACATACAAGGTTACCTAATAGTAAATTGTTAGTGACATCTAAAGTAGTTAGGTTATTTTGGCTAAGATATAATGTGGTAAGGTTGGTAAAAGCTTCAATACCTGATACGTCAGAAATATTTCGATTAGTTAAAATTAAAGATGTTGTGTTTTCTGCATCAACATTTAAGATATTTCCGTTAAGTCCATTGGTGTCAATTCCTTCGTCAATTAAAGCTTGCTCAAAGTTGGCATCTGGAATCGCTGTAGTTTGTGAATAAAGTTGACAGCAAAGCGTAAGTAATATGATGGTGATTGTAATGTTTTTCATAATGTTGGATTTTGAATATTTATTAAGATTATAATTTTACATCGACGTCAAAGGCATTTCTCACATCTCTAAAAATGGTGTGGATATAATAAGAGATGCCAAGAACGAGTTCAGAACCACCAAGAATAAAAGGATTAATATTTCCAATGAGTTGTATGGAAATATGACCAGCTAAAAAACTGGAATTAATAATGAGTAAAGCAACGAGAAGTGTTGAAGTTTTCATAATACAATGAGTTAATGATTAATAGCTTCACAAACTTATTGTTATACTTAAAAAACGGTCTTGATTATTTTTTCAAAAGAGGGTAGTATTTCTTCAAAATGAAGAAAAATGACAAGTATTATTTTGTCAGAACGAATGTATTAATATTGATTATCAGTTAATTACGAAATTCAGTTGGGCTTTGGTTAAATTCGTCTTTAAAAGCTTTGCTGAACCAATTAGGATCGTTAAATCCTGAGGCATAGGCAATTTCGGAAATGGATAAATCGGTGGTTTTTAGTGATTCTTTAGCTTTTTCTAGTCGTACTTTTCTAATAAAAATTCCTGTACTTGTATTAGAAATAGCTTTTAGTTTTCGGTAGAGTTGCGAGTCACTCATTAGCATAAATTTTGCGAGTTCAGTGGCTCCAAAATTAGAGTCATCTAAATGCTGATGAATAGCATCTATAACTGAATTTAAAAAGATGAGTTTTTTGTCTGTTGTTGGTTTTTTCTGTTCGGTTTTTTCTACAACCGTATTTACTGCATAGTTGTTCTGAAGCTTTTTCCGCTTAGCAATTAACATTTGCATACGGAGTTTTAATTCTGCCTTTTGAAACGGTTTGGTTAAATACGCATCTGCACCACTTGTAATGCCTTCAATCTTATCTTCTTGCATGGCTTTAGAAGTTAGCATTATAATAGGAATGTGGTTGGTGTTGGTATTGGCTTGTAGTTTTTGCGTCAACTCAAAACCGTCCATTATTGGCATCATAACATCAGTGATTATAATATCTGGAATGTTAGTTTCAGCCCATTCTAAACCTGCTTTACCATCTTTTGCGAAGCTCACTTTATAATCTGGTTGTAAGCAAGAGGCAATGTAACTTGCCATATCTGCATTGTCTTCTACAATTAAAACGGTGTTAGCATCGTCATCAATAATTACGTCATCTAAATCTGGCACAACGGTTCCGATTGAAATTGGATTAATTTTGAGATCTGAATCTTGATGAAGAGCGTTATTAGTAATAGGCAATTGAAGCGTAAACGTTGTACCAACACTAATTTTAGATTGCACTTTTATTGTGCCTTTACACAATGCTACCAATTCTTTTGTCAACGCTAAACCAACGCCTGTACCTTGAGACACTTTATGTTCGGTATTTTCTACTTGATAAAAACGATCAAAAATATAAGGAAGCTCTGCTTCTGATATGCCATAGCCTTGATCTGCAACTTCAACCAAAAGTGTATTGTTTTGTTGTTTTAAGTTAATTTGAAGTTGAGAATCTTCTGGAGAAAATTTTAAGGCATTTGAAATAAGGTTGGTAAGAATCTGACGCCATTTTTCGGCATCATAATCCATTACGATTTTCTTTGGATCAGCGTTAAATTTTAAATCTATTTTCTTGTCTGAAGCAATACTTAAAAAACTATCGACGATATATTTTGAATAGCTTGCAATATCATTCTGAATTAAGTTGAGGTTGAGTTGTCCTTTTTCTAACTTCGCTAAATCCAGCATTTGATTTACTAAATTCAGTAAACTATTACTGTTTTGTTCAATAGTATTTAATGAAGAATTGACATCGTCTTTTTCAGAAAATCGTTCTTTTAAATTACCAAGATAACCAAGTATTATGGTAAGTGGTGTTCTAAACTCGTGGGTAATATTGGTAATGAATCTCGATTTTAAATCATCTAACTCTTGTAAGCGTTTAGATTCTTGACCTGCAATTTGTCGTTGCAAACTAATTCTATAAAAAGCGTAAACAATACCTAAAAACAACAACAGATAAGATAGGTATGCTAAATTACTTTTATACCATGGTGGTTTTACATTTATTCTTAATTCTAAAGGCGGTTTTTGCCATAAGTTGTTTCTAGATTTACCTTGTATTTGCAATGTGTATTCCTTAGGAGATAAGGTAAGAAGTTGAATATAGTTTTTGTAGTCTAAAGCATTCCAATCCTTGTCGTCTGGTAATAGTTTATAAACGTATTTTACATTGCTATTGGGTCTAAAATCTAATCCAGAAAAACTTAAATTTATAGGAAAATCGTTATGGTTAACTTCAATTTGTTTTGCATTGATAATACTTGTAGATAAAATTGAAGTTTCACTCGGAGTTACAAGCGTATCTTTAACTTTTAGTTGTGTAAAACTAAGTTGGCCTTCTTTATCTAACTTATTAATATCATTAGGATTAAAAATGTTTACACCATTTATGCCTCCAAAGTAAAGATTTTCATTACCTGAGTTTTTGTAAACAGCTCCAAGATTAAACTCCGTACTTTGTACACCATCTTTAGGGTTGTAATTGGTAAATTCTTGTGTGTTTTTATGAAATCTAAAAAGTCCACCATTAGTAGAAAGCCATAAATTCCCTAAATTGTCTTCATTAATATTATATATAAAAGTGTTAGTTAAACCATCGCGTTTACCAAAAGATGTAAACGAGTCTGTTTCTCTATTGTATTTACTTAGTCCTTTTCTGGTCGCAATCCATAATGTTTTGTCACTATCTACAAAAGCACTTAGAACACCTCTAGTTGCTAGGCCGTTAGTTTCATCATAGTTTTTTATAAGGTTAAATTTGTTGTCTTTAATATTAAAAGCACTTAGTCCCTTTTGTGTTGTCATCCAATACATGCCTTGATGATCTTCAAGCATTGAAATGGTTAGTCTTGAAGGAAATTGCTCTGCACTATAATTTAAAAAGTCATAGTTTTCACTTTCAACATTTCCAATAAATTTACTAAAACCCTTATTGTAGGAGGTAACCCAAATAGTATTCTTAGAATCTTTAAAAATACTTCTTATGTTATGAGAAGGGAGATGATTAGCGTAATCGGTTTCAGAAGGAACTGCAATAAAATTTGGGTTTTCTATATCTAATGTGTTGAGATTTAAGATAAATAGGCCTTTACCAGTAGCACACCAAAGATTATTATGGGTATCTTTTACAAAACCTCTTACTCTATGATTAGGAAAAACCTTAAATATTGATTGATCGTTATTACTAGAAATAACCAGTCCGCTTGAGGTTGCTGTAAATAGATAATCTTTTGTATCAATAACAGCAAATACGGAAGGATCATTTACATTAAAAACGTGCGTTGGGTTTTTAAAAACGGCATCTTTAATAATAGAAGTGGTTTCTAAATTAAAACTTCCAATCATTAGGTTGCCATTATTGTCTACATACAGATCATTAATATTATCAAATGAAACGGTGTTTAAGTTTTCTTTTTTATTAGCTCTGTAGTGTGTATTTACAATTAGGTCTTTATTATTATATGTTGCCACTAATAATCCAGAATTTGTTCCTATATAATAACTGCTGTTATCATAAATGAGTGTATTTACATTATACTTAACGGCACTTTGGTTTTCAATAAGTTGAACAGGTTTTGCCTCTAAATTAGTGTTAGTTAAATTGTAAAGTCCACTATCTGTAGTAATCCATAATGTATCTGAAATTGTTTTTAAGTTATTAATGCTGGCCTCAATAGTCGTTAGTTTTTTAAAGAATAAGTCGTAACCAGAATCGCCTATACCATTTAAGGATGCAACATAAATTTCGCCATCAAGGTTGCCAATATAAAGTTGATCATTCATTACCGAGACACCTGTGATTTTTTTAGGATAATCTTTAAAATAATGAGTTTTATGATATGTGTTGTTTTCAATAATACCAATACCATTGTCCGCATTAGCAGCGATTATTAAGCCCTTGTAGTCAATTAATCGTGTACAATTAGTGTTTGGTTCTCCAAGCTGTGTAGTAGATTCAGTACTTATATTGTAAGCTACTAGTCCATTTTGACCAGTACCAATATATATGTTATTGTCTTTAGCTAAAATAGCACCAATTCTAAAACCACCAATATCTAATCCTGAATGTTTATCTGGCTGAGGTATATAAAAATCATGACCATCATAGCGCACAATACCATCTGAAGTACCAAACCAATAGAAGCCTTTTTTGTCCTCAGTAATACAAATAATAGTTTCTTGTGGTAAACCTTCTTTTAGACCTAAATGAGAAAATGTTAGTTTTTGTGCACTAGAATTAAAACTGACTAAACACAATAGTAGGAAGAGAATAGTAGTACTTAATCTAGAAAAATAAATGTTTAGATTATTTGTCATCAATGATTAATAGCTGATACTAAATTAGTGATTTTTTTTGTTATAATTTATAAATCAGTGCTTTATAAATAAATTATTCATTGTAGTTTCTGATATAATCAAAAAAAAAGCCGAAACATAAGTTTCGGTCTTTTAATAAAATATAGTTAATAGCGTCTTAATTCATTTTCTTAACAAAGCTTTACTGTCTTAACTTTAATTTGAAGACTTTTTCTGTAAGCTTTAATACTGATAATTTCGTTACTCTTTTTACGATTCATTTTTAAAACCTTAGCCTTAACTTCAGCAGAAATACTAATTGTTTTCGCTTCTACTTTTTCAACTTTAACAGTTTCAATAAGTTCAGTTTCATTGTTAGTAACTGCATCTTGCTGAGCAAAACCTGCTAGAGACATTGTTAAAAATAATATGATGACTAAACCTTTTTTCATAATAGTAAGAAATTAATTTGTTTTAACTTCGAGTCAAAGAAACGGATGATTCTAAATGTGACTAAAATTTTTAGATGAAACAGGTCGATAAATGGATAACAGGATTCTATTTGTAAATATCATCGACTAAATACGTAAAATGGCTCGTTAGCCCTTTAGAATCAATGTTATTTGTGCTAAAAGTTGAATTTTATAGGATGAAAAACACGTTAATTTTTTAACTATCGACGAACGACACAAAAACAGCTTCAAAGACCTGTAAACAGTACTTTTTTATGAAAGAATTTGTAAATAATCCATACTTTAAGTTATTCTCTAAGCAATATCAGAATCAATATAACATTGGGAATAGTACTTATAAACAACGTATACAGAAACTGAATGCATTAAAAACCGCAATTGAATCCACGTATAGAATAGAAATACAAAATGCCTTACAACAAGATTTAGGCAAGCCAGTAGTAGAAACCGAGCTCACAGAGATCTTTGCTATAATAGGAGATATTAAATTTGCAAAGCAACATTTAAAGCAATGGATGCGCAAGCAAAGTGTAGACACACCATTATCTATGTTGGGTTCTAGTTCTTACATTACGTACGAACCCAAAGGTGTTTGTTTAATAATTTCGCCATGGAATTTTCCTTTCAACCTTACGTTTGGTCCATTAGTTTCTGCAATTGCAGCAGGAAATACTGCGATTATAAAGCCTTCGGAAATGACACCGAATTCTTCAGCGTTAATGGCTAAAATAGTTGCAGACGTTTTTACTGAACATGAGGTGGCTTTAGTAGAAGGCGAAGTTGAGGTTTCTACTGAATTATTAAAATTACCTTTCAATCATATCTTTTTTACAGGCTCACCACAAGTGGGTAAAATTGTGATGTCAGCAGCATCTAATCACTTAGCTTCGGTAACTTTAGAGTTAGGAGGGAAGTCGCCTACTATCGTAGATAAAACAGCAAATATTGATAAAGCGGCAAAGAAAATAATGTGGGCAAAGTTTTTGAACACAGGCCAAATATGTGTGTCTCCAGATTATGTGTTGATTGATAAAAGTGTGAAAGTAGAATTTATTGAGTCTTGTAAAAAATGGCTTAAAACCTTTTATACTGATAATCCGAAAGCGTCAAATAGTTACGGAAGAATTGTCACAGACAAGCACTTTAAAAGATTAAATGCTTATCTCGAAAACGCAAAAATACTTGAAGCCAAATTTGAAGTCGGAGGACAAACAGAAAGCGCGACTAAATATATAGAACCTACTATCATTTCAGATTTAAAACCTGAAGCAAAATTGCTAAACGAGGAGATTTTTGGGCCTATTTTGCCTATTGTAACTTATGAGAGTTTAGATATGGGAATTGCATATATCAATTCAAAATCGAGACCCTTAGCACTTTACATCTATAGTAAAAGTAAAGCCAATATTAAGAAAATAATGAATAACACAAGAGCAGGTGGGACTTGTATTAATAATAGTGTGTTGCATTATGCAAATCACAATTTACCGTTTGGAGGTACAAATAATAGCGGTATTGGCAAAAGTCATGGATTTTTTGGCTTTAAAGCGTTCAGTAATGAACGATCGGTTTTAAAACAACACACGTTTGGTGTTACAGAATTGTTGTTTCCACCTTACACTAGTTTTAAAGAGAAGTTGGCTAGGATTACTGTGAAGTGGTTTTAGTGAAAGAAAAAAAGCCGCTCCCTACAGCGGCTTTTTCTATTATCTGACATAGCCATGGCGTAGTCAGGCTCAAAAACATAATAATTATTACTAAAAAATTAATACTTTTACTTATCTATAAAATAACCATTTACAACTCCATCCGGCATGACGGTTTCTCCAGAGTCCACAAATATTGGGTTTAAAAATGATGAATATGATGGATTGGCAGTATATAACCCATTTCCTCTGTACACTGTGCGTGATGAAATTCGTATGTAACTACTTGTTGACGGCGATACTGGGCAAAAGTTGAGAAGTACAAAAATCTTATCAGAAGGTACATTGAAAGAGGTATTAAATGTAGCTGGTTCGCAATAGGCATCTACTAAAAAACCATTGATAATCGTTGTGTTACCAGATTCTACAACACTACCAGCACTTATTATAATAGGGCTAGTCAATGTTTGATAATTATTTGCATTTTGTCGTCCTCTTAAAACGGTTATGCCATCAACTATTAATTGAGCTGATATATATGGCATAAAAACATTCGTAATGTATAAATTTTTACCTGTAGGCACAGTGTATGGACTTCCTGATAAAGTTGCGAGACTACCACGTGATATAGGATCTATATTTTCAAAACCATCTGGATATTTAGGGTTTATAAAAGCGCGCATACTTGCAGGTGCACCACTAGAGATTTGTAGTTCGTCGCCAACTAAAGTGAGATCTTGAAGCTCATTAGTTACGTCACCATCTAATTCGGTAGCCGTTGGAGTAGACCATGTAAGTGTGCCATTACCATCAGTTGTTAATACTTCGCTAGCATTCGCGCCATCTGTTGTTGGTAATTTATAACCTCCAGCAGTAGGATCTCCTATTTGTAATTCTCCATTGACACGAAGAATATCGTTATCAAATTCACCGTAAATTAACGGTGTTATATTCGAGCTATTTTCTATATATAATCTATTACTAGACATTTCTAAAGAACCAGCGGCATAGCCTAAAAAAACGCTCCCATTCCTTTCTCCTGTGCCTACACTGTTGCCTGCGGAAGTTCCAATATACGTGTTTTGAATGCCGTTACCATAATACCCGGTTGCAGCACCAATGGCTACATTTTCGCCTCCTGCGGAGTATGAGTTCATTGCTCTTCTACCTATGATTGTATTGTTACTTTCTCCGGATAAAGCATTTCCAGCTTCCGAACCAATAACAGTATTAAAATTACCTGAGGCGCTATTACCCAATGCCCAAACTCCAATAGTTACATTTGAACTTCCAGAATTATTACTAACATGTGAGCCTCTTCCTAAGGCTGTATTATAGGATCCGCTAATATTGTTGGTAAGTGAGCCTTGTCCTACAGCAGTGTTCCAAATGCCTGTTGTGTTTGCATCTAAACTTGCCGAGCCAATTGCTGTATTGGAATCTCCTTCCGTGTTATTTAAAAGAGCGTTGTAACCAATTGCTGTATTTTGTGAACCTATAGTATTGTCTTCTAAAGCGAGATACCCAATACCCACATTTCTATTATCTGAGCTATCATCTGAGGCTCCTGAATTGATACCTAGGAATATAGAAGATCCATCTTGTGAGCCATCAGTGTCAGATTTTCCATCTTCAAGATCATTTATATTTTTTGCACCAGTAAGGAATGTCCAACCTGTACCATCATTCCAATAATAAAACCCTTTGCCAGATGCTGAAGCTCCAGTGTAGAAGATTAGCAAACCATCTCTAGTTGTGCCTGGAGCACTAGGAAAAACACTCATTCGAGGGATTAAAATACCATCGTTGTTAGCAGGACTTGTAGGGCTAGTCGCTTCAATGTCTAGTGTAGCTTGTGGGTTTGTGTTACCTATACCTACTTGGGCATTTATGGTAAAAATAATAACAGAAAACAATAAGCTTATACGTAGGTTTAGAACGGTCATAATTTATATGTTTTGAGAAGTCCGCTTCAAAACAACTTAAGGTATATAATCTGTAGAGAAGTTGTTTTAAAAAGCGTAATGACTGATTAATAGCTTCGTAAAACTAGCTCAAAACCATTGTTTTAGTCATTGTTTTTTAGTAAACGGTTTTTTTTCTTTAGTGAATACATTTCAACCTCGATTATAAGCTTTTTATTGAGTAATATTTTACTGTGCTTTTGTTAAGAAACATTTTAGAGGTTCCATTTTCGTAGTACTAATTCTTGCAATAATGTTCCGTTTGTTTTTTACAATTTGAACTGTCTCAGAAGCAGAGAATTTGATTGATTTTTGTTTGCGCTTAGATTTTTCTCTTTCTCAAGCCTCAATAAGTTTATCTGCTACATCTCTAGCTTGGTTGCATGCATAAGCGTTAATTGCAGAACTGTAATTGATAGATTTATAAATGAAATCAACTAGTCTTGTCTTTCTGATATATTATATTCTTTTACTGTAATTGATTTATTTATATCTAGGTGTTGCACAGCCAATGCCATTCCAGTTTTTAAGGCCTACAGGTATGGCTTCGTCAATCTGAAGACGTGGTAAAAATATTTCTGCATCCATTGTAGTAGTATTGCCTTGAAGATTAAGACCTAGCATGCCTCGCAATTGATTTGCACCCGAGTTTGCGGCACTTACAGAGGCGTCAACAGCTTCTCTGCTTAACTCCTTACGATTACCATAGATTTTGGCCCAACGTTCAGCTACCGAAATTTGCAGTAGAGCAGTGCTATTTCCAGTTGAGCTTGCATCTATACGTTCGGCTTCGTCCACAATATCATCTACAATCATTTCGTCGTTTATTTCTTTATAATCGTACTTAGAGTTTCCTGTAAAGAGATTATTACTCAGCACAATATTTGCACCTTTATTGTAAATGCCACCAAAGTGTCCAAAGCCAAAAACATTATTGGTTATAGTGGCAGTTAATTCTTTATCTAAAGCCAAAGCGTTCCCTCCATATGAGGCAACAGGATCGTGTTTCCAATTAAATAAAGACGTGTTATTACTAATGACAAATTGCGGAACTAATTTTGGGTCATTGCCAACATATCCTGTGCGCGCATGGATACCATAACCTGTGTTATTTATTGATAAATTATTGCGAATGTAACCTTTTCCTCCTTTTTTTACGCGTACGGAAATGGCGCCTTCCGTTGGTGCTGTGTTCATAACGACACAATTTTGCACACCAACATTCATATAATGACTTGCCACAACAACGATACCGCCAGATTCTGGCGATGGATTTTGTTGGCTCTTAGGACTTGCTTTTCTGCGGATGGCTAAGTCCTTATCATGATGATAACGATTTCTAGGTCCATTGTCTACAATGATACCATCGATTATTATTAATCCGCCTTCTGCGAGTTGTCCGTTTTTAGCGCGTTGTTGGTCTGTACGAATGTAAAGCCGAGGTGTTGTTAGTTTTTTGTATTCGTTTGTACCCGTAAATATGGTTTTGTGATCTGTCCAAGGCGCACGTTTGGTGAATGTAACATCATAACCGCCATAAATTTGAACAGGAACATTTATTTCGTCTGAACCACGCTTACCTTTGCTCTTGTAAACGCCTTCTGCAATATGAATAATATCGTTTGGTTTTAATAAGTAGATAATATTGCCTAAGTCTTTGGCTGGTTGTTCTTTTGTGCCAAGTTTACCTGACCCTGTAGACTCACTAACATACCAATCTCGTCCTTTTTTTGTGAAATCTACGGTATCTTGAGCATTTAATGATGCCATAAACAATGACACAATTGCATAAAAACATACTTTCATTTTAGTTAAATTTTACGTCAGATTACCATCTTTTAATTGATGGTATATCTTTAATTAATAGCAGTGTAAAGCTATTTTTATAACTATTGGTAAAAGAGTTTTTTTAGTGAATGCTCACTTTTATTTAGTGAATGGAGTAAAATTTTATTTATAAGTTTTCAGTTTACTTACCACTAAGCTTTTTTGCGACGCACTTACAGGAATACTATCATTTTTAAGTGTAATAGTGTTTTTATCAACACTAAGAATGTGGTTTAAATTTACCACGTAAGAACGATGTGCTTTTATAAAGTTATCTCCTTTTAGTTGCTCTGAAATGTGCTTTAAAGTATGCGGAACTAAATAAGTTTTTGTATTTGTGATGATATAGCAATAATTGTCAAAGGCCTTTAGATAACTAATGGAGTTTTGATTTATTCTATGTAATCTGCCTTCGTGTTTAATGACAATAAAATGTTGCTTAGATTCACTGTACTTATGCCAAGCTAATTCAATATTAGTTCTTAAACTAGTTTCGGTAAATGGTTTAACAATATAACCTAACGGGTTTACATACTTTACGCGTTCAATAGTATTGGGATCCGTTTGTGAAGAAAGAAACATATAGGGCAAGTTCTTTTTATCTAATTCTGTAGCGAGATCCACACCATCCTTTTCTCCGTTGAGTTGGATATCAATGAGTATTAAATCGGGTTTTAGCAATTCTATGTCACGCAGCGCAGTAGTAAAATCTTCAGCATCTCCAATGGCGCAAAAACCTTGTTTACGTAATGCTACTTCAATGGTGGAAACTATTAAGGGTTCGTCTTCTACTATAAATATATTTAGGGATTTCAAAATAATATTGATTTAGATTTTTTAAACTATAGAAAACTAATTTTTATCACTGTTTTTTTTAGTGAAAGCTCATTTATTTTTAGTAAATAAAACACCTTTATGAGTTAATACCTAGAGTATGTTAAACTTTTTTATAGTTAATATAGCTTCTGTTCCACTATCTCTTTTAGAGTTATAATTTAAAGTTGCGTTTAGCTTTTTAGATAAGGCTTTCATCAGTGTAATCCCAAATGATGTGCTTTTTATCTCGCCTTCAAATCCTTGTCCATTGTCAATAACTTTGAGAATAAGATTTTGGTTTTCTCTATAAAAGATTATTTGTATTGTATGCCCTTTGGAATTATCATTAAAAGCGTGTTTTAAAGTGTTTGTTATGAGTTCGTTTAATATTAAGCCAATTGGAGTAATGGATTCTATGTCTAATACTAAAGGTTCTGCTTGGAGCTCGTAATTTATGGGTTCTCCATTAAACTGATGGCTTTCAAAAATATCATGTGTTAAGTCGCTAAAATAATCTTTAGTATTAATGCCCACGAGCTCATCTTTATTGTATAATTTTTGATGTATTAAAACCATAGAACGGACTCTGTTTTCGGCTTCTTTTATAGCAATTTTAGCTTCTTTGTCTTCTACACTTTCAGACTGTAAGTACAATAAACTAGACACAATCTGAAAACTATTTTTTACACGATGATGAGTTTCTTTTAATAGTACATTTTTTTCGTCTATCGAAGTTTCTAATAGTTTAGTTTGTTTAGCTAAGAGTTTATTTTTTTTATAATTTTTATAAAGAAAATAGGCTATTATAAGAGCGATTATCATACCTATTAAAGCAGCAATTGTATAGGCTAATTTTTGTTGTTCTGATTTTTCGGCTTCTAGCTTTAGAACTTTTAATTCGGCTTCTTTTTTTTCGAAATCATATTTAGTAATTAGTTGTTCTACTTTTTCGTTCTGTTCTTTATTAAAGGATTCAGCTTCAATTGTAATAAACGTCTCGAAGTAAGACAAGGCTTGTTTAAAGTTGCCTAATTTTTTTTCTACTTTATATAAGCAATCACAACTTTTCATAATAAACTCTTTATCGTCTATTGAATCGGCTATAGATTTTGCTTTTTCGCAAGCTTTCTTTGCTTCTGTTGTTTTATTTGTAATTAATAATAAATTCCCTTTTTCTTGTAGCGTATTAGTGATGCCAAATTGATGTTCACTTTTTTCGTAATTTATTAATGCATCATCTAGATAAATAAGGGCATCATCATAATTTTTCAATTTAATTAAAACTTGTCCTAAGGTTAAATCGGTGGTTGCTATGGATCGTAATGGAAATTCATTTTTTACTTTTAAAGCTTTTGCTTCTTTTAGAACTGATAAGGCTTCATTTAACTTGTTCATGTTCATTAGCAAATCACCCTTGTTGGACATAAGTACAGGTACATTTTTAGAAAATTCCTTTAAAGTCTTAGAGGTTTCAATAGCATCATCAAAATATTGTAAAGCTTTTTCAAAATTTTCTGTATTAATACACAAAATAGCCAAGCTATTATTGACAATTACCAATCTCCTTTTTAATTGGTACATATCATCATTTGACAATGTTAAGGTGTCAATTGATTCTAATTTTTTTTTGGCTTCTACATTTATTTCAGTCGCTAAGGGTAACTTGCCTTGCTTTTTGTAAACACCTCCTTTTGTGTTTAATATGGTCGCTAATAACATGGGATCGTTTTGATCTTTTAGATAATGCGATGCCTTATCTAAATAATAAATGCTAGAATCTAATTTTGTATTGAAGTAATAGTAATTTCCTAAGGCATAATAACTGTTAGATAATTCTATTGAATTGTTATTCAGCCTAGAAATCTCAATAGCCTTATCAATTAAAACACGTGTATCTTTAGAGTATCGAAGCTGACCTGCATTACTGGTAAGCACTCTTATTTTTTCAAAATCATCATCATAAGTGTCTACAATGTTAATTAAGGAATCTATAATTTTATGTTGATTAGAATTTGATTGAGAATGTAAAACACAGGAGAGGCTTAGCAATAAAATGAAGTAAAAATATTTCAAGATAGCAAGGAATTATTAGTTAGTTTCCTACAATTTACATATTTTCTGTGGTATTTTAAAATGTAGTATTAGTTGCTATTCAGTTTATTAAATAGATTTTGAGGACGCTACATAACGAAAACGTTAAGACTTAATTTCTTCAATGTGTAGTAACCTTTAACACTTTCATAAGATAACTAGAATTACATATCGTTAAATTTGTGACCTTAAATAATTTACATGATTCGTTGGATAATATTTGCTGTTCTTTTTATAGTATTAACTATTTATGGTTTTCAAGCTATAAAAACAGTAACCAAACAAACTTGGGTTTACTACGTATTTTTTATAGTCGCTTTTATAGTCGTAAGTAATTTCTTGTATCAATTTGCAATTAGCAGTGAAGGACGAACTTTAACACTAGAGAAAAGTTATGCTTTCGGTTTTTTACTCACTTTTATGGCTTTTAATGTTGTTTTAGTGCCAATATTATTAGGTGAAGACCTTATAAGATCTGCCATTGGTTTATATGAAAAGCTAACCACTAAAGATGCTAATTTTCATTTGCCATCGCGCAGAAAGTTTGTTAGCCAAATAGCATTAGGTTTGGCTGCTATTCCGTTTTCGTCATTGTTGTATGGCATGTATCGTGGAAAATATAATTTTAGAGTACTTAATTATACGCTTCATTTTGATGACTTACCTGAAGCTTTTGACGGTTACAGACTAACTCAAATTAGTGATATTCATTCTGGTAGTTTTGATAATAAAGAGAAAATAGAATATGCAATAGATCTTATAAATGAACAAAAATCTGATGTGCTATTGTTTACAGGAGATATGGTAAATAATAAAGCTTCTGAAATGATACCATGGAAAGAATCTTTTAGCAAACTTAAAGCTAAGGATGGTAAATTTTCGGTATTAGGAAACCATGATTATGGTGATTATGTGGATTGGAATTCGCCAGAAGAAAAATCTCAAAATCTAGAAGATTTAAAACAAATTCAAAAAGATATTGGTTTCGATTTATTGCTGAATGAAAGCCGTTATCTTGAAAAAAATGGAGAACGATTAGCATTGATTGGTGTAGAAAATTGGGGCACTGGTGGATTTAAACAAGTGGGCGACTTGAACAAAGCAACCAAGCTAATTGAAAAAAATGATTTTAAGATTTTAATGACTCATGATCCAAGTCATTGGGAAGCAGAAGTTCTAAAAGATCCTAATCATTATCATTTAACACTCAGTGGACATACGCATGGTATGCAATTTGGAATTGAAATACCAGGTTGGATAAAATGGAGTCCTGCAAAATGGAGGTACAAACAATGGGCTGGGATTTATACAGAACTTGGTCAGCACATCAACGTCAATAGAGGTTTTGGTTATTTAGGTTATCCAGGACGCGTAGGTATTTGGCCAGAAATCACAGTTATTGAACTCAAAAAAGGATCTAAGAGTGCTTAATTGTAAAGAATTCCGTATTTTTATAATAGAACGTACTTTATTAAAACCGATAAGCTTTTAAAATTAGTTGTTTGAAGTACTTATTTGTTTGACTAAAACTGATAGCATATGTCAAAATTTGGAGAATTAATAGATGTTGAAATACCTGTTCTTTTGGATTTTTATACCGAAGGGAATGAAGAATCTACAGCCATGCATTCTATATTACGTGATGTTGCTGCTGCGCTAGGAGATAAGGCCAAAGTAATAAAGATAGATGTGGATAAAAACCAAGAACTCGCAGAAGCCTTGCGTGTAAGAGGATTACCAACACTTATTATCTATAAAAATGGCGAAATGAAATGGCGTCATAGTGGAAAGGAAAACACCAATAGACTTATTGAAATTATTCAAGAATTTGCTTAATCTATTCAGCTTCGTTAATTCTTTTAAATCTAAAGCCTTGATTACTAAAGTGCTCTAAAACTTTAGGAAGGGCATATTTTAGATTTGGAAAAGCCTTTATACTATCATGAAAAACAATAATACTACCTTCCTTTGCTGCTGTAATCACATTATTTAAACAAGCTTCTTCAGAAATAGACTTGTCCCAGTCATAAGATAATACATCCCAAAGAATAATTTTATAACCCAGATTTTGAATGAGTTTACTCTGTTTAGACTTAAACTTGCCGTATGGAGGGCGAAATAGTTTTACACGTGAAAGGGAATTAGCATCCTTATTAGTAATTAAAGAAATGTTTCTATTAATTAAAGCTTGAGTATCTTCAATATCATTAAGATATACTTTCGTTTTATGTTTCCAGCCTTTTAAATGATTGTAAGTATGGTTGCCGATAGAATGCCCTTCTTTAATTATGGTATTAAAAATATCAGGATGTTTATCAATATTGCTACCAATACAAAAAAACGTGGCTTTCGCATCAAACTTATTCAGCAGATCTAGAACCCAATTTGTAATTTCTGGTGTAGGGCCATCATCAAAAGTTAAATAGATTTCCTTGTTCTTGGTGTTAATATTCCAGATAAAATTTGGGAACAATGCTTTTACAAAGTCTGGTGTTTTAGCTGGAATAATTTGCATACCATTTTAATTTTCAGGAGCAATTTTATCAATAGTATCTTTAATTGCGCGCTGAATATCTATATCATTAGGTATGTCTTGTGATGTGTCATTACCATATAATGCCATTAAATCATCAAATAAGCTAAGGTAGCTATTAAAGGTCTTCGTTTCTTGTAAGGCAAATTCTTGATCATTATATATTACCAAAATATCTATTAAAGATCGATAGCGCTGAATATCTAAGTAAATATCTTCACCTACAACCTTATCTTGGTCTTCTAATGGTAAACTACTATAATAGGCTAAGTTTTCTTGATATTTTTTAGCAACATCTTTATAGAGCATACGGCCTTTGTCCTTGTTTCCAACTTCATAATATGCGCTAACATAAGGCTCAAGTAAAGAGTAAAAACCAAACTTATCTACAGGCATTTTTTCCATAGCTATGTCTGCAATTTCTTCTGCTTTCTCCAATTGGTCTTCATTAATAAGTTGTTCTATTAAACGTGCCAAATTTCCTCTATACGTAATACCATTTCTTCGAGTTTCAATGTCATAGTACATATCTTCTCCACTTCCTCCCCATTCCCAGTTCTTAACCATGTCGTACATTAAATCAGGATCTACTCTTCCCATGTCATAAGGATTCGCTTGGTCAACAGCTGTCTTTATTGGTACCAGTTTATAACACATACCGTCTAATTGTAGGTAATCTTTTAACCAAACATAGTCCTCTGCACCAAAAGCACCACCTGTAAAATAAATTGGTCGTTCCCAATTATTGTTTGCAAGAATATCTAGCATTAAAAGTCGGTTCTTATACAGATAGCCTCCAGTTATTCTTGTAAATAAATAATCTTCTATTTTATCAGCATCTTTTGGTTTTACGATACCATTCTTTAAAACCATTTCTTTATTAACTGGTATACTAATATTACGAGAAGGGTAGTAATTAGAATTTAATAAGTGTTTTGGGTAACGACTTGGGTCATCACCTTGGTTTTCAACCACGAATTTTAGTTTTGTATTAGGTTTCTCACTCGATACAAAATCCATAAATTGTTTAATATCTAATGTGTCTCTTGCAATACTCTCATTAATCTCTTTGTAGGCAACCACATCTCTGGTTCCGCCTCTATATTGCTTGTGTGTAAGCTGCGAAGGAATTGGGTCACTATCATAAGCTTTACGCTTCATTTGGTCTATATACCAATCGGTTTGAAATAAACTTGTATTTACAACACGAACATCTCTTCGAACACCCTCTATTTCTTGTAAATACCACAACGGAAAAGTATCGTTGTCTCCAATAGTAAATAGAATAGCGTTTGGTGCACAAGATTCTAAATATTTGCGAGCCATAGAGTTTGTGGTATATTTCCCAGAACGATCGTGATCATCCCAATTGTTGGCAGCTAAAATACCAGGTACCAATACTATACAAACTAAAGTGACGATTGGTGCTAATAGCTTCGTTTTAAAATTAGATTTTAATAAATCATAAATGGCATATACGCCAAAGCCAATCCAGATTGCAAACACGTAAAAAGAACCAACCACAGAGTAATCTCTTTCACGAGGCTCAAAAGGTCTAATGTTGGTATAGAATTGAATTGCTAGTCCTGTTAGTAGAAAGAATACTAGTAAAACCCAGAAACGTTTTAAATCTGAATACATCAAGAAGAAAAACCCAATTAATCCTAAAATGAGTGGTAAAAAATAATAAGTGTTTCTAGATTTATTTTCTAAAACATCAGTTGGTAAGTTGTCTTGAGACATTCCTATATGAATTGAATCGATGAAATTAATGCCCGAAATCCAATTACCATTCTTGTGAGTATATCTTCCTTGTATATCGTCTTGTCTTCCTGTGAAATTCCACATAAAATATCTCCAATACATATAACCAAATTGGTATTGAAACATATACATTGTGTTATCAAAAAATGAAGGTTTTTCAATCTCTAAATATTGTTGGCCATATCGACTTAAGAACTGATGGTAATCTTCATAATCAATCTCATGATTGGCAACACGCATTTTAAAGTCATTAACTAATTGATCTATCTGCTGTTTTTCTTGCAATGCATATTGAGAAGATTGTTCTTCCGATAAGCCCGCATTCATCGCTTCATTATAAGCACGAGATTGTAAGGAAGGATCTGCTTTAAAGTCTATTAAACCAGTAAACATCATATAGTTTTCAGCATGTTCTGAACTCCACATTCTAGGTAAAATAGAAGCATGCTCATGGTTGTAGTTTTGTCTACTTTTTTCCCAGTCATTGATAATGACATATTCACCTTTTTCTTCGTCTTTTTCAAAATTCTTCTTGTCGTCAACAAAAGGTTCGTCTTTATCTGCACCAGAATAGGCTTCAGTAAATTGAGGACCATAGAAAAGATGTGTTTCTGGGTATTGCTCTAAATTATAATAGGCTAAAAGTTCTCTAGCATCTGAAGGGTTATTTTCATTAATAACAACTTGCGCATTTGCTCGAATTGGTAACATCATCCAAGATGAAAAACCAATAAAAATAAACATTAAGCTGAGTACTAAGGTGTTCACGTGTTTGTAATCTTTTTTCCTTGTATAGTTCAGTCCAAAATAGAATAAACCAATAACCATTAACCCAGTAATTATTGTACCAGAATTAAAAGGTAAGCCAATAGAGTTTACAAAGAACACTTCTAGGTAACCAAAAAGTTTAAGCGTAGAAGGCAATAATAATTTAAAAATAAAGAGTAGAATAGCTGCAGAAGCTATGTTAGCAATAATAAAATTTTTGACCGTAATGGTTTTGTAGTTTTTAAAATAATATAAAAGCCCTATTGCTGGTATGGTAAGTAAACCCATAAAGTGAACACCAAAAGATAAACCAATTACAAAAGCAATAAGTATTAACCAACGATTTCCTCTAGGTTGGTTCATTTCTTGCTCCCAACGAAGTCCTAAGTAAAATAATACGGCCATTATTAACGTAGCCATCGCATATACTTCAGTTTCAACGGCGTTAAACCAAAACGAATCAGTAAACGTAAAAGCTAAACTACCAACTAAAGCACTTCCTAAAATAGCATAAGCCTTGCTTGGGCTATCTTCTTTTTGATATTTTACGAGTTTAACCAATAATAAACTAATGGTCCAAAACATAAATAGAATAGTGAATGCACTAGCAACACCACTCATCATATTCATAATCATTCCAATTTGCGAAGGCTCTAAAGCAAACATGGAGAAAAAAGCTCCAAACATTTGAAACAATGGTGCTCCAGGTGGATGACCTACTTGAAGTTTTGATGAAGTTAAAATATATTCTCCAGCATCCCAAAAACTAACGGTTGGTTCTATTGTGAGTCCGTAAACTACAACTGCTACTGCAAAAACAAACCATCCTAAGATGTTGTTCCACTTTTTAAAGTTAAAATCTGTCATGAAAACCTTGCTTAATAATGCTGGCGAATTTACTAATTATTACCTAAAACCCTACAGTTTTAAGTTAACGTTAAGTATTTTAAATAATTTTGTCATTTTTTTTTGTCTAAATGAAACTTTGTATTAAATTTGCAGCCTCAATTGAGAGATTGGCCTATGGTGTAACTGGCTAACACATCGGTTTTTGGTACCGAAGAGTCTAGGTTCGAAACCTAGTAGGCCAACTAAAATGTAAAAATCCTAATCAAAACTGATTAGGATTTTTTGTTTTTATATACATATTCTTAGTTCTAAATTTTAAAAGTAATTACTGGTCGTTTGGCGTGATTAACTAAATCTTCACTAATACTTCCGTTAAAGAAATGAGCAATACCTTGTCTACCATGTGTGCTTATTCCTATTAAATCTGCATCAATATCTTTTGAAACATTTAGAATGCCGTGTTCTACTGTCGTATCGTTATGAATGGTAATAGTGTAGTTGTCAAAATCTTGTCCAGAAATAAAATCTTTTATTCTAACATTAGCCTCATAAGTTGTCATAAAGTTACTGGAAGTAATAACTAAAAGTAAATGAATTTTTGCACCAAAAGCTTTTGCGAATTTAACAGCTTGCTTATAGGTTTCTCTATTGTCATTTTTAAAGTCTGAAGCAAACACAAAATCCGATACTTCAAAGCTTTCATGTTCATTCTTAATAACTAATACAGGTACATCAGAAGTCCTTACTACTTTTTCGGCATTAGAACCAACAAACATTTCCATAAGACCTGATGAGCCATGCGAGCCCATTACAATTAAATCAATATCAAATTCCTTGCAAGAATCTTTAATTTCATTAAATGTCACATCTGCCTTTACAGTTTCGTGCACAGTAACGCCTTCTAGGTAGTCTTCAGCCATTAAATTTTCAAATCTTTTCTGAGCTAATTTCATAAAAAATAAGGTTTCAGGAATATCACTTTGTGAACTACCTTGGTCATTATGTTGCAATGGAATCTCCATCATGTGCAATAAATAGATCTCAGCATTATGCGCTTTAGCGAGCATAGCAGCTACTTTTAATGCATTTCCGGCTTGTTCCGAAAAATCCGTTGGAACTAATATTTTGTTCATATGTAATTGGTTTATTTAGTTGTAATAAATTTAAGAAAATAATTCCACATTACGAAGCTTGGATAATTTAATAAAAATGTCGTATATTTGCACAGTTATTTACTAAAAATGAATAAGCGAGAGGACGAAAAGTCCTCTCTTTTTATATCAAAAAATGTTTAAGAAAATAGTAGAAGACTTATTAGAAACAGCACTAGAAGAGAGGCAAGATTTATTTTTAATAGATTTTATAATTTCTGGTGATAATGCTATTAAAATTATTATCGATGGAGATAATGGAGTTTTAGTAGAGGATTGCATGTTTATAAGTAGAGCAATAGAACACAACATTGATAGAGAAGAACACGATTTTTCATTGGAGGTATTATCTTCAGGTGCTGCAACACCATTAGTGTTGCCTAGGCAATATACTAAACATGTTGGTAGAAGCTTAGAAGTTAAAACTTTAGATAGTCAGAATTTTGAGGGTGAGCTTAAAGAGGTAAATGACGAAGAAGTGGTGCTAAGCTGGAAAGCAAGAGAGCCAAAACCGGTAGGTAAAGGAAAAGTAACAGTAACTAAAACGGCAACTGTTGCCTTTCAAAATATTAAAGAAGCAAAAGTTAAAATAAAATTTTAATTCATATCAATTATGGAAAATGTAGCGTTAATTGAGTCATTTTCAGAATTCAAAGACGACAAATTAATAGATAGAGTTACGCTAATGGCTATTCTTGAAGATGTATTACGTAATGCATTGAAGAAGAAATATGGTGATGATGATAACTTTGATATCATTATAAATCCAGATAAAGGTGATTTAGAAATTTGGAGAAATCGTATCGTTGTTGCTGATGGTGAGGTTGAAGAACCAAACCAAGAAATCGAATTAACAGAGGCGCAGAAAATAGAACCAGATTTTGAAGTAGGTGAAGACGTTGCAGAAGAAGTGAAGTTAATTGATCTTGGAAGACGTTCTATCTTAGCATTAAGACAAAACTTAATATCTAAGATTCATGAGCACGATAATACAAACATTTACAAGCACTTTAAAGAGCTTGAAGGTGAGATTTATACAGCAGAAGTACATCATATTCGCCATAGAGCAATAATCTTGTTAGATGATGATGGTAATGAAATTATTTTACCTAAAGACAAACAAATTCCTTCAGATTTCTTTAGAAAAGGAGAAAACGTAAGAGGAATTATTGAAAGTGTAGAATTAAAGGGAAGTAAACCAGCAATTATAATGTCTAGAACTTCTCCAATATTTCTTGAGAAATTATTTGAGCAAGAAATACCAGAAGTTTTCGATGGTTTAATTACGGTTAAAAAAGTAGTTCGTATTCCAGGAGAAAAAGCAAAAGTAGCAGTAGATTCTTATGATGATAGAATCGATCCTGTAGGTGCTTGTGTGGGTATGAAAGGTTCTAGAATTCATGGTATCGTACGAGAATTAGGAAATGAGAATATTGATGTAATTAACTATACTAACAATGTTCAACTTTTTGTAACAAGAGCTTTAAGTCCAGCTAGAGTAACTTCATTAAAGTTAGATGAAGAAAACATGCGTGCTGAGGTCTTATTAAAACCAGAAGAGGTGTCTAAAGCTATTGGTAGAGGTGGTCACAACATTCGTTTGGCTGGTCAATTAACAGGTTACGAAATTGATGTGTTTAGAGAAGGTGCAGAGGAAGATGTTGAATTAAAAGAGTTCTCTGATGAAATTGAAGGTTGGGTAATATCAGAATTTAGTAAAGCTGGTTTAGATACAGCTAAGAGTATTTTAGAACAAGACGTTAACGATTTAGTGAAACGTACAGATTTAGAAGAAGAAACGATTTTAGACGTTATCAGAATTCTAAAAGAAGAATTTGAAGATTAAATATCAGTTAAATTTTTAATGAATTTTAGGATTCATTTTGAAGTTGAATTGGTATAACATATATTTAAGTATTTTACAGGCAGTTTATGGCTCAAATGACAAGATTAAATAAAGTATTAAGGGAATTAAACATCTCTATAGATCGTGCTGTGGATTTTTTAGAATCCAAAGGTATCGAGATAGAGAAAAGTCCTAATACTAAAATTTCGCAAGATGTTTATGATACGCTTTCTGATGAATTTCAGACGGATGCATCTAAACGTGAAAAAGCTCAAGAGGTTAGTGAAGCAAAACTTAAGGAAAAAGAAGAGCTTCGTGAACAAAGAGAACGCGAAATTGAAGAAAAGCAAAAGCAAAAAGCCGAAAGAGAATCAATCGTTAAGGCAAAAGCTGAATTAAGTGGGCCAAAACAAGTTGGTAAGATAGACTTAGATAAAAAGGCTAAAGTAGAGAAAAAGGAAACACCTAAAAAACCTGAGGTAAAGGAAGAGCCTAAAGTGGCAGCGCCTAAGGTTGAAGAAAAGCCAGCAAAGGAAGAGGTTAAGAAGGTAGAAAAGGTTGAAGAAGTAGCTAAAGTAGAAAAGGTTGTTAAGACAGATAAAGTTGAAAAAACCGAAACTAAAGCACCAGCTAAAAAGCAACCAGAAGCAACAACGCCATCTGAGCCTGTAGAAGAAACACTTAAAACACAATACAAAAAATTATCAGGACCAAATATTACTGGTAAGAAAATTGATTTATCGCAATTCAATAAGCCTAAAAAGAAGAAAGAAGAAAAATCAACAGGTGGTGATGCTAATAAACGTAAAAGACGTAGAATTAGTAAAGGAGGCAATGACTCTGGAGGAAAACCTAAGTTTGATAATAGAAGAGGAGGAAAAGGACGTGGAGGTAATACGAGACCAAAAGTTGTTAAGGAAGAGCCTACTGAAGAAGATGTGAAAAAACAAATTAGAGAAACTCTTGAGAAATTACAGGGTAAATCTAATAAAGGTAAAGGTGCTAAATACAGAAGAGATAAAAGAGATCAACACAGAGAACAATCTGAAATCGATCAAGAAATTGCTGCAGCAGAAAGTAAAACTATTAAAGTAACTGAATTTGTTACTGTTAGTGAAATTGCTACTATGATGGAAGTTGGTGTAACACAAGTTATTTCAGCATGTATGTCTCTAGGTATGATGGTAACCATGAACCAAAGACTAGATGCAGAAACTTTAACTATAGTTGCTGAAGAATTCGGTTACGATGTAGAGTTTATCACAGCTGGTATTGAAGAATCAATAGAAGAAGTAGAGGATAAACCAGAAGATTTAGAACCAAGAGCACCGATCGTTACTGTAATGGGACACGTTGATCATGGTAAAACATCATTATTAGATTATATACGTGAAGAAAATGTAATTGCTGGTGAATCTGGTGGAATTACTCAGCACATCGGAGCGTATGGTGTAGAATTGTCAGATGGTCAAAAAATAGCCTTCTTAGATACACCAGGTCACGAAGCCTTTACAGCGATGCGTGCTCGTGGTGCTCAGGTAACAGATATTGCAATTATTGTAGTAGCTGCTGATGACGCTATAATGCCACAAACTAAAGAAGCAATTTCTCATGCACAAGCAGCAGGAGTACCTATTGTTTTTGCAATAAATAAAATTGATAAGCCAGATGCTAACCCTGAGAAGGTAAAAGAGCAGTTGGCACAAATGAATCTTTTAGTAGAAGATTGGGGTGGAAAAATTCAATCACATGATATTTCTGCTAAAATGGGAACAGGTGTTAAGGAATTACTTGAAAAAGTATTACTGGAAGCTGAATTATTAGAATTAAAAGCTAATCCTAGCAAAGCGGCAAGCGGAACAGTTGTGGAAGCTTATTTAGATAAAGGTAGAGGATATGTGTCAACGATCTTAGTACAAGCAGGTACTTTAAGAGTTGGAGATTACGTATTGGCAGGAAAAAATAGTGGTAAGGTAAAAGCCATGCAAGATGAGAGAGGGCACGATGTTGCTCAAGCTGGTCCTGCAACACCAGTATCTATCTTAGGTTTAGACGGAGCACCTCAGGCAGGTGATAAATTCAATGTATTTGAAGACGAGCGAGAAGCTAAACAAATTGCGACTAAACGTACACAATTACAACGTGAGCAATCTGTAAGAACACAACGTCATATTACATTAGATGAAATTGGAAGACGTATTGCACTTGGAGACTTCCAAGAGCTTAATATTATTCTTAAAGGTGATGTAGATGGTTCTGTAGAAGCATTAACAGATTCTTTCCAGAAGTTATCTACTGAAGAAATTCAAGTTAATATTATACATAAAGGTGTTGGTGCCATCACAGAAAGTGATGTGTTATTAGCAACAGCATCAGATGCTATTATTGTAGGATTTAATGTTCGTCCTGTAGGTAATGCAAGAATGATTGCAGATAAGGAAGAAATTGATATCAGAACGTACTCAATTATTTATGCAGCTATTAACGATCTTAAAGATGCCATGGAAGGTATGTTATCTCCAGAGGTTAAAGAAGAAGTTACTGGTACAGCTGAAATTAGAGAAATATTCAAAGTATCTAAAGTTGGTAATATTGCAGGTTGTATGGTTATGAATGGTAAGATCTTTAGAAATTCTGGTATTAGAATTATTAGAGATGGTGTTGTAGTGCATACAGGTTCTCTTGAGGCTTTAAAACGATTTAAGGATGATGTAAGAGAGGTTGCAAAAGGATACGATTGTGGTATGCAGATTAAAGGATATAATGATATAGCAATTAACGATGTTATAGAAGCATTCCAAGAAGTAGAAGTCAAGAAAAAGTTGAAATAAAAGCAACGTATTGATATAAAAAAAACCGACAAGAAATTGTCGGTTTTTTTATATGCTCAAATGAATACTTAATCTAATCGAGGCTGAATAACATTAGCATTCATGTATTTCTTTCTTATTTTGGCCCAAGCACGATCAGCTTCTAATCGGGTTGCGAAATTACCAACCCAAACTTTATAATTAGGCGTATTCCAAACAATTTCTACTTTCCACTCACCAAAAGAATTAAGAAAGTTAGATTTTTCGCGTTTTGCCTTATCAGGATCTGTGCTGTTATACACTTGAATAGTATAAGTTTTAGACGTTTTAATATCTTTTTTGTACTCTAATAATTTGTCTATGTCGCTGTCTTGGCTTACCTTAACTTCGCCTTCTTGAGCGTTTAATGATAATCCTAACGATAGACTTAAAATTATAAGAAAAATGGTTTTATTGTTAATTTTCATGGATTAGTATTTATTGCAAATGTAAAGTATTCACAGAAATTATTCTGAAATATTATAGACATTCTAATTGTAATTAATTGCGCTTCAAGTTGTCGATATATAAATAACGAAAATTCATACATGAAAATTTTACATTTACATTATTTAGAATTGGTATAAATTATATATTAACAGTTCTCTAAGATTTTCAAAATCGACTTTAAATGTTACTTTTGCCTGAGTTTTTATAAAGATCTTTTTTTACATTTTTAATGAAAAAATCGTACCAAAGTTTAGAAGATAATCCAACTAATAATATGAAACAGGTGATTTACTGTGGTTTAACCTCAAAGATATATAGTCTTTGTATTGTACTTTTACTTACGTTTTCAACTACACTTATAGCTCAAGAAGGTGATCCAGTTAATGGTAAATCGCTATTCAATTCAAATTGTGCTGCATGTCATAAATTAGATAAGCCGATGACTGGTCCTGCTTTACGTAATGTTGAGGCAAGGTTAGCTGATGAGGAAGGTTTAGATAGAGAATGGCTTTCTGCATGGATTAGAAATAGCTCATCGCTTATCAAAGCTGGGGATGCATATGCTAATAAAATTTACAATGAGTATAATGGAGTTGCTATGACGGCATTTCCGCAATTAAGTGATCAAGATATTTCTGATATTTTAGCTTATACTGCTGCTCCAGCTCCTGCTCCTGTTGTGGTAGATGGTCCAAAAGGAGAACCTGTGGATCAAGGAGGGGTTTCAAATAATCTTATTCTAGGTGCTTTGGCATTGTTGTTTGCATTATTGGCAATGGCTCTTGTGTTAGTGAGACGTACTTTAAATCGTTTCGCAGATGCTAAAGGTATCGATGTTGTAACGGAAAATAAAAGACTACCAATATGGAAGGCTTTCGCTCAAAATCAATTCTTGGTATTAGTGACTTCAATCTTCTTTTTGTTAGCTAGTGGATACTTTGTTTACGGTTATTTAATGCAAGTGGGTGTAGATCAAGGTTACGAGCCTGTGCAACCAATTCATTATTCACATAGAATACATGCTGGTGATAATGGTATAGATTGTAAATACTGTCACTCTTCTGCAAGAGTTAGTAAAACTTCAGGTATTCCTTCTTTAAATGTATGTATGAACTGTCATAAATCAATTTCAGAAGTAGCACCAGAAACTTTAGCTGAAGGTGAAGAGTTTGGAGTTAATTATGATGCTGAAATTCAGAAATTATATGATGCAGTAGGATGGGATGGTACAGCTTATACTGGAGAAGCACAACCTGTGAAATGGATTCGTATCCACAACTTACCAGACTTTGCTTATTTTAATCACTCACAACACGTTACTGTTGGTGGTATAGAATGTCAGACATGTCATGGTCCAGTTGAGGAAATGGAGATTATGTATCAGCATGCGCCATTGACTATGGGATGGTGTATTAACTGTCACAGAGAAACTAATGTAAAAGTTAAGGATAACGAGTACTACACTAAAATTCATGAGGAACTATCTAAAAAGTATGGTGTTGAGCAGTTAACTGCAGCACAAATGGGTGGTTTAGAATGTGGTAAGTGTCATTATTAATTAAATAGAATAAATTTAAAGAAATACGACAAGCTTCATTTAAAAGCTTTTATTTAGAGTAGGTCGTAAGTCAAAAAAATCATAAATAAACACTATGTCATCAAACAAGAAATACTGGAAAAGTGTTGAAGAGCTAAACGAAAATAGCTCTATTGTTGAGGCGCTACAACAAAATGAATTTGTGGAAGAAATTCCAACAGATGAGTTTTTAGGAGATAAAGAATCTTTAGAGTCTTCGTCAACTTCGCGTCGTGATTTCTTAAAATACGTTGGTTTTAGTACTGCTGCCGCTTCGTTAGCTGCTTGTGAAGGACCTGTGATTAAATCGATACCTTATATTGTTCAGCCAACGGAAATTATTCCAGGTGTTGCAAATTATTATGCTACTACAATAGCTAATGGTTTTGATTTTGCTAGTGTTTTAGTAAAGACTAGAGAAGGACGTCCTATTAAAATTGAAAACAATACTGATGCGGCTACCAATGGTATAGCTAATGCGAGAGTGAATGCTTCAGTTTTAGGATTGTATGATAACCTTAGAGTTAAAGCACCAATGAAAGATGGTTCTAAAATAACTTGGGGTACTTTTTTATCTGAAACAACAACAACTTTAAAAGGATTAAATGGTAAAGCCATTGTGTTATTGACACAATCAATGCCTAGTCCTTCTACTAATAAATTAATAGCAGAATTTAAAGCTAAGTATGGTAATGTAAAACATGTTGCTTATGATGCAATTTCTGAATCTGCTACATTAGATGCTTATCAGGCGAAGTATGGTAAAAGAGGGATGGCTAACTACGATTTCTCTAAAGCAAAGACTATAGTTTCTATTGGTGCAGATTTCTTAGGAGATTGGCAAGGTGGAGGTTTTGAATCTGGATATGCTACAAAGCGTATTCCTGATCATGGCAAAATGTCTAGACATATTCAGTTTGAATCTAATATGTCATTAACTGGTGCTAATGCTGATAAGCGTGTACCATTAACGCCAAGCGAACAAAAATTAGCTTTAGCTAAATTATATAGTGAAGTAACAGGTAATTCTGCAGGAGGTGTAAAACTTTCTGATGGATTAAATGCAGCGGTAAAAGCAGCAGCTAAAGAAATTAGTTTAGCTGGACGAAATGCTGTTGTAGTTACAGGCATTCAAGATGTTAATGCGCAGACTGCAGTATTAGAAATTAATGCACACCTTAGAAGTGTTGCTTTTGATCCTAATACAACTATTAATACAAGACAAGGTAGCGACAAAGCTGTATCTCAATTAGTGGCCGATATGAAGGCTGGTAAAGTGGGAGCACTTATTATGGCAGGTGTAAATCCGGTGTATACATTACCTAATGCTTCAGATTTTAAAGAAGGATTAGCTAAAACAGAATTGTCAGTTGCTTTTTCAATGAAGCAAGATGAAACTTCATCAGTTTGTCAATATATTGCTGCTGCACCTCACAACTTAGAGTCTTGGGGAGATTACGAATTGAAGTCAGGTCATTATTCTATGATGCAACCTACTATTCGTCCGTTGTTTGATACTAAACAATTTCAAGAAATACTTATGAGTTGGGTAGGAACTACAGGTTCTTACAGAGATTATTTAAAATCAGTATGGACAAAAGACATTTTAAATGGCGCTTCGTTCAATAAAGCCGTTCAAGATGGTGTATTTGTAACACGTTCTGCTGGAAGTAGTAAAGGTGTTGGTGGATCTTCTACAACTATTGAAACGTCTTCGACTGAATTAAAAGATAAAAAAGATAGAACATTTTTAGGTGGCGTAATACATGACGTAGCTGTAGGTGTTGGTATTAAAGATGAAGATAAAGACGAATATGTAACAACTACGTCGTCTACAACAGTAAATAATGCAGGAACTAATAATGCTGACGTAACTTCAGTATTGACTGGAGGAGCTGCGGCAAGAGCTTTAGCTAAAACTAAAGTTTCTGATGGTATGGAGTTAACACTTTATACAAAAACGGGAATGGGAGATGGTCAGCAGGCTAATAACCCTTGGTTACAAGAATTTCCTGATCCTATAACAAGAACAACTTGGGATAATTACTTAACAGTGTCTCAAGCTGATGCCGATAAACTAGAATTAAAAAACTGGAATGTTGCTAATGGTGGATTAAATGGTAGTTATGCTAAAGTTTCGGTTAACGGAGCAGAAGCTGTTACAGTACCAGTTATCATTCAGCCAGGTCAAGCAAAAGGTTCAGTTGGATTATCTTTTGGTTTCGGAAGAACGTCTAAGGCATTAAAAGAAGAAATGAAAACCGGTGTTAATGCTTACCCATTATACCAAAATTTTAATACAATACAATCTGTTACTATTGAAAAAGCTGCTGGAGAACATGAGTTTGCTTGTGTTCAGTTGCATAATACTCTAATGGGTCGTGGTGACATCATTAAAGAAACTACTTTAGAAGTATTCAATACTAAGGATAAGAAACATTGGAATGCAATTCCTCAAGTATCACTTAATCATGTTGAGACACCAGTAACATCACCAGATGTTGATTTATGGGATGAGTTTGACCGTTCGGTTGGTCATCACTTCAATTTATCAATTGATTTGAATGCTTGTACTGGATGTGGATCTTGTGTTATAGCATGTCACGCTGAAAATAACGTTCCAGTTGTTGGTAAATCTGAAATGAGAAGAAGTAGAGATATGCATTGGTTGCGTATTGATAGATATTACTCTCATCAAGATTCATTTGAAGCTGATGATGCAAAGAAAGATGGTTTTGAAGGTTTATTTGGAGATAATGGATCTTTAGGAGGTTTCGGTGAAATGGAAAATCCTGCAGATAATCCACAAGTAGCTTTTCAACCTGTAATGTGTCAACATTGTAATCACGCACCTTGTGAAACAGTTTGTCCTGTTGCAGCAACTGCACACGGTCGTCAAGGTCAAAATCATATGGCTTATAACCGTTGTGTAGGTACAAGGTATTGTGCAAACAACTGTCCTTATAAAGTACGTCGATTCAACTGGTTCTTATATAACAAGAATGATGAGTTTGATTATTACATGAATGACGATTTAGGTCGAATGGTATTAAACCCAGATGTAACTGTTCGTTCTCGTGGTGTCATGGAAAAATGTTCTATGTGTATCCAGAAAACTCAAAAAACAATCCTTGATGCTAAACGTGATGGACGCTTAGTTAAAGATGGAGAGTTTGAAACTGCATGTTCTGCAGCATGTGGAAATGGCGCAATGATATTTGGAGATGTCAATGATAAAGACAGTAAAATAGCAGCATTAAAAGAAGATGATCGTATGTATCACTTGTTAGAAAGCGTTGGAACAAAGCCTAACGTTATCTATCAAACAAAGGTGAGAAACACATCAAAAGCATAAATAATTTAAAGTAACAAGTATATAATTATGGCGTCTCATTACGAAGCACCTATTAGAAGACCTTTAGTAACTGGAGAAAAATCGTATCACGATGTTACAGTTGATGTAGCAAGACCAGTGGAAGGCAAAGCCAACAGAGCATGGTGGATTGTTTTCAGTATTGCTTTGGTAGCATTCCTTTGGGGAATAGGTTGTATTATTTATACAGTATCTACTGGTATTGGAGTTTGGGGTCTTAACAAGACTGTAAACTGGGCTTGGGATATTACTAACTTCGTTTGGTGGGTTGGTATTGGTCACGCAGGAACACTGATTTCCGCGGTACTTTTATTATTCCGTCAAAAATGGAGAATGGCAATTAACCGTTCTGCAGAAGCAATGACAATTTTCTCTGTAGTTCAAGCAGGTTTATTCCCAATTATCCACATGGGTCGACCATGGTTAGCGTATTGGGTACTGCCAATTCCAAATCAATTCGGTTCGTTATGGGTAAACTTTAATTCACCATTACTTTGGGATGTATTTGCAATTTCAACGTATTTATCTGTTTCATTAGTATTCTGGTGGACTGGTTTATTGCCAGATTTTGCAATGTTAAGAGATAGAGCAGTTAGACCTTTCCAAAAGAAAATTTATGCTTTAGTAAGTTTCGGTTGGTCAGGTAGAGCTAAAGATTGGCAACGTTTTGAAGAAGTATCTTTAGTACTTGCTGGTTTAGCAACACCATTAGTACTTTCAGTACACACTATTGTATCTTTTGATTTCGCGACTTCAGTTATTCCTGGTTGGCATACAACGATTTTTCCACCGTATTTTGTGGCAGGAGCTATATTCTCAGGATTTGCAATGGTAAACACTTTACTTATCATCATGAGAAAAGTGTGTAACCTAGAAGATTATATTACAGTTCAACACATCGAATTAATGAATATTGTAATTATGCTTACAGGTTCTATAGTAGGTGTGGCATATATTACTGAGTTATTTATTGCATGGTATTCTGGTGTAGAATATGAACAATATGCATTTTTAAATAGAGCAACAGGGCCTTACGCTTGGGCTTATTGGGCAATGATGTCTTGTAATGTATTCTCTCCTCAGTTTATGTGGTTTAAGAAATTAAGAACGAGTATTATGTTCTCTTTCTTTATTTCAATTGTAGTAAATATCGGAATGTGGTTTGAGCGTTTTGTAATTATTGTAACATCATTACATAGAGATTATTTACCATCATCTTGGTCTATGTTCTCTCCAACGTTTGTTGATATCGGAATATTTATAGGAACAATTGGTTTCTTCTTTGTATTGTTTTTATTGTACTCACGTACATTCCCCGTTATTGCGCAAGCAGAGGTTAAAACAATATTGAAATCTTCTGGTGAACGATACAAAAATATTAGAGAGCGTGGCGATAGTTTAGTCGGTACAGGTTCAGATGCTAGAACATCGCATCCTGTAGCTTTTAAATCGACTGCTACAACAACTACAGAAAAGCCGGCAGAATTACCAAGTAGTAATGATGAAAAGCTCAATAGTTTATTTGAAGGTATCGGTAAATTTGATGCGTCAACACAAACAGCTGACGATTTAAAAACTGTAAATGGAATTGGTCCTAAAATGGAAGAAGTTCTTAACAGTATAGGTATTTATACTTTCCTTCAGGTAAGTAAAATGACGAAAAAAGAATATGATTTGTTAGATTCAATTACAGGTTCTTTCCCAGGAAGAGCAGAACGTGATGATTGGTCTGGACAAGCTAAAAACTTATTAAACAACTAATATAGTCTATGGAAGCTTCGAAAGTAATTCATGCTATTTATACAGATGATGATGTATTAATGTCAGCCGTTAAAAAGGTAAAGGCACAAAAGCATCACATTGAAGAAATATACACTCCTTTTCCGGTTCACGGACTAGATAAGGCAATGGGATTGGCACCTACACGTTTAGCAATTACAGCATTTTTATATGGATGCGTTGGTATAACAGTGGCCATTACAATGATGAATTTTATAATGATTAAAGACTGGCCACAAGATATTGGTGGTAAACCAAGTTTTAGTTATTTAGAAAATATGCCTGCGTTCGTTCCAATTATGTTTGAGTTAACGGTATTTTTTGCGGCACACTTAATGGTAATTACGTTTTACTTAAGAAGTAGAATGTGGCCATTTAAAAAAGCTGAAAATCCAGATCCTAGAACTACAGATGACCATTTCTTAATGGAAATTGCAGTACATAATAATGAAGAATCATTAACTAACCTGTTAAGAGAAACAGGAGCAGTTGAGATAAATATTGTTGATAACGATGAAGATGCACATTAATATGAAGACATCCTTAAAATATAGCGCAGTATTAGTCCTATTGGTAGGTCTTGTATCTTGCCAAAAGACTTCTAGTCGAAATTATCAATACATGCCAAATATGTATGAGTCTGTTGGTTATGAAACCTACCAAGAATCTGATGCATTTGGTAATGGACTAGAGGCGCAATTACCTGCTGAGGGATCAATTCCAAGAGGTGATTTTATGCCTTTTGAGATAGAAAACACAAATGAAGGTTATGCATTCGCGAAAGCAAACCTTAAAAATCCTTTAGATTCACTTCAAGTAAATTATGCTGAAGGGAAAGTACTATATGAAATTTACTGTGGTATTTGTCATGGAAATAAAGGAGATGGTAAAGGAAAGTTGGTTCAACGCGAAAAGATACTAGGTGTTCCTAGTTATGCAGATGTAGGTAGAGCTATTACAACTGGTAGTATTTATCATACTTTGTATTATGGTAAAAATACTATGGGTTCTTACGCGAATCAATTGAACGAACAAGAACGTTGGCAAGTGGTTGCTTATGTTGAAAAGCTAAAGGCTGATTTAGAAAAATAAGATTTAGATAAAGATTATATAAATGGAATATAAAATTTCAAATCGATTAAAAATAGGTGCTATTGTTTTAATAGTCTTAGGAGTGCTAGGAGTAGGTTACGGCTTTATGGATGCTAGTAGTGTCACTAAAGAGAATATAACTGAATTTTTAGCAAACGAAGATCATCATGGTGCACATGCTACAGAAGGTCATGGTAAAGCTCATGAAGATGTTGCTACTCATCATGAATTAGATACTCATGGAGAGGAAGCTCATGGAGCTGCGCATGCAGAAGAAGATCATTCAATGAGTCATGAAGAGCATGTATTACACCAAATACATAATAGGCCATGGTCAGCTTTATATGTTGCGGCATTCTTTTTCTTTATGATTGCCTTAGGAGTATTAGCTTTTTATGCTATTCAATATGCTGCTCAGGCAGGTTGGTCTCCAGTTTTATTTAGAGTTATGGAGGGAATTACTGCATATGTTCTACCTGGTGGTTTAATTGTTTTACTTATTGCGTTTTTTGCCGATAGTCATATTTTTATATGGATGGATGAAGACGTAGTTGCACATGATGCACTTATTCAAGGAAAAGCAGGTTGGTTAAACAAAACTGGCTTCATGATTAGAGGTTTAATATTTTTAGCTGGTTGGTCGGTTTACCGTATCTTCGCGAGGAAATTTTCAGTTGCTCAAGATAATGCTGATATTAATGATAACAGAAACTTCAAAAAGAACTTTAGAATTTCTGCTGGTTTCCTAGTATTTTATATTTATACTGAATCAATGATGTCATGGGATTGGATAATGAGTGTAGATCCTCACTGGTTTAGTACTTTATTTGGATGGTATGTATTTGCAAGTATGTTTGTAAGTGGCATTACAGTAATAGCTTTAATTACAATATACTTAAAGTCTAAGGGTCTGTTGACATTTGTAAATAATAGCCATATACATGATTTAGCTAAGTTTATGTTTGGTATTAGTATTTTCTGGACCTATTTATGGTTTTCTCAATTTATGTTAATCTGGTATTCTAATATTCCGGAAGAGGTAACTTACTTCGTAACAAGAATTCAAGATTACAACTTACCATTCTTTGGTATGTTAGCACTTAATTTTATATTCCCTTTATTATTATTAATGAATAGCGATTACAAACGTATTCCTTGGTTTGTAGTTATGGCTGGAGTTGTAATATTATGTGGTCACTATATAGATATTTTCAATATGATTATGCCTGCAACTGTTGGCGATAGATGGTTTATTGGAATTCCAGAAATTGGATCAATTTTATTATTTGGTGGACTATTTCTATTGGTTGTTTTTACAGCACTTGGTAAATACCCATTATTAGCAAAAGGAAACCCTTTCATTAAGGAAAGTGAACATTTCCATTATTAATTTTAAATAAGAACAGAAACGATAATGACTGCTTTATTAACGATTATAATTGTACTCTTTGTTGCTGTTGCCTTATGGCAAATGGTAAAGATTTTTGATTTGGCTCAGGTTGGCACAACAAATTCTCAAGTTGCAGACGACCATGATAATAAAATCAATGGCTATTTAATGATAGGATTCCTAATCTTTATTTATCTAATAACTATTCTTAGTTTTTGGTATTTAGGAGATTTACCTCTAATGTCAAACGCTGCATCAGAACATGGTGTAGAGGTAGATAATCTTATGATTATCTCAATGGTTGTCATTTTTATAGTTCAAACCTTAACTCAATTTATATTGCATTATTTTGCTTATAAGTATAGAGGAGAAAAAGGTAAAAAGGCCCTTTTCTACGCAGACAATACAACTTTAGAGTTTATATGGACTGTGATTCCTGTAATTGTATTAGCAGGTTTAATTATTTATGGATTATTTACGTGGAATGATATTATGAATATCGATGAGGATGAAGACCCTATGGTAATTGAATTATATGCACAACAATTTAGTTGGAAAGCTCGCTACAGTGGTGCAGATAATGTATTAGGTAAAGCTAATGTAAGATTAATTGATATTGATCGTGCGAACGTATTAGGTGTCGATGAAGATGATCCTAATGCTGCAGATGATGTTATCGTTACAGAACTTCACTTACCAGTTGGTAAGCCAGTTGTTTTTAAGATGAGATCACAAGATGTTTTACACTCAGCTTATATGCCTCATTTTAGAGCTCAGATGAACTGTGTACCTGGTATGGTAACTCAATTTGGTTTTACACCTACAATTACAACTGCAGATATGAGACAGAGTCCTGATATGGTTGAAAAGGTAAAAAATATTAATGCTTTAAGATTGGAACGAAAGGCAGAAATAGAGGAAGCAGGTCAAGATCTTGTTTATGAGTTCGATTATCTTTTATTATGTAATAAAATATGTGGTAAGTCTCACTATAACATGCAGATGAAGATAATTGTTGAAACACAAGAGGAATATGATGCATGGTTGAAAGAACAGAAAACCTTTCCAAACTCATTAAATTAATACAATTTTTTTAAGAAAAAGATAATTAGAGATTATGTCAGCAACTATAGATACACACGGTCACGAAGAAGATCACGACGTACATCATCATAAAGAAACATTTATAACTAAGTATATATTTAGTATTGATCACAAAATGATCGCTAAGCAGTATTTAATTACTGGTACTATAATGGGAGTTATAGGTGTACTGATGTCTATTATGTTCCGTATGCAAATTGCATGGCCAGAAGAGCCTAACTTACTTTTTGAAGCAGTATTAGGAAAATGGGCACCAGGAGGTGTAATGGATGCTGATATTTATTTGGCATTAGTTACTATACATGGTACAATAATGGTATTCTTTGTATTAACGGCAGGTTTAAGTGGTACCTTTAGTAATTTATTGATTCCACTTCAAATTGGCGCAAGAGATATGGCCTCAGGATTCCTGAATATGGTGTCTTATTGGTTATTCTTTTTGTCTAGTGTAATCATGGTTATTTCGTTGTTTGTAGAAGCTGGACCAGCAGCAGCAGGATGGACAATTTATCCTCCGTTATCTGCATTACCAATGGCATCAGGTGGTTCTGGAATGGGTATGACATTATGGTTAGTGTCAATGGCTATTTTCATTGCATCATCATTATTGGGTTCACTAAATTATATTGTTACAGTAATTAACTTGAGAACAAAAGGTATGTCAATGACAAGATTACCTTTAACAATTTGGGCATTCTTTGTAACAGCAGTAATTGGTGTAATTTCGTTTCCAGTATTATTATCGGCGGCTTTATTATTAATAATGGATAGAAGTTTTGGAACGTCATTCTTCTTATCAGATATTTTTATCCAAGGTGAAGTATTACACTACCAAGGTGGTTCTCCTGTATTATTTGAACACTTATTTTGGTTCTTAGGTCACCCAGAAGTATATATTGTAATATTACCTGCAATGGGATTAGTGTCTGAAATTATGGCATCTAATTCGCGTAAACCGATTTTCGGTTATAGAGCGATGATTGCTTCGATTTTAGCAATTGCATTCTTATCTACAATAGTTTGGGGTCACCATATGTTTATTTCAGGTATGAATCCTTTCTTAGGATCTGTATTTACATTTACAACATTATTGATTGCAATACCTTCGGCAGTAAAAGCATTTAACTGGATAACGACTATTTGGAAGGGTAATCTCCAGATGAATCCCGCCATGTTATTTTCTATTGGTTTTGTATCTACATTTATTACAGGTGGATTAACAGGAATTATTTTAGGAGATTCAGCATTAGATATTAATGTACACGATACATACTTTGTAATTGCTCACTTCCACTTAGTAATGGGTATATCTGCACTTTACGGAATGTTTGCTGGTATCTATCACTGGTACCCTAAGATGTTTGGTCGTATGTTAAATAAAAACTTAGGTTATTTACATTTCTGGATTACTGCAGTTTGTGCTTATGGAGTTTTCTTCCCAATGCACTTTATTGGAATGGCAGGTTTACCAAGACGTTATTATACAAATTCAAACTTCCCATTATTTGATGATTTAGCTAATGCAAACGTCATTATCACAATTTTTGCAATCATTGGTGGTGTTGCTCAGATAGTATATTTATACAATTTCTTTGCAAGTATGTTTTTTGGTAAAAAGGCAGAACAAAACCCTTGGAAGTCTACAACTTTAGAATGGACTACACCAGTTGAGCATATACATGGTAACTGGCCAGGAGCTATTCCTCATGTTTACCGTTGGTCTTATGACTATAGTAAGCCAGGACATGATGTAGATTTTGTACCTCAAAATGTGCCTTTAAAAGAAGGAGAAGAGGAATTACAACATTAATATTCTCAAGAGAATATAAATCTCATAATAGAGATTCACAATATCAAAGTCTTTCTGTTTTCAGAAAGGCTTTTTCGTTATATTTGTTTTGACTATGTTGTCATTCTGAACTCGTTTCAGAATCTTTATATTAATTAAATAAGATTCCAACTTTCGAGGGAACTAAAGATGAACGAAAACCTAAATCCAAACAACGACAACTTCACACCTGAAGAATTAGATGTTGAAAAAAAATTAAGACCTTTAACTTTTGAAGACTTTACAGGTCAGGATCAAGTATTAGAAAACTTACTGGTTTTTGTGAAAGCGGCAAATCTTAGAAATGAAGCCTTAGATCATACATTATTTCATGGACCGCCAGGTTTAGGTAAAACTACGTTAGCGCATATTTTAGCTAATGAATTAGATGTTGGTATTAAAGTGACTTCAGGCCCTGTTTTAGACAAACCAGGTGACTTAGCCGGATTACTTACCAATCTCGAAGATCGTGACGTTTTATTTATAGATGAAATACATCGATTAAGTCCAATTGTAGAAGAGTATTTATATTCTGCAATGGAAGATTATAAGATTGATATAATGATAGAGTCTGGCCCAAATGCTAGAACTGTTCAAATTAATCTAAATCCATTTACTTTAGTTGGTGCAACCACAAGGTCTGGTTTACTTACAGCACCAATGCGAGCGCGTTTTGGTATTAGTAGTCGTTTACAGTATTATAAAACGGAATTATTAACGACTATTGTACAGCGTAGTGCCTCTATTTTAAATATGCCAATTACTATGGAAGCTGCTATAGAAATTGCAGGTAGAAGTAGAGGAACACCTCGTATAGCGAATGCTTTATTGAGACGTGTTAGAGATTTTGCGCAAATAAAAGGTAATGGCAAAATAGATATCGAAATTGCCAAGTTTGCATTAAAAGCGCTTAATGTAGATGCCTACGGTTTAGATGAAATGGATAACAAGATTTTAACCACAATCATTGAAAAATTTAAAGGAGGACCTGTAGGTATTAGTACAATTGCGACAGCGGTAAGTGAAAGTACAGAAACGGTAGAAGAGGTCTACGAGCCATTTTTAATACAACAAGGTTTTATAATGCGAACACCTCGTGGACGCGAAGTAACAGAACAAGCGTACAAACATTTAGGAAAAATTAAAGGACCAACGCAAGGAGGTTTGTTTTAAAATAAAGCCTCAATTTGAAAAAAGAACAAAATATACCAGCAGTTCCACTTAGTAAATTCTTCAAACATTCTTTAGAAATATTAAAGAATCCTCTGCCGTTTCATCATCAGAACTTTGTAGAACAAGGTGATGTTTTTCGATTAAAAATAGGATTTAAAAATAGTGTAATTTTTGTTCGAGATGCGTCTTTGGCAGAATATGTACTTCAAAAAAATCAGAAGAATTATACAAAATCTAAAATTCAAACTGAAGATTTAGTCAAGTATGTTGGTAAAGGATTGTTAACCTCTGAAGGTGAGCATTGGAAAAAACAACGGAAGCTAATTCAACCTGCTTTTCATAAAAAACAATTAGTAAATCTATTAAATAATATAGAAAATGCTATTAAAACGGAATATAAAAGAATTACACCTAATGTTGTAATAGACATTTTTCCAATCCTTAATGATTTAGCATTTCAAACGGTTGTGAAGTCTTTATTTAGTATCGCTGTAAAAAAGCAAGATATTAATGACCTTCAAAATATAACTGAGGAAACACAAAAAATGTTGGTTAAGGAATTGCGTCAACCTTATTTGGGTTGGTGGTTTAGTTTAAGTGGAGAAATTAAAAAGCATACAGATTTAACAGACCAAGCCAGACAAATTTTAAAACGTATTGTAAACGACAGACGTGATTCTAAAACAAAAGAGCACGATTTGTTAGACATGCTGTTAGATGCAAAGTACGACGATGGTTCGTCTATGGAAGAAGAGCAGCTTGTAGACGAAATTTTAATCTTGTTTGCAGCAGGCCATGAAACCACATCTAACGCATTAACGTTTGCAACACAATTATTAGCATTGCATCCAGAATGGCAAGACAAAATTTATAACGAACGTAAGGTAATAGAAGAAGAATCGGATGACTTAATGGATGTAGTAACGAAGTCTAAAATTTGTCAACAAGTTATAGAAGAAGCTATGCGATTGTATCCACCAGCTTACTTTATAGATCGCGTAAATAAAGCACCAGATACATTTAATGATTTGGAATTTGAAGCTGGGTCAAATTTACTATTTTCAGTTTACGAAATGCATCGTAATCCAAAATTATGGGAACAACCAGATACATTTTTACCAGAACGATTTAATGAAGGAAGCCGAAAGTTTTCATCACAATATTTTCCCTTTGGAGCAGGACCAAGAAAATGCATTGGAAACAATTTTGCCATGTTTGAGATGATAATTGCCATTTCGGAATTAGTGTCAAACTATAAAATTGTTCCAGATTTTGAAGCCATAGAAATAACGCCTTTAATTACACTAAAACCAAAAAACGCTTTTTTAAAGTTTGAAGAGCGCACCTAATGCATAATAATACAGCCAAATACACTGAGTTAATTAAATCCGAAGCCAAGCGTCTCGGATTTTTGTCTTGTGGTATAAGTAAAGCTGGCTTTTTAGAAGAAGAAGCACCAAGGCTAGAGCGCTGGTTAAATAAAAATAACAATGGAGAAATGCGTTATATGGAAAACCATTTTGACAAGCGTTTAGATCCAACCTTATTAGTAGAAGGCTCTAAAAGTGTGGTGTCTCTATTGTTAAATTATTACCCTTCAGAGCTTCAAAGAGAGGACTCTTATAAATTATCTAAATACGCCTACGGAAACGATTACCATCATGTTATAAAACATAAGCTAAAGTCGCTGTTATATTTCATTCAAGATGAAATAGGTGAGGTTGGAGGACGCGCATTTGTAGATTCTGCTCCAGTTTTAGATAAAGCTTGGGCTGCAAAATCTGGTTTGGGTTGGATTGGAAAACACTCTAACCTTTTAACACAACAAGTAGGCTCATTCTATTTTATTGCCGAATTAATTATTGATTTAGAACTAGACTATGACACACCAGTTACGGATCATTGCGGAACATGTACGGCTTGTATAGATGCTTGCCCAACTGAAGCCATTACAGAACCATACGTGGTAGATGGTAGCAAATGCATTTCGTACTTTACTATAGAACTAAAAGAAAATATTCCAACAGAATTTAAAGGAAAATTTAACGATTGGATGTTTGGCTGTGATATCTGCCAAGACGTTTGCCCTTGGAATAAATTTTCTAAACCTCATAACGAACCCTTATTTAATCCACATCCTGAGTTATTAGATATGACCAAAAAAGATTGGGAGGAAATAACAGAAGATACGTTTAAAAAAGTGTTTCAGAAATCTGCAGTGAAACGAACTAAGTTTTCTGGTTTGGGGCGGAATGTTGAGTTTTTGAAGGATTAATTATGTTGTTGAAGAACAATAAAGAATGTAATTAAAAGTTATTTTGTTGTCAGAAAATACTTTTTTTTAATGTAAAATTATTTTTTTTGTTAAAATAAAAATATATTTTTGAATACCCTCTAGTAGCTTTTTATCCCTTTATTGTAACGAATCCTTAATCGTTAAAACTTGTCAAACCCTAATTTGACCTAAACTACTTTGCTATGCACAAAACTTACAACGTCTTAATTATAGACGATCATCCTTTTGTTATTGACGGTTTTGAACGTGCATTACATTTCATTGCTAATCAATCTGGTACTATGAGTTTTAGAACGCATAGCTCAACTTGTTGCAAAACAGCTTATGATAAATTACAAAATTACACTACGAGTCAAGATTTGGATTTGGTAATTTTAGATATTAGTTTACCTATGGATAAGAGTCTTAAAATAAGTTGTGGTAAAGATTTAGGTATCTTAATAAGAAAGTGGTTGCCAAATACTAAAATTCTGGTTTGTACTATGCATGTCAATAGCTATAAGTTAAGGCAAATACTCAATGCGTTTGACCCTTTAGGGTTTATTAATAAAGCAGACGTTAATTTTCAGGGTTTTGTAGCCGCTATTAATGATGTCTTGAACAATAAACTACATTACAGTCAGACCATTATTAATGCCATTAAGCAAAAATCCTCAAATCAAATCAATCTGGACGATTATGATATTCTTATCTTAAAAGAACTTGCTAATGGCGCAAAGATGAATGACTTATTAAAATTAATTCATCTATCTAAATCAGGTATAGATAAGCGAAAACGTCTTTTGAAAGTAAAGTTTGGTATGGATACTAATAGTGACCGTGATTTGGTTTTGGCCGCTAGAGCTAAGGGGTTTATTTAGATTTCCGTTTTTGCTTACTTTATGTGAGGATTTATGTAGTTTTATTTAAGCTGCAATGTCTACATTTACAGAACAAATAAAGAATAAAATTCAGTACTGTCCTGGTTTAGGGTTAAATATTTCTTAACACAAAAAATGTATTCAATTTGAATGAATTTGAGACTGTTAATTAATATTTCAAAGGTAAAATATAACAAAATTAAAAATATTTATTGCGCAATAAATAGGCGTTAACCGAAAAGCCATTAAATAGAGTAGGTAAAATCAAAATTAAATATTATGAAATTTAAATTAGACGATTTTAAGATTTGTGAAATTACCGAGATTAGTCAAGTTGTAGGAGGAGCAAGTGACTGTAAAACCGCATCTCATGCTTCAGCTAGTAATGGAGGGTGTGATGATGATTGGAGTTGGGATGACAGAAGTAGCAACGAATTAGCTATGGCGTAAATTATGTAGTTTTTGACTATATAAATCTTACTTATGTTGACTGCTAATTAATTGGATACTATTTCTTGTGGTTTAAGATGCTTAGCAGTCAATTTAGTATTCTAGATAGTGTAATGTTTTTTAAAATTATTTATAATTTTTGATCATTTATTAACCAAGATATGTATATTATATTTTCTGAAAAAGATGATAAACAGACAAACGAGATTATAGATCGACTTCTCTTTTATGACAAAGAGGTTAACCGCTATAACGAAGATTTTAACGAAACGCAACTTAAAGAGCTTTCAGGTTTTTTTCGGAGCCTGAAAATTACTATAAACTCTGAACTTTCTATAAAAGGAAATAAATTAGCTATCTATCATCGCAGGCCCATACCTACACTAATAAGCCTTCTTTTAGAAAGGGAATTAGTGGAAACAGATATAGTTTATCCAAACTTCAAAAAAGATTCAAGGTATTTTCGATTACTCAAAACTAATTACCTAACACACCAAAGTAGGTTTTATGAGATAGTTCTAAATAATCCCAATTATACCATTTGCAAAATTGATCATAGAGTTAACAAGCTGGATGTGCTTATAAAAGCGTCAGAATTGGGAATGGACGTACCTAATACACTAGTTTCAGGCGATAGAGAAGAGATAATTAAATTTTTTCAAGAATGTAACGAGAATATAATAACAAAATCTTTGTATGCAATAATACCAAGTTATAATGGGAATGATGAAGGATTCATATTGAAGTCTTACACTGAACCAGTAGAAGACGTAGAAATGATTCCAGAACATTGCTTTCCTGCTTTTTTTCAACAGAACATAGAAAAAGCTTACGAAGTCCGCGTTTTTTTCTTGGACGGAAAATGTTATTCCGCTGCTATCTTATCTCAAACTAACAATACCTCACATGTAGATTACCGACGTGAGGATATGGAAAACCCAAGCCGGATTGTACCATATAATCTAAATAGTAAGACAAAATCGCAAATCATAAAATTGATGAAAGTCGTGGGTCTAAATACAGGATCTTTGGATTTTATTATAGGGCAAGATGGTAAGACTTATTTCCTTGAGGTTAATCCAGTCGGACAATATGGTTTTATTAATAGCGCGTGCAATTTCAAAATTTCTGATGATATTGCTAAAAAAATGATACAATTTCATGAAAGACAGTAAACTTACACTAAAAAAGGGCAATGAACTGCCCTTGAACTATTCGTTGATCTCCGTGGAGGAAGATCAATCTAAAAAAGATATTAGTGAGGGCATGATACCTGTAGAATTTTGTAAGATATATAATGCAGACATGTTCGTAAGAAACCCTTATAAGAAAATAATAGAATATTAAATATGAAATATTTTAGATTCCATGGCAATTGTTTTATTGTAAAAGGAGCAACTCAAGCATTAGTGTATGATTTGTTTAAGAGTAGAACCATTGATATTTCGCTACAATTTGCTATGCTATATGAATCTCGGTTTTTAATTGATACATATGATGAGGTTTTGGAAAGCCATAAACAATGGAAAGAGCCAATAATTAAACTCATTAATTTTTTAATTGATAATGATTTCGCCTTTTTCACTCATGAACCAGAAAACTTCCCTCAGTTAGACATAAAGTTTAACAACGTAAAGAGGATATATAGTTCTGTTATTGAACTTGATACTAAATCTCTTCAACTCTATGAAGCTTTGATTGAAAATTTATTATCTTTTGATTGTCAATTTTTTTGTCTAATAGTAAGTGAAGATGTTTACGATCATGAGGAATTTGAAAAACTATTGGGGATATTTAAAGAGAGTCGTGCTAAATGGGTACAAGTAATAATGAAAAGGCCATATTTAGATTTTAAAGAATTGAAACAGGTAACGCATGATATGAGAATTGTTTATAAAATTTACGATGCCCCTAAAGATAAAACAATCAAAGATAGGTGGTGGCTTGAGGAGAGTCCTCATAAATTTGATATTGTTGAGTATATTTCGGACTCTTTTGATTTACGCATTAAATCCAAGTACGGAATAGAACATTTTTATCCGACTCAAGATGTATTTTTGGAATCTCAAAATCATAACCCTTTTTTTAATTTAAAAGTTTGTATTGATAAGGCAGGCAACTTCAAGAATGATCTTGCCTTTGATGAGTCTTTTGGAAATTTTAAAACCCGATCTTTTCATGACCTATTGAAAGACGAATCTTTTAAGAAGTTATGGTATATTAAAAACGATAAAATAGAAAAGTGCAAAGATTGTCAATACCGCTATCAGTGTTTAAGCAATTCGAATATTAAAGAAATTGAGGGTAAATATTTTAAAATTGATTCTTGTAATTTTGATCCTTATCAAAATGTATGGATTTAGTTTTTGGTGTTTTAGAACAATCATAAGAGACGTGCTGGAACATGACTGTGCATCAATTTTATGTAATTTAATATATTTTTAGACATTTTCTAATGTGTATTTATCTTAGTCAAGGAGAATATATTTAACTTATAGGACATAAAAATACTAATTAATGAAACACTTATGTATTATTGCTATTTTTTTGCTATGCATTGCCTGTAATATGAAAAACGAAGATCAGAAAAAGTTAGATTTTGTGGAGTTTGACTTTCATTTTGATACAGAGTCAAATGAGATGCCGTACAATTTTTCTTCATATTGGGATACCTTTCCTACAATTGTCGATAGAACAGCATGGGAATTTGCCAAAATCGGAAACATAAAAAGGATGCATGAGTTTTGGGATACGAAAGAGTCAATTGAAGTTGAACTTACGCAGAAACAACGAGATAGTTTTGGCTCCTACAAACCAATGAATGCAATAGATTACATATTAAATGAAGCTGAAGAATACCAAGTAGTCATCATAAATGAAGCTCATCAAATGCCCCAACATCGAATTTTTACCACTCGACTACTTGAAGGACTAAAAAGAAGAGGCTTTAAGCACTTAGGAATGGAAGGATATTTTAATACGCCTCATGCAGATTCAATTATGCAAGCCAATGGTTATCCTATTCTTGATTCCGGGTATTATACACAAGAACCTCAATTTGGCAATTTAATAAGAACTGCCTTTGATATGGGGTTCAATATATTTGGGTACGAAAGCAGTGGACATGCTAATGGGAAAGAAAGAGAAATTAATCAAGCCAGAAATATTGAATCCTATCTAAATCGATACCCTAACGAAAAGATATTAATTCATTGCGGTTTTGATCATGTGTACGAAGGAGATATGCCTAACAATTCCATGGATTGGGGAAGGGCGATGGCAGGGAGATTGACGGAATTTACAGGAATTGACCCATTAACCATAAATCAGACAATTTATTCTGAAAAGGGTAATAGGGATTACGAAAACTCGTATTATCAGATTACAGATCTAGAAAGACCTAGTGTTTTTGTCAATGAATCTGGTGAGCTATTTGGTCAGCAACGAAAGAAAACCTCTATTGATTTACCTCCTATGGGCACATTCAGGTATGACATAGCAGTTTTCCATCCAAGAAGTAAAAAGTACGATCGTCCGCAATGGATGGTGTATGGTGATCGTAAAGAAGTCGAAATATCATTTGTTGAAGAAAATATCCAATGCCCATGTTTGGTACTTGCCTACAAAAAAGGTGAGAAAATCGGCAAAGCCGTTCCTTATGATATACAAGAGACTGATGATAAAAAAGTTACATTAGTTTTAGATAAATCCGACTTTGAAATTGTCATATTGAATCAGAACAATATAGCCCTAAAAGCTGAATTTAACTAGGCAAACATAATTTCTGTTTAAATCGTAAAGTTTCAATAGAAAAAATGGAATTATTAAAAACTGTCCATCAATGAAAGAAAATTTTGGACATATTGAAAAAACTAATCTCTATGAGGTGTTAATCAAAAACTTTAAAAAATATTGGAATATAACCAAAGATCAAATTGATGTTTGCAATGACTGCGAGATTAGATATTTTAGTACAGATTTCAGGGCGTATAAAGAAAATCCTAAAAATACTTATTCTAAACCTTTAAGATGTGGTTATAGCCCTTATGCAAATAAGGGGAAAGAGTGGAGCACAAGTCCATTAAAACAAAAAGCTATTAAACATTATGAAATGCAAGAATTAGTGAAAAAGAATGATTAAAAATTTTCCTCACTACAAACAACCGGACTTTAAAGACTGTGGCCCTACATGTTTAAAAATTATTGCAAAGCATTATAAAAAGACTCTTTCTGTACAATACATTAGAAACATTTCTGAAACAATTCGAAGCGGTAGTAGTTTACTTAATTTAAGTAATGCAGCAGAAAAATTAGGAATTAGAAGTTTGGGTGTTAAAATAACTATTAATGACCTTAAAGAAGCCCCACTCCCCTGCATACTTCACTGGAATAAAAACCATTATGTAGTTATTTATAAAATTAAAACTTCCACCTTTTATATTTCTGACCCAGCTCACGGCCTCTTAAAATACAACCAAAAAGAATTTTTAAAACATTGGATTGGTAATAACGCTACAGAAGATACAGAGGAGGGCATCGCATTATTATTAGAGCCCACAGCAAAATTTTACGAAACAGATTTTGACAAGGACAAAACAGAATTTGGTTTTAAGTTTCTTTCAAAATATCTATTCAAATACAAACGCTTTTTATGGCAATTAGTAATCGGCTTGATAGCAGCCAGTTTACTACAACTTATTTTTCCATTCTTAACCCAAAGTATTGTAGATGTTGGTATAGAAAACCAAGATATTCATTTTATTTATTTAATCCTATTTGCACAATTAGCGTTATTTATTGGTAGAACAGCCATTGAAGTTATTAGAAGTTGGATTTTATTGCACCTCAGTACACGTATTAATATTTCCTTAGTTTCAGATTTTTTTATTAAACTAATGAATTTACCTATTGCGTTTTTCGACACGCGTATGACAGGTGATATTCTTCAACGCATCAATGACCATAAACGTATTGAGCAGATATTAACTACATCGTCTTTAAATGTGTTGTTTTCAATGGTAAATTTATTGGTATTCAGTTTTGTATTAGCATATTATAATCTAATTCTGTTTGGGATATTTCTATTTGGTAGTTTTTTGTATTTCTTATGGATTATCATTTTCTTAAAAAAGCGTAGAGATTTAGATTATAAACGCTTTTCAGAAGTTAGCCAAGAACAAAGTAAAGTCATAGAGCTCATCAATGGTATGCAAGAAATAAAGTTGCATAATGCAGAGAAACAAAAGCGTTGGTCTTGGGAGTTTGTGCAAGCACGTTTGTTTAAAGTCTCTATAGAAGGTTTGGCATTAGAACAATACCAAAGTGTAGGCTCAGGTTTTATAAATGAGGTTAAGAATATACTAATTACGGTATTATCTGCAAAGTTGGTTATTGATGGTGATATAACTTTGGGTATGATGTTAGCCATTAGTTATATCGTTGGGCAATTAAACTCGCCAATTGCACAACTCATTAACTTCATTAGAGAAGTCCAAGATGCTAAAATATCCTTAGACCGTTTATCGGAAATCCATAATAAAGAAGATGAAGAACAACAAGATACTGAGAAGATTACAGACATTCCTTTAGAAGCTAACTTAGAATTATCTAAAGTATCATTTCGTTATATTGGCTCAGACCAAATGGTTTTACAAGATTTAGATTTAACCATTCCATCCAATAAAGTCACGGCAATTGTTGGTGTGAGTGGAAGCGGTAAAACCACCTTAATGAAACTGCTATTAAAGTTTTATGATCCAAACAGTGGACAAATTAAAATAGGTAATCACGATTTGCAAAACGTATCTCAAAAAACATGGAGGCACCAGTGTGGTGTGGTAATGCAAGAAGGCTATATTTTTAATGATACTATTGCTAATAATATTGCGGTTGGCGAAGATTACGTAGATAAAAAAAAATTAGCACATGCGGTAGATGTTGCCAATATAAAAGAATTTATAGAAAACTTACCATTAAGCTACAATACCAAAATTGGAATGGAAGGTGTTGGCGTGAGCACAGGACAAAAACAAAGATTGTTAATAGCTAGAGCGGTTTATAAAAACCCTAATTTTTTGTTTTTTGATGAAGCTACATCAGCTTTAGATGCTAATAACGAAAAAGTGATTATGGAAAAACTTAATACCTTTTTTGAAGATAAAACGGTTGTGGTTATTGCCCATCGCTTAAGTACAGTAAAAAATGCACACCAAATTGTAGTTTTAGATAAAGGAAAAATTGTGGAAGTAGGTAATCACGATGCTTTAGTGAAGCAGAAAGGAAATTACTTTCATTTAGTTAAGAATCAGTTAGAACTTGGAAATTAATTATTTGGTTAATCGAGGGAAGCTTGAAGGCATAAGATGGAAGTTGAAACGGAGGATTGTCCCCTTGAGGGGACATTAGTGGTGCTTGTTGATAGGTCAAAAAGGAATAAATGGAAAACAAACTAGATAATATAGAGCTGAGAAGCGAAGAAGTACAAGAAATACTTACCAGAGTACCACATTGGATGATACGTTGGGGAAATGTGTTGTTCTTATCTTTAATATTGATGGTATTGTTTTTGTCTTGGTTTGTAAAATACCCAGATATTATAGCTTCTGAAGCGTTGGTAACAACCCAAGTGCCACCGCAGAAAGAATATGCGAAAATTACTGGAAAATTGAATACGCTTTTAGTAACAGATAATGAAAGTGTAATAGATAATCAACCACTAGCGATATTGGAGAATACAGCCAATTACAAAGATGTTTTTAAGCTAAAATCTATAATAGACACTATTACAGTAAATAGTAAATCTTTTTACTTTCCAATAGATAGTTTACCCATTTTATTTTTAGGAGATATAGAATCTCAATTTGCCTTGTTTGAGAATAGTTATATTCAATATAAATTAAATAAAGAATTAGAACCGTTTTCTAATGAAGCTTTGGCAAATCGATATTCCATATCAGAACTCAACAGACGTTTACAAAGTCTAAAATCACAACGCGATCTTAATAAAACAGAATTAGAATTCAATTTAAAAGATCTAAACAGACAAACCACATTATTCGAAAAAGGTGTGATTTCGGCACAAGACTATGAAAATAAGCAATTGCAATACGCACAAGCAGAGCGTAATTATAAAAACTTTGAAGCTTCCATATCCCAAATTCGAGAAGGAATTAGTAATGCCAACATGACTTCAAAAGGAACAGAAATCAATCGTGTTAAGGAAGAAATGATATTGCTTAAAAATGTGATTCAATCATTTAATCAACTCAAAAAAGCCATTAAAGATTGGGAATTTCAATTTGTGTTAAGTTCAAATATTAATGGCAAGGTTTCTTTCTTAAATTACTGGAATATTAATCAAACGGTTAATCAAGGAGATTTAGTGTTTACTATAATTCCGAGTGAGAATAGTTCATATATTGCGAAGCTTACTACACCATCTCAAAATTCTGGTAAAATTAAAGCAGGACAAAGTGTAAATATAAAACTAGAAAACTATCCAGATACTGAATTTGGTGTGTTGAATGGAACAGTTAAAAATATATCTCTTATACCAGATAAAGACGGATTATACTTTGTTGATGTTAATCTTCCTGAAAAAATGATAACTTCTTATAAAAAGGAAATAGACTTCAAACATGAAATGCGTGGTTCAGCCGAAATTATTACAGAAGATTTGAGATTGATAGAACGTTTTTTTTATCAGTTTAGAGAAGTTTTAAAACGTTAACTGTATAATATTAAGTAGCGATTAGCATTAATTTTACTCTATGCATCGTTTTTCTAAATCGCATAACGAACCTTTGTTTAATCCACATCCTGAGTTATTAGATATGACTAAAAAGGATTGGGAGGAAATCACAGAAGATACGTTTAAAAAAGTATTTCAGAAATCTGCAGTGAAACGCACTAAGTTTTCTGGTTTAGAAAGGAATATTAAGTTTTTAAAATAATTTCTATCGAAAGCTAAACCCAAAAGATAATTTTAATGCAAGGTTATCATTAGAATTATTTAAATGATGATAACCGTAACGATAAAAAGCACCAAACCCTAGTCCTAAATAACCTATATTTAAATAAGGGATTTTTAAGATATTTTGAAGTTCTAAACCTGTTTCTAAAAACAACTCTTCCTTTGTTGAGAAATCTATGAACTGATGATCAGAAGCTGCTTTTAAGCTACCAATCCCAATATTGTTGTGCAATAATACATCTGGTTGAAAATAGCCCTTGTTGTTAAATAATCTACCAAAATTATGTGTTGTAAATAAATGTGCATATCTATCTGACAAGAATTCATAAGGCTTTACAGTTTGAAAATAATTCTCAACGATAAATGGTAGTTTTTTATCAAAAGTGCCTTCTCCTGTAAACAATAAACCAAATGGAAGAGTGCTATCTATATAACCCAAATCTAATTTATAAGTGGTTTCCCCAATGCCTTTAATTATAAAACTATCATCAAGTGTAAATTTTAATTTGTTATAATTAAAATCTCCATCTAAGGCGCCATTTAACCCTCTTGAATACATTAAATTTAAAATTGGTGCATTACTTGGTAGACGAGTTATAATGCCAAAATTATTGATTAATTTTTCATTGACATGGTAACTAATACCAATATTAACTTCAGTGTTATTGTAGTTAGTAATTGATATATTATTCTGGTTAAAAGTATAATCATAGAGCGGTTTAATTTCTGCTGTATTGAAGCCAATAAACCAGTTAATGTTTCTTAACAATTTCATGTCAGTTCTAAAACTAATGCTTTCTACAGCATCCATTTCACGAGCAATCCAATTGCGAGGATTAAATGGGTTTTCAATTTCATTACCAGAGAACGTACCAACTTCTCTAATTGTATTTTTATAGTCTAAAGCTATAGAAATATCTTTTTTTCCTGGGACATCAAATGCAATAGATCCACCATATTTCCATTCTTTATCTTTAATTCCGTAGCCAGCAAAGGCACCGAAAGAAATATTTTTAAGAATATTATCGTTGGTATAGACACCCAATCCTAGTCTTGTGTCTTCATGTTTATTAGCTCTAAAAATGTTGAGTAAATCAATATCTATATACTTTAAGGGGAAGCGTCCTTTTTGTAACTTTTGAGGTAAAGCCAATACCTTGTCTAAATTTACTTTGTCTCCAATGCTATCAATAAATACATAGGTTCTTAATTCCTTTTTATCTAATATTCCTTTTCTATATTCATCCCAATATTTAGAATTCTTATTACCAACATTTTTAGATAATGTAAGAGAAACTAAAGGGAAATCTTTTTTAGATAATGACGCATTTGGTTTAATTTCTGACAAGTAACTTTTACCTATGTATTTAAAACTACCAAACCCTTCGCCAATAACAATTTCAAAATTTAGTTGTTCTGGGAACCAATAATTCCCGTCGATATAACTATACTTTTGTTGTAGTTTAAACTCAACTTTACCGGAATTTACGGTTCTAGCATCTACACTTTCTAAAGCATACTTGTTGGAGTTGATATAGAGTAAACCCTCTAATCCATCGAAATTTCGATTGGCTTTAGGTTCAAAAGAAATTACAAAAATGGTATCATTATTTTTTATAAATTCTTCCTTTAGACGAAACTTATATTTTTTGGTGCTTCCTTTAGAAATAGGATTGAGATAATTTATTTCAAACCAATTAAGATGTTCTTTATAAAAAGAAAAGGGTTGTAAGCTGTTCGCTAATAGAGCGAAATTAGGGTTTTTAAAACCAGATGTTCTAGTCGCAATAATACTGTCCTCAGTAAACCTTGGTTTTAAATATTTGTGTTTGGCTATTGTTTCAGTTATAAATAAGTAAGAATCTTTAAATGCCGATTGTGTCGTTTTTAAAGTATCACTTTGTGGCTTGGTATCATCCATGTCAACATATATTTTGTCGTAAGAGATATATGTAAATGAGTTTAAATTTTCAGGATTATTTAGCGCTTTGTTGCTGACTACATTTTTAATAATTCTATGTGCTGGGTTTTCACTATCTATAAATACTTCATCTAATCGACTAACTTTTGAGGTCAGTTCTATCAATTCTGACCTTAATTGCGCTACATTAACAACTCTGGTCTCATAACCAACATAACTTATCGTTATCGTTTTAAGATGAGACGGAATGTAAAAAACGCCATCAATATCTGAAGATGTTCCTTTAAAATCCGTTTTACTAAAAAGAATATTAGCAAAGGGAATGACCTCTTTTGTGGCGCTATCAATCAGTTTAAATTTCTTTAAAGTTTGAGCACTTGCAGCTAAGCTTACAAAAAAGACAAATAAAATTAATAACTTTTTCATTTATTGAATTTGAAATAGGTCTAGAAAATTAAACAATTTTTATAAGTATTGACCATTACAGCCGACATTCATTTACTTATATTTGTAGCTTAATTCTTTTTGATTATGAGCAAACAAAGCAAACGCATAGAAGCTTTAGTATATCACGCTAAACCAACTCCTGGAAAGATAAAAGTAGTACCTACAAAAAAGTATGCATCGCAACGCGATTTGTCTTTGGCTTATTCACCAGGTGTAGCAGAACCTTGTTTAGAAATTGAAAAAGACGTTAATAATGTTTATAAATACACAGCTAAAGGAAATTTAGTTGCTGTGATCTCTAACGGAACAGCTGTTTTAGGGTTAGGAAACATTGGACCCGAAGCCTCTAAGCCAGTAATGGAAGGAAAAGGTTTGCTCTTTAAAATTTTTGCTGATATAGATGTTTTTGATATTGAGGTAGACACAGAAGATGTAGATGCGTTTATAGAAACTGTAAAAAATATAGCACCAACTTTCGGTGGTATTAATCTTGAAGATATTAAAGCGCCTGAAGCCTTTGAAATAGAACGTAGATTAAAGGAAGAATTAGACATTCCTGTAATGCATGATGATCAGCATGGAACAGCCATTATTTCTGCGGCAGCATTAATAAATGCATTAGAGATTGCAGAAAAGAAAATTGAGGATGTAAAAATAGTAGTTAGTGGTGCTGGTGCAGCAGCTATTTCTTGTACAAGATTATATCAAGCTTGTGGTGCGCGTCGCGAAAATATAGTAATGCTAGATAGTAAGGGTGTTATTAGAGATGACAGAGACAACCTTACAACTCAAAAAGCCGAGTTTGCTACAGATCGTAAAATAGATACGTTAACTGAGGCTATGGAAAATGCTGATGTGTTTATTGGTTTATCTCAACCAGATATAGTTACTCCAGAGATGTTAAAATCAATGTCTGCTAATCCTGTTGTATTTGCAATGGCAAATCCGGTTCCGGAGATAAATTATCAGTTAGCAATTGATACAAGAGAAGATATTATTATGGCAACTGGTCGTAGTGATCATCCTAACCAAGTTAATAATGTTCTTGGATTTCCATTTATTTTTAGAGGAGCTCTCGATGTAAGAGCTACTAAAATAAATGAAGAAATGAAGATGGCAGCTGTAAAAGCGTTATCTAAATTAGCAAAAGAAGCAGTGCCAGAACAAGTGAATATTGCGTATGCAGAAACTCGCTTAACGTTTGGTAAAGATTATATAATTCCAAAACCGTTTGATCCAAGATTAATTGCAGAAGTTCCACCTGCAGTAGCAAAAGCAGCTATGGAAAGTGGAGTGGCACAAGAGCCAATTGAAGACTGGGACCGTTATAAAAATTCGTTGTTAGAGCGTTTAGGTTCTGATAATAAATTGGTGAGAATGCTTTTAAGTAGAGCAAAAACAAACCCTAAAAGAGTCGTTTTTGCAGAAGCAGATCAATTAGATGTTTTAAAAGCAGCACAAATTACGCATGATGAAGGTGTCGCTATTCCTATATTACTAGGTAGAAAAGATGCGATTGTTAAGCTGATGGATGAAATTGAGTTCGATGCTGATGTACAAATCATAGACCCTAAGTCTGATGAAGAACTAGAGCGTAAAAATCGATATGCAAAAGCCTATTGGGAAAAACGAAAAAGACAAGGTGTAACCATCTATTCAGCAGAAAAGAAAATGCGCGAGCGTAATTATTATGCTGCAATGATGGTAAATGAAGGTGATGCAGATGCTGTTATTACCGGTTATTCTCGTAATTATCCTTCAGTTGTAAAACCAATGTTAGAGTTAATTGGGATGGCAGAAGGTGTTGCCAGAGTAGCTACTACAAACGTTATGATGACGCAACGCGGACCAATGTTTTTAAGTGATACTTCTATAAATATAGATCCTACAGCTAAAGATTTAGCAAAGATTGCTAGGATGACCTCTAGAGTCACAAAAATGTTTGGGATAGAGCCTGTAACCGCAATGATTTCATATTCTAATTTTGGGTCTTCAGAAAATCCTAGGGCTGAGAAAGTAAGGGAAGCGGTTGCTTATTTGCATAAAGCTTATCCAGAAATGTTAGTGGATGGAGAGTTACAAACCGATTTTGCTTTAAACTCAAAAATGTTGCAGGATATTTTTCCGTTTTCAAAATTAGCTGGTCGTAAAGTGAATACGCTTATTTTTCCGAATTTAGATTCAGCAAATATTACTTATAAACTATTGAAAGAGTTAAATAATGCAGAATCAATTGGGCCAATAATGATGGGTATGGCTAAACCAGTACATATATTACAATTAGGAGCAAGTGTAGATGAAATTGTGAATATGGCTGCAATTTCCGTTATAGATGCGCAAGAGCGCGATAGAAAGCAGCACGTGTAGTAATGTTCTAAGTGTTTATCTTATCCTAATAAATGCAAATAATTTTATTACATTTGGTTTTTTAACTTTTTGTTATAAATGATCACACATATAGAGGGTAAACTCGTAGAAAAAAATCCAACAGATGTTGTAATTGACTGCAATGGTGTTGGGTACTTTATAAATATATCTTTTCACACATTTTCTCAAATTCCGGATAAAGAGCATTTAAGGCTTTATACGCACTTACAAGTGCGTGAAGATGCTCACAGTCTTTATGGTTTCTCTTCGAAAACGGAACGCGAAATATTTAAATTATTAATTTCAGTGAGTGGTATTGGTGCAAATACGGCACGTACTATGTTATCTTCGTTAACACCAGACCAAGTTAAGGAAGGGATTGCAGGTGGAGACGTATCGCTAATACAAAGCGTAAAAGGAATTGGACTTAAAACAGCACAACGCGTTATTATAGATTTAAAAGATAAAGTGTTAAAAGTTTATGGATTAGACGAACTTTCTTTGTCAACAAACAATACAGACAAGGAAGAAGCGTTATCTGCTTTAGAAGTTTTAGGATTTAACAAAAAACAGTCCGAAAAAGTTGTCGATAAAATTTTACAAGCCCAACCAGATGCCCTTGTAGAGCAAATTATTAAAGAAGCTCTAAAAAACTTATAATGCAATTAAATAATATTAATAATAATCATCCATTTTCCAATAGGTTTTATTGTGTTTTGGCATTTGTGATGCTAATTGGCAGTTCGTTATTTGCGCAAGAGACGGAAACAGAAACAGAACAAGATAGTACCGCTACGACGTTTTCTTTTGGAAAATTAAACATGCCAAATCCTAGCAGTATCGTTTCAAAATATGAATATGATCCTATATTAGATCGTTATATCTATACAGAGAAAATAGGAAGTTTTAATATTAATTACCCGCTTATATTAACACCAGAAGAATATCAGAAACTTGTTTTAGAAGAAAAACTTAAGGCTTACTATAAGAAAATGGCAGATGCCAAAGCTGGACAAAAAGAAGGTTCTGAAGAAGATCAGAAAAATTTATTACCAGAGTTTTACGTTAACTCAGGATTATTTGAATCTATTTTTGGTGGGAATACCATAAATGTAATTCCGCAAGGATCAGTAGAGGTAGATTTAGGGGTTCTGTTTTCTAAACAAGATAACCCATCATTTTCTCCCAGAAACAGAACCAATTTTACTTTTGATTTTGATCAAAGAATAAGTTTAAGTTTATTAGGCAAAGTAGGAACAAGGCTTCAGGTAACCGCAAATTATGATACAGAAGCGACTTTCGATTTTCAACAAGTTGTAAAATTAGAATACACACCAACCGAAGATGATATTATTAGAAAAATTGAGGTTGGTAATGTAAACATGCCACTAAATAGTTCGCTTATAACAGGTGCGCAAAGTTTGTTTGGTGTAAAAACAGAATTACAGTTTGGTAAAACAAGAGTGACAGCTGTTTTTTCTGAGCAACAATCTCAAGCTAAATCTGTCATAGCTGAAGGCGGAGGAACGGTAGAAGAGTTTGAGTTTTTCGCAAGAGACTATGATGAAAATAGACACTTCTTTCTTGCGCAGTATTTTCAAGAAACTTACGATAAAGCACTATTACAATATCCGTTTATAGATAATCAAGGCCTTCAAATTACAAGAGTAGAACTTTGGGTTACTAATAGAAATAACCAAACAGAGAATGTAAGAAATATTGTTGCTTTTCAAGATTTAGGAGAGTCTTCTGCAGATAATATTGGTTTAGACCCAGTTCCGGCTGGTTTTGTGAATTTTCCAGGTGCCAAACCAAATAATAAAAATAATGATTTTGATCCTACAAGTATAGGTGTTGGTGGCTCGCTATTAACAGAAGCTGTTAGAAATATTACCTCAGTAGAAAACGGCATTAATGTGGCTGTTAATGAAGGATTTGATTACGGAAAATTAGAATCTGCAAGAAAATTAACAGAAGGACAAGAATATGTATTAAATGCAGACTTAGGATATGTGTCGTTAAATCAGCGTTTACTTAATGATGAAGTTTTGGCAGTAGCATTCCAATATACAATAGGCGGCGAAGTTTTTCAAGTTGGTGAATTTGCTAATGATGGTGTAGAAGCAACAACCGTAGATGATTCATCAGGAAGTCAAGTTGTAAATAATCAAAGTTTAGTCTTAAAAATGTTGAAAAGTGCAGTTACTGCTGTAGATCAACCTATTTGGGATTTAATGATGAAAAACATTTATGATACAGGCGCTTTTCAATTAAGTCAAGAAGATTTTAAATTAAACATATTTTACACGGAAGCCTCTGCACTTAACTATATAAATCCGGTTGAAGGCACTGTATTTCCTACATTTGATAATAATACGCCTTACACAGGTGACGATTCTGAAATAAACCAAACGCCATTAATAAGACTTTTTCATTTAGACCAACTTAACTATAATAATGACCCTCAAGAACAAGGAGATGGTTTCTTTGATTACGTAGAAGGACAAACGGTTTTATCTCAAAACGGAAAGATAATATTTACAAAAACAGAGCCTTTTGGACGATATCTCTTCGATGTGTTAGATGATGACGGTAACCCAAATAATAACGAGACAGATTACGAAGATATAACTGACACGCAAAGTGGTTATAATGATAACCAGAAAAAATATGTTTACGATATTCTTTATAAGTCTACCAAAACGGCAGCACTAGATGAAGCTGAGAAGAATAAATTTCAAATTAAAGGACGTTATACAAGTAGTGGAGGAGATTCTGGTATTCCTATAGGTGCGTTTAATGTTCCTAGAGGATCTGTGACTGTTACTGCTGGTGGACGTGTGTTAGTTGAAGGCGTAGATTATACGGTAAACTATCAATTAGGACGTGTAGAAATTTTAGATGAAGCATTAAAAGCATCTAATACACCTATAAACGTTTCTGTTGAAAATAATGCTGTTTTTGGGCAACAAACCAAACGTTTTACAGGTATAAACATAGAACACCAATTTGATGAAAATTTTGTTTTAGGAGCTACTTTATTAAATCTAAATGAGCGACCAATAACTCAAAAAGCCAATTATAACTCAGAGCCAATAAATAACACCATTTTCGGTTTTAACGGAAATTACTCAACTGAGGTTCCTTTTTTAACGAGGTTAGCTAATAAACTTCCAAATATAGACACAGATGTACCGAGTAATCTTTCAGTAAGAGGTGAGTTTGCTTATTTATTGCCAGGTGCACCAAATGGTACTGATTTAAACGGTGAAGCTACAGCTTACATTGATGATTTTGAAGGCACACAAGGTTCAATAGATTTATTAAGTCCACTTTCGTGGACGCTATCTAGTCGTCCTGTAGGTTTAGGTAGAACATATGCTGGTTTTGATAGTGAAGATAAACAAGGGATTCAAAATGGTTTTGATAGAGCACATTTAAACTGGTACACAATTGATCCTATTTTTTTCAGTAATCTTCGACCTGATGGTATGACAGATGATGATGTTTCTGATGTTTATACAAGACGCGTATTTATAGATGAAATTTTTCCTTTGCAAGATATTGTACAAGGACAAACCTCAGTAATAAACACTTTAGATTTAGCTTATTATCCAACGGAACGTGGACCTTATAATTTTGATTCTGATGCTGCGGATAATGTATTAGATACGCCTAGTGATAGTTGGGCAGGGATTACAAGACAAATTACATCCACAGATTTTGAACAAGCTAACGTAGAATATATCGAATTTTGGGTGCAAGATCCTTTTTTAGATACTACAACAAGTACAGGAGGTAAGCTTTTTATAAATCTTGGAAATATTTCTGAAGATGTATTAAAAGATGGAAAAAAGCAATACGAAAATGGTCTGCCAGATGATGGTGATATTTCAGATTTACTTCTTCAAAACCCAATTACAGAAGAGAATCCTTATGTAGTTCCGCAAAACCAATCTTTAATATACACCTTTGCAACAACAGGAGACCAAAGAACCAATCAAGATGTTGGTTTTGATGGTTATGATGATGTTGAAGAAGGACAGATGTTGACGACCATTTATGGTCAAAATGATTTTGGTGAAGATCCAGCAAATGATAACTATTCTTATTATTTAAACGAGGAAGGAGGCATTTTTGAGCGTTATAAAAAGTATAACGGTTTGCAAGGGAATACACCAGATACATTTACAGATACCAATAGAGGTTCTACAACCTTACCAGATGTAGAAGATATCAATAGAGATAACACAATGAATACCATTGATAGTTATTTTGAGTACGAAATTGAAATTACACCTGCTAGTCTTGCAGACCCTAACAATCCATATATCAATGATATAAAAACACCAGCGCCAAGTGGTTCTGTAACATTGCCAAATGGTGATGTGAGAACTGATGTTAAATGGTATCAATTCAGAATTCCTATTAATGAAGAAACTAGGCGAATAGGTGGTATTACAGATATTAGATCTGTACGTTTTGCTCGATTATACGTTACGGATTTTACAGAAAAAACAGTACTACGTTTTGCAACATTAGATTTGGTACGTAGTGATTGGAGACGTTATGGATTAGATTTAGATAACGACGATACAAACAACAGTGCAGATCCAGATTTTAACGTTGGTATCGTTGGTATTCAGGAAAATAACGGGAATTATGAAACACCACCAGGAATTGTAAGAGAAGAATTAAACAATAACAATACTATTATAAGACAAAATGAACAATCATTAGTCTTACAAGCTTGTGACTTAGAACCAACAGATTCAAAAGGGGTTTATAAAAATATAAGTCTTGATATGCGTCAGTACAAACGTCTAAGAATGTTTTTGCATGCTGAAGCGCAAGAAGGTCAAATTCTTGAAGAAGGCGAAATGACTGCTTTTATAAGAATGGGTAACGATTTAACTGAGAACTTTTATCAAGTTGAAGTACCATTATTACCATCAGATTTAGCAGATGGAACAGGTGCTGAACAAATTTGGCCAGATGAAAATGAAATTAATATTTCACTTGAAGCTTTTCAGCAAATAAAGTCAAAAGGTATTTTTGATCAAACCCTTACTAATGAAGATCCAACCTTTTATAATGTTATAGATGGTACAGTTAGTGAGAATGCTGTAGATGAGTTTTCTCCACTTGCAATTGGTCAGCAGAGAGTAGCCATAAAAGGAAATCCAAATTTTGGAGATATTAGAGTGTTAATGGTTGGTGTTAAAAACAGTAATGCGGCAACCACTATGGAAAATGTCTGTGGTGAAGTATGGTTTAATGAATTACGAATGTCTGGTCTAGAAAATGAAGGTGGATGGGCAGCCGTTGTAAGTATGGACACTAATCTTGCAGACTTTGCAGATATAAGTGCAACTGGAAGAAGAAGTACTGTAGGTTTTGGAGGTATAGAACAAGGACCAAATGAACGTAGTTTAGAAGACGTGCAACAATATGATGTAGTAACCAATGTACAGTTAGGGCAATTATTGCCTAAAAAATGGGGTGTGCAGATTCCATTTAATTATGCACAAAGTGAAGAATTAGTAACACCTAAGTTTGATCAATATTATAATGATCTTACATTAGAGTCTAGATTAGATGCTGCCGAAACTAGTGCAGATGAAGATAGAATTAGAGAGCAATCAGAAGATTATACCAAACGTAAGAGTATTAATTTTATTGGTGTTAGAAAGCAAAAAACTGGTGATGCAGAGAAGCACTTCTACGATGTAGAAAATGTAACTTTAAACTATTCTTACAACAAAGTTGAGCATCGAGATTTTGAAATTGAAAATTCATTAGATCAAACCGTAAGAGCTGGTGCAAATTATAATTATGCTTTTGAGCCTTTAAAAGTAGAACCATTTAAAAAGAACGATTCTCTATTCACTGGGAAGTATTGGAAGATTTTAAAAGATTTTAATCTTAATTTATTACCATCGAGTTTCTCTGTAAATACAGATATTAATAGACAATTTAGCAAACAAAAATTTAGAGAAGTAGAACTAGGAGGCGATAATATTGGCATAGAAGAGTTGTTCAGAAGAAACTATACTTTCGATTTTCAGTATGCGATTAATTACAATTTAACTGATGCTTTAAGTTTAAATTTTTCAGCTTCAAATACTAATATCGTTCGAAATTACTTTATTGATGATCGTATTAGCGGTTTACAAGATCCGGATTTAAATGTTTGGGATGGTTTTTTCGATTTTGGAGATCCAAATTTTCAAACACAACAGCTTCAAGTTAATTATGAATTGCCATTATATAAAATTCCTGCGTTAAGCTTTTTAAGAGCAACATATTCTTATAATGGTGCTTTTCAATGGCAAAAAGGATCTGATTTAAATGAAGGCTTGGAAGTAGAAGATCCTGATAATCCAGGCGTTTATAACACTTATAATTTAGGACATTCTATACAGAACTCTAATACACATAGTCTTAACTCTACCTTAAATATGGAAACATTATATAAGACCGTAGGATTGGTAAGAAAAGGTAAGAAGAGAAGTCGAGGGCGTACACGTACTACAACTACTAGAAGCAGATCTACAAGAGACAATGCCAATGAGGATACTAAGGATAAAGCTAAAGACCCAAACAAATTAAGTACAGGAGAAAAAGCGTATAATACCGTTGTAGATATCGTAACTATGGTAAAACGAATTCAGTTAGGTTACACTGAAAACAATGGAACATTTTTACCAGGATATATGCAAACACCTGGTTTTGTGGGTACTTTAAAGCCAACGGTTGGTTACACTTTTGGTAGCCAGCGAGATATTAGAGAACTCGCAGCAAGAAATGGTTGGTTAACTGTTTTTCCAGATCTCAACCAACAATATACAGAAGTGAAAAATACATCGTTGGTGTTTTCTGCTAATTTAGAACCTATGCAAGATCTAAAAATAGACCTAACGGGTAATAGAACTTTTGCAGAAAATATTTCTGAAAACTTTGAAGCTCCAGATGATGATCTTGATGGATTTAGTGATAGATATGAAAGTTTGCTAACCAATTCTTTTGGAAATTTCAATATTTCCACAGCATTGATAAAAACGGCATTTAATGCAAGTGATGAGAATCAATCTGCAACATTTGATGATTTTAGAGCAAATAGATTAATCATTGCAAATCGTTTAGCTAAAGAGTTTTATGGAGACACACCTTATTCTACGGATGCTGAAGGTTATCCCGAAGGTTTTGGTAAAAACAGTCAGCGCGTTTTATTGCCAGCATTTTTGTCGGCATACCAAGGTACCAATCCAGATAAAGTAAGTACAGACGCATTTAGAGACATACCAATACCAAATTGGACGTTGAAATATACAGGGCTAATGAAAATTCCATGGTTTAAAAAGACGTTTAGACGTTTTTCTATTCAGCATGGCTATAGGTCAAGTTATACAATTAATCAATTTAGAACCAACTTAGATTACACAGCAGGAGATGGTAACCAAGCATATATTGATCAATTAGATGAATCATTAGATGCTTCGGGTAATTTTAAAAATGAAACGCTTTACAGTAATATAAATCTTGAAGAGCAATTTAGTCCATTAATCCGATTAGATTTTGAAATGAAAAATTCTATTAAAGTCTTGGCAGAAGTAAAAACGGATAGAATGTTGTCATTAAGTTTTGATAATAACCTATTAACTGAAATTCAAGGTAAAGAATATACATTAGGATTGGGATACCGAATAAAAGATTTGAGAATTCGATCGCAATTAGCAGGACCAAAACAAATTGTGGTAAGTGATTTAAATATGCGAGCAGATATTTCTGTGCGAGATAATAAAACTATTATTAGATATTTAGATTTAGAAAACAATCAAATTACTGCTGGTCAAACAATTTGGGGCTTAAAGTATACAGCAGATTATGCATTTAGTAAAAACTTAACGGCTATTTTCTATTTTGATTATACCTTTTCAGATTTTGCAATTTCTACTTCTTTTCCGCAAACCTCAGTTAGGTCAGGAATTACTCTGCGCTATAATTTTGGAAATTAAGTTTGAATTGATACCATTAAAAAATTACATTTGTTCCATTAATTATATAATAGAGTAAAAATGAATATACCATCAGAATTAAAGTACACAAAAGATCACGAATGGGTAAAGATTGAAGGCGATGTTGCCACAATTGGAATTACTGATTTTGCACAAGGAGAACTTGGTGATATTGTATATGTAGAAGTAGATACCTTAGATGAAACTTTAGACATCGAAGAAGTATTTGGTACAGTTGAAGCTGTAAAAACAGTTTCAGATTTATTTTTGCCATTAACAGGAGAGATTATAGAATTTAATGAAGGTTTAGAGGATGAGCCAGAAAAAGTAAATTCTGATCCTTATGGTGATGGTTGGATGATTAAATTGAAATTCACAGATGCTTCACAAGTAGAAGGTTTATTATCTGCAGAAGATTATAAAGCTTTAATTAGTGGTTAAAAAAGTACTGTTAGCGCTCTCTGTAACGTATACATTGGCACTAATAATAGCAAGTTTAATAACGCTAAAAGGTGTACCAAGTTTAGGGTCGTCGTTTGATGATAAAATTTATCATGTAATAGCTTATGCTGGTTTAGCATTTTTATGGGCTAATTACTTCAAACCATTTAAAACAAAATATACACCTTTTTACGTTTTTTTCTGCGCTGCTTTTCTAGGCTTTATACTAGAGTTACTTCAATATGCGGTAAACCCAAATAGAACTTATGATACTTACGATTTAATAGCTAATAGTATTGGAGCTATGTTTGGTACGTTAATTGCATTACAATTAAATATTGATAAATTAAAATAACTTAAAGCCTTGCTTATTTTACAATAAATTAGTTAAATTAGCGATGTTATAATAAACTAAGACACTATGGAACCTAAAAAGAATCCGAAATCAGACGTTAGCCGTAACAGCTCGCTGTACTTTGCTGTTGGTCTTGCCTTAATGTTGGGTATTACGTACATGGCAATTAATTATAAAACTTACGATAAAAGTGCAATTGTTGCAGATTCACTTAATTTAGATGATGAATTAGAGGAAGAAGTGCCAATTACAGAACAAATTGTAACACCTCCACCTCCACCTCCACCACCACCTGCTGCTCCAGAAATTATTGAAGTTGTAGAAGATGAAGTAGAGGTAGAAGAAACGGTAATAGAATCTACAGAAACTGAAATGGAAACAGAAATTGTTGAAATTGAAGAAGTAGAGGTTGTAGAAGTTGAAGAAGACTTAGAAGTCCCTTTTAACGTAATTGAAAATGTAGCCGTTTTTCCAGGATGTGAAAAGAAGAAAGGAAATGCAGCTAAAAAAGAATGTATGAATGAGAAGGTAAATAAATTCATTGGTAAAAAGTTTAATACAGACTTAGCTAGTGATTTAGGATTGCCTCCAGGTAAAAAGAGAATTTTTGTTCAGTTTAAAGTAAACAAATCTGGTAACATTACTAGTATTGTAGCTCGTGGTCCGCATCCAGGATTAGAGAAAGAAGCAAAAAGAGTTATTGGTCAATTACCTAAAATGAAACCTGGAAAACAAAGAGGAAAAGCTGTGGTTATGCCATTCTCTATTCCAATTGTATTCCAAGTACAAGACTAAGAAATAGATACTTTTTTAAGTAATAAAAAATCCCGTTCAAAATTAATTGGACGGGATTTTCGTTTTGGTACGCTTATTGTGACTTTGACATAATATTAACATTTAAATAATAGTATTATGAACAATTCTAAAAAAGACTTCGGTATTGCTGGTCAGAGCACTACTGAAGCAAAGAAATCACAAAAGCATGATGCAAATTTACAAAAAAACTCAACCCTTTATTTTCAAATAGGGTTGATTCTTTGTTTATTGGGTACATATGCACTTTTTGAAATGCAATTTCAAGAAACAAAATTCAAATTAGCTGAAGACACCGCTTCGGTAGAACCCATTGTTATTGATCATGTGCCGCCTTTTGTCGTTGAGGTGGTAAAACTTAAAGTTGTAGAAGTAGCACCAACAACAGAACTAAAAGATGTATTTAAGGTTGTTAAGGATGATGTACCTGTTGAGGAAAAGATTATTAAAACTCCAGATGACCCAATGACTACAAACGATCCTATTAAAGTTGACGATATAACGGTTATTGATGAGCCAGATGTGTTAGAAACCATTCCTTTTATACTCATTGAAAAAGTACCTGTTTATCCTGGTTGTGAAAAGTATAAAACTAACGATGATCGTAAAAAATGTATGTCAGAACGCATTTCAAAATTAATTAATAGAAAATTTAATACGGGTCTTGGTACTAAGTATGGTCTTTCTGGTAGACAAAAAATACATACACAATTTACTATAGATAAAAATGGCAATATAGCTGATGTAAAAATTAGAGCGCCACATCCTGTTTTAGAAAGTGAAGCAAAACGTGTTATTAATAAAATTCCTCATATGGAACCAGGCTTGCAACGTAAAGTTCCTGTTGGTGTCATTTATAACCTACCAATAGTATTTGATGTTAGAGACTAATACATTTGTACAATTATAAATAAGAACCGTTATTTTAAAATAACGGTTTTTTTTATGCGTTATTTGGGTTTAAGGTTACTAAAAAAATTAAGTATCTTTCGCACATTAAAAATTAGTCCTTTATGAAGCGCATTGTGCTATTTGTTTTTCTGTTTGTGTATAGCTTGGGTTATGCGCAAAACCTATCTTCATATGAAAAACCACCAGTATTTAAAGAATGTGATTCCATGGCTGTGGAGCAATTAAAATCTTGCTTCAACTTTACTTTAAATTCTTTTATTTATGAGAATTTTAAAGTGCCTCAAATTGTAACAGATGAATCTTATAATGGTAATGTACAGTTGTTGTTTGAGGTTACCAATACAGGGAAATTCAAAATAATATATGCAGATGCTATATATGATGAGTTAAAGACGGAAAGCAAACGTATATTCAATTTGCTTCCAGAGATAGAACCAGCGACTTATAATGGTAATCCAACATTTACACAATACAGTCTTAGTATAGCTATTCCTTTAACGCAGCCAGTGAAGGAAAATAATCAATCAACTGCAGAAACTAATACCATACAGCAGGATAGTCTTAACGCTACCTTGTCTGATGAATTAGATAAACTTGAAAAAGAAATCAAACCATATGAAGATTTAGAATATTCAAGTCAATTAAACATTCCGTTTACACATTCTTACTATGCGCGTTTTGATGCAGAAATGAATGCTATAGGTACAAACAGTCATACAGGAGCAAAACCTTTTATTTATAGTGATGTAGCGAGATATTACGATATAAAAGCTGAAAATAAAAGTTTAGAAAAGGATACAGACACTTGGTTAGGCAGAAAAACCTTGAATGAACATTTAGTAGAGGTGCAAGGTAAAGATTATTGGTTTACAGTAGATCCTATTTTAGATTTACAGGTAGGAAAGGATACGGGTTCTGATATTGGTTCTACATGGAATAATACGCGCGGTGTTTTTATACAAGCAGGTATAGGTAAACGCTTTAATTTTACAACTTCGGTTTATGAAAGTCAAGGTAGGTTTGCAGATTATTTTAATGCGTATGCTGAAAGTTTAAAGGCTTTTGGTCCAGATCCTGCAATTATTCCTGGTCGTGGAATCGCTAAACGCTTCAAGGGTAACGCTTACGATTATCCAGTTGCAGAGGCTTATTTGTCTTATACACCAGCAGATTTTTTAAATGTACAGTTTGGTCATGGAAAGAACTTTATTGGTGATGGTTACCGTTCGTTATTGCAAAGTGATGTTGCTAGTCCTTATCCCTTTTTAAAACTAAACACCACCTTCTGGAAAATAAAATATACAAGTACATGGATGTGGTTAAAAGATGTAAGGCCAGAGGTTGTAGTAGATAAAGCGTTTTTAACGAAATATATGGCTAATCATTATTTAAGTTGGAATGTAAACAAACGATTAAATATAGGTTTATTTGAATCGGTTATTTGGGAAGATTCTAATGGAAGAGGTTTTGATGTTAATTATTTAAATCCTATTATATTTTTTAGAGCCATAGAGTTTCAAACTGGGCAAGGAGCAGGTAATGCCATATTGGGTTTAAGTTCAAAATACAAATGGAATAACAAGGTAAATCTGTATGGCCAATTTATATTAGATGAATTTTCATTAAGTGACGTAACAGGAGGAAATAAAAGTTGGAAGAACAAATTTGGGTTTCAGTTAGGCGCAAAATATTATAACGCATTTAAAGTAGATAATTTACTCTTACAGGCGGAATATAATCAAGTAAGACCATATACCTATTCGCATAATACGCAGACGTTAAACTACGCACATTTTAATCAGCCAATGGCACATCTTTGGGGAGCAAACTTTAGAGAATTTGTTTTAATTGGTCGCTATAATTATAAACGTTGGTTTGGCGATGCCAAAATGATTATTGGTCAACGAGGTTTAGATTATAATACAGATGAAGATTCGTTTTCATATGGTGGCGATATTTACAGAAATTATAATGATAGAAATGCTGATACAGGCATTATAATAGGGCAAGGCAATAAAACCAATAGTTTTATGGCAGAACTACAAGCGGGTTATGTAGTTAACCCAACGACTAATCTTAAACTATTTACCAATATAATGTATAGAGATTATAATCCTGATACTGTAAATGCAACCACAGTTAGAAATGGATCTGTTTGGTTTAATATTGGTGTAAGAACAGATTTATTTAATTGGTATAATGATTTTTAGGTGAAGAAGGCAAGTTAGATTTTTCTTAATTTAATATGTTATATCCGTTGTTGTGTGACGTTTTTATGTCAGGTACAATTCAAGATAAGCATGATTTATTTTATATAAGTCAGCAATTAAATGATATTAAAGAAATCCAAGTTCTTTGTCAGCGTATATTAGAGCGTTCAGAAAAGCGAGAAAATTCAGGTCAACCGACAAGAATTTCCCTTGTAGAAGCGATGAACGATGCGATTGAGGAAGAGCTTTCAGAAAAGACATCGTAACTATGTGTAATTTTTCAAGTTCTTCTTTTGTTTTGTAGATTAACAAATTTCCAATCTTAATATTATAAAAGAATTCAAAATCAGATTCTGATAGAACTTTATTTAGTTTGTCTTTTGATTCAATATATTCGGTTATACTCATTGATGGTATTTTTTCCGTACCACGAACAGTTGTATTGTTTCCGTCTATTTTAGATTCAATTCGTTCTAAATCTTGTATTGTTATTTTCATAAGTTTAAAATATTATGATTAACGTGCCTTAAATGACACACAACTCCTTATATAAAAACTTTTATTGTCGATATCCCGTAAAATAATCGGGTTATGAAAAGTTTATCGTTGTTGTTATCCCGTAAATATAGATTAAATATTGTTGTATGCAAAAGATGTTGTGTCACTTCAATTTTTGTTTAATCCGCTTCTATGTAGAATGTTGTAAGCAAACCACAAAGGTTATTATTGGGTAAATTTTATTGTTGTGACTTTTTATGAAGACCATGTTATATTGCAGTATAACCTATACAAATATGGTTATTGTAATAAATAGTATGTGCAATATTGTCTAATTTTAAAAATAAGATTTTACATTGTTTACAAGTATTTTTCAAACTATCTTTGCACTCGCTTATAAAAGAATATAAATAATTAAAATTGAGTACCACAAAAACATCAGTATCAACAGCTTCTGTTGTCACAGATTTTAAGGAAATCACAAAGATGGGTTTATCCTTAAGTGTGGTGTTTTCTTCACTTGCTGGTTATTTTCTTGGTGCTGAAACCATTAGTATTACCACACTTCTTTTATTAGCCGTTGGTGGCTATTTTATGGTTGGTGCTTCAAATGCATATAATCAAATTATTGAGCGCGATTTAGATGCGCTAATGGATAGAACCAAAAATAGACCTATACCAGCTGGTCGCATGTCAGTGAATACAGCTTTTATAATTGCAACTTCTTTTACCATTTTAGGGTTAATTACGCTTTATATAATTAATCCCAAAACCGCCATGTATGGTGCTATTTCAATATTTTTATACACAAGTGTTTACACGCCATTAAAAACTAAAACGTCACTTTCTGTTTTTGTTGGTGCTTTACCAGGTGCAATTCCCTTTATGTTGGGTTGGGTTGCCGCAAGAGGTAGTTTTGGTATAGAGCCAGGTATGTTGTTTGCTATTCAATTTTTTTGGCAATTTCCGCACTTTTGGTCTATTGGCTGGTTTTTGCACGACGATTATAAAAAAGGTGGTTTTCACATGCTGCCTACAGGAGAACCAGATAAAGGTACAGCGGTACAAATTATAATGTATAGTGTATGGACTGTTATTGCGTCTATACTGCCAGTGTTTGGTTTTACTGGTGATTTAAAATTGTCTATAGTAGGTGCTGTTATTGTTTTTATACTTGGTATGGTAATGTTGGTTTATGCTTTAAAATTATTTAAGTTAAGAACTGTAGAGGCAGCTAAACAGTTAATGTTATCAAGCGTTTTTTATATCACATTATTGCAAATCATATATGTTGCAGATAAATTTTTGAGATAAATGGATTTAACACAAGGAACACAGAAAGAGAAAACGGCTAGGTCAAAAAAAATGATGCTTTGGTTTGGTATTGGCTCATTGATTATGTCTTTTGCAGGTTTAGTAAGTGCATTTATTGTAAGTAGTAAACAACGATTAAATGAAGATTGGTTAGTAGATTATCAATTACCAAATGCCTTTTTAATTAGTTTAGTTCTTATTTTACTTAGTAGTCTTACTTTTATTTTAGCCAAGAAGGCGTTGAGTGAAAATAAAATGAAAATGGTAACCATTTGGTTATTAGTAACATTAGTATTGGGTATTACATTTGTTTATAGTCAATTTGCTGGTTTTAGCGAGATCATTGCATCTGGTTATCACTTCGCCGGACCAACAAGTAATATCACAATGTCTTACATATATATAATAGCAGTATTGCATATAGGGCACGTTATTGCTGGCCTAATATGTCTTATTGTTGTAATTTATAATCATTTTAAACAAAAGTATAATGCCAACAATATGTTGGGTTTTGAACTAGCAGCAAATTTTTGGCATTTCGTAGATGTGCTTTGGCTTGTGCTCTTTTTGTTTTTATATTTTTTTAGATATATAATTTGATTATTTTTGTCCAATCTTAAAATTTAAATAAATTCTATGGATTCTACAGTAGCTACTGGTACAGAAGAAAAAACTTGGGGAGGCGGCAACCAGCCACTAAAAGCAAGTTACGGAAAAATGATGATGTGGTTCTTCATTGTATCTGATGCATTAACATTTTCAGGCTTTTTAGCCGCTTATGGTTTTTCAAGGTTTAAGTTCATTAATGAATGGCCAATTGCAGACGAGGTGTTTACACACGTGCCATTTTTACATGGACAAGAATTGCCAATGATATATGTGGCATTTATGACCTTTATTCTTATTATGTCTTCAGTGACAATGGTGTTAGCTGTTGATGCTGGTCATCATATGAATAAGTCTAAAGTGACTATATATATGTTTTTAACCATAATTGGTGGTGCCATATTTGTTGGCTCGCAAGCATGGGAATGGGCAACATTTATTCAAGGTGATTATGGAGCTGTACAAACTAAAGGTGGAAACATCTTACAATTTGGTGAAAATGTAACCGTAGATGGCGTAGAGAAGTTTAAGCGTGTTTCTATAGATGATATTGCAATTGCACAACCAGGCGAGCGTGAAGCGCATGAACGCAAAAACGGTCTATGGTTTGTAGACGAAGGTACTTTGCCTCCTTACACTGTTAATGAAATTTATGCAGGTTTAGCTGCAAACGAAAATATTTTAGTGAGAAATCAACTTCTTGATGAACATGGTCATAAAACCATCTTGTCAAGAGAAGAATCGTTAAAACAAATAAAAGAAAACGGAAAACTAGTTGTTAAAGGAGCTAACCTTCATGTTAATGAATATGGAACAACGCTTTTTGCTGACTTCTTTTTCTTTATTACTGGATTTCACGGATTTCACGTACTTTCTGGAGTAGTTATTAATATCATTATTTTCTTTAATGTTATTCTAGGTACTTACGAAAGAAGAGGTAGTTATGAAATGGTTGAGAAAGTGGGATTATACTGGCACTTTGTCGATTTAGTATGGGTATTTGTATTCACATTCTTTTATTTAGTATAAACTAAGAAATTAAGATTAAATTATGGCACACGAGCATAAATTAGAAATATTTAGAGGACGTTTAAAGTTCAAATCTAATACTCAAAAGATTTGGGGTGTTTTAATATTCCTAACTATTGTAACAGCAGTAGAAGTTGTTTTAGGTATATACAAACCAGAATTTTTAATGAGCACTTGGATAGATCCTATTGAAGGGAATGGTTTTTTCTCAACAGTTGGTAATGTATTATTGTCTCCTATTGTATACATGAAACCTTTAAACTTAATCTTCATTGTATTAACAATTGTAAAAGCCTATTACATCACATGGGATTTTATGCACATGAGAGATGAAACTGGTAGCTTTAGAAAGATGGTTGTTTGGACTGGTGTTTTCTTAATCTGTTACTTAATTTTCATCTTATTACAAGAAGGTGGATACGTTTTTAATGTTTACAACGCAGAAGACGCATTAATAAAGAAAGATTTTTAACTACATAAGTGAATAACTTAAAGGTTTTTACTTAGAATTTATAGTAGAAACCTAAGTGTTAAATATAAATAAAGGGTGGTTTTTCTAAACCACCTTTTTTATTTTTGCAATTCGAAAATTAACCCTTTTATTAACTGAGTTTTTATTGCATTACATATGGAAGTAAATAACACAAAGCGATATATAGTTCTCGGTATTCTATTCTTTTTGCCTGTAGCTTTTTTGTTAATGCTCTATCCAGCAAAACATAATTACGAGCCATTAAATATTGTAAATGAAAACGTATCTGATATTCAAACCTTCGGCTCAGATACTTCAGAAGCATTACAACTAAAAGACAATATAACTGTTTTAGGTTTTTTAGGAAAAACACCATTAAATAATACTATAGCAGCCTTAAATCTTAAGGAGTTAGTCTACGATAAATTTAAGGGCTTTAAAAACTTTCAGATTATAATCGTAGTGCCAAAAGGCACTGAAGATGAAGTAGAGCTTCTTAAAAAAGAAATCAATACTTACGAAGATTTAAAATTCTGGCATTATGCATTTGCTACTGAAGGTGAAATAAAACTGTTATATAATTCTTTAATAACAGAAGATAAGCTACAGAATGATTTATCCAGTAATAATGTCTATATAATAGATAAAGATCTTAATCAAAGAGGACGAATTGATGGAAGATCAGAAAGGGAAGTAGAAGATGATAAGCCTAAGTTTAGTGTGTATGAATACAATACTATAGAAGTAGCAGAAATAAAGAATATGATGAATGATGATGTAAGGATCTTGTTTACTGAGTATAGACAAAAAAGACAAGGTAAATTTGATGATTCAAACACACGAAGAGAAAAAGAATTAAAACAGAGTTATGAGTAAAAAATCAAATTATTCGTACGTTGGTATTGCGTTTATTATTTTATTGTTTGGAATTATTTTTGTGCCTAAAATAATTGATAGAATTAGTGAAGGCGATGTAACAAGAGATGAAAGCCGAAGCGAAGATGTCTCTAATGCTACCATTACAAAGAAAAGTAAAAGCGACTTAAAATATTTAGAAATCAATGGTGAACCTAAAAAGGTGCCTGCATTTAGTTTTATAAATCAAAACGGTGAAACTATTAGCAATAAAGATTATTTAGGTAAAGTTTATGTGGTAGAATTCTTTTATACTACCTGTCCTACCATTTGCCCAATAATGAATAGAAACTTAGTAGAGGTTCAAAATCAGTTTAAGGATTTAGAGAATTTTGGTTTAGCATCGTTTACTATAACGCCAGAAATAGATACACCAGAAGTGTTAAAGGCTTATGCAGAAAAATATGGAATCACAAATACTAATTGGCATTTAATGACAGGTGATGAATCTGAGATTTACAAACTAGCTAATAAAGGTTTTAATCTATACACAGCAAAAGACGAAAGTGTAGAAGGCGGCTTTGAACACTCCGGAAATTTTGCGCTTATTGATAAAGAAGGTTACATTAGATCTAGGCAAGATAACTTTGGAAATCCAATGATATTTTACAATGGTTTAGTACCAGAAGCTGTTGGTGTAGATGAGGATGGAATTCCGCAAGAAATAACAATTTTAAAAGAAGATATTCAAAAATTATTGAACGAGTAATATGAGTGTAGTAGATATTGAAAAAGAAAAAAAATATAATAAATGGATCATTGCATTATCTGTAATTATCCCTGTAGCCGTTGCTGCTTTATTTGGTATTAATCTTCGTGAGTTAGGTTTTGATGTTAAGCCATTAATGTTTTTACCACCAATCTATGCTGTGATTAATGGATTAACAGCCGTTGTTTTAATTTTCGCAGTGGTAGCAATTAAAAATAAAAATAGAACGCTACACGAGAAGTTAATGAAGTTTGCAATTGTACTCTCAGTATTATTTTTGTTATTATACATAGCGTATCACATGACGAGTGATTCTACAAAATTTGGTGGAGAAGGTGCTGTTATGTACATCTATTACTTTATCTTAATTACACATATAGCATTGTCTGTAATAGTAATTCCATTTGTTTTAATTACCTATGTAAGAGCGATTACAAATAATATAGAACGTCATAGAAAGATTGCTAAAATTACATTTCCGTTGTGGCTTTATGTTGCTGTAACAGGTGTAGTGGTGTATTTAATGATTTCGCCGTATTACGCATAGTTTACTAATTTGCTAGAGTTATTAATTGGCAGATTTAAAGAACCCTTAAAATGAAAAACAAATTCATCTACCTCATATTTTCACTTTTCTTTTTTGTGAATACAAATGCGCAATGTGCCATGTGTAGAGCAGTTTTAGAAAGTGGTGAAGATCAATCTGCAGCAGAGGGAATAAATGATGGTATTATGTTTTTAATGGCTGTGCCATATATTTTGGTGGCTACACTAGGTTACATCGTTTACAGAAAATTTAATAAACCTGATAAGTCTAAAAATTTAAGTTAGAAACTGTAACATTTTTGCGTTTGCATAGTCTTAGTTATAACCGTTATATTTAGGGTCTTAACAATTTGTTGGCATAAAATGACTTAAGTTTTTCTTAAAATTGCAATAGACCAGATTTTTTTTGGACTATAACTAACTAACCAAACTATGATTCAGATAAAAGATTTGCACAAATCTTATCACATGGGTAGCAACTCGCTTCATGTGTTAAAAGGTATTAATTTTGATGTAAAAGAAGGTGAGTTAGTTTCAATAATGGGGTCTTCAGGTTCAGGGAAATCTACGTTATTAAATATACTTGGTATGTTAGACGAAGCAGATGAAGGCCAATACATTCTCGATAATGTTCCTATAAAAAATCTTAACGAAAAAATAGCAGCTAAATACAGAAATGATTTTCTAGGCTTTATTTTTCAATCATTCAATCTTATAAATTATAAAAGTGCTTTAGACAATGTGTCTATGCCATTATACTATAAAGGCGTTAAGCGAAAAGAACGTACTGAAAAAGCGATGCACTATCTCGAAAAAGTAGGTTTGGCACAATGGTCTCATCATTTACCGAGTGAGCTTTCTGGAGGACAAAAACAACGTGTTGCGATCGCAAGAGCTTTAGCAAGTGACCCTAAGGTTTTATTGGCTGATGAGCCAACAGGAGCCTTAGATACTAAAACGTCCTACGAGGTTATGGAACTCATTCAAGGTATTAATGATGAAGGGAAAACGATTCTTGTTGTCACTCACGAGGATGATATTGCGCATATGACCAAACGTATTGTTAATCTTAAAGATGGATTAATTATAGACGATAGTGTAGTAAATCAAGTTAGAGCTTCAGCACATGTTTGATATAGAACGTTGGCAAGAAATCTTTGAAACGCTACGTAAAAACAAATTACGTACTTTTTTAACAGGTCTTTCGGTAGCCTCAGGAATTTTTATACTCGTAATTCTTCTTGGATTTAGCGAAGGAATAGCAAATGGCGTAAAGTCTCAATTTGAACAAGATGCAACTAATAGAGTTTCCGTTTGGACAGGTGTTACTACAAAGGGCTACAAAGGCTTAAATCCTGGGCGATACATTCAACTGAAAAATTCTAGTTTTGAGGCTGTGAAAAATCAGTATGACGACTATTTAGTATATGGTACAAAAGACTACATGATTTGGGGAGGAACGGTATCATATAAAAATGAAACCGGAAACTATCGTGTTCGCGGAACAATGCCAGATAACCAATTTATTGAAAACGCTGATATTGGATCTGGTCGCTTTATTAGTCAGTCAGACATTTTGCAGAGAAAAAAAATAGCTGTTATTGGCAATAAAATGAAGAAAGATCTTTTTAAAGATGAAGATCCTATAAATAAAAACATTCAAGTGTATGGAATGAATTTTAAAGTCGTTGGTGTTTTCTTTGATCCAGGAGGCGATAGAGAAGAAAGCCAAGTCTATATTCCTGTATCTACAGCACAAGCGGTTTTTAATGGTGGAGAAGACATCAGAAATATGGCTTTTACCGTAAAAATGGCAGATGATTTTGATGAGGCCGTAGCGATGTCTAATGCTATTGCTTTAGGAATAGAACAAAAAATAAAAGAAATCCATACCGTAGCACCAGATGATGTAAGTGCAGTTAGAGTTAGAAATACGTTAGAACAAGCTGAGAAAATATACTCGCTAGTCGCTACTATAAAAGCTGTATTTTGGTTTGTAGGTATAGGAACTATTATAGCTGGTATTGTAGGTGTAGGCAACATAATGTTAATTATAGTAAAAGAACGAACTAAGGAAATAGGCATACGAAAGGCGTTAGGAGCTCTACCAATGTCTATTGTTGGTATGATATTACAAGAAGCTGTTTTTGTAACAATGTTTTCAGGATTGTTTGGATTAATTCTAGGACTTGGATTGTTAGAATTGGTTGGTCCTCAGATAGAAAGTGATTTTATAAAGTATCCACAAGTAGATTTCAATATTGCAATTACAACAGTATTTTTATTAGTACTTGCAGGTGCGTTAGCGGGATTCATACCTGCTTATAGAGCGGCAATGATTAAACCAATAGATGCATTAAGAGACGAATAATATGTTTAGTAGAGACCGTTGGGATGAAATATTAGAAGCGCTAAATGCTAATAAATTTAGAACGTTTTTAACTGCGTTTGGAGTTTTTTGGGGCATAACCATATTAGTTTTATTGTTGGCATTAACCAATGGGCTTAAAAATGGTGTAACAGCAGATTTTGGGAATTTTGCAACCAACTCCATGTTTATGTGGACTCAAGGTACTTCAAAACCTTACAAAGGTTTACCAAAAGGCCGTTACTTTAATTATAAAATTGGCGATGTTGCAGCTATAAAATCAGAATTTCCAGATATAAAATATGTATCGCCTAGAAACCAGTTAGGTGGCTATAATGGAGCAAACAATGTGACAAGAGGTACAAAAACTGGAGCTTACGAAATTTATGGAGACTATCCTGAATATATAAAGCAACAACCTATGGATATTATTCAAGGCCGTTTTATAAGTTATTCAGATATCAATGCAAAACGTAAAGTTTGTGTCATTGGCACAGGAGTAGAAAATGGGCTATATGATAAAGGGGAAGATGTTTTAGGGACATATATAAAAGTAAATGGCGTAAATTTTCTAGTTGTTGGTACTTTTAAAATGAGTAATAGCCAAGGTGATGGTGAGCAAGATGCGAGTACAATTTACATGCCTTTTACAACTTTTGGTCAAGCATTTAATAGAGGCGAAAGCGTAGGCTGGATGGCAATTACAGCTGAAGATGGTGTAAGTATTACAACCTTAAAAGATCAGATTTTCACTTTAATGAAGTCTAGGCATAAAGTAGATCCTACAGATGAAAGGGCTATTGGTCATTTTGATTTGTCAGAACAATTTGAACGTGTAAATGGGCTATTCACAATACTTTCCTTTGTAGGTTATTTTGTTGGCGCATTAGTTTTAATGTCTGGTATCATTGGTATAAGTAATATAATGCTCATTGTTGTAAAGGAACGCACCAAAGAAATAGGTGTAAGACGTGCATTGGGCGCGAGTCCTTGGACTATAAAATCACAAATTTTACAAGAAAGTTTAATACTAACAATACTGTCTGGTATGGTTGGAATTTCGTTTGCAGCTTTAGTCATTTGGGTAATGAATACCATTTTAGATAATGCTGGTCCAGTAGATAATTTTGCCAATCCTAGTGTGAGTATGCAAGTTGTATTTACAGCGCTAATAATACTCGTAGTGTCTGGCGTATTAGCAGGATTAATACCAGCCAATAGCGCAACAAAAATGAAACCAGTTGACGCGTTAAGAATAGAATAAATTTATATCAATCAATAATCATGAAAAGAACTAAAACCGTAATCTTACTAATATTAATTGTTGTTGTATTTGGAGCTGCCTTATTTTATTTGTGGCAGAAGAATCAAGAAAACCCAATCACGTATACTTCAGAAACACCAACTGAAGAAACTATTATTGTAAAGACAGTGGCAACAGGAAGTATTGTGCCGAAGGAAGAAATATTAATTAAGCCAAATATTTCTGGTGTGATTGAAGAGGTGTTTATAGAAGCTGGCGAATATGTAAAACAAGGTGATTTAATTGCTCAAATTAAAGTTATACCAAATGCTTCGAGCTTAACAAGTGCAAAAAATAATATTGCGACTAACCAAACGGCATTACAAACAGCAAAGATTAATTTACAAACACAGCAATCTAATTACGATAGGCAAAAAGCTTTATTTGATAAAGGTGTAATATCTGCGAATGATTTTGAAGGTGTAAAGAATTCATATTTACAAACAAAACAAAGCGTTGAGCAAGCCAAAATTAATGTCAATTCAGCAAATCAGAATTACGATATTATAAAAACAGGAACGACTTCAGGATTGGGTAACATAGCTCAAACTCAAGTCAGAGCTACAGTTTCTGGTATGGTATTAGACGTTCCGGTAAAAGCAGGTAACCAAGTTATCGAAGCTAATAATTTTAACGAAGGAACCTCAATAGCATCTTTAGCAGATGTACAACAAATGATTTTTGAAGGTAAAGTAGACGAAAGTGAAGTTGGTAAAATAAAAGAAGGTTTGCCATTAGAGATAACAGTTGGAGCCATTGAAGATAAAAAATTTGATGCTATTTTAGATTATATTGCGCCAAAAGGTGTCGCGGAAAATGGTGCTATTCAATTTGAAATAAAAGGCTCTCTTAAAAAAATCGATTCTACATTTATTAGAGCAGGTTTAAGTGCCAACGCATCTATTATTTTAGAAAAAGCAGAAAAAGTTTTAGCAATAAAGGAAGCACTAGTTCAATATGATAAAGATACTCAAAAGCCTTACGTAGAGATTGAAGTTGGAGATCAAAAATTCGATAGAAAAGACGTAGAGTTAGGCGTAAGTGATGGCATTTTTGTTGAAGTGAAAAGTGGTATCACTAAAGACGATAAAATAAAGGTTTGGAATCAAATACAAGGTATTCCAAAATACGCTCAAGAATAAATTACATTAATTGTGTAACACTTTAAGTTTTATATAGACAAATAAGCATCATGAAAAAATCAATCGTAATAATTTTAATTCTTTGTGGCGTTTTTGCACAAGCACAAAATAAAAAATGGACGCTCAAGGAATGTGTAGAATATGCGCTAAAAAATAATATTTCAGTTAAGCAAAGCGAGTTAGATTTGTTAGCTACTGACATAGAAAAATTAACTGCCGTTGGTAATTTTTTACCAAGTATCAATGCAAGCGGTAGTGTTTCAAAAAACACAGGTTTGAGTTTTGATCCTACAACAGGAAATTCATCTACAACGACGTTTCTCTCTTCTTCTGCCAGTGTGAATTTAGGGTATAATTTATTTGACGGTTTGCAGAATATTAGACAAGTACAGCGCGCCGAAATTTCAAAGTTAGCGGCTCAATATAGTTTGTCAAAAATGAAAGATGACATTTCGCTTTTTGTTGCAAATGGCTATATCACAGTAATTTTAAACAAAGCGAATTTAGAAGTTTTAAAATCTCAAAATGCTGTAACTCAAGAGCAAATTGAGCGTACAACTCAATTAGTAGAAGCAGGATCTTTACCTCGAGGTGATCTTTTAGAAATTCAAGCTACAGATGCTACAGAAAAGCAAAATATTGTAAATGCAGAAAATACAATTCAGATTTCATTAATAAACTTAGCACAGTTATTATTAATTAAGGACTATGAGAATTTTGATATTGAAGATGAAGGTTATGATATTGTAGATGAAGGTATTTCTAATAAATCGGCTACTGAAATTATAGAAAATGCTAAAGCCAATAGATCTGAAATTAAAATAGCAGAACAATCTGTTGCATTAGCAGAGAAAGATATTCAAATAGCTAAGGGATCTTATTGGCCAACATTGAGAGCTTTTTTAGGATATGATACAAGATATACTGATGCAAGCGCAATACCATTTAATGAGCAGATCTATTTAAATGATGGTATTGGTTATGGATTAAGTCTTAATATTCCTATTTTAAATGGATTTTCTGTTAAAGGAAGTGTACAGCGAAGTAAAATTAATTTGAAGCGTGCAGAATATCAATTAGAGCAAGAAGAATTAAATTTAGAATCTACAGTATATCAAGCCTATGTTGATGCTAAAGGTGCTTTAAAATCATTTGAAGCTGCAACAAAATCATTAGAGTCACAAGCATTGGCTTATGATTATGCAAAAGAGCGATATGATGTTGGTTTAACAAATGCCTTTGATTTTAGTCAATCTAAACAGCGATTTGATAATGCAAAAATTCAAGTCAACCAGGCAAAATATGATTATATTTTTAAGTTGAAGGTTCTGGAATTGTATTTCGGAATTCCTGCAACTGAATTAAAGTTTTAATTATGAGTAAGAATGTAAAAATAATATTAGTAGTTGTAGTTGTTTTGCTTTTAGGTTTATTAGCAGGATCTAAAATGGGCTTGTTTGGTAAAAAAGGCAATTTTAAAGCAGTTACAGAAAAAGAGGTAACACTTAGAGATATTATAGAAACCGTATCTGCAACTGGAAAAATTCAGCCAGAAGTTGAAGTGAAAATCTCTTCAGAAGTTTCTGGTGAAATACTAGAGCTTCCTTTTAAAGAAGGGCAAGAAGTTAAAAAAGGAGATTTATTGGTGCGTGTCAATCCAGATTTAATTCAATCTGCAGTGAGTCGTTCTCAGGCATCTTACCAAAATGTAAGAGCAGGTTTGGAACAAGCTGAAGCAAACTTAAAGCAATCTAAGGCAGACTATGATAGAAACAAAACACTTTTTGATAAAGGTGTAATTTCTAAAGCAGATTGGGACCGTTCTATAGCTACATATGAAACAGCAGTTGCTGGTAAAAACTCAGCGTATTATAATGTGCAAAGTGCGGCCGCAACTGTAAATGAGGCTAAAGATAATTTAAATAGAACTACAATTTATGCGCCGATGAGTGGGACTATTTCCCGTTTAAACGTGGAGTTAGGAGAACGTGTAGTAGGAACTCAGCAAATGGCAGGAACCGAGATTTTACGAGTCGCTAACTTAAACAATATGGAAGTTGAAGTTGATGTTAACGAAAATGATATTGTAAAAGTAAATATTGGTGATTCTACAATTGTTGAAGTAGATGCATATTTAAAGAAAGAATTTAAGGGTATTGTAACAGAAATTGCAAATTCAGCAGAAGGAACTTTAACAGCAGATCAGGTGACTAATTTTAAAGTAAAAGTTAGAATTATTGAAGAGTCTTATAAAGAATTAACTGAAGGTAAACCTGAAACATATTCGCCATTTAGACCTGGAATGACAGCTACAGTAGATATTATAACTAAAAAACAAAGCGATGCTATTTCGGTGCCAATTAGTGCTATTGTTATAAAATCGGATACAAGTTCTACTAAAAAACCTTTTGATAAAATGACTGAGGTTAATACAGGTGATTCTGCTGATGAAGAAGAAAAATTTGAATGTGTCTTTGTCAATAATAATGGAAAAGCAAAGTTAAAAGTTGTGACTACCGGAATTCAAGATGATACAAATATTGAAATTATTTCGGGCTTAAGTAAAGATGATAAAATAATCACAGGACCATATAACATGGTGTCTAAAAACTTGAATCCTGGGGATTTACTAGAAATAACAAATAAGAAATCCGAAGGCAGTTCTGAGAAGCGTTCTGAAGAATAATTTATTATTATTGTAATCTAGATAGTTTACCAACAACCAATACAACTAACATGGCATTAGTGCTAAATATAGAAACGGCAACTACCAATTGTTCAGTCTCTCTTTCTAAGGATGGAGAGACTTTAGTTTTAAAAGAAGATAATAGTCTAGGCTATTCACATGCAGAAACTTTGCATGTCTTTATTGATGAGGTTTTTAAAATAGCAAAACTAAATCCTTCAGATATAGATGCAGTATCAGTTAGTAAAGGACCAGGTTCTTATACAGGTTTACGTATTGGTGTGTCTTCTGCAAAAGGTTTGTGTTTTGCTTTAAATAAACCTTTGATATCAATTTCTACATTAGAGAGTTTAGCCAATCAAGTGAAAATCGATGATGGTTTAATAATACCAATGTTAGATGCAAGACGAATGGAAGTATATTCGGCTATTTATAATCAGGATTTAGAATTGGTAAGAGAAATTAAAGCAGAAATACTTGATGAAAATAGTTATTCTGAACGTCTTGAAAAGCAGAAAGTGTATTTTATAGGGAACGGTGTTCAGAAAACAAAAGCGCTTATTAAACATCCTAATGCTGTTTTTATAGAAGGTAAACTACCTTCAGCTAATGAAATGTCTTTACTCGCCGAAATAAAGCATCAAAAAAGCGACACCGAAGATGTCGCTTATTTTGAACCTTATTATTTAAAGGATTTTGTAGCTTTAAAAAAGAAGAAATAATTAACCTTCTTTTTGAATCTCTACAGCATGAGGATAAGGTATTTCTATACCAGCAGCATCCAATGCAATTTTTACGTTTTCATGTGTTTCAAAGTACACATCCCAATAATCGGCAACATTCGCCCATGGTCTTACCGCAAAGTTTACTGAGCTATCTGCTAATTCAGATACATTTACCGAAGGAGCAGGATCTTGAAGTACTTTTGGATTAGAGGTTAATACTTTCATTAAAACGTCTTTGGTTTGTTTGATATCAGAATCATAACCAACACCAAATGTTAAATCAACTCTCAGTTTACCTTCGGTAGAATAATTTACAATATTACCATTAGATAGAGCGCCATTTGGTATAATGACTTCCTTATTTGTTGGAGTTAAAAGTTTAGTAGTGAAAATTTCAATTTCTTTAACCACACCAAGCTCTCCTTGCGCTTCAATTAAATCTCCTATTTTAATAGGCTTAAATATCATTAATAAAACACCTCCAGCAAAGTTACCTAATGAACCTTGTAAAGCTAAACCAATCGCTAAACCTGCTGCAGCAATAATAGCAGCAAATGATGTTGTCTCTACACCTACTGTACCTAATACAACTATAATTAATACAACTTTTAAAATCCAACTAATTAAGTTCGTTAGGAATTTCTTTAAGCTTTCGTCATAATCTCCTTTGTTTAATGCTTTTTTAACGCCTTTAAGGAGAATTTTAATTACCCAGCTACCAATAATCCATATTGCTATAGCGCCTATTACTTTAGGTCCATATTCAATAACAAATTTTATGCCTACGTCAATCCATTTTTGTGTGTCCATGTTGGTTTAATTAATTTTAGTTAATAAAAAACTCGGAAAAGTGATTGTCCGAGTTGTATTTTAAGGGTTAATAACATCTTATATTATTTAACCTCGAAAGTTAATTTTAAGTTGACTCTAAATTCAGTTACAGTATCATCTTTAACAATAGCACTTTGATCTTGTACATATACAGATTTAATATTCTTTACTGTTTTAGACGCTTCTTTTACCGCTTTTTTGGTTGCATCTTCCCAACTTTTATTTGAGTTAGATAAAACTTCAATTACTTTTAATACTGCCATTATTTTTAAATTTTTAAGGTTTCTACAATTAAGACACTAAAATTTAGATGATGTCACTTAATTATTAAAAAATTCTAACCATTAATGGCATTTACCGTAATAGAGTTGTCATTTAGCATATCTTTTAGCATAGTTTCTATACCATTTTTTAGTGTGAATGTAGATGATGGACATCCACTACATGCACCTTGTAATAATACTTCTACCTTTTTTGTGTTTTCGTCGTAAGATTTAAATTCAATATTTCCACCATCACTTTCAACTGCAGGCTTAATATATTCTTCAAGAATGTTTACAATATTTTTTGAAACATCATCTAAAGCTTCAAATTTTTGCTCTACAGCTTCCTCAGTTTTGTTAAGTTGTTGAGGTGCGTTATCGTTTAAAATTGTTTTTCCTTCTTCAACATAAGATTTTAAAAACTCTCTTAACTGAATTGTAATATCTTCCCATTCAATAATATCAAACTTAGTAATTGATATAAAGTTCTTTTCCATAAATACATTTTTTACAAATGGAAATTGAAAAAGAGCAGTAGCTAGTGGTGAAGGTTTGGCGTCTTCTATAGACGTAAATTCATATAAACTAGGCACTAAAATTTTATTGCAAACAAATTTTAATACTCCAGGATTAGGCGTGCTCTCAGCATATACTGTTACGGCTGCCTTTGGTTTAAAGGCCTCTTCAGTAACAACAACACCATCATTAGATAAATAGTCTTCTATTTGAGTAGCAACTTCGTCTTGCACATCTTCCCATTCCACAATGTTATAGCGTTCAATAGCAATAAAATTTGAAGCGATATATACTTTTTTTACAAAAGGTAGATAGAATAGTTGTTGTGCTAATGGAGAGTGCTTAGCGTCATCTATATTGTTAAATTCGAAACTATTGTGATTGGTTAAAAATCGGTCTGCTTCAAACTTTAAGATCGTGTCGTTTGAAGTCGGAATAATAGATATTTTAGTCTGTGACATCTTTTATTTGCAAAAATATGAAATATCACACTGATGTGATTAGACTTTTAACTTAGTTTTAATGAGATAGTACAATTAACATATTCTTTTTTTGTTTAAATATAGTTTACTCTTTTGCTAACTGGTCTAAGAATAGTTTAAATGACATTTCTGGAGGTATGTTTAGCTTTTTCTTTAATCTACTTCTTGCCACTTTTACTGTATCTGGTGTTACATTTAAAATGCTAGCTGTTTCTTTTATTGATAAGTTTAATTTTGTCAGTAGACAATACCTTATTTGAGTGTCTGATAAATTAGGGTATTTATCCATTAATTTATTAGCCATTGTTGGATATTCAGATTCTATTCTTTTTGTTATAATAGACATATCTGAAGCGGATCTAATAAGGTCGTTTATTTTTGATTTAGCTTCTTCTAGTTTTGGGATTTTAGGGTGTTTAATAAGGTTTAATTCGTCTTTTATTGTGTTTAGTGTTTCTAAGCGTTGAGAAACCGCAATTGCAGATGCTTCCAATTCGTTTTCTCTAAGTGTTATTTTCTCTTCTAATAATTTTTTTTCATTCGTTTTTAGTATCTCAATTACTTTCTCACCTTTTCTATACTTTCTAAAAATGAGGATGCTTCCAAGTAATAGAATTATACTTATTAGGGCTGTGCTAATATTATAAAGGTAAAGTCTTTGCTTTTTGTTTTTTTCCTCCAAAAGTTGCACGTCAAAAAGCATTTGTTGGTTTTTTTGTTTTTCATTAAGAAGTTTTACGTTTGATTCTATGTAGTTAGTTACGGCCTTTTTTTCATTTGAACGAATGCTGTCAACTAAACTGCTCTTCTTTTTATAGATTTCTGTTGCATGTAGATACTGTTTATTTTCTGTATAATACAAAGCAAGTCTGTCATACACGTCTTTTCTAGTTTCTAATCCTGTAGAATATTCTAGGGCATTTTTTCTATATGTAATAGCATTTTTTATATCACCAATAGCATGGTAATAAGTGCTTAAATTAATGGTGTTATTAAACAGGAGCTGATGTAGGTCGTTTTTAATGCAAAATTCTCTAACAGCTAAAGCAGAATCTATTGCTTTATGTGCGTCGCCTAATCGAAAATAATCATTAGCTAATCTATTTTTTGTCCACCAAATCTCTTTTATATCATTTTCTTTCTTTGCTAGTTTTAGAATTTCTTTATGAATTGGAAAACTTTTTTCTGGCATTTCTTTTTGTACATAATTACCTGCAATATTTTGAAGCAGTCTAACTTTTGTGAAAGCACCTATGTTGGTGGTGTCTTTTAAAAGTGGTGTTAAAACCTCGAGAGCCTTATCAAATTGTGATTTTTGATAATATATTTCAGAAATCGAAGTGTAGTATGCAAAGGTCAATTTAATATCCCCTTCTGGTATTAGTGGATGTACTTTAAAATAGCTTTCTAATCCTTGTTCTGGTAAGCCAAATGCATTTGCTAATAATTGTCCTTTGTTTAAATAGTAATTAGGGAGTTCTAATTCTTTCAGCATTACAGTGTCTTTCGGTTTATTGTATGTCGCTATTTTTGTTTCAAATAGATCTGCGTAATATAAAACACTATCCAAATTCGCATTTTTATTTGCACCATGTAGCCACATTAACGCTTTGTAAGTCGCGGCTATTTTTTCTTCATATTTAGTTTTAATGGATTGTTTAAGTACTTTATGATGCACTGCAAATGCTTCTTCAGAATGTTGACCATAATAGCGTCTGTGAAGACTGTCTAATTCATGCGTGTTAAGGTCTTTTTCTTGCGCATATAATGTTGTGCTAAATGTAATAGTTAATATTAGTATGCTTATTTTTTTTATAGCTTTTGTAAACATAATTGCGCTTTATTATTTAAAAAAAATCATTGAATTCAGGTTGTATTTGTGGTAATACTCTAAATATTATAAATATTCAGGGTTAATAAATAACGCCCTGACTAATAGTATTTTATTGTTTATGTTATTAGGTGATTACCTTTTGATAACCTTAAAAAACGTGTAATATAAAACATATTTATCAACTTTAGCTTCTCAAGTTTTAAAGGTTTAGGCTTTTTAGCTGAAGTTCCTTCATCTTTTTAACAAAAAAAACACTAATTAATTAATTCTAACCTTTATGAAAAAAATTACGTTACTATTTGTTGTAATGATTGCTTTTTGTTGGCAATCTAATGCACAATTTACAGAAAGCTTTGAAACAGAAATTCCCGCAAGTTGGACCGTTTTAGATGAAGCAAGTACCAATACATGGGTTTGGGATGATACACCAGAAAGCGATGGTGCACAAGATGGTTCTGCTATTGCCAGAATTTCTGCTGGTACTGACAGTGCTAACGATGATTATTTAATTACACCTCAAATCACTGTTAATTCAGGTGTAAATGATAGATTGTCGTTTTATGTACGCTCAAGAAGTGGTTCTTTTTTAGAATCTTATGAGGTATTGTTATCTACTACGACAGCTGCAGCATCTGAATTTACAGTGGTTTTACAAGCAGAAAGCCTTGCGCCTGAATTATGGACCAATGTTATTTTTGATTTAACAGCATATGTAGGTCAGTCAATATATGTGGCAGTAAGAGCTAAATCATACGATGAATGGGAGTTACATGTTGATAATTTTGTTAACGATACATTTCCTGCTTGTAGAGAGCCTTTAGCATTTAATGCTTTGAGTATTGGTAGTACAACCGTTAATTTAGAATGGACTGAAGATGGTTCAGCTACGTCTTGGAATATAGAGGTTGTTGATATAACGGCTGGAGAATCGTCAACAGGAGTTGCAACAATTACTGGAGTTACTAATTCTTATATGGTAACTAGTTTAATGGCTAATAATGAATATGAATTTTATGTACAAGCAGATTGTGGTACTGTTGGACCATCTTTTTGGGTAGGTCCTCTTACTCTTACTACTGCTTGTGATACTTTTACTGCGCCTTTTTCTGAAGGTTTTGATAATGCTGATGCCATTCCAGATTGTTGGTCAATGAGTGGTGGTGAAGATTGGCAATTTAATACGTCTGGTCCAAGTCATGTTGGTGATGGTGGCACATTAACAGGGAATACATTTTCTGATGGTTATTATGCTGCATGTGATGCTTCTAGTGATCATGGTCCAAGGTACTTAGTGAGTCCTTTAGTAGATATAAGTACACTTGCATCGCCAGAATTACGATTCTATGAAATTAGTGATGCAGAGGATTCTGACAATGCGCAATTAGATGTGGAAGTTTGGGATGGTGCTGCATGGAATCTTATGGCCACCTATAACAGTAATACTTTAGGTTGGGAATTAAAATCAATTGATCTAAGTGGTTTATCATTTACTGGACCAGCACAAGCTAGATTTACGTTTTCAGAACCTAATGGAGGTAATGATGATGATATCGCTATTGATGATGTTACTTTCGATGAGCCTATATCTTGTGTAGCTCCATCGTTTTTAATGGTTTCTAATATTACAACGACTACTGCAGATTTAGCTTGGACTGAGAATGGTACAGCTGCTTCTTGGAATATTGAAGTAGTTGATGTTACTGCTGGTGAAACTGTAACTGGTGTGGCTACAGATTCAGTTGTTACAAATCCATTTGGGTTATCAAGTTTGCAGTCTAATACTACTTATCAGATATTTGTTCAGGCAGATTGTGGTGTTTCTGATGGTACTTCTTTCTGGATTGGACCAATTGAGTTTACTACAGAGTGTAATGCATTTACTGCACCATATACTGAAGGTTTTGATAATGGAGGTGATATTCCAGATTGCTGGAGAATGTCTAGTGATTCAGGAGAAGAAGAATGGTTTTTTCAAACATCAGGATTGGGACACGTTGGAAATGATGGTGTCATAACAGGAAGTACAGCTAGTAACGGTTATTATGCAGCTTGTGATGCGTCAGGTAATCATGGTCCTAGGTATTTAGTTAGTCCATTTGTTGATGTAAGTACACTTGCAGCACCGGTTCTAAGTTTTTACGAAATAAGTGATTCTGAAGATTCTCTAAATGCACAATTAGATGTTGAGGTTTGGGATGGAAGTTCTTGGAATCTCATGGCTACTTATAACACAAATACAGTTGGTTGGGAATTAAAAATTATTGATATAGCTGGTTTAACATTTACAGGTCCAGCACAAGCTAGATTTACGTTTTCTGAAGTTTTAGATCCAGGTGATTTTGATGATGATTTAGCAATTGATGATGTTTCTTTTGAAGAAGCGCCATCCTGTATACCGCCTTCAACGCTTGCAGCATCAAATATTACAACGACTACAGCAGATTTAAGTTGGGCTAGTGGTACAGCAACATCATGGAATATTGAGGTTGTAGATGTTACTGCAGGAGAAACCGTAACTGGTGTTGCTACAGCTACAGGAATTTCCAATCCTTATAACCTAACAGGTTTAGTTGCTGATAATAATTACGAGTATTACGTTCAAACAGATTGTGGTGTAGATGGTAATTCTTCATGGGTTGGTCCTTATGCTTTTGCGACAGCAATTATTCCGCCTTCTTGTGGTGGTAATTTTACTGATTCAGGTGGAGCTAGTAATGATTATTCTAGTTCAGAGTTTACAACAACTACAATTATGCCAGATACTGCAGGTGAGGCAGTGACTATTACATTTACTTTTGTCGATTTAGAAGCAGATGATTTTGATATTGGAGATCAAGGAGGATGTTATGATTACTTAACTATATATAACGGTCCCGATAATACATATCCTGTTTTAGCGCAGACATTATGTGGTCAAGAAAGTGGAAACGGAACTTTACCTTCTGTAGCATCTAGTGTGCTTAGTGTAGGTGATTCTTTTACGTCTACAGATGTCTCTGGTGCATTAACTATTGAGTTTAGTTCTGATGGTGGTATTGAATATGGTGGATGGGTAGCTGATGTAACTTGTGCTACTTTAGGAATTGACGATATAGATAATCAAAGCACATTCACTTACTATCCTAATCCAGTTAAAAATACGCTAACATTAAATGCTATAAATACTATTGATACTGTAAACGTGTACAATATGTTAGGGCAACAAGTATTAGAAAAGATGCCTAATGCAGTTAATAGCGAGTTAGATTTATCAGGTTTACAAACAGGTACCTATTTTGTAAAAGTTTCTATTGCTGGTGTTGTTAAGACTATTAGAGTAATAAAAGATTAAATATTGCTGAAATCAATAACGGAAAGCCACTGATTTTTTGGGTGGCTTTCTTATTAATAAATACACCTTAAAGAAGGTGTTAATTATATTATTTCTGTTGAATTAATAAAAAAATGAAATGAAAAATTTAATCCTAACATTTAGCTTAATTATTGTGTGTATGCTATGTAGCACAAAAGCTTTAAGTCAAACAATCAATCCTCCAGTAGGTGTAACTTGTCCCTCTAATAATTCTTCTTTTGTATTTGAAGCAGAATTTGATGATTACAATGGTTGGACAGGTGATTTAACAAATACAAACAACGGAGGACAATGGGAAGTGCCAGGTAATGCAAATAGTTCAGGTACAGGACCAGATTCTGCGTATAGTGGTGCTAATTATATGAATTATGAAGCTTCGGGTAATGCACAACTTTTATCCGCTTCAGCAATTAGTCCTGTTATTGATCTTACAACTGCAACAGATGAGGCAGAACTTTCTTTTTATATGCATGCCTATGGTGAAGGTATGGGAACTTTAGAAGTTGGAATTTCTAATTCAATTTCTGGGCCATTTACTAATCTATTTACATGGAGTGGTCAGCTACAAACTTCAGGTGGCGAACCATGGGTGCCAGTAGGTGTTAATTTAGATTCATATTTAGGGCAATCCATATATTTAGAGTTTAAACAAACTAGAACAGATAATTTTAGAGGGGATATGTCAATTGATTTAGTGCGTGTGGAAACGTGTGGTTCAATCTGTGCTTCTCCTACAGTATCTGTTGATGGCGTAGACTCTGATGATATAAGTGCATCAGTAGATTTTTCTTGGATTGCTAATGACAGTGAAACGTCATGGGAATATGCAATACAAATTGAAGGTACTGGTACACCAACATCAGGTACAACATCATTAGTGCAAAATGTTACAGAAAACGGATTGTTATTTGGTACAGATTATGAAGTCTATGTTAGGGCAAATTGTACCAATGGAAATAGTATTTGGGCAGGTCCTTTACTTTTTACGACACCAATAAAAACAGATTTTATTATAGATTGTTCAGCTGGTCCTATAACAGAAACAATGTGTTATGGAGATAATGGTGTTGTTAATCCTGAAATTTTCACATTTACCAGTATTGATGGTTCAGCATTAACATTGAATTTTTATTCAGGATTTATTGATGAAGGTTGGGATCCACTTGTTGTTATAGATACTGATGGAACTTTTATTGTGCCTTATGATGATTATTTTTTCGGTAATGAAGGTAATCTTTCAGGTCTTTCATACACATCTACAGGAGATACCATATCATTTTATATTGCGTCAGATGATTTTGTGCCAAGTAGTTGTGCAAATGGAGATGCTCCTATGAATGGTGGAATTACTTATACAGTTGCTTGTGCAACATGTACCAATTCAGAAGCGACATACACTATTGTTGATGATTGTGATAACGGTAGTCAATTTCTAATAGATGTTAACGTTACGTCTTTAGGTAGTGCTACATCACTTACTATATCTAATAATGTCGATACCAATACAGCTACTATTAATGCTATTGGTACCTATCAAATTGGTCCTTTCCCTTTCTTCACAGATATTATATATACATTAACTAATAATCAAGATGCTAATTGTGTTTTTAATAGTTTGCCAATATTAGTTAGGAGTTGTATTCCTGATAATGATGATTGTGATTCGGCAACAATAGTAACTGTTAATACAGATGACTCATGCACAGAGCTGGCTTATGGTACAATTTTATCGGCAAGCCCTTCTAATGTGGCAGCGGTTTCTTGTGATGGTGATGCAGATGATGATGTGTGGTTTCAGTTTGTTGCTATTAATGATACGCAAATAATTGAGTTTTTAAATATTGTTGAAAATGATGTGGCGTCAGGTCTCAATCATGCTGTTTATGAAGGTTCTTGTGGTGCTCTAAATGAGCTATATTGTATGGATGGTGGTCCTAGTGTAACACCACAATTAGTCATTGGTGATACTTATTATATAAGAGTATTTTCAGAAGGTTCTGAGGATGAGGATGTAAGTTTTGATTTATGCATTAGACCTGGATTTAATAGTATTGAAGTAAGTGATAGTGCTTACACTATAGAAGAATTGGTGCAAGATGTATTATTCGCTAGTGATTGTGCTAACGTATCAAATATTACCTTTACAACAGGTACAAGCTTTGACCCTTTTAACCCTAACGGAATAGGTTATTTTTCAATGGATGGTGATCAGTTTCCTTTTAGCGAAGGGTTATTGCTAAGTACTGGGCATGCGGAAGATGCGGCAGGCCCCAATGATGATACAATAAATTCATCAGGTAGCCAATGGGTTGGTGATACTGATTTAGATACTATTTTAGGAGTCGATTCTAGAAACGCTACGATTATAGAGTTTGATTTTGTGCCATATTCTCAAAATATAAGTTTTGATTTTTTAATGGCATCGGAAGAATACAATGGTGGTAGTTATGAGTGTACGTATTCAGATGCTTTTGCTTTTTTCTTAACGGATTCTAATGATAACACAACTAATCTGGCCGTTATTCCAAATACTACAACACCAATTTTAGTAACAACGGTTCATCCTAGTAATGATGATTGTCCTGCTATTAACGAAGCATATTTTGGGGAATATACACCTGACAATTTACCACCAATGGATTATAATGGTAGAACGGTAGTTTTTACAGCTCAATCCGCAGTTAATATTGGAGAAACTTATCATATAAAACTTGTGGTTGCTGATGATTCAGACTCACAATTTGATACTGGGATCTTTATTGAAGCAGGTAGTTTTGAAATTGGAGAATTAACTCTAGGAGATGATTTTACAATAGACGCAGGTACCGCAAGTTGTTTAAATGAGCCTGTAGTTTTAGATACACAAGCTCCAAATTTAGAGCATGTTTGGTATAGAGATGGATTACTTATTTCTGAAGAGTCAAGTTCTATTTTAACGGTTAGTGAGCCAGGTGTTTATACAGCTCAAGTAATATTTTCTAATCAATGTATTATAAGTGACGAAATTACTGTAGAGTTTTTAGAAACTCCTATTGCAAATCCGGCGAATGATTTATTAGAGTGTTCCGCAACAAACCAAGCATTCTTTGATCTTACAGAAAATAACCCTTATATTTTAGGTAATCAAATTGCTTCAGAATATACTATTACATACCATTTAAATGAGCAAGATGCTATAGCTAATTCTAGTCCATTACCTACTGTTTATGAAAATGTTTCAGACCCTCAAATTATTTATGCAAGAATAGAAAGTAATACTTCTGGTTGTTTTGCTACTACGTCATTTTTTATAATACTTACTAATCCTAGTCATATAGCAGAAAGTGTAGATTTGTTTGGATGTGATAATGATGGTGATGGCGTTGCGAGTTTTGATTTAGAAGCACATAATGTTGATATCCTAAATGGTCAAGATGAAACACAGTTTTTAGTTTCTTATTACCTCTCAGAGGCGGATGCTATTGCTGCAATAGGAGCTTTGCCTGATTTATATGATAGTTCTGGCGAAACTTTATATGTTAGGATGGAGTCTGTTGATTTTACAGATTGTTTTGTTACTAATAGTTTTAATTTGATAATAGGTGTAGATCCTATTACAAGTTTTTCTTTAGATATTGAATATGAAATTTGTCCTAATGCATCTTCACCATTTATTATTGATGCAATTCCAGAAAATTATGCTGCATCTGAAGTGACAGTTTATTGGTATCGTGATGGCGGTATTATTTTAGATGAGAACACTTTAAGTCTTCCCGTGTTGGAGGGAGGTTTGTATGAGGTTGAGGTTGTTTTTAATGATACAGGATGTTTTGGTTTGAGTGAAGTGACAGTTACTGAGTCAGGTATTTGTGTATTCCCACAAGGCATATCACCAGGTGTTTCACCAGGACAGAATGATAATTTCGATTTAAGAAGTTTCAATGTTACAAAACTGGAAATATTCAATAGAAACGGAACATTAGTATATTCTAAAGACAATTACACTAATGAATGGTATGGCCAAACAGATGATGGAGATGAGCTTCCTGTAGGAACTTATTTCTATACTGTTATTTACGAAGGAGGCGCTAAGTCAAAAAGTTCTTGGGTATATATTAACAGATAATCAACTAACAGAATCAACTTAATATAATGAAAAAACTCTCTATTATAGCGGTTTTGCTTTTAGCATTTCAAATGCATGGGCAACAAGACCCTCAGTACACGCAGTACATGTATAATATGAATATCATTAATCCTGCTTATGCAGGATCAAAAGAAAATCTTTCTTTTGGATTATTATACAGAAACCAATGGTCTAAAATTGATGGCGGACCAGAAACGGGAACGTTCTTTGGGCATGCACCAATAGGTAATAACCTCGGACTTGGTTTATCTGTTATTGCAGATCAAATAGGACCAGTAAAAGAAACGAATACTTATGTAGATTTATCATATACATTAGAATTAGGTGGTGAACACAGACTGGCATTTGGTATTAAAGCTGGTGCAACATTTCACGATATTGGTTTAGCAGGTATTGATGTTATTGATTCAACTGACCCTTTCCTAAATCAAGATATTAACGAAACAACCCCTAATATTGGTGCTGGTTTCTTTTATTATACAGACAAATACTATGTGTCTTTATCTGTACCTAATCTATTATCTTCAGTACACTTAGATGATAGTGGTCTTAAAATTGGCTCTGAAACACAACACTATTTCTTAACTGGTGGTTATGTGTTTGATTTATCTGAGAATACAGAACTTAAACCTTCTGTAATGATTAAATCTGCCTTTGATGCACCAACATCTTTTGATGTTAACGTTAATGCTAGATTTTATAAAAAGTTTGAAATAGGAGCTTCTTACAGATTAGATGATTCCTTTTCTGCATTGGTGAATTTTGCATTAACACCATCTTTAAGAGTGGGTTATGCTCATGACTTTATTTCTTCGGATATTAAAGCCTATGCACCTGCATCTCATGAGGTCTTCTTATTGTTCGACCTTAATTTCCCGAAACGTGTTTCTCGTTCACCAAGATACTTTTAATCAGTTAAGCTAAACAATTATGAAAAACTTTAAAACATTATTATTGATTACGTTGATCAGTAGCTTTTGCTTAACTGCTCAAAATAGCAACACTAAAAAAGCAGATAAGCATTTTGCAAGATTTGAATTCGTAAAAGCGGCTGAAAGCTATTATAAATTAGTTGAAGACGGTAAAGCTGATGCTTACGTTTACGGTCAGCTTGCAGAGAGTTATTATAACATCTTTGATACAGAATCTGCGGAGCGTTACTACGCTAAAGCATTAGAAACTTCAGAAAAACCAGAGATGGTTTATAAGTATGCTCAAATGCTTAAAGCAAATGGCAAATACGCTGAATCTAATACACAAATGGACAAATTTGCGACAATGCGTCCTGCAGATGATAGAGCTATGGCATATAGAAAAAATCCAGATTACCTTCCTAAGATTTTAGAACAAGGTAAAAAGTTTAATGTTCAGAATGCTGACTTTAACTCTACTCAATCTGATTTTGGTGGAACACTTCAAGGTGATAAATTATACATTACTTCGGGACGTAATGATAGTCGTAAAACCTATGGTTGGAATGATCAGCCGTTTTTAGATATCTATACGATTACTAAAAATACAGATGATACTTACCAAGAAGCTGTTTTAGCCAATAACAAAGTAAATACAAGATTTCACGAAGGTTTAGTGTCATTTTCTCCAGATGGCAACACTATGTATTTCTCTAGAGAAAGTTATTTTGAAAAAACTTATGAAAAAGATTCTTTAAGCAATACACGTTATAGCCAATTGTATTTATTTAAAGCCACTAAACTTGGTGATGATTGGGATACTATAGAAAGTTTATCAGTTAACAGTCAAAACTATTCTGTTAAAAACCCAGCGGTTAGTGCAGATGGTAAAACAATATATTTCGCATCAAACAAACCAGGTGGTTATGGAGACTTTGATATCTACAACGCTGAAATCAATAACGATGGTACTTTAGGTGAGGCTGTAAATTTAGGTCAGAAAATAAATACGGAAGGACAAGAAATGTTTCCATACGTAAGCAGTACAAATACACTTTATTTTTCTTCTAACGGTCACTTAGGATTAGGTGGTTTAGATGTGTTTTACACTAAAGAGATTGATGGTAAGGTTGCTCCAATTAGAAATGTTGGTATTCCTATTAATAGTAATGCAGATGACTTTGCGTTTATCATTGATGAAGAAACTGGTGAAGGGTTTGTCTCTTCTAACAGAGAAGGTGGTAAAGGAAGTGATGATATCTATACGTTCAAAAAATTACAACCTTTATGTGATGTGATGATTACAGCTACTGTTTTAGATGATAAAACAAGAGAACCAATTAGTGGTGCTGCTGTTTCATTATACGATGATGAAGGTAATAAAGTAGTTTCTAAAACAACGAATGACCAAGGTATTGCTGAATTTATTGTGGAGTGTGAAAAAGACACGGAACTAGAAGTGGTAATGGAAGATTTTGAAAGTAAAAAAGTACAAGTAAAAGGAACTACAGATGAAGAGAATAATGTACAAATTTCATTAGACCCTATCGAGAAAATTATTGAACCAGAACAAGTTGTTCTCGCTCCTATTTACTTTGAATTTGATAAATCTAACATCACTGCGCAAGGCGCATTTGAATTGGATAAATTAGTACAAGTAATGAAAAAGTATCCTGAAATGGTTATACAAGCAACGTCTCATACAGATAGTAGAGGGCCAGAATCTTATAATGCCAACCTTTCTAATAGAAGAGCAAAAACTACAGTACAGTATGTGATTTCTCAAGGGATTGAAGAAGCGCGTATCTCAGGTATGGGTAAAGGTGAATCTGAACCTAAAGTAGATTGCTCTAATGGTTGTACAAAAGAACAACATGCTGAAAATAGACGTTCGGAATTCTTAATTGTAACGGATGCAGTACAGCAACAATATTAATGAGAGTGAGAAGTAAAAAATGTTAGTAACGCTTAGGATATAGTTCTTAAAGCATATGCGTTTGTTTAAATTATAAAATTAAGTAATTATGTTTTATCAAACAGAGCAACCTGATAATAAGGTTTTAAAAACAAACCTTAATTACAGCTGTTGCTTAAAATTTGAATTAATAGAGTTTTGCAAAGAAAATGGATTGTCAACGCAAGGCAGTAAAGATTGTTTAAAACAGAGAATAAAAAGTTTTTTAGATAAAAAAATGAAAGACGATACAAAGCTGACTTCACTTAAAAATAAGCGTCGTACAATTAAGAAAATTATCTAAATTAAAGAACTTAAAAATAGATAAGGTATCAGGTCTATATGTTTTAGATCTGTATACCTTTTTTAGGTTTTTTGTTAATATTTAATAGGATTTGTAGAATTTGAAGTTAAAATACTGTAGATAATGTTAAACTAATATTCAGTATGTCGGCTTTTTTTGTAGTTAAACTTTATTAACATTCTTGTCAATTGAAAAATTAGTCTTGATTCATGTATTTTGGTTAAATTCCCAACTTAACACTTTACAGAGTGTTTTATAGGTTCTAAAAAGAAACAATTATTTTTTTAAAATTCAATTCATGGTAAAAAAAATACTATATCTCATAATAATTTTATCTTCTTTTTTTGGTTATGCCCAAGATATTTCGATGCAAAATGGAACTGTAAGCAAGTGTGCTCCTGATAGGTTTTTCGATTCTGGGGGAGAATTTGGTAATTATTCAAATGATGAGGATTATACTATTACAATTTGCCCTCAGAATGACGATGAATTTATTATTGTAAATTTTTTAGAGTTCAGTACACAACTTAATCAAGATATTTTATCTATTTATGATGGAGATGATATAACCGCTGACTTAATCGGCTCATATTCTGGAGTTGTCTCTCCTGGTAGCGTGTCTGCATCAGATACAAATGTGTCAGGGTGTTTAACATTTGTATTTACCAGTAATGGTTCAGGTAATATTACAGGGTGGATTGCAGAAATATTCTGTGCTGCACCTTGTCAAGATATTATGGCTTCTATAGATAGTACAACTCCAGCACCAAATGGCTCTGGAGTTATTGGGATTTTGCCAGGCGAAACAGTTAATTTTTCTGGTAGTGCCATTTTTTCTTTAGATGGTACAGGTGCAACTTACACATGGGATTTTGGAGATGCAAATACAGCAACAGGTGAAAATGTTTCTAATCTTTTTATGTCACCAGGAACTTACACAGTGACACTTACTGTTTCTGATACTAATCCGCAAGGTTGTAGCGATACAGCTTCAATGTTAGTTTTTGTTTTGGGACCAAATGTTGTTGTGGATCAAGATACTTTTACAACAGAAGAATTAGTAGAGGATATTTTAATTGATAGCCCTTGTGCTGCTGTATCAAATATTATATCATCAACAGGAACAACTTATAGCAACACAGAGCCTAATGGTATTGGGTATTTTTATAGTAATGGCTTAGATTTTCCGTTTGAAGATGGAATTTTACTTACAAGTGGAGATGCTAGTCAAGCAGGAGGACCAAATACCTTTTTAGGAGATGGATCTGGAGCATGGCCAGGTGATGCTGATTTAGATACTGCAGTTGGTATTAACTCAAATAACGCATCATTTATTCAGTTTGATTTTATACCTACTGCCAATAGCATTAGTTTTGATTTTCTAATGGCTTCTGAAGAATATGATATGGGAAGTTTTGAGTGCACTTTTTCTGATGCCTTTGCTTTTTTATTGACCGATTCATCAGGAAATACAACAAACTTAGCTGTACTTCCCAATTCTACAACGCCAATATTAGTAACTAATATTCATCCAGATAATGGAGCCTCGTGTGGAGGAATAAACGATCAGTATTTTGGTGCTTATACACCAAATAATGGACCTCCAATTTCGTTTGATGGAAGGACTATAGTCTTTACAGCTCAATCAGCTGTTGTTCCTGGAGAAAGTTATACTATTAAATTAGTGATTGGCGATGATAGAGATAACAATTATGATTCAGGCGTGTTCATTAAGGCAGGTAGTTTTAATTTAGGTGGTAATTTAGGTGATGATATTACTATTGCTGCTAATACCGCGGAATGTTATGGTTCAGAAATTGTATTGGATTCTGGTTTAGATGCAGCAGTGCATGTTTGGTATAAAGATGATGTTGTAATTGATGGTGAAACTACTTCAATTATTACGGTTACTGAACCTGGTGTTTATTATGCTGATTTTGATTTTTCAGGTGTTTGTACTGGTTCTGCGGATCCAATTTTAATAGAATTTAGAGAAAATCCAACGGCTAATCCAGGTTCAAATTTAGTAGTTTGTAGTGCAACTGGTACAGACGAATTTTATTTAACGGATAATGATGATGATATTATAGGAGATCAAGATCCAACAGAGTTTATGGTGTCTTATTTTTTAACAGAACAAGACGCTATTGATAATGTTGGCGCATTAACAAGTCCTTATACAAATACATCTAACCCACAGACTATTTGGGCAAGACTATCGGATAATTCGGCAACTTGTGTAGACTTTACATCCTTTACGTTATCAGCTGCTTTTCAACCCACAATCAATCCAGTTTCAGACTTAGAGTTATGTGATGATTCGAGTAATAATGGCTTTGAAGAATTTGATTTAAGCACACAGACGGCGTTAATATTAGGAAGTCAATCGTCTACAGATTTCACGGTTAGTTACCATTTAAATTTTGAAGATGCAGATTCAGGCGATAATGCTTTACCATTATTATATACCAATACAGTTAACCCAGAGCCAATATTTGTAAGAGTAGAGAGTTCAGGAGACTCAAGTTGTTATAATGCGTCAGCAACGGCCTTGTTTGA
>NZ_CANMIW010000002.1 GCF_947498005.1 uncultured Winogradskyella sp.
CAAGCGACGTTAATGCCAAGTGCAGGCGGTAATTATAGTGTAAGGATTGTTAATTTGGTAACAGGTTGTGAGAACGACGACAGTACAGAAGTACAAGAAAGTGAGCCACCAAGTGTAACCATCGAGCAGTTAACACAAGCTTTTTCAGAAAACCACGTTATACAAGCAGTATTGGGAGATGAGATAGGCGAGTATGAGTTTAGTTTAGATGGCGGACCATGGCAAGATGAGCCACTGTTTAGTAATGTATCAGCGGGCGAACATGAGATTGTGGCTAGAGATAAGTTTGGCTGTGGAACCGACACCGCACAGACTTTTATAGTGGACTATCCGTTATATTTTACACCCAATGGAGATGGATTTAATGAAACTTGGAACATCGCAGGTATTGGAAGTAATGCAAAAATTTATATATTTGACAGATACGGAAAGTTGTTAAAACAATTAAGTCCAGATGGAAGTGGTTGGGATGGCACGTTTAATGGTAATTTAATGCCAACAAGCGACTACTGGTTCACAGTAGAGTATGACGAGCCAGGTACTGATATCCGTAAAGAATTTAAAGCCCATTTTACCTTGAAACGATAAAGAAAATATGAAATTAAAAAAGTATTGTTTAGTAGCCTTAATATCCTTAGTAGCAAATTTTGGATTTGCTCAAGAAGGAATCCCTAACTATTCAGATTATTTAACAGATAATTATTATTTAATTCACCCATCTATGGCTGGTGTGGCAAACTGTGCCAAAATTAGGTTAACGGCAAGGCAACAATGGTTTGGTGTAGATGATGCGCCTAGCCTTCAAACGTTAAGTATAAACAGCCGATTAGGAGACTCTCCTGTCGCTCTTGGTGGTGTTCTTTTTAATGATGAAAATGGATATCATTCTACGGTAGGTGGATATGCGACTTTTGCATATCACTTAATGTTCTCAAGAAATGAAATTGATTTAAATATGTTATCATTTGGTCTTAGTGCCGGATTTTTACAGTATAATTTAGATCAAACTAGTTGGTTAGCACCTGGTGAATTTGATCCTATTGTAGATCCTTCACAACAAAGCGCTACTAATTTTAATATAGATTTTGGTTTCTCTTACCACTTTGTAGACTTCTATGCACACTTTACAGCTAAGAATATTTTAGAAAACGATGGTGTTAACGTAAATGAAAACGGTCAATTTGAATTTAAAAATCTAAGAACATACTTATTATCTTCTGGTTATACATTTAGTAAATTTGGTAGTGAATGGAGCTATGAGCCTTCAATTATGTATATGTACAGAGATGCTACTGAAGAATCTTCTATAGACATTAATGCTAAAGTTTATAAAGAAATGGATTTTGGTAAAGTTTGGGGAGGATTATCTTATAGACGTAGTTTAGATGGTGCAGAATTTTTTGATGGTACTGGCGTTAGTAGTCAAAAATTACAATATATAACACCATTCTTAGGTGTTGATTATAATAACTTTGTATTTGCATACACATATTCTTATCAAGCAAATACTGTGAATTTTAATACTGGTGGATTTCATCAGTTTACTTTAGGATTCAACTTTAATTGTAGACGAGAGAAGTACGAGTGTAATTGTCCTGCAATTAACTAATAATATTAAAAAAGGCTCAATGAAAATTGAGCCTTTTTCTTTTTCTATAATTATATTATTCCCATTTATAGTTTTTCTTTTCCGCCTGAGTTTTTAATGCTTCAAGCATTGCATTTTCTAAATTGTTTGTAGAAGTTGTTTTTTGTTTAGCGACATAATTTCTTCGTTTTACGTTTAGTGCTTCTATTTCATCTTGCAATTTCTCTCTAGCTTTAGCTTTCTTTTCAACATAAGCTTTAATTTCAAGTTTAGTTTTTCCTTTTAACTCTTCAGGTAATTGTTTTTCATCTAAATCATCATAAGAAAAGTCTTCTTCTTTTTCAGCGTCAACTAAATCCCAAGAACTATTTTTATACAAACGAGAGCTTTTGCTAACCGTTCTGCTGACGGCATTAGCTTTATTATAGCTCATAGCATTAGAATCTTGTTCTGCTTGCATTTCCATTTTTTTACGGCCATTACTACCATACGCTATATATGTTTTATTCAGTTTTTTATTCAGCTCTAAAATTTCATCGTCATAAGGAGATGCAATATGCACTGTTGCTTCGTTATGATTAATAGCCATATAATTTCCGTGCGTTAAATCTGCGCCATCTTTCCAAGATGCTGTAATACCTTGGTTATAATCGCCACAAAAAATTGTGTTAACGGTAACATCGTTGTTATGTGCTAGTTTTGATGCTTCTTTATAACTTACACTACCTTGGGAGTAAGGTTCATTTCCGGCTATAAAAATGAGTTTTAAATCCTCCTTATTATCTCCCCATTTCAGTTGGTTTAATGCCGTTTTAATTACTTTACCACAGAATTCATTGCCTCCATTTGTGGTTAATGAAAATAGTGATTTTGAAATGTCATCTAAGTCATCACTGAATGCAATAACTTGTCTTAAGTAACCTTCATCAGCATTAAGATTGTCATTACCATATTCGTATAGTGCAATTTTTAAATTTGGACTTTCATCATCACATTTGGCATAAGATAATTCATTAACAATTTTCCATAATTGGGCTTTAGCTTGGTCTATTAATCCATCCATGCTGTTACTTGTATCTAACAAGAGTGCTACTTTAATTTCTGGATTATCTTTTTTTGTTTTGGTCTCAATGACTGTTTCCGCAATTAACTCATCAGTAAGGTTTGTCTTTTTATTGTTGGCATTGCAAGCCATTAAAGTTGATAGGCTTAATGCGAAGACTAAAGGTTTAAAATGTGTTTTCATAATTTTTTATTTTTTTTCATTAGTAATTAATGGGATTATAGTTTCGTCCTCCTTTAAGTACCCTTTTAATTCAAATATGTTTTTGTATTCATAGCCATAGAGGTTAATAAATGTTGGGATGTTTAAGGCTAAACGAACATTTTTATCTAATAAAGAAGTCTTTTTACTTTCAAAATTATTGTTACAGTATATAAGAATTCGGATTGTTTTATCAGGAATTATGGCTTCTAGTTTATCTTTTGTAAAATCTGAAAAATTGATATGAATTGCACCTTGTATATGGATTTCATCAAAAGCACTCTTAGATCTAGTATCTAGAATTATAGTCTTAGGTTCTTGTCTGAACGTATTAAAAGTGGCTTCATTTATTAACCTTTTTTTACGATAAGATTTAAGGCTATCACTTAATTCTACAAAGCCGTTGTAGTTGATTTTTTCAACACCATTTTGAGCAAAGGCAGTATTGCCAAGCATTGAAAGAATAATTAGTGATGTTATAATTTTAATAGTTTTCATTATTGCTTAGTATTTAGTTCCTTAACATCAATAGTTCCATTAGGAGAAATAACATAATACTTGTGGTCTATTTTTGTTTTTACAATGGGTTGCGGTTTTTGCTCCACGGGTTTAGGTGTGAAAACCAATTTAATATTCATGCCTATTTGCACAACAGGTTCTAAAATCGAAGGATTAATAACCACATCATAGTTTTCGTAAGTGAGTGGTTGATAATAGTAGGACGCTTGTTTCTTTACAGTTGTAACGCCTTTATTTTTGTTTAAAGCTTCAACAGAAGTACTATTGTATGCTTGGTAACTTTGGTAAAAATCTTTTGGAAAATAACAGTATTTATCATCTGCTATAGCAACATCATATTTAGACATATCAAAACCTAAAGCCTTATAGTAGACTTTTTTATCATCTATCAGTTTTAATAATTCGTCTTGTAGGTTTTTATAGACTTCTTGTATGTTTTCAATATAATAATCAACCTTAACTAAATTATAAACTTCACTTTGTGCACAAGCGTCTAAAATGGATTCAAATTGATTGGTTTTTGTAAATTGAATGTGAATATTTTGCTGTAGTTCAAATCCCTTAGGAACTTCAGTATACGTTTTGCTGAATAATTTTTTTGTAACCTCAACCTCGTAAATTGGAATAAAAGAAATAACATCAATAGCAATATCCTTTTGAGAAATACCTTTAGAGTTTAGTCTGTATTTAATACTATCAATGCGCTCTTTCATTAATTGACTTGTCTTCTCTGCAGTTGGACCCATTTGATATAAATTAAATATTGCAGTGTATGTCGTTGCACTTGCGTTTTGTAGCGCTTTTACGTCAACCGTTACTATATTACTTGGGTAAAGTGCTTTGTTAATTTGTTGTTGAACAGTTGGATTGTAGATTTGAGCATTACCAGATGTTAAAATATTCTGTCTGGAAATATCTTGTGTTATTTCATTATAATTTCCGCGATGTTGAGCAGAGAGTTGAATACTAAATGCTAACATAATAATTAAGGTAAATTTGATTGTTTTCATGCTATTTCTGTTTTTTGATTTATAGCGTAAAACTCTGTCTAAAAAACAACTAGTAAAAACCACAATGAGTAAAGTGTGCATTTAGATGAGTGAAACTGTCTACTCTTTTAGTAGAAGTGTCTTTTTTGAAGTTTAAATAGACCCATCTCTAAGTTTACCATTTTTTGGAACCAAATAAAGTGCGTAAGTTTAGTCCAAGAAATAAAATATTAAAGTGAAACTTTTTAAATCATATTGTTTAGTAGTGTTGTTTTCTATTGTAGGAAGTTTGTCTTTTGCGCAACAAAATGAGGTAGGCGATAGAGATACTAAAGCAGTTTTCTATACGATTAGAGGCTCTGTATATGAAAAAGATTCTCGTAAGCCTTATGAAAACGTTGAGATCATTGTAAATGGCGGACGCTATACAAGAACCTTGAGTGATGGCACGTTTACAGTAAGAGCACAAGTAGGTGATGAACTCATTATCAGTCATGATGATTTTGAAACCAAATATCATACCATTACATCTAATGAGCGCATTACAATTGTTGTTATTGACGCCAAGCAGAATGGCAGAAGTAATAATATAACGAGTGATAAAAACCGATTCAATGAAATGATAGATTCTGCAGATGCATACCTTAAAAAAGATGCAGGTAAGAGTTTAAAATTTATTGGAAACGCACTAGATGTAAATATTAACACAGCACAAAGTGCACAAGCTCAAGAACTATTAGGCGATGTTTATATGTATTGGAAACAGTATGATTTGGCAATTTCCGCTTATAAAATTAGCATTCAAAATGCTGAAACAACTTCAGCTCAACTCAAATTAGCAAGGGCGTATCTCAGTAATGAGGAATTCGATACAAGTCTTACAACTTTTCAGAACATAAAAAAGTCTAGTTTGTCTAATTATCAAAAAACGGTTTGGTATGAAGGTATAGGTGATACGTATCTTAAACTTAAAGACTACAAAAAAGCAATTGTGTCATATGAAGATGGATTAGAGGTTGCAAACAAACATTTAATAGCACCTAAGGTTACAGATTTAAATTCTAAAATAGCACAAGTTTACAGTGAACAAGGGCAGACAACTAAAGCTAAAATGTTCTTTAATAATTCGTTGAATTTAGCGAAAAATGAAAATAAAAAACGAGCAGTAGAGGAGCAAGTAAAAGTAGCGGAGTTCAACAGTGATAATGCTGATTATGATGATGAAATTATCCTGAGAAAACAAGCAATAGAAGGTATAAAGGATATTGAAAGAGATTCTGTAATTGCTAACGAAAGTGCCATTACAACTCAAAAGCAAAACTATAAAATAGGTAATGCTTACTATTTACAGAATGATATGGAAAGTGCTATTCCGTATTACGAAAAAAGTAGAGAAGAAGCAGAAGAAAGAGAGGATTTAGATGTAAAAATGGATGCTACAAGAAAATTGTCTGAAGCTCATTTAAGATCAGGAAACACAGAAGAAGCTATTGCATATACTGAAGAATATAATAATGTTGTTGATGAACAATATGCTAAAAAATTACAAGAAATTACACAAGCTGCACGTTTTAGTAGAAACATCGCAGAACAGCAAAGTAGAATAACATCTTTAGAAAGTGATAGAGCATTATCTAAAAGTAAATACGATTTAACTCAAGAAAAAAACAAAAGTCAGCAACTTATAATTTACAGTTTAATAGGTGGATTAATTTTACTATTAATAACAGGTTACTTGATGTTTAAATACATAAAGCAACAACGATTGGCGAATAATTTATTAGCTTTAAAATCGTTGCGTAGCCAAATGAATCCGCACTTTATATTTAATGCATTAAACTCGGTTAATACTTTTATCGCAACCAATGATGAGCGAACAGCCAATAAATATTTATCTGATTTTTCACTATTAATGCGAGCTGTTTTAGAGAACAGTGAAGAGGATTTTATCCCATTGAAAAAAGAAATTGAGTTATTAAATTTATATACAAAACTTGAACATTTCAGGTTTCAAGATAAGTTTGAATATGCTATAGTTGTAGATGAAAATGTTGATGTAGACGAATTTCAGATTCCACCAATGTTACTGCAACCCTATATTGAAAATGCGGTTTGGCATGGCTTACGTTATAAAACCGAAAAAGGACAACTGCATATACATATTGCGCCAAAATCTAAAGATGAGATAACAATAACAATATCTGATGATGGTATAGGACGTGACCGATCTAAAGCTTTAAAAACAGATCACCAGAAAAAGCAAAACTCTAAAGGAATGAACAACATTAAAAAACGTGTTGCCATTTTAAATGAAATGTATAAGGATAAAGTAGATGTAGCCATTAGCGATTTTCAAGAATTGGAAGATGCAGGTACAGAGGTTGTTGTAACCTTAAAAAAGGATTAAATATGAAATTAAACGCCATAATTGTAGAAGACGAAGAAAATAGTAGACTAATTTTAAGGAATTATCTAACTAAATATTGTCCAAATATTTCAATTCAAGGTGAGGCTTCAAATATTGAAGAAGCGCTTATTTTAATTAGAAATAACGATTTAGATGTCGTGTTTTTAGATGTAGAAATGCCTTATGGTAATGCGTTTGATTTGCTTGATAAAGTTGGTGATATAGATTTTGAAACCATATTTGTAACAGCCTACAATCATTATGCAATTGATGCATTAAATGCGCATGCCTCTTATTACTTAATGAAACCAATTTCTATAGATGAGTTAATAAAAGCTGTAGACTACGTTACCGAAATAAAAACCAAAGAAGACGCTTTACAAGATCAAGTCCTTGTGCCAAAAACCAATGCTGTAAACGGTAAAATTACGCTGCCTCAGCAAGATGGTTTTGAGGTTATAGAGACATCCGATATTATGTATTGTAAAGCTGATGATAATTACACAGAATTATATTTAAGCAACAACAAAAAGAAACTCGTAAGCAAAACTTTAAAATATATAGAAGAAAGTTTATCCGAAGGAAATTTTGCCAGAGTCCATAAGAGCTATTTGGTTAATGTCAATGAGATCGTAAAATACGTCAAAGGAAAAGGAGGTAGCGTGATTTTAAGTAATGGAAAAGAAATTATGGTATCTGCTTCTAAAAAATCTGATTTGTTGTCTTACTTTAAATAGTAACTTTTTGCTATTTACCTTAAAATTTAAATACCTAACTCTACTACTAAGCCTTCATTTGCTCTCACGTTAAAAACAGTATTATCTTCAAAAATTAAATATTGACCTTTAATTCCTACTAGTTTTCCTGAGTAATTGGGCGTTTTACTAAGATTAAGGCTTTTAGGTTTTTCAGGATATTGGTCTACTGGGAAATTGATGTGTGTTTCAGTATTATTTTCAATCACATATTCTTGCGCTTCTTCTGGTACATATTGTTTTAACTTATGTGACCAATCTAATAAATTTTCATCTTCAATATCATTCTTCAGCATTTTTCGCCAGTTGGTTTTGTCTGCAACATGTGCTTTGAGCGCAACTTCAGTAATACCTGCTAAATATCGGTTGGGTACTTCTACAATTTCCACAGCTTCGTGTGCACCTTGATCTATCCATCGTGTTGGGACTTGACTTTTTCTTGTAACGCCCACTTTTACGTTGCTAGAGTTTGCCAAATAAACAATATGTGGTTGTAGTTGTACCTTTTTTTCGTAGTCTAAATCTCTATCTTCTTTTCCTAAATGTGCAGTACTTAATTCTGGTCGCATTATCCAATCACCAGCAAAAGGTTTATCAAAAAAACAAGTTCTACAAAAGCCTTGTCTGTAAATAGGTCTATCTAATCCACAGCTTAAACATTGGTGTCCAACTAGTTTCATGTTAATAGATTTATTTAACAATTGATTCATGTGTATAAAATCATTTTCAAAGACTAAATAATACTGAATAGGTTCTAAAAATTCAGTTTGCATTTTTGTGAGGACTCCTGTGTAAACCATAAAAGAAATTTAGTATTTTTATCAAATTACATCTTTAGAATATCTGTAAAGAATGTATAAAACAACAAGATTTATATTTACCTTAACTAATAATATACCAATCTCGCCTGGCGAGTAAAGATAGCTATTCTATGCCAATTCCAATTGTAAACTCTATAGCTTCATGGTTTTTAAAAAAGCGATTTCATCAGATTGAATTGTTTATTAAATACCCAAATGAAGTACAGAACGAATTGCTTTTCAGCTTATTAAAAGTTGCAAAGGATACAGAAATAGGTAGAAAATATAATTTTGAATCTATAAAGTCATACCGAGAATTTAATCAAAGAATTCCTATTGTTAATTACGAAGAATTTCAACCGTTAATTGAACGCTCAAGAAACGGCGAACAAAATATCTTTTGGCCAAGTGCCATAAAATGGTTTGCTAAATCTAGCGGAACAACTAACGCTAAAAGTAAATTTATTCCGGTTAGTGCCGAGTCTCTAGAAGATTGTCACTATGCAGCGAGTAAAGATTTACTTTGTATGTATCTCAATAATAATGAAGATGCACAACTCTTTACAGGTAAGAGTTTACGATTAGGTGGTAGTAAAGAATTGTATAAAGAAAACGGAACAGCTTTTGGCGATTTAAGTGCTATACTTATTGATAATATGCCATTTTGGGCAGAATTTAGTAGTACACCAAGCAATAGAGTGTCTTTAATGAGTGATTGGGAAACTAAAATGCAAGCCATCGTTGAAGAAACTATTGAAGAAAACGTTACTAGTCTCGCAGGTGTACCATCATGGATGTTAGTATTATTAAATAATGTATTAGAAAAAACAAATAAGGATAGCTTATTTGATATTTGGCCAAACCTAGAAGTTTACTTTCATGGAGGCGTTAGTTTTAATCCTTATGTTGAGCAATACAAAGCAATATTGCCATCTCATAAGTTTAGATATTATGAAATTTACAATGCTTCAGAAGGCTTTTTTGCCATACAAGATCAAAACAATTCTAGTGATTTATTGTTAATGTTAGATTATGGTATTTTCTATGAGTTTATACCAATGGATAATTACCGAACTCCAAACCAAACAGTAATACCTCTAAGTGAAGTGCAACTTAACGTTAATTATGCTGTTTTAATAACAACAAATGCAGGTTTGTGGCGATACAAAATAGGTGATACCATTCGTTTTGTTAGTTTAAGTCCTCATCGTATAAAAGTAACAGGTAGAACAAAACATCATATCAATGCTTTTGGCGAAGAATTAATTATTGAAAACGCAGAAAGTGCTTTTAAAAATGTGTGCCTACAAACGGCTGCAGAAATTGTAGATTATACAGCGGCTCCCATTTTTATGGAAGGCAAAGAAAAAGGTTCTCATGAGTGGATTATAGAGTTTAAAACACCTCCAAAAGATATGTCTAATTTTGAAGCGTTGTTTGACCAAGAACTAAAATCCCTAAACTCTGATTATGAAGCCAAGCGGCTAAATAATATGACGTTAAATAAACCAAAAATTCATAGTGCCAGACCCAATTTATTTTACGATTGGTTAAGGGATAATGATAAGCTTGGTGGCCAACATAAAGTACCACGTTTATCTAATTCTAGAGCTTATTTAGAAGAATTACTACAACTCAACAACCAATAATGTAGGTTTTTTTTGACCGAAAAATTGACAATCTGTACAGTTTTGTCGTCAAAATTGGGAGATTTACCCAAAAAAATGTGAAAATTAGATAGTTTTTGTATGCATAAACGTATATTGAAATTGAATTAATCCATTATCCCTACATTATGAAATTTACAATTCATGTGCTCTGCGCACTACTGTTTTGTACATACACCTCGTATGACAAAACCGACCCAGTAAAATCAACAAAAGTTGATGCTCTCAATAAAAGCGGTTATGCTTTTAACGTAAAAGTTTCTCAAATAAATTCTAATTACTCCGAAATTGCAAGTGCTATGTTTAGAAATAAACTAGTCATTGTCTCTTCTAAAAAAATAGGAGGTTTAGGGTCTGGTGTAGATCCTAAAACTAAGGAACCATACACAGATTTATTTTGTTTAGATGTTGAAGAAAATGGCAGCTTTTCTCAGCCCTTTTTATTTAGTAGAATTTTAAATACAAAAGGAAACGAAGGTAAGGTTGCATTTTCTCCAGACGAACACACTGTTTATTACACGCGTAGTGAACGAGATAATGTTCTAAATTATAAACTTTATAAAGCAGAATTAAAGAAAAATTCACAAGGAAAGTGGATAAACGAAACAGAACTTGCTATCAGTAGTGATGATTATTCTGTAGAAAACCCACATGTTTCTGCAGATGGTAAATTTTTATTCTTTTCGTCTAATATGAAAGACGGTTTTGGTGGTTTTGATATCTATATGGCCAGAATTAACAAAGATGGTAGTATAGGAAGCCACGTTAATTTAGGCGGTAAGATTAACACTGAAAGTGATGAGAAATACCCTTATACAACAGATGATAATAAGGAATTATATTTTTCTTCAGAAGGTCACAATAGTATTGGTGGTTATGATATTTTTATTTCTAATCGTAAGCAAATAGCATATAGTAAGCCTAGAAATTTAGGAAGAGCAATTAATTCTAACAAGGATGATATTGCGTTTATGATTATTAATGGTGATACAGGTGTGTTTTCTTCTAATAAAGGGAAGTCAACTAATGCTTATAACATGTATCATTTTAAATCAGAAATGATTTATAAAGATTTGCAAGGTGTAGTTACAACCCAAGATAATAAGATTTTACCTAATGCAACCATTGTATTGTTAAATGACGAAGGCGAAGAGGTAGAACGACAAACAACGAGTGTAGATGCGTCGTACAGTTTTAAGTTAAAGCCTTATGATGATTATGAAATTGTTATTAAAAAAGAAGGTTTTGAAGCTTACACCAAAAAATTAGCGCCTAATACGTTTCCGGAGAAATCTGTTGTAAAAATGGAACCAAAAGTAGAGGTAAGTTATAATACCGTAAAACATTAACGGTTTGTCTGAAAAATATACAGTTAAATACCATAGAGCGTAAATTATTTAGCATTTAACCATTAAATGACAACAAATGGTTAAACTCTATTGAAGGCTTATATATTTGATAAAAATTAATGTGCTATTAACATAACAACAAATATTGCTAGCAATATTATTAATTAATCCTAACCAAAAAAACCACAATTTCAATATTAGAAATTGTGGTTTTTTATATAGTATTTTAATTGAGTTAAGACACGGCCTTAAGTTTTTTTAAAGTCGATTTATTTAATCGGTCTTCTGCATAGGCTTTAGTTATCGTCAACTTAGTTTCTCCAGATCCTGGCAATTCAAACATAGCTTCGGTAAGGATTTCTTCGCAAAGCGATCTTAATCCTCTAGCACCTAACTTATATTCTATGGCCTTCTCTACAATATACTCTAATGCACCATTAGTGAGTGTTAATGCAACCTCATCCATAGCAAACAATTTTTTGTATTGTTTTACAATAGCATTTTTAGGTTCTGTTAAAATAGCTCTTAACGTTTTAGCATCTAAAGGATCCATGTGTGTTAACACAGGTAAACGACCAATAATTTCAGGTATTAAACCAAAATCTTTTAAATCCTTAGGAATTATATATTGTAAAATATTGTCCTTGTCTACACTTTCTTTATTTATAGAGCTATAACCAATGGCTTGCATGTTTAAACGTTTAGTTATAACGCGTTCTATACCATCAAATGCGCCACCAGCAATAAATAAGATGTTTTCAGTATCGACTTCTATAAATTTTTGATCAGGATGCTTACGTCCACCTTTAGGTGGAACATTAACTACAGTGCCTTCTAAAAGTTTTAATAACGCTTGTTGCACACCTTCACCAGATACATCTCTAGTAATTGAAGGGTTATCACTTTTACGAGCAATCTTATCTATTTCATCAATAAAAACAATACCGCGTTGTGCTTTTTCTAGATTGTAATCTGCAGCTTGTAATAAACGCGTCAAAATACTTTCTACGTCTTCACCAACATAACCAGCTTCTGTTAATACAGTTGCATCTACAATGGCCAAAGGTACATTTAGCATTTTTGCAATGGTTTTGGCCATTAAGGTTTTACCTGTACCTGTCTGCCCAACCATAATGATATTACTTTTTTGTATTTCAATATCATCTTCTGTAGGTGCTTGCAATAAACGCTTGTAGTGATTATAAACCGCTACAGACATGACACGTTTGGTGTACTCTTGTCCTATAATATACTCGTCTAAGAAACTTTTTATTTCTTTAGGCTTTCTAAGCATTAACTCAGCGCTCAAATCTGAATTACCAGATTGTTTAGATTCCTCTATAACAATACCATGAGCTTGCTCTATACAACGATCACAAATATGCGCATCTAAACCAGCTATTAATAAACTAGTTTCTGGCTTTTTCCTTCCACAAAATGAACATTCTAATTCTTCCTTTGCCATAATTTTAAATTGGTGTCATTCTCATTAATGTGTCGCTTATTAAAAAGCGTTGCATCAACATGACTGTAAATAGTTTTGTAACTAGACATATTTAGTCGAAAGTAAATGGAATTACTTTCTTGTTAATACTTCATCAATCATTCCGTATTCTAATGCTTCTTGTGAGCGCATCCAGTAATCTCTATCAGAATCTTTTTCTACTTGTTCAATAGACTTACCAGAATGTTTTGCAATCACTGCATATAATTCTTCTTTAACTCTTATCGTTTCTTTTAAGGCAATTTGCATATCGCTTAACTGACCTTGAGTTCCGCTACTTACTTGGTGAATCATTACACGAGAGTGCGTTAATGCAGAACGTTTACCTTCTGCGCCAGCACATAATAAAACAGCTGCCATTGAAGCTGCAATACCTGTACAAATTGTAGCAACATCTGGCTTTACAAACTGCATAGTATCATAAATACCTAAACCAGCATATACTGATCCTCCTGGAGAGTTAATGTAAATTTGAATATCCTTTGTGGCATCTGTACTTTGTAAGAATAATAATTGTGCTTGTATAATATTAGCCACTTGGTCATTCACACCTGTACCTAAAAATATAATACGATCCATCATTAAACGAGAAAACACATCAAAAACGGCAATATTCATTTGTCGTTCTTCAATAATATTTGGCGTCATGTTGGAAGGGTACATGCTTTCTATTATTTTACTGTAATAGTTGCTATTAATACCTTGATCCTTTATTGCAAATTTTTCAAATTCTTTTCCGAAATCCATATAAATTTTAATTCTTTTAATTAATGAGTTTTATCTAATAAAACTGAAAATTACGCTAAATAGTATGTAAGTTTTTGATGTAAAACTAATTCCATAAAAAAAGCGTAAAACCAATCAGTTCTACGCTTTAAAGATACTAATTATTTTAAAGACTGCTTAACTATAAAATTCTTTTACGAAATCATCATAAGTGATTTCTTTAGTTTTTATATTAGCTTCTGTCTTATATAAGTTTAATAATTTTTGACTAACCAATTGCTCAGACATACGCTTTACTTCATCTTGGTTACCTAAAATACGTGCTGCAATGTCTTCTAATTCTTTTTCTGAAGGATTCATTTGACCAAATTGTGCCATTTGACCTTTAATCATATCCATAGAATACGACTTTAATTCTTCAAACTGTACTTGAAGATTGTGTTCTGCAATTAGCTTACCTTCAATAAGTTGGTAACGCATGCTTTTTTCAGACTTTTCGTATTCTTCTTTTGCTTGCTCTTCAGTCATTTCTTCTTCACCAGCAGTTTGCATCCATTTTTGTAAGAAACTAGATGGTAAATCGAATTTTGTATTTTCAATTAAGCTCTCGGTAACATCGTTTAATAATTTCTGATCACCTTGTTGTGCAAATTGCTTTTCAGAATCTTCTTTTATTTTGTCTTTTACTTCTGTAACAGACGTTACTTTACCTTCACCAAATAACTTATCAAATAACTCTTGGTCTAAATCTGCTAATTCACGTTCGTTAATTTCAGTAACGGTAAAGTTAACTTCAATTTCTAATCCGTGAGCATCATCGTGAGGTACTTTTAACGCATTCATTAAGTCGTGATCGTCATTAAATAAACCTTTTGTTTTTAATGTTATTACGTCACCAACTTTTGCTCCGATAAACTTCTTAGGATTTGTTTTTCCTTTTAATTTATCTAAAGTAATCATTGTAGAATTCTCGATTTCTTTTTCCTCGTTAGTAAACGTACCCGTAATTTCAGAGTCTTTTGTTACTTCGGTTTGAGAAACGATTTTTCCGTATTGTTTTTGGATGTTTTCAATTTGATCGTCGATCATTTTGTCATCTGCAACAATATTATAATGTGTTATTGCTTTTTTACTTTTTAGGTTGACATCAAATTCTGGAGCTAAACCTAATTCAAATTCAAACGAAAATGCTTCAGCATCCCAATCTAAATCGTCTTGAGCTTTTGGTAAAGGATTACCTAAAACGTCTAGTTTTTCTTCAACTAAATACTTACCAAGTGCATCTTGTAGTAATTTGTTTACTTCATCTACTAATACAGCTTTACCATATTGCTTTTTTACCATTCCCATTGGTACGTGACCTTTTCTAAAACCAGGAATGTTTGCAGACTTACGGTAATCTACTAATATTTTTTCTACTTTATCGCTATAATCTTCCTTTGCGATATCAACTTTTACAACTGCATTTAATGCATCGATGTTTTCTCTTGTAATGTTCATTTTTATTGAAACTAAAATTGGGCTGCAAAAATACAATATTTTTTGCAACCCAACAACAGTTTTAAGCGTTTGTATATCAGCTACTTTTTATCGTCTTTTAAAAAGGATTGTAGCAGCCATTGCAAGATAGACAGTAGGATGCTAAATAAAATTGCGGTTCCGAAATTGGCAACGCTAAATCCGTCGATTAATTTGTCTGCGACTAATATTATTATTGCGTTAATTACGATTAGAAAAAGTCCTAATGTAATTATAGTAATGGGTAAGGTTAAGATGACTAAAATAGGCTTTACCAATAAATTTAAAATAGATAATACAACGGCTACAATTAGTGCGCCAACATAACCATCTACCGCTACACCAGTTAAAACATGTGCTAAAACAAACACAGCTAGGGCGTTTAATAAAAGTCTTAAAATTAGATTCATAATTTTTTTAATTTATGACAAAAACAATTGGTATTGAGAACGGCATTTTTACGGCCTTACCAAATTGCATTGCTGGTTTAAATTTTGGCAACTCTCGCATGACTCTTTCTGTTTCAATTCTAAGAATATGATGAGGTGCTTTTATGCTTACAATACTTACATAACCGTAAATATCTACTTCAAATTTAACTAAAATTATTTGTTCGCCAGATAAACCAATATTGTTTGCTAAGTTAATATCGAAGTTATCTAGAATTATTTTATTAACCTTTTCATTGGTACATTTTTTAAGTGCCTTATTACTTTTGTGAGACTCGCAACCTGGATAAATTGCAACATTCTCTACGATACCTTCTGGTACCTTGGTGCTTTTTAAATTAGAGGCATTATCTAAATTGGTAGAACCATAATAGTATTTAATTTTCTCAGTTTTTTTGCCATTAGAATCATATCTTATCCAAGTATTATGCAAGCGATTTTTATTGTAATTACCTTTCCATTCTAAAATTTCATTGGGTAAATAGCGGTATTCATCGCCTTCAAGTTTATCCTTTTTATTTTGGCCTTTTAATTTGAGGTCTCCATTTTCGTAAAAATGCTTGTACAGGCCATTGCGCTCGTTATCTTTATAATTTACCAGCCATTCTATTGTTCCATTCTCATAATAGCGTTTCCATTCACCTGAAAGCCCATTTTTGTCATAATTAGCTTCAATTTCTAATGTTCCATTTTCGCGATAGGTTTTAAAATAGCCTCCTTTTAATTGTCGCTTATATTGTAAATTTCCGCTCTTGTAGTAGCCGAACCAAATATGTTCTCCGTTAATTTCTTCCGTTTTACTTCGTAATATTCCATCGTCGTAAAAAGAACGATATTCCACATTGAGTTTTCCTTTCTGATAACTGTACAATCTTGAAACTTGACCGTTTTCATAATAACTTTTCCAATCGCCATCGCGTTTTCCATTTTTATACTGTCCTTTAACCTTAATCGTATCTGAATCATAAAATATTTCAAATGGACCATCAGGAGGGTTTTGAGCAATTGAAAATTGAACGCTTAATAAGAAAACAATTAGTGTAAAAAGGTATTTCATATTGAAGATGGTTAACGACATTAGATTATCTACTAACTTGAAATACAATAGGAATAGAGAAAGGCATTATAACAGGTTTGTCTCTTTGAAATCCAGGAGACATTTTTGGCAACAATTTAATAACTCTTATCGCTTCTTCGGCTAAACCAGGATGAGGAGCTTTCGCTTTTGCCTCTATAACATTTCCGGTTTTGTCTATTTTAAAATTTAGGACAATTCTCTGTCTTCCTATTAAATTTAATTTTGTTGCTAATTCAGTGTTGAAGTTTTTACCAATTAGTTGGTTTACGTTTTTATTCATGCACCCTTTTCTAGTTTTATTGGTTAACATGTCTTCACAACCAGGATAAACAGGAACGCGCTCAATAACACCATCTGCAACTTTAGATGGGTTTAAAATCCCATTAAATTCAGCTTTGCTTGAAATTCCATCTTTAAATTTAATTTTTTCAACTTTCTTGCCTTTCGCATTATATTTAATCCAAGTATTAGCTAGTCTGCCATCTGCATAACTGCCTTCCCATTCAAGTATATTACCTTCTAAATATCTTTTTTCTTTGCCATGGAGTTTTTCTTTGGCCATAGAACCTTCTAATTTAAGATCTCCATTTTCATAGTAATTTTTATAAGAACCATGTCTATAACCATCTTTGTATGTTACGACCCATTCTAACTGGCCGCTTTCATAATATTTTTTCCATTCACCCACTAAATCAAATTTTAAATAAGTGGCAACGATTTCTTTAGCACCACTTTCGTAAAAACTTTTAAAATAGCCGGTTTCAAATTGCCTTTTATAATCTAAATTTCCACTTTTAAAATATCTAAAATTGACATAGACACCATCTTCTAATTCGGTTTTGTGGCTTAGAACACCATTTTCGAAATATGACATTTCTTCTTTATCGAATTTGCCATTTGTGTAGCTATAAATTCTTGAAACCTGTCCGTTTTTATGATACTGTTTCCATTTACCTACGCGTTTTTTGTTTTTGTATTGGCCTTCTTTTTTAAGTTCACCAGAATCGTAGAATTCTTTGTATGGACCATCTGGTTGTATTTGTGCTATTGTGAACTGAAACGTAAATAAGAAAACAGTTAATGTAATAAGGTATTTCATATTGAATATTATTGATGAAATTAGGTTATCTCGTAACTTGAAAAACTATAGGTATTGAAAATGGAAAATTTTTAAGTTTTCCATCTTGCATAGCAGGAACAACCTTAGGAAGCATTTTTATAACTCGATAAGCTTCTAATTTCAAAGAAGGAGTTGGTCCAGCTACATCTATGACTTCAATTTCTCCTTTTTTATTTGCTTTAAACTTGATGAAAATCCGTTTTTTTCCTGGAAGTAAACCCTTTGCTAGATTCGTATTAAAGTTTTTTAATATAAATGCACTAACGTTATTGTTCATGCAGGTTTTTCTTTTTCTGTTTGTTAAAGCCTTTTCGCATCCTGGATAAATAGGAATACGTTGAGTAACTCCATCAGGTACTTTAGTAGGAGTTATTATTTTCCTAAATTCTTTATTTGAAGATAATCCATTTTTAAATTTTATTTTTTCAGGTTTAGAACCTTCAGCGTTAAACTTCGTCCACGTGCCATGCAATTGGCCTTTTTGATAAGTCCCAGTCCATTCTAATTCTCTGTTTTTTAAAAACCTTTTTTCCTGTCCATTTACTTTGTCTTTAGAAATGTTACCTTCAAGCTTTATATCTCCATTTTCGTAGTATTGCTTGTACATCCCATGTCTATAACCATCTTTATAAGTTACAATCCATGCTATTTGTCCATTTTCATAAAATTGTTTCCATTCACCAGAAAGTTCAGAATTACTGTAGGTAGATTCTACAAGTAGTTTTCCGTTTTTTAAAAATTTTTTGAAATAACCATTGCCAAGTTCATTGATTGTTTTCAATTCACCGCTTTTGTAAAAACTTCTTTTAATATAAGTGTCATCTTCTTTTTCTGTTTTACTTTTAAGAGATCCATCTTCATAATAGGATATAAAGTCTTTGTTTTGTTTTCCATCTTTATAACTGTATATACTTTTAACTTGACCGTTTTTATAATAGCTCTTCCATGTTGAAGCACGTTTGTTAGATAAATATTGACCTTCAAGTAGTAATTCGCCAGAATCATAATATTTTTTATACGGACCATCTGGTTGTATTTGTGCTATTGTGAACTGAAACGTAAATAAGCACAAAACAACTAAAACTATATACTTCATATGGATTAATTAAGTTTTATAAAGTTAAACGAAATTTATGACAGCGTCATAAAATTCTTGAGGGTTTTCAGCATGCAACCAATGGCCAGCTTTGCTGATGGTTATAATTTTAGAATTGGGAAAATGACGATGAATAATAGTTTCGTCTGCTTTTGGTATATATTCTGAACGATCACCTCGTAAAAATAAAGTGTCCTTATTAAAACTGGCATGTATTGGTAAGGCTTCACCAACTTCAGAAACATTTTCTTTTAAAACTTCTAAATTAATTCGAAGACCTAGCTGTCCTTTCTCAACCCAATATAAGTTTTTTAGCAAAAACATACGTGTGCCAACGTCTTGTATATAATTACTTAGAGCTTTATCTGCTTCTCCTCTAGATTTAATTTGCGTAAAATCTAAACTACTTAATCCTTCTAAAATTGCATCGTGATGTACAGGGTAATAGCGTGGCGAAATATCAGCCACCAATAGTTTACTTACTAATTCTGGGTATTTTGAAGCAAACAGCATAGCTGTTTTTCCACCCATAGAGTGCCCTAATAATATGATGTCGTTTAAATTATGAGATTCACAGTAATTTTTTAAATCTTCAGCTAATAGATCATAATCAAAATCGTTTGAATGAAAACTGCGACCGTGATTACGTTGATCTACGAGGTGTATTTCAAAATTAGATTCAGAAAATTGTCTTGCCAAGGTTTTCCAATTATCTCCCATGCCTAAAAATCCATGTAGAATAATAAATGGTTTGCCTTCTCCTATAATGTTTGAGTGTAGTTTCATGTTTTTTAATTTTTACACAAAAGTGCAATGACAATGCGTGTTAAACGAGAATGTGTTTTTGTAAAATTGTATTTAAATAATTGAAATTTCTCATTTTAATCTGAGATACTTCAACTTTACAATATGGTTTTATTTTAGCTTTTCTAAATACATGCTAATTACATTCTCAATGCCTAAATATAAGCTTTCAGCAATAAGAGCGTGCCCAATTGAAACCTCTAATAATCCATTAATATGTTCTTTAAAAAACTGAATATTTTCTAAGGATAAATCATGTCCTGCATTAATACCAAATTGCAATGAATTTGCTAATTCTGCACACTCAGAATAAGGCTTAATCGCTTCTTTATTACCTAGGCTATATTGATGAGCAAACGCTTCAGTATAAAGTTCAATTCTATCCGTTCCTGTTGCTTTTGCACCTTCAATCTGGTGTAAATCTGGATCTACAAATATGGATGTTCTAATACCATTATCTTTAAATTCTTTAATTACTTCAACTAAAAAATCTTTGTGCTTTATGGTGTCCCAACCAGCATTAGATGTTATAGCATCAATAGAATCTGGTACTAAAGTAACTTGCGTGGGTTTTATTTTTAGAACCATGTCTACAAACTTAGGAATAGGATTGCCTTCAATATTGTATTCTGTGTAAACTTCTGGTTTTAAATCATAAGCATCTTGATAGCGAATATGTCTTTCGTCTGGTCTTGGGTGAATAGTGACACCTTCCGCACCAAAACGCTGAACGTCTTTTGCAAACTGAACCACATTTGGTACGTCACCACCACGACTATTTCTGAGAGTTGCAATCTTATTTATGTTTACACTTAATTTGGTCATAATTAAATTTTTTGATTAACAAAAATACAAACAAGTGCATGCTTTTTGTGGGTTTTTTTGATTAATTTGCACCTAAATTTATTTTGCATAATGGAGCTTCAAAATTTTGTAATCAATGATATTAAACCCTTAAGTGTAACTGATAAAATTGGCGATCTACAAACGTTATTTAATCAATTGACATATTCACATATTCCTGTAATGAAGGATAATGTCTATATGGGTTGTATTTCTGAAACTGATACGCATTGTTTTGAGAACAATATTACCATTAGTGACTGTGCCTATGCTATTGAAGGTTTTTTTGTGAGACCTACCACAAATTGGTTAGATGTATTAGAAGCATTTGCACAAAATGACTCTAATATTTTGCCAATTCTAGACCAGAATAATAAATATCTTGGCTATTATGAGCTAAATGATATTATACATTTGTTTAATGAAACGCCATTTTTTTCTGAACCTGGTGGAATTTTAATTGTTGAGAAAGGAATTAACGATTATTCGTTTAGTGAAATTAGCCAAATTGTAGAGTCTAATGATGCTAAGCTTTTGGGTGCTTTTATTTCTAAAATGGATGGCGATTTAGTGAAGGTAACTTTAAAAATAAGTAATGCAAGTGTTAATGAAGTGATTCAAACCTTTAGACGTTACAGTTATAACATTGTTTCTGGTCATGAAGATGATTCTTATATTGAAAGTTTAAAAGAACGTTCACAATATCTCGATAAATACCTTAATATGTAATGATGAATTAAACTGTTTTAGATTTTTTTTGAATAAAAATAAAAGCACCGTTTAAGACTATTATAGAATAACAATTATACATGAAAGTAGCAATATACGGTCAAAATTACGTTAAGGAAACTACACAAAAGGCTGTAGAGCAATTACTTGATGTCTTATTAGATAAAAAGGCTGATGTTTTTTTTGAACGCGAATTTTTAACGACTCAGAGTTCTGAAATCCAAAATAGTTCAAAAGTGCAAATATTTGATGCGCTTGATACATCGTATGATCTATTAATTAGTGTTGGAGGTGATGGTACCATTTTAAGAGCTGTAACCTATGTTAGAGATTTAGGAATACCAATTGTAGGTATTAACACAGGGCGTTTAGGGTTTTTAGCAACTATACAAACCGAAGATATTGAGTCTGCATTAACTGAGATTTTTAAAGGCGAATACAAAATATCGGAGCGTTCATTGTTAAGTGTATCCACCGAGCCAGAACATGAGGATATACTTAAAACAAATTTTGCTCTTAATGAAATAGCTATTAGTAGAAAAAATACAACCTCTATGATTACTGTAGATACACATCTTAATGATTTGTATTTAACGTCTTATTGGGCAGACGGTCTTATTTTGTCTACACCAACTGGGTCAACAGGTTATTCTTTAAGTTGTGGTGGGCCAGTGATAACGCCAGATGCTAAGAGTTTTGCTTTAACACCTATAGCGCCTCATAATTTGAGTGCTCGTCCGCTTATAATACCAGATAATACAACAGTAAAGTTAAAAGTCAATGGACGAGAAGATCAGTTTCTCATGTCTCTTGATTCTAGAATTGTAACCTTATCTAATACAACCACTGTAACGATAGAGAAAGCAAATTTTGTTGTAAAAATGGTGGAATTATTAGATGAAACCTTTCTAGAGACGCTTCGAAAAAAATTACTTTGGGGAGAAGACCGACGCAACTAAATAATTAGGAATAACAATAAATACCTTAAAAATCAGTTAATCTGTAATACATTTTGTGTCAAATTGTTTCACAAAATTCTTAATTGTTATATTTGCAAACTTTGAAAAATTTATGAGGTATTTTTTTCTATTTTTATTTAGTGCTTTTATGGTTAACACAATTGATGCTCAAATCTATGAGGTTGGTGTGTTTGTTGGTGGTAGTAATTTTATTGGAGATGTAGGCTCGAGTAAATACATTTCTCCAAATCAGCCAGCTTTTGGAGCTTTATTTAAGTGGAATAGAAGTCCTAGGCATTCATTTAGAGCTTCCGTTACGTTTACAGATTTAAACGGTATTGATGGAAAATCTGACGATCCTAGAAGAATAGAAAGAGGTTATGAATTTAATTCTAATATTTTAGAAGTATCAGCAGGTATGGAATTTACGTTTTTTGATTTTGATCTTCATACAAGCGGAATGAAAGGAACACCATATTTATATACAGGTATATCAGTTGCCAATCATGATAATTTTTATTTTTCGCCAGCAGGCGAGATTGTTTCAGAAGATACAGATAGTTGGGCATTTGGGATTCCTATGGCCATTGGTTATAAAACCAATATTACCAATCAATTAATTTTGGCAGCAGAAATTGGTGCTCGTTATACGTTCTCAGATGAGTTAGATGGTAGTATGCCAGACTCAGAATATAGAGAGCAGTTTAGTTTTGGAAACATCAATAATAATGATTGGTATATGTTTACAGGATTTACACTAACTTACACCTTTGGTAGACGACCTTGTTATTGCAATTTTTAAAATGAGTATTAAAGAACAAATAAATAAAGATAAGCTTCCTAAACACATTGCTGTTATTATGGATGGTAATGGACGTTGGGCAAAGCAGCAAGGGCTAATAAGAGCAATTGGTCATGAGAATGGTACAAAATCTGTAAGAGAAACTGTAGAAGCCAGTGCAGAATTAGGGATAAAAAACCTCACACTTTATGCGTTTTCTACAGAGAACTGGAATAGGCCAAAATTAGAAGTTCAGACATTAATGAAACTTTTGGTTAAATCTTTAAAGAAAGAGATTAAAACCTTACAAGATAATGGTATAAAACTATCAGCCATTGGATCGCTAAAAGATTTACCTAGAAAAGCGCATAACGAACTATTAGATGTAATAGAAAAGACAAAAAATAATGATAATATGACATTAACCTTAGCGTTAAGCTATGGTTCTCGTGAAGAAATTGTTAATGTTATCAAAGAATTGTCAGTTAAAGTTAAAAATAATATAATTTCTTCTGAAAGTATTGATGAATCAATTATAAATAAGCATCTTTACACGCAAAATTTACCAGACGTAGACTTACTTATTCGCACAAGTGGAGAACAACGTATTAGTAATTTTTTGCTTTGGCAGATAGCCTATGCAGAATTATATTTTACAGATATTTTATGGCCAGATTTTAAAAAAGAAAATCTTTATGAGGCAATCGTAAATTATCAAAACAGAGAACGAAGATTTGGAAAAACAAGCGAACAACTTACCTAATAATTCAGTTTTGAATTCATTCATAAAACTTTTTTGTACTGTATTACTGTTTACAATTTCATTTGCAAGTAATGCTCAAGTAAAAGCAGGAGAAACCTATTTAATTAAAGAAATTACGGTTACAGGAAACACTAACTTTAGTGCACAAACCATAATAGCCTATTCTAAATTAAGAAAGGACGAAGAAATACAAGTTGGTGGAGAAAAAATCGCCAATGCTGTAAAAACATTATGGAAATCTAATTTATTTAGTAGTATTGATATCTATGTGACTAACATTGATGGAAGCACTGCAGATTTAGAAATTCAATTAATTGACTTGCCAGAACTTAAAGAACTTACTATAGAAGGTGTTAAGAAAAGTAAGAAAGATGAAATAATTTCGGAAAATAAATTAAAGCCTGGTGTAAAAGTTACAGAAAACTTAATCGCTACTACTAAAAACTATCTTACCAATAAATATAGAAAAAAAGGGTTCTTAAATACTAAAGTTAGTATTAAGACCACCCAAGTTATTGATTCTGTTGAGAAAGAGCGTGTTAATATGACTTTGGATATTAACCAAGGCGAGAAAGTAAAAATTAAGGCTATTACTTTTGATGGTAATGAAAAAATAGCGGATAAAAAGCTTCGTAAAGCAATGAAAAACACGAAGCAAAAAAGTCTAAGTCCGTTGAGAATCTTAAAACGCTCTAAATATATTGAAGACGATTTTAAAACAGACCTAGTTAGCTTAGTTGATTATTATAAAGAGAATGGATACAGAGATGCGAGAGTGATTTCAGATTCTATTACTTATATAGACGATAAAACGATAAACCTTAATATAAAAGTAGAAGAAGGTGAGAAATATACGTTTGGTAAAATAACTTTTGTAGGTAATACAGTATATTCTGACAGACAACTAGCACTATTATTAGGTATTAAAGAAGGCGATACATATAATGGAGTAGAATTGAGAGAACGTATTGCAGATGATACCAATCCAGATGCTCAAGATATTACCAACTTATATCAAAATAACGGTTACATGTTCTCTACAATTAATCCAGTAGAAGTAAGTGCAGAAGGTAATGTTATTGATATGGAAATTAGAATTTCTGAAGGTAAGCCAGCTTATTTTAACAACGTGACAATTGTTGGAAATGATGTTACTAATGATCATGTTATTTATAGAGAAATAAGAACACGTCCAGGAGAGTTATATAGAAAGTCTGATATAATTAGAACAATTAGAGAATTAGGACAATTAGGATTTTTTGACGCTCAGCAAATTACGCCAAATATCAAAAACCCTAATCCTGTAGATGGTACATTAGATGTAGAATATTCTGTTGCAGAACAAGGATCTAGTCAAATTCAACTGCAAGGTGGATATGGTGGAGGAGGTTTCATCGGTACTTTAGGTTTGTCATTCAATAATTTCTCAATTAAAAACCTTTTTAATAAAGAAGCGTACGTACCAGTTCCTAGAGGTGATGGCCAAAGTTTAGCATTAAGACTTCAAGCTAGTCAGTATTTTCAAACATATAGTTTTTCATTTAGTGAGCCTTGGCTTGGTGGTAAAAAGCCATACCAGATGTCAACGTCGCTTTCGCATTCTAAACAGTTTTTGTATGATTCATCTACAGGAACAGCAAATAAGAGTAGAAGTTTTAATATTACAGGTATAACCTTTGGATTGTCTACTAGACTTTCTAAACCAGATGATTACTTTTTATTATCACAGGCATTAAGTTATCAACATTATAATCTAAATAACTACACAACCAGCTTATTTACATTTGGTAACGGGACGTCTAATAACCTTTCTTATACTATTGGCTTAAGTAGAAGTGACCTTAGAATTGATCCAATTTTCCCAACAGGAGGTTCAAGTTTCAATATTTCTGCTAAATTTTCATTCCCATACTCTTTAGTAAACGGTGTAGATTACGGAGCCTTAAGCGAAGATAGAGCAGATGAGGTAGAAAATTTAAATAACTCAACCGTTGGAAGTACAGCTTATAACGATGCTAATACTAGAATTGGAGAGATAGATCAAGAACGTTTTAAGTGGTTAGAATTTTATAAAATTAAATTTAAGGCAGATTGGTACCAATCTTTAACAAAAAAGTTTGTATTAAAGCCTAGTGTAGAATTCGGGTTTCTTGGAGCATATAACAATGATAGAGGTGTAATCCCTTTTGAACGTTTCTTCGTTGGTGGTGATGGATTAGCAAACTATTCCTTAGATGGAAGAGAAGTGATTCAGTTACGTGGTTATCCTAATCAATCATTATCAGATACTGATGGTGGTTCTATATATAGCAAATTCTCTTTAGAATTGCGTTATCCTATTACTTTAGCCTCTCAAGCTAAAATATATGCGTTAACATTTTTAGAAGCAGGTAGTTCTGTGAATACATTCAAGGATTTTGATCCGTTTAACCTACAGAGATCAGCCGGTTTTGGGCTTAGAATCTTTATGCCAGCCTTTGGTTTATTAGGGATAGACTTTGGTCATGCATTTGATGCAGCTCCATATGGTGCTTCAGTGAAAAGATGGGAAACTCACTTTATAATTGGTCAACAATTTTAAGTTTGGCACGATATTTTCTAATAGCTTATTAAGAAATCATCATGGTGTTAAAATTTTTAAGAATTTATTTCGTTAAATTTGAACATTAGTAACATTAAACTATAAAAATTTAATGTTACGACAAAAATGTCTCAAAACATGAAAACAAAAATGATGAATTTTAAAGTTCTTTTTTTATTAGTAATTATAAGTTTCTTTGGCTTTAATGCAAATGCACAACGAGGTGTTAGAATAGGATATATTGATACAGAGTATATCTTGCAAAATGTACCAGAGTATCAAGAAGCTTCTGCGCAATTAGATAAAAAGGTATTAGGATGGAAATCTGAAATAGAATCAAAACTAAATGTCATTGCTCAAAAGAAAAAGGAGTTAGATAACGAAAGTGTTCTTTTAACGAAAGAGTTATATGACGAACGTTATGAAGATATCACTTATGAAGAAGCAGAGGTTTTAGATTATCAACAAAAGCGATTTGGACCAAATGGCGATTTAATGATACAGAAGCGTCAATTGATTGAGCCCATTCAAGATCAGATTTTTGCAGCTGTACAAGATATAGCAGAAACAGGTAAATATGATTTTGTGTTTGATAAATCAGCAGATGTTGTAATGCTATATTCAGCAGATCGCTATGATATTAGTGAGCGTGTTTTAAAAACGATTACAAGATCATCTAAACGCTCGCAAGCCAAAAGTAAAAAAGAACGTAAGGCTTTAGAGGAGGAGGAAGTTGTACCAGAAGTAAGTGAAGGTAAAGATGAACGTCAAAAAGCATTAGAAGAGCGTAAAGCTAAGCGTGAAGAACAATTGGCAGCAGCAAGAGCAGAGCGTGAAAAAGCAGCAGAGGAAAGAAAAATAGCTCAGCAAGAATTAAGAGATAAAAAGAAAAAGGAAGCAGAAGAACGTCGCCAGAGTGCAATTGATAAGAGAAACGCGAGAACTGAAGCTGTAAATAAAAATACTGACACGAAAAAGGATTCGATATCAGATAAAAGTAAATCAGCAGTAAAAGTAGATAGTACCATGGCAAAAGGAATCGTTAAGAAAGATTCTTTGAGCGGCAAGACACCTAAAACACCAGCTGAAATAGCAGAAGCAAAACGTCTGCAAAAAATAAAAGAAAGAGAAGCACGCCAAAAAGCGTTAGAAGATAGAAAAAAGAAAATTTTAGAAGACCGTAAAAAAGCGAGAGAAGAACGTGAGAGGCAAGTTAGAAAGAATGACTCTATCGCTAAGGCTAAGAAAAATGACTAAATAGTAAACAAACAACAAACAATAAATAATTTATAACACACAAATACACTTTAGAAAAATGAAACATTTAAAAACATTATTATTTGCAGCAGTACTTTTTATTGGAGCTACTAGTTTTACATCAGCACAAAGTAAAATTGCACATATAAATAAGCAAGAGCTAATTAAGGCGATGCCAGAATATGCTTCAGCTCAAGCTGAGATTGAAAAATTAGGTAAAACCTATGAGGCAGAAATTCAAGGTTCTTACAAAGAATTAGACGCTAAATATAAGCAGTACAACTTAGAGGCAGAATCTAAGACGGAAGAAGAAAACTTAGCACGTATGCAAGAAGTTGAAACGATGAAGCAAAGTTTAGGTCAATACCAACAACAAGCGCAAAAGCAATTGCAAGAGAAAGAATTTAATCTTTTAAAGCCAATTGTAGAAAAAGCAGATAACGCTATCAAAGCAGTCGCTAAAGCTCAAGGTTTTCAATACGTTGTAGATGAAGCAATGCTTATCGTTGCAGATGGTAAAGATATCATGGCAGATGTAAAAAAGCAATTAGGAATGTAATCCTAAGTTAAAATAAATAATTAGAAAGTCGCTTATTGTTAAGCGACTTTTTATTTTTGTAATAATGAGTAAAAAACCTATCGGTATATTCGATTCTGGAATTGGAGGTACATCTATCTTCAAAGAAATCCATGCCTTGTTACCAAACGAGAATTGTTTTTATTTGGCAGATAGTAAAAATGCACCTTATGGAGATAAATCTAAGGATCAAATACTTCAACTCAGTATTAAAAACACAGAATACCTAATAGCTAAAGAGTGCAAAATTATTGTGGTTGCCTGTAATACAGCTACAACAAATGCTATAAATTATTTAAGGGAAAATTACAATATTCCATTTATAGGTATAGAACCAGCTATTAAGCCAGCTGCTTTAAATACACAGACTAAAGCAGTCGGTATTTTAGCGACTAAAGGAACACTAAGCAGTCAGCTTTTTCATAAAACAACGGACTTGTATGCTTCAGGAATAAAAGTGATAGAACAGGTTGGTGAAGGTATTGTGCCATTAATAGAAGAAGATAAAGTAGGTACAAAAGAAATGCTACTGCTTTTAGAAAAGTATTTAGAACCAATGTTAAAGCAGAATATAGATTATTTGGTTCTAGGATGCACACATTATCCTTACCTGATTCCTATGCTAACCAAAATGCTTCCTAGTACAGTTAAAATTATAGATTCTGGTCTTGCTGTAGCAAAACAAACACAATCTGTATTGTCTGCTCATAATTTATTGAATGATTCTGAAGCGAAACCAAATATTAATCTATTCTCTAACGGTAATGTTGCAGTTTTAAATTCTATTCTAGATCATAAATTCAATGCTTCTTTTTTGGAATTCTAGTAAGGAATTATCATATGGTTGCACTAAGGTAGCATGAAATTACTTTTTATTTACAATGCTAATTCTGGGAAATTAAACGCTTTGTTTCATGTAGGTCATAAATTAATTAGCCCTTCAACATATAATTGTCGCTTATGTACATTAACGCATGATGTGTTTTCAGAAAACTCAACCTGGAAAAATTTTAGATCTCAAAGCCCTTTTGACATGGAGTTTTATCACAAAGATGAATTTGAATCTAAGTTTCCAAACGTTAAGATGCTTTATCCTACAATTTTAAAATTAAATGGTAATGAAATTTCAACAGTTTTAAGTGCGGATGTGTTAAATGAAATTTCAGATATTGAAGTTCTAATAGAACGTTTAAAACAAAGTTTTTAAGTACTACTACTTAAACCAACCAGAGTATTTTACATAGTTGTTAGCAATTCTATCTATTTCCCCTGAGATCAATTCCTTACTAATGTCTTTAACTTTTTTTGCTGGTACACCAGCATAAATGCTCCCAGATTCTACAATTGTATTTTTCGTGACTACAGCACCTGCAGCAATGATACTGTTGCTTTCTATAATGCAATCGTCCATAATAATACTGCCCATACCAACAAGTACATTATCTTTAATGGTACAACCATGTACAATAGCATTATGTCCTATAGAAACATTATTACCAATGGTCGTAGGAGATTTTTCATAGGTAGCATGGATAACTGCACCATCTTGAATATTAACTTTATTACCCATCTTTATAAAATGAACATCGCCTCGTATTACAGCATTAAACCAAACACTACATTGTTCTCCTAGGGAGACTTCTCCAACTATAGTTGCATTTTCAGCAACGTAACAATCTTCAGGGATTTGAGGTTGTTTTCCTCTAACAGCTTTAATAATTGGCATATAAAATTATGATTTTAAATTTTTAGCACTTCAAGATAAAATGAAATGTTTAGAAAAACTGAAATTAAAGCATAAAAAAAGAGTAGCACAAAGGCTACTCTTTTATAAAAACTTTATAAATGAGAAAAACTATACGTTTTCAGCGTCTCTTAAACCCTGAATATATTCAGCTTTCTGAATTTCTCTTCTTCTCTTTACAGAAGGCTTAGTGAAATAACGAGACTCTCTAAGGTTTTGCATAATTTGCACATTTCTGTGTTTACGCTTATAACGCTTAAGTGCACGTTCTATATTTTCTCCTTCTTTGATTTCGATTTTAATCATTATCGATATATTTTTGTTAACTAATTCTTGCAAATGGTCGGCAAATATATGCTAACTATTTGAGAATAAAAAATTAAATTAATGTTTTAGATATTTATTTTTAACCTAAATACGTTTTTAAGATTTTACTCTTACTTGCATGTCTTAATCTACGGATACCTTTTTCTCTAATTTGTCTAACTCTTTCTCTGGTTAAATCATAGATACTTCCAATTTCTTCTAAAGTCATTGGTGGTTGATCGCCTATTCCAAAGTTTAAACGAATAACATCACTTTCCTTTTGAGTTAACGTCTCTAATGCACGTTCTACTTCTGTATTTAAAGATTCTTTCATTAAATCTTTATCAGGTCTTGGTGATTCGCCAGAACTAACTACATCATATAAACTAAACGTTTCGCCATCTTTTAATGGTGCATCCATTGATAGGTGACGTCCTGAATTTTTCATAGACTGCTTTACCTCACGTTCGCTAATGTCTAACTCACGTGCAATCTCATCTGCATTAGGTGGTCTTTGGTTTATTTGCTCTAAGTGAGAAAATGCCTTATTAATCTTATTAATTGTACCAATTTTATTTAATGGTAAACGTACAATACGCGATTGTTCTGCTAAAGCTTGTAAAATAGCTTGTCTAATCCACCATACAGCATAAGAAATAAACTTAAAACCTCTAGTTTCATCAAAACGTTTAGCTGCTTTTACTAAACCAGCATTACCTTCATTAATTAAATCTGGTAATTTTAATCCTTGATTTTGGTATTGTTTTGCAACAGATACAACAAACCTTAAGTTGGCTGTTGTTAATTTGTCTAATGCTGCTTGATCACCGTTTCTGATAAGTTGTGCTAACTCCACTTCTTCATCTGCGGTAATCAATGGAATTTTACTAATGTCTTGTAGATATTTATCTAAAGACTTATCTTCTCTATTGGTTACCTGCTTGGTGATTTTTAACTGCCTCATATATACTTTTTAATATTTAGTGAACCTACATTATAACGTAATAATTAAGAATTCCAAATTATTTAATGATTATTAACTTATTTTTATAAAATAAATGCAATTTTAACGATTAACGGTTAGTTTTTGGTGGAATCTTGTGCTTTTGAGTCTTCAGTTTTCTTTTTGCCTCCTAGAAGACCACCCAAAATATTACTTACGCCCTCTTTAACTTTATCAGTTGCTTCTTGCTTTGTAGTTTCTTCTTTTGTGGGTGTATCAGTAGTTGTAGAGTCGGTTTCTTTGGTATTTGTATTTCCGCCTAAAAGTCCGCCTATTAAATCGGTAACCTTATCTTTTCCTGTGTTAATTAATTTTTGTTTTTCAATCTCAATTAATTGCTTTGTTAAGTTGGTAACACCAGAAGTTAAATCCGTCTGTATATTAGGACTAGTAAATGTACCACCAATATTAGCCGTAACCGGAATGGTTAAATTAGTCACTTCGCTATCATCAATCTTACCTATTAACTGATTAACATCACTACCTAAATACTTTGCTGGTACTTGAAGTACTGCATTATAATTCATGGTGTTTGAAAAACTATGAGAACCAGAAACTTCAATAGGAATGTCCTTATAATTTATGGTAAATGGTTTTACAGACACTTGTCCGTTTTCAAAACTTAATTTTGTTTTAAGGTCTTTAAGGTCTAATTTACTGAAATCTATAAAATCTAATTTACTATCTAAATTAGAAAGTAGTGGACTACTATCAGCATCAATATTATTAGTTAATATATCTGCGATAGCACTACCAGAAATAGAACTTAAATCTGGCGAAAAACTACTGTCTAATAAACCGCTAACATCTATTGTAGAATTTAATTTTCCTTGTAATACTTTGGCAATTGGTGCTAAAGCTTTTAACATATCTAAATCTTTAAAGGATTGAGAAATATCAAAATTTTGCATGGCTAAACTCATATCAAAAGCAGGTTGAGCCTCTTTTGTAGATACATTACCAGATAATCCTAATTGACCATTAAAAATATCAGTAGTCATGTTTTTAAGGGTTGCAGTTTGGTCTTTTATTAATAACTGTCCTTTTACATTTTTTAGATTTAAATTATCATAAATAACTGTTTTTGCATTAGCTGTTATGGTACAATCTAAAAAATCTGGAATCTTCAACGATTCGGTTGTTGATGTGGTTTCAGAAGGTGTTTTATTTGTATCTGTTGTTTCAGCTGATGGTTCTTCCTCGGACATAAAATCTGAAAGCGCAAACGTGTTAGAAGTCAAGTTAAAATTTCCTTCTAATTTTTTGTCGCTTAACAAAAAACCTAATAAATTATTAATGGTTCCTGTGGCTGAAAAATCACTTTTTCCGGTTAATGCATCAAAACTATTTAGACTTACCGTTCCTGGTTTAAAAGATAAATCCGCTGTATTTATTTGCACAGGATTTATAATGTCTTCCGAAGAAAATATAAAATTACTCATCGACACATTACCTGTGTTTTTAATACGTTGGTAAGCATTAGTTTCAAGAGCATTCATATCAAAAGAGGTATTGATGTTTGCTTTTAAAATACCACTCAATTCATCTTCTAATTCAACAGGATACGCTTTAGTAATGTTTGCTAAATTTAAAACACCATCGAGTTTAGCATCGATTTGTTGATTTGTAGTTAGGTTTTTTACATGAATTTCGGACTTAAAAGAATCGTCATCAATCTGAAAATTAAGCTTATCAATATTTACAAATGTATCATCAATATTTCCAGTTGTGTTTTTTACAGAGGCATCAATGGCAATATTTCTGACACTTTTTGGAAGGTCTGGATATTTAAAAGATGCATTAGTTGAGTTTAAATTAATATCCAAAGTGGGAATTGTTTCTTCTGAAACCAATCCTTTTATAATTCCATTTACGGTAAAGTTTCCTGTGGTGCTTACATTCTCAACATCCTTAGCATAAGCTTTTGGTATTACTGCTAAAAAATCTTTAAATGAAGCTTCCGGATTTTTAAACGTAATATCCATTTGTTGTCCGGCTTCAACCATTTGTATATAACCATCAAACTCTAAAGGCAATGCGTTTATATAACCTTTATTTTCTTTAAAGGTGTATTTTTCTTGTTCTAAATCTAAATCTATAAGCGCATCTAATTTTATGCTGTTATTGCTTAAATATTCAGTGCTATCCATTGCAAAAGTTATGTTTGCTTCTGTGTTGGTGTCTAATTGCGAAGTACCACCAGAGAAAATACCTGTTCCGTCGTGATTAATTTCTGTGAGGTAAAATTTTAAATCGGAAGTGTCATCTATATATGTAAAAGCGCTATTATTTAATTCGTAATGGTCAATGTCAAAACTAAAACCTGCAGCACTCTCTGTTTCTGTTGTCGTGGTTGTTTCTGCTGTATCACTTTCTTTTACAATATCATAGTTTACAGCACCTGTTTTATTGGTTTTTATAACTAGCAGAAGCTCGTCTGCTATGATTTCGTTAATTTCTAAAGGGTCTTCAGTTCCGTTTAATAATTGAGTCATTCCCATTTCAAACGATAATGATTTTGCAATCACTAAGTTTTCGCCCTCAAAAGGTGCTCTGTTTGTAATTTTTAAATTTTCTACGCTCACTTCGGCTTTAGGAAAACTACTAATTAAGCTCAAGCTAATATCATCAAAGGATAAGTCTGCGTCTAAATTTTCATCGGCATAATTCTGAACAATAGTGTCGATTTTAGATTCTAAAACAAATGGTATAGCGATAAGAATTGCAATGAAAATAAGTAATACAATTCCGATAATTTTTAAAAATTTCTTCATAAGGTTTTATTGTGCTTTTAAACAGCGTCTTTATATGATATACGCAAATTTCTGTATAAAAGTTGCTGCGGTTGTCAAGTTTAAGAAGATTTTAATGTTTTGTTTAACCGTTACAGTAAATTTATTTCCTCATTTACTTTTAGTTTAAAACGTTTTTTAAATAGAAACACACCAAGGTATAAAAATGGTGTATCTAAAAATGCAATTAAAACTTTGAACAGAAAGCCGCTAATAAGTAAGCCTTTAAAGTTTTCCCATGGTATAATTCCGAAACTACACAGTAAAATAAGTATAGTAAAAGTGTCTACAAATTGCGAAAACCATGTAGAAAAATTATTACGAAGCCACAGATGTTTGCCTTTGGTTAAGCGTTTCCAGAAATGATAAATCTGAATATCTACAAATTGCGCAAACAAATAAGTAACCATACTCGCAAAAACAGCGAGCGATGTGTTACCAAACACCAATTTAAATGTGCTGTCGTCTACATAAGACCACGTTGTGGCTGGAACGTTTGAAGCTGTGTAAATAATTAATAACGAGAATAATGAGGCGAATATACCCACAACCACAATGTCATTGGCTCGTTTTTTGCCGTAAATCTCACTGATTAAATCGGTAATAAGAAAGGTGATAGGATACGGTAAAATACCCACTGAAATTTCGAATAATTTAGAGCCAAATATCTCAATATCAAAAGGGTGCCAATAAAAGAATTTTTGAAAAATTAAATTTGAAACCACAAGTGATGTGATAAAAAGTCCACCAAGTAAAAAGTAAATACGTTGTGCTAAAAGCTTGTCTTTTAATGACATTGAAAATGGTTAATAAATAGTTTCCTTAAAGGTAAAGTTATAAAAATTGTTTTAGTTATTTTGTTGTTTCAAATGAAACCGACCAAAATCACTCACATAGCATTAGGAAGTAATAAAGGCAACAAATTGCAATATTTGCAGGCTGCTGTAGATGCTATATTTGTAAAAATTGGTGCGGTAAAAAAGATTTCTAAAGTCTATAAAACACCAGCTCTAGGTTTTGAAGGCGATGATTTTTATAACGCTTGTATAAGTGTGGGAACCGAATATAGACCTAAAAAAGTACTCAAATTGCTTCAAACAATTGAGTCTGATTTAGGACGAGAAACGAAAACAACCACAGGTTATGCGTCTCGAGAAATCGATTTAGATATTTTGTTTTTTGAAGATGAAATCGTCGATGAAAAGAATTTAGTGATTCCGCATCCACATTTACAACATCGTAAATTTGTATTGCAACCGCTTTCGGATTTAGCTAAAGACTTTGAGCATCCTGTTTTGGGCAGAACAATAGATTTGTTGTTAACAGAATGTGTAGATGAATCTGAAATAGAGCCGATAAATATCTGGCTTAAAAATCCAAGAAAATCTTACAGCTTTACCAATTACAATTATATTGCCATTGAAGGAAATATTGGTGCCGGAAAAACAAGTTTAACGAATAAGATTTCTCAAGATTTTAATGCAAAACTTATTTTAGAACGTTTTGCAGATAATCCGTTTCTGCCAAAATTCTATAAAAATCCAGAACGTTACGCTTTTACCTTAGAAATGTCTTTTTTGGCAGACCGTTTTCAGCAAATCAGTGATGATTTATCGCAATTAGATTTATTTAAAGATTTTATGGTTAGTGATTATGATGTAAACAAGTCCCTTATATTCTCTAAGATAACCTTGCCAGAAGACGAATTTAGACTGTACAGAAAACTATTTTACCAAGTATATAAGGATATTGCAAAACCAGATTTGTATGTGTATCTCTATCAAAACACAGAGCGTTTACAACGGAATATTAAAAAACGCGGACGCAACTACGAAAAAGATATAAAGGACGATTATCTTAAGAAAATAAATTCAGGATACTTAGACTTTTTAAAAAGTCAGCCAGAAATGAATGTGAAAATCATTGATATATCAGATAAGGACTTCGTGAAGCATCGTGAAGATTATTTGTGGTTGCTGGGCGAGATTAATGCGGCTTCGGTTAGTAGTGAGACGTAATTAGTTGGAAGTAAAAAGTTCAAATTAGGAAGTAAATAGTGTGAAGTCCTTGTTGTCATTGACTGCGTCGAACCACTTCGTTAGGTTTCCGAAATGAGGCACGATTGAGGAATCTCATCATCATTAATATAATTATTCCTGCAAATCAAGAACAATGTGATTTCTCGCTTTCGCTCGAAATGACAGAAACTTTAATCAATAATATAAAGCGCAGTCACAATAACCCCTTTATTATCCGCTGGAATTATTTCATTTAAAATTTTCATTTCTCTTACCTTTAAATTGAAAGGTTCTACCAACACATCAACACCACTTTGTTTTTTTATTCTGATGCCTTGACCTGAAATAATATCTTTATTCGGTTCAAAATTTCCAATGGGTAGATGTTCTGTAAGGATTACATAATTGTAGTTTGAAAGTTTCTTCACAATTTTTAGAATTTCAGCATTAGATAAATGTTGCAAGACTTGTCTAAGTACGATGCAATCGGCTTTTGGTAATTCGTCTTCCACAATATCTAGGCAATAAAATTCTAAATTTTCAGCTTTAAATAGTTTTTTGTTGCGTTCAATGAGATTGTCTACAATATCAATTCCGATGTATTTTTTAGTGTATCGGATTAATTGTTTTCCAATGTTAAAATCGCCACAACCCAAATCGCAAACCGTTAGTGCATTATTGTGCGCTTGTAAAAACGAAGAAACACATTCTATATAAGGTGTAACAATTTCAGCATCATGAGAACCTGAACCCGAATAAAAATCAAAGTCTTTTCCGCCCCAAAGATGCAGGTCATAGACTTGTTGCATAGCGTCTTTTGTGGGCCAAGACTGTTTTGATTTTTTAGTCATTTTGTTTTTATCATTCCTGCGAAGGCAGGAATCTACTTGTTTTTGTTCTTAAGGTTATGGATTCCTGCCTTCGCAGGAATGACAGTTGAGTATTAAATTGTATTTTTAAGCTTACTAAACACATCCCAAATCACAACACCACAACTTACCGAAATATTTAAAGAATGTTTGGTGCCATATTGTGGAATTTCAATAACCACATCACTAGCGTCAACCACATCCTGAGCTACACCTTTCACTTCATTACCAAAAACAAAGGCATATTTTTGGTTGGGTTGAGGTTTAAAATCATTAAGCATCGTGGCATTTTCTGCTTGCTCTATAGAACAGATATTTACGTCTTCTGCTTGCAGTTTTTCAATCACATCTAAAGTGTGTTCTGCATATTCCCAATCCACTGTTCCCGTGCTTCCAAGAGCGGTTTTTCTAATGTCGTTATGTGGTGGTTGTGCTGTGATACCACAGAGGTAGATTTTTTCAATTAAAAAAGCATCACTCGTTCTAAACACAGAGCCAATATTATTTAAACTTCTAATATTATCTAGAATAATAATGATTGGCGATTTTTTAGCATCCTTAAATTCGGAAATTTCTAATCGGTCTAATTCTTCGTTTTTTAGTTTTCTGCTTATAGTATGCTTCTGTGACATCGAATATGTTTGTCATTCCTGCGAAGGCAGGAATCTATTTCTAATTAATTTCTTTTATGGATTCCTGCCTTCGCAGGAATGACAGCTTATTTCACTTATCAACACCTGTAAATAACTTCTAGTCTTTCGGTTTTAATAAGCCTCAAAATATAAGTAATTTAGCAAACTTGCAATTTTGAAATAATTCAGCACAAAAGTATAATTTAAAACGTGATTACCATTGGCTAAAAAGGCAAAAAAAGTAACACCACTAATGAAACAGTATAATGCGATTAAGGTGAAATATCCTGATGCACTTTTATTGTTTAGAGTTGGCGATTTTTATGAAACTTTTGGAAGTGATGCCGTTAAGGCTTCAAAAATTTTAGATATTATTTTAACCAAACGTGGTGCTGGTAGCGAAAGCGAAATTGAATTGGCAGGTTTTCCACATCATTCTTTAAATACCTACTTGCCAAAATTGGTAAAAGCAGGAGAGCGCGTTGCTATTTGCGACCAATTAGAAGATCCAAAACAAACCAAAACCATTGTAAAGCGAGGCGTTACGGAATTAGTAACACCTGGTGTGGCTTTTAATGATGATATTCTACACTCTAAATCGAATAACTTTTTAGCGGCTGTTTATTTTGAAAAGCAACGTATTGGAATATCCTTTTTAGATATTTCAACAGGTGAGTTTTTAACGTCTCAAGGCAATGCGGAGTATATCGACAAGTTACTTCAGAATTTTAATCCGAGTGAAGTTTTAATTTCAAAACAAAGCCGAAAAGTGTTTTCTGAAACTTTTGGAACTGATTTTCATACCTTTTATTTGGAAGATTGGGTGTTTCAAGCTGATTATGCAAATGAAACTTTAACCAAGCATTTTAATACGAAAACGCTTAAAGGTTTTGGTATTGAGGATTTGTATGAAGGTATTATAGCTTCTGGTGTTGTACTTCATTATTTAGGAGAAACACGTCATAATAAATTAGAGCATATTGCAACCATTTCAAGAATTGCAACGGATGATTATGTGTGGATGGATAAATTCACGATTAGGAATCTAGAACTTTATAATTCTACCAATGCTAATGCCGTAACGTTAATCAATGTGATTGATAAAACGATTTCTGCCATGGGTGGACGAACCTTAAAACGTTGGTTGGCTTTACCTCTAAAACATGCCGAAAAAATAAAACAACGTCATGAAGTTGTTAAGTATTTATTGGAAAATGAAAGTGTACTTCAAGATATTCAAGGACAAATTAAGCATATAGGCGATATTGAACGCTTAATTTCAAAAATTGCAACGACTAAAGTGAGTCCTCGTGAAGTGATTCAACTTAAAAATTCTTTAGATGCTATTGTGCCTATAAAATCGGTTGCAGAAACTTGCGAGAATGAAGCCTTAAAAATATTAGGCGATAATTTACATCGCTGTGATTTGCTTCGAGATAAAATAAAGGAAACTATTAACGAAGAAGCGCCAGTAAATATTTTAAAAGGAAGTACGATTGCTGCAGGTTTTTCAGAAGAATTAGATGAATTACGAGGTTTATCTCAATCCGGAAAAACCTATTTAGATAATATGCTAACGCGCGAAAGTGAGCGCACAGGTATTACCTCTTTGAAAATAGCATCTAATAATGTTTTTGGCTATTATATTGAAGTTAGAAATGCTCATAAAGATAAAGTGCCAGAAGAATGGATACGTAAGCAAACACTAGTCAGTGCAGAGCGCTATATCACAGAAGAGCTTAAAGAATACGAAGCTAAAATATTGGGAGCTGAAGAACGTATTTTAGCCATTGAGCAGCAATTATTCGCCGATTTGGTGACTTGGATGCATCAGTTTATCATTTCGGTACAACAGAATGCACAGCTTATTGGGCAATTAGATTGTTTATGTGGTTTTGCAAGTTTGGCAAAAGCTAATAAATATGTCTATCCGCAAATAGATGATAGTTTCGATTTAGAAATAAAAGAAGGGCGTCATCCTGTTATAGAAAAGCAATTACCAATTGGTGAGCCTTATATTGCCAATGATGTGTTTTTAGATAGAGACGCGCAACAAATTATAATGATTACTGGGCCAAATATGTCTGGTAAATCGGCTATTTTAAGACAGACGGCTTTAATTGTACTCTTAGCGCAAATTGGAAGTTTTGTGCCAGCAGGAGAAGCGCGAATCGGTTTAGTGGATAAGATTTTCACTAGAGTAGGAGCGAGTGATAACATTTCAATGGGTGAATCTACGTTTATGGTAGAAATGAATGAGACGGCTTCAATTCTTAATAATATATCGGATAGAAGTTTGGTGCTTTTAGATGAAATAGGAAGAGGAACCAGTACCTACGATGGTATTTCAATTGCTTGGGCTATTAGTGAGTATTTACATGAGCATCAATCGAAACCAAAAACGTTATTTGCTACACATTACCATGAGTTAAATGAAATGACTGAAACTTTTGGTCGCATTAAAAACTTTAATGTTGCTGTAAAGGAATTAAAGGATAATGTGCTTTTTGTTCGAAAACTGGTAGAAGGTGGGAGCGAGCATAGTTTTGGAATTCATGTGGCAAAAATGGCGGGAATGCCGCAACAAGTGATTAGACGTGCTAATAAAATTTTATCTAAATTAGAGAAGTCACATTCGAGTGAAGAACTTACAGATAAGGTAAAAAGTATAAAAGACGATTTACAGTTAAGTTTCTTTAATTTAGATGATCCATTATTGGTTGAAATAAAAGATGAAATATTACATACTGATATTGATACACTTACGCCAGTGGAAGCCTTGATGAAACTCAATGAAATTAAGAGAATGTTGCTTAAGAAAAAGCAAGCTTAAAATTTTTTTAATTTATTTTTAAAAAAGGCTTTGCAATTCTAAGAAATATTATAAATTTGCATCCGCTTTGAAAGCGAAATTGTTCTTTAAAAACTGCGAAAGTAGCTCAGGGGTAGAGCATCACCTTGCCAAGGTGGAGGTCGTGGGTTCAAATCCCATCTTTCGCTCTATTCTTTAAAAAATATACCAATTTGATTACAGTCTGTAATCAAGATGCTGAAGTGGTGGAATTGGTAGACACGTTGGACTTAAAATCCAATGTCCATTAGGACGTACGGGTTCAAGTCCCGTCTTCAGTACAGATGAAAAGCCGAAAACGAAAGTTTTCGGCTTTTTTGGTTTTGCACTTTTCTATTTTTTTTGCAGTATTGCAAGTTCAAGAATAATGATCGTTTATTTAACATTGTAACTATAAGTTTTTGTTGTAGTTTTAATGTAATAGTCTTAGTTGTTCATGGTTATTATAACTATACTCTTTAATATACAAGCACTACAATTGCTACTACATCCTTTTATTTATCTATATTAGTACCTTAACAAAGGCAAAATATTAGTCTGACTACTTTGTTAAACACAAACTAATAATATAGAACTAATGGATATTATTAAATTTTATCTCTACACTTTTTTTGTTTTTATTTCATTTGCGACACAAGCTCAGGAATTTTCTCCCATACAAGTGTTTACTCCTCAAGATTATGGTGCTGAAGACCAAAATTGGGCTATATCTCAAGCTCAAAACAACTTTGTTTATGTCGCTAACAATAAAGGATTATTAGAGTTTAATGGAGCTTCATGGAATACATATAAGTCTCCAAATAATTCTATTTTACGATCAGTAAATGTTATTGAAGATCGCATATATACTGGTGGATATATGGATTTTGGTTATTGGTTAAGGGATAACAAAGGTTCTTTAAAGTACATATCGCTAAAGGGGAATTTAGAAACTAGTATTATACAAGACGAGGACTTTTGGGGTATTATTGATCTTGGTGAATTTGTTTTGTTCCAATCATTTGATCGGATTTATATTTATCAAGTTGAAAAGGGTAGTTTTTCAATTATAGAGTCGGACAAAAGAATTAATAAGATTTTTAAAGTTGATGAGGCTATTTATTATCAAATAATTGGAGAGGGAGTGTTTGAAATTATAAATGGAGAGCCTCGTTTAATTGTAGATGCCAATCAGATAGGTGATAATAAGCTAGTTAGCCTATTCAATTCTCACATTGGTCTTCTATTACAGACTGAAGAAAATGGTTTTTTTAAGCTTTCAGCTGATAAAGTTGAGAAATGGAATATTTCAGCAGATAGTTTATTATCAAACACGAGCGTTTATAGTAGTCTAAAACTGAAGAATGGCACATATATGCTAGGTACGATTTCTAAAGGTATAGTTCATCTAAATGCCTATGGAGATGTGTTGATGCAAATTGATCAAAATAGAGGTTTAAGTAATAACACAGTTTTGTCTATCGCAGAGGACGATTCAGGTAATATTTGGTTAGGTCTTGATAATGGCATAAATGTCATAAATATGAATTCGCCATTCAAAGTATATAAAGACAAACAAGGTAAAATAGGTACAGTGTATTGTGCTGCAGAAGTAAACGGCTATTTGTATTTAGGAACAAATCATGGATTATTTTATAAAACTATAGGGTCTAAAAATGAATTTAGTTTTATAAATGGTACTAAAGGGCAAGTGTGGAGTTTAACTATGATTAATAATGATTTGTTCTGCGGACATGATAAAGGAACATTTATTATTGACGGTGTTTCTGTTGAGAAAATCGCTAGCGAATTAGGGACTTGGGGAATTAAACAGATAGAGGGACGTCCTAACCTGTTAATTCAGGGTAATTATAAAGGTTTAAATATTCTTCAAAAAGTTAATGGGCAATGGCAATTTAGAAATAAAATTAAAGGTTTTGATATTTCATCAAGGTATTTTGAATTTCTGAATTCTTATGAGGTACTAATTAGCCATGAACATAAAGGTGTTTATGAAATTAAAATCGATAATGATTATTTAAGAGTTATTAATAATGATAAAATACCAGTAAAGGAAGGAGTAAAGTCAAGCATAGTTAAATACAATAATAGGATTTTATACAACACGCAAGATGGTGTGTATACGTATGAAGTAAATAATCAGGAGTTTAAAAGAGATTCAATTCTTAGTCAATTATTTAGTGGAGAAAAATACGTGTCAGGAAAGTTAATTTATGATATTGCTGATGGCAAACTCTGGGGTTTTTCTGCAAGTGGAATTATATATATTGAACCTGGGAAATTATCGAGTTTACCAAAAATTAATACAATTGTTATTTCAAGTGATGCGAGAAATACAAAATCGGCTTTCGAGAATATTTTGCATTTAGAAAATAACAATTATTTAATCGGAACAAAGGGAGGATATATAACTATGAATTTGGATAAGATTGGAAAGGATGTTTTGGATATTCATCTCAATAATGTCGATTGTGGTAAAACTTTAAATGATTTATCTGCTGTAGATTTGGGTTCCGTTGAAACTTTTATTAATAAAACTAATAATGTAAGGTTTAAGTATAGTGTTGCAAATTATAATCGTTTTACACCAACGATGTATCAATATAAATTAAGTGGTATATATGATAAATGGAGTGATTGGTCTTCTGAATCTGAGGTATTCTTTAAGAATTTACCACATGGAGAGTATACTTTTCAAGCTAGAGCGATGACTAATGGTATTATGTCAAATAATAGGATTACCTACGAGTTTGGTATTGAAAAACCCTGGTATCTAAAGCCCATGGCAATTATTTCTTATTTTTTGTTATCCTTACTTTTTATATATGTGCTTTATTACTTTAATAAAAAACATTACAAAAAAATTCAGATTAAACTTATTGAAAAAAAACAAAGGCAAATTGAGTTAGAACAACTTGAAAATCAGAGACAATTGATTCAATTTAAAAATAAAAATCTACAATTAGATATAGATAATAAAAATAGGGAACTTGGTATGGCTACTATGAATTTGGTAAAGCGTAACGAATTACTAAGTAATATAAAAAGTGACTTAACTAAGAGTACTTCACTGATGGAGGTTAAAAAAGTTATAAAAACCATCAACTCTAGCATTAATGATACGAGTAATTGGCATTTGTTTGAGGAAGCGTTCAATAATGTTGATAAGGATTTCATGAAACGCATAAAATTAATTCATCCAACAATTACCCCAAATGATTTAAGAATGTGTGCTTATTTAAGATTAAATCTTTCATCTAAAGAAATTGCGCCTTTACTTAATATTTCTCATAAGAGTGTAGAAGTTAAGCGTTACCGCCTAAGAAAAAAATTAGGATTGGATCATAATCAAAACTTATCAAATTATATCATTGAGCTTTAGAGCCTATACAACATTGTATTTTACCTATACATTACCTATACAATTGTGTTATCCTTGTCTTCTGACTAAGTAATTGTTAATTGTTGTTAAATCTTTTTTTGTTTTGAGAATACCATAAATTATAGGTGTTTGCATTGTGATATTAGTATTTTATCATTATTATTTTTAAAGTGTATGTTTTTTGTATAGTGTTATATTGAGAAGTTGTCAATACAATTGTGGTAAATTGCAATAACTAAATAATAAACTATGAAAATAAAACTTTTAACGCTCATGGCTCTCGTTTTTACGATGATGGTATTTGGGCAAAATGTAAATGTTTCTGGGACAGTTATAGAAGCTTCCTCAGGACAACCTTTACCAGGTGTTAACGTAGTTGTTAAGAACACCTCAAAGGGAGCCTCAACAAATTTTGATGGTGAATTTACTTTAAATGATGTGCCAGTAAACTCTGTAGTTGTCATATCATATATTGGTTTTGTAACTCAAGAAATTACTATATTAAATAGTGATTCATTAAGTATTTCACTTGTGGAGGATGCAGAATCTTTAAATGAAGTTGTTGTTATTGGGTATGGCTCTCAAAAGAAAAAAGAAGTTACAGGTGCGGTGTCAATTGTTAGTTCTGAAACTTTAGAAGAATTACAACCCGTTAAAGTAGAACAAGCTTTACAAGGTACAGTTTCTGGTGTAAATGTAACCTCTCAATCTGGAGCTCCGGGAGCAGGATTGGATATAAGAATTAGAGGAATATCCACTAATGGTACAAATGGACCATTGGTAATAATAGATGGTTATCAAGGCGATTTAAGTATTCTTAATCCAAATGATATTGATACTATAACAGTTTTAAAAGATGCGCAAGCTGCCATTTATGGTACTGTAGGTGCTAATGGAGTTGTTCTTATTACCACTAAAGGCGGTAAGAAGGGAGGAAAAGTAAAAGTTTCATATAATACATATGTGGGCCTGCAAGAAACTTCAAGAAAATTACCATTGTTGAATGCTACAGAATATGCATTATTACTAAATGAAAGTTATGCTAATGGAGGTCAAGCTCTGCCTTATACTAATGTATCGAATTTAGGAGCAGGTACGGATTGGCAAGATGAAGTTTTCAATGAGTCAGTTCCAATCAATAGTCATGACTTTAGTATTTCAGGTGGTTCTGATAAAATAGCATATTCCTTAAGTGGTTCTCACTTATACCAACAAGGTATCATTGCTCCAAAGAAATCAGATTTTAGAAGAAATACAGCAAGAGCTTCTATTCGCGCTGATTTATCAGATAAATTTAAAGTAAGTACAAATATTATTTATACTTATTTAGATCGAGATTCTGTTAATGATTTTGGTTTGGGGTCGGTTTTGTTTAATGCATTAAATACACCATCTACTTTATCTGCATATGACGAAAATGGAGATTTTACGTTGGTGCCAAGTGTAGCAGGTCTGGGTATAGAAATTATTAATCCGCTAGCTCAAATAGCTAATACATTTAATGATTATGATTTAAGAAAATTAAATGGTACAGTTTCTCTAGATTATCAAATACTAGAAAAACTTAATTTAACTGGTCGTATTGGATTCAATACTACGAATAGCGAAAGCAAATCATTTTCTAAGATTGTGGATTATGGCGGGAAAGTATTTGATGTTAACAGAAGCAGTGTTGCTCAAAATTCTATAAATGATAATGATTATTCATTTGATTTATACGCGACATATAAAAATAACTTTAATGAAGATCATAATGTAACTCTTACAGGAGGAACGACAGTTTTTAAGACTTTCGGAAATGGACTATTTGCTACAGGTTATGATGTGCCTAATAATTCGTGGGAATTTGCTGATATTTCATTGGCATTAGGAACAGGAGGAGATGGCGTTAGAGATGTAGGCTCTTATTCTTACGACGAAAGAAGATTATCTTTCTTCACTAGAATGCAGTACGATTATAAAGGGAAATATTTATTTTCTGCAATGTTACGTAGAGATTCTTCTACAAAATTTGGTCCTGAAAATAGGGTCGCTTATTTCCCTTCTGTAACGGCAGGTTGGATTATATCAGATGAAGAATTTTTTAATGATTCTGGTGTATTTGATTTGTTAAAATTGAGAGCAAGTTATGGTATATTAGGAAATGATCAAATTCCAAATAACGGATATGTTGGTCAATTAAGTGGTGAAGCAACATATATATTTGATAACTCATTAGTCAATGGAACTGCAATAGGTCAATTGCCAAATTCTGAATTGCAATGGGAGGAAGCAAAAAAACTAGATATAGGTCTTGATATTCGTTTGTTAGATAATAAGCTAGATATTACTACTGATTATTTTATTAATAAAAGAGATAATCTATTAATAGCAAATATTCCTGTTTCCGGAATTACAGGTGTATTTGCACCAGGTAGTTCTGCTCCAACAGTAAATGCTGGTGGTGTAGAAAATAGAGGTTTTGAATTTGCTGTAAATTATAAAGATAATATATCAGATAATTTTAAAATATCAGCAAGTTATAATATAACTACTTTGAAAAATGAAGTGACTAAAGTAAACAATAGCACTGGTTTTGTAGAAGGTGGAACATTCGGTGTTGGTCAGCCTGCCATTTCCAGAATGGAAACTGGTCAACCTCTAGGTTATTTTTATGGGTATAAGACAGATGGAATTTTTCAAAATCAAGCTGAGGTAAGCGCACACCCTTCGCAGATTGATTTAGGTGCAGAAGCATCGCCAGGAGATTTAAGATTTGTTGATGTTAATAATGATGGTGAAATAAATGCAGATGATAGAACAAATCTTGGTAATCCTATTCCAGATGTTACAATGGGACTTAATCTTACTTTAAATTTCAAAAATATTGATTTTACAGCGTATGCATTTGCTTCAATTGGTAACGATATGGTTAGAAATTATGAAAGAACGTTAACTGATGTAAATAGATTAAACTACGTTTTAGATAGATGGACTGGTGAAGGAACTAGTAATTCTGTGCCAAGGCTAACTACAGCGTCCACATCTAACAATGTGTTTTCAGATTACTTTGTTGAAGATGCCTCTTATTTAAGAATTCAAAATGTACAAATAGGCTATTCCATACCAAAAGATGTTATTGAAAAAATAGGAGTAGATAAAGTTAGAATTTATGTAGGAGTTAACAACTTATACACATTTACAAAATACAAAGGTTATGATCCTGGTGCTACAAGTGGAGCACCTATTGGTGGCGGTATTGATTTTGGTTTTTACCCAATTCCTAGAACTTATTTATGTGGTCTTAATCTAAACTTTTAAAAAAGATGAAAATGAAAAATAATAGTATAAAAAAGGTACTTGCCTTATTGATAGCTTTAGTTTGCTACCCATCTTGTACCGATGATTTTGTGGAAAGAGATCCAGTATATTCTATAGACTCAGAAAATTATTTTAATTCTGAAGATGATTATTATAACGCATTAATTGCAACCTATGATTTATTACAGTCAACATATGTAAATGTTATGTTGGGTGAGATAGCTTCAGATAACACTTTATGTGGAGGAGAAAGTGCGACAGATGTAATAGGTTTTCAGCAAATTGATGACATGATACATACTTCTGTAAATAGTAATTTAAGAGATATTTGGAACTGGATGTTTGCAGGTGTTAATAGAGCAAATTATTTATTGGAATTTCAAAATAAAATAGATTTTGAAGGAAAAGAAATAATATTAGCAGAAGCTAAATTTTTAAGAGCATATTATAATTTCGAACTCGTAAAATGGTTTGGAGGTATTCCATTAAAAGTAGATCAACGATTCAATTTAGGTGATGAAACAACTATTCCTAGATCATCCGTGTCCGAGGTTTATGCTCTAATTGAATTAGACTTGCAATATGCAATAGCCAATTTGTCCTATACAGCACCACAAACAGGCAGAGTTACTAAAGGTGCGGCAGAAGCGTTATTAGGTAAAGCTTATTTATATCAAGACAAATTTGCAGAAGCGGCTACAGTTTTAGACAATTTAATTATAAATGGACCATATAATTTGGTTTCTGATTATGATACGATTTTTGAAAATGCAGGAGAAAATGGAATTGAATCTGTATTTGAAGTTCAATATACAGATGTAGAAGGAGCAGGTTTTGGGTGTCTGCAATGTAGTGAAGGAAATGTAGCTGTAGGTTTTAACGGAATTAGAAATTACAATGGTCCAATGTTTGATTCTGGATTTAGTTTTAATGTTCCGACACAAGAGGTTGTAGATGAGTTTGAAGATGGTGATTTACGTAAAGATGTTGCAATTTTAGATATAAATAATTGGGCAGCAGATACAGGAGCTACATTTGGAACCGGTTTTGAGCATACAGGGTATTATAATAGAAAATATATTGCTAGACAAGGCGATTTGAATACAGGTGATCAAAACTTAACAAATCCTAACAATTATAGAGCTATTAGATATGCTGATGTATTATTAATGGCTGCTGAAGCTTTTAATAGAGGAGGAATAGATGATGCCAAAGCGCAGCTCTATTTAAATAGAGTAAGAAATAGAGCATTTGGTAATACCGACAACGAAGTTAGTGCTTTAGGAGCAACACTTACTGAGGCTATATATCATGAAAGAAGAGTAGAGCTAGTTGGCGAAGGGCATCGCTTTTTCGATTTAGTGAGAACAGATAGAGGATCTGAAATTGATGGTTTTTCTTCAAATAAAAATGAATTATTTCCAATACCGATAGAAGAAATTCAATTCTCTAATGGTAATTGGAACCAAAATCCTGGATATTAAAAAAAAACAAGCATGAAAATATTAAAACACACATTAAGATTTTGTCTTTTAGTTATAGTCTTTTACGGCTGTACTAAAGAAGATGATAATACAGATTTTATAGATGCTATAGAAGCACCAATTAATGTTTCTGCAAACGTTACTATAACTCAAGATAATTCAGGTTTAGTTACATTAACTCCTCTTGGCGAGGGCGTAACTAATTTTGTGATTAACTTAGGTGATGGTTCAGAATTGTCTGATCCAATCACACCAGGTTCTAGTTTAGAGCATACATATGAAGAAGGAAGTTATGAAGTTCTAATTACAGCATATGGTTTAAATGATTTGTCAACTACAATTTCACAGACAATAGTTGTTTCGTTTCAAGCACCTCAAAATTTGGTGGTTACTATTGAAAATGATGGAACTTTATCCAAAACGGTTAACGTAACGGCTTCTGCAGATTTTGCAATGTTCTATGAGGTTTCTTTTGGAGAAGACCCAACTGTTGATCCAACAACTGTAAATATTGGCGAAACAATATCATTTACCTATCAAGAAGCAGGTATTTATACCATATTTGTTGAGGCAATGGGAGGAGCAATTGCTACTACAAGTTATTCAGAAGAATTTGAAGTTACAGCAATTTTGCAGCCTTTAGCATCAGCAGATATTCCGCCAGCTAGAGCAAGTGCGGATGTTATTTCTATTTTTAGTTCTTCATATACAGATGTAGAAGGCTCAGATTTTTTTCCAGATTGGGGTCAAGGAGGATGTTGTGGTAGCGGATGGTCGTTATTCGATTTAGAAGGTGATGAAATGTTACAATACAGTAACCTAAGTTATCAAGGTAATCAGATAGGTGAAACTATTGATGTTTCTCAAATGGAATATTTACATTTAGATGTTTGGACAGCAGATGTATTGCAAACAATTGAAGTTTCTTTAATAAGCGTATCTAACGGTGAGCGTCCTATTGTAGTAGATTTAACTCCAAACGAATGGACAACCATTGATATTCCTATTTCAGATTTTACAAGTCAAACAGGTTTTACAGTTGAAGACATACATCAATTAAAGTACGTTGGAACTCCTTTTGGTGAAGGAGGAACTGCATTTATTGATAATATCTATTTTTATCGTGCCGCAACCGAAGAAGTGTCAATTGCAGGAACTTGGAGAATGTCTGCAGAAGGCGGTTCATTAGGTGTTGGTCCTAGTGTTGGAGACACAAGTTGGTTTGCATGTGATGATAGTTGTGTAGCTGAAAGATCATGTTATTTCGATGATGCTTATGTGTTTGGTGCAGATGGTTCATTTGCAAACGTATTAGGAACTGAAACTTGGATTGAGCCATGGCAAGGAGGAAGTGACGCTTGTGGAACTCCTGTTGCACCTCATGACGGATCAGTTGCAGCAACCTATACTTTTGACGCTGTTTCTGGGTCACTTACTGTTAGTGGTGTTGGGGCATATATTGGTCTTCCAAAAGCGAATAACGAAGGTGAGTTACCAAATGTGTCTGTGCCTAATTCTATTACATATACAGCAACGCTTTCTGATAATAACAATACAATGGATGTTTATATTGAGTCTGGAGCAGGTGTATTCTGGCAATATAGATTGGTTAAAGATACATCAGTTGTTAGTTCACCAATTGAAGGTTCATGGCAAATGTCTTCGGAAAGTGGATCCTTAGGTGTGGGTCCTAGTGTTGGAGACACAAGTTGGTTTGCATGTGATGACGGTTGTGTTGCTGAAAGATCATGTTATTTTGATGATACTTATGTGTTTGGCGCAAATAATTCTTTCGCAAATGTTCTTGGCACAGAAACATGGATTGAACCGTGGCAAGGAGGAACTGACGCTTGTGGAACTCCAGTTCCACCACATGATGGTAGTGCAGCTGCAACATACGTTTTTGACGAATCAGCTGGAACACTTACTATTAATGGAACAGGAGCTTATATTGGTTTGCCAAAAGCAAACAACCAAGGTGAATTACCTAATGTAGCGGTTCCTGAGTCTATCGTTTATAACGTTACACTTTCTGATAATAATAATACAATGGATGTATATATTGAGTCAGGAGCAGGTGTATTTTGGCAGTATAAGCTTACTAAAATTTAAAAAAATTGAAAATGAAAAATTTAATATTTAATTCGTTTACACTTTTAGGTGTTTTTCTATGCCTATTCAGTTGTCAAGAAGATGATGCATCAATAGGAGATATTGTAGCACCAAGTAACCTAGTTATATCTTCAGAAATTTTTGGACAAGATAATTCAAATCTATATGGAGATGGTAGTGGTGTAGTTAATTTTGTTGCTTATGCAGATAATGCTATAAGTTATAAATATTTTTATAATGAAACAGAGAGAAATGCACCGTCAGGAGAGCTTGAGGCATTGTTCACTAATTTGGGTATTAATACTTATGATGTTACTGTAATTGCTTATGGAACAGGTGGTTTGTCTACCTCTATTTCAACTACAATCGAAGTCTTAGCAACATACTCTCCTCCCCAAGATTTATTAGATACCTTAATTGGAGATGGCACTAAAGTTTGGAGAATGAAATCAGAAGGTCCAGGACATTTTGGTTTAGGTCCTGTTGGCGGAACAGTCCCAGCAGAATGGTATGGTGCGGGACCTGACGAAAAAGTTGGGGTTGGTATGTACGATGATCGATTTATATTTGGTACAGATGGTACATTTACACACATAACAAATAATACTAATGATGATGCAGGCACTGATACTTCGGGTACTGTATTTGGTAGAGATGGTTTAATCAGTGATTTAGGTTCTGGAGGAAATGTAAATGGCGCAGATGTAGAAAATCTTCCATATGCTGATTATACAGAAGACTATGTTTTAATTGCGCCAGGAGGCGTAGAAACGATTAGTTTAAGTGGAATAGGATTTATCTCATATTATATTGGTGGCAGTCATTCATATGAGATTTTTGATAGATCCGTGCCTAATGAATTGGTGTTAAGATCAACAGATGGTAATGGAGAATTTGATTGGTGGTTTACAATAACCTCAGTTGAGGAAGATCCAGGTACAGTGGTTGATTATGAATTAGTTTGGTCAGACGAATTTGATACAGATGGAGCTCCAAACGCAGCAAATTGGACATACGACCTAGGTGCAGGTGGCTGGGGAAACCAAGAAGTTCAAACGTATACTAACAACGCGGAAAACGTTATTGTAGAAGGTGGCTCATTAAAAATTACAGCCAAGGCAAATGGTTCTGGAGGTTATACCTCAGCAAGAATTAAATCTCAAGGACTTCAGTCATTTACTTATGGTAAAATAGAGATTAGTGCAAAGTTACCATCGGCTCAAGGTACTTGGCCAGCACTATGGATGTTGGGTTCTAATTTTCCAACTGTAGGTTGGCCTCATTGTGGCGAAATGGATATTATGGAGCAAACAGGTTGGGATAAAAATACAAGCTTAGGAACATGCCATTGGTTTGATAATGGCACCTCTGCGAATGCAAGCTATGGAGAAACAACTGGTGTGGCAAACGCTTCAACGGAGTTTCATTTGTATTCGATCGTATGGAGTGAAGAAAGTATACAGATTTCATTAGATGACGTTCCGTTTATGACATTATCTAACAGTGCAGATCTTCCATTTAACGCAGATTTCTTTTTTATAATGAATATTGCAATGGGTGGAACTTTAGGAGGAACCATTGATCCTGCGTTTACAGAAGACACTATGGAAGTAGATTATATTAGAGTTTATCAATAAAAACACATAATGATTAATTGAGTTAAGTTTAGGTTACATAAGGTCGAGTTTTTTGTGCTCGACCTTATTTTCTAAAAGCTTTAAAGTCAATTCAGTTAAATATATATTAAGATTATAAATTACCAATGACAAAAAACCCAATCTATATAGGAAATAAAATCGCTTCTAACGATGAGTTTAAAGTAAAAGGAGAACTTGTAATACTTCACAATGAAACGTATTACAAAATCTCTAACAGTGATAAAATGAGACCATTCTTTATGAGTTTGGTAAGTAATTCTAATCACTGGTTATTTATTTCTAGTAACGGAGCATTATCTGCAGGTCGTAAGGATTCAAACAATGCATTATTTCCTTATTATACAGATGATAAAATCACAGAATCATTAGAAACGACAGGAAGTAAAACTATAGTTCAGGTGCATAAAGATGATAAAACATTTTTATGGGAACCGTTTTCTAATCGTTATCAAGGGGTTTATGCTACCAAACGCAATTTGTACAAAAACAGTTATGGTAATAAAGTGCTTTTTGAAGAAATCAATGAAGATTTAAACCTCACTTTCAGATACGAGTGGAACACAAGTGATCAATTCGGTTTTGTTAGAAAAGCTAATCTTATAAATAATGCAAACGGAAACGTTGATGTTACAATTTTAGATGGTATTCAAAATATTCTTCCATATGGATTAACGTCTGTATTTCAAAATGCAACGAGTAATCTAATTGATGCTTATAAAAAGTGCGAATTAGAATCAGATTCTGGCATTGGTATTTTTGCTTTGAGTGCAATTATTGTAGATAAAGCAGAACCAAGCGAAGCATTAAAAGCGAATACAGTTTGGTTTTCAGGATTAGAAAACCCTACACATCTTATTTCATCATTACAGTTAGATAATTTCAGAAACGGTAAAACCATTTCTCAAGAAGAAGATATCAGAGCAGAAAAAGGCGCTTATTTTATCTCGAAGGATTTAAGTTTAGAACCAAATAGTGAAAACAGTTGGATGTTTGTAGCAAACGTCAATCAAACCATCTCTGCAATAAATAGTATTTCTGAAAAAATAAAAGGCAATACTAACCTTGAAGCACTTATTCAAGAGGATATTGATGCAGGTACACAAAACCTCTTAGAATTGGTTGGAGCTTCCGACGGAATTCAACTTGGAGATGATAAATTAAGAAATACAAGACATTTCGCAAATACACTTTTCAACATTATGAGAGGTGGAATTTTCGATGATGATTATAAAATTGAAAAAGATGACTTTTTGAAATATATGGCGAATGCCAACGTAAAAGTTTCAAAAAGTAAAGAAGATATTTTAAACAATCTACCAGAAATTTTCAATGTAAATGTTATCAAAGACATTGCTGACAAAGATGAAGATACCAACTTCAAAAGATTGTGTTATGAGTATTTACCACTAAAATTTAGTAGAAGACATGGAGATCCTAGTCGTCCTTGGAACAAGTTTTCAATTAACACACGTAGCGAAGTAGATGGATCTAAAATCTTAGATTACGAAGGTAACTGGAGAGATATTTTCCAAAACTGGGAAACGCTAGCACATTCCTATCCTGCTTTCATGGAAGGCATGATTCATAAGTTTTTTAATGCCACTACTTTTGAAGGTTACAACCCTTACAGAGTTACCAAAGGCGGATTCGATTGGGAAGCTATTGAGCCAGACGATCCTTGGTCTTATATAGGATATTGGGGAGATCATCAAATTATATACTTGCTCAAATTTTTAGAGTTTATTGAAAAGCATTATCCTAAAAAATTAGCAGAAAGTTTTACAAAAGATGTGTTTGTATATGCAAATGTACCTTACAAGATTAAAAGCTATCAAGACACCTTAAATAATCCAAAGGACACTATTGATTTTGATTACGAATTACACGATAAAATCAATCTCGTAAAAGAAAGATTAGGCGCAGATGGTGCTTTGTTGAGAGATGAGAATTACTTTATCCACAAAGTCAACTTAATCGAAAAATTATTAGCAACAGTATTAGCTAAAGTGTCAAACTTTATTCCCGAAGGTGGAATTTGGTTAAACACACAACGACCAGAATGGAACGACGCTAACAACGCATTAGTGGGTAACGGAGTTTCTATGGTAACTTTATATTATCTGAGACGTTTTATCAATTTCTTTGAAGATATTGTAGAGAATGGTTCAGATGAAAATTACAACCTTTCTGTTGAGTTAAAAACCTTTTTTGAAGCTGTAGTGTCTACTTTAAATGCTAACTCAAAAGTATTATCGGGAAAAGTGTCTGATACTGAAAGGAAAACAATTTTAGACGGACTTGGAACTGCAGGAAGTGATTACAGATTAAAAATCTACGAAGCAGGTTTTACTAGTGATAAAGAAGCGATTTCAAAATCCGATTTATTAGATTTTTTCAAAGTATTAAAAGATTATTTAGACCATACTATTAAAGCGAATAAGCGTACAGATAATTTATATCATGCGTACAATTTAATGACGGTTGAGAGTGATACAGAAGTATCAATTTCATATTTGCCAGAAATGTTAGAAGGGCAAGTAGCTGTTTTAAGTTCTGGCTATTTAAAACCAAAAGAAGCATTGAGTTTATTAGATGGTTTAAAGGCAAGCGCACTTTTTAGAGACGATCAATACAGTTATATTTTATATCCAAACAAGCAGTTATCTCGCTTTGTGGATAAGAATAATATTCCGGCTCAGTCTGTAGAAAAATCAAAATTATTAAAGCAATTAATAGCAGATAGTAATACGCAGATTATTGAAAAGGATGTTACAGGTCAGTATCATTTTAATGGTAATTTTAATAACGCAGACAGTTTAAAAGCGGCATTAAATAAATTACCAGAAGGAAAATACGAAACCTTAATTAATGAGGATAAGCAATTACTGTTAGATGTTTTTGAAGAAATGTTTGATCATAAATCGTTTACAGGTCGTTCAGGAACATTTTACGGTTATGAAGGTTTAGGTTCTATTTATTGGCACATGGTTTCTAAATTATTGTTGGCAACACAAGAAAACTGTTTGTTAGCGGTAAACTCAAACGAGAGCGAAGAAACCATCGGAAGATTATTAGAGCATTATTACGAAATCAACGAAGGTATTGGAGCGCACAAGTCGCCAGAATTATATGGTGCTTTTCCAACTGATCCATATTCGCACACACCAGGTGGAAAAGGTGCACAGCAACCAGGAATGACAGGTCAGGTTAAGGAAGATGTGTTGTGTCGTTTTGGAGAGTTAGGTGTTTTTGTTGAAGATGGTAAATTATATTTTAACCCAAGACTTTTAAGAACTGAGGAATTTTTGAGTGCTTCAAATGATTTCAATTATACAGCTATCAATAAAGCACAAAAAACAATTCATCTAAAGAAAGATTCGCTTTGCTTTACCTATTGTCAAGTACCAATTATTTATAAACTTGACGATACTGAGAAACTAGAAGTTATATACAAGGATGGTACGTCTTCAAAATTTGAAACTTTAAAACTCGATGTGAATACTAGTGATAAAATTTTCAATAGAACAGGAGAGGTTGATCAAATTATCGTGTCAATTAAGAAATAATTAAAAGGATTTAATATGTATAAAAGTATAAAATTGATAGTATTGGTTCTTATGGCGCTTTTTATGTTTTCATGTAATGACTCAAAAAAAGAAAACAAGAAAGAAACTGAAAAAGAACAGCCAATTGTTAATGCAAAAGACATATTAGGAAATTCAGAATATTTAGCGATTTCTTATGGTGGTTATCGACAAAAAGACAGAAATATTCAACCAACAATTCCAGAACTTAAGGAAGACATGAAAATCTTAAGTGCCATGGGAATAAAAATGTTGAGAACCTATAATGTGCATTTTGATCAAGCGGCAAATCTTTTAAAAGCAATAGATGAATTAAAGAAAGAAGATTCAAAATTCGAAATGTATGTAATGCTCGGTATTTGGATTGATTGCAAAAGCGCTTTCAATTGGGAAAACGGAGAACCAAATCATAAAGAAGAAAGCAAAAGAAATACTGTTGAAGTTAAAACTGCCGTAGAATTGGCAAAACAATATCCAGATATTGTTAAAGTTTTAGCGGTTGGTAATGAAGCTATGGTTAAATGGGCAACCAGTTATTTCGTAGAACCGTGGATCATTTTAAAATGGGTAAATCATCTTCAAGACTTAAAACAAAATGGAGAATTATCTAAAGATTTATGGATAACAAGTTCCGATGATTATTCATCTTGGGGAGGAGGCGATGCTATTTACCACACCGAAGATTTAGAAAAATTGGCGCATGCTGTAGATTACATCTCTATGCATACCTATGCGTATCATAATTCGCATTACAATCCTGGATTTTGGAAAGTTCCTGAAAACGAGGAAAGTTTATCTGATAAAGAGAAAATTGATGCAGCCATGTTAAGAGCATTAGATTTTGCCAAAGTTCAGTATGATAGTGTTTCAAATTACATGAAAAGTATTGGTGTAAACAAACCGATTCATATTGGAGAAACCGGTTGGGCATCAGTTTCTGGTGGTCACTATGGCAACAACGGTTCTAGAGCTACAGACGAGTATAAGCAAGGTTTATATCATAAGCACATGAGAGCATGGACTGAAAAAGAAAATATTTCATGTTTTTATTTTGAAGCGTTTGACGAGCAATGGAAAGATGGACAAAACCCTTTAGGTTCAGAAAACCACTTTGGCTTAATCAATTTACAAAGCGAAGCAAAATATCCTTTATGGAGTTTGGTTGATGATGGAACTTTTGATGGATTAACAAGAGACGGCAAACCAATAACAAAAACGTATAACGGAAATTTAGAGGAATTAATGAAAGACGTTTTAGTGCCAAATACAGATTATCCAAGAGATTAATAATGAAGAAATTTTTAGTCATAGCAGCTATTCTATTCACTTTTGTTTCATGTAAAGAGGAAACAAAAAAAGAAGCCGTTCCAGAGATTGAAAACGATTCTAATAAAGACGTGGTTTCTGTTTCAGGCAGACATTTAATGCTGAATGATCAATTTTATTTAATTAAAGGCATTTGTTATCATCCAGTTCCAAAAGGAGATTCTACCGAACGAGATTTTGGAACTCTGACCCAAGATTTAAAATTAATGGTTGATGCTGGGATTAATACCATCAGAGTGTATTCGCCAATTAATGAAGAAAGCGTACTCGATGAAATCGGTAAAGCAGGTATAAAAGTAATTATCGGTTTTGGATACAATCAAGGTGGAAAAAATGATATCCTCTCTGGTACATTTATAGATTACGTTAATAAATACAAAGACCACAGCGCTATTTTAATGTGGGAATTGGGTAATGAATATAACTATCATCCAGAATGGTTTGATGGCGATATTAAAAATTGGTACACAGCAATGAATGCTGCTGCCGCTGCAATTCATAAAAACGACCCATCGCATCCTGTAACTACGGCACATGGAGATTTACCAAAAGAATTAGCACGTTCTATGAGTCCTAATATTGATGTTTGGGGAATGAATGTATATCGTTCAGTAAGACCAGAAACGATATTTAAAGAATGGAAGGAAGTTAGCTATAAACCAATGTATTTATCTGAGACAGGAGCAGACAGCTATATGCAAATGGCAACGGATAAATATGAACAAGGTGTAAATGAATTAATGCAAGCTGATGCTTCAGATATTATTTTGAAAGCCACATTTAATGGTCAAGATATTTGCTCAGGAGTAACACTATTTCAGTTTACAGATGGTTGGTGGAAAGCAGGAAACAACAACGTACAAAACACAGGAGGTACAGCACCAAATAGCACAGGAGTTCCTTTTGATGGGAGTCCAAATGAAGAATTTTGGGGTATTGTAGATATTGATAGAAATAAGAAAAAAGTATTTGATGTTGTAAAAAACATCTATACGAATGTAAATAGCACTAATAATTAGATTGTTTGAATGCAATTATTCAATTATTAAAATTAGTTTATATATGAGTATTGTCCCCTTGAGGGGACTTTAGGGGTGTTTTATAGGAGCACACTAAACAGTTATAGAAAGAAACAAATAATATAAGTGTAATCAACACATGAAAACATCAAAACACAGCATATTAGCACTCTTAATTTTTACTGTAATTAGTTGTGCTTCAGAAAAAAAAGAAATTGAAAACTTAGATGTCGAAATTTATGAAACTTCAGAAAGTGGAAATAAACTCACAAGAATTACAGAGTTTTCTAAGGTAGATTCTTCAGCAGTTATAAAAATATTACCAGAGCAAAAATTTCAAACCATAACAGGTTTTGGTGGTTCGTTTACTGAGTCTTCGGCTTATTTGTTAAATAAGTTGAGTAAAAAGAATCGCGATACTATTCTTCAAGCTTATTTTGCAGAAGATGGTGCGCGGTATTCATTAACAAGAACACATATTGCGTCTTGTGATTTTTCATTAACTAACTATACCTACGCACCAAAAGTTGATGATATGGAAATGGAAAGTTTCAATATCGATGAAGATCGTGATGATTTAATTCCGATGATAAAAGAAGCGCAAGCTATTTCTCAAGATGGTTTTAAAATCATTTCTTCACCTTGGACGTCGCCACCTTGGATGAAAGACAACAAAGCATATGTTGGTGGAAAATTATTGCCAAAATATTACGATGCGTTTGCCTTATACTTTTCAAAATACATAGAAGCTTATAAAGCTGAAGGAATTGATATTTGGGGATTAACACCAGTTAATGAGCCTCATGGAAATGGAAATAATTGGGAAAGTATGCACTTTTCACCAGAAGAAGAAACTGATTTTGTGCAAAACCATTTAGGTCCAAAATTAGAAGCTGATGGTTTTGGAGACGTAAATATTCTCGGATATGACCAGAACAGAAAAGGTATAAAAGAATGGGTAGATGAAATGTATAAAAATGAAGCGTCATCAAAATATTTTGATGGATTAGCTATTCATTGGTACGAAAGTACATTCGATTATTTACCTAAGGAATTACAATACGCGCATAACAAAGCACCAAAAAAATATCTTATTGAAACCGAAGGTTGTGTTGATTCTGAAAATCCAAAGTGGCAAGATGATGCTTGGTATTGGAAAAAAGAAGCTACTGATTGGGGTTGGGATTGGGCTTCGCCAGAAGAAAAACATCTACACCCGAAATATTCGCCCGTAAATCGTTACGCCAGAGATATTATTGGTTGCCTAAATAATTGGGTAGATGGTTGGGTAGATTGGAACATGGTTTTAGATCGACAAGGAGGACCAAATTGGTTTAAAAATTGGTGTGTGGCACCAGTCATTGTAGATCCAGATGCAGATTCCATTTACTTTACACCATTGTATTACACAATGGCTCATTTTAGTAAATACATAAGACCAGGTGCTGAGGTTATTGGTGTAGAGAATGCTGATAAAGATTTAATGGTAACGGCAGCTAAAAATCTTGATGGATCAATTGCAGTTATATTATTTAACGAAGGTAAAACACCAAAGAATTTTACACTGTCGCTTGGATCCGAAACTGTAAAAGTAAAAATAAACCAACAAGCTATTCAAACGATTTTAATTCCAACGAAAACGAAATAAACATGTCCACGATAACCAATAAAGTGCCATTAGGTCAGAAAATTGCTTTTGGATTTGGAATGCTAGCCAATCAAATGTTTCCTGCTATTATAAGTATTTTTATTGTAGTACTTGTTCAGGGTATGGGATTTCCTGGCTGGATGTGGGGAGTAGTTTCTTTAGTTCCAAGACTTTTTGATGCTATTACAGATCCAATTATGGGTTTTATTTCAGATAACACAAAATCAAAATGGGGAAGAAGAAGGCAATATGTTTTTATTGGTTCCATAATTATGGGTATTACGTTTACAATAATGTGGCAACTATATCCTGTGAACGGCATCGATTATAATTTTGCTTATTTTCTTTTTTGGTCTCTATTGTTTTATTTAGGACTAACTATCTTCAGTGTACCATATGTTGCTATGGGATATGAAATGAGTGATGATTTTCATGAGCGTACTAATATTATGGCAATTGCTCAGTTTATAGGACAATGGGCTTGGGTAATTGCACCATGGTTTTGGATTTTAATGGATGACAAAGATTGGTTTGCTTCTAGTGCAATAGCAGTAAGAGAATTGGCTATTTGGGTCGCACTTGCGTGTATGATTTTCGCAATGATACCAGCGATTTTTATAAAAGGAAAATCTACGATAAATGAAAATTATGAGAGCGTAACTTTTGCAAGCATTCTTCAAAAATTACGTATAATTTTTGTTGTTAATTTTAGAGAGGCTCTTAAAATGAAGCCGTTTAGAAAACTATGTTTAGCTACTTTTTTAGTTTTCAATGCATTTAATACAGTAGCCGCTTTTACTTATTTTATTGTAGTGTATTATTTGTTTGATGGTGTGACAGGTCCAGATGGTGCATGGTGGTGGCCAACACTTTTTGGTAGTGTTGGTGCGTTAGTAACTACGTTTATGGTAATTCCGGTAGTTGCGAAAATGGCTAAAGTATTAGGGAAGAAAAAAGCCTTTATGGTATCTCAAGGTGTCTCAGTAATCGGCTATATTATGTTATGGTTCTTGTTTATACCTGGAAAGCCATATATGTTTTTATTTGCATTACCTTTTTTCTCTTTTGGAATTGGAGGTTTATTTACTTTAATGATGTCTATGACGGCAGATGTAATAGATCTAGATGAACTTAACACAGGCAAGCGACGCGAAGGTGTTTTTGGCGCTATCTATTGGTGGATGGTAAAGTTTGGATTTGGAATTGCTGGTGGACTAAGCGGACTTATTTTTTCAATCATAGGTTTTGAATCTGGTGCTACAACTCAAACAGAAGAAGCAATTACAGGTTTAAGGTTGTTCTTCTCCGGCTTACCTATCTTAGGTACACTTGTAGCGATGTACATCATGCGTAATTACAATTTATCTGAAGAACGTGCCAATGAAATTAGAGCAGAATTGGATGCACGAAAAGCAGAATCTTAGTATGTAATTGTATTCTTAGCCTTCATAATTCCATATCTTTACTACATTGATTATAATACTAAATATAATATGAAGACTACTAAAATTCAACTTTCAATCGCAAGTTTATTTTGCCTTTTTATTCTTAATTGTAATCAAGAACCAAAACGAGATTTAAACCCAGAAACTTTAGTTGGTGGATTTCAGTTATTATCTCCAAAACAAACAGGTATAGATTTTAACAACGCGATTAAAGAATCGGAGAAAGTCAATCATTTATACTATAACCAAATATATAGTGGAGCTGGTGTAGCTATAGGAGATATCAACAATGATGGATTGCCAGATATATTCTTCTGTGGTAACCAAGTTAGTGATAGACTGTATTTAAATAAAGGCGATTTAAAATTTGAAAATATTACAAAATCATCGAGAGTTGCAAGAAATTCTGGATGGTCTTGGGGAGTGACCATGGCAGATGTGAATAATGATGGTTATTTAGATATTTATATTAGTAGAAATGGCGAATCTATGAAGCCAGAAGAGCGTAAAAATCAACTTTTAATAAATAATCAAGACCTTACGTTTACAGAATCTGCTTCGCTCTATGGGTTAGCAGATCTTGGATTCTCTTCGCAAGCCGTATTTTTTGATATGGATAATGATGGTGATTTAGATATGTATCAAGTCAATCAACTTCCTGACTCTAGATTGTTTAAGCGCTACATAAATATTCCTAAAAAACGCGAAGTTTATTATAAGGATAAATTATATAGAAATGATAATGGGAAATATACTGATGTATCTGAAGAAGTGGGTATTTCTAGAGATATGACATACGGATTGAGTGTAAGTGCGTCAGATTTTAATAACGATGGATGGACGGATTTGTACATAGCAAATGACTATGATAAACCAGATATGTTGTATTATAATAATGGCGATGGAACTTTTAAAAATGTAATTGATGATAAACTAAAACACATCTCTCAATTTAGTATGGGAACTGATACAGGTGATATAAATAATGATGGCCTTATGGATCTAATTACCTTAGACATGGCATCAGATGACCACTATCGCTCAAAGACTAATATGGGTTCTATGAGTGCTGAGAAATTTCATGCTTTAGTAGATGATGGTAATCATTACCAATATATGACCAATACGCTTCAAATTAATAATGGAAATAGTTTTTCAGATATTGCAAATATTGCAGGTATTGCAAAAACCGATTGGAGTTGGGCAGGCTTATTAGTGGATTTAGATAATGATGGATTAAAAGATATAATCATTTCAAACGGTGTAAAAAAAGATGTTAGAAACAATGATTTTTTAACAGATTTATACAAAAAATTGGAAACGGATTCTCAAGAGTTTTTTGAGATGACAAAATCTGCGCCATCTGTACCATTAGCTAATCATGCCTTCAAGAATAAAGGGAATTATAAATTTGAAAGAGTTGCAGAAGATTGGAGTTTTAATACACCAAGTTTTTCTAGCGGAATGTCTTATGGCGATTTGGATAATGATGGCGATTTAGATATTGTTGTTAATAATATGGAAGCGCCTGCTTTTGTTTATGAAAATAAAACCAACGGGAATTACCTTAAGATTAAATTTAAAGGTTCAGATAGAAATCAATTAGGTTATGGTGCAAAAGCAATAATTTATCATAATGGAAAAAAACAGGTTTCAGAGAATGTGGTAACGCGAGGCTATTTATCGTCGGTAGAACCTGGTCTGTTTTTTGGCTTAGGTAAAGATAAAGAAATAGACAAAATTGAAGTGATTTGGCCAGATGGTAAAACTAATATGTTTGAAGATGTTAGTGCAAACAAAGCAATAACCGCAATTTATTCAAAAGCGGAAGCCGTATCAAAAAAAGCAGAAGTCTCAGAAAAACTCTTTTTAGAAACCAAAGCATCAAATTTAGGTATTGATTTTGTTCATGATGAAAATGAGTTAAACGAATACAAAGAAGAAGTTTTGCTACCGCACAATATTTCTCAAAACGGACCTTTTTCGTCTGTTGCAGATGTGAATAATGACGGATTTGAAGATTTATTTATTGGTGGAGCCGCAGGACAATCAGGTGTGCTTTATTTACAAAAACCAGATGGAAGATTTGAATTAAGTAGCTCTCAGCCTTGGCAACAAGACAAAGCATCTGAAGATTTGGGAGCATTATTTTTAGATGTTGATGGCGATAATGATTTAGATTTATACGTTACTAGTGGAGGCAGTGAATACACTCAAGGAAACACGTTGTTAAAGGATAGATTGTATATCAATTCAGGAACCGGAAGTTTTATAAAAAATGAGAAAGCAATTCCTAATGTTTATGAAAGCACAATTTGCGTAAAAGCTTCAGATATTGATAACGATGGCGATTTAGATCTGTTTGTAGGTACAAGACTAAAATCTGGTCAATATGGATTTCCTGCAAGTAGTTATTTGCTCATCAATAATAATGGTATTTATAGTAAAGCATCTAATGAAACAGCTATAGAATTAAGCAATATTGGTATGGTTACAGATGCCGTATTTTCAGACGTGGATAAAGATGGAGATGAAGATTTATTAATTGTTGGTGAATGGATGGAGATCAAAGTGTTAGAGAATAAAGAGGGCATTTTTAAAAATAGTTCTACTGATTTTGGTTTAAAAAATACAAGAGGAATTTGGTGGTCTATTACAGCTAGTGATTTAGATAATGATGGTGATGACGATTACATTATAGGAAACCTTGGTTTAAATAATAAATTTAAAGCCTCTGCAGAGCACCCTTTTAAAGTTTACGTTAATGATTTTGATGATAATGGAACAAATGATGTGGTCCTAGCAAAATTCTATAAGGATGATTATGTGCCAATGCGAGGAAGAGAATGTACAAGTCAGCAAATGCCTTATGTTGCAGATAAATTTAAAGACTACCATAGTTTTGCATCTTCAAAATTAATAGACATTCTACCTGTAGATAAAGTTGAAGAAGGAGTTGTTTATGAGATAGAGAGTTTTGAAAGTGTTATTTTAATTAATGAAGGTGGTCGCTTAATTAGAAAACCACTACCTATTGAAGCTCAAGTAACGCCAATTAAATCGTCTATCGTTATGGATTTCAACAACGATGGAAATAGCGATATTTTAACAATTGGTAATCACTACGGTGTTGAAGTTGAAACCACGCGCTATGATGCTGGGTTTGGTAATGTCTTATTGAACGATGGTAACAATAATTTTGAAAATCTTTCCACTTCTCAAAGTGGTTTTTATATCCCAGCAGATAGTAGAGATGCTAAAGTTCTAAAATGTGGTAAAAAGAGTATTCTGATTATTTCTAATAATGATAGTGCGGTTTCTGCATTTGAAATCAAAAAGTAAATCGAAAGGTTTTGGCACTTTTAGCATATGTCTTGAAATATACAATTTCAATATAACAACTTAAGGATGTTTAAAATTGAATTAACTCGCGTTTTTACCATAGTATTATGTTCCATTAGAGAAAAAACGAACACATCATTGAAAAAACGAACCACTACATTACCTATACATAACTGATTTTTCGATTAATTACAGTTGGATTAAAAGGGTTTCGAACTATTATGAATGCTTATATCTGCTGGTCTTATTTGGAATTTCGCACTAAAGCTGTATTTTGATTGCGATGTATGCTTTTTGTATTGTAAAAATTTTAGAATTTCACAAAAAACAAGCTTAATTTTAAAGGTATTGATAATTGGTGGGTTCAACTCTGCTTTCAGATTATTACAATGACCACTAATTATTGATTCAATAAACTAATAAATAAACAAACTAATTATGAAAAAAATTACTTTACTGTTTGCTCTTTTGGCTATGTCATTTGGGTATTCACAATCTTTACCTTTTGATTTTAGCGATCCAGAGCAGTTAATGACTGGGCAAGAAGGAACATCGGCAAGTATTATTGATGATGCTGGTAATGACGTTATGGAAATTGTTGGTGGAACGACAGATTGGGATCACGTATCAATTACTTTCGCAGAAAATGTTGATCTTTCTGATGACGCTAACAACACAATAACCCTGAGATTTAAGCCAACAACAGATTTGGGTACTAGAAACCATATCTTAAAGTTTGAAGGAGGCGTAGGTGGTGATGCAGCTACTGAAATGGGCTTTACAAGTTCGGGTGCAGATTGGCAAGATATTACTCTAGATATGCCGGCAGGAGCAGGAAATTATTCAAGCATGATTCTTTTTACAGATGCTGGAGGAGGAACTGCTACAGGGACTTATTTAGTTGATGATATTGCTTGTACATGTGGCAATATTGCGCCACCTCCACCATCAGAAGCTACTTTGCCAATTGATTTTAGTGATGCTTATGAATTATTTGAAGGTGTAGGAGCGGTAACAAGTTTAACAGTAGATCCACTTGATGCTAATGATGCCGTAATGGAAGTTACTAGTGGAGGAGGAGATTGGGATCACGCCAAAATAGAATTTGCACAAAACGTTGATCTATCTGATGATAGTAATAATACCATTTCATTTAGAATTAATCCTTTAAACGGTACAGGAAGTAATAACCACTTATTAAAGTTTGAAAATGGTACTACCGCGCCAACTGAAGTTGGTTTTACCACTATAGGAACAGGTTGGCAAGATGTTAGCTTAGATTTTCCAGCAGGTTTAGGTAACTATCCGTTAATGATTTTATTTACAGATGCTGGTTCAAATGGCCAAGATACTTATTTAGTAGACGATTTTTCAGGTGCTACAAATATTGTACCTGTCGAAGATCCAGAAGCTGCACCAATTCCAAATGCACCAGATGGAGAGACCTATAGTATTTATAACGATACCAATAGTTATTCTACAACTTTTCCGGTTGCTTATAGTTTTGGTACGTTAAGTGATGAGCCAGATTTAGATCCAGGAGCCAGTGAAAATAAAGCATTAAAATTTGACTTTAGTTTTGCAGGTTGGGGACAAGGTGAAGGAGGACCAGATGACGTGTCTAGCTACGGTTTTGTGAACTTTATGTATTGGGCTGCTCCAGGTGTACCAGGTTTTCAGTTTAATATGATAAGTAATGTTGGTGGAAATGTTACCGAGCATACTTATGAAATAGGAACACAAGAAGCAGTAGTAACAGGAGAATGGACTCAAGTATCTATTCCGATGTCTTATTTCACTAATATAGGATTTTCTAGCACAGATTTTTTCCAATGGAAGTGTGATGCATTTATGGCAGTAGTTCACGATCCAGGTGTTGTTTTCTTTGACAACTTAATTTTAACACAAAATGCATTATCGGTTAATTCTTTTAATGCTGCGGAATTTACAGCGTTCCCTAATCCAACAAATGATAACTGGAATATTTCAAGTAGTGTTCAAATGAATAGTATCGGTGTATTTAACGTTTTAGGAAGACAAGTATTAACCTTGGCTCCTAATGCTAACGAAACTGTAATTGATGCAACATCATTAAAAACAGGGATTTATTTTGTCAAAATTGAAGGAGAAAACGGTTCTAAAACCATCAAATTAATTAAAGAGTAAGATTAATAGCAATAAATATAATTTTAGATAAAGCGTGTTTATTAAATTTAAACACGCTTTTTTTATAAATTAACTTTTGGAAGTTTTAATTTAGTTGCTTGTCATTAGTTCAATAGAAAATAATAGATGTTTAAAAAGTTACATTTCTACATAGTTATCGTTGCAGTCCTTACGAGTTGTTCTCAAGGTAAAAATCCTAAAGAAACCAATACTGATGATAGAGCTAATGATTTAATAAATGAAACTAGTCCTTATTTGCTTCAACACGCATACAATCCCGTAAATTGGAAAGCTTGGAATAAAGAATCACTAAATTATGCAAAACAAGAGAATAAACTTATTGTGATCTCAGTAGGATATTCTGCTTGTCATTGGTGTCATGTGATGGAAGAAGAAAGTTTTGAAAATGATTCTGTGGCAAAATTGATGAATGAAAACTTTATTAGTATAAAAGTAGATCGAGAGGAACGTCCAGATGTAGATCAGATCTATATGAATGCTGTTCAATTGATGACAGGTAGTGGTGGTTGGCCATTAAACTGTATAGCTTTACCAGATGGCAGACCTGTTTTTGGTGGTACATATTTTACAAAAGCGCAATGGACTAAAATTTTAAAAGATATGTCTGCATTGTATAAAAGTGATCCTCAAAAAGTAATCGCATATGCAGAACAACTAACGGAAGGTGTTAAAAATTCAGATTTAATAGCTGTTAATAAAGAAGAGGTTCTATACACACCTTTGGCAGTTAAAACAATGGTAAAACAATGGCGATCTTCATTAGATTTTAAAGATGGAGGACATGAAAAAGCGCCTAAGTTTCCTATGCCTAGTGATCTACATTTCTTATTGCGATATAGTTTTCAACTTAATGATAATGCCATTAAAGATTATGTTCTTACAACTTTAACTAAAATGGCTAATGGTGGAATTTATGATCAAATTGGAGGAGGTTTTTCAAGATATTCAGTTGATGAACGCTGGCATGTGCCTCATTTTGAAAAAATGTTATATGATAACGCACAACTAGTAAGTTTGTACTCAAAAGCCTATCAAATAACAAAAAATGAAGCCTTTAAAAATATAATTATTGAGACCTTAGATTTTGTTGATAACGAACTTACACAAACTGAAGGTGCCTTCTATTCTTCAATAGATGCAGATAGCCATACTAAAGATGGCGAATTAGAAGAAGGTGTTTATTATACCTGGACAAAGGAAGAATTAAAAGCAGCATTAGGTAACGATTTTAAATTATTTCAAGACTATTATAATATCAATGCTCTAGGTAAATGGGAAAATGACCAATACATTTTATATAAAACTAAAAATGATGTTGAGTTTTCAAAATCAGAAGGTTTATCATTAATAGATCTCCAATCAAAAGTCAAAACTTGGAAAACAAATCTTTTAAATTTAAGAACTCAACGAGAACGACCAAGAACTGATGATAAGGTTCTGACTTCTTGGAATGCTTTGATGTTAAAAGCCTATGTAGATGCCTATCGTGTTTTAGGAAATGAAATTTACTTAAATAAAGCCATTAGAAATGGTAAGTTTCTAAAAGAGAATCAAATAAATAAAGATGGTTCTATGTTTCATAATTATAAAAATGGAAAGAGTTCTATAGAAGGTTTTTCTGAAGATTATGTACATACTATTTCTGCCTTTATAGAATTGTATCAAGCCACTTTTAATGAAGAATGGTTGCACTCTGCAAATGAATTAATGATATATGTTATAGCGCATTTTCTTGATAAAGAAAGCAGTATGTTCTATTTTACTTCAGACAAAGCCACAGATCTAATAGCTAGAAAAATAGAAATTTTTGATAATGTTATTCCTTCATCTAATTCCGTTTTAGCAGATGGTTTATTCAAATTAGGACATTACTTTTCAAATAAAACATATACCAATTTAGCGCAGCAAATGTTAAGTAATGTAAATAAAGATTTAGAGCAAACGCCATCTGGCTATTCTAATTGGTTAAACTTATATCTTAATTATTCTAATCCATATTATGAGGTGGCAATTTCAGGTAATGATGCTAAGGAAAAACTAAAAGAATTAGATAAATCTTATTTGCCTAATGTGCTATTTTCTGGAGCTAAAAATGAAAGTGAGTTACCTCTGTTGCAGAATAAATATATTGAGGGAGAAACATTTTTATATGTATGTGTTAATGGAACCTGTAAAATGCCCGTTTCAAGTTCTAAAAAAGCAATAGATCAAATATTAAAGTAAAGTTAACAGAGTTTACATATTTTGAAAAGAGTATATTTGGTAATACCCTTTTTCTAGTTAAAATAGAACCATTATGACAACACTTAAAGAATTAGCAGCCCTTTTAAATATTTCAGTTTCTACGGTATCAAAAGCCTTAAATGATAGTCATGAAATTAGTGAAAACACAAGAACTCGTGTTAAGGAGTTAGCGACTAAACTTAATTATAAGCCTAATAGAATTGCGCAACAATTAAAGACCAATAAATCTAAAACCATAGGTGTCATTCTTCCAACAGTTACTAATCCATTTTTTGCAGAAGTATTACATGGCATTGAAAAAACGGCCACAAATAACGATTACGATATCATTGTTTGTTTGTCTAACGAAACGTTTTTAAAAGAAAAACGAAGCTTAGAGTTATTATCTAATGGAAGTGTTGATGGATTTATAATGGCCGTTGCTAGAGAGAGCCAAGTTAAAAATGAAACAGAGCATATTTTAGATGTTATTAAAAGTAGACTGCCAGTTTTAATGTTTGATAGAGTGGTAAACGAAATTGAATGTAATAAAGTTATAGTAGATGATTTTCAATCTGTATTGGAAGCTACCGAATATTTAATTGAAAAAGAAAATCGAAAGCACATTTTATTAGTTAGTAATATTGAGGAGCTTAGTGTTGGTAAATTAAGAATAGAAGGGTATTCAAAGGCTCTAGAAAATCACAATTTAAAACCGCACATACTTAAGTTAGATCATGCGGTAGATGTTGATGTTGAAAAAAAGATATACGACTATTTAAAGGCCAACACTACTATTGATGCTATCTTGTCAATTGATCATGTGACCGGAATTGTAGCCATCAATATGGCTAAGAAATTAGGACTAAAAATCCCAGAAGAAATGTCTGTAATGGGATTTGGTTTTGACCATACACCTTTACTATCTAGTCCAAAAATTTCTATTATTCATCAAAAAGCACATGAAATAGGAGAGATATCTACGAAATTATTAATTGATAGTCTAAAAGATGATTCTCTACAATTACAAACAATTGTTGTGCCAAGTGATCTTAAATTAAATGAATCTACCGATTAAATTTTAAAAAAGACACAAAAAAAAGACCTGATTTAAAATCAGGTCTTTTTTTTATATCTAAAAGATAGATTACATATCTTTTACTTTGTTTACTGCATTTTGTCCAGCTTCTTTAGCTCCGTCAACTGCATTTTTACCAGCTTCTTTAGCTCCATCAACAGCATCGTTAGCAGCATCTTTTACGCTATCTACAGCGTTAGAAGCACCTTCTTTTACGCTATCAGCAGCATCACCAGCAGCTTCTTTAGCTCCATCAACAGCATCACTAGCAGCACCTTCTACAGCGTCAGCAGCGTTATCAACAGCATCTCCTGCAGCATCAGCAGCATCTTCTAATGCATCACCTGTAGCATCAGCAGCGTTTTCAACAGCATCAGCAGCATTTTCAGCAGTTTCTCTACATGACGTAAATGATAAACCTAATACAGCAACTAGTGCTAAACTTAATACAACTTTTTTCATTTTAATAGTTTTAGTGTTAATTTTTGTTAATGTACGAAAATACTAATTTCAATGTAATTTTAACATAATTTTTTAATTTATTATCCGTACAGCTGTGGTATATACGTATGTAGGTTTAAGTTTGGACTATGAATTTAAGTTTTTTTTTCAATTGTAAATAGGTTAATATTTATATTTACATGTAGAACGTATATGGTAATTTATTATGATAAATTTAAAATCTATAGATAGAGGAATTCTATTTTTTCTTTTTTTGAGTATCTCTATTCTGAGTTTCGCACAAAATGATAAAATTGAACGTAGAATATTAAAAGGTGTAGATATACACTTAGAAAATGCTATTGATCTGATTAAAACATCAGTTAATATTAATAGTGGAACTATGAACTTTAAAGGTGTAAGAGAAGTTGGTTCATTATTTCAAAAAGAACTAGATAAATTAGGTTTTAAGACGGAACTTACTAATGGACAAGCTTATGGTAGAGCAGGTCATTTAATAGCAACGAGGAAGGGTACAAAAGGACCTAAGTTTTTAATGATAGGTCATTTAGATACTGTTTTTGAGTTAGAAAGCCCTTTACAAGAGTACACCATGCAAAATGATTCCATAATGAAAGGTCCTGGTGTAGCCGATATGAAAGGAGGAGATGTTATCATCATTCTGGCATTGCAAGCGTTAGAAAAAGCTGGTGTTTTAAATGATATGTCAATTGAAATTATAATGACTGGTGACGAGGAGAAAAGTGGTAAACCGTTAGAGTTGTCAAAAAAAGATTTAATTGAAGCAGCAAAGCGATCTGATATTGCGTTAGGTTTTGAGAATGGCGATAATGACCCAACGACCATTGTTGTTGCTCGAAGAGGTTCTACTGATTGGGAGCTTAAGGTAACTGGAAAACCAGCCCATTCTTCTCAAATATTTACAGAAGAAGTTGGTGTAGGCGCTATTTATGAAACCTCTAGAATCTTAAATGAGTTTTATCTACAATTGGCCAAAGAAAAAGATTTAACTTTTAATCTAGGGTTTATAATTGGTGGTACCACGTTAAATCAAGAAGAAGATGGAACGGGAGGTTTAGCTTATGGAAAGACTAACGTTGTGGCACAAAACGCAATTGTTCGAGGAGATTTAAGAGCAGTTTCCCTTGACCAATTACTAAAGGCAAAAGAAATAATGACTAAAATTGTTTCCGACAATTATGCCCAAACAAATGCACAAATCAACTTTTCGTCCGGTGGTTATCCGCCATTATCTTTAACCGAGGGTAATACTAGGCTATTAGGTTATTTTAATACTGTAAGTGAGGATTTAGGTTTTGGTTCGGTTACAGCAGTGAACCCAAGAAATGCTGGTGCTGCAGATATATCGTTTACTTCAGGATATGTAGATATGGCCATTGATGGTTTAGGACTTACAGGTGGAGGAGGAGATCATACAATCCATGAGTCAGGTAACTTAAAAACCGTTGAAAAGCAAGCGAAAATTACAGCTGTATTAATGTATAGATTAGTTAATTCAAAGTTTTAAAAATTACTAAAAATTAGTTTGGACTTATTCAATTCAAAAATACAATCTAACCTTTTGCCCTTTGATGGTACAGTTCATTATTATGGATCTATTATGTCTGTTCAAAATGCGCAAGAATATTATAAATATTTATTAGAAAATATTGAATGGGAAAACGATAAGGCCATCATTTTTGGAAAACTCATCGTTACAAAGCGAAAAGTCGCCTGGTATGGAAATAAGCCTTATAGTTATACCTATTCTAAGACGACTAAGTCTGCTTTACCATGGACAAAAGAACTTCTGGACCTTAAAGAACTTGTGGAGCAAAAAACAGGCGAACGTTTTAATTCGTGTTTGCTGAATTTATATCATAGTGGTGAAGAAGGAATGTCTTGGCATAGTGATGGTGAAAAAGATTTAAAAAAGAATGGCGCAATTGGTTCTTTAAGCTTTGGAGCAGAACGCAAATTTTTATTTAAGCATAAAGTTACTAAGCAAAATGTTGCTGTTAATTTGCAAAAGGGCAGTCTATTGGTAATGAAAGGCGCTACGCAAACGAATTGGTTACATCGCTTACCTCCAACAAAGAAGGTAAAAACGCCAAGAATAAATTTAACGTTTAGAACAATTGAACCTAAGACTTAAATTTTTAAGTAGTCAATAATCTTAAGAACGGCCCCTTTATTAGAATCTATATAGTTTTTGTTAATATAACCTTTATTTTTTCTATAAGTACTCTCAGTAATTAAAGTGTTAATATTAGAATTAAATTCTGTAGAATTACTCACAGTAATTACACCATGTAATTCAATTAGCTCTTTTGCTTCTGGGAATTTGTCATAGTTTTTTCCTATTAATATTGGGATTCCAAATACAGCAGGTTCTAATATGTTGTGAAGCCCTGTAGAACCAGCTCCTCCACCAACATAAGCTATGTCGGCATAGCTGTATACTTTGCTTAAATATCCAATGGTATCTAGGATAAAAACAGGGTAGCTTGAAAGATCTATATTGTCATTTAATTGAGAATAACAAATGGTTTCTACACGTAATTGCGTTTTTAATGAGGTTATATAACTAGGTTTTATATTGTGTGGTGCAATAACAAATTTTAAATTCGGATCAGAATTTGAATTAATAAAATCCATATATATTTTGTCGTCCTCTGGCCATGTGCTTCCAAAAACAATACAGATGTTTTCATTTTTAAACTCCTCAATAAACGCAACATTATTGTCTGTTTTTAATTGGTTGTGAACACGGTCAAATCTGGTGTCGCCAGAAATAGTCACATTATTATAGTCAATATCTTCAAGTAAAGATTTTGAATTTTTATCTTGAGTAAAAATATGATTAAAGGCAAATAAAGCAGATTTTGTATAGCTTCCATACCATTTAAAAAAAGTTTGATCTTTTCTAAATACTGCCGAAATTAAAATAGCTTTTAGCTGACGATTTTTAAGTTCATTTAAGAAGTTAGGCCAAATTTCATACTTAACGAATAATGTATAATCAGGATTTACGATGTCAAGAAATTTTTTGGCATTCGCTTTAGTATCTAAAGGTAAATAAACGACAACATCTGCAATCTCAGTGTTCTTTCTAACTTCATAGCCAGAGGGAGAAAAAAAGGTAAGTACGACTTTGTAATTTGGGTATTTGGCCTTTAGAGCTTCAAAAACAGGGAGTCCTTGTTCGTATTCTCCAAGTGAAGCACAATGAAACCAAAAGCTATTATCATTGGTTTTTATAGAATTTTGAAGTTTTAAAAAGGTGTTTTTTCTACCATCAACACCTTGTTTCAATTTAGAATTGAATAATGCTAAAATTCTAATCACTAAACTAGCGATATTAATTCCTATGGAATAGAGTGCTTTCAAAAACAAATATTTGTGCTAAAATACAGTTCTTTCAATAAATTGCGTTGTTATAGCGCTTACAATTTTGTATTTTCGCTGAGCTCATCTTGACTTTTTGTTTTTAACCGAAAATGTGATAGAAAAATGTGTAATTGAAGTTATTTTTGATGAGCATAGCCTCACTGCGCACAAGAATATAGCAAGTATTTGATTATATAATATTCTCAATTGAATATGGAGAAGAATAATTAAATATTTTATGCTATTAATTTTCTTATTTATTTACAATAAATGTAATCTCGAGAATGAAAAAAATTCAAATGGTTGACCTTCAGAGTCAATACGCAAAAATAAAAGATGTTGTAGATCCTTCAATTGCCGAAGTGATGAATAGTGCTGCATTTATTAATGGACCAAAGGTACATGAGTTCCAAAAAAATCTTGAAGATTATTTAGGTGTAAAACATGTTATTCCTTGTGCCAACGGAACGGATGCTTTACAAATTGCCATGATGGGTTTAGGTTTAAAACCTGGTGACGAGGTCATAACAGCAGATTTCACTTTTGCAGCCACTGTAGAAGTAATTGCTTTACTGCAGTTAACACCTGTTTTAGTAGATGTAGATCCCGTAACTTTTAATATCGATGTAGATGCTATTAAAAAAGCAATAACACCAAAAACAAAAGCAATTGTGCCAGTTCATTTGTTTGGACTGCCTGCAGATATGGATGCTATAATGGATTTAGCTAAAGAGCATAATTTATTTGTCATTGAAGATAATGCGCAAGGTATTGGTGCAAATTACACGCACAAAGATGGTAGTAAAACGAAAACAGGAGCAATCGGTCATGCGGCTTCAACGTCATTTTTTCCGTCTAAAAATTTAGGTTGCTATGGTGATGGTGGTGCAATTTTTACAAACGATGATGACTTAGCACATACGATTAGAGGTATTGTAAACCATGGTATGTACAAACGCTATCATCATGATGTTGTTGGTGTAAACTCTAGGTTAGATTCTATACAAGCCGCAGTATTAGATGCGAAATTACCCCATTTAGATACGTATAATCGAAAAAGACGTGCTGCAGCCAATAAGTATAATGAAGCTTTTAAAAATCATCCTAACATAACAATTCCAACAGGAAGAGATGTTTGTGAAGGTATTTGCGATACCTGTGACTGCCATGTATTTCATCAGTATACATTAAATTTAAAGGATGTAGATCGTGATGCTTTAGTAGCACATTTACAAGAAAACAATATTCCATGTGGTGTGTATTATCCAATTCCACTTCATAGACAAAAGGCTTATTTAGATGAACGTTATAATGAATCTGACTTTACAGTTACAAATCAACTGATTAAATCTGTTATTTCATTACCAATGCATACAGAATTAGAAGATGATCAAATTGAATTTATAACGAGTTCGGTTCTTAATTTTATTAATAATAATTCTTAAATATGAAAATATTAGTTACTGGAGGACTTGGTTTTATTGGGTCTCATACAGTTGTGGAGTTACAAAATAAGGGTTTTGAAGTTGTAATTATTGATGATTTATCTAACTCTTCAGAGGAAGCTTTAGATGGTATCACAGCAATTACTAACGTGAAGCCGCATTTTGAAAAATTAGACCTAAAAATAAAAACAGACGTACAAGATTTTTTTAAGCGTCATAATGATATCGCAGGAGTTATACATTTTGCGGCAAGTAAAGCGGTTGGAGAAAGTGTTTTAGAACCATTGAAATATTATGAAAATAATATTTCTACGTTGGTTTATTTACTTCAAGAATTAAAAGGTTTAAGTAGAAAAAATTTTATATTTAGTTCTTCTTGTACAGTATATGGTCAAGCAGATGAATTACCTATAACTGAAAACGCTCCAGTAAAACCAGCAGAATCTCCGTATGGTAATACAAAACAAATTGGAGAAGAAATTATTAGTGATACATGTAAAGTGAACGAAGATATTAATGCAATCGCTTTACGCTATTTTAATCCAATTGGAGCACATCCTTCAACTGAAATTGGCGAATTGCCAATTGGAGTACCACAAAATTTAGTACCTTATATCACTCAAACAGGAATTGGGATGCGTGAACAACTTTCAGTATTTGGTGGTGATTACCTTACTTCTGATGGAACATGTGTTAGAGACTATATTCATGTTGTAGATTTGGCAAAAGCGCATGTTGTTGCATTACAACGTTTATTAGAGAATAAAAATGATTCTAATTATGAGTTTTTTAATTTAGGATCAGGCAAGGGTAGTACAGTTTTAGAAGCTATTCAATCTTTTGAACGTGTTTCTGGTAAAGTCTTAAATTATAAAATTGTAGATAGACGAGAAGGTGATATCACTGCGGCTTATGCTGAAACATCTAAAGCGAACAATGTCTTAGGCTGGAAAACACAGTTAAGTTTAGATGACGCAATGGATTCCGCATGGAAGTGGGAACAGAAAATTAGAAATAAATAAAAATTAACTTATGAAAACTTTACTCAGAATTTTTGTACTACTCTGTTCAATTTCTTTAACTGCGCAAGATACCTATTTGCATTGCGGAAAATTAGTAGATACAAAATCGGGTAAAATACTCAAGAAAAAAACAATTATAATTTCTGGAAATAAGATTAAATCTGTTGAAAGCGGTTTTATAGAGTCAAGTAATAATGAAGATTTAATAATTGATTTAAAGTCTAAAACGGTAATGCCAGGTTTAATAGATATGCATGTTCATATTGAAGGTGAAACAAACCCTAAATCTTATTTAGAAGACTATACATTAAATGACGCTGATGTAGCTTACAACTCAGTAAACTACGCAAATATTACTTTAATGAGTGGTTTTACAACAGTTAGAGATTTAGGAGGATCTGGAGTAAATGTTTCATTAAGAAACGCAATAAATGCGGGGAAAATTACAGGTCCAAGAATTTTTACTGCAGAAAAGGCATTGGCTACAACAGGAGGTCATGCAGATCCTACAAATGGTGCTAAAAGATCTTTAATAGGAAATCCTGGTCCTAAAGAGGGTGTTGTTAACGGCATAGAAGATGCAAAAAAAGCAGTGCGACAACGTTATAAAAACGGAGCAGATTTAATTAAAATTACGGCCACTGGTGGTGTTCTAAGTGTTGCAAAGAGTAGTCAGAATCCTCAATTTACTGTAGAAGAAATAAAGGCAATTTGCGATACAGCTGCCGATTACGGGTTTCATGTTGCAGCGCATGCACATGGCGATGAAGGTATGCAGCGTGCTATTTTAGGAGGCGTAAAAACTATTGAGCATGGTACTTTAATGAGTGAGGAAACCATGGAATTAATGAAAAAGCATGATGTTTATTTAGTGCCTACTATAACTGCAGGAAAATTTGTTTCGGATAAAGCAAAAATTGATGGCTATTATCCTGAAATCATTGTGCCTAAAGCTTTAAATATAGGTCCTAAAATTCAGGAAATGTTTGGTAGAGCCTACAAAGCTGGTGTTGGTATTGCTTTCGGAACTGATGCCGCAGTTTTTTATCATGGCGATAATGGAAAAGAATTTGGTTATATGGTAGAAGCAGGAATGCCGGAAATGGAGGCGCTTCAGAGCGCAACACTCACGAATGCCATGCTGTTAAAAATGGAAAATGAAATAGGGCAAATAAAGCCTGGTTTTTTGGCGGATATTATTGCCGTAGATGAAGACCCAATTAAAAACATTTCTACAATGGAAAACGTCACTTTTGTGATGAAGGAAGGTGTTGTCTACAAAAAATAGTAATATTTAATTCTAGATTTCTATTAGTGTATAATAACTCAAACAATTCCTCGTTAAGGATTGTGTACGTATTAGTACATCTAAATTTCAATATGCTAATTCTATAAGCACTTAACTAGGTTTTAACGTTTACAACTTGGGATTGGTTTCTAATCTTTGTTATTTTGTAAGGAATGATAATTGAATAAGATGAAATTGATAAGTATTAAACGAGAGACCAAAACAGAAGGTCGCTTCACAAAAAAAATGGGTGTATTGTCTACAAACGTTACCTACATTAAAAAACAATTCTTAAGTATCCCTTACCAAACTTTACACAAATATCGTGAAACATATTATGGTAAAGTTAAAGATTGCGACGATTGCCAACTAGCGCGTTAGGTTCTTTTTTAAATTATGAGTTGAATAGATCTATTTTTACTAAGATTGTAGATCAGCTTTCTTTTTACTTTTTAGTGTAAAACCACTCCATAATAACATAACCATTCCTAAAGAAACAGATAGGTCAGCTATGTTAAATATACCAGTTTTAAAGACACCACCTAAATTAATAAAAAAGAAATCTGTTACTTGACCAAATACAATTCGGTCAAAAACATTAGCAATTCCACCACCAACAATACAGCAAAAAGCGATTAAGCTTAATTTGTCTAGTTCTTTCGTTTTCACAATGTAGTAGATAACGTAGCCTAAAACAATTGTTGGTAAAACTAATAAGAAGATTAATCTAAGTGTAGGATTCATATCGCTTCCCATACCTAAAAAAGCACCTTTATTTTCAACCCAAATTAGTTGAAAATATTCGCCTATAATATTAATTACTTTTTTAAATTCTAAAGTGTTTCTCACAACTACTTTAGATATTTGATCGATAGCAATATTGAAAATAATAAGTACTGTGATAAATAAGTTTCTATTCAAAACATATATGGTTTAAGCATTAGTTTCAAAAGTAGCTGAAGCTGTTTCAGATGCTCTATTTATTTTCTTAACTAAGCCTTGTAACACTTTACCAGGACCAACTTCAGTAAAGAGAGAAGCACCATCTTCTATCATTTGTTGTACAGATTGCGTCCAACGAACAGGAGCTGTTAATTGCGAAATTAAATTAGCTTTAATTTCGTTTTCATCGGTAATGGCAGAAGCCGTTACATTTTGATAGATAGGGCAATTTGGTTTACTAAATGTTGTGTTTTCTATGGCTGCTGCTAATTCTTCACGAGCGGGTTCCATTAAAGGCGAGTGAAAAGCACCACCAACAGGCAGCACTAAAGCACGTCTTGCTCCTGCATCCTTAAGAGATGCACATGCTTTATTAATAGCTTCTACATCACCAGAAATTACTAATTGTCCAGGACAGTTGTAGTTTGCAGCAACTACAACACCTTCTGTTGTAGAGCATACTTTTTCTACTATGTCATCTTCTAATCCTAGAACGGCAGCCATAGTACTTGGTTGTAATTCACAAGCTTTTTGCATGGCCTGAGCACGTTGCGAAACTAATTTTAATCCATCTTCAAATGTTAATGCTCCTGCAGCAACGAGTGCTGAGAATTCACCAAGTGAATGACCAGCAACCATGTCTGGCTTAAAGCTATCTCCAAGTGTTTTGGCTAAAATTACCGAATGTAAAAATATAGCAGGTTGAGTTACTTTAGTTACTTTAAGGTCTTCAGCAGAGCCTTCAAACATTATATCTGTAATATGAAAGCCTAAAATATCGTTGGCTTTTTCAAACAATTCTTGAGCTAAAGGAGAATTTTCGTAAAGGTCTAATCCCATTCCTGAGAATTGAGCACCTTGACCTGGAAATATATATGCGTTCATTTTTATTAAGATTAGTTAGGCAAAAATAGATATAAAATATCAATTTATATAGTTCCTTAAATTTTGGTTATTTATCTAATTTAAACTTAATACTAAATAAAGAAATGTTCTTTTGTATTCAGCTTTATACCATACAATTCAATAGGTTGCCATTTTGTATTTAAGATGTATTCTTTCAATCGTTTTTTTAGATGATCATTCTTTTTGTCTTGATAACCTATATTGTAAGTTTCTAAACTATCAATTTTTCCAGATTTAGTTATAATGAATTGGGCAGAAAAATGATAGTCTTCTTCGCTTTGTGGTTGAAATGCTATAGTGTGTTTTATATTACGTATTTCATTTTGAATAGAGTCTTTCCATAGTCTATAATTTTTTGATCTATGTCTGGTATTTAAGGCATAAGAATCACTCCAAGTATAAATTAAGTTTTTGTTATGATGTAAGTATATACTATCAACAATTCTTTTTGAATCATTTATAAAGTCAGCTCCATATTTGTCAGCAATGGCTTTATGCATTATACGCTCATAGCATTCGTAATATTCGTCATCTGCAGACACTATGCAGCTTAATAGTAATTCTATAGAATTTATTGAGTAATTGTTCTCTAAATAATTTGGAAAGTTTCTAAGACTTGGAGGTAAATGTTCTCTCTCACTTCCTATAAAATATGTTAGCTTATTTTTCTTAATATCAATTTCGGCTTTAAATGAATCTAGCAAGCAATAAGATTCTTTAATGGGTTTAAGTTCTGATATTCGTTGATGATATTTACGATAAGAATCATAATCGTTAATATCTAAAGTATCTAACATACTATGGTATTCTGAGATTTTTTTATGTTCAGAGTTATTACAGCCAGCTGCTAGAATAACCAATAGAATTGTAGGAATAATTTTTCTCATATTAGCATAACGTTTATTGAGAAATTTTCTTATTTCTAAAAAAACCAGATCATTATTTTTAAAACGTGACAAAAGCTTATTATTGACAAGCTGCTTCAGCACAACGCTCACCATCCATTGCTGCAGAAATAATACCACCAGCATAACCACCACCTTCGCCACAAGGAAATAAATTAGCAATTTCTGGATGTTCTAAAGTTTCTGTCCTTGGTATACTAACAGGTGAAGAGGTTCTAGATTCTACACCAATAATATTAGCTTCTTCTGTATAGTATCCTTTCATTTTTTGCCCAAAAGCTTTAAAACCTTTTCTTAGTGAACCACCAATTATTTTAGGTAATAAAGAGTGTAATGGTGCGGAATTTAGGCCTGGTTGATATGAGGTTTCGTTAAGGCTATTTGATGTTTTTCCTTCCACAAAATCCGTTAGTTTTTGTGCAGGTGCAGATTGTTTTCGTCCTCCAGATGTAAAGGCTAAACGCTCTAAATCTTTTTGATATTCTAATGCTTTTAGAGCACCAAAATGTTCGTATTTATATAAATCTTTATCTGCATTTATTTCAGTAACAATACCAGAATTGGCAAACTTATTATTTCGTTTAGAAGGTGACATTCCATTTACTACTACTTCTCCATTTGCGGTGGCAGCAGGTACAATAAATCCACCAGGACACATGCAAAAAGAGTACACACCTCTATGATTAATTTGTTCTACCAAACTGTATGATGCAGCAGGTAATAATTCGTCTCTTGGTTCACCTGAACAATGGTATTGAATACCATCAATAATCTCTTGTGGATGCTCAACTCTAACTCCCATTGCAAAAGATTTCGCTTCAAGTTTAACCTTTTTGTCATTTAATAAATAGAAAATATCTCTTGCAGAATGACCAGTTGCTAAAATTACTTTTTCTACATTAAGTTCTTTTCCGTCTAAAAGTTGAAGCGCAACAATCTTATTATCTTTTAATGTAAAATCTGAAACTCGAGATTCAAAGTGAACTTCTCCTCCATATTTTAAGATGGTTTCGCGAATGTTAGTGACAACCTTTGGCAATTTATTAGTACCAATATGAGGATGAGCATCCACCAATATTTGATCAGTAGCACCATGATAAACTAAATTTTCAAATACTCTACGTACATCACCGCGCTTTAAGCTTCTGGTGTAAAGTTTACCATCAGAGTAGGTGCCAGCACCACCTTCGCCAAAACAATAATTAGAATCCTCGTTTACAAAATGATCTTGATTAATGGCTTTTAAATCGCGTCGTCGGTCTTTTACATTTTTACCGCGTTCTAAAACAATAGGCTTAAAACCTAACTCTATACAACGCAGTGCTGCATACATTCCTGCTGGTCCAAAACCAATGATATGTATAGGTTTTGAATTAGAAACATCTTTGTAGTCAAAGTGATACTCAGAGGTTTCTGGCATTGGTTCATTAATATAGACCTCAACTTTGTAATTAAATATGATGTTGCGTTTACGAGCATCAATAGATTTTCTTAGAATTTTAATTCCAGAAATTTCAGAGGTTTTAATATCTAAATTATAAGCTGCTTTTTTTAGCAAACCATCTGGTTGTCTTTCTTCGAATAAATTAACACGTAATTGTAAGGCTCTTATCATGTGGCGAAATTAATTATAATTATGAATACTTACTGTTTATCCTTCTAAATTTAGATAAAACGGTTAAGATGTTTTAAAGCTTTGTAGATTTTACTATCTTGAAAATTATTAAAAATAATTTCATTTGAGCTGGTTAAAGAAAGATCCATTACAGATTATAGCTTTTCAAGGTTATGGTACTGATAATCATTTTTATGCACGCGGAAGAGCACTAGAAGATGAGTCTATAGATTTAGATGAGCAGCATATTTGGCATCTTATTGTAAATACTTGGAAGCGTTTTGAGACTGATGAAATTAAAAACGTAGGTGTTAGTATAAAATTGCCCAATAATACCATTCTAAAAGGTGTTACAGATAATAAAGGATATTATAAGTTTGAAGAGAGCTTAGAAAATTTAAAAACTCTTACTAATGAAGAAGGTTGGTTGTCTTTTGAATTGTTTTATGATGATTTAAAGATAAAACGGACGATACAGAATAAAAATAGATTTCCAGGTGAGATTCTAATACCTTCCTCTAAGGCGCAATTTGGTGTGGCTAGTGATATTGACGATACTATTTTGCACACTGGTGTTGTGTCTACCTTAAAATGGAAAGTAATTTATAATTCAATTTTTAGGCATGCTAAGAATAGAATTCCGTTAGAAGGTGCTGCAGATTTTTATCATAAACTGCATAGAGGAATTTCTGGCGAAAATGCAAATCCTATTTTTTATGTCAGTCATAGTCCATGGAATTTATATCGCTATTTAGAATTGTTTTTAAGACAGAACAAATTTCCTAAAGGTCCTATTTTATTAAGAAGTTTAAGCAATTTTTTAAAGAAGAAATCTCAAGATGAAAAACCTCAGAAACAAAAAGAAATTCTTAATCTATTAAAAACGTATCCAGATTTACCATTTATATTAATTGGTGATAGTGGTGAGCATGATCCAGACATTTACATGGAAATTGCAGAAGAATTTCCAAATCGAATTTTGGCAATTTATCTTCGTAGTGTGCAACACAAAAAGAAAATGTTGCGGGTAAAAGGATTAGTGGAAAACTACAAAACCACAATGGTTTTAATGGTGGAAAGTAGCGCACAGGCCATTGAGCACGCTAGAGAGAATGGCTTTATTGTATAATTTCAGCATTTATTTAAAAAGTGCCAACAACACCAAAAGTACCTGCACCCATTTTTAGTTGCCAAGATATTTGCTTTGGCTCTTTAATTTCATAACGCTGATTACGCTTCATAAAATTATCGATGCCGTCTGTAATAACAATGCTAAAAGCCATACCAAAACCTACATCAGATATCCAATGTGCATTTTTCCATAATCTAGAAATTGGAGCAATTGATCCAACAGTATAAATACCAGCTTTAACCCAAAAATTATCAAATTGTTTAGCTATAGCATGAGCCATAGAAAATGATAAAATTGAATGTCCGGAAGGAAAAGAGTGGTAGCCAGGTTCATTACTAAATGGACTAAAATGATCATGGTTTCCTGTTTTTGGCCTAGCACGACCAATAGCAGTTTTTGCAACACTTTGAAACAAGCCTGAAGCCACAGCAGACGAAATAATTAAAACACCTGTATATCTTACTTTTTCATTTTTTGTTAGTAATCCAAAACCATAAACACCAGCCGTTACCATGAAGAAATTTTGAGGACTGCCAAAATACCATCCAAAATCTTGTAATATAGTTGGAGCATGCTCACCTTGTTCTGTAAAAATGCGTTGTGCTTCATTATCTGCAAGATATAGTAAACTTGTACCTGCAATAAAACTTCCTGCAGTTATAAAATCCTTCTTTTTCCATCTTAAAGGTTGGGTGTAAGCATTGCCAACGCCTTTAATAATAGATATACCGTCGTATTTAAAATCGTTCCATATTCTTTTACCATCAGAAATAGAATCGTTTTGTGATTGAATATTAAGTGTAGATAATACTGCGAGAGCAAGTAAAAAGTATTTCAATTTTTAGCGTAATAATTGAAGACTATAACTTTAAAATAATCCATTAATTTCAGCATCAATTCGGTTGATTATGTCTCCTAAATCTTCAGGATTAGCAACAAAATCTAAATTGTCTACGTCTATAATTAATAAATTTCCTTTATCGTATTTAGAAATCCAAGCTTCATAACGTTCGTTTAATCGGCTTAAATAATCGATACTAATTGTGTTTTCGTAATCGCGTCCTCTTTTATGGATTTGTGCGACTAAATTAGGAATAGAACTACGTAAATAAATAAGTAAATCTGGTCCTTTTACAAAAGATTCCATTAATTCAAATAACGAAGAATAATTTTCAAAATCACGATTGGTCATTAAACCCATGGCGTGTAAGTTGGGTGCAAAAATATGTGCATCCTCATAGATTGTTCTGTCTTGAATGATATCTTTTCCGCTATCGTGAATTTGGTTAACTTGTCTAAATCTACTATTTAAAAAATAAACCTGCAGGTTAAAACTCCAACGCTCCATCTGATTGTAAAAATCATCTAAATACGGATTGTCAACTACATCTTCTAACTGTGCTTCCCACTTAAAATGTTTCGCTAGTAATTTTGTAAGTGTAGTTTTTCCGGCTCCAATATTTCCTGCAACGGCTACATGCATAATCTAATCTAATTTTAATTGGTATTGATATAGTAAATTTTCTCGGTAAAGATACACTGTTTCGTTGGTTACCAAAAACTGATTTATTAACATTTTTGGATGTTTAACAGGTAATATTTCTGTTTGGTTTTTTTCTAAGATAAACAAAGAATCTTCTTTTTTTAAAACCAAATGCGCTTCGTTAAATGCCAAACTTTCGTAACCTGTGTTTTTCAGTTTTCTTATTAAGCTTCCAAAATAATTATAGATATAAAGATAATTTTCAGTGAGTAAGAAGCAATAATTATAATCGCTTTTTAAATCTAGAACTTTAGATTGTACTGGTACTGTTTTTAGTTTGGTTTTGTTTGAAGCATAATCGTATAATTCTAAATATTGAAAATCTTCATTAAATAACCAAAGTGTATTGTTATAGCCCGAAGAAACAAACGATACATTTTTGTAGGTTGTGTTAGAGTTAAAATCAATTTTTGAAATTTCAGCCAAGCGATTATCTAGGATTATAACTGTATTAAAGTCTTTATAGAACAGATTTATTTTTAAAGGATTAAATGTGTTTGCCGATGTAATTTCGCCTAACTGAAAATTAGAATAACTAATAATAGTGTCCTTCGTTTTTTTATTGAAGGTGTTATTTTCCGTTGAATAATAAAAGGTTCCATAATTATCTATTCCGAAAATAGACTCCGCTTTTATAATTGTAGAATCTTTTAAAGTCGCTGTAGCTGTAACGAGTTGTTGGTTTTCTCCTTGCGCAAAGCCTAAAAAACTAGAAATTAAAAATAAAAGAAAAAGCTTTTGCATAAAGGTTGACCACTTAAGACTGAAAAATACAAAATTGTACCAATTAATAACGCTTAAGGATTGCAGTAATTTTAAAAACGAACAGATTTCATAAAATTATACCGTTAATTTATAACCAAACCCACGAACATTAATAATCTGAATGTTTTTATCCTTTTGTAATTTTTTTCGCAGTTTACTAATAAAAACATCCATGCTTCTTGCGGTAAAAAAATCATCAGTTCCCCAAAGTTTATTCAATATTAAAGAACGGTCTAAAACCTGATTTTTATTTTTTATAAGATGAAACAATAAGTGTGCTTCTCTGTGAGTGAGCTGAACGGACTCCTCATCCATGAAACTTAATTGTTGTTTAGGAAAATCGAAAGCGAATTGACCAAGCGTTATAATTTCAGAGGTTTTTTGCGTTTTAGTTCTATCTACTAAATTATGCACCCTAACAATAAGCTCTTCCATGCTAAATGGTTTTTTAAGGTAGTCATTTCCGCCAATAGAAAAACCTTCAACCACATCTGCAGTTTGAGATTTTGCCGTTAAAAATATAATAGGAATAGTATCATCTTCAGCTCTAATTTCTTTGGCTAAAGTGAAACCATCTTTTTTAGGCATCATTACATCCAAAACTAAAATGTCTGGCGCTTCAGTTTGATGTTTTTTAAAAGCAATATCTCCATTTTCGCAAAGGGTAACTTCAAAGTCCCTTGTTTCTAAGCTTTCTTTTATAATCTGTCCTAGCGCTGCTTCGTCCTCAGCCAATAAGAGTTTAATTTTATTAGCCATTTGGAAGTGTGATTTTAAACGTAGTTAAATTTTTATTCAATTCTAAATTTATAGAGCCTTTATGTTTTTCTATAATCGTTTTGGTGTAATATAAACCAATGCCAAATCCTTTTACATCGTGCTTATTGCCTTTTGGTACACGATAAAACTTGTCGAAAATTTGTTCTTTATTGGTTTTAGTCAAACTGTTACCGTTGTCAGAAATTAGAATGATGCAATTATTTTTGTTTTCCCTTAATTGAACAGTAATTTCTTCGCCACCATATTTTATAGCATTATCTAAAATGTTATTTAAAGCATTTTCAATATGAAATATATCTGCATTAATGATTAAGTTTTCAACTAGAAAATTATTGTTTATGGTTTTTTCTCTGAATTGTATTTTATAACGATTGGTTAGTGTTAACAGCAATTCAGATAGATTAAAGTTTTCGTTTTTTAGGTCTAAATTATTACTGTCTAAGGTTGCTGTTTCTAACATTTTTTCAACCATAACATTTAGTTTCCCTAATTGCACTGAAGACATGTTTAGGTATTTTTTGGTCTTTTCCTTGTCTTCAATGGCATTAAAACTATTTATACTTTCTATTGCTGCACTTATGGTGGCTATAGGCGTTTTAAACTCGTGCGTTATATTACTAATAAGGTCGTTTTTTACTTCGGCTAGTTGTTTTTGGTCTCGTATAATTTTCAGTAGGTAAAATAATGAACTTATTACAGCAAGTATGAGAAGTGTAGAAATTAAAATTCCACCTAAAATTCTATATAAAATAGCTTCAGTTGTATTTGTAAACAATATGGTTAAAAAAGTACCTTTTGGCAGAAACGTAGATTTTGAGTCCGTCTGTAAATAATCGGCTGACATGTGATTAGGATCAAGCTCTGGCATTTCTTTTGTTTTAATCCAATGTTCAATATCGTGTTTAGGATTTTTATAGTCTAAATAGAATGCGATATCAATATTTTTGCGTTTTAATTCTTGCTTAACTAAACTATCTACGCTTTTTATATCTAGAGTATCATTAGTCATTGAAATCATGACTTTTGATGTTAAAAACTCAGCAGTTTTAAAATCAATGCCCTTATTTTTTAAACTGTCTTTTTTTAAATGAAAATTTTCTATTGTTAAAGGGTTGAGTTTTTCATCTTCTTTTTTAGCCATCGAGTCGGCCTTACGTCCCCTAAGTATCGTTATGCCGTCTATGGCAGTGACATCTAAAGAATCAATATTACTAAAGCCAATATTAGATTCATCTAAGTTTTTTAAAAAATTTTGAAGTTTACTTCCTTCTTTAAAGGCATCCTTTTGTTGATCGCCTTTTAAGAAAATACCAATAGTAGATTGTTCTGCTAAAGCGGTATAATAATCATCAACGGCTTTGTCTAAACTAATTTGTACATCATTAATGAGCTGTTGTTTGCTAGTTTGGTAGTTTTTGTAATTCCAATAGACTTGTATTCCAATTGTACCAAGAATAACAACCACTATAGTATATAAAATCCATTTGTATCTTACATCATTCATAATTCAAATGTAGAAGTAAAAAAAATAGATTGCTAATCGGTTAACACTCGTTAACGTTGGTTAACATAAGTAGTGGTTTAATTTTCAGATAATTGTAGTATATTAATCAAAAACATAATCAATCTATAATATATCAAATTATGAAAAATCTCTCAATCTTATTCTCATTAATATTAATTCTTGTGGCGTCATCAGTTTTAGCTCAAGATTTTCAAGGCGTGGCAACATATAGAACACAACGCAAAATTGACATAAAAATGGATAGCACTAAAATGAATGACGCTATGCAGACCAAGATGATAGAAATGATGAAAAAGGGATTTCAGAAAACCTACACTTTAACCTTTGATAAATCTTCATCATTATATAGGCAAGAAGTTGAATTAGACAAGCCGCAAGTTGGTGGCGAAATGATGATGTCTTTTGGAAATAGTGGTAACGATGTTTTTTATAAAAATATAAAAGACAAAAGCTATATAGATCAAAAAGAAACGATGGGTAAAAATTTTTTGATAAAAGATTCAATTGTCTCAATTGACTGGAAATTGGAGTCAGACACTAAACATATTGGAGAATATATGTGTTTTAAAGCAACTTATACTAAACAAGTGCCAAAAAGAAAGAGTATTAGTTTTAGCAGTAATACAAATAAAAAAAAGAAATCTGATGATGAAAAGGAAGAGGAGGAAGCGGTTGAAATGGAAGATCGTATAATCACAGCTTGGTACACACCTCAGATACCTGTGAGTAATGGGCCAGCTAAATATCAAGGATTACCCGGGTTAATTTTAGAAATTCATGATGGAAAGTTAACTGTTATTTGTAGTCAAATAGTAATTAATCCAGAAGAAAAAATAGAAATTACAGAACCTACTAAGGGTAAGCAAGTTGACCAACAAGAATATGACGATATAATGGATAAAAAGGCCAAGGAAATGATGGAGCGTTATGCACCTCGTAAAGGTTCAAAAGGAGAGCACGTTATAATTTCAGTTGGTGGTTAATTTTCTTAACATAAATTTAACGGTATAGGATTTTACTTTTCTTCATTCAATGAGTCTTACGTTTAGTGAGATTAACTAAATTCGTTTTGGATTTTATAACAACATCGATAAACACATGAAGAAATTACCATTTAAAATTGCATTACTGTTAACAGTCTTTTTTACGAGTTTCAATGCATTTGCTCAAGATTTTCAAGGCAAGGCGTATTACCAATCTAAAACCACTATGGATATGGAAGGTATTGGTGGGCCAGACGCAAGTCCGGAACGTAAAAAGCAAATTGCCGAACGTATGAAAAGCTTTTTAGAAAAAGAATATGTCTTAACGTTCAACCAAGCGGAATCTATTTATAAAGAAGATGAGAAATTAGCAGCTCCAGGTGGAGGAAGAGGATTTGGAGGATTTGGTTCTAGTTTTACTGGTGGTCCAAAATATAAAAATGTTAAAACCAAAGAAGCTATTACGGACCAAGAATTTTTTGGTAAGAAGTTTTTAATTGTAGATGATTTAAAAAACTTAGAATGGAAAATGGGTACTGAGACAAAGCAAATTGGTCAGTACACATGTTTTAAAGCTACAGCAACTACAACATCTGATGCCTTTGATTTTAGTGCTTTTAGAAGACCAAGTAGAGGTAGTAATGAGAGAGAAGAAGGTAAAAAAGAAAAAGATAGCACTAATAGTAAGAAAAAAGAAAAAGATAAGCCAGAAGCTAAGGAACCAAAAATTATCGAAGTAGTTGCTTGGTATTCTCCGCAGATACCTGTTAACCAAGGGCCAGATGGTTATTGGGGTTTACCTGGATTAATATTAGAAGTTAATGCAGATCGTACTACTATTTTATGTACAAAAATTGTTTTAAATCCTGAAGAAAAGGAAGAGATTGAAAAGCCTAAAAAAGGAGATGAAGTTACACAAACAGAATACAACGAAATTGTAACAAAAAAGATGAAAGAGTTAAGAGAGTTACGCGGAGGTCGAGGCGGACGAGGAGGAGGTCGAAGACGAAATTAATTCGTCACTATCTTTTTTATGTACAACCACATTTATTATCAAATGTTAATGCGTTTGATAAGATTAAAAATTTAATATAACAATCACAACCAAATTATATGAAGAATGTTTTAGCGCTATTATGCCTATTAATAGCAAGTAGTTCCTTTGCCCAAATTAAACTTCAGGGTGTTGTAAAGGATAGTATTGGTACACCTTTAGAACTCGCAAATGTTATCGCAATTAATAAAGATTCAAATACTTTAGAGTCTTATGGAATAACAGATTCTGCAGGTAAATATGTATTGTCTTTAAGTAAGAATACGTTATATAATATTCAAATTAGTTATATCGGCTTAAAATCTGTAGACGAAACCATTCAAACTAAGGAAGACGATATTACTAAAAACTTTAATATGGTTTCTGATAATCAGTTAGATGCTGTTGAGATTACCTATGAAATGCCTGTAACCATAAAAGGAGATACATTAATCTATAATGCAGATTCTTTTAAAAACGGATCGGAACGGAAACTAGAAGATGTTTTGAAAAAATTACCTGGCGTTGAAATAAATGATGATGGACAAGTTGAGGTAGAAGGAAAGGTTGTAGATAAATTAATGGTTAACGGAAAAGATTTCTTTGATGGCGACTCTAAATTGGCAACAAAAAACATTCCATCTAACGCTGTTGATAAAGTACAAGTATTACGAAATTACTCGGAAGTTGGTCAGTTAAGTGGTGTGCAGAATAACCAAGATAATGTAGCTATTAATATTAAATTAAAAGAAGGTAAAGAAAACTTTTGGTTTGGTGATGTTACAGTAGGAGGAGGTGTAGCACCTTCACCAACAGATGAGCTTTACTTGGTGCAGCCTAAACTTTTTTACTACAGCCCTAAGTATAGTATCAATGTTATTGGTGATTTAAATAATACAGGAGAAGTAGCATTGACAGGAAGAGATTTAAGAAATTTTGGTGGTGGATTTAGAGCACCAAGCAGCAGTAGCGGAACAAGTATAAATCTTGGAGATAATGGGTTAAGAGGTTTAACTAACCTTGGTGATGCACAAAGTATTGAGTCAAAATTAGGCGCTGTGAACTTTAGCTATGCACCAAATAAGGCATTAGACCTTAGTGGATTTATTATCTACAATGCCAATAGGTTAAAAACAAGACAGGAGAGTTTTGTACGTTATACAGATTCGGATTTAGGAATTCCAGATGAAGAAACTGTTCAAACCGGACGAGAAGCAACCAATCAAGGCTTAGCGAAACTAAGTGCTAGTTATAAACCAAACACGAATAATCAATTGAATTATGATATTCTTGGTCGTATTTCTGATGACTCTGAAATGAATAATGAATTTTCTACAGTAGTTGGTACAACCAATCAGTTAGATGAAGCGAAACCTTATAGTATTAATCAAAACGTTAACTACTATTACACCCTAAATGAAACTAATATTTTTGCTTTTGAAGCACAACATTTATTAAAAGATGAAGATCCATTTTACAATGTTATAGGTTTAAAAGATGAAGATGCTTTTGAAAATACAGCTAGTGCATTAGGATTAGATGTTAACCAGAATGACTATAATCTTAATCAAGAAAGACGAATAAAATCTAATCAATTAGATGCTAAATTAGATTACTATAATATCTTAAATTCTAAAAGTAATATCAATTTTACTTTAGGAACCATATTGAGTAATCAACAATTTGACTCTAATATATTTCAATTTTTAGATGATGGTACTTTCTTTGATCCAACAGCGACGTTAACAAATGATGGTGATTTGTTACGAAACGAAAATGATATAGAATATAATTTTAGTGATGTGTACTTAGGGCTTCATTACACCTTAAAAACAGGTAAGTTTACCATTACTCCTGGGTTTTCAGTACATGCATATGGAAATAAAAATACGCAGTTTGGAACAACTTACGAAGATAATTTCTTAAGATTACTTCCAGATTTTGAAACAAGAATTCAGTTTAAAAAGAGTGAAAGTTTAACCCTAAGTTATAATATGCAAAACTCCTTTACAGATGTTACGAGTTTAGCCGAAGGGTTAGTATTAAATAATTACAATAGTATACAATATGGAGAACCAAATTTGCAAAATGCACTTTCTCATAACATCAGTCTGCGTTATTTTAGCTTTAACCTTTTTAATTACACTAATGTTTTTGCGTTCTTTAACTACAATAAAAATATAGATCAAATTAGATCACTTACAGATTTTGATAATGTTATTAGAACAAGCACTTATTTTAATTCTAATTTTGCAGATGAAAGTGTGTCAACCTTTGGGCGTATACAACGTACATTTGGAAAGTTAAGAGCTAGTTTAAGAGCTAACTTTAACTATAGTAAAATAAATCAATTTGTGCAGGATGAAAGATCGGTAAATGAGAGTTTTACTCAAAGTTATACGCCAGAATTGAGTACTAATTTTAGAGAGTGGCCAAACGTCACTTTAAAATACCGTCATAGTATCAGTAATACAAATCAAGGAGGCGATGATATTAAATATACTACGAGTGCGCCATCTGTAGAGTTTGATGCTTACATTTGGGATTCGTTAACGTTAAAAACAGATTACGCTTACACGAATCAAAAAAGTAATATTTCACCTTCAGAGTCTTACCAAACGTGGAATGCTAGTTTAGCGTATCGAAAAGATCAAGATGCTAAATGGGAATACCAAATTAAAGCAAGTAACCTTTTAAACATAGATTCTAACGTAAATAATGGGTCTAGTAATATTTCGGTTTACAGTTCTGAAACCTTTATTTTGCCAAGGTTTATTACTTTTAGATTGACTTATACTTTGTAAACATTTCAATTTTTAAAATTGAAAAACCTTCAATTCATATATAGAATTGAAGGTTTTTTTATTTTTTTTATAGATTTTTAATAATCTCTCAAAACGTGTACAACACCATTTATAGTATGTTGAGTACCATCAAAAATTTCGAAATCTCCACTGAAATTAATATCTATATACTCACCAATAGCTCCAAGAGAAGTTAGGTTGTATGTAATATTGTCTGTAGAAGCCATGTTTAAACACTCTCGAAGCGTAAAACCTGTGTCACTTCTGTCATTTGTATTATACCAATCTAAAAAGTCATAAGTCCCTTCATAATTTGAATCATTTAAAGCTCCAAACATAAAAAAGCAAATATCATCTTGAACTGAATAATATGCAATTTTAAGTTCTGGATGAATATGATAAGAAGTTGACGGATTTATATCAAGAATAGCATTGAAATTACCTGTAAAAGAAACCAAATCTTCATTGTCAATTCTATATTGAATAAATTCTGTGATAGTATTACAGGCACTAATAGTTCCAATATTAGTTAAAGGTGTCGTAAACGTATAGTTGATATTATGCGTAGTTTGAAGATTTAAAAAATCACTACCTTTAATTTGGAATGTATTATCATCAGTACAACGTAATAAATTAATTTCAAATGTACCATCATCAACAGTATTAGTGAATGTTTGATTTGCATAGAACAATTGTACATAGCCATCAGTTACCATATTGTCATTACAGGTGTTAAAGTTTCCGATAATAGATTCAACAACAATATCGTCATTTTCTGGTAAAGTAACTGTGATACTAGAATCTGAATTAAATGGCCCTATGATATCAGAAAATAAAGTTTCATTATCACAAAGATCATAACTGTAAATATCTATTTCTAACGATTCTCCACTAGGTACCATTCCACAAAGCTCACCTTGGTTATTTATGTAGCCTGTACGAGCACCATAAGTAGCACTTGTAATAGTAACAGCAAGGTTACTTAATAAGTTGTTTTCAGTGTCTGTAGTTGTAACACACAGCGTAATAGTTTCAGCAGGAATATCCCAATTCCAAAAAGAGAAATGAGATACAGTACCAACATACATATTGCCTTGCAATGTGGCTTTACCTTCTTCTTTCCAATAGCCATTTACTTCATCAAAATACCATAGCGGAATCGTAGTGGGTGCAATAGACATTAAACTGGCATCAACCGGTATTTTAATTTCAGAAGTTGAGCCTTCTGCTAAATTTAATTCTTCTCCACCAGAACCTCTTAATTCTACAGCCAGCATTCCAAGAGTCTGTAACATGCGTTCCGCACCTTCTTCATTTTGAGCATATAACATACCAGGCATTTGTATCGTCATATCTTCATTTACAGGGTCTAAATGATGCATTACAATATCTACCGACCCAAAGTAAGCAGAGCCATCTTCTTCAATAAAATTACCATCAAATCTTACCGAACTTCCATTTGCTAAAGATACAGTTTCACTATTACCACTATTTACTGTGCCAACGATGCTAGCCTCTAATAGCATAATTGTAACTTTATTCGTTCCGTTAGATGGTATTATGCTGCGAGATCCATGAATATAGCCTATTTTATCTGCTTTTATGTAACCAAAACGTTCTTTTACATTGGCATCTTTAATTAAAAACACACCATTATTATCTGTAATAGCTGTGTCATTGCCTATAGTAATTGTAACACCTTCAATTGGGTTATTGTTAGTGTCAACTACGTTGCCTAGAAAATCTCTTGAAATGGTATTTCCAAAGTATTCAGAAAATGTATTTGGGATTATTTCTTGTTGATCTCCACCCGAATTTCCATCATCTTTTTCACAAGAGTTAAATGAAAGACAAAATAATAGAAGAATTGTAAGTAAAACTTTGTTTGATTTCATAGCTGATTATTTGTGGTTATATTCAATAGATGGAAAAACCTTAAAATGGTTGCGTTTAAATTCTTACAACAAAAAAAAACCTCATAAAATTAATTATGAGGTTCTTTAAAAAAGTAAAATTATGTTGATGAGTATTACTTAGAAATATCAATACTTTCTATAGTTCTTTTAGTCTTGCTATCAGAATTGTTTATAGATGTTTCAAAAGCAGCTAATTCTTTCTTTACCTCAGCTTCTGTACCTTCAAAAATAATAGTTTCTACAATCTTTTTTCCATTCTTAATCGTAGAATAGTCAACAGTAGCTTTTGCTAAATCTTGTGAAGCAATAGCCATTTCTATAGAAACGTCTTCTTCATTGCTAGCTAAACCAGTTTCTTCAGTGTGTCCTCCTAAAATAGGCGCAATTACTAAACCAATTAAACAGGTCAATTTAATTAAGATGTTCATTGATGGTCCTGAAGTATCTTTAAAAGGATCACCAACAGTATCACCTGTTACGGCAGCTTTATGTGCTTCAGAACCTTTGTAGGTCATTTCTCCATTGATTTCTACACCAGCTTCAAAAGATTTCTTTGCGTTATCCCAAGCACCACCAGCATTGTTTTGGAAAATTGCCCATAGTACACCAGAAACAGTTACACCAGCCATATAGCCACCTAGCATTTCTGCAATGGCTAAAGAATCCATTCCAAAAATCATTGGAACAAAAGCGATAATTAAAGGAAAACCAATAGTTAATAAACCAGGTAACATCATCTCTTTTAAAGATGCTTTAGTAGAGATCGCAACACATTTATCGTATTCTGGAGTACCAGTACCTTCCATAATTCCAGGAATGTCTTTAAACTGACGACGTACTTCATGTACCATTTCCATGGCTGCTTTTCCTACAGCATTCATTGCTAAAGCAGAAAATACGACAGGTACCATTCCACCAACGAATAACATAGCTAAAACGGGTGCTTTAAATATATTAATACCATCAATACCAGTAAATGTAACGTAAGCTGCAAATAAGGCTAAAGAGGTTAATGCTGCAGACGCAATGGCAAAACCTTTTCCTGTTGCTGCAGTGGTATTACCAACTGAGTCTAAAATATCTGTACGCTCTCTTACTATTGGTTCTTGTTCGCTCATTTCTGCAATACCACCTGCATTATCAGATATTGGTCCAAATGCATCAATAGCTAATTGCATTGCTGTAGTTGCCATCATTGCTGAGGCAGCTAATGCTACACCATAAAAACCAGCAAAGGCGTAAGATGCCCAAATTGCACCTGCAAATAAAAGAACAGAAGGGAAAGTAGAAATCATTCCTGTTGCTAAACCTGAAATAATATTAGTACCAGCTCCTGTAGATGATTGTTGTACTATTTTTAAGATAGGACGTTTCCCTAATCCTGTATAATATTCCGTAACTGAAGAAATAACAGCGCCTACAAATAAACCAACTAAAGTAGCATAGAAAACTCGCATTGAAGAAATTTCAACTAAACCTTCACTAAAAAACTCCATTCGCATAGTTTCTGGTAACATATATTTACATAAAGCAAAACAAGCTAAGGCTACTAATACTATAGATGTCCAGTTACCTTTATTTAAAGCTCCCATAACCTGAGACTCCTTAGCGTCATTACTGCTTATTTTTACAAGCATAGTACCTATTATAGATATAATGATGCCTACACCAGCAATGACCATAGGTAACAAGATAGGACCAATACCACCAAATGCATCAGAAATAGCGCCTCCCATATCTTTAATAACATAGTTTCCTAAAACCATAGCTGCTAGTACTGTTGCTACGTAAGAACCAAACAAATCTGCTCCCATACCGGCTACATCACCAACATTGTCTCCTACATTATCTGCAATAGTTGCAGGATTTCGAGGATCATCTTCAGGAATTCCTGCTTCTACTTTACCTACTAAATCGGCACCAACATCTGCAGCTTTTGTGTAGATTCCACCACCAACTCTAGCGAATAAGGCAATAGATTCAGCACCTAATGAGAAACCAGCTAATGTTTCTAATACAATTGTCATATCCATAGTGTTTGTCCAAACACCATCCATAAATACGTTGAAAAATATAATGAAGAATACGGTTAATCCTAATACAGCTAAACCAGCAACGCCAAGACCCATAACGGTTCCACCTCCAAAGGAAATTTTAAGTGCATTTGGTAAACTAGTACGTGCAGCTTGTGTAGTTCTTACGTTGGTTTTTGTAGCTATTTTCATTCCTATATTGCCTGCAAATGCAGAAAAAACGGCTCCGAATATAAAAGCAATGACTATAAGCCAATGAGTTGTAGGAACTACATAAGATACAATAGCAAGAAGTATACTTACTATAACAACAAAAATACCTAGTAATTTATACTCAGCATTTAAAAAGGCAAGAGCACCTTCATATATATGATCTGAGATTTCTTTCATTTTACCGTCACCAGCATCTTGCTTCATTACCCAAGATTGTTTAATTATCATATAAATTAAACCTAAAGCAGCCAAAGCTATTGGCATATAAATCATCATTGAATCCATATATTTTTTATTTGATTAGTTTTTTGCTCGGCAAAAGTAGTAAAATGAATCATATTTTACGAAAAAAGCAATATCAATTACTTGATATTGCTTTTTTATTATTTAAAAGTTAAAAAATCTACGATTCCGAAAACGATGTAGTTGAGAAGTAAGATCAAATTATATATTTATAGTGAACTATTTTTTTAAACAAATGAAGAGATGGTAATAATTAATTCTACAAAAAAATAACCCTCTTGCTTTTAAAGCAAAAGGGTTATTTTTATATAGCGTATATTTTTTTAAATCGTAAAAGTACGTTTCTTTTTATGTTCACTATCATCATAACGTTTTACACATTCATGATAAATTTGAACCGCTTCTTTTGCATCTCCCCAATCACCAACATCTACTTTCTTTTTTTCTAAATCTTTATATACTCTAAAGAAATGTTCAATCTCCTTTAATCGATGTGGATTTAAATCGCTTATGTCCTTATTATTACTCCAAATCGGGTCTGATACTGGTACACAGATTATTTTTTCATCTGGTCCTTTTTCATCCGTCATATGAAATACTCCAATTGGTCTAACTTCCATAACAACCATTGGAAAAGTTGGTTGATGTCCTAAAACCAAAACATCTAAAGGATCACTATCTAGTGCTAAAGTTTCAGGTATAAATCCGTAATCTCCAGGATACATCATTGAAGAAAATAGCATACGGTCAAAACGAATTTTATGTAAAGTAAAATCGTATTCGTATTTATTACGGCTACCTTTTGGTATTTCAATTAATACATCAAATGTTATTTCTGGTGTTTCAGACATGTTATATTTTTTTAATAATTTATATAAAGAATATCGTTGTAAAACTTGAGCCCGTTAGGTCTAAGTATACTGCAAATATAGTATAATGCGTGCTTTTGCCAAAGGAATAAAGGCTTAATGAAAGTTTAAAAATAAAATCCAAAACTACCCGTAATACCAAATCGTCTGGCATCTGGACGATCTAAGTAATTACCTCTAAAATTAAAATCGAGTCTTAAAACTTTAAAAATATTGGCTACACCAAAACTGTATTCATAATACATTCTAGAGTCTGGTGCTATTAATGGAATCTCAACGGGACTGCCTGTAGTATTAAGAGCAATGTTTTCATCAGATAACTCTCCCCAAACCCCTCGTAAACCTAAAATAGCTCTAAGGTTATATTTTTTTAAGAACGGAATTCTAGAAAATATTCTACCATTAAAGTTATGTTCTAAATGAATTGAACTATAAGTATCTGTTACAAACTCATAAAAATCTAACTGAGGAAATGTATTATAAATTGAAAAATAAGTTTGGTTTCCTGGTACTACATTTAATAAAGCTAAGGGAAGTTCTCCAAAAGTTTTACCAGCTTCTATTGATGAGGTTAAACGACCAAATCCACCAATTTGCCATGGTTGTATATATGAAAACTGAACCTTGGTGTAATCAAAGTCACTACTAAACCAGTCACGATCTCCACGGCTAACTTGAGCAAATAACCTTGCAAAATTTGTGTTCTTTTCTCGTCGTTCTACACCAAAACCAGTCATTTCGCGATTTGGAAAATAGGATAATGACAATCGAGATTCAAATTGGCTTAGCTCAGAGGAAATGCCAGTTAATGAGTTAGGATCATTATAGTCTAAACTAAAAGTTGGAGATGCAGAGCTAAGATCTCTAAAGCTACCATCTACACGTACTTCAAAATTTCTCATTGGCTCAATTGAGAACCCTAAATTGGTTAACTTTATATTAGTTAATTTGTCGTTAGAACCTGTTCCGATAATTGAAGACGATGCTAAACTTCGACCTAAAACATCTGTAGAGCTTGTTAAACTAGCTCCAATTTGTTCTACATCACGTCTATTGCCACCAAAAATTGTTAATCTGCTCCGCTTGTCTAAAAGCCATTTTCCAGAAATTCCGTATTTGAATTTGTCATCTTTAAAACCGTAAGCTAAAAACCCTTCTATACGCCATAAGTCATTAGGTCCAAAATAAGTTCGTCCACCAGTTCTAAGTCTTATGCCTTCTACTTCGTTATAGCCAAACGTTGAAAAAATAGGTCCATAATCTAAGTTTAAACTTGTGAATTCAATATAACCAGAAGCTAAAATGCTTCCTAAATTATACATTCTTTTAAATTTCTTTACGGTTTTAAGCGTGTCTAACATTTTGTAAACACCTTTCTCATCTTTACTTAATTCTTCAAGTCTATTGGTTTCCCAAAAATCATCTTCTCTATTGTAAACGTCAGCTTCATAATTATAAACTACCTTATCATAAAACTTTTCATCCTTTGCTTCGTTGAATTTATAATTATCATATATAGTGGTTCGTTTTCCATATATACCTCTTGACTTTTCCTTTTTATTCATAGAAAAATCAGATAGGAAGTAATCGCGTTTTATAAGAAATAGTGAATCATTTAATACGTCAAATTCTTGTTCAATATAGATTTCTTTAACCCAGTTTATATTAGCACTTTTTGAAGCCTGAAGATTAATTTCTTTTATGGCAAAGGTGGAATCATTGACCCAAAAATCGCCTTTAAAGGTTAATTCGTTTTTACGTCTAGGATAGTATATTATATTATAACACCATTTATTGTCTATATATGCGCTATCTGATAATACATAGTTGTAGGTCTGTACACCAGTTTTACTTAATGGACTCACAAAACTTTTATCAAAGAATTTTAGATAATTATCGTAAACGTTATATTCTGAGTAAAGATCATCAATGAAATCTATAATAATTTGATTATTACTGAAACCAGAATTCTTATTTCCTATTAAATCTTCACGCTCTTTACTCATGGCATTATCGCCAGAGATTTTCTTTACTGATTCGTTTAAAAATATCGGTAAGTATGTTTTTCCTGTAACGTTAGAGGTGTCAACTTCCTCAAAAACAAACTCCATACCTTTAAAAAGCTTACTTTTTATTAAGGCGCTATCAATAGTGTTTAGGTCAAATTCTACTTTTTCGTATTGGTCGTATTCGTATTGTTTAAATTGACTTAAACCATTTTCTCGTTTACGGTCCCAAATCTTTTTGAGTATTCTTATAGCCGGATTTTCAGATGCTTTTTTAGATTGTTTACCCGTAACTATTAAAACTTCATCTAACGAGGATTCCTCTTCAATAAGTGTAAATTTTAGCTCGTAATTAATTCGTTTTGCTAATGGGATCTCAATAGTTTTAAAACCAACAAAAGAAACCACGAGTGTTTCCCAGTTTTCTTCAGATTCTAAATAAAATTTTCCGTCTTCATTGGTAATTGTACCAATAGTAGATCCCTTAAACATAACATTAGCAAAAGGAATAGGTGTATTGCCTTCATCATAGACGTGACCACTAACTTTTGTCTGCGCAAAAGTAGATGCAAGGCCAAGCATGAAGCATATATAAAGTAGTTTCAATTTCATAATAAAAAATAAACTTCATCAACAACCATGCTAAATTTAACTTTTAGGGTCGCTGATGAAGTTTTATAAACGCAGAAAACTGCTATTTATTTGTACATCACTTTTTTTACTGCTTTAATAACATCGTCACTGTTAGGTAACCATTCTTCTAATAAAACAGGTGAGTACGGTGCAGGTGTATCTGCAGTGTTTATTTTTACAATAGGAGCATCAAGGTAATCAAATGCTTCAGACTGAACTAAATATGTAATTTCAGTTGATACATTTCCAAAAGGCCATGCTTCTTCTAATATAACTAATCTATTTGTTTTCTTTACAGATTCTAAAATTGCTTTTCTATCTAAAGGACGTACTGTACGTAAATCTATTATTTCACAAGAAATATTTTCTTTAGCTAATTCATCTGCAGCTTTATACGCTTCTTTAATAATCTTACCAAAAGATATGATCGTTACATCAGTACCTTCTCGCTTAGTTTCTGCAACACCAATTGGTACTACGTATTCTCCTTCTGGCACTTCACCTTTATCGCCATACATTTGCTCACTTTCCATAAAAATAACAGGATCGTCATCTCTTATGGCAGCTTTTAACAAACCTTTTGCATCGTATGGATTTGAAGGTACAATAACTTTTAAACCAGGTGTGTTAGCAAACCAGTTTTCAAAAGCCTGAGAGTGCGTAGCTCCTAGTTGACCAGCAGAAGCTGTAGGTCCTCTAAAAACAATTGGGCACTTAAATTGCCCACCAGACATTTGTCTAATTTTTGCTGCATTGTTTATAATTTGATCAATACCAACTAATGAGAAGTTAAAAGTCATATATTCTACTATAGGACGGTTGCCAGTCATCGTAGAACCGATAGCAATACCAGCAAAACCAAGCTCAGCAATTGGCGTATCTATGACACGCTTAGCACCAAACTCATCTAACATACCCTTTGATGCCTTGTACGCACCATTATATTCTGCTACTTCCTCACCCATAAGATAAATACTCTCATCTCGGCGCATTTCTTCACTCATGGCTTCGCAAATAGCTTCTCTAAATTGAATTGTCTTCATATTCTAGTTTTTGTTCTAAAAGCAAAAATAATAATTATTGCTTATATAATAACATTAAATGTGTTTCGAATAATGAAAAAAATTGTAACTTTATTTATAAATAAATAATTAAAATTCCATGATTGGTAAGAATTGCGTTTTTCTCTGTTTGCTAGTTATTATTTCTAACTCTGTTTTGGGACAAGAAACAATTTTATGTCCTTTGCAGTCGGATATTCTGAAAATAGAAAATTCTACTAATATTCCCGCTATTTCGTATAATACTGATGACACCATTTCATTAACATTTCCGGATCAGTATATAAATGATATTTTTGCCAACTATACCATTTATGATTTTTATCAAACTTTTCCTAATACGAGTGGTGCTCTTTTAGATTATTATACTGTGGTGCACAGGAATAAGGATTTAATTAATGAAGTGTATCTTTCTGTACCACAGAACGTTCTAAATATTGAAAATGATTATCCTTTTGGGGCCATTAATAATAACATCATTAATTTAGTAGATGGCAAAACTTTTAGAGTAATAAAGACTTGTAGTAATAATCCTGAGACTGGTCAGTATTGTTCAACTACAGAAGTGGTTGTGCCAGAGACCTTAGATATAAATATCGAATTCTCCTATAATTCCGTAACAAATATTATGAATATTGAAACCGCGGATAATACTTCGCCTTGTGGTAATTATTTTTCAGCAGATTATAAGGGGTTTTCAACAGGGTTGCAGCTATGGTACTCAAATCCTGGTATTATTTCGGAATCTAGTCCCAGTGAACCTTGTCATAGTTTTGAAGAAAAATTATATCAAATTCTAGGAATTGAATGTCAAGGTTTTAATGTTGGTGCTTTATCAATTTATACAGAAGTCGATACAGGTAATTTAATATTGGAAAGAGAGACAGCGGTGTTTTCTTCAGATTTGGTAGTATTACAAGAATATAATCTTTCTATTACTGAAAACAATTTAGATGATATAAAATTTTTTCAAATTAATAATAATCCGTATTTACAAGCTAGTTACCTCAATGATCAACGTTTTAGTATTTACATTTATGATATTTCAGGACAACAAATTTTGAAAGCTGAAAAGTTTGAAGAAAACAGTATTAATATTTCAAATCTATCAACAGGATTATATTTCATTAAAGTAATAGATGTGGATAATCGACAAAAAATCTTCAAATTTTTGAAAAATTGATAGTTTAATTCCATAAAACTGACATTTCACAAAAATTTATTATGCGTGCATAGTAAAATTTCAATATTTATATTTATCTTCGTCGGGAATAAATAGACGTTTAAATAAATCATTTTTATATGAAAATATTAGTATGTATTAGCCATGTGCCAGATACAACCTCAAAAATTAACTTTACAGATGGTGATACTAAGTTTGACACTAATGGTGTGCAATTTGTAATCAATCCTAATGACGAATTTGGTCTTACACGTGCCATGTGGTTTAAAGAAAAACAAGGCGCAAGTGTAGATGTAGTTAACGTTGGTGGAGCAGAAACTGAACCAACCTTAAGAAAAGCATTAGCGATTGGAGCAGATGCTGCTATTAGAGTAAATACACCAGCAACAGATGGTTTTGCTGTAGCAAAGCAATTAGCGAAAGTAGTAAGTGATGGTGGTTATGATCTTGTTATTGCAGGTAGAGAATCTATAGATTATAATGGAGCTATGGTTCCTGGTATGTTAGCTGGTATGATTGGTGCAAACTTTGTAACTAATTGTATCAGTCTAGAAGTAGATGGTACATCTGCTAAAGCAGTAAGAGAAATCGATGGAGGTAAAGAAACTGTGAGTACATCATTACCTTTAGTAATTGGTGGACAGAAAGGTTTAGTTGAAGAAAGTGATTTACGTATACCAAATATGCGAGGTATTATGATGGCACGTAAAAAACCGCTTACAGTTGTAGAGCCGGCAGAGGTCAGTAATGAAACAAAAGCAGTTAGTTTTGAAAAACCAGCACCAAAAGGAGCGGTTAAATTGGTAGATGCCGATAATATAGATGAATTAGTAAGCTTACTTCATAACGAAGCTAAAGTGATTTAATCTGTTATTCCTGTGCAGTCAGGAATTCGCAAATAAATTATAATAATAATAGATTCCTGCCTTCGCAGGAATGACAAAACAGAAAATTATGTCAATTCTAGTATATACAGAATCCGAAAACGGAAAATTAAAGAAAACAGCTCTAGAAGTAGTTTCTTACGCTAAAGCGGTGGCAGACCAAATGGGTAGTTCAGTGACAGCTGTTGCTATTAATGCAGAGCAAGCTGAAACACTTGGGAATTATGGAGCTTCAAAAGTACTTTTAGTTAATGATGATAGTTTAAAGTCATTTGATGCTAAGAAATATGCAGCAGTTATAAACGAAGCAGCCAAGAGTGAAGATGCAAAAGTAGTTGTGGTTAGTTCTAGCGCAGATAGTAAATATTTAGCGCCATTATTGGCAGTAGGTTTAAATGCTGGTTATGTGTCTAATGTTGTAGCTGCGCCATCTAACGTATCTCCATTTACAGTAAAACGTTCTGCATTTACAAACAAAGCATTTGCCAATACAGAAATTACTACAGATGTAAAAATTGTAGGTTTATCTAATAATTCATTTGGTATTGTTGAATCAGCAGGAAGTGCTTCAGTTGAAGACTTTTCTCCATCAGTTCCAGATTCTGGAGTATCTGTAGAGTCTGTAGATAAAGCTACTGACAAAGTAAGTATTGCCGATGCAGAAGTTGTTGTCTCAGGAGGAAGAGGTCTAAAAGGACCTGAAAATTGGGGGATGATTGAAGAATTAGCCGAAGTATTAGGGGCAGCAACGGCATGTTCTAAACCAGTATCAGATTTGGGTTGGAGGCCACATAGTGAGCACGTTGGTCAAACAGGTAAGCCTGTAGCTTCTAATTTATATATTGCAATTGGTATCTCAGGCGCTATTCAGCATTTAGCAGGTATTAATTCGTCTAAAGTAAAAGTTGTAGTAAATACAGACCCAGAAGCACCTTTCTTTAAAGCTGCAGATTATGGTGTTGTAGGCGATGCATTTGAGGTTGTTCCAAAATTAATTGAAAAATTAAAAGCTTTTAAAGCGGCAAACGCATAATTTTATTACCTTTAAAATTCAATATTTTATCTATTCAAATAGATAAGGTAACAATAAGGACTGTTTAAATTTAGAAAACTCCTTTATACTAACATTTTATCGAAAGTATAGGGGAAATTAGCCAAATCTGTATTTTGCAGTTGGTAAAGTCCAAATTTAAACAGTTCTTTGTGTTTTGTAAATTATGAGTTTAGTTCGTTTAAATATAAAAGGCATTTCTTACAGTCAAACCCAAAATGGTGCCTACGCTTTAATACTTAATGAAGTTGATGGAGATCGAAAGCTACCAATAGTTATTGGTGCTTTTGAAGCCCAATCTATTGCTATTGCTTTAGAGAAGGAAATACGTCCTCCTCGTCCTCTCACTCATGATTTATTTAAAAACTTCGCTGATCGTTTTGATATTGTGGTAAAACAAGTAATCATACACAAGCTGGTGGATGGTGTGTTTTATTCAAGTTTAATTTGCGAACGCGATAAAATTGAAGAAATAATTGATGCAAGAACTAGTGATGCTATAGCTTTAGCCTTGCGCTTTCATGCACCAATATTCACTTATAAAAATATTTTAGATAAAGCAGGTATTTATCTAAAAGTTAATCCTAAAAAGGAAGACGAAGAACAAGATAGTATTCTTGTTGATGACCTTATTGTTGAAGAAATTGAAGCTGCTTCAGTAGAACAAGAAGGTTATAAAAACGCGTCTCTAGAAGAACTACACAAGCTACTAGATGAAGCAGTTAATAATGAAGATTATGAAACTGCAGCTAAATTAAGAGACGAAATTTCTAAACGCTAACTAACACTACATTTTATGAATTATTTTTTCAAGGCCTTTCTTGCTATATTTATTGGACTCTCATCAATTACAGCACAAGAACTTGAAAAACCCATAAATGATTCCATTAACATAGAAACCAGAAAAGATGTCCCACTCCAAATATCTGAGATTGGAGATTCAAAACTTAAAGATTGGCAGTTATTTGAATATACAATTTATGAAAGCTATCCAGATAGTATTCAAGAGCAAAAACAATTTTCAAAAGGTAAAGAATTTCTGAATCTAAGTAAAAATGGAGAATATGAATCTATTCTTAATAGCAGCTATAACAAAGGTGTTTGGCTTCAAAATAATAACCTTATAGTTTTTAAACAAAAAGTCCCTACAACGGTTGATATATATTATGAAATCTTAAAACAAGATACAACAACATTACAACTAAAAAAGGGAGATGACGTTCTTACATATGTATCAGAAGGGCATCCTAGTTATATAATACAAGCAGTAACGGATGATGCTATTATTAAAAGTGAAGGCTTTACTTTCACTAGTTTTTGGCGTGGTATTCTAGGTATGATTTCCTTAATATTTATTGCCTTTTTATTTAGTAGTAATCGTAAAGCAATCAATTGGAGAACAGTTGGTATTGGTCTAGCGTTTCAATTACTAATTGCTGTAGGAGTTTTAAGAGTTGAATTCATTAAAAATGCTTTTGAAGGCATTGGACAAGTATTTATAAATATTTTAGATTTTACCAGAGCAGGTAGTGAATTTTTATTCAGTGGAGTTATGGATGTGAATTCTTATGGATTCATCTTTGCATTTCAAGTATTGCCTACCATATTATTCTTTTCTGCATTGACATCTGTATTATTCTATCTTGGAATAATACAAAAGGTAGTAAAAGCAATGGCCTGGTTGTTATCTAAAGCTTTAAAAATATCAGGTGCGGAAAGTTTGAGTGTTGCAGGAAATATTTTCTTAGGGCAAACTGAAGCTCCATTATTAATAAAGGCGTATTTAGAAAAAATGACAAAGTCTGAAATTCTGCTTGTAATGATAGGTGGAATGGCAACAGTTGCAGGAGCAGTGCTTGCAGCTTATATTGGTTTTTTAGGTGGTGATGATCCTGCTCTACGTTTATTTTATGCTAAACATTTATTAGCAGCTTCAGTAATGGCTGCACCTGGCGCCATTGTCATTTCGAAAATATTATTTCCGCAAACTGAAAAAGTAAATACTGATGTTGCCGTATCTCAAGAAAAAATTGGAGCAAATATTCTAGATGCTATTGCTAACGGAACAACAGAAGGTTTAAGACTTGCTGTGAATGTAGGAGCAATGCTCTTAGTCTTTGTTGCATTTATTGCAATGATAAATGGTATACTTGGTTGGGTAGGGGATGTTACATCTCTAAATGGCTGGATGGCCGCAAATACACCATATCAAAACTTTTCTCTCGAAGCTGTTTTAGGGACTGTATTCGCACCATTAATGTGGTTAATTGGTGTGGCTAAAGAAGACATGATGTTAATGGGGCAATTATTAGGAATCAAACTAGCAGCCAGTGAATTTATAGGATATATACAATTAGCAGATTTAAAGAATGTTGCTAATACAACTCATCTAACATATGAGAAATCAATAATAATGGCAACATACATGCTATGTGGTTTTGCAAATTTTGCATCCATCGGAATTCAAATTGGAGGTATTGGTTCTTTGGCACCAGGACAACGTAAGCAGCTATCTAAATTTGGAATGAAAGCTCTAATAGGAGGGACAATTGCCTCGTTGATTTCGGCTACCATTGCAGGTATGATTATTGGGTAGCCAATTCCTGCGAAAACAGGAATCTTTAAAATTATAGTTAATAACTTATCATATATAGTAAAGCATCAAATATTTAATTTTGATGCTTTTTTTTTATTTTCGTAAGCTGTCATGCTGAACTAGTTTATTCATTTGATTTACTTTAGTTTAAAAAAAATATGAATCTTCAATTTAAGCATCTCATCATAACAAAATTTTAGTTTAATTTAAAAGGATTCTCACTTTTGTGGGAAGTGCACATGAAACAATACCACGACTTAGTAAAACACGTTTTAGGCGAAGGCAACGAAAAAGGAGATAGAACAGGGACAGGTACAACCTCTGTTTTTGGTTATCAAATGCGATTTGATTTAAGCGAAGGTTTCCCAATGGTAACCACCAAAAAGTTACATTTGAAATCTATAATACATGAGCTGCTTTGGTTCTTAAAGGGCGATACAAATACTAAGTATTTAACAGAGAATGGCGTAAGAATCTGGAATGAATGGGCTGATGAAAATGGCGATTTAGGACCTGTTTATGGTCATCAATGGCGTAATTGGGCCAGTGAAGACATTGACCAAATAAAAGAAGTTATTTCAACTTTAAAAAATAATCCGAATAGTAGAAGAATGATGGTTTCTGCATGGAATCCTTCTGTTTTACCAGATACATCTAAATCTTTTTCAGAGAATGTAGCTAACGGAAAAGCGGCTTTACCGCCTTGCCATGCATTCTTTCAATTTTATGTGGCAGATGGAAAATTATCTTGTCAACTGTATCAACGTAGTGCAGACATCTTTTTAGGTGTACCTTTTAATATAGGCTCTTACGCTTTATTTACTATGATGATGGCACAAGTTTGTGGTTATGAAGCAGGCGATTTTATTCACACATTTGGTGATGCGCATATTTATAATAATCATAGGGAGCAATTAGAATTACAATTATCTAGAGAGCCTAGACCATTACCTAAAATGATTTTAAATCCGGATGTAAAAGATATTTTCGACTTTAAATTCGAAGATTTTACCTTAGTAGATTATAATCCGCATGCTCACATTAAAGGTAAGGTTGCTATATAAATTTAAGAAGTAATTATTAAAGAAAAAGCGTTTCGAAATAAATCGAAACGCTTTTTATATTTATAGATAATGTAGTATCTTATAAGTTGATAACACCATTCTCTGCTCCAGCAAAGTCACTCCAAGCATAAGAATCTGCCTGTTCATCATTGATGTAAGATTTACCATCAACAAGGTATCTGAATTCGTAAGAATTGTCTTTTTCTAAATCAACAGTTGCTTTAAAAGTACCGTTTTTTAATTTCTTTAATTTAGTAGCTTTTTTTGCGTTCCACTCGTTAAAGCTTCCAACAACAACTACACTTTTTGCCTCTTCTGCAGGTACAGAAAATGTTACCTTACAAACAGGCTTGCTTTTTAAATACTGCTTTTTAATTGCCATAATAATTAATTTAATTACAAGGCAAAAGTATAAAACAATAAGACATCATTAATCTATTAAGAAACTTAAAACTAAAGAATTATGAATTTCTCAATTTTGACTTTGCATTTTGTTGAAGTAAATAATAAATAAACTCTAATTTTAATGGATTAACAATCCTGAGAATGAATTCTTTATGCCTGATTTTCAACTAAATCGATTGCGAAATGAAAATTTTTAGCAACTCTAAATGATACAGTAATATTAAAATGAAAAAAAAGGTATCTTTATACTATTAAATTAAGATCATGTTTGGGAAGAAAAAACAAGTTTCTACAATAGATAAAGACCAATTAGAGCTTATAGAAAATGCTCAAAAACGAATTAAGCAAAAGAAGCGTTTGTACATTCATTTTGTGGTGTTTTTAATTGGATCTATTATTTTAATTTTATCTGAAACCGTTTTAGGGATTGGAAAAAACTTTAAAATTGCTGGTATTAACTGGTTTGTGTTTGCAATTATTGGCTGGTTGTTTTTACTTATTTACCATTTTGTAAGTGTATTTATCACCAATAAGTTTATGGGTAAAGCATGGGAGAAACAGCAATTAGAGAAGTTAGTAAACCAACAACAAAATAGAATTAATAAATTGAAGGAAAACTTTGTAAAGGAAGAAACTAAAATAGCTCAAACACAAGCTTATAATGAAGTTAAAGATGGCGCTATAGAAATAGAAAAAAAAAAGGCAACTGAGTTAACAATCATAGTTGCTGCTGGAGAAAATAATGCCATAGGGAAAGACAATAAATTAATATGGCATTTAATTGACGACCTTAAGCATTTTAAATCATTAACAAATGGTCACCATATTATAATGGGACGGAAAACTTTTGAAAGTTTCCCAAAGCCATTACCAAATAGAACACATGTCGTTATTACTAGGCAGAAAGACTATAAAGTACCAGAAGGAGTAATTGTAGTAAATTCATTAGACGATGCAATTGACGCAGCAAGATTTGATAAACAGCCTTTTATTATTGGCGGAGGAGAAATTTACAAACAAGCCATGTCTTTAGTAGATAAATTAGAGATTACAAGAGTGCATTCTAATTTTGAAAACGCTGATACTTTTTTTCCAGAAATTGATAAAACAAAATGGCAAGAAGTTAGTAGAACTACTCATCGTGCTGATGAAAAGCATGCTTATGCATTTTCATTTATTACGTATATAAAAAAGTAATATAAAATGGACATTGAAAAAAGCCCCTAACTATTTTTAGATAGGGGCTTTTTTATAGGCTTAAACAGAATTTAAATATTAAAAGCAGCTTTTACTTGATCAACGTAATCTAGTTTTTCCCAAGTGAATAATTCTACATCTAAAGTAATAGACTCACCATTTGGTTGTGTAAAAGATTTACTTACCGTTTCATGTTGTCTTCCCATATGTCCATATGCTGCAGTTTCGCTATACATTGGTTGACGTAATTTTAAACGTTCTTCAATTGCAGCTGGTCTCATGTCAAAGATTTTTTCAACTTTTTTAGCAATTTCGCCATCAGTTAAATTAAACGGACAAGTACCGTAAGTTTCAATAAAAATACCCATTGGTTCTACAACACCAATAGCATAAGAAACTTGCACTAATACTTCTTCACATAAACCTGAAGCAACTAAGTTTTTAGCAATATGTCTTGTTGCATATGCAGCACTTCTATCCACTTTACTTGGATCTTTACCTGAAAAAGCACCTCCACCATGCGCACCTTTTCCGCCATAAGTGTCTACAATAATTTTACGACCAGTTAAACCTGTGTCTCCATGAGGTCCACCAATTACAAACTTTCCGGTTGGGTTTATATGGTAAGTTATATCATCATTAAATAGTTGCTGAATTGCTTCAGGTAATTTTGCAACAACCCTTGGGATTAATATATCAACAATATCTTTTCTAATTTTAGCCAACATTATTTCGTCTGCATCAAATTCATCATGTTGTGTAGAAACTACAATAGAATCAATTCGCTGAGGTGTGTTGTCGTCACTATATTCTATAGTTACTTGACTTTTAGAATCTGGTCTTAAGTAATCTATATCTTTATTCTCACGACGTAGTTCTGCAAGTTCAAGTAAAATTCTATGTGATAAATCTAAAGCCAAAGGCATATAGTTATCAGTTTCATTAGTGGCATAACCAAACATCATACCTTGGTCGCCAGCACCTTGTTCTTCTTTAGTAGCTCTGTCTACTCCACGATTAATTTCTTCAGACTGTTCGTGAATAGCAGAAAAAACACCACAAGAATTACCATCAAACATATACTCACTTTTTGTATATCCGATTTTGTTAATTGTGTCTCTTGCAATTTTCTGTACATCGAGATAGGTGTTTGATTTTACCTCACCAGCTAATACTACTTGTCCTGTTGTTACTAATGTTTCACAAGCCACTTTAGATTCTTTGTCAAAAGCTAAAAAGTTGTCAATTAATGCATCACTAATTTGGTCTGCGACTTTGTCTGGGTGTCCTTCAGAAACACTTTCTGAAGTAAATAAATATGCCATAAATCCTATTTTTAGGTATCGTGTTATGAAAAAAAATGAGATTGCTTGGTCGCTAGAGAAGTCCTTAACTTACTGCTTTAGCATTTTTTGTTTCGGCTGAAAATTTTTCAACGTCAGAGGTTGCAATCAGATCAAATTTTTCCTCTAAATTTTGATAATGCAAAAGTAGAAAAATTAAATGAATATTAAATCCATTTCATTTTTTTTATGTTTTTTTTAGCGTTAAATGCTTATGCTTTATTTTATTATTTTTGTTGCATGGGTTTATAAATCCTTCAAAACGAAGATTACTTATTTTATATAAATTATCATCAAGTATTCGTTTTGTCACGTATTTTAGACTTTTTACAAAATATTATACACGCATGAAATTATTATCCTTGGCTTGTTCTTTATTGATTTTTACAGTTCTATTTGGTTGTAGTTCTAAGGATTCTGATGAAGATGATGTTACAGAAAATTTAACCTTAACTGGAGTTTCTGAATTTACGGCAAATGAACAAACGCAGTACATTACAGTGGCCTCTAATTTAGATTGGAGCGTAAGTGTAAACGCAGATTGGATTACTGTTTCACCAATTAGTGGATCTGATAATGGTACCGTTTATGTTACTGCGCAGACTAATACAACCTTAAATAATAGAACAGGAAGCGTAACAGTTTCTGGTGGTAATATTTCGAGAGTTGTTTCAGTATCTCAAGCAGCAGGTGAAGAAACAGGTGTTTTAGACCCAAACAATCCACCTTCTGATAATTTTGATTTATCTACATGGAAATTAAGTATACCTGATGACCAAGGAAACGGTACAGCTTCAACGATTTCAGTAAGCGATATACAAGGTTATCAAAACAGCTCTTATTTCTATACAGCTTCAGATGGTGGAATGGTGTTTAAATGTCCAGTGGCAGGTTTTACAACATCCGAAAATACGAGTTATACTAGGGTTGAATTACGAGAAATGTTAAGAGGAACTAACACGAGTATAGGTACTCAAGGCGTAAACGGAAATAACTGGGTTTTTGGTACTGCTCCAACTTCAGACATTAATGCTGCTGCTGCTTATGATGGTGTAATGAATGCTACACTTGCGGTTAATCACGTTACGACAACAGGGAGCAGTAGTCATATTGGTCGTGTAATAATAGGTCAAATTCATGCAAATAATGATGAGCCTATTCGTATTTATTATAGAAAATTATTGAACAATGAATTGGGATCAATTTATTTTGCTCATGAGCCAACAGATGGTAATGGTGATGAACAATGGCATGAAATGATTGGCTCAAGAAGTAATAGTGCAGCAAATCCTGAAGATGGAATTGCTTTAAATGAAGTGTTTAGTTATACAATTAAAGTTGTTGGCGATAGTTTAACATGTACCATTATAAGAGAAGGTAAACCAGATGTAATTAAAACTATAGATATGGTTAATAGTGGTTTTAATGTTGGTGGTCAATATATGTATTTTAAAGCAGGAGTTTATCATGTCAACAACTCAGGTAATGATGACGATTATGTACAGGCAACATTTTACGCTTTAGATAAATCACACACAACAAATTAGTATATTGTTATTAAAACACGTATTATAACCTAATGTTATCAAAAAAAACAAAATACGGAATAAAGGCATTAGTTTATTTAGCTAGGCAAGAAGACCGTATGCCTGTACAAATTTCTACCATTTCTCAATCAGAAAATATATCTCGAAAATTCTTAGAGAGTATCTTGCTATCCTTGAGAAAAAATGGATTATTAGGATCTAAAAAAGGTAAAGGAGGAGGTTACTATTTATTAAAAGACCCTAAAGAAATCCCTATGACTACGGTTATGCGCTTATTAGAGGGGCCAATTGCAATGGTGCCTTGTGTGAGTTTAAATTTTTACGAAAAATGCGACGATTGCACAGACGAAGATGTTTGTGCAGTAAATAAACTCATGCTAAAAGTGCGCGATAATACTTTAGAAATATTTCGTAATACAACCTTAGCAGATTTGTCTAATTAGCAGATTCTGAATTTTTCACACTTATTTTTTCGAATTTTTCACATGATTCATTCAAATAAATGTTTTATGTTTGCATTATCCTACTAAATCGATAGGGTTTAAGGATTAGTAAATTAATAGCAATTAATGCAAAGCGCAATAGTAGAAGATTTTAGTTATTAGACATCATACTTTCTTTCTCTTAAAATGCCTTTGAATTATTTAAAATAACGAAATGATAAACATAGATATAGACATTTGGAATAAAAAACTAAGGGACAAAACACCTAGTGAAATTGCTGAATGGGCATTACAGCTTTCAGACAATTATATTGTTACCACAAGTTTTGGTATATACTCATCTGTATTACTTAGCACTATGTCTCAACTCGATAAAGATATAAGAGTAGTTTGGTGTGATACACTTTATAACCAACCAAGTACTTATGAGCATGCTTCAAAATTAATAGAAAAGTATAAGCTTAATATTCTTAAATATCAGAGTTTATATACTAAAGAAGAAATTGATGCAACAATAGGTTTACCAAGTCTAGAAGATGATAATCATGCTGTTTTTTCAGAAGCAGTGAAGTTAGAACCATTTAGACGTGCCTTAAAAGAGCAGAATCCAGATATATGGTTTACTAATATTAGAGTTAGGCAAACGGAATACAGGAACAAAAAAGATATTTTAAGTTACAGTAAAGATGGTATACTCAAAGTAAGTCCATTTTACTATTGGAGTGATGCCGATTTAGATACATATATAGAAGAACGTCAATTAGAAAAGAATGGCTATTACTTCGATCCCATTAAAGCGCTACTTAATAGAGAATGTGGAATTCACTTTCAATAAATAGAACACATGCAAAGTTTTAGAACAGAAATAGAAAACCCGATAGTAGAGAAGGACATCATTGAATTAGCTAATAAAATTGAGCTTTTTCACAATGGTAAAATTGACGAAGAAAAATTTCGAAGCCTAAGGTTAGCCAGAGGAGTTTATGGTCAGCGCCAAGAAGGTGTGCAAATGATTAGAATTAAATTACCTTATGGTAAAGTAATGAGCAATCAATTACGCAGAATTTCTGAAGTTTCAGATGAATATTCTAGAGGAAGATTGCATATTACAACACGTCAAGATATTCAAATTCATCATGTAGACTTAAACAGAACGCCAGAGTTATGGGCAGAGTTAGAACGAGATGATGTAACCTTACGTGAAGCTTGTGGAAATGTAGTAAGAAACGTCACAGCTTCCGAAACAGCTGGTATTGATATAAACGAACCTTTTGATGTATCTCCATATGCAGATGCATTATATAAGTTCTTTTTACGTAACCCAATTTGTCAAGAAATGGGACGTAAATTTAAAGTGTCATTTTCTTCAACAGACGAAGATACAGGCTTATCGTATTTACACGATCTAGGATTTATTGCTAAAATTGAAAACGGAGTAAGAGGGTTTAAAGTGATGGCAGCTGGTGGATTGGGTTCTCAACCACGTCATGCAGAAACGTTATACGAATTTTTACCATCTGATAAAATTATTCCAGTAATGGAAGGTGTTTTAAGGGTTTTCGATCGCTATGGTGAACGTAAGAGTCGTGCTAAGGCAAGAATGAAATTTTTATTAAAAGATATCGGTTTAGAAGCTTTTAAAGATTTAATAGAACAAGAACAAAACGCTATTGAATTAAAAACAGTTGCCATTGATGCAGATGCTTATGTGGCTTCCACACCAGTTTCTGTAGAAACACCTAATACTGAAATAAAAGACCAAGAGGCATTTGATTTATGGAAGTCAACTAATTTAATTCCTCAAAAACAAGACGGTTTTGTAGCCATTGGGATTAAAGTGTTATTAGGCGATTTTTATACAGATAAAGCACGTTTGTTAGCAGATTTAGTTGATAAATATGCCGCAGGAGAAATTCGTTTAACCTTACGTCAAAATATAGTAATTCCGTTTGTAAAGAAAGAACTAGTTCCTTTTTTCTATCAAGAATTAGAGAAATTAGGTTTTGTAGAAGCTGGTTATAATAAGGCAGTAGATATCACAGCTTGTCCAGGAACAGATACGTGTAACTTAGGTATAGCAAGTAGTACAGGTATTTCTGTAGAATTAGAGAAAGTGATAAAAGCAGAATATCCTCAATATTTAAAAAATGAAGATCTTATTATAAAGATAAGTGGTTGTATGAACGCTTGTGGACAACACAACATGGCAAACATAGGTTTTCAAGGTATGACTGTGAGAACTCCAGAAAAATTAGTGGCACCAGCATTACAAGTATTATTAGGTGGAGGAAATTTAGGAAATGGTAATGGTGCATTTGCAGATAAGGTTGTAAAAGTGCCAAGTAAAAGAGCTCCTGAAGCTTTACGAAGAGTCTTAGATGATTTTGAAGCGAATGCAAATGGTAAACAGTTTGTTGACTATTATAAGGAAAAAGGAGAAAAATACTTTTACAATTTCTTAAGCGACTTACAAGACGTTACCAATTTAACTCAAGATGATTTTATTGATTGGGGAGAAGAAGAAAAATATGTAAAAGAGATTGGTATTGGTGAATGTGCAGGTGTTGTAATTGACTTAATCGCAACATTATTTTTAGAAAGTGATGAAAAAATAGATAATGCAAAAGAGGCTTTCGAGAACAAAGTATATTCTGGTGCTATTTATTATGCATATCAATCCATGGTCAATTCTGCAAAAGCATCATTGTTAGCAGAAAACAAGAAAACAAATACACATGCTAATATAATCTCTCAATTTGATGAATTATTTGTTGAAACAGGAGGTATAGATTTAGGAAGTTCTTTCGCAGATATTATCTATCAAATAAAAGAGTTTGCACCAAAGGAAGAATTTGCAAGTAGCTATATAAAAGCAGCAGAGCAATTTTTGAAAGCTGTTAGAGATTATAGAGAATCGCAAGTTGAAGTTAAAATTTAATAGTATGACACCAAGATTAACCATAGTTGGCGCAGGTCCAGGAGATATAGATCTAATTACAGTGAAAGCTATAAAAGTAATTAAGTCGGCAAATGTAATTTTATATGATGCATTAGTTAATGTAGAATTATTAGAATATGCAGCACCAAATGCTGAGTTAATCTTTGTAGGAAAACAAAAAGGATGCTACGCGTATCATCAAAATCAAATCAATGAATTAATTGTAGAGCGTGCACTTAAGTTCGGTCATGTGGTACGTTTAAAAGGAGGTGATCCATTTATTTTTGGTCGCGGTTCAGAAGAATTAGAGTATGCTAAAGAATATGCAATAGAAGTTGCATTTGTACCAGGTGTGTCATCTTCTGCAGCTGTACCTGCATCACAAGGAATTCCATTAACTAAACGACATGTATCTGAAAGTTTTTGGGTAATTACAGGAACTACACAATCTCATAAAATATCAGGAGATATTGCTTTGGCAGCGAAATCTACAGCAACAGTTGTTATTTTAATGGGAATGAGCAAACTCTCAGAAATTGTGCAGATCTTTTCAAATGAAGGGAAATCTGAAACAGCAATAGCTATTATTCAAAACGGAACAAGAGCAAATGAAAAAGTTGGTATAGGAACAATTTCAAATATTGAATCTATAGTTGAAGAAAAGCAATTAACAAATCCAGCAATAATTATTATTGGGGAAGTTGTAAACCAACGAGTAGATCTCTCAGACATATATTCTAGAGCAGATTTAGCGCAACAAAATGCAAAAAGAAGTGCTTAATTAAGCCAAAAAAATAAACAAATTCGAAATGAATTAGTTGAAAAATTAAGATTATGATTAAAACAGATATACTAATAATAGGAGCAGGACCAACAGGTTTATTTACAGTATTTGAAGCCGGTTTGTTAAAATTAAAGTGCCATTTAATTGATGCATTACCACAACCTGGTGGTCAATGTTCTGAATTATATCCCAAAAAACCAATTTATGATATACCTGGATTTCCAGAGATATTGGCTGGTGATTTAACTTCAAATTTATTAGAGCAAGGAAAACAATTTCAACCAGGTTTTACCTTGGGAGAACGAGCAGAAACTATTGATAAGCAAGAGGATGGTAGTTTTATAGTAACAACGAATAAAGGTACACAACACCATGCGCCAATTATTGCTATTGCAGGTGGATTAGGTAGTTTTGAGCCGAGAAAACCTAAGTTAGAAGGCATTGAAAAATACGAAGATAAAGGTGTTGCTTATTTCATTAAAGATCCAGAAGTGTATCGTGATAAAAAAGTAGTCATTGCTGGTGGAGGTGATTCTGCGTTAGATTGGAGTATTTTTTTAGCAGATGTAGCATCAGAAGTAACATTAGTTCATAGACGAAATGAATTTAGAGGTGCATTAGATTCTGTAGAAAAAGTACAAGAATTAAAATTGCTGAACAAAATAAATTTAATCACACCAGCAGAAATTACAGATTTACATGGAGAAGATCATTTAACAGGTGTTTCTGTAACTAAAGATGGCGAAACAGAAATTTTAGAAGCAGATGAGTTTATCCCATTGTTTGGTTTATCTCCTAAATTGGGTCCAATAGGAGATTGGGGACTTGAGATAGAAAAAAATGCCATAAAAGTAGATACTTTAGATTACCAGACTAACATTCCTGGTATATATGCTATTGGTGATGTAAATACATATGAAGGAAAACTAAAGTTAATTCTATGTGGTTTTCATGAAGCAACTTTAATGTGTCAATCGGCTTATAAATTATTAAATCCTGGAAAGAAATTTGTACTGAAATACACTACGGTAAGCGGTATAAATGGTTTTGATGGTACAAGAAAAGAATCGCCTAAAGCGGTTGTAAAAGCTATAGTATAATGCAAGATGTTACCATTCATATAACAGATAGAGAAGGTGAAAAACATACCGTTTTAGCTCCAACAGACATGGCCATGAATCTCATGGAAGTTGTTAGGTCTTATGAGTTAGCACCAGAAGGAACTATTGGTGTCTGTGGCGGAATGGCAATGTGCGCATCATGTCAGTGTTACGTCAATTCAGATAATGATATAAATGCTATGGAAGATGAAGAAGATGCCATGTTATCTGAGGCATTTAATGTAAAAGAAAACAGCAGACTAAGTTGTCAAATTCCTATTACCGAAGCTCTAAATGAGTTAGAAATAGAATTGGCTCCAGACGTTTAAGTTCATATAAATTAATTTAAATTTGCCAGTTGTCATATCTAAGTGAATAACTGGCTTTTTTAGTTTTACGGCATTACATTAATGATGAATCAGATAAAACTAAATTTTGTACAGTAATGTATGTTGCTAGATAGCGACAGAGTTAGCAAAACTTATTAAATTCAAGATTATAAAGTATGGATGTTTCTATGCATATACCAAATGGTTTTAAAGAACAGGTTGAGGAATTAGCTAAGGCATTATTCTATTGTGTTGTAGAAACTTCGGTTGATGAAGATGAACAATTAGAGTTATTAAAAGCTTCTTTTTTTGAAATTTCTAAGGGACTGCAATGTGGTGTTTGCGATACTAAATGGGCACAGTTTAAGGAAGGGCTAAAAACATTAAGACCAATTTTAAGGTTAGATGCGGAAGCTGCTTTTAATAATGATCCAGCAGCAAAAAGTTTAAGAGAAATTTACTTAGCATATCCTGGATTTTATGCCATCACAATGTATAGAATTAGCCATGTGTTATGGCATCTAAATATTCCTATTTTACCTAGAATGATTAGCGAGTATGCACATGGTGTTACAGGTACAGATATTCATCCAGGAGCTAAAATAGGGACATCCTTTTTTATTGATCATGCTACAGGTGTTGTTATTGGTGAGACTGCAATAATTCACAATAATGTTATTATTTATCAAGGTGTAACGTTAGGAGGAATTAAGGTTGAAAAAGAAATGAAAGGCGAAAAACGACATCCTACAATCATGGATAATGTTACCATTTATGCAAACGCAACAATTTTAGGTGGCGACGTGGTAATTGGGAAAAATAGTACGATAGGTGCCAACGTTTGGATTACGCAATCTATTCCGGAAGAATCATTAGTGACCTACAAATCAGATATACGAATTTCTAATAAATAAAAGTAATGAGCATTTTAAACCAAATAGGTAATACACCTTTAGTTGAGACTATTAATTTAGTGGCTAAACCCAATGTAAAATTACTTTTAAAGTTAGAAGGAAATAATCCTGGAGGAAGCGTAAAAGATAGACCAGCATATAATATGATATCTGAGGCCATAAAAAGAGGAGATATTAAAAAAGGTGATCGTTTAGTCGAGGCTACAAGCGGTAATACTGGGATTGCTTTAGCTTATGTTGCACAATCTTTTGGTTTAAAAATGTCATTGGTAATGCCAGAGAATTCAACAGAAGAGCGAGTAAAAACAATGCGAGCTTATGGCGCAGAAGTAATTTTAACGTCAGCAGATTTAGGTATTGAAGGCTCAAGAGATGTTGCATTTAATATGAGAGATAACGAAGGTTATACTTTGCTTAATCAATTTGAAAATAATGACAACTGGATGGCACATTATAAAACCACAGGACCAGAAATTTGGAGAGACACTGACGGTAAAATAACTCATTTTGTCTCTGCTATGGGAACGACAGGAACGATTATGGGAACCTCTACATTTTTAAAAGAACAGAACAAGGATATTCAGATTATTGGTGCTCAGCCAGAAGATGGATCTCGAATTCCTGGAATAAGAAAATGGTCTCCAGAATATGTGCCTAGTATTTTTAATAAATCTAAAGTAGATCGGGTTATAGAAGTTAGTGAACAAATTGCAAAAGCTACTACGAAAAGACTCGCCAAAGAAGAAGGCATTTTTGCAGGTATGAGTAGTGGAGGTTCTGTGGCAACAGCTTTAAAGTTGATAGAAACAATAGATGAAGGTATTGTTGTTGCTATTGTTTGTGATAGTGGTGATCGTTATTTGTCATCCACACTTTTTGATGACTAACTTTTAATAACAATTTGATTGATTTTACTTAACAATGAAGTCATTTTATAGTAAGTAATTTGCATCATAATTAAAACCCCAAAAAAATGAGATTGCTTAGAAAAAACAATAAAGAATTTAAATTTTTTGTTCAAATTTTAATGTTAGCAGTTGTATCTTTAATTGTAGCCTATTTTGTAAAATAGACTTCTTTTGTCTAAGTGCAATTAATTGTAATTATTGATTATTTTTACTCATCAATAATTACCAATGCAAAAACTAATTGTTTCATTTGTTATACTCTCATCTTTAGTGTTGAGTGCCCAACAAGAAGCAAACAACACATATATAGATTTCAATTATTTTGGAGGCAATATTGCCCTTCACAACAACGATATTCTACATTTAATAAAAGGCCATCCAGAAGGTTTTATCTTTAGTTGGAACAAGAAAACATTTGGTAACCAAGATTGGGAACAACGTTATGGCTATCCAGACTATGGTGTTTCTTTTTCATATCAAGATTTTAAAAATGAAGTTTTAGGCAACAATTACGCCTTATACGCTCATTATAATTTTTACTTTTTTAAACGTAATGTAATGTTACGGATAGCTCAAGGTTTAGCGTATAGCACTAATCCTTATGATAAGTATCAAAATCCAAAAAATATTGCATTTGGCTCAGATGTATTAAGTGCGACTTATTTAATGCTTAATTACAAAAAAGAGCGAATTTTTAATCGTTTTGGTTTACAGGTAGGCTTGTCCTTAACGCATTATTCTAATGCCAATACAAAAGCGCCAAATACTAGTGTTAACACTACTGTTTTTAATGCAGGTATAACCTATAATCTTGATACAGAAGAACCAGAATTTATAAAGGATTTGGATACTGATAAATTCAGTGAAAAAGTAAAATTTAATTTTGCATTTAGATCTGGCATAAATCAGAGTGATGTTATAGATACTAAACAATATCCGTTTTACATATTTTCTGGTTATGCAGATAAAAGATTAAGCCACATAAGTGCAATACAGTTTGGTACAGATGTCTTTTTCTCTAATTTTTTAAAAGAATTAATATATTATAAATCCATAGCGTTTCCAGAAGATAATATCTCTGGAGATGAAGATTATAAGCGTGTAGGTGTCTTTCTCGGTCATGAATTATTTATAAATAAGCTCTCTGTTATTTCCCAATTAGGCTACTATGTGTATTATCCTTACGATTTTGAAGGACGATCATATATCAGAGTAGGTTTAAAGCGCTATTTTGGTAAAAAATTATTTGGCGCTGTAACCTTAAAATCACATGGAGCTAAGGCTGAGGCTGTAGAATTAGGACTAGGCGTTAGACTTTAATTATGAAAAAAATAGTTTATATATTTCTTTTTACACTTTTTGCTTGTAATAGTGAAGATGGTAATGATTGTTTTCAAACGACTGGCACTATTGTTCAAGAAGAAATTTTAGTATCAAATTTTGAACGCATTTTAGTAAACAGAAATATTGAATTAGTTATTACTGAGGCTTCAGAATATAAAGTAATTATAGAAACTGGTGAGAATTTATTAAATGATATAAACGTTGAGGTTATAGCGAATCAATTAGTATTAAGCGATAATAACTCCTGTAATTTTGTGAGAGAATATGGTATCACAAAAATTTACGTAGATGCCCCTAATCTCAATGAAATAAGAACATCTTCACAATATGAAATCTCTTCTAACGGAGTCCTTAATTATAGTACGCTATCATTATTTTCTGAAGATTTTAATGAAGGTAGTGAGTTTACAGTAGGTGATTTTAGATTAAACGTCAACTCAAATAGTTTAAACATTGTATCTAATAATATTTCATTCTTTTATCTTGAAGGTGCAGTACAAAATTTATCTGTTGGTTTTTATTCTGGAGTAGGACGCGTTGAAGGGGAAAACCTAATTGCAGAAAATGTTTCAGTATATCATCGTGGTAGTAATGATATGGTTGTAAATCCGCAACAATCGTTGTCAGGTCAACTATTAGGAACAGGAGATTTAATTTCTGTAAACCAACCACCAAATATAGATGTAGAACAGATATACACGGGCGAGCTAATTTTTAATTGAATCATTTTCCCTTAAATTTGCTTAAAGAGGCACAAATTATTAATTTGCTTTTATTCAAACTTTATCAAAACGGAATAGTCTGAAATAGATTTATGAAGAAGAATTTAAAATATATTGACTTATTTTCTGGAGCAGGAGGATTCTCTCTAGGCTTTGATAATTTGGGTTTTCAGAATGTTTTTTCAGTTGATATAGAACCTAATTTTTGTAAAACCTACAAGCATAATTTTGCAGATCATCAACTCATAGAAAAAGATATTTGTGAAGTGTCTAATGCTGAAATAGAATACCTTAAAGAGGACAATGATATTGATGTCATTATAGGTGGACCACCTTGTCAAGGCTTTAGCATGGCAGGTAATATCGGTCGAAAGTTTATAGATGATCCTAGAAATAGATTATTCAAAGAGTTTGTTAGAGTTGTTAAAGTCGTAAAGCCAAAGTTCTTTGTGATGGAAAACGTCGCAAGATTATACACCTATAATAAAGGAACTATTAGAGAAGAGATTATCAATGATTTTGAAAAATTAGGTTACACTGTAGATTGTAAGATTCTTAATTCTGCAGATTATGGCGTGCCACAGGTTAGAAACCGAGTTATTTTTATTGGTTCAATAAAAAAGCAAGACATTCAATTTCCGCCTGCAGAAGTAGAAACATATATTTCGGTAAAAGAAGCACTATCCGTATATCCTAAATTGGCTTCTGGTGAGGAATCATCTAAAGTACCAAATCACATTGCGATGTCACATTCAGAACAAATGCTCACTAAAATGAGTTATGTTACTGATGGAGGTGATCGCAATGAAATACCAGAACATATTAGACCTAAGTCTGGTGATATTAGAAAATACATTAAATATGCTAGTGATAAACCTTCGGTTTGTGTCACTGGTGATATGCGTAAAATCTTTCATTACGATCAAAATAGAGCATTAACCGTTAGAGAGCTTGCTAAACTGCAGTCTTTCCCAGACGATTTTGTTTTTAAAGGCACAAGAATATCGCAACAACAACAAGTAGGAAATTCAGTGCCTCCAAAAATGGCGGAAGCCATTGCAAGAACCATTATTAAAATGAGCGATAAGGTTTAGTAAATGGATTAGAGTATTTTATACATTTTTTTAGCGTTCTATCTATGATAAAAATACAAGTAACAGAAAAGGACAAGGAATTTGCGAAACAGCAAATAGAAGCTTTTAAGAAAATAAAAGCAGGCAGTTGGCGCTATAAAAATGTTGAAGCTTGGCGAGGAATTGTTTGCGAAATGTTAGCAAGCAAATGGTTCGCAGAAAAATTTAGAATAGACAAGTTAGCAAAAGGACTTGATGATTCAGGTATTATTGATGATTGCGATATGATCATCAATTCTAAAAAGGTTGAAATAAAATCGGCAACTAAAAACTACTTTAAATACCTAATGCCAAAAATTCATGATGTTAGAGATCAGCCAAAAGACATTTATATTGGAGTAAAATACAATGAAACCGTTGAGCCTAATGAAATTCAAATTTTAGGTTCTATAAAACGATCAGAGATTTTAAATTTTCCTGTAAAACAAAACAAAGGAGCACCATATTATGAAGTGCCTTTAGCTAAATTATTACCAATAAGACCAAGCACATTTAATTAGCTAGTCATTTCTCTAAACAAGCTTTCTAAACTAGCGTTTTTCTGATTCAGTTGTAAAATCTTCAATTCGTTGTCATGTGCAAAATCAAAAACATGAGAACGCATATCTTCTTTAGTAGAGAAAGTAATTTCATATACAAAACTATGCGTGTTTTTTACAGTAACGACTTTTGGTAATTTTAAAAGAAAAGCATCTTCAACTCTGTAGTCAAACTCAACGATAACAATTTGTTCTTGTCCAGCTCTTAAATCTTTTAAATATTTATCGGCAACTACTTCTCCTTTGTTAATTATGATTACACGGTCGCACATAGCTTCAACCTCTTGCATAATGTGTGTAGATAGAAAAACCGTTTTTTCTTTACCAATAGTTTTAATAAGATTTCTAATATCAACTAATTGATTTGGGTCTAAACCTGTGGTTGGTTCATCTAATATTAAAACCTCAGGATTGTGCAACATAGCATTAGCTAAACCAACACGTTGTCTATACCCTTTAGAAAGTTGATTAATTTTTTTGTGAGCTTCAGGTGTTAAGCCTGTTAATTCTATTACTTCTTCAATACGAGATTTTGGCGTGCCATAAACATTAGCATTAAAATTTAAATACTCTTTTACATACAAATCTGTGTAAAGCGGATTGTGCTCTGGTAAATAACCAACACTACTTTGTACATTTTTTTTATCGGAAGCGACATCAAAACCATTGACTATAGCAGACCCTTCAGAGGCATCAACGTAAGTTGTTAAGATTTTCATCATCGTAGATTTTCCAGCACCATTTGGACCTAAAAAACCAACAATCTCAGCATCTTTTACTTTAAAGGACACGTCGTTAAGTGCCTTTTGATCTTTGTATATTTTTGTAATGTTTTGAACTTCAATAGCCATGTTAGAAGAGTTTTGTTCAAAAATAGGTAAATCAGAATATTGAACCACTTTTTTTGACAATTCTTTAAAATTTTAAAATATTCTTTAAAAAATCAATTCAACTATTTTGATTTGTAAAAATAATAATTACATTAGCGATATAATTACAATAATGAACATATCTAAAGCATATTATAACTGGTTTTATTTCTTTTTTAGCTAAAGGAACGAGACTGAATATGTATTATTTAAATATAAATTATAAAGTCTCGATTTAATCGAGACTTTTTTTTGTTTAACCATTAACAATGATTGTATTTTGAATTGATTCGAGATTTAAAAACAATTAAGATTATAAAATTTGAAAAAGCCAATTGCCATACAAGGAATAAAGGGATCATTTCATCATTTGGTGGTTCAGAATTATTTTAATGTAGATTCTGAAGTAGTAGAATGCATGTCTTTTGATAGTGTTGTAGACTCATTATTAGAAAAGAAAACTGATGAGGTTGTAATGGCATTAGAAAATTCTATTGCAGGTTCAATAATTCCTAATTATGCGCTTATTGATAGTCATAACTTAAGTATTGTTGGTGAATATTATTTGGGTATAGAACATTGTTTAATGGCTTTAAATGGTCAAACAATAGAAGATATAAAGGAAGTACATTCTCACCCAATGGCATTATTGCAATGCAAGGCATTTTTTAGAACGTATCCGCATATTAAATTGGTAGAAGCTAAAGATACAGCAGATGTTGCCAAGCAGATTTCGGAACAAAATATAAAAGGAATTGCAGCTATTGCGAGTAAAAACGCTGCTGAATTATATGGTATTAACTTATTAGCAGAAAGTATTCAAACTATAAAACATAACGAAACACGGTTTGTAATTGTTAGACGAGAGGATGAGCAAAAGGCTACAACTGTTATAAATAAAGCATCTTTAAAATTTGAATTAGATCACAAAAGAGGGAGTTTAGCTACAATATTAAATGTTCTAAGTGATTGCAAATTGAACCTTACAAAAATACAGTCGTTACCTAAAATTGAAACACCTTGGAAATATGCCTTTTTTGTAGACGTTACATTTGATGTGTATACAGACTATGAAAAAGCCGTTTCTATTTTAAAATTGATGGCAGAAAATTTTAAAACTTTAGGAGAATATAAAAACGCAAGACGATGATAGAAGTTGCAAAACGTTTACAAAATGTAGAAGAATACTACTTTTCTAAAAAGTTGAGGGAAGTTGCGCTTTTAAAAGCACAGGGAAAACCAATTATTAGTTTAGCAATTGGTAGTCCAGATTTAGAACCGCCATTTAAAGCATCTATGACGCTTCAAGATAGTTTAGCAGATGAAAAAGCGCATCAATATCAAAGCTATCAAGGTTTGCCAGAATTGCGTCAGGAAATTGCGAATTTTTATAAAAAACAATACAAGGTAGATTTAAGTGCACAAACCGAAGTTTTACCATTAATGGGAAGCAAGGAAGGTATTATGCATATCTCTATGGCTTTTTTAAACAAAGGAGATAAAGTTTTAGTGCCTAATCCAGGTTATCCAACCTATGCTGCAGTAACTAAATTATTAGAGGCAAAGCCCGTTTTTTATGACTTAACTGAAAAGAATAATTGGCAACCAGATTTTAGTGCGTTAGAGCGTTTAGATTTAAAACGTGTAAAAATAATGTGGATTAATTATCCTCATATGCCAACAGGTAGTAATGCAGATAATAAATTTTATGATAAGGTCATTGCCTTTGGTAAACGACACGATATTTTAATTGTAAACGACAATCCCTACAGTTTTATTTTAAATGAAAAACCAATTAGTATTTTAAGATACAAGGACGCCAAAAATGTTTGTTTAGAGTTAAATTCATTGAGTAAAACCTTTAATATGGCAGGTTGGCGTGTTGGTATGCTAGCTGGTAACTACGATTTTGTAAGCGCTGTGTTACGTGTAAAAAGCAATATGGACTCTGGTATGTTTTATGGCATTCAAAAAGGAGCTATTGAAGCGTTAAAGTGTTCAGATATGTGGTTTCAAAGTTTAAATAGTGTGTACCAAACACGACGAGATTTAATATGGGAATTAGCAGATAATCTTAATTGTACCTATGATAAAGATGCCACAGGCTTATTTGTTTGGGCAAAATTACCACCTCATTATAAGTCCGAAGAATTTACAGATATGGTATTAAAAGAGCATTCTATATTTATTACACCAGGAACAGTTTTTGGAAGTAATGGGGAAGGCTATGTGCGTTTTTCACTGTGTGCATCAGAAGAGATTATTAAAGAAGCAATAGCAAGAGTTTAGTTAAAATGAATAATATTTTTATCATAGGAGTCGGGTTAATTGGCGGAAGCTTTGCTTTGGATATCAAGAAATTGAATCCCGAAAGTACCATATACGGAATTGACAAAAGTGAAGCGCATTTAGAAGAAGCAATGGCACTTAAAGTAATTGATAAAACGGCTCAATTTGAAGATTTGCAGCATGCCGATTTGGTAATATTATCAATACCAGTTGATGCAGCTATTAATGTTTTACCAAAAGTGTTAGATCATGTCTCTGATAACGCTATTGTGTTTGATGTCGGATCTACCAAAGAAGATATTTGTGCTAAAGTAAAAAACCATCCGAAAAGAAGAAATTATCTAGCAGTGCATCCTATTGCTGGTACAGAGCATTCTGGTCCAAAAGCAGCACTGCATGGCTTGTATAAAAACAAAACGAATATTATTTGTGAGGTTGAAGACACCGCGTTTAAGCTTCAAGAAAAAGCATTAAAGTTGTTTTTAGATTTAGGTATGAGAATACGCTATATGAATCCTAAAGCACACGATAAACATATTGCTTACGTCTCTCATTTATCTCACATAAGTGCCTTTATGCTTGGTAAAACAGTTATTGATAAAGAGAAAAACGAACGCGATATTTTTGATATGGCTGGCAGTGGGTTTGAAAGCACAGTACGTTTGGCAAAAAGTTCGCCAGCCATGTGGACACCAATTTTTCAGCAGAATAAGGCTAATGTTATTGAAACATTAGAGGAGTTTATTTCAAATTTAAACCACTTTAAAAAATTGATGCAAGACGATGATTTTGAGTCAGTTTATAACGAAATGGAATCTACAAATTATATAAAAGACATATTAAACGGAATTAAATAATTAAAAAAACACTAATTGATTATTAGGCTAAAAAAGTAAAACCTGATAAAAAAAGCAATTAAAACTTAGTAAAAACTAATAGCAAAATGGAAAACAAGAAAGAAATGAGAACATGGTTGGATGATATGAAATTAGATCATCCACTAGTAATAGCAGGACCATGTAGTGCAGAGACAGAAGAGCAAGTATTAAAAATAGCACACCAGCTAAAAGATACAGACGTTAATTATTATAGAGCAGGTATTTGGAAACCAAGAACAAGACCAGGAAATTTTGAAGGTGTTGGTGCTTTAGGTTTAAAATGGTTACAAAAAGTAAAGGAAGAAACAGGAATGAAAACCTGTACGGAAGTTGCCAATGCTGCCCACGTAAAATTAGCTTTAGAGCACGACGTAGATTTATTATGGATTGGTGCACGTTCTACTGTAAGTCCATTTATAATGCAAGAAATTGCAGATGCTTTGCAAGGTACTGATAAAATTGTATTGGTTAAAAATCCGGTAAATCCAGATTTATCTTTATGGTTAGGTGGTATTGAGAGATTGTACACTGCTGGTATCAAAAACTTAGGAGCTATCCACAGAGGATTCTCAACGTACGAGAAAACGAAATATAGAAATATTCCAGAATGGCAATTAGCTATTGAGTTTCAAAACAAGTTTCCAGATCTACCATTAATCAACGATCCTTCTCATATTACAGGAAATAGAGATATGATTTTTGATGTATCTCAAACAGCATTAGATCTTAATTTTGATGGTTTAATGATTGAAACACATTTTGATCCAGAAAATGCTTGGAGTGATGCTGCGCAGCAAGTGACGCCAAGTAGCTTAGTGCAGATTATGAATGATTTAAAAATCAGAAAAGAAACAGATTCTGAAGCTGCTTATAATTCTGAATTAAATAATTTGAGAGCTCAGATTGATGTTGTAGATAACCAGGTTTTAGATCTATTAGGTAAGCGGATGAAAGTTGCTGAAGGTATAGGCGCTCTTAAAAAGCAAAAGAATGTTGCCGTGTTACAAAGTAAACGCTGGAACGAGATTTTAGGTAAAATGGTTTTAGAAGGTGAAGAAAGAGGTTTGAGCGAAGAATTTATTTTACGCATGTTTAAAGCTGTGCATCAAGAATCAATTAACCGTCAAGAAAAGATTATAAACGGCTAATTAAATTTAGTGATTATTTATAAAGGCTCGCCATTGGCGAGCCTTTTTTATGAGGAGCGTTTACTCACTGAAAAGGAGCATTCACGTATTGTTGGTTTTTAAAAATAGAGTTTCAAGCTAAGTTTGAGGTATGAACCAAAACCAATAACCATGAAAAAAATGACTTTATTTACCGTTGTGCTTTGTTTTAACTTAGTAGCCATGGCGCAAATTTCAATTACAGGAATTGTAACTAATGATTCTATTCCACTTGAATCCGCTAACATTTTTATTAAAAGTTCTCTCAAAGGCATTGCAACTGATAGTATTGGCGAATTTAAACTCCAAGCTAAAAAAGGAGATACCTTATCTATTTCATATTTAGGCTACAAAACCAAAGAGGTGGTTTTAGATAAAACTCATAACTTAGATATAAAACTTGAAGAGGATAGTTTTGATGAGGTTGTAGTGATAGCTTATGGAAATCAAACGTGTACAACATTATGCTGTGGAGGTATAAGAATATGTGAGACTCATATAGAAAGTAAATCAAATAATAAAAACAAATTCTTTCCAAATCCGTCATCTAACGGTATATTTCAATTGCAATTAAATGAAAATTATGATAACGTTGAGATTTCAATAGCAAATATGTCTGGAAGAATTATTCAAAATTCAATTCATCAAAAATTAGATAAAAATGTTGAGATAGACTTGTCACAATACCAATCAGGAATCTACATTATAAATATTATTGCAGATGGAAATCGTTTAGAACCGATTAAAGCGGTTAGAGGATAAAAAGTAGACCTAATTATTCGGCCTTTTTTGTTCCATTAAACAATAATGACCATCTTTGTAGTAATGACAGGAACAGTATATAAATCTACAGGAAGTTGGTACACCGTAAAAACCATGAATGGAAAATTCTATGAATGTAGAATAAAAGGCCGTTTTAGGTTAGAAGGAATTAAAAGTACAAATCCTATTGCTGTAGGCGATGTTGTAGAGTTTCAGCTCGAAACTAAAAACAATACTGAAACAGGTGTCATTAACCGCATTGAAGAACGTAAAAATTACATTGTACGTAAGTCTGTAAATTTATCTAAGCAAACCCATATTATTGCTTCTAATATTGACCAAGTGTTTTTGTTGGTCACTATAGATAATCCACCAACATTTACAACCTTTATAGACCGGTTTTTAGTTACAGCAGAGGCATACTCTATTAACACCGTTTTGTTATTTAATAAGGTAGATACTTATGATGAAGAAACAATGTTAGAGGTAAAGTATCTGGCAAGTATCTACAGAAAAATAGGCTATGAGTGTATTGGTATTTCAGCAGCCACAGGGAAAAATATAGATAAGGTAAAAACCATTATGGAAGGCAAAGTAAGCATGTTTGCAGGCCATTCTGGTGTGGGTAAATCTACTTTAGTCAATGCTATAGAACCATCTTTAGATTTAAAGACAAAAGCAATTTCTACGCAACATAGTCAAGGGCAACATACCACTACTTTTGCAGAAATGTTCGATTTAAGTTTCGATGCTAAAATTATAGATACACCTGGTATTAAGGGTTTTGGTGTTGTAGATATGGAAAAAGAAGAAGTTGGTGATTATTTCCCTGAATTTTTTGCTCTAAAACAAGATTGTAAGTTTAACAATTGTATTCACTTTAACGAGCCAAAATGCGCCGTAAAAGATGCTTTAGAAGCTAATGAAATTTCGTATTCGAGATACAAGAGTTATGTTCAGATTTTAGAAGGCGAAGATGAACATTACAGAACAGATAATTATGATAACGAATGAAATGTATTGTTACATTAGTTATAGGAATGTTTTTAATTTCATGTGGATTAGATGAGCCTTATTTCATGTCGGTAAAAATCACAAATTGTGACATAGTTGTAATAAATGAATCTTTTATGGAATTGTCTGCTCAAGCATTACAGTCTGAGATTTATAGGAAAACTAAGGGTTTGGATTCATTACAACTCTCTAAGTTTTTCGTAAAGTTAAGTATATCGCCTAATACACCAATGGAAAAAGTATCACTAGTTAAAAGTGAACTTCAAAAAGCGAATATTTTAAAAATTAGGTTCTACGAGATTGAAAATGTAATTTGTGGAGGATTATAGATAATATGAAAATAGTTATTCAAAGAGTATCAGAAGCTAGTGTTACTATTGAAGGTAATAAAGTCGCAGAAATAGGTAAAGGGCTTTTAGTTCTGCTTGGTATTGTAAATGAAGATACACAAGAAGATATCAGTTGGCTTTGTAATAAAATAATAAACCTGCGTATTTTTCCAGATGAAAATGGTGTGATGAATACATCACTTAAAGCGTCTCATGGCGATGTTATTTTGGTAAGCCAGTTTACACTGCATGCAAGTACAAAAAAAGGAAATCGTCCAAGTTATATTAAAGCGGCCAAACCAGATGTTGCCATTCCTCTCTACGAAAAATTTAAAGAGACGCTTCAACTTGCTTTAGAAAAACCAATACAAACTGGTGTGTTTGGTGCAGATATGAAAGTGAGGTTGCTCAATGATGGTCCCGTAACCATAATAATTGATTCTAAAAATAAAGAATAATGGCCTCAGTTTTTGGTCATGGTTTTCTAGCCTTTACAATTGCAAAAGTTTTAGATTCAAAATCTAATAAATTACTTTTATTTTTAGCAATAGGTTCTGCTGTGTTGCCAGATTTAGATGTTTTAACGTTCAGTTTTAATATTAGCTATGCAGATCCATTTGGCCATAGAGGTTTTACACATTCTGTCTTATTTGCTCTAATTTGGAGTCTAATTTTGGCGTTCATATTTGGGAAATCTAGAAAGCTGATATTTACAATAGTCTTATTTTTAGCTACTATTTCTCATGGTGTTTTAGATGCTATGACAACAGGAGGTAAAGGTGTTGGTTTTTTTATTCCTTTTGATAATACAAGATATTTCTTTCCATTTAGGCCTATAAAAGTTTCTCCTATTGGTGTAGAAAAGTTTTTATCTGAATGGGGAATTAATGTTATTTTAAGCGAGTTTAAATATATTGCGTTACCATGTTTGGTTGTCTTAATTGTAATTTCCGCGAGTAGAAAAATAAATTTTTAGTTTACGTTTCAAAATCAATTCTGTAGATCGTCGAAAAAAAATATTTCGTAGGAATTTTATGATAAAAATTATTGCTAGAAATAAATTAACTTTCTATATTGTAGCACCTAACAAATTTATTATCAAGTATGCCGCAATTAAAATCTACGCTTTTATTCCCTTTTTTAATTCTTTCATTTTTTAGTTTTTCTCAATCAGCCGACGTTTATAATGCGCTTTTAGTTCCTACGGAGTTAAAAGAAAAGGCTAATGCTGTTGTAAGATTTGAGAAGAAAACAGTTGAAATCTTAAGTTTAGATAGAATAAAAGTGACTACTAAACGTATTACAACTGTTTACAATAAATACGGGAAAAAACACATAAATGCAGTAGAATATTATGATAGCCATAGAGATGTACAGGCAATGGAAGCACGTGTTTATGATGCTTTAGGAGAAGAAATAAAAAAAATAAAAAAGAGAGATTTTGTAGATGTTAGTGCAGTAAGTGATTTTTCTATTTATGAAGATGATCGCGTAAAATATCTAGAGTATATTCCTCTAAACTATCCATATACAGTAGAGTATACTTCGGAGGTGGTACATAAGAGTTCAGCCTTTTTTCCAGGTTGGTATCCTATAGATGGTTATTATGTAAGTGTTCAACATTCTGATTATGAAATTATTAATTCAGCAGGTATAGATTTGAAATCCAAACAAATAAATTTTGGTGATTATAAAATAAAAGAAATTTCAGAAAATCATTTTGTTGCTGAAGATATCAACGGCATTAAGTACGAAGCCTACACGCCAGATTTTCAAAATATGATTCCCCATTATAAAGTGGCTCTTAAAAATTTTGAGATGGTTGGTGTTGAAGGGTCCAATGAAAATTGGAGTGATTTTGGTAAATGGATGTATGATAAACTATTAACTGGTACAGATTACATTCCTGAAGAAACCAAAGCACATGCAAAAAAAATAACGGAAGGTGTAGACGATAAAATAGAGCGTGCAAAAATTATCTACAAGTACATGCAAGATAAAACACGTTACATTAGTATACAAGTTGGTATTGGTGGATGGAAACCAATGTTGGCAAATGATGTAGATAAGTTAGGTTATGCAGATTGTAAAGGTTTAACCAATTATACTAAAGCATTGTTAGAGGCTGTAGATGTTCCGTCTTATTACACGGTCGTTTATGGTGGGCGAAGCCTTAGAGATATTGATAGTAAATTTTCTTCAGTTGAAGGGAACCATGTTATTCTTTGTGTGCCTAATGAAGACGAAAACATTTTTTTAGAGTGCACCAGTCAAACTAATCCATTTGGCTTTACTGCAGGTTTTACAGATGATAGAGATGTTTTATTGGTTAAGCCAGAAGGTGGCGAAATTGTGCATACAAAAATATATAATGCAGATGATAGTGTGCAAAACACAACGGCTAACGTAATTATGGATGCTTCAGGCAGCTTCACTGCAGATGTAAATATTGTAACTACAGGTTTTCAGTATGACATTCATCAAGGTATAGAAAATAATACAGAACGTGATCAACATCTTCACTATAAAGATTATTGGGATAATATTAATAATTTAACTATTGATAATATTAATATTTCTAATGATAAGGATGCTATAGTTTATAAGGAAGCAGTAAAAATGTCTTCTAGTAATTATGCCTCAAAAAGTGGAACGCGACTTATTTTTCAGCCTAATTTGTTTAATAAAGTAACTGATATTCCACCTAGATATACTGAGCGAAAATTAGAGTTTAAAATTGATAGGGCTTTTAAGGATACAGATGAATTTATAATTCAATTACCAGAAGGGTTAAAGGTAGAAGCCATGACAGATGCTAAAGAGATAACAACCAAATTTGGAAGTTATAGTTTTAAAATCGAAGTCTTAGAAGGAAACAAATTGAAATATACTAGACAATATATGTTGTTAAAAGGAAACTATCCTAAAGAAGAATACAAAGCCTTTAGAAGCTTTAGAAAACAAATTGTGAAATACGACAAAAGTAAAGTAGTGCTAGTGCAATCATAAATATTCTTCAAAATACCCAATTACTAAATTAATCCAAACTTTAAAATCATTTTTAATGAAACAGCTATTAATTTTAACTGCAGTTATTTTAGGCTTTAGCCTCAACGCTCAAAATTTTGATTTTGGCAAAATTTCAAAAGCAGAATTACAAGAAAAATTTCATCCTAAAGATTCGGCGGCATCTGCAGCAATCTTATATCGAAGTGAAAAAATAGATTTTTATTTTGTACAAGGGCAAGGTTTTATGCAGAGTCGTAAAGTACACGAACGCATTAAAATTTATAATAAGGACGGTTTTGACTTCGCAACGGAAAAAGTGTACTTGTATAGTGGCACAAGTCAAAAAGAGAAGTTAACAGGTCTAAAGGGTGTGTCTTATAACCTTGTAAATGGAAAAATTGAAAAGGATAAATTAAAAAGTGATGGTCAATTTTCAGAAGAATATACCGAATATACAGATATAAACTCTTTCACTTTACCAAATGTTAAAGAAGGTACGGTTATAGAATATAAGTATACTATTACATCACCTAGGTTTAGTATTGATGATGTTATATTTCAATATAATATTCCGGTAAATAGATTAGAGGTTAGAATAGCAACACCAGAATACTACATTTATAACAAACAATTAAATTTTCAGGCGGCTTACTTGCCTAAGGTGGTAGAAACAAGTAAAAATACAACAGTCCCATTTAGTTATAAAATTGATATTTCTACAATTAATGAATTTGATATTCCGGCATTACGAAAGGAGGCTTATTCTGGTAATATGAACAATTACCGAAGCAAAATGGCAATTGAACTTACAGCGTATTTAAATGCCGATAAAATAATAGAAAAAACACTTTCTACCTCATGGGAGAAGGTATCAGAAATTATATACGATAGTGAAAACTTTGGAGGTCAATTAGGTAAGTTTAATATTTATAAGGATGATCTTGAAGCTGTTTTAACAGGCGTGGATGATGATTTTGAAAAAGCCTTTTTAGTTGAAAAATTAGTGAAATCTAAAGTAAAGTGGAATGGACGCTATGGTAAATATGCCCAAAATGGAGTTAGAACAGCTTACAAAAATGGAGAAGGGAATGATGCTGATATTAATTTAATGATCGTTTCAATGCTTCGCTCAAAAGGAGTGAATGCAAACCCGGTTGTCTTAAGTACTAGAAATAATGGTGTTCCGCTATTTCCATCTCGAGAAGGTTTTAATTATGTCATCTGCAGTGTAATAAAAGGTGATCAACTTATGCTAATAGATGCAACAGAACAATATAGTACTAATAATATCTTACCACAACGTGTTTTAAATTGGCAAGGAAGATTAATTAAGGATAAAAATAATTCTCAATGGATTGACCTAAAACCGCGTAAAGTATCTGTAGAATCAACAATGTTGAATGCTACTATAGATGAAGATTTCACTGTTACTGGTAAAGTGTCTAAACAATTAACAAATTATAATGCCTTCTATTATAGAAATAAGTATGCAACTATGACCACTGAAGATCACATAAAATCTTTAGAAAATAATAAAGGCGCCATTGAAATAAGTGAATTAAATGTAGAGAACATAAAAAATGCAAGCCAACCCGTTAAATTAAAATACGTTTATGAAATTTCAGATGGAATAGATGAAGTAGGCGATAAGGTTTATTTTTCTCCATTATTATTTTTAGCCATAAAAGAAAACCCTTTTAAATTAGAGGAACGTCAGTATCCTATTGATTTTGTAATTCCACATGAAGATAAATATCTAGTTAATATAAAATTGCCAGATGGCTATGTTATTGAGTCATTGCCAAAATCTGAAGGACTAGCGTTTAAGGATGCTAACGTAAAATTTACTTACCTTTTAAAACAAAATGGAAATTATTTGCAATTAAAAGCAGAATTAAACATTATTAATCCCTTAATTTTGGCAGAAGACTATAAGGATTTTAAAGCCTTTTATAGTAAAATAGTGGAAAAACATGTTGAGCAAGTAGTACTAACTAAAGGATAGATATGGATATTAAAAATGCACAGAAAGAAGTAGATAACTGGATAAAGGATCATGGTGTACGCTATTTTAACGAACTTACCAATATGGCTCAGTTAACCGAAGAGGTTGGCGAAGTAGCACGTATTATCGCAAGACGCTATGGAGAACAAAGTGAAAAGGAAAGCGACAAAAACAAAGATTTAGGCGAAGAACTCTCTGATGTGATGTTTGTAGTATTATGCTTGGCGAACCAAACAGGTATAGATCTACAAGATGCATTTGATAAAAAGATGGATAAAAAGACTAAGCGAGATCATGATCGTCACCATAACAATGAGAAACTAAAATAAACCTAAAATGCCATGCTCATCTATGCTGTAGTATTAATCATTGTAGTGGCTATAATTACTGGTTATGTTTATGTCCGAAAAAACAAATTAAAGGATAAAACGAATCTAGAAAATCATTGGCAAAAATTTTTAAGAGCAGATTCATTAAATGACATTAATGGAATAGATTTTTATGGTAATAAATTAATTTATAATAAATATCTTAGGATAGAACAATTAGATGTCATCTCTAAAGTAGCTAATTCTAAAGTGAACAACTATCCAAAGTTGAATAAATTAAAAGAAGCAGCATTTAATAAGCAATTATATTATAAGCGTCAATTAGCTTAAACAGTACTTTGTCTATGTACAGAGAAGGTCGCAGAATACTAGGAGTAATTAATTTTTATAATTTACATTAGAGGTTCTTCATTTACTAATTGTAATTCTTTACACTTTTATTATCTTGGCGCTTTATTAGGGAAATCGATAGATTTTCTCTGTACCATTTTATAAGCAAACATCTTTTTATGGACATTAGTATCCAATTATCAAAGTTAGAAAATCATAAAAGCGTTCAAATAACAGGATCAAAAAGCGAATCAAATCGTTTATTGTTGTTACAAGCATTGTATCCACAAATTGAAATTAAAAATGTTTCAAATTCGGATGATTCTGTACTCATGCAAAAGGCTTTAGGATCAAAAGAAAGTTTAATTGATATTCATCATGCTGGCACAGCAATGCGATTTCTAACAGCTTATTTTTCTATTCAAAATGATAGAGAAGTTACAATTACTGGGTCTAAACGAATGAAAGAACGACCAATAGGTATTTTGGTTGATGCCTTAAAAACCTTAGGAGCAGATATTTCTTATTTAGAAAACGATGGTTATCCTCCTTTAAAAATTACAGGAAAAAAGTTAACGGTAAACAAAGTTACATTAGAGGCAAATGTAAGTAGTCAATATATTTCAGCACTGCTTCTAATAGCTTCAAAATTAGACAATGGATTAGAATTAACATTGAAAGGAGAAATTACATCAGTTCCTTATATAAAAATGACTTTAGCGTTGTTGGCATCTATAGGTATTGATACAACTTTTAATGGTAATGTCATAACTGTAAAAACAGCAACCCAAAAGATTGAAAAGCAAACATTAGTTGTAGAATCAGATTGGTCTTCGGCATCTTATTTCTATAGTTTAATTGCATTAAGTGATGTTGGTACTGAAATTTCAATTGCATCTTATAAAAAGGAAAGTTTACAAGGAGACTCGGTTTTAGCATCTATTTATAAGAGTTTTGGTGTTGTTACGACTTACAAAGAGCATAAAATAACATTAGAAAAAACGGATGTAATAGATCAAAAAGCATTAACCGAACTAGATTTAAGAAATGCGCCAGATATTGCACAAACAATAGCAGCTACAGCATTTGGTTTAGGCTTAGAGTGCTATATGGTTGGTTTGCATACTTTAAAAATTAAAGAAACAGATCGTTTAGTAGCCTTAAAAACAGAAATAGAAAAATTAGGAGGCGAAGTAATTATCACAGATGCTTCTTTGCATTTAAAACCTTCAAATACTATCTTATCTAATATTATTATATCAACGTATAACGACCATAGAATGGCAATGGCGTTTGCACCATTAGGTTTAAAAACAGATATTAATATCGAAAATGCAGATGTAGTTAGTAAGTCTTATCCTCAATTTTGGGAAGATTTTAAAGCTATTGGTTTTCAATTAAAATAGTTAATTAATAGTTTTAATTACAGGTTTATCCTTTATTCGTTTATATAAATAAATTCAATTAGTCTTTATAATTTAAAATAAACAGTCATTTACTTGACAAGGCCTATGTTGAGATTGTATATTTGCAATTCGTAAAAAAAATAAAATACATGAAATTATCACACTTTAGTTTTGACCTTCCAGACGAATTACTTGCCGAGCATCCTGCAGAACACAGAGATGAGTCGCGATTAATGGTACTTAACAGAGAAAAACAAACTATAGAACACAAGCTTTTTAAAGATATTATAGATTATTTTGATGAAGGTGATGTGATGATTATGAATGACACTAAAGTTTTTCCTGCACGACTTTATGGAAATAAAGAAAAAACAGGAGCACGTATAGAAGTGTTTTTATTACGTGAGTTAAATCAAGAACAACGCCTTTGGGATGTATTAGTAGATCCTGCTCGTAAAATTAGAATAGGAAATAAATTATATTTTGGTGACGATGAAACCTTAGTTGCTGAGGTAATTGATAATACAACGTCTAGAGGTAGAACGTTACGTTTTCTTTATGACGGTTCTTATATTGATTTTAGAGCAAAATTAACGCAGTTAGGTGAAACACCTTTACCAAAGTATATTAATAGAGAGGTTGAGCCAGAAGATGAAGAGCGATACCAAACTATCTATGCTAAAAACGAAGGTGCAGTAGCAGCACCAACAGCTGGTTTACACTTTTCTAAACATTTATTAAAGCGATTAGAAATTAAAGGTGTAGAAACTGCTGAGGTAACTTTACATGTTGGTTTAGGTACTTTTAACCCTGTTGAAGTAGAAGATTTATCTAAGCACAAAATGGATAGTGAAGAAATTATCATAACTAAACAAGCTGCAGATATTGTAAATAAAGGTATAGAGAATAAAAGACGTGTTTGTGCAGTTGGTACAACATCCATGCGTACAGTAGAGAGTTCAGTGTCTTCTAACGGAAGATTAAATGAATTTGAAGGATGGACAAATAAATTTATTTTCCCTCCTTATGATTTTAGTATAGCTAATTGCATGATTACTAATTTTCATACGCCTAAGTCAACGTTATTAATGATGACTTCTGCTTTTGCTGGTCATGATTTTATGAAGAAAGCTTATGAAGAAGCCGTTAAAGAAAAATATAAATTCTATTCTTATGGTGATGCAATGTTAATCATCTAAGTAAAATTAATATTAATAAAAAAAGCCTCTTAATTGAGGCTTTTTTTATTTAAACCAGAAACCAAATTCATTTAAGTACTTTTGCATTTCATGGACGTAAAAAAGAAAGACATACGAGCATTAACAAAAGAGCAACTCAGAGACTTTTTTGTAAACCAAGGTGATAAAGCATTTCGAGGGAACCAGGTATATGAATGGTTATGGCAAAAGTCTGCCTATAGCTTTGAGGATATGACTAATGTATCTTTAGAAACAAGGCAAATGTTAGAGGACAATTTTGTAATAAACCATATTAAGGTAGATCAAATGCAAAGAAGTTCAGATGGTACAATAAAAAATGCTGTTCGCTTGCACGATGATTTAATTGTAGAGTCTGTTCTAATACCTACGGCTACTAGAACAACAGCGTGCGTATCTTCTCAAGTCGGTTGTAGTTTAGACTGTAGATTTTGCGCAACCGCAAGGTTAAAGCGCATGCGTAATCTTAATCCTGATGAAATTTATGATCAAGTCGTGGCTATAGATAATGAAAGCAGATTATATCATAATAGGCCTTTGAGCAATATTGTTTTTATGGGAATGGGTGAACCTCTTATGAATTATAACAATGTCTTAAAAGCTATTGAAAAAATAACATCTCCAGAAGGTTTAGGTATGTCGCCAAAACGGATTGTAGTCTCAACATCTGGAGTGCCAAAAATGATTAAAAAAATGGCAGATGATAAGGTTAAATTTAAGTTGGCCGTTTCGCTACATTCTGCTATTGATGAAATTCGTACATCAATAATGCCCTTTAATGCTACATTTCCTTTAAACGACTTAAGAGAGGCGTTACAATATTGGTATGCAGCCACAAAAAATAGAATTACCTATGAGTATGTTGTTTGGGATGGTATAAACGACAAACGTAAGGATGCCCAAGCATTAGTAGATTTCTGTAAGTTTGCGCCAAGCAAGGTCAATCTTATTGAATATAACCCTATTGATGATGGCGAGTTTCAACAAGCCAACTCAAATGCCATTGATATGTATGTTAGTGTTCTCGAAGCTAATAATATCACAGTAACCGTAAGAAGAAGTAGAGGTAAAGATATTGATGCAGCATGCGGACAACTTGCAAACAAAAGTTAAACCATAACATCTTCAGTAAAGCTGCTTTTAATGATAAGCATAAAAAAAGGGTAACAATAAATGTTACCCTTTTTTTCTATACTAAGTTTATACTTATAATTTGAATATCGCTTGTAAGTGATATTGATAATGATTGTTATCAAATCCACTGTCTTTGTGGTTAAAAGCGAACTTACCTATGGTTTGAGCTCTCAATCCAAAAGTCCTATTTTTGTTTAACCAAAATAAAACACCTCCACCAAGGTTTGCAGAAATATTTGTTTCATCAATGTGAAAAAATCCTATACCTGCATTAGCGTAAAAATCTATCCAATCTGCATCTCTAAAGATGTGGCGACCAAAATAATATTTTAAATGTGTATCTAATGAAACGTAGTTATAGTCTTTAGGTAAAGGACCAAAAGGGACTACATCAATTTTACTGCTTTCAGCAAAACCATTGAAAGTAATTGATTGTTCAATAGCAAAATCTTCTGACCAATTGAATTCAACTGCTGCTGAAATTGGGAACTCAAACGTCCAATCACCTGGTTGATAAATAGGGTTTCGAGATCCTAAACTATTGATTGCATTTACACCAATACTTAAATACCAATCATTATCGCTTCTTTGAGCGAAAGATGATAAACTAAAAGATGCAATTAATACAATTAAAAATATTTTTTTCATGCTAAAATAATTTTGACCAAAGGTAAACTTTATGGATTATAAAACAAATATTGAAGTAAATTATTACAATAAATGTAGAAATAAGTTAAAAATAGTTCAAATTTGAAATAAAAAGTAGAGAAATATTAAGGAAAATCTTAAAATTTTCATTTTGAAAACTCGTTATTAGAGTTTTATGGTTAAAATGGTTTGCTAATTACGTGTGATTTTTAATTGATTTTCTTGGAAAAAATCATATTCCATAAATGTTTAGAATAGTATTTGTTAGTGAAAATTAGATTTAATCGTGTTCTAATATAGTTATAAGTAGATTTAGTGATATTTTGAATGACTCTAATTGGCTTATATTTCATGTTTACCTTATGTAAAGATTGAATATATTTCATATATCGATTAGCCTTTATATATGAAAATTCGTTAAAGTAGATTTGAGCAATAGCGATAAACGATTGTCCGTATTTTAATTTGAAAAGGGTTGAAATAAGATCCTTGTTTTTATGAGAGTCAGTTACAATGACATCATATAATACTTTAAAGCTTGGAAAGTTATAAAAATGTCCTTTATCATTGAGTTGCCAGCCTAAAATTTGATGTAGACTTAAATCCTGAAAAGAAGGAATTGAAATATGATTAACTTCTATTTTTGAATTTAAAACAGATTGAATATCTATTAAATGTCGATCGTTTTTATTTAATAAATTGGAATGAATTTCAATCGCAGCCAATTCGTTTTCAGATATTAAACGATCTAAATGTCGAAAGTCTTTTTTCTCGTAAGCATAACCAAATGTTTTTGAGTAACCTTTAGATTTTAAAAGATTAAAAGCCTGCTCAGTCTGTGAATTATCCACTAATATGTCTATGTCACCAATCATGCGTTCTGCTATATCTTCATATTTTCCACTAACGAGTAATGCAGTGCCTTTTAAAAACACATGATCAATATTGTGTTCTTTTAAAACTTTAGAGATAAAGTGTACTTGTTTTAAAATAGAAGCGTTTCTATTTCTATTTATCGATGAAATCTCTTGTAAATAGTTAACTAAATCTTCTGGCAGAAGATGTAATAGCTCACGTGATTTTAATCTACAATAAATCGTAGTGAGTACTAAGTATTTACTGCCTTCGATAACTATAGAATCCCAATTAAATTTTGGATGACTGATAGTTTCTTCTATGGTTGTATTCGGAGTTTTATAACTCAGAATTGCAGCAATATATTGAAATGTTTTCGCGTAGTTGTCCATAAATGATTAATACACTTCTAAGATAGAATATAATAATTATTTATACTGTGATTTAAACAAATTTGAAATTTCTTGAACTGCGGAATCTATATCACTATATGTTAATTCAAGAATTTCAAGATTTTCTAACCAGTTCAAAAATGCTTTTGCATAATCAGGGTTTGGAGAAATCCATGAATCCGGAATTAAGGTTTCTAACATCTCTTTTACTGTAACCTTTCTAACCGCTGTTGTAGTGTTCGCCTTATAATTGACTAAAATGGTTGCGAAACAAGGATAATGCAATTTATTTGGATGCTCACATGGTAGATATTTTAAATTACCTTTTGCTTTATTAAATTTTACAATTGGTAAGTTATCAAAACCTTGGATGTCTTTTTCAAGTATTTTAAAAGCACCTTCCTTAATAGAAATTGCTGCTGGATTAAAGTAGAAATCCTGGTTTTTATATAGCATTGGCGAAACATCATCTGCTAATAAATGAAATCCTTTTGTTGTCAACAAAGCGCACAATGTGCTCTTGCCTTTCCCTGAGTTTCCTGCAAAAAGAATAGAAGAGTTGCCATCTGTTAAGGTTGATCCATGGAATGTACTAATCCAATCATCTTCTACTTTGTCATGAATAGCACATAGTAAAAGCATTGTGAATTTACCTTGAATTTTATGATACTCGCGCTTAGGTACACTGGTAATTAATTGTTGATCTTCAAATAGAAATAAGTAATCGTCCTCTAAATAAATATCATAAATAATATCAGTTAGTTGAGTTTCTTTTATAGAATAGTGCGCAATTGCTGGGTGAATGGTTTTTTGTACAAGTTCAGAGTCATAATTAATCTGAACTATTTTATTGTTAATTCTATAGAGAACTGTAATAGTTTGCTTTTTACCATTGAAGGTCGATGTACGTATTACATCTTTAACCTTAGGTATGTTGCAATTGTTTAGATATTGCTCAATGGTATTCGTAATTTGATCTATATCTACGTTGGGTTCTTCTTTAGATAAAATAGAATTAAATTCTATTTTAGAACATGCTTTTAAATATGAATCTATTAGAAATTTAAAATCAGTATCAACGATACTATAACTGTTGGATACTGAATACCACAATACCCACATCCTACCAATCAGTTTCTGATAAGTTGGCGCTAAGCTATTGTTCAAAATATAAAGTGAATATTAATCGAAAGGGTTTCCTCCTGGATCTGCAGGTACTGAACCTACTTGTGCTTTAAGAGGATTTAATATCACGAAAGTTCCGACCGCTGTTAATGCAGCATACTTTCCCATTTTTGAAATGGCTTCCTTACGTGTAATTTTATCTGTGTTGTTCTTTTTCTTCATGGCTTTTGCCCTAAATTTGAGTTCAAAAATAGTAAATTATTTTATTTATTAAAGTAAAATACGAAAAGGTTTACAAAATTTTTCTTTATTCCTTTTAAAATCAAGTAACAGCTACTAAATATGCAATATATAGGCTTGTTTTTAGCAGTATACTTAAATAAAACATTCTAAGTTACTTACGATTTTATGGATTGTATGGTTTTCTTTAGGTAATCTTTACGGTTTTACAAACAAATCCACCACTCTATACTCACTATTATAGGCATATTAAGAATAGAGTAGTAGTTTGATAAAAGTTTAGTTACTGATAATAACTTTTTGGGTTTTGTTTTGAATACTATTACTTAGTTTAACTACATAAATTCCTGTAGATAAATTGCTAACATCAATTTTTTGTGATTGATTTTGTAATGATAGTATTGAAGTTTTTACAACACGCCCTTGAATATCAATTATACTTACAGTAGTGTTTTCAAATAAAACTCCAGATACTATTAAAGTTTTATCAGACCTGTCATTAAAAAGAGTAATCTTATTACCATCATTCTCAGTTATTGATAATGTACTATCTGTTGTTCTTAAATAAAAACGGCCTACACCATTTAAGTCTTCTGTAGGTGTTATTGTATAATCTCCAGATGTTAATAATGTACTAGTACTTTCTAATGTATCATCTAAATAAATTTCTGTAGTACTAGGTAAGGTGTTTGCTGAAATTGAAAATGTAATTTGTTCTGCCTGTGCTGCATTAACACCTAATGGTATAGTAACATCGCCATAGTCGGTTTCGCCTAAGGCTTGTATAGACATTGGTACACCTGTATTATCCATTAATAATTCTGAATATATTGAAAAGTCTGGTGCAGTTCCACCAAATAAACTACTATCAAATCCAGGATCTAAACCTTGTGTAGAATATTCTGTAAAATAAATATCTGTTACAAAATCTGTAGTGGAATTACTTAAAGTTAATTCTAGGTTAGTTACTGCTGTTGTACTTCTACCAGCAATAAAGTCATCACTATTACCTATTGTTCTAAGTGAAGGATCAAAAGTAACAGTTCCTCCTCCAGATTTTGAAGCCACAAAGAAACCTTGACCAGGTGCAATAACCTCACCGTCATTTGCAGGATCAAAAGCATACGCAAGATTCCAAGTAGTCCATCCATCAGATGCCGTACCATCGTAACCATAAACACCAGCACTTCCTGAGTTAAATTCTCCGTTATTTGCTAATAAAAATTCTTTCAATTTAATGTATGAAGGATATGGATTTCCTATTAAGTTCCATACACTAGAATTAGGTCCAACTGGCGCTATTATACCTTTTGTGACAATGCCAGATTCAGCATTTCCTGTGAAGGTATAGGTTCCACCGCCATTTGATCCGGTTCTGTAGCCATTACCAGCCGCTAATATTTCGGAATCATCTGCTGAACTATACAATGAATATTCATTGGTATTTGGGTCAAAAGGGCCAAATAAATAGAATGTTGTTGTCCCACCTCCAATTGTTCCAGATAAAATATCGGTATCTACATCGTTTCTTAAAATACCAAATGTACTTCCAGATAATGGAGAACTTACTAAGTCGTTTGCACCAGTTGTTGTACCTGTACCTGCAGCACCATTTACATAACGTTTGTAATTTACTGTTCCGGTAATTGTACCATCAGATATTAAACTAGAGTATAAGTTAGATGTTGAATTTAAAGTAAGATCATCTGTTAATGTTAAAGTAGCACCAGAGTTTACTTGAATATTACCACCAGCTTCAACTGTGATCGATTTTACAGCACATGTGCCATCGATTTCTATAGTAGCTCCAGCTTTTACAGTAACGTCTGAGTTGGTTAGGTTGCCGCTTAAAATTAATAAACCATCATTTATAGTTGTTGTACCAGAATGTGTGTTATCTCCAGATAAAACGAGTGTGTTAGGACCAACTTTAGTAACATTTCCTGTACCTTCCATTGCGCCTCCAACAGTTATAATTCCTGTACCTGTATTGCCAAATTCAACAGTATTACTATTGATGAAAATGGTTTCATTAAGAGTCAATCCACCAGTGTCGTTTGCGTGTATTTGAACATTTACCCCATCAATACCTATTGGTGTATTAAAAGTGTGAGTTGCACTAGATGCATTATAAATTCCTCCAGATGCAGATAATCCACCACCTGAATTGTTTATAGTTCTATCTGCGGTAATACTTGCTTGAAAATCCAATGAAGCCACTAAATAATATCTACCATTTGTGATCATCGTTGTGTTATTGTCGTGACCAATCTTCACAAAATTCCTAGTCGTGTTTCCGCTATCTGGATCACCTTGACTATTGTTGTCAGTAGCGTAATACCAAGGAAGTTCGCCATCACCAAAATTTCCTGTGGACACCTCGCTTCGGCTAAAAACATCTTGTTGCGAGAATGCTGAAGGCATAAAAAATACACATACGAGCATTAGAATAAAATAAGAGTAATTTTTTGTCATTATTATATAGTTATTAAGTTTAGTCTGATTTTTAGACAGTTGCAAATATAATAACTTTAAACTAATTATTGACCAGTATGCATCATTACGAAAATATTTTAAGGTACAAAAAAAACGCACTAAAATAATTTTAGTGCGTTTTTAATTCTATTAGTTGTTATAAAAATTATTGCAAAATAACTTTTTGAGTTTTGTTTTGTGTACCACTAACAAGCTCTACAACATATACTCCAATACTTAAAGTACTAACATCAATAGCTTGAGATCGTTTAGAGCTGTGTAATAATGTAGAACTTACTTTACGTCCTTGTATGTCATAAATAGTAGCAGTTGTTGTTTCAGTTAATTGACCTGCAACTACAATAGTTTTGTCACTTGCGTTACTGTAGATGTTTATATTATCTAAAGTAGTTTCAGCAGTAGATAACGTTGTATTGGTAAATCTTAAATAGAAACGACCAATACCATCTAAATTAGTGTTTGGTGTAATTGTATAATCACCATCAGTTAATAATGTAAATGTATTGGTTACATTATCTTCTAAGTAAACTTCTACAGTACTTGGTAAAGTAGACTGATCTATACTAAAGGTAATTTGCTCTAATTGATTAGCATTTACACCTAAAGGTACAATAACATCTGTAAGGTCTATTTCATTTAATGATTGTATGGTCATTTTTCTTCCGTTGTTGTTTTCAACTAAATGCGAATACATATAAAAATCTGATAATTGACCGTTAAATAGAGCAGCATCATAACCTGGATCTAAAGATCTTGTTGAGTTATTATTAAAATAAAAATCGGTTTTGTATTGATCATCTCCGTTTTCTATTTTTAAGCTTAAGTGACTATTAGAGTCTGCAGTTCTACCAACAATAAAATCATCGCCTCCAGATACCGTTCTCATAATAGGTGTGAAATTAAGAGTTGCACTTGCAGCTTCAGCTGCTACCATAAACCCTTGACCTGGAGCTATGTCAGTTGTTGTGTTTAAATTGTTAAAGTTAATCACTGTCCAACCATTTGCTGCATCGCCATCATAGCCATATATACCAATAGCATCTTGATCTAAATTGGCTGCATTTAATATTAAAAAATCGCCACTATTAATATATGAAGGGTAAGGGTTACCTATTAAGTTCCATTCGTTATCAGTTCCTTGTGAGATGGCAACAGGTACAGTACCTGTTAAAACATCTCCTGTAAAAGTAAATGTAGACGTATCGGTAGATGCTGTTCTATAACCAGTACCCGCAGTGATTGCTGTTGCATCATCTGCGTCAGAATACAAAGTATAGGGATTAGAAGCTGCATGGTTGTCATATGGCCCAAATAAGTAAAATGTAGTTGGTCCACCACCAACTGTACCAGAAGGTATATTAGTATTAGCAGCTCTAAATGCACCAAAAGTTTGCGATGCATTTGTTACAGGTGCAGAAATAAGATCGTTTTGTCCATTAGTACTTCCTGTAGTTGAATTAAACGTATTCACATGGCGCTTATAAATTACAGTACCAGTAATAGTACCATCAGAAATTAAACTTGCATAACTTGCAGACGTTGACTCTAAAGTTAAATCTGTAGTCAGTGTTAAAGTTACACCAGCATCTATAGTTAAACTAGCACCAGGATTTATCACTACAGTGTTGATGTCTGTATTTGTAGTAAGCGATGGATTACCAGCTTCAATAACAATGGCTTCATTAGATAATGAAACACCATCGGGATCACTTGGTGACCAAGCCGCACCATCGTAAGTATATATTGTTGGTGGATTGAAAGTCACTTTAATATCATCTAATGCAAATTCATCTCGACTTCCAGAGCCTCCATTATCAAAGCCAGCCCAATTTAAATAAAAGAAATCGTTATCTGCAATACTTAAACCTGTAATTGTTGTGCTTCTTTGTTCCGCTACCCAAGTTGGGCTAGAATCTGATCCAATAGGAGTAATAACATCTAAATCTGTAACATAATTATAACTGCCAAAATTCTCATCTTCACCGTAATAAAATTCAATAGCTGTACTTCTCCCTTCATTGTTATATACATACACTGTGTATTCAACCAAGATACTAGTTACGACTTGTGTGGTTTTGTTTTGAGATTTTAATACAATATCTCCAGGCGTCCAATCACTAGCGGTAGGTTGTGCTCCAAAACCATAATTTCCGGTAGCGACTTCAAATGCATAAAAACCACCTGATGTTACGCCGCCTGACGTATTACCACGTGAAAAATCCCCACTAGTTTCTGTATCTCCAAAATTACTATCACCTTCTGACATGCCTGTTGTTGCCCAAGCGCTTGAGTTTAATTCTCCTGCTGCAGGTGAGGCACTAATACCGTTACCACTGAACTGTCCTTCGTTAACAAAAGCAACTGTAGAATCAAAATTAATAAGAAACTCAACATTCTCTGCTGTAATTTGCCACCCTGAGGCTGGTAAGTCTATTACGTTAAATGTATCAGAATCATATGTGCCTGCAATAAAAGTGCTATCGTCACTAGCTGTTAATTTAATTCCCGTACCTAAAGTGTCAAAAATTAAGTTATCAAAAACCGCAATACCATTTGTAGCCTCAGCGGTTATTATTGCTGTAGCATCAAAACTGCCATCAGTCGTTAAAGAAATGTCAAAGCCTGTACCTGTATAATCGCTGTCTATATTTCCATTTACATCTGCATATGCGATTTCTACACTTGGAGCCATTATAGTACTAATTACAACTTCTGTTGGTTGAACAGCATATGCTAATGTGGTTGCATCTACGTCTATTATGAAATCATTACCAATAACATCACCTAGCGTATATGGGTTGCTAAAATTAGAGCCTGATGTTTCTGCATCAAAACTACCTAGTTCAGCAATTTGAATTTGTATTACATTTCCATCAACGATATTGGTAGTATTTAGATATAGCCCTAAAGAAAACTCTAACGCCGAATTATCTGTAACCGAAATAGGCGAACTAAACGCTAATTCAATTTCAGAGTCTGTTATAGTTACGGTTGGAGTATGTGTAACTAAGTTACCATCTAATAATGTAACACCTTGTATAAAATCTGTCCAATCGGCAGTGTTGTTTGCACCAGGCACAAAACGCATTGTCGTAATATCTGTTGGTAATGCATCTCCACTTCCTTGGTCCTCTACTTCAAAACTTAGTACTTCGAAAGCGTTACCAACAGTTGTAGTGTTTGCAGCTGTGATGGTTGCTCCTGAAATTTGAGGAGTCGTTGCATAAACCTCTGTGTCTGAATCATTAGTCGATACTGCTGTGCCTTTAATTATAAAATTATCCAACCCAGCATAATCACTACCACCATTTTGAAACGCGATTAACACAATGTAAGCGGAGTTAGCCGTGTTTGGAATATTCTCAGTAATAGTCGTCCAAGAATTTGTGTTTTTATTAAGTGATACTCTTCCTTGACCTACTTCAGATCCTGATACACCATAGAAAACTTCATATTCTAAATAATCAGTACTATCAAAACCTACAGTATAGAAATCGAATTCAATACTAACACTTTCATATGCGGTAACATCTGTTGCTGTAAAAGTCAGTGTATGCTCAAAATTACCTCCACCATTACCATTATCAATATCTTGTATACCCCAAAAATTACCAGTAGTGCCAGATGGATTTGCATTTGTTGATAGTATATCCCAATCATCTGATCCAGTACTATACGGAGTTGGATTTGATACATAGGTCCAAGTTGGCGTGCCTGAATCGAAGTCTTGTTGGCTTATTGTTGTCTGCGAAAACCCAAAATTTCCAATTAAAATAAGCAGTAAAAACGCGTAAAAATTTCTCATTGTAATATTTAATTATTGTTAAAACGCGAGTTTTAAGGAAAAAGAAGAATAACCTTTTATGGAAATATCTTACAGTATTTTACTCAAAACCGTTGCACAGTGTTTGTTAATCGTTTATTGATTAAAAATGTGGTTAAGTCTGTAAGGATGAGGGATGGCAAATATAGTAAAACTGATGTTTTATGATATATTTAAATATTAACAAACGGTTAATATCAATAGTTAGACACCTATTGTTTAGTAAGGTCACTTATGAAGTATGTAGTAATCACCTTATTGTAGCAAGGAGAAATAAGAATTATGAGAATTTTACTTCTTTCTGTTGCGAATTTCCTAAATATTCTTATTTGGAAGTATTTTTATAAAAATGTGCAAAAAAAAGCGCATCTAAAATAGATGCGCTTCAATAATAAGTGTTTTATTAAGGTTATTTAATAATAACTTTTTGAGTTCTGTTACCAATGTTGCTTTGTAATTGAACAACATAGATACCAGCAGAAAGATTAGATACATCTACATTATTTTCTGTGTTACGAGAATTTAGTGCTGTTGTATTTACAATTCTTCCTTGTATATCAAATACATTTAAAGTAGTATCTTCTTCTAGTTGACCTTTTACAACAATCGTTTTAGAGATTGCGTAAATTTCTAAACCATTTAAGATATTATCCGTTATACCAAGTGCATTAGTCGCATTGAAATGAATATAAAAACGACCCGTTTCTGTTAACGTTGTACTCGGTGTAAATGTATAATCACCTTCTAATAAATTAGTAAACGTGTTAGTTACGTTATCTTCTAATGTTACTTCAACATTTTCAGGGATAAAGCTTTCACTAATACTTACAGTAGCTTGCTCACCTTGAATAATATTAATTCCTAAAGGAATAGTAACATTATCTAAATCTGAATAGCTCACCGATTGTGCAGCCATATCTTTACCTAAGTTATCTTGCACTAAGTGTGAGTAGATAGAGAATTCTGGTGATGTAGATTCAAACATCTCAGAATCATAGCCAGGATCCATGCTTAATGATGCGTCATCATTAAAATATAAATCTGTACCATAAATAGCACCTTCTTTTTCAACTTGTAACCTTACGTTAGCTAAGTTTTGAGTTTCAGATCTTCCAACAATAAAGTCATCAGTTGTACCAATGGTTCTCATCACTGGAGTAAAGTTAATTGTTGCACCTCCTGTTTTTGAAGCTACAAAGAAACCTTGTCCTGGAGCAATTTTTGCAGTAGGATTAGCATCGGAGTATGCTTGGTTCCATACAATAAATCCGTCAATTACATCGCCTCTATAACCATATACACCATAATTGGTTGGATTAAATGCTAAGGCATTTTCTGATAAAAATTCAGATAATAAAATATAAGAAGGGTAAGGGTTACCAATTAAATTTTGACTGCTAATTGCACCGATGTTAATGGCAACACTTTTAGATCCTGTTTCAACGTTACCAACAAATTCAAAAGTAGAACCTGTTGCAGCTGTAGACGCTGTTCTGTATCCAATACCAGACTCAATTAACGATGGATCGTCTGAAGCTGTATAATTAATATATTCATAAGCGTCATTATCAAAAGGACCAAATAAATAAGAAGGCACACCTCCAATTGTTCCTGATGGAATTTGTGTGTTAGCTGTTCTTAATGCTAAGAACGTTTGGCTACTATTTGTTACAGGAGCTGAAACCAAATCATTCTTTCCAGTTGTAGAGCCTGAGTCAGCAAACTGATTTACATGACGAAAATAAGTAACCTCACCTTGAATATTATCTGTAATTAAACTAGAATAAGACGTCGATGAAGAATTCAGTTCTAACGCACCATTATTTATAATACCAGAATTTGTTGTTATTGATTGACCTGCAGCAATACTTGCTGTTGCGCCATCATTAACATAGAAATTATTAATTTGAATATTAGAACCTGCAGTATAAGTACCGTCTAATATATAAGCGTCATCAGCACCTGTTGAACTAGATGGTGCATTTGGTGACCATCCATTATCTGTATATAATAAACCGTCAAAAACACTTGTTAATTTAAAGTTGTCAAAACCAGAATATCCAGTTACACCGTTGTTTCTTACACGAACTTGCAGTGCAATAGTATTCACTGAGTTTGGTATACTAACTTTAAGCGTTCCTTCATCGGATACAGGTACACCATTACCATCAAATAAAAAGACTAATGGCTCATTAGCTCCATCGTATATTAAACGGTATTGAACATCATCAGCGTTAGCTTCGTATCCATCAACGTCCCAATCAAAACTTAAAGAAACATTATTATATGCGCTAATATCAATAGTATCGAAGGTTATTGTGACATAGCCAGATGTACCTCCAGAGGTGTTGTTTAAATCGTTTTCTCCAAATATATTGTTTGAAAAAGAAGCATTATCTAAAGGTGATGCAACAGCGCTATCTATAACACCAAAATAACTTGTGCCCCAACCATTATCAAAACTAGGGATACTAGTAGAATATGTCCATTCTGGTGTGCTACCATCGAAATCTTGTTGTGCAATAGAAATTAAAGGCCCATTAACATCAAATGCGTTACTAGTTGCGAAACCAACGCCACCAATTAATGCAGCAATTGTGGTAACTGTTTCTTTTTCTGTAAATGTAACGGTGTTTAAAGTTGCTAAACCATTAATCACAGAGTAACTAATTGATGAAGGGTTCATAGATCCTGCAGCTAAAATAGTTACAGTGCCATTATAATCTTCGTCTAAATTACCATTACTATCAACAGTTAAAACTGTAGGAAATGGTGTCATAATTTCAAATTGATTTGTGTCCGTTGGTTGTTGACCAAAAACAACAGCATTTGCAATTACTTCTATTCTATTGTCATCACCTGCAATCGGTGTTTGCGCACCACCTGCATTGAAATCTTCAAAACTAGATCCAACAGCTACATTAGCAGATGCAGAGTTTACAGTTAATTGAAATTGAGTATTATCTGATACAGCTGTGTTAAAGGTAGCATAAACATCAAATGTTTTAGAACTGTTATCTAATGCACTTAGCCCTGTAACTCCTGTGAAAGTTGCAGTTTCATCTACCACAGAAACTTCAGCAACATTTAACGTTCCGTCAAATAAAGCTAAAGTAGAAATAACATCGCTGTTAGAGATTCCAAATTCTAAATCAGTTAAAACTGTTGCTAACAAATCAGTATCTACAAGTGAAGCACCTCCATCTCTAATAGAAAATTCTCCAACTTTAATAGAGTTTGATATGGTTAATCCTGAAGAAGCACTATAAGATGCATAATCTATATTATCCGTTGGATTATAGCTTGTTGCAATAATATCAGAGTTTGTACTGTTAAGGGTTGTAGAATTGATATTACCTTGTAATCTAAAACCAGGTGAAGCAATTCCGTATTGCGACCATGCGCCTCTTCCGCCAATTCTAATCCAGCCACCAGTTGTTGGTGCATTCCATGCATATAATCTGAAGGTAATAGTACCACCTGCTCCTGTTGGAACACTTAAACTTCCTAAGTTAAAGTTGGTAAACGTAGATGATGTAGTTTGAACCGTTGTTAATGCTATACCTGCAGTTGCAAAATTATCTAAACTGTAGAATATTTGCCAGTTGGCTGGGCCATTAGCATTTTTTCGTAATCTTAAATCAATTTCTGTTAATTCAATTTCATTGTCAGCACTTGCAATTGCGGACCATTCAATAAAATCATTATTTATTTCAGCTTGTGCTTGTGTTGTCGCATCCCACTGGCTTGTCGTGAAATTTGTGCTAGTAGAGGCCAAGTTAACTCCAGAGCCTCTTGTAAATCCTGTTGAAGAAATCGAAGGATCATTTCCAGTGTCTGTAGGGCCTACAATGTTTGCACGATCTACAGTAACAATGGTTTGACTAAATCCAAGTGAAAATATGGATAAAGCCAATAAAAAAAAGTAAGTTTTTTTCATAATTTATTTTAATTAAATCATTAAAACACTTGGGTATCCTCTTGATAGGTAAGTGTTTTTGGGGATTTTAGATGGCGCAAATATAACAAATTTTGCGAATTAAAAAATTTCAGAGCGCGATTTCTTAGGTGAAAGGTATTGTTTACGTAGGTCTTTTCGTATAAAATGTTAATTTTTTTAGAATAGTGATGATGTTCTTGTGATTATATTACAAATCTTGTAATTATTGAGTGAATTTTATTGATTTAATAATGATTTAATCTTAAAATTTAAAATAAAGTATTTATTGCTATAATTATAACGAACTATGATAAAGTCAAAATCTTATTATTTATATTTGCCAAAATAAACCGACATATAAGCTGTTTATGTTTAATGAAGTAAAATCTTAGTTAATGCTAGATTCAATGTGCACACTACTAAAATGTTAAGTAATTGAGTAATAATTTTAACAGAACGTTCAGCTTGTATTCTTCTCAAATAGTTTGTTGTTTCTTGTTGTTTAAAGTTTTTAAATTTTGAGATTTAGTAAAAGGCATTTAGCTAAGACGATCACTTGGCGTCTAATCGGTACTTTAGATACACTTCTGCTATCATGGTTTATTTCTAGCGATTTAAGTGTAGGGGTTTTAATGGGAGCTTGTGAACTCTTGACTAAAATGGTATTGTATTACATCCACGAAAGGGTTTGGTTTAAGTCTACTATAAAATCATCGAACAAGAGACATATATTAAAAACGTTTTCATGGCGAGGTGTTGGTACAATTGATACTATTATATTAGGGTGGGTAATTACTGGTAACCCTCTAACAGGATTAAAAATCGGAGGAGCAGAGGTAATTACTAAAATGCTGTTGTATTTTGGTCACGAAAAATTATGGTATCGTATTAATTTTGGGTTGGACAAACGAAATAAAAGAAAGCAGTTAGAAAAACTAAATAATCAATAAGTAATAATGAGTTCTAATACTGTAAAACATAACTTCACGGTTTCAAAAGCTGATCGCGTAAAATTGAACAATCATAACTCAATGTTATTGTGGTTCACTGGTTTATCGGGTTCAGGAAAGTCTACTTTGGCAAATTTGGTAGAATTACAACTTCACAAAAAAGGGATATCAACTTTTACATTGGATGGCGATAATATAAGACAAGGTATAAATAAAGACCTTACATTTGCGCCAGAGGATAGAACAGAGAATATAAGACGAATAGCTGAAGTTGGGAATCTTATGGTTGAAGCAGGCGTAGTAACTTTAGCCGCTTTTGTGTCGCCATATATTCAAGATAGAGAGAATATAAAAACGATTGTAGGCGTAGAAAATTTCATTGAAATATATGTCAATACTTCTCTAGAAGAATGTGAACGTAGAGATGTTAAAGGCTTGTATAAAAAAGCGAGAGCAGGCGAAATTAAAAACATGACAGGTATTTCGGCACCATACGAAGCACCATTGCATCCAGATTTAGAAATAGTAACAGATAATCAGTCAATTGAAGAATCGGTTGAAATTATCTTAGACTTTATAATACAAAAATTAAAATAAGGAATATGAGTAATTACGTAATTAATCATTTAAAAGAGTTAGAGTCAGAGGCCATTTTTGTTATTAGAGAAATTGCGGCTCAATTTGAGAATCCGGTTTTACTCTTTTCAGGAGGTAAAGATTCTATTTTGCTAACACATTTAGCAAAGAAGGCATTTTACCCAGCAAAAATTCCATTTCCATTAATTCATATTGATACAGGTCATAATTTTCCAGAGACTATTGCATTTAGAGATGCTTTAGTAGAAAAGTTAGGTGTTAAACTTATTGTTGGTTCAGTACAAGAAGCTATTGATAAAGGTAGAGCGAAAGAAGAGACAGGTGCAGATGCGTCGCGTAATTCACTTCAAATTGTTTCCTTGTTGGATACTTTAGAAGAATATAAGGTAGATGCAGCAATGGGTGGCGCAAGACGTGATGAAGAAAAAGCCAGAGCAAAAGAGCGTTTCTTTTCGCATAGAGATGAGTTTGGGCAATGGGACCCAAAAAATCAAAGACCAGAACTTTGGAATCTCTTTAATGGCCGAAAAAATTACGGCGAACATTTTAGAGTGTTTCCAATTTCTAATTGGACAGAAATGGATGTTTGGGAATATATTAAATTAGAAAATATTGATTTGCCATCACTTTATTTTTCTCATCAGCGCGATTGTGTTGTAAGAGATGGTGTGATTTTGGCAAATTCAGAATTTATAAAGCTGAAGGAAAATGAAGAGGTTGTGAATATGACAATTCGTTACCGAACGTGTGGAGATATGCCAATTACAGGTGCTGTTGAATCTGAAGCAGATGATTTAGAGAAAATTATCGAGGAGATTGCTACGACTAGAACAACAGAACGAGGTGGTAGAGCTGATGATAAACGTGCAGAAACGGCAATGGAAGATCGTAAAAAACAAGGTTATTTTTAAAATACGATTTTCAAGAATAAAAGAGATATTAGAATATAGTAAATGCGCTAAAGCGAGATAGCAAATAGCAAAAAAATAAATAAATGGATTATCAAGATATAGAATTATTGCGTTTCACAACGGCAGGAAGTGTAGATGATGGAAAAAGTACTTTAATAGGACGCTTGTTATACGATAGTAAATCAATTTTTCAAGATCAATTAGAAGCTGTAGAAGAGTCTAGTAAATCTAAAGGATTTGATTATGTAGATTTATCATTGCTTACCGATGGTTTAAAATCTGAACGTGAACAAGGTATTACTATTGATGTGGCTTACCGTTATTTTGCTACTCCAAAACGTAAATTTATTATTGCAGATACACCAGGACATATTCAGTATACAAGAAACATGGTTACTGGAGCATCTACGGCAAATTTAGCCATTATACTTATTGATGCTAGAAAAGGAATGTTAGAGCAAACACATCGTCACGCATTTATTGCATCTCTTTTGCGAATTCCTCATGCCATAGTATGTGTAAATAAAATGGATTTAGTAGATTATAGTGAAGACGTTTACAATGGTATTGTGTCTGACTTTAATGCGTTTTCTTCAAAATTAGGAATTAATGATATTCAGTTTATTCCTATTTCTGCATTAAATGGCGACAACGTTGTTAATCGTTCTGAAAACATGGATTGGTATCAAGGTAGTACATTAATGTACCATTTAGAAACTGTTCATATCTCAAGTGATCATAACTTAGTAGATTGTCGTTTTCCTATTCAATCCGTAATTCGTCCTCATACATTAGAAAATCAAGACTATAGAGGTTTTGCTGGTCGTATAGATGGTGGTGTTTTTAAACCAGGAGATAAAGTGAAGTCTTTACCATCAGGTTTTGTGTCTACTATAAAAACAATAGAACTTAATGGCGAGCAAATATCAGAAGCATTTGCGCCAATGTCAGTAACCATGACATTAGAAGATGAGATTGATAACAGTCGTGGTGATATGATTGTTAGAGAAAATAATGTTCCTGAAATCGGACAAGATTTAGAAGTTTTAGTAACTTGGATGAGTTCTAAACCAATTCAAGCACGTACTAAAGTAGTTATAAAGCATACGACCAATGAATCTATTGGTATGGTAAAAGAATTAAAGTATAAAATAGATATCAACACCTTACATCGCATAGAAGATATTACTAGTGTTGAAATGAATGATATCGCTCGTTTATCTATAAGAACAGCTAAACCTATGTTCTATGATGCTTATAAAAGAAACAGACAAACTGGAAGTATTATTATAATTGACGAACAAACCAATGAGACCATTGGAGCAGGAATGATTATATAATTATTTTAAATGGACAACAATTTAAAGATTGCAATTGAAGCAGCCCTCGAAGCTGGTAAAGAAATTTTAGAAATTTATCATTCTAATGATTTTGAAGTAGAAATGAAAGGCGATAATTCGCCATTAACCAAAGCAGATTTAGCGTCACATAAAGTTATAATGTCTCATTTGAGAACTACTGATATTCCAGTATTATCTGAAGAAGGAAAATCAATACCATATGAGGACCGAAAAGATTGGAGTCAATTATGGATCGTAGATCCTATTGATGGAACTAAGGAGTTTATAAAACGGAATGGCGAGTTTACTGTTAATATAGCTTTAATTGAAAATCAGAAAACGGTAATAGGTGTTATTTATGTACCTGTTTTAGGGGATTTGTATTTTTCTACCAGAGACATGGGTGCTTTTAAAGTTAAAGTTAATCTCGATGATTACAATGTAGACGTTTTAATGAACGAAGGAGAAAAATTACCTTTAGAACGCGACGATAAAACGTTTACAGTTGTTGCTAGTAGGTCTCATATGTCGCCAGAGACAGAAGCGTATGTTAATGATATGCGTAACGCGCATGGCGAAGTAAATTTAATATCAAAAGGAAGTTCTCTTAAATTGTGTATGGTAGCTGAAGGAAAAGCAGACTGTTATCCAAGATTTGCGCCTACAATGGAATGGGATACAGCTGCAGGACAAGCTATTTGTGAGCATGCAGGTTTTCAAGTAATAGATTGGAGCACTAAGGAGGATATGTTATACAATAGGAAGGAATTGTTGAATTCTTGGTTTTTAGTTAAGTAAATTAAAGAATATATTATTTGGTTGAAGTTTTTTTGAATACATTATAATTTTAAAAATTGTGTAGATTATTTAAGTCTTCTTATTTTTTTAAATTTGTATTACAATTAGCTTGAGCATTTAAACATTTATATACAAAGTTATTAATGAGTAAAGTTGCATTTATTACAGGAGTTACAGGGCAAGATGGTGCCTATTTAAGTGAGTTTTTATTAAAGAAAGGGTATGAAGTCCACGGACTTAAACGTCGTTCTTCATTGTTTAATACAGACAGAATAGATCATTTATATCAAGATCCACATGTAGATCATCAAAATTTCTACTTGCATTATGGTGATATGACGGATAGTACTAACCTTATCCGGTTGATAAAAGAAATTCAACCTGATGAAATTTACAACCTAGCGGCTATGAGTCATGTTGCAGTTTCTTTTGAAATTCCTGAGTATACTGGTAATGCAGATGGTTTAGGTACCTTAAGAATTTTGGATGCTGTACGATTATTAGGTTTAGAAAATAAAACCAGAATTTATCAGGCTTCAACGTCAGAATTGTATGGTAAGGTTCAAGAAGTACCTCAATCTGAAACAACACCTTTTTACCCAAGATCGCCTTATGCTGTTGCTAAGATGTATGCGTATTGGATAACTGTGAATTATCGTGAAGCCTATAATATGTATGCTTGTAATGGTATTTTATTTAATCACGAATCGCCAATACGAGGAGAAACGTTTGTAACACGTAAAATTACTAGAGCAGTCTCTAGAATAGCCTTAGGGTTACAAGATAAATTCCATTTAGGAAATTTAGATGCACAAAGAGATTGGGGACATGCTAAGGATTATGTTCGTATGATGTGGATGATTCTTCAGGCGGATGAAGCAGAAGACTGGGTAATCGCTACTGGGAAAACTACAAGAATTAGGGATTTCGTTCATATGAGTTTTGCTGAAGTTGGTATTGAACTAGAGTTTAAAGGTAGTGGCGAAGATGAAAAAGCGTACGTGACTAAATGTAATAATCCTAAATATCAAGTTGAAATAGGAAAAGAGGTTTTAGCGGTAGATCCACGTTACTTCAGACCTACTGAAGTAGAATTGCTAATTGGAGATGCGTCTAAGGCCAAAGAAAAATTAGGTTGGGAATGTCAGTATGACTTAGCTGATTTAGTTAAAGATATGATGCAAGGTGACATTAAGGTTATGCAAGAACAGCAATACCTTGAGAAGGGAGGTTTTAAAACCATGAATTATTTTGAGTAATATGGGGAAAGATTCAAAAATATACATAGCAGGTCATCGCGGTATGGTCGGCTCTGCGGTTTGGCGAGCTTTAGAAGCCAAAGGCTACACTAATATTGTAGGTAAAACAAGTAAAGAATTAGATTTACGAAACCAACAAGCCGTAATTGATTTTATTGATAATTATAGGCCAGACATTATTATTGATGCGGCAGCAAGAGTTGGTGGTATATTAGCGAATAATGAGAATCCGTATCCATTTTTAATGGAAAATCTTCAGATTCAGAATAACTTAATAGATGCCGCTCACAATGCAGATGTATCTAAATTTATATTCTTAGGGAGTTCTTGTATTTATCCAAAATTTGCGCCTCAACCTCTAAAAGAAGAATATCTGCTTACAGATAGTTTAGAGCCAACAAATGAATGGTATGCCATTGCAAAGATAGCGGGTGTTAAAGCTTGTGAGGCAATAAGGAAACAGTATGGTAAGGATTTTGTAAGCCTAATGCCTACAAATTTATATGGGCCAAATGATAATTTTGATTTAAAAAGTTCTCATGTATTACCTGCTATGATGCGTAAATTTCATGAGGCAAAACCAACTGATGCTTCTGTAGAGTTATGGGGAAGCGGTACGCCAATGAGAGAGTTTTTACACGTCGATGATTTAGCACAAGCCGTAATATTTGCAGTAGAAAACAAATTGCCAGAACATCTTTATAATGTTGGTACAGGTACAGATGTTACAATTAAAGAATTGGCCGAAACCATTAAGGATATCGTAGGACATAATGGTGTTATCAATTGGGATAGTTCTAAGCCAGATGGCACACCACGTAAATTGATGGACAGTTCTAAATTACAATCTTTAGGTTGGTTGCCAAAATACAGTTTAGATAAAGGTATTCGTGATACTTATGCTTGGTTTAAAGCAAATCAATCTGCTTACAAAAGTGTAAAAATATAAGCATCAGTTATTGTCTTTTCTTGGGAAATTATAGCTATAAACTTAAAGTAAAATTAATATAGAATGAAGAATATTTTAGTAACTGGAGGTGCTGGATTTATCGGTTGTCATGTTGTTAAGTTATTTGTAGAAAAGTATTCAGACTACAATATTATAAATTTAGATGCGCTTACTTATGCAGGAAATCTTGAGAACTTAAGAGATATTGAGGACAAAGCGAACTACAAATTTATCAAAGGAGATATTTGCGATCAAAATTTAGTAAAGGAAATATTTGAAAAGTATGATATAGACTCTGTATTACATTTAGCTGCAGAATCACATGTAGATCGATCTATCACAAATCCATTTGAGTTCGCACACACAAATATAATGGGCACGTTAACCTTACTGAATCAAGCAAAGGAAAGTTGGAAAGGTGATTATTCTAATAAATTGTTTTATCATATTTCAACAGATGAGGTATTTGGTTCACTAGGACAGGAAGGCTATTTTTTAGAAGAAACATCGTATGATCCAAAATCGCCATATTCTGCCTCAAAAGCGAGTTCAGATCACTTTGTAAGAGCATATCAAAACACCTATGGTTTACCTGTAGTGATAACAAATTGCTCTAATAATTACGGGCCAAATCAATTTCCAGAAAAATTAATACCGCTATTTATAAATAATATTAGAAATAATAAGCCACTACCAGTTTATGGAGAAGGTCTTAATATTAGAGACTGGTTATACGTTAAGGATCATGCAAGAGCTATTGATGTTGTGTTTCATAACGGAACTATCGGTGATACTTATAATATTGGCGGATTTAATGAATGGAAAAATATTGACCTTATAAAAGTAATTTGTAAGGTGATGGATAAAAAGCTAGGCAGAGAAGAAAAAACGTCTGAAAAGTTAATTACTTATGTAAAAGACAGGGCAGGTCATGACATGCGCTACGCTATAGACTCTACAAAATTGAAAGAAGAACTAGGTTGGGAGCCATCATTACAATTTGAAGAAGGTATAGAGAAAACTATAGATTGGTATCTAGATAATGAAGTTTGGCTAAATAATATAGTTTCAGGAGATTATAAGGATTATTACAATAAGCAGTATTCAACGCATTAAATTTTAGTGTTTTTTGGTTGAAGTAAGAGATAAATTTTTAAGTTTAGATTAAGGTTTATTATAAAATAAGATAGATGAAAGGAATTGTATTAGCAGGTGGGTCAGGCACAAGGTTACACCCATTAACCATTAGTGTGAGTAAACAGTTATTGCCAATTTATGATAAACCAATGATTTACTATCCAATATCAGTTCTGATGCTCGCTGGTATAAGAGATATTTTAATAATTTCTACACCAGTCGATCTTCCAAATTTTAAAAAACTGTTGGGATCAGGAGAAAAATTTGGTGTTAATTTTGAATATGCAGAGCAACCATCTCCAGATGGCTTAGCCCAAGCATTTATTATAGGAGAAGAATTTATTGGTAATGATGATGTGTGTTTGGTCTTAGGTGATAATATTTTTTATGGTGCTGGTCTTCAAAATATATTAAAAGAGTCTGTGAAAACCGTAGAAGAGTTTGGTAAAGCCATTGTTTTTGGGAATTACGTTAGTGATCCAGAGCGTTACGGAGTAGCAGAATTTGATACTGATAAGAATGTAATTAGTATTGAGGAAAAACCCAAAGTGCCAAAATCAAATTATGCAGTTGTTGGGTTATATTTTTATCCGAACTCTGTAATTGAAGTGGCTAAAAATGTAACACCATCAAGTCGTGGAGAATTAGAAATTACATCAGTAAATCAAAGCTATCTAGAAGAAGAGAACTTAAAACTGCAAATACTAAGTCGAGGTTTTGCTTGGTTAGATACTGGCACGCACGAAGCACTTACAGAAGCTACAGAATTCGTGAAAGCGGTAGAAAAACGCACAGGACTTAAAATTGCTTGTTTAGAAGAGATCGCAATGAATTATGATTGGGTTACAAAGGAGTCAATTATAGAATCAACTGCGAGCCTAAAAGGTGATTATTATGATTATTTGAAAAAGATTACGGCAAGGGGATAGTAATATAAAGTTTATTACTTGATAATAGATTATATAAAAGCTCTCGAGAGATTAACTTTGAAGCATTGTTTTAGGCTAGTTCTACTTGAAATAATGGTGTTGATTTAAAAATTACAACAAAAAAAAGTTGTTATTGAACTTTAATTAAAATCATGTGGCAGACAATCTTAAAAACAAAGTAGTAAGTGGTATTTCATGGAGTTTATTAGGGCAGGTAACTAATCAACTACTCACATTTATAATTTCAATAGTTTTAGCTAGACTTTTAGGGCCAGAAGCATTTGGTCTCATAGGCCTAGTTATGGGAATTACTACTGTACTTAATGTAATTCAAGATTTTGGATTAGGTAGTGCGATAATTCAAAAAAGTGGTGTAAATAAAAAAGATTTTTCTAGTATATTTTTGTTTAACCTTGGGATTGGAGTAATACTTTTCGTTTTTCTCTTTTTTACGTCTGGATTATTTGCCGATTTTTTTAAAGATAATCAACTTGAGTTTTTATTTCAATTATCTGCAGTAGGTCTAATCTTTGGCTCAATGAGCAGTAGCCTAGGAAGCTTAATTAGAAAAGACTTAGATTTTAAGAAATTAACTATGATTGGCGTCTTTGTCAATGTTGTTACTGGAGGCTTAGGATTGTATTTGGCATACGATGGTTTTGGTGTTTTGAGTTTGGTAATAAGGAATTTAGTAAGCGCAGGATTGACCACTATAATTTATTGGGTAGTCTCACCATTAAAACCGAGTTTATATTTTAGTTTAAATAAGGTAAAAGGGTATCTAAAGTTCGGAGCGAATATGTTAGGCATTAATTTTGTTGCGCGTATTTTTGAACAAATTGATGTTTTAATAATCGGTAGATTTTACAACCCTGCAAGCGTTGGGTTTTATAATAGAGCGAAATCAATGAAGGTGTTGCCTTTGCTTACTATCACGTCAGTCCTTAATAAAGTGCTTTTTCCTGTATATTCAAAAATTAAACATGACGAGAATAGACTAAAAAAGTACTTTTCATTTTCAATAGGTCTGCTTAGCATTGTCTACGTGCCTATAATGTTATTACTAGCTTTTTATTCTAAAGAAGTTATCTTATTGCTATTAACAGACGAGTGGGCAGAAACAATTCCTTACTTACAAATACTTTGCATTACAGGTTTTTTTATGCCAATTAGTAGCGTGAGTAACAATATTTTAATATCTAGGGGGAAATCTCGATTTAGTTTAAGGTATATATTGATAAAACGTACAATCTATACTATTACACTTTTAATAGCTGCTCCGTTTGGTATTTTTAGTTTTGTATTGGTAAGTGGTGCTTACGCTGGTGTAACAGGTATAACTGATTTGTTTTTTGCATCAAAAGAAATCAACTTGAAAATTAGTATCCCATTAAAGAAAATATTCTTACAAGTGGCTTATACTGTCGTTGCATTAGGATTGGTATATGTGCTAGTTTATTTTCTTAAAGATTATTATTTACTCAATCTAATATTTGGAAGTATCGTGTTTGGCATATTATTTATATATTTTAATTATAAATCTAAAAATGAGGATTGGATTGAAACTATGGTTTTTTTGAATCCGTATATTCGCAACATTAAGAAAAAAATTAAAGTTATTTTTGTAAAATAATGAAAAGACCTATTATAATACTTTGTTATGCGCGTTCAGGTGGTACAATACTTAATAAGTGTTTGTCAAGTTTAACTGACACCGTAGTGATGTCTGAAGTGAATTCTTCAGGTGGAGGATCAGGCGTAGATATGTTAAATCCTTTATATGATATTAAGAGCCAGGCGCATACTTGGTACGATATAGATCTAAAATCTGATTCTTTTTCTGAATTAGCTACAGAATTAAATGCGCATTGTATTAATAACAATAAGCAATTAATCATTCGAGATTGGTCTATTGTTGATTTTGAACCGCTCAGAGAAAATAATAATAATCCAAGTAATACATTTAGCATACTTGAAGATTTAAAACACCTCGACCCAATTGTAATAGGATTCGTTAGAAATGCTATAGATGTATGGATTTCTAGAGGTCAACCAGACCACATCAGCTTTTTTAAATATTATGAAAATTATATTACTGCTTTAAAGCAACTTAATATTCCTATCTTTAAATATGAAGATTTTACTGAATCGCCAGAATTAGTATTTAATAAGATGTGTGACGAAATGGGGATAGAATATGAGAACGTTATAAGCAATGCTACGTCATATAATAAAGTTAATGGAGATATTCAAAAAGGACAAAATAGTAGAGGCCAAAAGATTAGTAAAATCCGTCCAATGAATCGACAGATTATACCATATAAGAGAGTAAAGAATTTAAATGCTAATGCTTTAATGAAAAAAGTGAATAGCGAAATGGGATATGGTATTAATTATTTTGATAATGTTACATTTTTAACATACATAGGTAAGAGAATCGGGCAATTTTATTTTAGACAAAAAAGAAAATTAAAATAAATGGTAGTCATTAATTTAAAAGGTGGTTTAGGTAATCAATTATTTGAATATGCTGCTAGCTTAGCAATTGCGAAACAAAGGAATCAAGAATTAAAAATAGATATCAAGTCTTTTGAGAGCGATCCTTATGGAAGAAAGTTTGGATTATGTTCATTTAAAATTGACAATAAAATCTATTCTAAAAAAGAAGTAGATGCGTTTTTAAATCTTTCTATATTTGAAAGAATAACTAACGCTTTAAAACCAAGAAACTCTAAGCGTTATTATAGTTTAGGAGATCGAGAATTAGATTTATCTATTTTAGAAGCAACGCCAAAAGATCAATATCTTAATGGTTATTTTGCTAATTCTGGATATTTTAAAAATATAAGGACTGAACTTTTACAAAATATTGAATTAAAAGAAGATTTAAAAACAGATCTATTCAAGAAAAAAATCGAATGGATAAAACAAAATAAGTTTATTTCAATTCATATTCGTCGTGCAGATTATATATCTGATAAAGGAGCGAATCAATTATTTGAAACTTTAGATCGTAATTATTATGATAGATGTATTGACTATTTTAAATCTAACAAAGAGACCTCAAATAAATTTCTTTTTTTTTCTGATGATATAGAATGGGTTAAGAATGAATTCAAGACTTTAGAAAACACTTATTTTATAGAAGAAAAAGAGCTTTATAAAGATTATTTTGATTTAATGTTTATGGCAGCATGTGAGCATAATATCATTGCTAACTCAACCTTCAGTTGGTGGTCTGCTTGGCTAAATAAAAACCCAAATAAAACTGTATTAGCGCCAAAGGCTTGGTATCGAAATCAAGATTATCAGGCGTTCTTTGAAAAAACAAAATTTATACCTGAAACTTGGATATTAATATGATACCTGTAACCAAACCATTTTTACCGCCAAAACAAGAGTTGTACGCCTTATTAGATGAAGTGTACGAGAGAAATTGGCTTACCAATAGTGGACCTTTAGTTAACTTATTAGAATCTGAAATCCCAAAGTTTTTAAACTATAAAGGTCATTTTAGTTATGTAAATAACGGGACAATTGCTATACAGATTGCTATTAAAGCATTAGAACTCACAGGAGAAATTATAACAACGCCGTTTTCTTATGTAGCCACAACAAGTAGTATTGTATGGGAAGGGTGTAAGCCTGTTTTTGTAGATATAGAAAAAGGATCTTGTAATATTAATCCTAAAAAAATTGAAGCTGCCATAACACCGCAAACTACAGGTGTTCTTGCAACGCATGTTTATGGTAACCCTTGTGATGTAGAAGCCATTGAAGTTATTGCTAAAAAACATAATTTAAAGGTCATTTATGATGCAGCCCATTGTTTCGGAACTACATATAAAGGGAAATCAATTTTTGAGTATGGAGATATTAGCACTACTAGTTTTCATGCTACCAAATTATTTCATACCGTAGAAGGAGGTGCGTTATTCACTAACAATAAAGATGTCGCTCATAAAATAAACTATATGCGCAACTTTGGCCATAATGGGCAAGAGGATTTTTGGGGCATAGGAATAAATGGTAAAAATTCAGAGTTCCATGCCGCTATGGGAATAGCAAATTTAAAGCATATGTCTTCTGTTCTAGAAAAGCGCAAGGAGCAATGGTTAATGTATAGAGAGCATCTTAGTCAAGACTTTAAAGTATTAGAACTTATTGATGAGCCTGGTTTTAATTTCGCCTACTTTCCAATATATTTTAAAACGGAAGAAGACTTGTTAGAAAAGAAAAAATTACTGGATGATAATCATATTTATTGTAGACGTTATTTTTTTCCAAGTTTGAACACTTTAAATTACACAGAAAGCGAAAATGTTTTTGAAGTGTCTGAACAGCAATCTAAGCTTGTGTTAACGCTTCCTTTATTTGATAAATTGAGTAAGGAAAATCAATTATTAATTATCAAAAATTTATTAAGTTGAAAACAACAAATATTGTCATATGCTGTGCAGGACCTCAAACAAGGGTAATAATAGATATTCTTAGAGATCGACCAGAATATTCGATTGTTGGGATAATTGACTCAGTTATTAATATAGGAGATAGTTTTTATGGCTATAAAGTTATTGGTAGACAAAATGAGATTCAAAAATTATCTAAACAATATAATTTTAATGCAGGACTTGTTGGTTTAGGTGATAATTATTTGCGAGAAAAAGTGGTTTCAGAAATTTTGGAACAAAGTGAAGATTTTAAATTCATAAACGCTATATCTAAATTCGCCTACATAAGTCCAACCGCAAAAATGGGTGTTGGAAATGTTATCATGCCAGGTGTTGTTATTAATTCTGAAGCCAACATGTCAAACCATTGCGTCATAAATACAAACAGTTCCTTAGAGCACAATTGTACAATGGCAGATTTTTCATCATTATCAGCTGGTGTTACAACTGGTGGATATTTTAATTTGGGTAGATATTCTGCGATAGCATTAGGTGTGACTATTTTAGATAGAACTTCTATTGGAGAAAATGTTGTAGTAGGCAGTGGTTCTTTAGTCGTTAAGGATTTAGAGAGTCATGGCCTTTATTACGGATCACCAGCAAAACGTATTAGAGAAAGAAAACCATTTGAAAGATTTTTAAAATAATGGCAGATAAAAATCTCAATCCTATTGTGTCTGTATGCGTTATCACCTATAATCAGGAGGCTTACATAAAAAAAAGTTTGGAAAGTATTATTGGGCAAAACACCAATTTCGATTTTGAAATTGTTATTGGTGAAGATTGCTCCACTGATAGTACTGCTTTAATTATTAAAGAATTAGCAGCATCGAATAATAAAATTACACTTTTAGACAATAGTGTTAATTTAGGTGTTTTACCAAATTTTTTAAGAACTTTAAAAGCGTGTAAGGGTAAATATATTGCATTTTGTGAAGGTGATGATTACTGGATTGATGAAAACAAACTTCAAAAACAAGTCGATTTTTTAGAACAACAACCAAGTTATGGAGGTGTGTCTACAAACAACCGTTGGTTCTTTGAAAATGAAAATACATATAATGACAGTATCTTAGAGGAAGGAGAGATTTCTTTTGAATCATTAGCGCAGTCAAATAAAATAAATTCTCAAACGATTCTTTTTAAAAAAGAACTTATATCTAATTTAGATTGGATGACTAATCTAAAAATTGGAGATTGGCCTTTAAATTTATTAATAACGAGTCAACAGCCTTATTATAGACTTCCGGATGTAACAACAATTTATCGTGTTCATGAAGGTGGTGTTCATTCATTATTAAAGAAGGAGGCTAAATTACGAAATGTAGTAGAGGTTTTAATAAGTGTATTAGTCCATGTAGACTTATCTCATGAACGACAAGGATTGTTGAAAAAATCTATTATAAATACGCTAATAAAGCTTATAGCCTATAGGCCAAATGATATTAAAAAGTTGAGGAAAAAATACTTCGAATATGGAGGTTCTTTTTTCAATAAAACAGTACTTAAAAGTTATATTAAATGACATATTCTGAAATTTTTATAGGGCAAACAGCCGAAGTAGTACATACTATTACCGCAAAAGATATAGATAAATTTGCAGAATTAACAGGTGATGATAATCGTCTACATGTTGATGCGACCTATGCAAAAAAAACAGCTTTTAAAAAACAAGTAGCACATGGTATGTTGGGTGCATCATTTATTTCTACTGTAATTGGAACGAAATTACCTGGAGATGGAGCGCTTTGGTTTTCTCAAAGTTTAGAGTTTTTATTACCGGTTAGAATCGGAGATACCATAACTGTAATTGCAGAAGTACTTAAAAAGAATGATAGAGAAGAGAGTATAGAGTTATCTACTGTAATTTTTAATCAGAACAAACAGAAAGTAACTACAGGTAACGCTAAAGTTAAAATCATTCCGTTTGAAAAAGTAGAAGAACAATCTATAGAACAATTAAAAGATACACCCAAAATAGCTTTGATTGTTGGAGCATCTGGTGGAATAGGCCTAGAAGTTACAAGGCAATTACTTGATGCCGGATTTCATGTTATTGGACATTACAATAGTAATAAAACTGGTTTACTAAATCTAAGAAATACGCTTAAAGAACCAGAGCGTTTAAGAATTATACAAAGTGATTTAACGTCAAAGGATGGAGTAGAACATATTTTAGATGCTGTCAATAGATACACAGATGTTTTAGATGCTTTAGTGTATACATCAAGCCCTTCAATCCCTAATATAGATTTTCAATTATTAGATTGGAGTGATTTTGCAATACAAATAAAATTGCACGTAGAAATACCGTTCTTATTAACTCAAAAGTTAGAAAATCATCTTGCTAAAAGGCAAGCAGGTGTTGTGTTTATTACGACTCAGTCAATAGAACAACCCTTTGCTAAATTAGCACATTATACAACAGCAAAAGGAGCTTTGTTGGGTTTAACTAAGTCTTTGGCTACAGATTTAGCTAGCAAAAAAATTAGAGTAAATGCAGTTTCTCCAAGTATCGCTGATACAGATTTAAATGCTGATTTGCCTAAAAAAATAAAATTGTTAACGGCTGCAAAAACACCACTTAAACGCTTGGCTGCACCAGATGATATTGCTCAAGCAATCGTGTTTTTAGCAGATTCGTCTAAAAGTGGTTTTATAACAGGAGAAACCATTCGTATCAATGGTGGTCAAGTGATGCGGTAAACACATTAAGGAAAATCATATAATATACCTTTATTATGAACAGTTATTTAGAGCTCTTAAAAGCTAAAGCTAATTTAGAACAGAAAAGTTACTCACATAATATTGAGCTTGTAGTGCTTAATAATATTACTACAAACCCAATAAAAGATTACCTAGAATATAATTGTGCAGTAAACAATATTAATATTGATATTACTTTTGGAGACTATGATAATATCTCTCAAAATGCGCAAGAATTTGATTTAAACAATAAAATTGTTCTTATATTTTGGGAGCTTGCCAATTGTTTACACGGCTTGGAATATAAAATTGATAGTTTTGATACTGAGCATATTTATGCATTAGAACAAAAAATACAAGCCGAGTTGCAACTTACTTTTGCAGCGTTAGCTAATGCATCTTTAGTCATAATGAATCGTTTTACAGCATTACCATTTAGTTATTTACAAACCCAAACGGGAGAACTTGAAGAATTAGCAATAAGGCTAAATAGATTTTGTGAAGAGCATGCACCTAAATCAATTAAATGGGTTAATACGGATAAATGTCTAGTACAATCAGGCATAGAAAACACCATTGACTTTAAAGGGTATCTAAAGAATAAATTGTTATATAAACACGGGTTTTATATGAGTTATATGAAACTTATTCAGCCTTATTTTAACGCAGTAACAGGACAAGTTAAAAAATTGCTAGCATTAGATTGTGATAATACGTTGTGGAAAGGTATTTTAGGAGAAGATGGCTTTGATCATATAGCCATGGATGAAAACACATACAAAGGTCAGGCGTTTGCGGCAGCACAATATAGAGCAATGTCTTTAGGTAAAAAGGGTGTTCTTTTGGCTCTAGCAAGTAAGAACAATGAAGAAGATGTCGATAAAGTATTAGAGAACCACGCAGATTTAACAATAAAGCAAGACGTATTAGTTGCTAAAAAAGTGAATTGGGAAGCAAAAAGTGAAAACCTTAAGCAATTGGCTTCAGAACTAAATATAGGTGTAGACTCTTTTGTTTTTGTTGATGATAGTGACTTTGAAGTTCAATTAATGCGAGATCAAGTCCCTTCTGTAGAGACGATACAAGTTCCAAAAAATGCGGTGCAGTACTATGTGGATCAGCAGCAATGGACAAACTATTTTTTACAACTCAATGAAAGCCAAGAAGACGGTAAAAAACTAGATCAATATAAGCAGAACGTAGCGCGTTCTAAGGCTGAAGGAAAATCACAAAGTTTTGAGGATTTTTTGAAGGCATTAAATTTAGAGTTGACTATTTATAAGAATGACGAGCAACTCATTTCTCGAATGGCTCAAATGACACAAAAAACCAATCAGTTTAATTTAACTACACCAAGATATACTGAGGCTCAAATAACACAATTTGTAAATGACGAAGCTTATGATTGTTTTGCGTTTGGTGTAAAAGACAAATTTGGAGATAGTGGTATTACTGGTCTATGTATAGTAAACTATGTAGATGAAAACACTGCACATATAGATGCGCTTTTAATGAGTTGCAGAATACTGGGAAGAACAGTAGAATATAGATTTTTAGAAGAAGTATTAACTCAAGTGTTCGCTAAAACACAACACCTAGAAGGGTCTTATATTGTAACTAAAAAGAATGCACAAGTTGCTGATTTTTATCCTAAAATTGGTTTTCAGCTCAAAGAACAATCTGAAACAATGACCGTATATTCAATGAAAAAGGCTACTTTTGCAGCCGCTAACGCGTATAATTATATAACATTACATTATGCCTAATATTGAAGAAAAACTTAAAGAAATTATGGCTCTCGTGTTTGATGTATCAACAGAAGAGATTAACGAAGACACAAGCCCAGATGATTTAGACAATTGGGATTCTATAGGATCCATTAATCTTGTAACTGCATTAGAAGACGAGTTTGATATTGAATTCGAAGAAGAAGATATTATTGAAATGCTTAATTTTCAATTAATAAAAATAAAGATTGAAGAGAAAATAGAAGCTTAATAAGTAACTAAATTTCTTCAGTTTTAAATAGGAACGAGCTGTTCAGTGCTTTATAATCTATTTATTATTATAACTACGATAATTATTAATAACCATGACTGTTAGAGAGGCGACTCAGTTAGATTTTGAAGCCGTTTATAAGCTTCTCGCTAGACTTAATAATACAAGTTTGAGCAAAACAGATTGGAAAAAGATTACCGAAGTGAATTTTAATGCAGCTCATAATCACTATGGATATGTGTTAGAAGTCGATAATAAGCTATTAGGATTTATAGGAACAATTTTTTCTGAGCGATTAGTAAATGGAGAAGTTAAAAAATTTTGTAATACGCACAGCTGGATTGTAGATCCTTCTGTAAAAATGGGAGGTATGGCATTATTGCTTAAAGTTCTAAGATTGAAAGACCATGTAATTACAAATTTTACGGCATCTGAAGGGCCTTTCAAGATATTTAAGAGTTTGAAATTTAATGAAGTGGCTTATAAAAATTATAAAATACTTCCAGTGCAAGGTGCAAAAGGGCTAGTAAAATTTGAAATTGAAAAAGTCACAGATAAGAATGCGGTAAAGCTGCTTAGTCCGCAAGATTTGAAGTTGTATAATGATCATAGAGATTTTAAAAACGCTCAGTTTTTATATCTAAAAGCTGACAATTTAGATTGTTTTATAATTAGTAAAAAAAGGAGCTATGTACCTAACGTTTTTAATAAGGTATCAGTTTTAAAAAAGAGTATTCAGAATAGATTAACATTAGCTGAAATTCATTACATAAGCAATCCAGATGTGTTTTTTAAGAGCTACTCTAATACAAGTAATGCCTTAAAAATATGCAGAAAATTGGGTTGGTCTATCGGTATTTTAATAGCAGATAGGTTTATTCCGGAAGATAGTACGGTCAAAAAAAAGTATTACCCTAGAAAAAGACCGTATGTTTATAGACATGCGGAAAATGATGAATTAATTGATACATTATATTCAGAATTTTTTATCTTAAATTTTTAATATGGATACTACCAAAGGAAAGATTTTTATTAAAAATGCACTTTCTCCCTTTTTTCGTGGATTATATCAAGGATTGGGTCAAATTGTTGTACTTCATCGTGTAATTCCTAAGTCAAGTAACGAGCGGCTTCGTAATACTGGTATTGAAATTACCGAAGAGCATTTAGAAGATTTAATTGTTTATTTTAAGAAAAGAAATTATGATTTTATTTCTTTAGATGACTTACCAGATTATCTTCAAGGAAAAATAAAAAGGAAATTTGTAATTTTTACATTAGACGATGGTTATGTAGATAACTTAACTCACGCGCATCCTATCTTTAAAAAACACAATGTGCCATTTACAATTTATGTAACAACAAATTTTCCAGATAAAAAAGCAGTCTTATGGTGGTATTTGTTAGAAGATTTATTACTTAAGGAACAGAGATTGACTTTTAATTTTAAAGAAGAAAATTTTAATTTCAATCTTCAAAGTTATACTGACAAAGAAGAAACTTTTAATTATTTACGCCACTTTATTAAAAGTTATGAAGGCGCAGAACAGTTGAACCTCATTGATACAATATTTTCAAAGTATAGCATGCCTCTTTACGAAAAAGTGGAGGATTTGGCATTAAATTGGAATCAAATTATTCAACTAAATTCAGATCCATTAGTAACAATAGCAGCTCATACTGTAAATCACCCTTCCTTTAAGGCTATTAGTGATAGCCAATTATTACAAGAAGTTAATCAATCTGTAAAAATTTTAGAGTCAAGATTAAATACTCCAATAGAGCATTTCGCATATCCATTTGGTTCTCCAGTAGAGGTTGGGGATAGAGAAGTTGAATTAATGTATAAAACTAAAATTAAAACCTCAACAACAGGCAGAAAGGGTAATATTATGGCAGAACATCAAAATCATATGCATGCCTTACCGCGTCTATATGTTGGTCCGCAAACAACAGAACGTTATTTAAATGATTTTATCAGTGGTAAAATATCTTTTGTGTCAGGTTCTAAACAACGCATTGTTACGGTATGAAAACAGGAGATACTTTAGTGCTTTTTACTTTGCATTATCCTTACGGAAAGAAATCTGAGACTTTCATTGAAAATGAAATTGAGCATTTGGCGGATGCATTTAAACGAGTTATCATAATTCCTAGGGAGAAAACACATTCAGGACAACGTGCGTTACCTCAAAATGTTGAAGTCAACGATTTTTTAGTAAATAGTGGAAAGGTTGATAATCATTTTAAATATATTTTAAGTTCTTTTAACCGTTTAAGAGCAGTTCTTAAAATTTATACGTATACGATTTTAAACGATAAAAAAAGAGTACATTATCTTACGGGAGGTTATTTTATATATTATTTAGCCAATGCTTTGAAAGAAGCAAAACTAATTGAATCATTTATAGAAAAATCGAATTTGAATAATCCCGTTTTTTATGATTATTGGTTTGTAAATTCTACATTGAGTTTAGCATATCTTAAATCTAAAAAAAGCATTTCTAATCTTTATTGTAGAGCACACGGATTTGATGTTTTTAATGAACGTTGGGATTGTGGTTCCGTTCCGTTTAGACAGTATATTCTCAAAAATATTGATAAAGTATTTGCTATTAGTAATTATAATAAAGAATATTTTAATCAGCAGTTAACTAAATATAGTGAAAAAGTAAAGGTGGCCTATTTAGGGGTTAGAGCGAATAAATCTAAATTGGAGTCTCAGCTTAAAGTTGATGAAAAAACGACATTTTTGATTGTCAGTTGCGCCAACCTTTTTCCTTTCAAACAAATTCAAAGGATTCCTGAGTTATTATGTTTAATGAAATTAGAGCATAAAACCATTAGATGGGTACATTTTGGAGATGGTCCTAAAGAAAAAGAAGTACTAGAAGCAGCTCAACATCTACCGTCTAATATAACATTTGATTACAAAGGGCATGTTGCAAATCAAAAAGTCCTTGATTTTTATTCAGAAAATGATGTAGATTTATTTTTATCTTTAAGTTTAAAAGAAGGATTGCCAGTCTCAATGATGGAAGCTCAAAGCTTTGGTGTCCCAATTATGGCTTACAGCATTTTTGGAATTCCAGAAATTGTAAATGATACAACAGGGGTTTTATTAGATTTGAGTGCGACTAACGAAGACATTGCACAGGAAATAGCTTTGATCGTAGAACATAAAATTAGTTTTAGCAAGTCAGAAATAAAAAGTTTTTTTAACAAAAACTTTAGTGCCGAGTCAAACTATAAAAATTTTACTAAAAACCTTTTAGATAAAAATGATTAGTAAACTTAAAAACAAACTATTTAATAAGGTTTATCTCTTATTGCGATTTGGGAATTTTATACCCATGTCTAGCAAGGTTAAAATAAATAAGAATTCAAAAGTATATGGATCGCGTTTAGATGGTAATATTGATATCGCTGAAGGTGCTATGGTTGCGAGATGTGAATTATATGGTAATATTGAAATAGGAAGATATACGAGCTTAAATGGACCTAATACTGATGTTGTAGCTCATGGAGGGAAAGTAATTATTGGTCAATTTTGTTCTATTGCTAGAAATGTTTCAATGCAAGTAAGCAATCATGCAATGGCTAGGGCAACAACGTATCCAATATTTAAGAACATTTTTAACGAAGAAATAAATGATGACTTTATTTCAAAAGGAGATATTGTTATTGGAAATGACGTTTGGATTGGTGCACATTCTTTAATTTTATCTGGCGTAAAAATAAATGATGGAGCTGTTATTGCGGCTAACTCTGTTGTAACTGTAGATATTCCTGCGTATGCAATTGTTGCAGGTTCGCCAGCTAAAGTAATAAAATATCGTTTTTCGCCAGAAACTATAGACCAGCTATCTGTAAAAAAATGGTGGGATTGGCCATTAGAAAAAATTAAAAAAGAAAGGGATTTTTTTAAAAATAGCTTAAAATAATTTAAACCCTTACTGTATTTATAATTTAGATATAAACAGGATAAATACAACTTACATCGCCTATAGAAAATAGAATGGTCTAAGAAATTGTTTTTTAAATACAATGTTTACTGATAGTATGAAAATAAGAAGATATGAAATTGATTACATTTTTAAGACGCTAGCGACTGCCAATTTGCACGATAAAACTATCAAAGCATCTGAAAAATTTATTTGTATTCCTCGTTATAACGTCTGTATTAATCTCAAAAGATCGTCAATACGTTTTTTCTTTAATTACGTTTATAAGGTAAGAACTTATAAAACGTACCTAATTTGGTCATTGCTAAATATTGTTGCCATTTTTCCTGTTTTCCATAAACTTTTGAACTTAATAGGACTCCAATATGACATTAAATATTTAAAAGCACCCAGCTCTATTCATTGGAATAAAATTGACTTAATATACGTAGAATGGCATTTTTTTGGTGTGTTTTCTAATAGTGATAAAACAGTGACTCATGTTTTAGCAAAGAAATCTTATGCTGAGCGATTTCAAAATGAAATTAATGCTCGTAAAATGGGTAAACAATTTAAAAACCTTTCTAAAGTGTTTCCAAGGCTTTTAAAAATATCTGATAATCCAAAGTATTATATTGAAGAGTTGGCTGTTGGCGCTGGAAATCAATTAATAAATGAGAACCAATTAATCAAAGCTCAGAAAAAAATCAAAAAACTTAATCGTAAAACATTAAAAAATATCCAATTAGACGAATATTATAAAACTTTAGTTAATAAATTAGGTGAAATTAACAATGATCGCTTGTTTCGGGCATCTCAAGAGTTAAGAGCCTCAATCGAAAATGACTATTTAGAAAAAGATATTAAGTTAGAATTAGCGTTAGTACATGGCGATTTTAATGCAGGACAAGTGTTGTCTAAAAATAACCGTATAAAAATTATTGATTGGGGTGATGGTGGTTTATTAAATCGTTTTTTTGATTATATTTCCATAACTATATATAAATCTCCAGATCATGCCTTTAATAAAGACTATTTTCCCAATGACCTTTCAGTATTAGAAAAATTCTTTTCAAAGAAATTAAATAGAATAGCTCATATGAATTTATATGTTAGAATTACATTATTAGAAATCCTAATTATTTCTAAAGGTGAGTTTGAAGCTAAAGAAGGTGCATATGACAGGTGGCTTACAGCGGTTAAGTCTAATACTTAGAAGTTTGCACAGTTAAAACAAAAGTATTCAAGAATTTATAGATTATCTATTTTGCTATGTCATTAGTTTCAGTAATAATACCCAATTATAATGGTTTAAAGTATATTAAAGATACTTTAGATTCTGTATATAATCAATCTTATAACAATATAGAAATAATTGTTGTTGACGATGGTTCTACAGATGGATCATTAGAATATCTTTTAACTTTAAACAAAACGAATGTTACAGTATTAAAAAATCCATTACAAGGGGCTTGTTCTGCTAGAAATTATGGGTTGAGTATGGCTAAAGGGATGTATATTCAGTTTTTAGATAATGATGATTTACTTAGTTTAGATAAAATTGAGTCGCAGGTAAAAGCATTATCTAATAATGAAAAGGCTATTGCAGTTTGCAATACAAATCATTTTTATGATACTATTGAGAATGGTGTGATTACAGATTGGAATTTTCTTTATACAACAGATAATACAGAAGAGTTTTTATTAAATCTTTATGGCGCAAATGGCCCTCAAAATATGGTTCAGACAAGTGCGTGGTTGGCACCAAAGAAGTTGTTAGATTCAACAAGACCATGGGATGTGACCTTAAGTAAAGATCAAGATGGTGAATATTTTTGTAGAGTTGTCACTCGAGCAAATCAAGTAATTTATGTGCCAGAAATATTAAATCATTATAGAAAACACATTAAAGGTTCTAATATTGCTAACCAAAAACAGAGAGAACATTTTGAGAGTCAACTAAAAGCATTAAACTCTAAATCGAAACAGTTTAAATATTCAATCGATACAATCGAATATAAAAATGCCATGGCCTTACAATATAAGATTATAGCAATTGGTGCATATCCTGAATTTAAGGACATATCAGAAGAGGCTATGTTTTTATCAAATCAATTTGGCGGTTCACAATTTGTTCCCGTTCTTGGAGGAAAATTAATAGAATTTATTAAAAATTGTTTTGGTTGGCGCATTGCAAAGTTGTTTTCAAAAGTGATACATAAAATAATATAGTTGGGTGTAATATGAATAAATTAAAGTTTTATCTTATTAAGGTTAGTGAAATCCTTAATTTTATAGTTAACATTAAGTTGGCAAAAGTAAAGCATAATCAAAATATATTGATTTATGGGATTTCTAGAGGAGGTACAACTTTACTAGCAGAAACTTTAGTTGGTGTTCTAAAAGCAAGATTAATATGGGAGCCCTTATTTAACCATAGAGCGGTTGGTTTTAATACTATAAATCCATACTCATTAAAGAGTTATAAAGAATTAGATTTGGGTTGGCATCCTCATATAGCCTCAATTGAAGACTCTGAAGTAAATACGTATTTTGACGCTTATTTTAATTTAGATAAAAGGAATATTCGATTTTTTCGCTTTTCCAACCCTAAAACATTTAGTAGAAGTAAGCACACAATTCATAAGATGTGTTTTGGGAATTTTATGTATTCTTATTTTCAAAAGAGGTACAATTTAAATTCAATTATTTTATTAAGACATCCATTTGCTGTGGCTGCCTCTTCATTGAATTTTGGTAAAAATTTTGACTATCATAAAGAAAATTTTTCATCATGGAAATATGAATCCTCAAACAAAAGTGATAGCTTTTTTTTGCAATATGAAGATAAATATACACTAATAAAATCTGCATTCACATTATTGGTCTTTCAGTCAGTTAGCCAATTTTCATATGCTTTAAATCATATGGATAAAGAAAAATCCATAATATTGTTTTACGAGGATTTAGTAATGGATAAACCATCATGTCATGAACAATTAGAACAATTTTTAAATTGTAAAATTGATTTTAATTATTTTGAGGACGCATTAAGTAAACAAAGTTTTAGTTCAGGTAAAGGTCATACAAATACGGACCCAATGGCTCAACTTTCAAAATGGAAAAAGGTAGTGTCTGACGATGATGTTAAAGCGGGTCTTGAAATCTTTGAGAGTTTTAATTTTAAATTATATAGTGATGATACACTGCCTGTCAAATCAATCATTTAGCTTTTTAAGTTTTTAAGATATAAAGAAGATTAAAAAACAATTGGCAAATGAAAAATATTCTCATCGTTGTTGGTACAAGACCAAATTATATAAAAGTAACTCAGTTTAAAAAAGTAGCAGAGCAACAATTTAAAAGTCAATTTAATATAAAAATTGTACACACAGGGCAGCATTTTGATAAGTCTATGGCAGATGTGTTTTTTCAGCAATTAGATATTTGGCCAGATTATTTTTTGAATATTTCACAAGCCACACCTAATACTCAAATGGCTGAAATAATGCTGCGCTTAGAAAAAGTAATTACTGAAGAATTTGAGCCTGACGTAATGTTGGTGCCTGGAGATGTTAATTCCACATTAGCCGCTGCTCTAACGGCTCAAAAATTAGGTATTACGTTAGGCCATATAGAAAGTGGGTTAAGAAGCTATGATAGGTCAATGCCAGAGGAAGTGAATAGAATCTTGGTTGACGAAATTTCAGATTTGTATTTTGTGACAGAGCAAAGTGGTATAGATAATTTATTAAAAGAAGGTAAGTCGGCATCTAAAATACATTTTGTTGGTAATACAATGATTGATACTCTTGTATCATTTAAAGACAATATAGCGGCTAAAACTATTTTACAATCTTATAAATTAGTAAAGGATGAATTTATATTAATAACTATTCATCGACCTGCAACTGTAGATAATATAGGAGGATTAAAAAAATTATTTTCTCTTTTGAAAGAAATACCTGATGATGTTTCTATTGTATTTCCAATACATCCACGAACTCTAAATAATATCAAAAAATTTAATCTAGAAGAACAGTTCAATAAAATAGAGAATTTACAATTATTAACGCCATTAGATTATTTTAGTTTTCAAAATTTAGTCCATAATTGTAAAATGGTACTTACTGACAGTGGAGGTATACAAGAAGAAACAACATTTAAGCAAAAACCTTGTTTAACATTAAGACCCAATACGGAGCGACCTAGTACTACAGAAATTGGTTCTAATACTTTGTTAGATTTTAGTAAAGAAGACATTTTAAGTAAGATAAACTTAATCATGGCTAATAAGTATAAGGAAGGGCAAATCCCTAAATATTGGGATGGTTCTGCCACTGAACGAATTTTAAAAGTTATTTTAGAGCCTTAATTAATCTTTTTTTCATATCAATTAAAATTTTCTTAATTATAGAAGGTATCCAATGCGAGACTCAATGTTGTCGTTTATCTGTGATTTGCTTCATGCATTTCGAATAATTAAACTTAGAAAATCTATCCTTTCAATTTATATAAAACCTTAAATTAAGGATTTCTATTTTAGGTTTTTGCAGTAATACTATAACTATTATAAAGACCTTGCTTAAATTAATATTATAACCAAGATCAAATGGTATATACCACTAATGAATTCTACAATATTAGGGCAAAAGGATTAAATGAGTTTGTTAAAGGATAATCTGAAAGATTTAAAAATATTGATTAAAATTAATTTTAAGTTGCAATGAGATAATCATCAAATAGTTTTAAACATTTGAAAGTTAGTAAGAGAGATTATTAAAAATAGCCATAAGAACTAATAATGCTAGATTATTTCGATTATTTTTGCAGTATAAATATCAAGTAAAAATTAAGTGTCAATTTGAAAAAAAAGCCTCATCTTTTATTTATTACAACTTCAAGTTTAGCAGCTAACCCTCGTTTAGTAAAAGAATTTGAAGCGTTAAAAAAAGATTTTAATTGTTTTGTTTTGAGTTACATACATCACGATTGGACGTTGGAGCTTACTGAGGCTATAAAAATAAGGAATCCAGAAGTACAATTTGTAGAGATAGATAGGAAAAACAAAGTGCTCCAAACAGTGCAATTTAAGATCAAACATAAATTGGCTATTTTACTGAATTCTGTTTTTTTAAATAGTTTTAAGATAGCTGCCTATGCTAGTAATGATAAAGCACCTCAACTTTGGTTGGCAGCAAAAAAAATGGCTAGAGAGTTTGCTTTTAGTAGGGTTTTTGCGCATAATTTAGGCGCATTCTATGCAGCTGTGAAGTTGTCAGATAACAGCCAAGTATCATTACAGTTAGATATAGAAGATTATTATCCTGGAGAGGCCTTATATTTTAATAAAAAATATGAAAAGCGAAATAGAATGCTGATCATGTCTCATGGGTTTTTAAAAGCAAATAGCATTACCTATGCTTCGAAAGGTATTGAAATAGAATGCGAAAAGCATTTTAATGTTAGTGCCCAAACAAAGCAAGCCACAATTATCAATGCCTTTAATGCAATAGATTTTAATCAACCAAAACCACAAGACTCAACTCACATAAAATGTGTTTGGTTCTCTCAACATATAGGGCCTAATCGCGGACTGGAACAGGTTTTTGAAGCTGCAAAAGCAATGAGTCAAGTGAAATTTCATCTCATAGGTAATAAAAATGAACCCTATATTGACACCATGACTTTAAGTTCAAACATCATTCTGCATGATATAATGAGTCAGGAAGATTTGCATAATTTTTTAGGTGAAATGGATATTGGTCTTGCATTAGAAAGTGAACAGGTAGATTATAATAGAGATATTTGTCTTACGAATAAATTTTTGGCTTATGCACAATCTGGTCTGTATATTTTGGCTACAAATACATTTGGACAATCTCAATTTTTAAATTCCTTAAATTATAATGCTGGTTTAATAATGGAATCTTCATTAAATGATAGTCTAATGCAGATAAATAGAGATGTTTTATCCACGGAAAATAAGATAGAGAGATGGCACAATGCCAAATTATTTTCATGGGAAAATGAACAAATAAAATTAAAGAAATTACTGGAATGAAAACCGTTTTAATAATATACCCACATTGGGTGCCTGCAAATTTAGCAGGTGTTCAACGTCCTCGTTTAATTGGGAACTACTTAAAGCAATTTGGCTGGAAACCTCTGTTGTTAACCGTAGATTCTAAATTTTATGAAGAAACACCAGATCCGCATATCGCTAAAACAGCATCAGAAGATATTGAAGTCATCTATACAAAAGCTTACAAAGTAGGGAAACCTAGAATAATAGGCGATATTGGTTTACGCGCTTATCCGTTTCTTAAAAAAGAAGCCTTGCGTATATGTAAGGAACGCAAAATAGATTGTATTTGGGTGCCGATACCATCATTTTACACTGCAATTTTAGGTAGAGTAGTTCATAATAAAACTGGCATTCCGTATGGTATTGATTATATAGATCCTTGGGTAAGAGATATTACAAACCAAAATGATACAAGAGCAAAATTAAGTCAATCTGTAGCGAGAACATTAGAGCCATATGCTGTAAAAAAGGCTGCATTTATAACAGGTGTATCTACACCATATTATTGGCCAGTAATAGAACGAAATTTTAAAAAGCCACCTGTACATGCAGGAATGCCATATGGTTTTGATCCAAATGATCATAAAATAAAATTAGAAGGATTAAAGATGCCTTGGGATGAGATTGAAAACTGTAAACCTTGGATTTATGCAGGTGCGTTTTTACCCAATTCGCATTTATTTATGGATTGTTTCTTTAATGCCATAAAAGAATTAAAAGATGCAGGTAACTGGGATCCTAATATAAAATTATTTTTTATTGGTACAGGTCCTTATCCTGCAAAACGCATAACGGCTTATGCTGCAGATTATGGTTTAGAAGAGATGGTTGTAGAACAAAGAGAGCGACAACCCTTCTTAAACATATTAAATTATTTGTCACATGCAGATCGCGTGATGTTATTTGGTAGTACTGAAAAACATTATACAGCATCAAAAACGTTTCAATGTTTGTTAAGTGAGCGTCCATTGTTTACTGTTTTGCATGCCGAAAGTTCTGCAGTACAAGTCATTAAAGACGTAAAGGCGGATGCTTATTTAGTAGCTTATGAAGAAGGTGATACTAAACCAAAAATTGTTAAAGCCATAAGTAACGTACTAGGTCCCTTTCAAAAGAATGAAGATTGGTCTCCAACACTTGAATCCTTAGATCAGTATTCGTCGAAACAATCAGCTAAAGTGTTAGCAGAGGCTATGGATAAAGTTGTAAGTAATTAATATCTATTGATTTGAAAAAGTTAGCTATAGTTACTACGCATCCTATTCAATATTATGCGCCTTGGTTTAAATTGATTGCAGAACGAGGTAATGTTGATATTAAAGTATTTTATACGTGGTCTCAGGCATCTGAAGAGGTAAAGGATAAAACCTTTGGCAAAACTATAAAATGGGATATACCATTATTACAAGGCTATAATTTTGAGTTTGTAGAGAATATTTCAACAGATCCAGGCACACATCACAAAAATGGAATTGATTGCCCTGCACTTAATGAGCGAATTAGACTTTGGCAACCAGATACTGTATTAATATTTGGTTGGTATTTAAAAAGTCATTTAAAGGCTATGAAATTTTTTAAAGGAAAAATTCCTGTGTGGTTTAGAGGAGATTCTACTTTATTAGATGATGTTCCAGGTATTAAACAATTATTGAGAAAATATTATTTAACCTACATTTATAGATACATTGACAAGGCATTGTATGTTGGTACTCAAAACAAAGCTTATTTTAAATCAGTAGGTCTAAAGGATGAACAATTAATTTTAGCACCTCACGCTATCGATAATGATAGGTTTTTTGATTCTGAAACTAAAAACTATGAATCTTTAGCTCTTCTTTGGCGTAAAGAGTTAGGGTTTAATGCCGATGACTTAGTGGTCTTATTTGCTGGTAAATTTGAAGATAAAAAACAACCCGATTTTTTATTAAAAGCCATACAGACAGCAAATAAAAAATTAGAACGCCCAATAAAATTATTATTGGTGGGTCATGGACCTTTAGAAGAAGGGTTAATGATATCAGCTAAGAATGATACTAATGTAAAAATGATGCCATTTCAAAATCAGAGCAAAATGCCAATTTTATACCGATTAGGTAATGTATTTTGTTTACCTTCTAAAGGGCCAGGAGAAACTTGGGGACTTGCTGTTAATGAAGCCATGGCATCGACTAGAGCGGTTATTGTCGCAGATATGGTAGGTGGAGCTTCAGATATGTTGATAGAAGGGATTAATGGCTATTGTTTTAAACATGATGATCAAACGGAATTGGTAAATATTATAGAAAATTTATCTATTGCTACACTTAAAGAAATGGGTAAGAATGCCAAAACTCATGTGAACAATTTTACAATGGGTAATATAGTAAAAGCTATAGAAAATGAAATTTAAATATTGAATATAGGTTAGAAAATAATGGAGACATGGTCTTACATAGGTATCATAACCGTAATATTTGTTGCTTTTAAATTTGTTAAGCGGTTAGGGAAAGGATTACCAATACTTGAGTTAATGTTGCTTATCGCTGGTTTGCAATGGATTGTTGGTCCTATAGTTGAATATGCATCTCCTTCAACACATTGGAAATATTACATGTATGTAACAGAAGTATCGTATATGTCTTTCGTTGTGCCAGCGTATTTAATTTTTTGTTTGTCAGTATTTCTTACCATTAGAAAAAAAGGGGCTTTTAACCTGAATTTAGAGGTGTTAAAGAATTATTCTAGTTATGGATTAGTAATATTTCTGATTGGAGTGGCTTTTGAATTATTAGGGAGTGCGCTACCAAGGTCTCTTGGTTTTTTAGTGTTTATACTGTTGAATTTTAAATTCGTAGGCGCCATAATTTTATTTTATTCTGAAAACAAAAAGCTAAAAAGAGTATTTTATTTGGCAATTATATATTTGTTATTAGTAGCAATTTCTAAAGCACTATTTCATGATTTTATTCTGTGGTCAATGTTTTTCTATATGTTCTATGCACTAAAATATAAGCCTGCAATTCGTACGATAGTGTTGACTTTTGTGATAGGTATTTTCTTTGCACTCACATTACAAACGGTTAAGGCTGCTTTTAGAATGCAAGTTTGGAATAACTATTCGGGAAATAAATTAGAATTATTTGTTAATTTAATGATGACTTCCTTAATAACCGAAGAAACCAACGGTCCTGAATCTGATGACGAAATTGGTGTTAACGTAAGATTAAATCAAGGATGGATTATAAGTGCTATTATAGATAATATGCCTAAAAATCAAGACTACTTAAATGGTTCAACTATAAAAGATGCTGTATTTGCCTCTGTTTTGCCGAGATTTTTAAACCCAAATAAGGCGAAAGCTGGTGGGCAAGAGAATTTTGCTTTATTTACAGGACTTTCGATTAGCGAAGGCGTATCAATGGGTATTAGTATCATTGGCGAAGCATATGGGAATTTTGCAACATCTGGAGGGATGATATTCATGGGAATTTGGGGCTTTTTTTTAGGAAGGGTTTGGTTGTTTTTGATAAGACTAATAAAAAATAATGTTTTATACATAGCCTTTATTCCACTAATTTTTTTACAAGTTATAAAGGCAGAAACAGAATTAGTTGTAGTATTAAATCACTTAATTAAATCAATGATTGTTGTTATGTTGTTTTTTTGGTTCGTTAAAAAACAATTAAGATGGAGCTTTAATAAATGAAAAGTACAATAACATACATATTTCGAAAACCAGATCCAAAATATAAAAGTATTGAAGGGGTTTTTACTAATATTCTAAAGCTAGTTAGTGAAAAAACTAAAACGTCATTATTAAATCTTAACGAATCAGGAGGCGGTTTAAAAACACTTTGGTCTAATGTTACTTCGTTTAAAAAAGACAAAACGAGTATCTATCATATTACTGGAGATGTACATTATATGGCATTGGCTACAGGCAAAAAGACAGTATTAACTATACATGATGTGCAATCCATTTTAAAAGGCTCATTTTTTAAGCAATTATATTTAAAAACGTTTTGGTTTTGGTTACCAGCATTGTTTGTTAATCGTATTACTGTAATCTCAAATTTTACAAAATTAGAACTAGAAAAAGTAATTCCTTTTGCTAAGAAAAAAATAAAAGTGGTGCACAACCCTGTAAATGAATTGTTTAGTTGTACTAATTATATTTTTAATAATAAGAAGCCCAGAATTTTACTTCTAGGTACTAAACCTAACAAGAACTTAGAGAACGTTTTTCAGGCTCTATCTACAATAGCTTGCGAAATTGTACTAATTGGCAAGATGACAAAAGAGCAAGAAAATTTGGCAATTGCTTTAGATGTAAAAATTAACTCAGTCTTTGATTTAAATATAGATGAAGTTATTGAAGCATATAAAGCTTGTGATATATTGTGTTTTGCATCAACCTATGAAGGGTTTGGAATGCCAATAATTGAAGCACAAGCCATGGGTAGACCTGTAATAACTTCTAATCTTGGGGCAATGAAAGAGATATCCGCTAATACAGCTTATTTGGTTAATCCATATAGTATTGAAAATATACGATCTGGAATTGTTGAGGTTATTGAAAATTCGGAGCTCAGAGAAAGTTTGATCCTAAAAGGATTACAAAATGTAAAACGATTTAAGTCTGAAGAAATTTCAAAAGATTATATGGCTATTTATCATGAGGTAATGGCAAATAAGTAAACCAAATTATTAAATAGAAAAGCATGAAATTAAAATTATGGATATTTATAGATTGGTATTTCCCTGCATATAAAGCTGGTGGTCCTATTCAATCCATCTCTAATTTGGTAAGTCGTTTAAAGGACGAGTTTGAAATAAGTGTAATCACTTCAAATTCAGACTTAGGTGAGGTTTTAAATTTAAATCAAAAGGAGTTAAATGTTTGGGTAGAAAAAGAGGGTTATAGGGTAATGTATATTGATCGTGAACATCAAAATAAGCAATTTTACAATGCTCTTTTTGACGCAGAGGCATTTGATGTTGTATATTTTAATTCTCTATTTTCAATTAAATATACGTTGCTACCATTTTGGCTTTTAAGAAATAGGCCTATAAGGCGAGTTTTAGCAACTAGAGGTATGTTAGGAGCAGGTGCATTAGCTATAAAACCCTTAAAGAAAAAAGTGTTTTTAGCAATGTTTAAATTTTTAACCTTACATAAAAAAGTGATTTGGCATGCTACTGCTCAAAGTGAAATTGATGAAATTAAATTACATTTTGGGGCAGATCGTAAAATTTTATTAGCGCCAAACCTATCGGCGATTTCAAAAACGGGTTTTTTGAATAAAACAAAAAAAGAAAATGAAATCAACATTTTTTTTCTATCGCGTATTTCTGTAAAAAAGAATTTGATTGGCGCTTTAGAGGTGCTTTCAAAAATAGATTCAAAGTCTACAGTGAATTTTAGTATAATTGGCCCAATAGACGATGAAAGCTATTGGCAGAAATGTGAATCAAAAATTGAATTACTTCCACAAAATATATCAGTAACATATTTAGGAGCAATACCCAATATTGAACTACCTAAGACTTTAAAGGCACAACATTTACTGTTATTACCAACCTTTCATGAGAATTTTGGTCATGTTATAATGGAATCTTGGCAAAACGGTTGTCCTGTGATAATTTCTGATCAAACACCTTGGCGCAATTTGCAAGCAGATAAATTAGGTTATGATGTGGCAAATACAAATGAAGATGGTTTTGTAGACGCCATTGAGCATTTTTGTGGAATGGAAGAAGGTGAATATATGCAATGGTCTAAATCATCGTACAATTTTGCCAAGGGATTTATTGAGAATCCTGAGGTGTTAGAACAAAATAAAAGCTTATTTTTGAGCGCTTAAAGATTATATAATGAAACGAATTTTAGTTACTGGTGGTGCTGGTTTTGTTGGCTCACATCTCTGTGAAAGATTACTTAATGAAGGAAATGAAGTTATCTGTTTAGATAATTATTTCACGGGTTCAAAACGAAATATAGAACACTTAATGGATCATCATTACTTTGAATTGGTAAGACATGATATCATTAATCCATTTATGATTGAAGTAGATGAGATTTATAATATGGCTTGTCCTGCTTCACCTGTTCATTATCAATATAACCCAATCAAGACAATTAAAACCTCTGTGATGGGAGCGATTAATATGTTAGGTTTGGCTAAACGTGTTGGTGCAAAAATACTGCAAGCATCCACTAGTGAAGTTTATGGAGATCCAGCAGTTCATCCACAACCCGAAACTTATTGGGGAAATGTTAATCCTATTGGATTGAGATCCTGTTATGATGAAGGCAAAAGATGTGCAGAAACACTTTTTATGGATTACCATACACAAAATGAGGTAGACATAAAAATCATTAGAATTTTTAATACTTACGGACCAAGAATGCATCCTCAAGATGGTCGAGTGGTTTCAAATTTTATCATGCAAGCTTTAAAAGGAGATGATATAACGGTCTTTGGAGAAGGAACACAAACTAGAAGTTTTCAATATGTCGATGACCTCGTAGAAGGTACTATTCGTATGATGGGAAGTAGAGATGGTTTTGTAGGGCCTGTTAATATTGGTAACCCAGTAGAGTTTACCATGTTAGAATTAGCAGAATTGGTTATTGGTCTTACGAATTCAAAATCTAAAATTATTCATTTGCCATTGCCTCAAGATGACCCAATGCAACGTCAACCTGTTATCGATTTAGCGAAAAAGGAATTGAATGGTTGGGAACCTAAAGTTCACCTTAAAGAAGGCTTAGGTAAAACTATAAATTACTTTGATGGACTAATTAAAGCCAATAAAGCTTAAAGGAAACATATACTTTGAAAACTGATCTTTCTAAATATGATAATAGTTGGTATCAACCAGGATCATCGGTAAAACGATTGTTATGGTATGTTATTAGTTGGTTGTTTTTTGAAGGTGGATGGAATATTTCTTCAGGATTAAAAATATTCTGGTTAAAATGTTTTGGAGCTAAAATAGGTAAAGGTGTAATAATAAAACCTAAAATTACAATAAAGTACCCTTGGAAATTACTAGTAGGAGACCATTGTTGGATTGGAGAAAGTGTTTGGATTGATAATCTTGATCAAGTGACAATTGAAAGTAATGTTTGTATTTCACAAGGCGCACTGTTAATTTGTGGTAATCACAATTACAAAACACCAAATTTTGATTTATTCGTTGCACCCATAGTACTGAAAGAAGGATGTTGGGTCGGAGCAAAATCTATAGTGTCACCTGGTGTAACTTTAGAAAGTCATGCCGTACTAAGTCTAGGCTCTGTTGCGACACAAGATTTAGAGGCATTTGGTATTTATAGTGGCAATCCTGCTAAAAAAGTGAAAACTCGGAAAATAGAACAGCAGTAAATGAAAATTTCTATAATCACGGCAACATATAATAGTGCTTCTACGATTCAATCTTGTATGGAATCTGTACTAAATCAATCTTATGATAATATTGAATATATAATTGTAGATGGCGGTTCTAGTGACAAAACGCTAGATGTTATAAAAGAAAAAGCCAATGGAGATGCGCGTATTTTATATAGTTCTGAACCTGATAAGGGAATTTATGATGCTTTAAATAAAGGTATAAACAAATCAACTGGTGATATCGTTGGTTTTGTTCATTCTGATGATTTTTTAGCTGAAAATACCATTTTAGAAAAAATCGTTAACGTTTTTAAGATTAAAAATGTTGACGGTGTTTACGGTAATCTTCATTATGTAGCCATTGAAAACACGGACAAAATAATAAGAAATTGGGTAAGTGAAAATTTTGAACCCAAATTATTAAATAAAGGATGGATGCCAGCACATCCTACGTTATTTTTAAAGAGGAAACTTTACAGTGATAATGGCGGTTTTGACCTGAGCTATAAAATAGCTGCAGATTATGACTTTATTTTGCGTATATTTAAACAACCACAACTCAGATTTTCTTACCTTCCCGAAACTATAGTGAAAATGAGAGTAGGAGGCGCTAGTAATAGAAGTTTAAAAAACATTATACAGAAAACAAAAGAAGATTATAGAGCTGTTAAAACTAACAGAACAGGCAATTGGATGACAATTTTCATAAAAAATGCTTCCAAACTTAAACAGTTTATATCGTAGTTATTAATCATATTTAACTAGTTCTATTTTAGACGCTTTTCATAAAAATTATGCATCTTTGCATCGCATAACTTTTTAAAGTAGCATCATAAGCCATGATAAAAGAATTACTAGAAAATTTTAATCCAGTTGATTACGTTGGTTGGTTGGTTCTTATCGCGTCCGCTATTTCATTTGTATTTGCATTTGGAAGTTACCCTGCAATTATTTTAGTAGCATTAAAGAAAAATTTAATGGACAAGTCTGGTGATCGCAGTAGTCATAAAGGCACTGTACCTAATTTAGGTGGTATTGGTTTGTACTTAAGTATAGTAGTTTCAATAACAATTACAGGTGCCACTTTAGATACTAAAAGTTTATTTTTAATTTTAGGTAGTATAACCCTTTTGTTTTTTTTAGGATTAAAAGATGATATATTAATATTATCACCTCGTAAAAAATTTATGGGTCAATTGTTAGCGGCTCTACTTCTAATTATTTTTACAGATACACGTATTTATGGGTTTTCTGGGATTTTAGGGATAACTATAATGCCCTATTGGGTATCAGTAGGTTTCACGTTATTCGTTTATCTTTTAGTAATCAATGCCTTTAACTTGATAGATGGAGTTGATGGTTTAGCGGGTTCATTGGCTTTAATGGCTTGTACTGCCTTTGGTGTTTTATTTTACTTATATAATGATATAAGCATGGTTGTATTAGCAGCTTCAGCAGTTGGTGCCCTTGTTTCCTTTTTGTATTTTAATTTTTCAAAACGCAGAAAAATGTTTATGGGAGATTCAGGTTCAATGATTCTAGGATTTATAATTGCGGTTTTCGCAGTTCGATTTATTGATGCCTCAGAAAGTTCTACTACAAGTCTATTTCGATCGTCATCACCAATATTGACATTGGCAATATTGTTCTTCCCTTTATTAGATACGCTAAGAATATTTTTTATCAGAATTGTTGTTCATAAAAAAAGTCCATTTTCTGCGGATAATAATCACTTACATCATCGCTTTTTGAGATTTGGATTTTCTCATGTTCAAACTACCTTAACCATTGTTTGTATTAATGTGGCTTTGATTCTTATTGCTTATTTCTGTAAAAATATTGATATCAATTGGCAATTAATTATATTACTCGCATCGGGAACGTTACTATATTCCTTATACTTTGTTTTTGATTGGATTAAGGGTAAATAGTTTTAATTTCTGGCAAAATTAACTATTAGTTTTTTAAAACTATAATTGAGTTATATTTGTCATTTTATAAATATAAAATAATGTCAAAGTACTTTTATTGTTTGCTAAGCGTTATGCTCCTTTTTTCTTGTACGAGTAAAAAAGAGATTCTTTATTTACAAGACGCTGATCAATATTCTAATAAGGAAATTAGCTATGTTAAATCAACAATACAGCCAAACGATGTATTGAGAATAAACGTTAGTGCGCTGATTCCTGAAACTGCAATTCCATATAATAAGATAACAACTGGAACTGGCGGAGCTAGTGTTGAGTTAATGCAATTAGACGGCTATTTGGTTTCAGAAAACTTAACGATTAAATTTCCAGTACTTGGCGTGTTGTCAGTTGCCGAAATGACTACTCAACAGTTCTCAGAATTTTTAAAACATAAATTAGAAGATGGAGGTCATCTTATTAATCCTTCGGTAGATGTGCGTTTAATTAATGCAAAAGTTACCATTTTAGGTCAGGTTGGTCAACCAGGAACCTACAGTTTTACAGAGCAAAATATTACTTTATTACAGGCACTAGGTTATGCTGGAGATTTAACTATCAATGGTAAACGTGAGGACGTAAAAATAATTAGGTTAGAAAATGGTGTACAACAGATTGCTCATATAGATTTGACTTCTGCAGATTGGTTAAATGGACCTTTTAGTTTTATTAAACCAAATGACACTATAATTGTTGATCCTAATAACCCAAAAGTAAAAAGCGCAGGGTTCATAGGTAATGTAGGTACTGTTATTTCTGTGGTTTCTATTTTACTAACAACGGTAGTTTTAATTACAAAATAAGATGAGTCAGGTTCCAGAAAGCAGTTATAAGTCAGATTCTGATAGAGGTGAGTATATTAAGAGGGAAGTACAAAAGTACTTGCAGTATTGGCCATGGTTTGTACTTAGCGTTATCTTGGCTTTAGTTGCTGGATACATGTATTTAAGATATACTCCGAAAGTGTATACAGCAAATGCTAAAATTAAAATTTTAAACAAAACCAAAGGTTTAGAATTACCTTCTTCTGCATTTGTTTTTAATCGTTCTAATATTAACCTTGAGAATGAAATTGAAATACTAAAATCGTACCGTATAATAGAAAATGTTGTAGATCGTTTAGATCTAACTATGCGTTTTTATGAAGAGGGTAATGTATTGACAACAGAGGTTAGTCAATTACCGTTTAATATTATTAAGACCATCAGTAATGATAGTATTTATGTAAGTTCATCTTATGTAATTGAAGTAAAGCCTAAAGGGTTTGAGGTAATACCTTCTAGTACTGGTCAAGTTTTATTATTTCCTGATTTCGAGTCAACTAAAACAAATCACAACTTACCTTTTGAATTAAGTTTAAATGAAGCGATTAAAGTAGATCAACTCATAGGAAAGTCTTATGTTGTTAAGTTTTCTTCAATTGCGTCAGTCACTAAAGGCCTAAAAGGAGGAGTAGGAGTTGGCGTACTTGGTAAAAATAGTGATTTACTACAGTTAAGTTTTACAAGTCAAAGCAAATCTAAAAATGAACGTGTATTAAATACATTAATAGATGTTTTCAATGAGGATGGTATTAGTGATCGTCAAGACATTTCAAGACGTACTATTGATTTTATTGATAAAAGATTTAAGTTACTTGCAAGAGAATTAGATTCAATAGAATTGGGGATTCAAGACTATAAGCAAGATAATAATTTAATTACTATTGAGTCAGATGCACAATTAGGAATCTCTCAAAGAACATTGTCAGAAGAAGAGTTGTTTGCATTACAAAACCAAATGACGGTTACGCAAATGCTACGAGAGTCTGTTGAAAATCAAAACTCTAATACCGACTTATTACCAGCTAATATTGGACTCGATAATGCCAGTGTTAATGGTTTAGTAAGTAATTATAACGCACTTGTTCTCGAACGAGACAATCTTAAAATAAGTGGAGGGAGTAACAACCCTAATGTAGTTGTATTAGAATCGAAATTAAAAGACGTTAAGTCTAACATATATGCTTCTATAGATTCTTATGCTAAGCAATTAGAGGTTTCAAAATCTCAATTATTAAGAAAAAACAGAAAATATTCGTCTCAAGTTTATAGTTTACCGGCTAAAGAAAAGGCAATTGTAGATATTACTAGACAGCGTGAAATTAAACAAAGCTTATATCTCTTTTTACTTCAGAAAAGAGAGGAGGCAGCTATCAATCTTGCCATTACAGAACCATCCATTAAGGTTGTTGAATACGCTATCTCTGGTGGAGCAGCAATTTCTCCAATACCAAGAAGTGTGTATTTGCTAGCGTTATTGGCTGGTTTATTGCTTCCTGCAGCTATCATTTATATTAGACATTTATTAGATACAAAGGTAAATGGAAGAGAGGATGTTGTAGAAAGAAACTCAAAAATTCCTATTGTTGGAGAATTACCGCGAGTAAAAGATCAGCAATTAATTTTTAGTAACCCAGAAGATAATTCAGTTCAAGCAGAGGCATTTAGAATTTTAAGTTCTAATGTAGATTATATATTGCCTCCAAAAGTTAAAGATAATGGAAGAATTATTTTTAGTACATCTACAATTAAAGGAGAGGGTAAAACTTATGTTAGTATTAATTTATCACTATCTCTATCAAGTATAAATCGAAGAGTACTATTAATAGGAGCTGATTTGAGAAACCCTCAAATTCACACGCATATTCTGGAAGAGAAGCACAAACCAGGCTTGTCTAACTATTTGCATGACACGGATTACGATTGGCGAGATGCCTTAATAAAGGGATTTGATAAGCATCCTAATCACGATATCATTTTGTCGGGAAGTATTCCTCCAAATCCAGCTCATTTACTTACTAATGGTCGCTTTAAAAAATTATTAGATGAAGCAAGATTGGAGTATGATTATATTGTAGTAGATACAGCACCAACGATTTTGGTTACCGATACAATGCTTATTTCTCAATTGGCAGATGCAACAATCTATTTGGTACGAGCTAATTATACTGAGAAAAATCTTCTGAACTACTCTAAAGATTTATTTGAGTCTGGTAAATTAAAAAATATGGCTTATGTACTCAATAGTGTTGATACAAATAAGTCTTACGGCTACGGTTATAATTACGGTTATAATTATGGTTATGGAAGTAAGGAGTAAATAACATTACTTAATTTATAAATGTGATAAAAGTCATGTTATTTCAGGTTCTTATATTTTACTTTTAATAGTGAATTTAAAAATCTAGAAATCATGTCAAACACAACTCAGATTTCCTCAATAATGTCTAAAAATATCATTGCTCTAAATAGAGATGATGATTTAGAAACAGCAGAAATTCTTTTTAAACGGCATAAAATAAGACATATCCCTGTGGTTAAAGGTGAAGTTATTATTGGGATGCTAAGTTATACTGATTTATTAAGAATTAGTTTTGCAGATGCTGTGGACGAAAGTGAGACGGAAGTAGATACATTGGTTTATAATATGTTTACAATAGATCAAGTTATGGCAAAAAATGTAATAACTGTTTCCTCTGATGCTACAATTAAAGAAGTTTCTAAGATATTAGCAGCAAAGGAGTTTCACGCTTTACCAGTGGTTGATAACGGAATTTTAGTTGGCATTATTACAACTACTGATTTAATTAAATATTTAATAAATCAACTGTAAAAAATATGGCAAAGCATTTTTAAGAATTAGCGATTGCTTTTAAATTTTTAATAGTAGCTGTTGGGTTTTCGCTTTTGAAAACATGACTACCAGCAACAAAGGTATCTGCGCCAGCCTCAACTAATTTTTTAATATTTTTATCTGTAACACCACCATCGATTTCAATTCTAGTACCTAGACCTTGTTCATCAATCATTTTACGCAAATTTTTAACACGCTTATAAGTAATGTCTTCAAATTTTTGACCTCCAAAACCAGGATTAATAGACATTAATAGTATCATATAACATTCTGGTAATATATCTTCTAAAACATTAAGAGGTGTTGTGATATTAAGTACAATACCAGCTTTACAACCAGCATCTCTAATTTGCCTAAGTGTTCTGTGTAAGTGCACTGTGGATTCATAATGGACTGTAATAATATCTGCACCAACCTTAGCAAATTCTTCAATATAACGCTCAGGTTTTTCAATCATTAAATGTACATCTAGTGGCTTTGTAGCATACTTTTTAATGGCAGCGATAACAGGCATTCCGTAAGAGATGTTAGGAACAAAGTGACCATCCATCACATCTATGTGAAACCAATCAGCATCACTGTTATTAACCATTTCAGTATCTCTTTGAAGGTTGCCAAAATCTGCAGCTAACATTGATGGTGCTATTAATTTAGAAGCCATTGTGAAATATTTTTAGTTGCTGCAAAGGTAATTAATTTGATAAGATTTTAACTTGAAAATAGCTTATAATAATTAAAGTCAGTAATGATTTTTTACAATTAAATTCAATAATACTAATATAAAAAATCAATTACTTTTAGAAAGTTTATAAAAAAGTGAACCCACGGTAATCAGCCGTGGGTTCTTTCATCAATCAAAAAACGAACAGTTATGTTTGTAACTGTTGTTACCTTCTTTAGGTTGGTCGTTAAATTTACTAAACCTAACCTAAATATGTCTTTAATATTTTACTTCTAGACGTATGTTTTAAACGTCTAACAGCTTTTTCTTTTATTTGTCTTACGCGCTCTCTTGTTAAATCAAATGTTTCTCCAATTTCTTCAAGTGTCATTGGGTGTTCATTGACCAATCCAAAATACAAACGAATAACATCTGCTTCTCGAGGTGTTAAGGTTTCTAATGCACGTTCTATTTCCGTTCTTAACGATTCATGTAATAATTCTCTATCTGGATTTGGAGATTCACCACTACGTAATACATCGTATAAGTTTGAGTCTTCTCCTTCTACCAAAGGTGCGTCCATACTTACGTGACGACCAGAGTTTTTCAAAGATTCTTTTACATCATTAATAGTCATGTCTAATTCCTTCGCAATTTCTTCAGGAGAAGGAGGTCTTTCATGACTTTGTTCTAAAAAGGCAAATGTCTTATTAATTTTGTTAATAGACCCAATTTTGTTTAAAGGTAATCTAACTATTCGAGATTGTTCTGCTAAAGCTTGTAAAATTGATTGTCTAATCCACCAAACGGCATAAGATATAAATTTAAAACCACGTGTTTCATCAAAACGTTGCGCGGCTTTAATTAGCCCTAAGTTACCTTCATTAATTAAATCAGGTAGAGTTAAGCCTTGATTTTGATATTGTTTAGCGACAGAAACTACAAAACGTAAGTTAGCTTTCGTCAACTTCTCTAATGCCAATTGGTCACCAGCTTTAATACGCTGAGCTAATTCTACCTCTTCGTCCGCTGTTATAAGATCTACCTTACCAATTTCTTGTAAATATTTGTCTAACGATGCAGTTTCTCTATTGGTAACCTGCTTGGTAATTTTAAGCTGTCTCATTCAATTTTAGATTTGTGCAATAATTGAGCAACGCTATGTTGCTATAATTATACGTAAAAATGCATAAAAATGTTACACAAAATCATAAAAAAATTAAATTTTTAGAAGTTTTATCGCATCAAGATTGATATCATTTACCGTTTCGTTAGTAAATTTATAATGTCCTCTTGTCGTTATTAATCTAAACCTATAAGCTTTTAATTGACTCAATGTGTTTAAAAATAGCCATTTGGATTTAAGCAATCTTGTTTTTTTTGATTTTAAACTCAAATCAAAGATATGCTTTCTTCCTTCTTTTTCTGCAACTATATCTGGTGTTACATCAATATCACTTCCTTTCTTGCGATATGATTTAGGGGTCTCATATCCTTCCGTATCAGCTTTAATATTAGAATAACCTAAATTTTTGAGATAAGTTATTGACTGATTTAACTCATCTGCATAATTGTTTTTGTCTTGTGTTATCATAGTTAATAAACTAAGAAAAATCTAGCAGAATTCCAAGTGAATCAACAATTACTTTGTAAGTTCACGTGTTAACCAACCTCTCTTATTTGCTGTTGCAATCGCATACGGCGTAATCCAAAATAAAGCAAATGTGTACATTATGCTATAAGAGTATGCCCAAATTCCTTGTGTTGTTTTGTACTGGCTTGTAAAAAACAATACAGAGAACGTTGAAGCAATTAATATGCTTACCAAAGTAGAGCCTAAAAATAATAACGGGTGAACTATAACAAAGAACAACATAGAGATCAGTAGAGGGTAGCTCATTAATATTTTTAAAAACTGACTAATAAAAAGTATACGTGTACCTGCTTTACCTGTAGCTCTAAAATTTGTAAAGACATATTTTGCCATTTCTAAACTCTCACGAACGTTACTTCTTCCCCAACGAATAAACATTTTATATAAGCCTAAATACTGATCTGGCACATTAGTATATGCTACAGCATTTTTCTGAAATAATACATGTTTTCCTTGTTTTAAAATCATGTTGGTCATGGCTCGGTCTTCACCAATATCTGATGGTTGACCCATAAATTTTTGGTTTATCCATTCTGGCAAACATTTGTGGACAGCTGTACTTCTATAAGCTGCTAAAGCTCCAGGTGTACAAAGCACTGAGTTAAGATTGCTTTCTGCGGAACGTACAAACTCAAAACTCATTACAAAACTGACGTCAAGCATTTTAGGAAGCATATCCTTCTTGTTATTTAGAACTCTAATATTACCTGCAACGGCACCACATTGTTCATCAACCATAAAAGGGCTCACTAAATTTCTTAAGGTTTCTTCTGTTACAATTGAATCACTATCAATCGTCACATAAATATCACCAGTACCCAAATTAAATCCTCGGTAAAGTGCATGACGTTTTCCTTGATTTTCTGGCTGTTGATAGATTTCTATTTGGTCACCTAATTTAGATTTAGCATCTAGCATCCAATCCCAAGTATCATCTTTACTACCATCGTCAATGGATATAACTTGTAGTTTGTGTTTAGGGTAATCACTGTTAGTAATACTCATTAAAGTATCCCAAACTTGTTTCCCTTCATTATAAGCTGGCACAATAACAGTAACCGTAGGTAATTCTTCATCAGTAACAGAATCAATAGGTTTATACTTAAAATAATTATAAGCTTTGAAAATAAAGAATGACGCTTTAAAGACAAATAAACCTGTTGCGATAGTAATAAAAGTATATCCTAAAGCAGTACTTGCTTTATCAGAACTAAGTTGTTCAAAGTCATTGTGAAATACAGATAGAAAATAGATACCTATTACTAAAAGTAAAAATGAGCTAAATAGTACAATTTTATTATAGGGATTTTCTGTTTTTGATTTGCTGTTTAGAAATAAATTAAAACTATTAGATAGTTTTGTAGTTGTTTTTATTGAGTTAGATATTGTTTTTTTACTTGAATTTTTTTTTGATGACATAAATCTTAACTATTGGATTGATTAATTAAAATAGATGTACGTTTACTATTACAAATTAGATTTTTTTTGAGATATATTTAACATTCACTACGTGTAGAATCTTTTTTACTATTCTCTTAATTTTTCAAATTAAAAAAGCCTGTTTCAAAATTTGAAACAGGCTTTAATATTATAAACTTTAAAAAGAATTAATCTTCTTTCTTATCGTTTCTTGGTTTACGATCATCACGTCTATTATCACGTCCGCGATTATCTCTACCTCTGTTATCACGTCCACGGTTGTTATCTCTTGGTGGTCTTTCCACATAACCTTCTGGTTTTGGTAAAATCGCCTTACGAGATACTTTTTCTTTACGAGTACGTTTGTCTATACCAAAGTATTTTACATCAAAAACATCGCCCATGTTTACAACATCGCTTACGTTTTCAGTACGTTCCCAAGCTAACTCAGATACGTGCAGTAATACTTCGTTTCCTGGTGCTTCAACATATTCTACAACCGCTCCAAAATCTAGCATTTTAATAACCTTTACTTCGTAAACGCTACCAACTTCAGGCTTAAATAATAAAGAGTCAATTTTTGCCATAACAGCATCAATACCTTTACTACCAACACCTAAAATTTCAACAATACCTTCTTCAGTAACAGGATCTTCGTTAATAACGATAGTAGTTTCTGTTTCTTTTTGCATTTCTTGAATCACTTTTCCTCCAGGTCCAATTAACGCTCCAATAAATTCATTAGGAATACGTCTAGAAACCATAGTAGGTGCATGATCTTTAACATCTGCATTAGGTGTTTCAATAGTTTCGGTAATTTTACCTAAAATATGTAAACGACCGTCACGCGCTTGTTTTAAAGCATTAACAAGAATTTCATAAGACAATCCTTTTACTTTAATATCCATTTGACAAGCTGTAATACCATCTGCAGTACCAGTAACTTTAAAATCCATGTCACCTAAGTGATCTTCATCACCTAAAATATCAGATAAAACAGCATATTTTCCAGAATCTGCATCAGAAATTAATCCCATTGCAATACCAGAAACAGGCTTTTTAAGTTGCACACCAGCATCCATCATTGCCATTGTACCAGCACAAACGGTAGCCATAGAAGAAGAACCATTAGATTCTAATATCTCTGAAACCACACGCACTGTGTAAGGACAATCATCAGGAACCATACCTTTTAAAGCACGTTGTGCTAAGTTACCATGTCCTATCTCACGACGAGATGTTCCACGTATTGGTCTAGCTTCACCTGTAGAAAAAGGAGGGAAGTTATAATGTAAATAGAAACGATCTTCACCTTCGTAAGATGGCATATCAATTTGTGCAGCCTCTCTACTTGTACCTAGAGTAACCGTAGCTAAAGCTTGAGTTTCCCCACGTGTAAATACAGCAGATCCATGTGTAGAAGGTAAATAATCAACCTCACTCCAAATAGGTCTAATTTCATCTGTTTTACGTCCATCTAAACGTAAACCTTCGTTCAGTGTTAAATCTCTAACTGCAGCTTTTTCAGCTTTAGCATAGTATTTTGAAATTAACCCACCGTAATCTGCTTGTTCTTCTTCAGAAAAACTAGCCTTTATTTCTTCTTTTATTTCTGCAAATGCAGCACTACGTTCATGCTTAGCAGATCCTGCTTGAGCAATTGCGTAAACCTTATCATAAGCCATATCGTGAATTTTAGCAGCTAAATCAGCTTCTTCTCTTTCACCATCATACTCACGTACATCTTTTTTGCCAAAAGCTTTTGCTAAAGCTTCTTGGGCAGCACATTGTACCTTAATAGCTTCGTGAGCAAATTTAATAGCTTCAGTCATTTCTTCTTCAGAAATCTCATCCATTTCACCTTCAACCATCATTACAGAATCAGCAGATGCTCCAATCATCATATCGATGTCAGACTCTTCTAATTGCGCTCTAGTTGGGTTAATAATGAATTCACCATTTACACGGCCAACTCTAGCCTCAGAGATAGCACATTCAAATGGAAAATCTGATAATTGAATAGCAGCCGAAGCGGCTAAACCTGCCATAGCATCTGGCATAACCTCTGGGTCGTGAGACATTAATTGTATCATTACCTGAGTTTCAGAGTGGTAATCTTTTGGGAATAATGGACGTAAAACTCTATCCACTAAACGCATTGTTAAAACTTCTCCGTCACTAGGTCTAGCTTCTCTTTTAAAGAAACCACCTGGATAACGACCAGCAGCAGCAAATTTTTCTCTGTAATCTACCGTTAAAGGTAAAAAGTCAACATCTGCTTGTTTGTAATTGGAAACAACTGTACATAATAACATACATTTCCCTGATTGAACAACAACAGAACCATGTGCCTGTTTTGCTAATTTTCCGGTTTCAATAGAAATTTCTCTACCATCACCAAGGTCAATGACCTCTTTAAATACTTTTGGAATCATAATTTTAGTTCTAAATTCTAACGCATTATCGCTCGTTAGAACAGTGTTAAACAATGGTCGTTGTGTTGTTGTAGTTGTCGTTGTTGTTTAGACCAATGAAAAACCTTTAGTTCCGAACCTTTTCGGAAACTAGCTTCTTCTATTTTTACGTCATTTATACTCTTACGTTAGAGTTATATTCTTTGGGCGTTACCACAAGGGTCGGGCTTTCCGTTTCAAGTCCTCGCACCTCCTTCGTTGGGCTGTGGGCTTTTCTCTGCAATCCCTAACGCAAACAAAAAACCACGCTGGTTAGCGTGGTCTTTTTATTGAGATTATTTTCTTAATCCTAATTCTTTTACTATTGCACGATATCTTAAGACATCTTTCTTAGTTAAGTAGTCAAGTAAAGCACGACGCTTACCTACTAATTTTACTAACGAACGCTCAGTATTATAATCTTTACGATTCTTCTTTAAGTGTTCTGTTAAGTGGTTAATTCTTGCTGTAAATAAAGCAATTTGTCCTTCTGCTGTACCAGTATCGTTTTTTCCTTTACCGTGTTTTGCGAAGATTTCTTCTTTTGCGTCTTTTGTTAAATACATTCTAATATTATTGTAAATGATTGTTATGTACACGAAAGCTTTTCTTTCGATCGGCAAATATACTATTTTTTTGCGATTTGGCTTTTTTTTCGTAACTTTTAATATTGATTACAATTTAAATATTGATTTTGCCCAGTTAACCCTTACTAACTAATAACTTTCAAGAAAGATTAATCTATTTAAAATTAATGCATGAAAGTCACAAATCATCTTCGAAATTTCTCTAATGCTTATGACGTATTAGAACGTACCTTTAATAATACTTATAACGGAATAGCCATAGTAAACTTAGATGGTAATTGGTTAAAAGTAAACGAAAGTGTTTGCGATATCTTTGGTTATACACGATGGGAATTATTTAACATGGACATTAATAATATTGTCTATGCCGAGGATCTTGGAGTTCATGAAAAAAAATATGAAGACCTTATTAGTGGTAACATTGATAAATATCGCGTAAAACAACGCTACTTTCATAGAAACGGTTCTATAATATGGGTTTTAATTTATGTGTCTTTGGTATATTTCAAAGAAGGAAGAGCGCATATGATTTGGCAGTTTACGGATATTACAAATAGACAAAGAAATCAAGATAAATTAAAATTAATGCTAAGTGTGGCAGAAGAACAGAACGACAGACTAAAGTCGTTTGCTAATATTGTTACTCACAATTTAAGATCACACTCTGGTAATTTGTCTTTATTAACCGATTTTATTGAAGAGGATTTTTCTACTATAAAATCTAATGACAATTTTCAACTACTAAAAAAAGCAGTTTCTAATTTGCAAGAAACGGTAGATCATTTAACCCAAGTAGCAAAAATAAGAGAAATAGATAGTGCAATTTTAGAGCCGCTTAACTTGTTTGATTATGTAGAGAAGGCAACTTATAATATTATTGCATTAGCGCAAAATGCAGAGGCAACTATTTATAATGAAGTTGATGAAGATATTTGTGTTATGGGAAAACCAGCTTACTTAGATAGTATTGTTCTTAATTTTCTTACTAACGCGATAAAATATAAATCTGAAGATAGAAAACCAATTATTGAGATTAGTTCTCATATAGAAAACGATTTTGTTGTTTTAAAAATATCTGATAATGGCCTTGGCATAGACTTAAATAAATTTGGAGATACACTCTTTCAAATGTATAAAACCTTTCATCAAAACGAAGATGCTATTGGTATTGGATTATTTATAACCAAAAATCATATTGAATCTTTAGGAGGAAAGGTTGAAATTACTAGTGAAGTTGGTGTTGGTACCGAATTCTCTGTGTTCTTAAAAAAGGCCAGTTGAAACTAAAATTAAAAAGCCTTTAAAATTAATTTTAAAGGCTTTTTAAAAAATCAATTACTGTTTATAAAACATCTATGGTAACTGTTAAATCAAAAGTAACCTCAACGTCAAAAGCTACAGGTGTTTCGTTAACCGTTCCTGTTAAAGACATATTAACGACTTGATCATTTTCTAAATCGTTAGCCAAGGAATTAAATCCACTCGTATCCGAAATGGTATAAATTGTATTATCAATATCAGATTGTTCAAGGTTAATATTAGAAACAGTTATAGAATTGGTGCCATAAGTTAATTGGCCATCCGTTAGCATAGCATCCTCTGAACCTGAAAAATTTATAATTTCATAGGTAATAGAATTAATAGAGATATTTTGAATTAAATCTATATTATTTTGAATGTCTTCATTATCCGTAATATCTAGGGTTATGGCAGAAGAAAAACTTTGTGGTTGACCTTCAGAATCCTCTTGTACAGACACATTAAATGTTCTCGTAAAATCTTGAGTAATGTCTATCTCAGTTATTTCATCGAGTTCATCACAAGAAAACGCTGATATAAATAGTAATAATAAAAGTCCAACTTTTGTTTTAATTTTCATTTTTAAGGTTTTTTTAGTTTCTTTTTGTTTTGGTTAAAAGTAAACTTGGTTAGTGCGCAATATATGATTTTTTTTTTAAAATACTGACATGCAGTTTATTATGTGTTTTGTTTGTTTGCCTTTTTTATATAATATAGCTATGAGATAAATTATGAATTAAAATTCTTAAGATTAATTCATCCAGAATAAAAAGATGTTAAAGAAGTGATCTATAACAATTGGTTTACGTAAGAGGGATACACATATCTTTAAGTACATCTCACGTAATTTTACATTATGATTTTAGTTTTTTAAGAGCATTACAGTAATAAACTAATAAGTAATAATTGTTTGACGTAATATCAGTAAAAAAAAGGAGATGTTTTCCATCTCCTTTATATAGTTGTGTACGAATAAAATTTAAAATTTATGCTCTTACAGGTTGATTTGTAATTAGGTCAATGTATAAATTTATTTTGTTTTTTAAATCTTTTCGATGCGTAATGAAATCTAAAAATCCATGTTCTAATAAGAATTCTGAAGTTTGAAACCCTTCTGGCAATTCTTTACCTGTTGTATCTCGTACAATTCTAGGGCCAGCAAAACCAATTAATGCTCCCGGTTCAGCAATATTAATATCACCCAACATCGCAAATGATGCTGTTGTACCTCCAGTTGTTGGATCAGTACATAACGATATATATGGAATACCTGCATCTGCCAATTGAGCTAATTTAACAGAAGTTTTTGCTAATTGCATTAACGATAATGCGGCTTCCATCATGCGTGCACCACCAGACTTACTGATAATCATAAAAGGCGTCTTCTTCTTGTAGGCGTATTCTGCTGCTCTGGCTATTTTTTCGCCAACAACACTACCCATAGAACCACCAATAAAACTAAAGTCCATACAAGCTATAACCAAATCCTTGCCGTTAGATTTACCAACAGCTGTGCGTACAGCATCCTTTAGGTTTGTTTTAGCTTGTGCTGCTTTTAACCTATCAGGATATTTTTTTGTGTCAACAAACTTCAGTGGATCTTTAGAAGTTAAATCTGGGTCTAACTCTTTATATTTATTATCATCAAATAAAATTTGAAAGTACTCGTTGCTACCAATTCTTACGTGATACCCATCTTCTGGACTTACATAAAAATTTTGTTCAAGTTCTTTAGTATCAATTATTTTTCCGGTTGGAGATTTATACCAAAGACCTTTAGGAGTATCTTTTTTTTCTTCTGTTGAGGTATGAATACCTTTTTCTTTTCTTTTAAACCAAGCCATATTTAGGTTACGATTTTAATCCCTCGTTTATCCGTGAGATAGGTTTATGATTATTGGTTGAAAAAACGAATAATCTAGTTTGTTTAGTTAGTTATTGTTTGTAATAATAAAGCGTACAAAATTACTATTTTATTAAATATAACTCAAAAAATGCACAAAGTATCTCGAATTTTGAATTTTATATGCAAACAAAAACCCATTAAAACTCTGATAATAAGTCTTAACGGGTTTTAAATATTTTAAGATGCTCTCTATAAAGTATCTACGTTATTTAAATCTTCGAATGCTTTTTTAAGTCTTTCAACAAAAGCATCTTCACCTTTACGTAACCAAACACGAGGATCGTAATATTTTTTGTTAGGCACATCATCGCCATCTGGATTACCTATTTGAGTTTGTAAGTAGTCTTTTTTATCTTGTACATAATCTCTAACACCGCTCAAAAAGGCATATTGCATATCTGTATCAATGTTCATCTTAATAACACCATAGCTAATTCCTTCTCTAATTTCTTCAACAGTAGATCCTGATCCACCATGAAAAACAAAATCAATATGATTGTGCTCAACACCATATTTTTCAGTAATGAAATCTTGAGAATTCTTTAAAATTTTTGGAGTTAATTTTACATTTCCAGGTCTGTATACACCATGCACGTTACCAAATGCCGCAGCAATTGTAAATTGGTCACTTACTTTACTTAATTCTTCGTAGGCATAAGCTACTTCTTCTGGTTGTGTATATAATTTTGAAGCATCAACATCGCTGTTATCAACTCCGTCTTCTTCACCACCTGTGATACCTAATTCAATCTCTAAAGTCATGCCCATTTTGCTCATACGCTCAAGGTATTTTTTACAGATTTCGATATTTTCTTCAATTGGCTCTTCAGATAAATCAATCATATGAGAACTATAAAGCGGTTTCCCTGTTTCTTTAAAATGCTGTTCACTAGCATCTAATAAACCATCAATCCATGGTAATAATTTTTTAGCACAGTGATCTGTATGTAAAATTACAGGTACACCATAGGCTTCTGCCATTTGGTGAACATGTTTTGCTCCTGCAATTGCACCATTTATAGCTCCAATTTGTCCTTCGTTTCCTAAACCTTTTCCAGCGTTAAACTGCGCTCCACCATTCGAAAATTGAATGATAACAGGTGCGTTTAAAGATTTTGCTGTTTCTAAAACACCATTTATAGTATTAGATCCTATAACGTTTACTGCAGGTAAGGCAAAACCTTTCATTTTTGCATAGTTAAAAATATTCTGAACTTCTTTACCTGTAGCAACGCCAGGTTTAATATTATGACTCATAATTATTGAATTGAAAATTTAGTACTCAAAAATACGCAATTTTTAAGAGTTTTAATAGATTGAAGTAGTATAAAATACCGAAAACGATGTAGTTTGAATCTCATATTATTTAGATAAAACAGATTTTAATTTCTTCAAATTCTTGTATTTAAAGAAATGCAAAATAAGATGGTTTTGTGCAGAGGAGCTTAAAATTAATATGAATCTTAAAACGGGTAGTTGATACCAATATTATAAACGGCATTGGTAAAATTGTAATTTCTAAACCAACGATTACTACTTTCCTGAGAAGGATCATAGGTTTTAAATCCGGTATCAAAACGTAAAACAAAGAAATCAAAATCATATCTAATACCAAAACCAGAACCGACAGCGATATCTTTAAGAGATGAGAAGTCTGTGAAAGCTGCTCCTTCATCTGTTACATTATCTAAAACATTCCAAATATTACCAGCATCAACAAAAATGGCACCATGCCACTGACCAAATATATTGAAACGTTGTTCTGCGCTTAAATGCAATTTAAAATTCGCCTCATTAAATTCATTAGTAGAATTAGAGCTGCCTGGTCCTAAATTATAAGCAGACCAAGCTCTGTTGTCGTTTGGTCCACCAGCAAAGAAACTTTCTGCAAAAGGAACACTGTTAGAATTGCCGTAAGGTATAGCTATGCCTGCATAAGATCTAAATGCCAAAACGTTCTGTCTTCCTAAATCTATATATTTTATATAATCTATTTCCGTTTTGATATATTGAGAAAAGGCCACATCAAATATTTCATAATTACCAGCTTCGTTTTTAGAAACGCTTGATAAGTCTGAAATAGCAGATAATAAAACACCAGCTGATTCTACTCGCCATTTAAAAATGGAAAAATCATTATCAAAAATGTTTTTTCGGTTGTCTTTTTTATAATCAAAACTGCTAGAAAAAATAAGGTTGTCTTCCGTAAGTCGTTCTTTACGTTCTTCTATATTTTGTACAGTTGAGTAATCATCATCGCTAGAGGTTAGACTTGTATTGTTATTTATAACATCGTCAATAAATGCATCTGCAGGCGAGTAAGGCGCAGATAACGTGTCATCATATAGTTCTTCGCCATCTGCTATGTAGCCGATATCTTCAGCAATAGAGTTTAAGCTAGAATAAGAATTGGTGTAAACACCAAAATAATTACTAGTATTAAGATTTTTTACAAAGTTTACGTTAAATAAATCGAGATTATTAGTTACCGTTTTAGATGGAAACCAGTTGTAACTAAATATACCAGAAAGCGATTGTTTATCTAACCCAATATTTTGCTGACTCGTAGCAGACAAATTAATACTTGTACTAGGCGACATGTATTTTGGTATAATTTTATTGGTATTAAAAGGACTAAAAATTCTAGGAATCGTTAATCTTATATTTCCACCAAACTCATTAATATCAAAAAAAGCGGCTTCAGGATCATTTCTGCTTTTAGAAGCACCAATGGCTGCAATACCTGAGATATCTAAAGTTTCAGCACCTCTAAATACATTTCTAATCTTTAGACCTGTACCAAAAGAAAAACCTATGGTTTGGATATTACTCGTATTAATTTCTGGATCAAAACTTAAACTGTATTTCTTTTTAGGCTCTAGTCTAATGTTGGCGGTGAGTGTGGAGTCCTCTTCGTTTTCAATATATTCAATATCTGGATACCTAAACATTTGTAGATCATTGAGATATCGTTGGGTTCTGCTTCTGGCTAAATCGCTGTAAATATCGCCTTTATTAATAAAAATAGCATCAGTTAAGGCTTTCGCTCTAAATCTAAGTTTTTCTTTACTGTATAAGTTATAGTTTTTGTAGTTTACGGTATCTGTAATAGCTTTAAACCTATTATTAAAATTACTATCGGTAAAGACATTTACTTCTCTTATTTTATAAACTTTAAACGGCGTAACGGTTATAGAATCACTGCCTCTAATTATTCTGTTAGCAATTCTTAGCTCAGTCTGTACTTTGTGATTGGTTTTAATAGTGTCTATTTCAAATCTAATATAGTCTTGGCCAAAGTAATAAAAACCAGAATTTCTTAATAACGTATTTATTCGTTCGCGTTCGTTTTCAAAATTTTGAGAATCATATTGTTCGCCTTTTTTTAATAAGGTGTTTTTGGCAATTTGAGGGTAAATGCTATCAATAGCAGGACTACTAATTATAGGGTTTAAAGAGTCTAAAATGTAGGGTTTATGTTTTACTACATTGTATGTTACTTTGGCTAATTTGTTACTGTCTTTTGCCGCTTCAAAAGTTACTTCGTTATTAAACCAGCCTTTACTATAGTAATATTTTCTTAGGTTGTTCGCTGTCTTTATGGTTTTGTCTTCATCATATATTACAGGCGCTTCACCAGTTCTTTTAAGCCAAGAATTAAAGTTTTTTCTGAAGTCTATAAACTTATCAAACTGCTTTTTAGAAAGTAAAGAAATATTGCGTTTAACTTTTAGCGAGTCACTTAAAATATTAGCTTCTAAAATAGAATCTATATTTGGTCTAGCCAGATTGTATATATGCAGTTTTAAGGGGAAACCAAAGAATTTACGCATTCCAGAATTTGTTTTCTGAATCACGATATTATTAATACGCTCTGTCATTACAGTATTACCATCTTCTACAATGGTATTGTCTGTAATAAGATGATCACCTTCTTTAACACGTTTTACCACATTACAAGAAAAAAGAAGTGACAAGCAAAAAACAACCAGTAAATACTGCGCTGTTGATTTATTAATAATTTTTAATATTGAAATTCTTTGTTGCAAGCTCTAATTCTAAGGATTTTTATAATGGTACTAACAAAACAAAAATAATACCATTTACTGTGTAGAAATAGTTTATCACTTTTAATTTGAACAAAATAATACCAAAAAATAGTTTTACTTTGTAAACAAGACGTTCCGTTAAACAAATGTAAAGACATTTTAATGTTATCAAAGAATCAAATAAAGTTAATTAAAAGTTTAAGCTTAAAAAAAAACAGACAGCAGAATGGTTTGTTTATAGTTGAAGGAATTAAAGGGATTTCAGAGTTTTTAAATTCAGATTTTAAACTGAAAAGCCTCTATACGACTAAATCTATTTTTGAAGCACCACAACCTTTAGTTATTGAGATTACTGAAGCTGAATTAAAAAAAATATCAGTATTAAAAAATCCTAATACAGCTTTAGCAATTTTTGAAATTCCAAAACAAAATCAGTCTACGGCAGGTGGTTTAGTTATAGCATTAGATGATGTGCGAGATCCTGGTAATTTAGGTACCATAATTAGACTTTGCGATTGGTATGGCATAACAGATTTGGTCTGTAGTTTTAATACTGTAGATTGTTTTAATAATAAAGTAGTGCAGGCCACAATGGGTTCTCTAACTCGTGTCAATGTTCAGTACGTAGATTTAGAAAACTATATTGAATCGTCTAACTTGCCTGTTTATGGGACTTTGCTTGAAGGCGACAATATATATACGTCCATTTTAGAACAACAAGGCATAATCGTTTTAGGTAATGAAGCTAATGGTATTTCAGAAGCTGTAAAAGCAACAATAGAAAGAAAATTAACTATTCCTCAATTTGGAAAAAATAAAGCTACGGAAAGTCTTAATGTAGCTAATGCAACTGCGATTGTTCTTAGCGAATTTAAACGTAGAACTATTGAAAAGTTAAATTAATAAAAAGTCCTCTAGTTTGCATTTTTGAAATATTACCTGTCCAAGGACTATTTGGGTCTGCATCTCTAATGTTTTCATCATTAATTGCAAAAATACCACGAATGGAAGGTGTGAATTTAAAATAAAGCAAATATAAATCTATACCAAAACCAATTTCATAAAAATAAGAGTTTTTAGTCATTCTAAATTCACCAGAGCTATTATCATTAGGATTATCTTGATTACTCGATAAATTTAACGCCGTAGAAATACCACCAATAACAAAAGGTTTAAAGTTATTAATACGCTTTGTGGAAACCTTTAGCAATAATGGAATATGAACATAAGTAGATTTTACTTCTCGGAACAAATCAGAATCATTAAATTCTACACCATTAAAGTAACTTTCGTCGTATTGAAGTGTTCTCGTCGTGAAAAATACGCCTGGCTCTAATCTTAAATTCAAATAATCATTAATTCGCATATCTCCAATAAGTCCTAAATGAAAACCTCCAGCGGTTTCAACTTGTATGTCTTCTAAGTTTTGGTTGTAATCAAAATTAAAGTCATATTGATTGAAGCCAATGAAATAACCCCAAGTTAAAAACTTTTTATCAATATTATCTACACTGTTAGTAACACGCTCTTTTGTGAACATTTGTGCGGACAAATCCTGAAAGACGAATAAAATTATTAAGATGAGTACTATGCGTTTCATATTATGCTTTAGATGCTGAATAAATGGTAGCAACTCCCATAGTTTGGGGTTGATGTTTCACATTAGTAAACCCAATTTTAGTCAAAATATTGTTTAAAGCTTTACCGTATGGAAAAACAGAAGCAGATTCGCTTAAATATTTATAAGCAACTCGGTCTTTAGAAAACAGCTTTCCTATGGTTGGCAAAATAAGTTTAGAGTAGGCTTTATAACCAAATTTATAGATTGGGTTAGTGGGTACAGAAGTTTCAAGAATAACAAAAATACCTTCAGGTTTTAATACTCGTAATATTTCTGCAAGGCCTTTTTCTAAATTTTCAAAATTTCTAACACCAAAAGATACGGTTATGGCATCAAATGTATTGTCTTCAAAAGGTAAATCTTCAGAATCACCAATAACCATAGAAATAGTATTGTCTAGGTTTTTATCCTTAATTTTCTGCCGTCCAACTTCTAGCATGCCATCGCTGATATCTAAACCAACAATTTCTTTTGCATTTGTAATGGCAAGGTTAATTGCTAAATCCCCTGTTCCGGTAGCAATATCCAAAATATTTTCAGGGTTGTTTTTAGCAACGAGGTCTACAACCTTTTTTCTCCATTTGACATCTATACCAAATGAAATTACTCGGTTTAAACCATCATATTCTTTAGAGATAGTATCGAACATTTTAGTAACCTGAATCTTTTTAGATTGGTCACTGTCCTTGTATGGATTAATCTTTTCGGCCATAAAAATTTTTGGCAAAAATACGTGATTTTTTTCACTTGAATGTTTTATAAAGAAATGAAAAAAAATACTTTGACGAACAAATAGGCATACGTTATAAACTTCTCTTCTCCGTTCAGAAACAGGAATTTTTAACTTTTCAGAATTAAAAATAACAATAAGTAAGTTCTTTAAGTTGTCTGTGGTCACAACAATAAATACTAACGGCACGCATTAACTTATAACTTATAAGTATATTTGCATGTTTATTTCAACAAGTTACAATGAAAATAATTATCGCAGGTGCAGGTGAAGTAGGATTTCATTTGGCGAAACTTCTTTCTTACGAGTCTCAAGAAATCACTTTAATTGATACTAAAAAGGATAGTTTAGGATATGCAGGGAATCATTTGGATATTAGAACTATAAAAGGTGATGCAACCTCAATAGAGGTATTAAGAGATGCGCGTATTGAAACTTCTGCTTTATTTATTGCAGTAACATCATCTGAGACTACAAATATAACGGCTTGTGTATTAGCGAAGCAATTAGGTGCTAAAAGAACTATTGCACGTATATCTAATACAGAATTTATAGAGCATAAGGAAACTGTAGGGTTCTCAAATATAGGAATTGATGAATTAATTTCTCCAGAATCTTTAGCTGCTTCAGAAATTGAGTTATTGTTAAATCAATATGGATTTAATGATACTTATGAGTTTGAGGATGGCGCTTTAACTATGTTAGGTTTACGTATATCTAGAACGGCAACTTTTGTTGATAAAACGGTAAAACAAGCAGCGGAATTATATTCTGAACTTCACTTTATCCCAATTGCAATTCAGCGCTTGGGAACTCAATATACCATAATCCCAAGAGGCGATACCATATTTAAGGAAGGTGATAAAGTAGTTTTTATGACTAGCAAAGGTGGTGATGAAGAATTATTTGAGTTATCTGGTAAAGTAAAAGTTGAGATAAAGGATATTATGATTCTTGGCGGAAGTCAAATTGGGTATAAAACCGCTAAAGATCTTTGTGCGAGTAAATTTAATGTTAAAGTAGTTGAGAGTAAAAGAGGTGTTGCAGAAGAATTAGCTGAAGATTTACCAAATGCATTAGTTATTTGTGGTGATGGAAGAAACGTTGAGATATTAGATGAAGAAAATATTTCTGATATGGATGCTTTTATTGCCGTAACGGGTAATTCTGAAACTAACATTATGTCTTGTCTACTTGCCAAATCAAAAGGTGTAAAAAAGACCATTGCTTTAGTTGAAAATATGGATTACTATCAGTTATCTCAATCCATAGGAATTGATACATTGATTAATAAAAAGTTACTGGCTGCAAATAATATATTTAGATATATAAGAAAAGGTGAGGTTGTAGCAATGACTAAACTTACCAATATGAATGCCGAACTTTTGGAATTTGTTGTAAAACCAGATTGTAAAATCACTAATAAGCAGATTAAGGATTTAAAATTTCCTAGGTCAGCAATTTTTGGAGGTGTTATTAGAGATGGAAAAGGTTTAATTCCTTTAGGAAGTTTTAGAATTGAAGCTGGTGATAGAGTTGTCGTATGTTGTTTACCACGCTCAATTTCTGAAGTTGAAACTTTTTTCACATAATTGATTATAGAATGTCTCGTATAAAGCTCAATTATAAAATAATCTTTCATTTTTTTGGACTCCTATTATTATTTAATGGTGGGTTTATGTTGATATCTACTTTAATAAGTCTTATTTATAATGATGGTGTTACTCTTGATTTATTTTTAGCGGGTCTTGCAACACTTGGCATTGGTACTTTGGTAATGTATAGAACAAAGGACCATCGCAAAGAAATGAATAAGCGAGAAGGATATATAGTTGTAGCCTTTGGGTGGATTGTAATGTCTTTATCTGGTACATTGCCATATCTAGTTACAGAAGCCATTCCCTCATTTACTGATGCTTTCTTTGAAACCATGTCTGGTTATTCTACAACAGGTGCCAGTATTTTAAATGATATTGAAGCTGTACCAAAAGGTGTTTTATTCTGGAGAAGTATTACGCATTGGATTGGTGGTATGGGAATTATTGTTCTTGCCATTGCCATATTGCCATTATTAGGTGTTGGTGGTATGCAGCTATTTGCTGCAGAAGCTCCTGGACCAGGTGGTGATAAATTGCATCCGAGAATTACAGATACAGCAAAGCGATTATGGTTAATTTATTTTGGCTACACTGCAGCAGAAACAATATTGTTACAAGTAGCAGGAATGTCGTTTTTTGATGCTATTAATCATGCCTTAAGTACATTGTCTACAGGTGGATTTTCAACAAAAAATGCAAGCGTAGCACACTGGAATGATAATCCAGCTATTCAATATATTATTATATTCTTTATGTTTTTAGCAGGAACTAATTTTGTGCTTAGTTATTACTTGTTTAAAGGTAAGGTAGCTAAAATAATAAAGGATGAGGAGTTTAAACTCTACTTTAGGTTTATAGCTGTATTTACATTTGTTGCGGCTATATTGATATACTTTAGGGCAGATGTATCCATATCTTCAATTGATCACCCAATGGTGTTAGGAGAAGGAGAGAGTGCTTTTAGGCATGGGTTATTTCAGGTATTAAGTGTTATTACAACAACAGGATTTGTCACAGCAGATTATACACTGTGGACGCCATTTTTAACTGTTTTCTTCTTTGGCTTAATGTTTTTAGGAGGTTCAGCAGGTAGTACCTCAGGTGGTGTAAAGGTAATGCGTCAATTAATTTTAATTAAGAATAGTTTTTTAGAATTTAAACGCGCTTTGCATCCTAATGCTATTGTCCCTGTTAGATATAACGGAAAATCTGTATCAAAAGATATTGTATTTAATGTACTTGGATTCTTCATACTGTATATGTTGTCTTTTATAGTTGGTGCTTTAGTATTCTCTATGTTTCAAATGGATTTTGAATCTGCCATAGGTCTTTCTGCATCAAGTTTAGGAAATGTTGGACCAGCCTTAGGTGATTTTGGACCTGTAAATAATTATGCCGCATTACCACCTTTAGGAAAATGGTGGGCTTCGTTTTTAATGCTTATTGGAAGATTAGAATTGTTTACTGTTTTAATTTTATTGACGCCTTTCTTTTGGAGAAATAGATAAATTTTCAAATTTTTTTTATTTTTTTTTAAATTTACCTAGCCTATATTCTCACTAATAGTTTCAAGTTTTTTATTGCTGTTATTTTGTTAAGTACTGATATGCAATGTGTAACATTTTAATTGATTGAGCGTCTTACTTGTATAACCAATTAAAATCATCAATCATGGAATTAGTATTAAACACAACATTAGAATCAGTACCAGAACCCATTGCGGTATCTAACTTTACAGCAAATGGCTTATTAAACTCTCGTTACAAATCAATTGTTAAAGAGAATTATAGAAAGTCAACGAAGAAATCAATATTTGGGATAAGACAACGTATTAAGTCTTCTCAATTTAGAATGGTAAACCATACAGGAGCAATTTTAAAGTTAACTGTATTTGCTATGGTATTAATAGCTATGTTTTAGATAGCATTACTACAATATATAGAACTTTCAACTGGCACATTAATTTGTGCCTTTTATGTTATTAGAGACCTATTTTAAAATGGTTTGTTATCATTTCAATTTTTTACTAACTATTTAAATTATAGAAATTATGTCTACAGGAGCAATGAATGTTAGTGTTAAGAATAACCTTAACTTACTTTCTAAACGAGATAAGTTGAGAAATACACTTGGTGGCTATAACCCAAATAGTAAAACAGAATATAACTTACCTACAGCAACAACCAAACAACTAAAGGATTTAAGTAAGCGTTTAAAAGAAGAGCATAAAATTAGAACCTTAAAAGTGATTTTGCTTACGGCTATTTTATTCATTTTACTTTTATGCATCTTTTTGTATTCTACCGAAGGAATTATTGAACTGATTACTTATTAATCGTTAAAAATTAAGACTTATGAGTTTTGGTGTTGTACAGACTATGATAACGACTTTAAAGAACAATGATAATATGCGTTCTAAAAGGAAAAAGTTTAAAAAAGGATATAGTCGAACTATCTTTTCAGAAAAACCAGAATATGATTTTCAAGAAGCTACACCAGAGTTGTTAAAGTCTATTGAGAAAAAGGTAAAAAGGGATAACCGAATATTATGGCTAAAAGTCGGAATTATTACTTTTATTATTCTATCTTTTTTTGTGTGGGCAATCATCAAATAAAAAGACCTTTCTAAATATAGAAAGGTCTTTTTATTTTAATAAAGTGTATGTTTTAACTCAAAGCAGTCTTTATACGTTTTATAGCTTCTTTAATTTCATCTTGAGATGCGGCATAAGAAATTCTAATACAATCCGGATTTCCAAAAGCTTCACCAGTTACGGTTGCTACTAAGGCTTCTTCTAACAAAAACAAAGAAAAATCAGAAGCATTATTTATCTCCTTTCCTTTAATCGTTTTTCCGAAATAGGCAGAAATATTAGGGAATACATAAAAAGCACCTTCTGGCTCATTAGATTTAAAACCTTCTATTTCACCGAGAAGATCTAAAATTAATTTTCTTCTTACTTTAAATTCATCTACCATATATTTTACACAAGAAGCTGGAGCTTCTAATGCAGTAATAACAGCACGTTGTGCAATACAGTTGGCTCCACTGGTTACCTGACCTTGAATTTTATTACATGCTCTAGCAATCCAATCTGGTGCGCCAATGTAACCAATTCTCCAACCTGTCATAGCGAAAGCTTTAGATACACCGTTTATTGTCACAGTTCTGTCGTACATATCATCAAATTCAGCCATACTAAAATGACCACCTTTAAAATTGATATGTTCATAGATTTCATCAGAAACAACATATATATTAGGGTGCTTTTGTAAAACATCTGCTAATGCTCTTAATTCTTCCTTACTGTAAACAGAACCACTTGGGTTACAAGGAGAACTGTACCAAATCATTTTAGTTTTTGGTGTAATAGCAGCTTCAAGTTGAGCAGCTGTCATTTTAAAATCGTTCTCAATAGATGTTTTTACTTCAACAGGTACACCATCATTTAATTTAATTATGTCACTGTAGCTAACCCAATACGGACAAGGTAAAATTACTTCATCGCCCTCATTTAGCATCACAGATGCAATATTGTATAAGGCTTGTTTTGCTCCAGTAGATACTACAATTTGCGGTAAAGTATAAGTTAGATTATTATCACGTTTAAATTTTGTGATAATTGCATTTTTTAAATCTACATAACCATCTACTGGAGTATAGCTGTTATAGTTTTGGTTAACGGCTTCAATAGCAGCTTCTTTTATAAAATCTGGTGTATCAAAGTCTGGCTCACCTAAACTTAATCCTATTATATCTTTTCCTTCAGCTCTTAGTTCTCTAGCTTTTGCTGCCATAGCAAGCGTTGCTGATGTGGCTAGGTTGTTAATTCTATCCGATAATTGATTCATGTGGTTGTGTTAGTTTTTGTAATGCGAAATATATTAAGCCATAGTTGGCTTTTGTCCTAATTGTTTCAATTGTTGGTAGTGTTCTGCAACAGCTCTCCACATTGTCTTATATTCGTTATATGGTAAGCTAAATTCGTGAGCAGTTTCTCTAACTATTTTTGCAATATGTTTATAATGCACATGGCTAATATTAGAGAATAAGTGATGTTCAACTTGTCTGTTTAATCCACCTGTATAGAACTCAACAATCCAACTTTTTGGCGAAAAGTTCGAGGTCGTAAATAATTGGTGAATAGCCCAAGTGTTTTTCATATTTCCATTTTCATCAGGCAATGGCATTTCAGTATTTGGCATCACGTGTGCTAACTGAAAAACAACACTTAAAATCATTCCAGCTGTGTAATGCATTATTAAAAAGCCTATTAAAACTTCCCACCAAGCATAACCTAGAGCTAATGGTAAAACAACCCAAATAGTGTAGTATAATATTTTGCCAATAATTAACTTGGTCCACTGTGTAGCCGGATTAGGAAAATCGCCATAAGATAATTTTCTCTTTAAATATTGGTAAGTTTGCTTAAAATCGGTTGTAATTGCCCAGTTTACAGTTAGTAAACCATAAAGTAAAAAAGCATAATATTTTTGGTATTTATGAATTTTTAACCATTTCGCATGTTTAGAAAAACGGATAATTCTACCAGCATCAATATCTTCATCGTGTCCTTGAATATTTGTATATGTATGGTGTAAAACGTTATGTTGTACTTTCCAGTTATAATCATTACCAGCTAAAATGTGAATGCTACTTCCCATTAATTTATTTACCCATTTTTTACTAGAAAATGAACCGTGGTTAGCATCGTGCATTACGTTCATACCAACACCAGCCATACCAATACCTATAACCATCATAGATATAATTTGAAGCCATCCAGGTAAGTCGTTAACGGTTAATAAAACCACTAAAGGTCCTAGTAACAACGTAAACATTACAATTGCTTTAATATAAAGTTTCCAATTACCTGTTTTTTTTATGTTATTTTCTTTGAAGTAATTGTTTACACGTTTATTAAGTGTTCTAAAGAATTTAGCAGAGTCTGTTCTAGAGAATTTTACAGTTTGTTGTGCCATTAGTCAAATTTATTTAAGTTATAACGTAAGGGATTTAAAATCATTATAACGCAGCAAAGATAGTTAATAAATAAAAAGCAACCTTATCGATTTAACATAATTTATACAGATTAAATTTAAGTATTTTTGGAAAAAATATTTCAAATGGAATTGATCCTCAAATACTTCCCAAATCTAACAGAAAAGCAAATTGAACAATTTACAGCTCTTGAAGCTTTATACATGGATTGGAATAGCAAAATCAATGTAATTTCACGTAAAGATATTGAGGAACTCTATCTAAGACACGTCTTACATTCCTTAGGAATTGCTAAGGTTATGAGTTTTGCAGATGGTTCATCAATTTTAGATGTTGGTACAGGAGGAGGATTTCCTGGTGTACCATTAGCCATTCTATTTCCAGAATGTCAATTTCACTTGGTAGATAGTATCAATAAAAAGCTAAAAGTTATAAATGCTGTCTCAGAAGCCATAGAACTTACCAACGTAAAAACAACACATAGTAGGGTAGAAGCCATTGATGAAAAATTCGATTTCATTGTAAGTAGAGCCGTTACTAAAATGCCGGAATTTACCACTTGGGTAAAAGGAAAAATTGCAAAAACGCATAAGAACGAATTAAAAAACGGCATACTCTACTTAAAAGGAGGAGACCTTACAGAAGAACTAAAACAATACAAAACCGTAAAAGCTTTTTTACTATCAGATTATTTTGAAGAACCATTTTTCGAAACTAAAAAAGTGATTCACTTACCAATAAAGTTTAAGTCTTAAAATATGCTTTAATTTGGGTGTTGGTCGTTTTCAGTAATTTAAAAACCCTGAAAACAGGGTAATTTGTTATTAAGAATTTATAGAATTTTACATCGTAATAAACCGACACAAATATGTCTAACCCATTTAAAAAAATTACAAGTAACGCAGCACAGAGCAAAAACTCTATGTATAATACAGAAGCTCACAATGAAACTACTGTTAGTACAAGAGATTGCGATACTTGTGGTGCACCTAGGCCAAAAAAATCAGATTTAACAATATGTAGTTATTGTAAAACCTCTTTTATGGACATTGGGACGGTTATAAAATCTGATAATTAAAATGGACAAAAAACAAGAGTTAATTAATAAATGGGATGCTTTTTTACTAAAAATTGAAAGTAGGTTTACGGATTCTTTAAACCATGCCAAAGAAGCTAGCGTCAATCAATTAGCAGAATCAGATTACGACTTTGAGACTACAATGCGTGGTTGGCAAGGCATGAAAGCGCAAATTAGACAGTTAACCGATAAGATAGATGAGGTTTGGGATGAAAAGGTAGAACCTCAAATGGAATTAATTGGCGATTTCGCGTCAGATGAATATTCAAAAGGTTCAATTTTAAGCGATAAACTCGAGGAGAATTTACAATGGTTTGAACGTCAATTAGAAGGCGAACTCTCGCAGTTATTTTACGACCATGCTATTAAAATTGCAGATAAAAAACACAATTGTACACAGTGTGATGCAGAGATACAAATTAGGAACGATCTGTTTAGAGCACAATACATAACTTGTAGTTTTTGCAATACAGTAAATACAATTGCACCAGAAGCCAAGTTTTTAAAAGTAGGTTGGGGAATTGTAGACAATATTGCAAAAGTAAAAACTCAGACAGAATTTGATGTCATGGAAGCGGCTATTGAAGCCATTAGACTTCATCGTGGGCAAGCACCTGAATCGTATTGGGAAACTTATGAAAAAGCACATTCAGAATATTGGAATAGTTTTTTTAAGGCACGAATAACTCTAAATTCAGAATTACAAAATCGTTATGATGACGATATAAAACGTAAACAAAAAGAATTCGAAAATTATAAAAAAATACAAACGACTTAAAACTTAAAATTATGGAAAAAATAAACGGAGTTTCTTTTGAAGATTGGGGAGCAGCTTGTGGAAACATAGCACAAGGCATGCAAGAAGATGAGGTGTGTAAAATCTTAGGCTTAGAATTACCAGTATGGCAGCAAACTAACGAAGCTTGGGGAGGAAAACTAGGCGATATTATGGCAGAAGATATGACCTTAGCAACGACCTATGCTGGTTTTTTTACAAACCCTAAAGTTGGGAAGTTTTCAGAAGTATCTGGTGGAAATAGTTTAGATACACTTTTAGAACAAGTACCAGATTACGATGCATTTCAGAAAATATTTTGGCATCAATCGGTAGCTTCAGAACAAGGTATGGATGCTGCTGCTATTTTAGAACAATACAATTTTAATTTGCATGATTGGAGCAGTATAAGTATGCATTACAGTACGTGGTTTCATAATTACGTTAATCATGAAAGTGCAGAATATGAAGCCAATTATAGAGAAACATCAGCAATTTCAGATAAATGGCAAAATTACTGGAAAGAGAATTTTAAATCAGATGGTGTAGATTTAGCAGAAGATATAGATTTCTAAAAAACGAAAATTATGGGTATTTTAAATCAAATGCGTTCAGTAATTCAGTGGGAAAGTCCTCAGCAATACCAACTGTTTTACAAATTTACTGATAGAGGCGACGAGTTAAAAAATGCATCTAAACTTATTTTGCAAGAAGGGCAAGGCTGTGTATTTACATATGAAGGTAAAATAGAAGGTGTTTTTGATGAAGCTGGTATTTATGATCTCAAAACAGATAATAAACCTTTTATTACCACTATTAAAAAATTAATGAATGCTTTTGAAAGTGAGCACAAAACAGGAATTTGGTTTTACAGAAAAGCAGATATGCTAAACATTCGTTGGGGAACACGTATTCCAATTACTTATAATGATCCTGTATATGCTTTCCCAGTACACTTAAGGGGCTATGGAAATTATTCATTGAAAATTACGGAACCTAAAAACTTTTTTATCAATGTATTGGCTGGTCAATCCAACTATTATGTTGATGAATTGCAAGAAATATTCTTAAGTAGAATTACACAACCGATTTCTAATTATTTAGCAAACGCTAAATTTTCTTACGCAGAAATTGATAGTAATATTGAAAACATAGCGAGAGAAACTCAAGAGCGAACTGTACAAATTTTTGAAGAATTAGGCTTTCAATTATTAGATTTTAGAATAGAAGGTACCTCCTTTGATAAAGATACCAACGAGAGGATTGATGAGATTAGTAACATGCAAGCTGAGGTAAAAGCCGCAAATATTGCAGGTGTAGACTACGCAGAACTTCAAAAACTAAAAGCGATGCGAGATATGGCTAAAAACGAAGGTATGGCTGGCACAAGTATGGGCATGTTTGCTGGTATGAACATGGGTAATGCCATGCAAGCAAATGCTTCAAACGAAAAAAAGGAACCAGAAGTTAATGATATCAGGTCTAAACTAAAGGATTTAAAATCCTTATTTGAGGATGAATTAATCTCTGAAGAAGAATTTTTAGCAAAGAAAAAAGAATTATTAGATAGCATATAATTTGCATCAAAATGTAAAACAATTTAAATGAAAAATAAAGTAATATTACTACTAATAGTATTGTCTTCTGTACTAAAAATAAATGCTCAACAAGACACCATTTATTATAATATTGACTGGAAGGAAACGGTAAAAGACAGTGCTGCTTTTTATAGAACACCAGTAAAAAAGGAAGGCGATTTATTTAGAATAGAAGACTATTATATTTCAGGACAGCTTCAAATGAGTGCGCTTTCTGTAACTGAAGATAAGGCATTGTTTCAAGGAAAAGTTACTTGGTATAATGAAGATGGTTCAGTATATCAAAGTGGACATTATGATAATAATCGATTAAATGGCGAGTTTGTATCCTATCTTAATAAAAAGAAATTAATAGCGATTTACAAAGATGGCTATTTTATTGAAGGCGCAACTAATAGAGGTCGCGGACGAAATAGTTTTTATTCCAAAATTGAAAATGATACTATAGTAGATATTGTATACGATGGAGACATAGAAGGTATACGATATGAAACTTATAGAGTTAAGAAAGGTGCTCGTTTTCTTTCTAAATATTATGATGAAAAAGGAGAGCTTATAGATGAGTTAAAAGAGACAATAAAAGGTTATAGAACTGGTGCAGAAGTCTTTTATTATTACCATCCTATGCGAGTAAAGCAAATTAGTTATTATCCGTTTGGTCAATATCTTGGTGCAACAAGTTTCTATAGAAACGGACAGGTACGAACCAAATTTGAGAAAGAACCAGAGTTTAAGAATAGTTATTTTACAACAGAAGGAGTCGCTTTAGGTAGTGTAACGTATACATTAGATAACAATTACTTAAACCCGTATAATGGAACAGAGTTTAAATTTTCTTACAGTAGCAGGGAAGAATTCGAAGGAGTTATACTTTCTGAAAGAACCTATAAAGAAAGTAAATTGCAAAAGGACGCATTTTACTACGAGAATGGAAGTTTAAAATCCTTTAATACCTATAACAATGGTACCAAAGAACTTCAGGTTAGTTATAATGAAGAAGGCGAAGAAATTGCCAGAATAACTTATAAAGATTACTATCCTTATTCAGGAACTGAAATAGTTGGCGACAAGAGGTCAACGTATAAGGAAGGAGAATTAGTGAAAGAAATTAATTTATATCCCAAAACGGATTTAATCTTTAACGAAAAGACACAAGAAAAAGAAACTTATTTTGATAAGAAAGGCAAGGTTATAGGAACGTTGTTTATAGAATATAAAAATAATTATGGAAAACCATTAAACGGAAAACGTTTTTTTCCTGGATATGATATCGATATTTCAAGTGTTGAGACTTATGAAGACGGTTATGTTATAGAAAGAACAACATTTAGACCAAAATTGTTAGGAGAGAAGAAGAAAGTGATTTTTAAGCGTACAGATTTTTATAAAGGTGGTAGCTACGAAAAGGTAAGAGAAATTGTTTATTATAGTAATGGCTCTAAACAAAGTGACATAACTTTTAAATCTTACAATAAAATGCTTGGGAAATTTTATAATGATAAAGATGAACTTATAGGCACTTATGATTATGCTAAAATGGACGGTGTTTTATATGAATTCTTTTACGACACTAATGAAATTCAGCTTATAAAAGAAGAAAAGGAAGGCGAATTAATAAAGCTAAAAAAGTATGACTATGGATTAACTAGAAACTATGATAAAGTAAACCCTGTTTTAATTGAAGAAATAGATATTGCATGCTGTTCAGTATCTTATTTAAAAAATGGAGACGTGTTTGCAAAATCAACTTTTAAAGACGGAATGCCGTGGGAAGGAACATTGTATGATCAAAGTTCTCGTGTAAAACTTACTGTAAAAAATGGTGTAAAGGAAGGAGCTTACAAAAAGTATGATTATGGTCAAAAACAAATATTAGAAGAAGGCCAATATGTTAATGATAAAAAAGAAGGTGTATTTAAAAGCTATAGTTATCTTGGTAAAATACAGAGTACCGAAACCTATAAAAATGATATTTTAAATGGAGAGGCAGTTTATTATGATGATGAAGGCGAGGTTATTTCATCTCTAATATATAAAGACAATCAGCCATTTGAAGGTAAGAAAATAATAAATAGTGGTTATAATGACAAACCTACTGAAGAGACCTACAAAAATGGATTTTTAACTGAAAAGATTTCATACGATGACAACGGTAGACGTATTTCTAAATTTGAAAATGGGAAAGAAATAGAAACCCTAGCATATCATAAAAATACTGATGTAAAACGATTAAAATATACTGTAGATAATAATTATATTAATGGAGAAGTAATTAGGTATGATGAAAGTGGAAAAGAACAAAATAAGGCAATTTTTAAAAATAATAAGTTAGAATCTGGTGTTGTTTTTATCTCTGGATCCATCACTTATGATAATAATGTGAATTTTATTATTTTAAGTAAACAGACAGATAAGTTAACTATTAAATTAATAGGTCATAATGATGAAACGATTTTCTTTGCTAAAGAGAATTTAAAAGAAGGACGTAGTGTTAATTATATAAATAAACTAGGAATCTATCTAGATAACATTACAGCCAAATCATTGTATTAAAATTTAAAATAAAAAACCGTTTGAAATTAATCAAACGGTTTTTTTATGTGGCTAAACCAAAGAAGTATTTATTCTTTTATTATTTTTTTTGTTATAGTTTGTCCTGCTTCATTAGTAAATCTAATAATATAAGGTTGTGCAGATAAATCAGCTAAATTGATTGAATCTCCTCCAGAGGCAATATTTGTGTTTTTTACATTTCTGCCTAATAAATCATAAACATCAGCTGTTAAGTTTTCATTAGATTGTACTGAAAGTTCGTTCTTTACACTAGTTGGGTATATCTCTAAAGATGATAACTCAGAGTTGTCAACGCTCAACGTTGGATTATAATTATAAGTAATGCTTAAAGGTGTTCCTGTATTATTTCCACTAGCATCTAATTGTTGAAATCTAAACGTCCAACTCATAGGAATTGTGGTAGCACTATCATTTTGATTCCAAAAGTTATTTCCCACACTATTGGTTGATCCTGCAGTAATTAATGCAGCTGTATTTGGGTATCCACTATTAAGTTCTACGCTGTTTAAGCAAACGGTAGCAAAACATAACTGAAAATCTGATCCATCTGTACCTGTAAGATTATCAACAAATATTCTCATGTAGAAATCTTCACTAGAGGTGTTAGTCACTTTAAATTTAAAATTGCAAGGATCTGCATATGCACAACCAGCTTCAGAAAATGATACAATTTGCCCATCAGTTAATAAGCTGTCATCACTTTTGTCTCTAACTTCAAATTGAGCGAATGAAGCAAATGAGGTTAGAAATAGGCTCATAAAAAGTAGTTTTTTCATCATAGTTTTTTTTTTTTTTTTAATTGAATTGAATACACGGTTAGTTTCAAATATACATTATTTATTAAAAAAGGGAAACATCTAAAAATGCTTCCCTTTATATATGCTATAAGTGATTTATTTATTTATAATAAATTTGGCACTATAACTGGCTGAGCCGTTGTTAATATTCATAATATAATGTCCAGCATCTAATTGAGACACTGGTAACTCAATATTTTGATTTCCATATAAACCCTCGTAATTGTTTTTGATTACAGTTCTTCCTAACATATCTGTAATAGTTACATTATAATTTCCATTTCCATCGCTAAAGGCAATGTTGATTTTATCAGATGCAGGATTAGGATACAATTTAATTGAATCGATTCCTGAAACCTCTTCAATACTCAACGCTTGTGCTACTGTACTCTGTTTTGCACTTACAATGCTTCCATCATTTGAGTCTATTAATACAGCGACAATATGTAAATCTGCTTCACTACTAGTACTAGGAATTGTGTAACTAAAAGTATATGAAGCTATATCTCCACCATTTATTACGGTAGGTACAGAATTAGGTTGACCATCAAACCCACCTAATAAAGCTCTTCCGACGTGGTTATATACCATTTGAGCAGCAGGTACAGATTCTGGTAGGTTCTCATAACCACCCATTGCACCACTTCCACCACCAGAATAATAATTGGTTTGATTATACCCAGAAGCAGTGCCAGTTACGTTGTCTTCTGTGATAATAACTCCTAACCTGTAATTTGCAGCACCAAATGATGTGTAAAAATTTGCATTAGCGGTAATTGATAAATTACTTCCTGTTTGTATTGCACCAATTGTTATATCCACAGGTACAACTTCTGCTATTTGGGTATTATATCCTGCTTGTAAAGATGCTTGACCAGGATCTATACCTACTAATTTTCTATCCGCACCGGCATTTGGCCATCCTGTGCCAATTACATTTACTAATGCTGTATCGTATTCAGAAACCGTCATAGGATCTCCATTGTGTACCGCTATACCAACTACACTATTTGGATATGTAGAAGTCATATAATCTAAGCCAACAGTACCTCTTGGGCACCAACCACACCATGTCCCTGTAGATTCTTCAATAAGAACTGCTTTTGTGCCAGATTGCGTCATAGTATTAAAAAATACAGTTTGCATATTATTAGATGGGTTGGAATCTACACCACCATTAACCGATGTTATTGTAGCTGAAATTGTCTTTTCTACTGTAGTACTATAATTTACAATATCAGGATGAGTTATTGTTGCAGTTGCACCACCTGCAATATTCGTTGAAATTGTTGCAGAGTTAGTAACTGAACCGTCTGTCCATGAAAGGTCTAATGACGAAATGGTATTACCTCCAGTATTGTTTACTGTAATTTCAAATGGGTAGTCTGTACTTACTAAACCGTAACGAGGTAAGTTAATACTTGTTAACTCAGCATCATCGTCATTCACACTTCTAACAACAACATCATCAATATTTATACGAAATTGATCAGAAACATTGTGATGTCTAAAAGCAACATAGATAGTTTGTCCTACGAAAGATGTAACATCTATATTTCTATCCACATATGCTCCAGTAGCACCAATAACCTCATTAAATGAGGTTGATGAATTACTTAAAGAAGCAATGTCTGAGGCAGTCGATACATAAACGGAATAGTTTTCATTAGCCCAAGATTGATCTTGTGCGTACGCTTTCCATTGAAGAAATACATTACCTGTAGCTGTTGTAAGATCTATAGCAGATGAAACCATCCAGTTATCAGGTGTTAAAATTCCAGCGGTAGAATTCCATGATGCAGAAGTTGCATGTTCAGCTTGCACAGCTTCAAGATTGGCAATTGACCAATTGTCACCGTCACCATCAGAGTCTGTAAGCGTCCATAATGACAAATCTCCAGAAGAGAAATCATCTGAAAAATAAGTTTGCGCTGTTGTCAACTGATTAGCAGAAAAGCAAAGTAAAAATACGAGGGTAATTTTTTTAATCATAGTTGGAAGGATTAATTAAAGTTTTGTTAAAATTGATGCTTCAAGATAACCAAATGCTTAAATAACGCAAAGTTCTGGCATAAAAAAAACGACATTTGAAAACAAATATCGTTTAAATACATTTTTTATGGTTTAACTTAAAAGGCGACGGTAAGGTTTGCACTTAGACCTGTATTTTCAGGTACAAATCTACAAACACCACCAATACAAATTAGTCCTCCTCGTTGTCTTCCGTAATTTAGTCCTAATCTCGTATTGCCTTTGCTGTAGCTTCCTCCTAGACTATAGTAATGAATTTCATTATTACCACCATAATTCCAGTTGTCTGCTGCATATATAGCAAAACGGGTAGAAAAATTATACTCAATAACACTAGCTGCCCAATTTTTTCGATCATCATCGCTCCATAAATGTTGCGCAACTAGGCGTATTGCTCTTCCTTTATCAAATTTGCGTGTAGATTCAATCACACCGATATTAGCTAAAATAGAACTGTTGCCTAAAGGGCCTCCTTCTACAACGCCTTTATCTACTATGACGTTTTGATAGGTAAAAACAGAACTCCATTTTTTAGACCATTTCTTTTTAACTTCAAGATTAATGTCTCTAAATAGTTGATGTCCTTTTCCTATAAATTTAGCTTTATACCAACGATTTTCAATATTGTATTCGGCATCTAGTCCGCCCCAATATGAAAAATTAGCGGCTAGTTTTGTACCATATTTTCCTCCTATAGTTGTACCTTTTTTAAATGAGTAATACAAATCGAATTGTGTACCAACCTCACCTGATCTTTGATCAAACGATTCTATTATTAATCTTGGTTGAGGATTGTAAACATAGATGTTTGTTAAAAGATAATCTTGTTGTTTTGTGAGTCCAGGTACATAGTTAACAACCTGTTGATTGAATACATTTCCCTCAGCTAAACGATCTGAATAAAAACTAAAATTTTCTAATCTTCTAAAAGTGGCGTTGATACCCAAGCCTTTTTTTGCATAACCAGCATTAACTTGTAAAGCTGTTCCGTCATAAAGTTTATTAGATGAAAGTACACCTTCATTAGCAATAGCATCAGGATCTTTAATAATAGCTTCTACACCTGCGTAAAAATTATCGACAATAAAATCTAGACGCCCACCATATGCACCTACTGTAGATGGTAGTGCTTCATTTCCATTGGTGTCTTGGTTTCTAGCGACGTAGCTTGCGCCAAATTGAATATCTATTGATTCAATATTCAACGCACTACTTAAGTTTAGGTCTGCATCTAACCCTTGAATTGTACCTATAGATTCTTCAAATCCATGACGTTGTTTTCCAAAAACACCCTTCAATCTTAAATCTTTAGTTATGTCTAATTTAATATTAAGTCCTTTTAAGGCGTTATTTAAACCTAATTGTCTGTCTTCCCAAGATCTTAATATTAATCCACTACCAAACTGCTCATAAAAATAGCCTCCAGTAACATCTATCTTGTCATCTTTATAGTTAAAGTAGTATGTGGCAACATCATTTTGGTTGTCAAAAATTGGATCGTATCCTAATAGAGCAGAGGGTAAATAAGATTCATATTGAACACCTGCAGTAAAATTTCCGAGATTGTAATTCAATAGAACATAATTGTTTGCTCTAAATTGATCTTCTGGAGCTAAGAAATTAATGCCTTTGTCTGTTTGTAGCCACTGAGAGTTAGACTCTAAGCCACCATAAAAATTACCAGTTTCTTGAGCGTTAAGGAAATAAATATTTGAAAAAAGCGTAGCTAGAATGAATAATTTTTTCATTTTAATTTGATTGTTAGCGATAAATGGGAACTGGATGTTACTCGTTAGATAATTCTTTGATTTTTTCATATAATTCCGATTCTGCACCAGGACTATAACCAGAATGTTCGTAAACGATTTTGCCGTCCTTTACCAAAATAGTTAAAGGTATACTTGAGGCATTCAAAGCACGTTTTAAATCACTATTTGTGTCTAAAAGAACTGTGTAATCCCAGTCTTTTCCGTTTACTAAAGATTTAACTCGTTTTACCGTTCTACTATCATCTACAGAAACGGCTAATAATTCCACATTAGTTTCATCTTGCCAATCTTCATAAACATCGTTAATTGCATCTAACTCTTTTATGCAAGGTACACACCATGTTGCCCAAAGGGAAACTATTGTAATGCCATCTTCATTTGTGGCATCATCTAAGGTGATAGATTTGCCTTCTAAAGTTGTTAAATCTGCGTTAGGTAAGTCGTTTTGAGCTATAGATATAGAGCTAAATATAGCAAAGCAAAAAAATACAAGGAGTTTTTTCATAATTAATTATTGGAATATTGGTACACAATATTAGTTAAATTTTTGTCAAATGTATTGTTGTTCTAAAAATTAATTAAATTAGCGAAAAAAAATACGATTGCTATGATTTCAAAAAAAGTGCCAAAGTTATTTATCCTATTATTTACAATTTTAATTATTTCTTGTAGTAAAACTGAAGAAAATGTTCCGTTAACAACACCTACTGCACAGATAGATGTAGATAAATTAGTAAGAAAGGCATCATTAATAAATCAAGATATTCCATTTAAGATAATAAATGAAGCAGATGAAGATGTTACTTCTTTAGCAACGTTTTATGTTGATGGTAATGCAGTAATTGGTTCTTCTTTTTCTTCAGATGAAATTGGTGATTTTGAAGTTTACGGTGTTTACATGGAAGATGGTGTTGAGATTACCACAAATACCGAGAGTTTTAGTGTTATAATTCCAAAACGAAAAATAGTTGTTGAAGATTATACGGGTACATGGTGTGGCTTTTGTCCACGAGTTTCTGCAGCTTTAACGTCTTTGCATGAAGAAACAAATGACATTACTGTAATCGCTATTCATGAAACTGCAAATAGTTTTGAGGATCCAATGCATTTTGAGCAAATTCAAATTTTAAAGGATGCTTTTGATGTTGAAGGTTTTCCTGCAGCTAAAATTAACAGAACCGCAAATTGGCAAAATCCTCACGTCAATTCTGACGTGACAAGTATTGCAGGTTTAGATACAAATTTGGCTTTAGCGATTAACTCGGAATTAGTAAATAGTGAACTAACTGTTCAAGTTAATGTGGTTTTTGAAGAAGGTTCAATTGCAGGTGATAAATTAGTAGTTTATTTGTTAGAAGATGAAATTATAAACGATCAGGTTAATTATTATAATGCAGATAGTACTAGTCCTTTCTATAATATGGGAGATATTATTCCTGATTTTGAACATAACGAGGTTTTAAGAAATTCATTATCTAGCGTTTTAGGTGATGCTATTCCAGTTACAGAAGCACTAACTGAATACATAACATCGTTTACGGTTACTGTGCCAGATGATTATAATATAGACAATTTAGGAATTGTAGCCATGGTTGTGAGTGATGATAATTCGTCTAAAAATTCTCAGTATGCTCATATAAATGAAGACAAGGCATACGAATAGTCTTTGAATTATAAAACATAAAAAACCTGAGCATTACATAATGCTCAGGTTTTTTATGTTTTAATTTAAATTTTGTTAACTCGTTTAGAGTTATAAAAAAGTCCTTAGAAATTTTTACTTCTAAGGACTTAGTTTTTTTGATATTTAGAATTATTCTCCTAAGAATGGATATCTGTAATCTACTGGAGTTACAAATGTTTCTTTTATTAATCGAGGAGACACCCAACGTAATAAATTCTGAGCACTACCAGCTTTATCATTTGTTCCAGATGCTCTAGCACCTCCAAATGGTTGCTGACCTACAACAGCACCAGTTGGCTTATCGTTGATGTAAAAGTTACCAGCACAGTTTTGTAAGGCTTTAGTTGCTTCTTCAACAGCATAGCGACATGTAGATAGTATAGCACCAGTTAATGCGTATTCACTAGTTTCATCAACTAATTTTAAAGTTTCAGAATATTTATCTTCATCATAAACGTAAATTGTCATTACAGGTCCAAATAATTCCGTAGACATGGTGTCGTACTTTGGGTTTGTAGTTACGATTACAGTAGGCTCAATAAAATAACCTTTAGATTTATCATAACCGCCACCAACTATAATTTCAGCTTCATCAGATGCTTTCGCTTCATCTATGTATTTAGCAAGTTTATCAAAAGAACCTTCATGTATAACCGCAGTTACAAAATTGCTCATATCTTCTGGTGAACCTTGTTTAAAAGAGTTTACATCTTCAATGACAAAGTTTTTTACTTCTTCCCAAATGTTGCTAGGAATATATGCTCTAGATGCTGCGCTACATTTTTGACCTTGAAATTCAAAAGCACCTCTAGAAATTGCTGTAGCTACTTGTTTTGGTACTGCCGATTTATGAGCAACGATAAAATCTTTTCCTCCTGTTTCTCCAACAATTTTAGGATACGTTTTGTACGTATGGATATTATTTCCAATTTGTTTCCATAGCTCTTTAAAGATAAAAGTAGAGCCAGTGAAATGTAAACCAGAAAAATCAGGACTAGATAATACCGTTTCAGTGATCATTTGAGGATCTCCAAAAACAACATTAATAACACCATCTGGCACACCTGCTTCTTTAAAAATATCCATAATGATTTTAGCAGAATAGATTTGGCTGTCACTTGGTTTCCAAACAACAACATTACCCATCAATGCCATACAAGCTGGCAAGTTTCCTGCAATTGCAGTAAAGTTAAACGGTGTAACTGCATAAGTGAAACCTTCAAGAGGTCTATATTCTACACGGTTCCAGGCATCACTAGTGCTTTCTGGTTGTTCCATGTAAATGTCAGTCATAAACTGAACATTAAAACGTAAGAAATCTATAAATTCACAAGCTGCATCAATTTCTGCTTGGTGTATAGTTTTAGATTGTGCAATCATAGTAGCAGCATTAATTTTTGCTCTATAAGGACCAGCAATTAATTCAGCGGCTTTTAAGAAAATACCTGCACGTTGTTCCCATGGCATTTGAGACCAAGATTTACGTGCTTCTAAAGCTGTAGATATAGCATCTTCTACATGACTCTTTTCTGCTATATGGTATTCTCCAACGATATGTTTATGATCGTGTGGAGGAGACATGGTTCTAGTATTTCCTGTTTTAACGTCTTTACCGTTAATGTACATTGGTACTTCCACTTTACTGTTAAACATAGTTTTATATGTCTCTTGAACAGCTTTACGTTCTGGAGAACCAGGTGCATAAGACTTTACAGGCTCATTGACTGCAACAGGTACATTAAAGAATCCTTTTCCCATAATATATTTGTTTTTTTTAGTTGATTTTTGAAAGTGCAAAGGTACAATTTTTAACAGAGAAATATTTTGTAAAATGTTATAGTTCTGTGAAGATTTAACCTAGAAAACTTAATAGCCGTATTTATATTCAATGTATCGAATCTTGATTTAGAATAATTACTGAAAGCATTTTATCCTAAATTGAAATAAAAAAAATAACAAAACCGTTGAGGTTAGTTAAGCGCAAAGGGTGCACTTAGTTTAAAAGAAGGAATGTAGACTTTAAATTTATTGGTCTTAGATAGGTTGATCATATTATAATGACCTTGCATAGCACCAAAAGGAGAGGTTAATAGACAGCCAGAATTATACGTGTGAGACTCGCCTGGTTTAAGAACTGGTTTTTTGCCAATAACACCTTCGCCTTCTATAATTTCTTCATTATTTAATGCGTCTAGAATTTTCCAGTGTCTAGTGTTAAGTTGTACAGAATCTTTGCTTTGGTTTTCAATAGTTACTTTATAACCAAACGCAAAATGCACTTTATAATTTTTATAAAATGTGCCTTCAAAATTGGTTTCTACGGAAATTTTAATTCCACTTGTAACTTGTTGTACCATATAATTGAAAATTGTGCTATGCTAAAATAGTATAATTTTTGATTGAAACACCATAAATCGCTAAAGTGCTCATAATTTTAACAAATACAAGATTTGATGTACTAATAATTTGGAAAAAGGAAGAAAACAAGTCGCTTTTTCGTTAAAATCGAAATTAAAAAATTAGTTTGTAATGTTTGTAGAGGAGGCTTCGCCATAACCAATTATGCGATCAAAACGCGCACCTAAATCTCTATAATAGACTAATGCTTTGTAATTGTTCTCTGTTTGCCAAAAATTACCACTAATAGCACCTTCGTCAATTGCTCCCGTTTCTTTGTCTACTGCGACATACTTGTAATTATAAAACCCTTGCTTCAAAAGCATTGTGTTTTCGTAGCGTTTACTTTCTGTATTATATTCCATTTTTGTGAATGGATCAATAGCGTAAGCATTAAAATTACCATATATATGAATATCTTTGTCCTTGATTTCGTCATGTGAAAGTGAAAAATGGATCATGGTGTAGTCTGCTTCAACATCAACGTTATCGGTATCGATAGCAGTTATTAGAAAATTTCCGTTAATATCAGGATTGTAAGTGTATGGTAAGTCTTTTCTAGAAATATTAGTATAAAGGTAATTATTGTATAACTCTTTTAGCTGAATAAATTGAACACCTACATTTGCGGATCTAACATCCTTGTTTTCATAAAACCAAAACTCATTACCAGCCCAAAAGGCTGATTCAGTATCATAACGATAAATAAGTTCATTACCCAAAGTGTATTGTGGTTTTAATCCTGAAATAGATGTATTTTGATTGTTGTTCTGAATAATTAGAGTTTTAATATTGTCTAATGGATTGTTGAAATTAGTACCATTAGTTGAAATAACAATGTCTACGGATTGCTTTTCTCCAATGACCTGCACATCTCTTGATCGCTTTACGCTAACACCAACATTCACATTGTCTTCGTATACCATGAATTTTCTACTAAACATTAATTCATCATAATCATCATAGATAGAAATAATATAATTACCACTTTTCAATAGTCCTAAAGTACGTGAGTTTGGTATTTGTAAATCGTAATGTGAGTATATCTGATAGGTGTTGAATGAATTTTCATAAGTTAATATACGTTGATTGTCTAATCCTTTAAGGTACTCAGATTTTACTAAAGAAGAGGGTGTCCAGTCGTAATTGAAATGCTCAATGACGTAATAAAAATCTTCTTCATTTGCTGTAAGTGCATCAAATTCTAACTCTAATGATTCGCCAAGCTTTAAAACAGGAAGTTGTCCCTCAGTTGTATTACTTTTAAAGGTAATTGTTTTAATAAAATCTGGTGGATTTACTTCTTCGGTTACTTGTGATAGCAATACCAATGGTGTAATTGCAAATAAAACTAGGTTGAAAATATTTTTTTTCATCATATAATTTGAGCGATGTGTAAAGATAATCAAAATTCATGCCTATAAAACGCGCAGCTTATTTATAATGATTACAAATAAAAAAAGATGCTTTTATTTCAACTGTTTTTTAAAGCATTAATTCGTAAATTCGCACGGATTTTTAGATAACTAATCTTTAGTATATGTCAAAAGACATCAAAATTAAAAAGGGTTTAGATATAAAGCTAGTCGGTGAAGCCGAGAAAGCAACGGAAAATGCTATAATCAGTAATTTCTATTCTATAAGACCTGAAGACTTCCACAGTATTATTCCAAAATTAGTAGCAAAAGAAGGTACACGTGTAAAAGCGGGTGAAACTTTATTTTACAATAAAGATAATGAAGCTATGAAATTTGTTTCGCCAGTATCTGGTGAGATTACAGAAGTACAACGTGGACCAAGACGTCGTATCGACGCCATAAAAATAACAGCAGATAAGGAACAAGCTTATGTAGATCATGGTAAGTTTGACTTGACCTCTGATGCAGAAAAAACAAAAGCACATTTATTAGCAACTGGCTGTTGGTCATTTATTAAACAACGTCCTTATGATGTTGTGGCTAAAGCAGATGTTACACCAAAGAATATTTTTATTTCTGGTTATGCAAGTGCACCTTTAGCCGCAGATTTAGACTTTACCTTAGCGGGTAAAGAAGCTGAATTACAAGCTGCAGTTACCGCATTAGCTAAATTAACTGAAGGTAGTGTTCATATTTCTGTGGGTAAGAGTTCTAACTCGCCTTTAGCAAATTTGCAAGACGCTATAACTTATAAAGTTTCTGGACCACATCCATCAGGAAATGTTGGTACATTAATTAATAAGGTAAGTCCTGTAAATAAAGGTGAAGTTGTTTGGACTGTCAATGCACAAGATCTTGTTATCATTGGAGAGTTATTATTAACGGGAAAGTTTAATGCAGAGCGTGTTGTTGCTTTAGCAGGTTCTTCAGTTAAGAAACCTAGATATTTTAGAACTAAATTAGGTTCAGAAATAGCTACAATGATATATGATAATGGTGTTGAAAGAGATGGTAACGATAGAATAATTTCTGGAAATGTTTTAACAGGGAAACAAGTAGCGCCAGATGGTTTCTTGGATTATTACAGTAACGTAATTACTGTGATTCCAGAAGGTGATGACTACGAGTTTTTTGGATGGAACAAGCCCGTTTTTAACAAAGTATCTACATCTAGAGCTTTAACTTTTTCTTGGTTAAGCCCTAAGAAAAAATACGATTTAAATACAAATACTAATGGTGAGCATAGAGCATTTGTAACTACAGGTACATTTGAGGAGGTTTTTCCTTTAGATATTTACCCAATGCAAATTTTAAAAGCTTGTATGTATCAAGATTTAGATGAAATGGAAGCATTAGGAATGTACGAAGTTGCACCAGAAGATTTTGCTTTAACGGAATTTGTATGTGTTTCTAAACAACCACATCAAAAAATTATAAGAGAAGGATTAGACTTAATGCTAAAAGAAATAGGATAATGGGTTTAAAACAAAATTTACATAATTTTAGAGAGAAGAATAAAGATAAGAAGTGGTTGCCAGCATTTTCTGCAATTCATACCTTTTTATTCTTACCAAATGAGACAACTCATAATGGTACTCATATAAAAGCGGCAGATGACTTAAAGAGAACAATGAACACTGTTATTATGGCAATGGTTCCTTGTTTAATCTTTGGAATGTTTAATGCAGGTTATCAACATCATTTAGCATTTGGAGAGATTCAACAGGCTACAGGTGGATTTTTTAGTGCAGAATTCTGGACGTTAGATAACTTCTCGGTTGGTTTCTGGAAAGTAATTCCACTGGTAGTTGTATCATATGTCGTTGGTTTAGCTATTGAGATTTTATTCGCGATAAAAAATAGCCACGAAGTAGAAGAAGGATATCTAGTAACAGGTATGTTAGTGCCACTTATTGTGCCAATTGATACACCATTATGGATGCTAGCAGTAGCAGTTGCTTTTGGTGTTGTTATAGGTAAAGAAGTTTTTGGTGGTACAGGAATGAATATTCTTAATCCAGCGTTAACAATACGTGCATTCTTATTTTTCGCATATCCAACATGGATGTCAGGAGATAAAGTTTGGGTTCATGGTGCAGTAGAACAAGATCAGTTAATAGCAGCTGGTGAGAATGTAGATGCCATTTCTGGTGAAACAATCTTAGGTAGTTTAGCTCAAAACAAAGGTGCAGGTTATGAAATCATGGATATGTTTTATGGTTTAATTCCTGGTTCAGTAGGTGAAACGTCTACACTTTTAATTTTGTTAGGAGGTTTATTCTTAATCTTCGCTAAAATTGGAAGTTGGAGAATTATGCTTTCATCTGTAATTGGCGCCTTAGTCATGGGATTAATTTTTAACGGTGTTGTGGCGCAAGACTGGATTACAGAGTCTAGTAAGTTTTATGGATTAATGAGCACAGATTTCTGGCAACATCTACTAATTGGTGGTTTTGCATTTGGTACTGTGTTTATGGCTACAGATCCAGTAACAGCTTCACAAACAGCTAAAGGAAAATGGATTTATGGTTTCTTAGTAGGATTTATTTCTATTATGATACGTGTATTTAACCCAGCATATCCAGAAGGTGTAATGTTAGCTATTCTATTAATGAATGTGTTTGCACCAACTATTGACCATTACGTGGTTCAAGGAAATGTTAAGAAAAGAATGAAACGTGTAAAAGCTAAAGTTGCGTAATCATGGAACAAAGAACAGATAAAAACTCATATACTATTATTTTTGCCATTGGTATGGTATTAATTGTAGGCGTCATATTAGCAGGTATTTTTTCATTGACTAAGCCAATTATTACGGTAAATGAAGAAATTGAAAAGCAGCAAAATATTTTGTATGCTATGGGAGTTAATGAAAATGAAGGTACAAGTGCAAATTTTGTGTCAGCAGAAAAGGCACCAGAACTTTTTAAGCAATATGTTAAGCAGCAATTGGAAGTTCAAGGTGGCACAGCTGTTGAGAATAACGAAGCTTATTTAATTGATGTAAAGAAACAACAAGCCAATGCAAAGAATGGTGGTGTTAGAAAACTACCTTTATTTGTTGGTGAGAAAGATGGTAAAACATTTTATATCGCACCAATAAGAGGAAAAGGACTTTGGGATGCTATTTGGGGTTATGTTGCCTTAGATAAAGATATGGTAGTACAAGGAGCCTATTTTGACCATAAAGGAGAAACGCCAGGACTTGGTGCAAATATTAAGCAACGTTTTTTTATGGATGATTTTTATGGTGAACATTTATTGTCTGAAGCAGGTGTGTTTAAAGGCATCACTGTTGCAAAGGGTAATGCAGATCCAAAAAATAATGACAAAACAGATAATGAGGTTGATGCCATTGCAGGAGCAACAATTACTGGTGATGGTGTTACAGCAATGATCAAAAAAGATTTAAAGTTGTATTTACCTTATTTTGAAACTTTAAAAGGAAACTAAAACATGGGAAAAGACAGTAAATTAATATTAGACCCATTAGCAGATAATAACCCAATTACAATACAAGTACTTGGTATCTGTTCTGCATTAGCAATTACTGCAGAATTAGAAGCATCTATAGTAATGTCTATATCTGTATTATTTGTATTAGGTATTGGTAACGTTGTTATTTCTTTGATGCGTAACATTATTCCATCGAAAATTAGAATTATTGTTCAACTTATTGTTGTTGCAACATTAGTAATTATAGTAGATTTAGTTTTAAAAGCTTTTGCTTATGAGCTAAGTAAAACGCTTTCAGTATTCGTAGGATTAATTATTACTAACTGTATAATTATGGGACGTTTTGAAGCCTTTGCATTAGGAAATGGTCCTTGGAGATCGTTTTTAGATGGTATTGGTAATGCTTTAGGATATGGTGTAATTCTTATAATTGTAGGATTCTTTAGAGAGTTATTAGGATCTGGAACTTTATTAGGTTTTCCTGTATTAGGAGATCCAATTGAAAAAACGGGATTATATGCTATAGGTTATGAAAATAACGGATTTATGTTATTATCTCCAATGGCATTAATAGTTGTGGGTATTATCATTTGGATACAACGTAGTAGAAACAAAGCATTAATAGAAGATTAAATTAGTTGATAGATAATGGTTATTGGATAGTAGATTCTCCAATAACTTTAAACTAACAACTAAAAACAAAATATATGGAACATTTAGAATTATTTTTCAAATCGATATTTATAGATAATATGGTATTTGCTACATTCTTAGGAATGTGTTCATACTTAGCAGTATCTAAAAAAGTGTCAACTGCTGTTGGTCTTGGAGCTGCTGTTATATTTGTCCTTGCAATTACAGTACCTTTAAACTGGTTACTAGATCAATATATCTTACAACCTGGAGCATTGTCTTGGTTAGGTGAAGAATATGCAAATTATGACTTAAGCTTTTTATCATTCATTATGTTTATTGCTACCATTGCAACAATGGTACAATTAGTAGAGATAGTCGTGGAGAAGTTTTCTCCGTCGCTATATAATTCTTTAGGTATATTTTTACCTTTAATTGCTGTTAACTGTGCCATTTTAGGTGGTTCACTTTTTATGCAGTCTAGAGAAATTGAAACCTTAGGATTAGCATTGAACTATGGTATTGGGTCAGGTATTGGTTGGTTCTTAGCCATATTAGCAATTGCTGCTATTAGAGAAAAAATTAGATATAGTAATGTACCACCTGCATTAAGAGGTTTAGGTATTACATTTATTATTACTGGCCTAATGGCAATTGGGTTTATGAGTTTTGGAGGAATGTTGACTGGAGGTGATGAAGAAGGTGAGCCAACTACAGAACCAACAGCATCTATAGAAGTTATTAAAGAAGATATTAAAAAAGAAGAAGCTAAACTTAAGTCAGACTTAGAGATAGCCGAAAATACAAACAAGTAATTGATTAGTATTATGATATTAGCTGCAAGCACAGTCGGAACCATAGTAGCAACGGTAACAGCCTTTTTGGTGGTTACTTTGATATTGGTTGCCTTATTATTATTTGTAAAACAAAAACTTTCACCTTCTGGTCCTGTGACCATTAAAATTAACGGTGAACGTGAAATTGAAGTTGGTTCTGGAGGTACCTTATTAAGTACATTGGGTAGCCAAAAAATATTCTTACCATCTGCATGTGGTGGAGGTGGAACTTGTATTCAGTGTGAGTGTCACGTTTTAGCTGGTGGAGGAGAAGCTCTACCAACTGAGATTCCTCACTTTACAAGAAAAGAATTAGCTCATGGTGCACGTTTATCTTGTCAGGTAAAAGTAAAACAGGATATGGAAATTACCATTCCAGAAGAAGTATTTGGAATTAAGAAATGGGAGGCAACAGTAGTATCAAACTATAATGTGGCAACATTTATTAAAGAATTCGTAGTTGAGATTCCAGAGGATATGAACTACAAGGCTGGTGGTTATATTCAAATTGAAATCCCTAACTGTGAGATAAAATATTCTGACATGGATATTTCTGCACACCCGGAAGATCATCCTGGAGAACCAGATAAATTTGAAGCGGATTGGGATAAATTTGGTTTACGTCCATTAGTGATGAAAAACGAAGAACTTGTTGAAAGAGCATATTCAATGGCTTCTTATCCTGCGGAAGGAAGAAAAATTATGTTAAACGTGCGTGTTGCGACACCTCCATTTGATAGAGAAAAAGGTGGATGGATGAATGTAAATCCAGGTGTAGCTTCATCTTATATATTTAATCAGAAGATTGGAGATAAAGTAACAATTTCTGGACCTTATGGAGAATTCTTCATTAATGATTCTGATTCAGAAATGCTATACGTTGGTGGTGGTGCAGGTATGGCACCAATGCGTTCTCACCTATACGAATTATTTAGAACCTTAAAAACAGGTCGTAAAGTAACATATTGGTATGGTGGGCGTTCTAAAGCAGAATTATTCTATATCCATTATTTTAGAGCTTTAGAGAAAGATTTCCCGAACTTTAAATTCTTTATTGCATTATCTGATCCTACGGAAGCAGATAACTGGCAACTAAAAGAAGATGTAAATGATGAGTCTGGTGATGGATTTACAGGATTTATACACCAAGTGGTAATAGATCAGTATTTATCTAAGCATGAAGCACCAGAAGATATAGAATTATATTTCTGTGGACCGCCATTAATGAACCAAGCTGTTCAGAAAATGGGTGAAGATTTCGGTATTCCGGATGAACACATTAGATTCGATGACTTTGGAGGATAGATGTCACAAGATATCTAATGTATCAAACTTATTCTAATAATAAAAAAAACCAACGTATTAACGTTGGTTTTTTTATTATATATAGTTTATATAAATACGGTGTTTACTGATGTTTGCTATTGTTATTACATCGCATAGTTGAAGAATAAAAGGGAACATTCATCTAAATTGATTAACTGCTAAATAATTGAAACTCCAATTAGTGGTGATATCCAACCAACAGTTAATATTCACTTTGATCCTTGAAGTATTGCTAATAAATTTAAGGACTTATTAATTTAATTTGACTCAATTAAATATTAGATGTACCTGATGTATAGAATTTCAAAAGATTTCTATGGATAAATTACTTACAATTTAATTTGATTTAAATGAATGCAAGGTACTCTGAGAGTGGTAATAAGGAGAAAGCATCATCTGCTAATGTTTTAATGTAAAATGACCAGTAGCCGATTCTCCATCTTTATAAATTACCTTAAACCAATAATCGTTTGTTGGCATAGTAATATCCTTTCGTTTTCCATCCCAAGTAAAGCTATTTTGTTCATTTAGAATGGCGATAAGTTTACCATATCTGTCAAAAATTCTTACAGACTCAAAGTTATTAGTATCGACGCCTTTTATTCTCCAAAAATCGTTTTTAGAATCATTGTTAGGTGTTATAAACTTTGGATAACCAATTAAGTATAATTTTTTAAATATTGTTTCTTCGCATTGGTTAATATCCCTCACATAAATGGTTTGAATTCCGGATGGTATATGTTGAAAGGTATAGGTATTGGCATTACCATAAAAATTTAAGTTGTCTATAGAATATTCGTAATTACTGTTACCACTAACTTCTACAATAATAGTATTATTGTCATAGTTTAAATCAACATCAATGTTTTCAAATATAGGTGGCTCATTTTGTATTAAAGTATATGTTTTAGAATTAGAACATTCTACGCCATTTAATACATTGTAAGCAATATGAGTATATGTTCCGCTTGTATAAGACGTGAATTGACGTGTGTTAAAGAGAAGTTCGCCACTACTATTTAACCATTCAAATCTTGTGTTAGAATTGTGTCCTGTTAATACTATCGGTTCGTTTTGACAAAACGTATATTCATCTTCTAAATCAATAATAGGCACACTATTTACAATTAAATTTATTGGAGCTAAACCGCTACAAGCCAACCCACTTTCCTCGGCTCTAATCCAAACAGTTGTAGTTGAAGAGGTTAAATTAGACCTTATGTCATTTTGAGTAGTCTGGGCGTCAGCTAATGATGGGTAAAAATTTATATCGGTGGTAATAGGAATATTTAGTGCTTCTCTAACATGTTCTTTAACTTCAAGAATCATAAACAAACCTTCATCGTTATTATCAATATTGTCAGAGTTCTCACAAACATAAAAGTTTGGTATATCAATAGTCTCGGTATAAATAGCATTCAAAAAGAACGACGTTATGGAAGCACAACCATTAGAATTATATACTTTAGCAAAGACCTCTTGATTCGGAACTAAATTAGTATAATTTTCAGGGTTTGAAATAGGATTAGAATTTTGATCCGCATCTTCAAAACTCTCAAAAAACGTGAATTCTTCTTCCAAATAATTATCGAGAATTCTTTCTTTTATGTTGTTGAGATTAAACACAGAAATCCCATCAGTATCAGAATCACATTGAATAAGTTCTTGGCTTGCAATTAAATCTGGAGTATCGAATACCGAAATCCTTTTAGAGGTAGTAATTTGTCTATCATTAACGGTAATTGTAGCTGTTATATTAAAAGTACCTGTGCTCTCATAAGTATGACTAGGAATGATATCATTAGAGGTATTACCATCTCCAAAATCCCATTGAGCTGCTGTAATGTTTGAATAGGTATCTACTTCGAACAAAGCAACTTTATCTTTGCAAAATGTATCACTTGTAATTCTAGTTCTGAAGTATGATTGTATAAAGTTTGGTAAACCTAATCTTGAAAAACTACCACTTAACTGAATACCAGTATGATTGTAGTTTACAGCAGATTCAAGATTTAAAGGACTATTAATAACACCAACATTGTCAGATCCAATATCTGGACTTTCAGTCAGCGCTCTGTATATTTTACCATTTTTTGCAAGCTGTAAACTTCCCGGAATTGTTACGCCAATATTTTCATGTAAAATAGTAATTTCACTACCTCCATTATAGGTTTCTAAATCATATTGAACTAATAAATCCTTTTTTTCTGAATCCTCAGGAACAGTACCAGTGGAAGTATCTAACATACCTTGGCGTCTCAACGTAGCGTATAGCTTATTCGAATCTTTAGAGAATGCTAAACCATATGCAGAAACGACTTCAAAAAACACCTTCGTTGTGAAAAGACTACGTCTGTTACTAACTTCTCCATTACTGCTGTCAAATGTAAATGTGTATAGATGTTTGTTAACATCATCATCAAGAAAATTACTTATGGCAATTTTTGTTCCGTCAGGAGAAAATTTCATTATACCCTCTTTTCTACCTACAAAATATAAATTGTCTGTTATAATTGGATTATCAATTGTTCCGTCCGTATTTATCTTGTATGCGTAAAACGAAAAGTAATCATCGTTATCATTTTTTTTAGTGGTTAAAACCCAAATAGATTGACCATCATCATGGTGAACCGCTGTAACTTTTCCAATTTCAGCACCTGATAATAAAAGAATGTCATTTTCTATAACCTCACCTAAACCAACATTAGCTGTCATATCTACTGTTGAATAATAAAAACCATCAGTACCTATAGAAAACACATAATACTGATCTACAGAATTAGGAATAGGAACGATTATAGAGTTTTGATCAGCGCCAGCATTACCGTTAATATTAGCACCATTTGCCATAGTATCATGGTTCTTATTCCAAATGGTTTGGCTATTGGTATAAAATAATAAGTTTCCATCAAAATCTGAAATACTCGCACAACCAGCAGGCGCAAACATGCTACTATTGTTAATGGCCTGAATATTATCAGGCGTTTCAAAATTTAAACCAGCATATTGTCCAAATAACCAATTATTTGTTTCGTTATTTTGGGCACAAATGGAAAGACTTAAAGTAAATGCAAAAACGTAAGTAAGATTTTTAATAATAAATTTTAATTTCAAAAAATTAGAAAAAATCATTTTTGAGTAGTTAGGTTAGGTAAAATGGATAGATTTTGCTTAAGCATTAAAGGTAATTAATTTTTAATTAAGAAAATGTTAATGTGCTAAAATACACGATAAAGTGTTGTATTTGTTAGCTGTATCCTATTTGTACTCCATAATTAAATATACAGAAGTGGTTTCTCCTATATTTAAGACTTCGTGGGAAGTAATTGAATCTTTACTAAATGTATAACCTGTAGGTACACTTACTTCTCTAACGCCAGAATCATCAGTGATTCTAAACTTACCGCCAACTAAAGTGTAACCAACATGTGGATTATGGTAATGTTTTTCATGACCAACTCCAGGTTCAAATGTACATTTAAGCACTCTCAATTCTTCATTGTCTTCTAAAATTTCGCATACAGATTGCCCTTTCCAGCCAGCTTCTAAAGGATCTGGTAATTTCTGGTCTTCATTACAGTTAATAAAAATCAGAAATATTACACATAGGGTCAATAGTGACGGTTTTATTTTCAAAATACGATTAGACATTATTATTTATAATTTTATAACAAAAGGTGTAAGTATAACGTTCTTAAGGGTATGAAAAAAGGATTATTTATAGTTTTAGTTTTATTCGCTATTGCGGTTTTGGCATTTCAATTGACTCCAGTTCAAAAAACAGTTGATACGGTAGTCTCAGTTATTGATACACCAAGCCTAATAAATAAAGATAGCTTAACTATAAGCACAAGAGTAAATATACCTGAAGGTTATGAACGTCCAGACTACGAAGCCGGAAGTTTTGAAGACCATCTTAGAAATTATAAATTAAAACCCTTTGGTAGTAAAATTATTAATTATGATGATACTAACTATTTTTGGCAAGGCGGACATATTGGTGTTTTAGAAATACCTGTCCCGAAAAACGGATTGCAGCAATGTGCAGACGCGCTAATTAGAATTAGAAGTGAATTCCTTTGGAACAAAAAAAGAAAGGATGAGATAGGTTTTAATTTTACATCTGGACATTATTGTTCTTGGCTAAAATATGCAGAAGGGTATCGACCCAAAATTAACGGCAATAATGTGTCTTTTCATAAAACTGCTCGTGCTAATTCCTCTAAAGATAACTTCTATAAATACCTTAATTTAATCTATATGTATTCTGGTACTTTATCGCTTTTTAATGAGCTAGAATCAGTGAAAGCAGAAGATTTAAAAATAGGAGATATGCTAATAAAAGGTGGTTCGCCTGGTCATATAGTTTTAATTTGTGACGAAGTTATTAATGATGAAGGTAAAAAGTTATTTTTATTATGCCAAGGAAATACACCAGCGCAGAGTGTTCATTTGGTTAAAAATCTTGAAGACACCAATATTTCTCCTTGGTATCATTTGGAGGATGATGCAGTAGTTCCTGTTTCTAATTATACATTTAGTAGTTCAAAATTTGTGAGGTTTAAATAGCAACTTCGTATCTTTGTTATATGAGTAAACCGCTAACGCCTCAAGAAGTACATAATTTAGCTATGAACCACGTAGGTAAAGACCTAGAAGCACGTGGCTTTGAGTTTGTGGCAATAAATAGTACATTAAAAAGGCATCCTCAATTTGTATGTATTGACAAGAATAGTCAATATTATTTTGTAATAGTAAGAGCCGTTATTTTACCAGAAAACCCTAATAATTATGATGTTGTTTGGATGGAGACTTTCAAAAAACACGCTTATGAAAAAGATGCCAAAGTACTATATGCTGGTGTTGGTTTGGGTAATCCTGCAGGTGAAGATTTACCAATTCATTTAGATGAGGATTATTTAATTGAATATAATGGAATACAAGTAATTGAAATGAATTTAAACTAATATGAAGCAATTACTAGCACTAGTCTTAATAATCAGTTTGTATTCTTGTACTGATGATGTGCCAAAAAACATTAAACTTTCAGGTGCCGTTTTTGGTACGAGTTACAATATTCAATATTACTCTGCTGATGATGTAAATTATCAAAAGCAGTTTGATAGTTTGTTTACTGTTGTTAATCAATCATTATCTACTTACATTCCAGATTCTGATATATCCAAACTTAATAGAAATGAGATTACTAAGATAGATTCTCATTTTGAGAATGTTTTTAAAGCTTCAAAAATAATTTATAGACAAACCGAAGGTGTTTTTGATCCTACGATAGGTAATGTTGTAAACGCTTGGAATTTTGGGTCAGAAAAGAACAAATTTCTAACCGATAGTTCAACAATAAATAATCTTATGAAGTTTGTTGGTTTTAATAGAGTGGGCTTGGTTGATCATCATATAAAAAAGTCTGAAGAAAGCTATTTAGAATTTAATGCAATCGCAAAAGGTTATGGTATAGATGTTATAGCTAACTTTTTAGAATCTAAAGGAATTGAGAATTACTTAGTAGATATAGGTGGAGATTTAAGAACATCTGGTGTAAATATAGAAAGTAAAAAAGGTTGGGCAGTTGGAATCGATGATCCTAATTTTGAAGGAGAACAGTCTTACTCTAAGGTAATTACCCTGAAAAATGAAGGTATGGCAACGTCGGGAACATATAGAAAGTTTAAAACAGACGAAAACGGAAATCGTTACGCACACATAATAAATACCAAAACCGGCTATCCTACAAAAACTAATATTCTAAGCGTTTCTGTTATAGCCCCTAATTGTATGTTGGCAGATGGTTATGCAACCGCTTTTCAGGCAATGGGAATTGATAAAGTAACCTGGTTTTTAAACACACATCCAGAATTGAAGGTTTATTTTATTTATGAAGATGAAAACAAACTCTTAAAAACTTTAAGCTTAAATGGTTTCCCATAGTCTCTCCTACTTTTTTTAAATATTATTTTGCACAACAGCCCTAATATTGGGTATGGTATCGAATAAATTAATGCACAACTCTAAATTTTTAGTAGTTTGTTGACCTTTAATTATTTACCAACGTGTTTATTTTATAATTATGAAATCAAAAATTACGATACTAATACTTGCGTTTTTATTGCCTATTTCATTATTCGCTCAAACTAACAGTGAAATAGCTGATGTATATGTAAAACGATCTGAAGCCTTTTTCTTTAATTCGGACATGGATAGGTCTTTAGAGATATTTAATAAAGCTCTAAAATATATGGACAGCGTACCTAATAGTCGTGTGGCTAAATTGGGCACCTTGATACATTTTGAACATAAGCAGTTTTTTGAAGCACGTTCTTACGCTAAATGGTATTTTGATTTAGAAGAGGATAAGACGACTGAAGATTATCAATTTATGTTAGAAACCTATGTAAATATTCAGGAAGAAATTGATAACCATATTGAAGCACAAAAGCAGTTAGAAATTAAGCGACTTAGAGAAGACAAAGAAGCAAGACGAATTGACTCCCTCAAGAGTTTATGGAAATCTAAGTCAAAAGAGTTTGTTGTGGAAATAGATAGTATTTATAAATTTAACACCTATAATTTAGCTGTATTTGCTAAAGATGGGCAACTCGGTATAATGAATGATCTTGGAGAGGTTGTAGAAAAGCCTCAAGATTTTAATCATCATATCTCATATGATGGTTATGTTTTGCTACTAGATAAACCAAGTAATCCTACTAAAATTTACGCGTATCATTATAAGAGTAAAGAAGGGTTTTTATTACCAAGTGTTTCTGAGTTTAATTCTAGTTCTACGCATTACGGTAAGGTAATGTTACCTAGAGCCAATGGGTTATTGGTAACATATCCTAACAATGCAAACAAAGCTTTTATTTATAATTTACAGAGCAAGTCTCTTATGGCTTCAACAAATTTAAAAGAATTTCTAAAGACGTTAAAGAAAAATGATATTATTGAAAAATTTAAGGATGAAGAAATTCGTATAAACAAATTGTGGTTAACATTAGGAAATGAAATAGGAGCTGGATTCTATGAATTATATGAGAATGATGAGAGATATGGTTATTTAAATACCTCAGATGGTAAAATTTATGACGTTAGTTATTACAACTTTTTAGGTGGATTTAACAACGGTAATTTTGAATTAATAGAAAACGGAAAGCGCTTTTGGTTAAATACCGATGGCGTAAGACGAGAAACTAATAATAATGAAGACGGTAAATACCAAGGTAACTCTAGGTTTGTGAAACAGCCAGATGGTAATTATTATATACTTCAGAACAGAGACGGTAAAGATTATTTAATTATTGGAAAAAATGCCCTATTAAATAAAGAGCAATTTGTAAAATAGTAGATTCTTTCGTTGAAAATCTATTCACAATGGCACAGCATAATTCATGGGATTTTTGAAGGTCAAAACAGATTACTTTGAGTTAAATCTTTATATTTTAAAAAAAAATTAAATTTTTTGTGACTTATCAAGAAATGTTGTTTCTAAACTAATGAGTGCCATAAACACTCAATAATAAAGAAAGTTGTACCAGGTTAGGGTGGTGCAGCTTTTTTTTGTGCCAATAATTAAATATGTCTCTACTTATAGAGCACTATTGAGAATACATTTTTTATTATTTCAATAGTAAACTATAGCATTTTAAAGGTTTAAAATATCCGTAAATCAATTATTTAGAAGTTAAAAAGTGTTTTTTAGAAGTTTAAATAAAAACACCTAATATCTTTCGTTTATATTAGTTGTCAATAATTTAGACTAACTATGAAGCCCAATTTACTTAAATGCCTAATTTTACTTTTTCCTATATTATGTACCTCTCAAGAATTAGTTAAAGATAGTTTGTTGCTTCATTTTAATTCTATTACAAACGATAGTTTGCGCAACTTAGAATTTAGAAAAGCAGCCATAACCTATAAAAATTCTAATCCTAAATTGCATTTGTTTGTTCTAGAAAATGCATTAAAAAGAACAAAAAGTAAAAAACATTTAGCCCAATTTACAGCTCAAAAAGGCATGTATTTTGAAAAAAAAGGGCAAATAGATTCAGCAATTGCTTATTATAATAATGCCATATCAAAATTTCAAATTATAAATGATAGTCTAGATCAATATAAAGCTAAAAGCCTTTTGGCAAATGCCTATATCGCAAAAGGTGATTATGAGTTAGCTATTCAAACTATTAAAAAAAATATAACTTTTTTTGAAAGCAAAGAAGGCCATTCTAGAGATGTTCTTTTCAATAAAAACAATTTAGGCGCTTTATATGTAAGTATAAAAGATTGGGAAAACGCAAAAACTTATGTAGAAGAAATTTATAAGCACCCAATTACAAAAAAAAATAAAAGAATGTTAAGCAGTACGCTTATTAACCTAGTAGCCATACATACCGAGGTTAATGAGCTAGATAAAGCTTTAAATTATGCGCACGAAGCCGAAACTCTAGAAAAACGACCACGTAGTTTGGCTAATTTATACCATAATTTGGGTAATCTATATATGCAAAAAGCCAATTATAAAAGTGCAGAAAGCTATTTCTTAAAAAGTTTAAAATTAAACGAAACCTTAAAAAGTGAAGATGCAATACAAATAAACTATAACAACCTTGGGCAAAATGCAATACGTTGGGGTAAATATAAAATTGCAGAACAGTATTTGTTACAATCTAATGCGTCGTTAAAAACATCAAATAATATAGTTTCTCTTGCCACAAACTATAAGTTACTATCATCATTAAATACCAAAACCAAAAATTATAAAAAAGCATTAGAATACAGTTTAAAAGAAAAACAAATTAGCGATTCTATTCTGGGTATTGAAAAACAAAAAGCCATTGCCGATTTTGAAGTAGCTTACCAAACCGAAAAAAAAGAACGCGAAAAAGACATCGCGCAGCAAGAGCTTAAAATATCAAAACTAGAAAGTACAAAAAACAAAAACTTGTTTTACAGTACTTTAATTATAGCAGGTTTGTTATTGCTAACTGGAATGTTTTATTACAGCCGCTTTAAAATCAAGCAAAAAGCTGAGTTAGTAACCTTAGAGTTAAAAGAAACCCAAAAACGATTGGCTTTAGAAAAGCAATATAAAGACAGCGAACTAAAGGCGTTAAAGGCACAAATGAATCCACATTTTATATTCAATGCCTTAAATTCTATTCAAGATTATATTGTGTTAAATCAGAAGAATTTAGCAAGCGATTATTTAGGTAAGTTTGCCGATTTAATTCGTAATTATCTTCATTTTAGCGATACAGGTTTTATTTCTGTTCCTGAAGAAGTTCATAATTTAAAACTTTATTTAGAATTAGAAAAATTGCGTTTTGAAGACGCTCTAGATTTTACATTTAATATTGAACCCAAGGTAAATTCCGAAACCATTAAAATACCAACAATGTTAATACAACCTTATGTAGAAAATGCGTTGAAACACGGTTTGCTTCATAAAAAAGATAATAGAACGTTACGTATTTCAATAGCTAAACAATCAGAAAAAATAATAGAATGTATTGTTGAAGATAATGGTGTTGGTAGAGAAAAATCTAAAGCAATTAACCAAAAACGTGAGCATCAACATAAATCGTTTGCATTAAAAGCCACAACACAGCGCTTAGATTTGCTCAACTTTGGTAAAGAACGAAAAATTGGCGTAGAAATTATCGATTTAAAAAACAACCAAGAAGCGCTAGGTACTAAAGTAATTTTACAAATACCAATTTTAAATACATAGTTTAATTATGAAAGCATTAATAATAGACGACGAGAAAAAAGCAAGACAAGTTTTGCAAATATTGGTAGAAGAAAATTGCCCAAAAATAACCTCTATTTTACAAGCCGATAATTTGTTAACTGGCGTAGAGTTAATAAAACAACAAGCGCCAAACATTGTGTTTTTAGATATTGAAATGCCAGAACATTCTGGACTAGAGATTTTAAATTTTATTGAAAAAGAAGTTCATAATTTCGAGATTATTTTTACTACAGCTTATAGCGAATATGCCATACAAGCGTTTCAGCTTTCTGCTATAGATTATTTGTTAAAACCTGTACGACCAAGTCAAGTAAAAGAAGCAGTAGATAAAGCTGTGAAGTTTTTAGGGAATACGCAAATAAATAAGCGTCTTAACGAATTAAAGGTAAGTTTACAAAATTCAAACTTTAAAAAAATAGGATTACCAAATGCAGATGGTATTAAGTTTGTAGACTTTAATGATATTATAATGCTCGAAGCAGATGGTATGTACACCAACGTATCAACTACTAACGATGGAACCATTTTAGTAAGTAAACCCTTAAAATTCTTTGTAGAAACCCTAAATAAAATAAAAACATTTTACCGTCCGCACCGTTCACACCTTATCAATCTTTCTTACATAAAAGCCTATGTTAAAAAAGACGGTGGTTACATTGTTATGGAAAACGACCAAGCGGTTTCAATTTCAAACGATAAAAAAGAAGAGTTTTTAACCATTGTACAAAATATATAGGCTTTAAAAGTTGAAAACCCTATTTCAGAAATTTGCCATTAAATACAGTAAGATTTAGTGGCATTTTTGTTTTCATAAACTATAAAACCAAATTTATTATGAAAACAAAATTACTCGTAATGTGTTTATTTCTGGGTGTAACCATTGCCCATTCCCAAGTCTATGTAGATGCAAGTGCTACAGGAAACAATGACGGTACAAGTTGGGCAGATGCATATAATAATCTACAAAGTGCTTTAAATAGTAACCCAGCTGGTACATTTTGGATAAAAGCAGGTACTTATATACCTGGAGCGAATAGAACAGATAGCTTTAATTTAACTAATAATCAGAAGCTATATGGTGGATTTAATGGAGCGGAAGTTAGTTTGTCTCAGAGAAATCCAGTGGTAAACATTACTATTTTATCTGGTGATATTAATGGTAATGATAACACGTTGTTTTCTGCTTCTGACCCAAATAGAGTTGAAAATAGCTATAGAATTATAAATGTTAGTGGAGATGGTGTTGTTATCGATGGTTTTAATATTAATAACGGAAATGCTAATGGATCAGCAACTACAGAGAAAGAAGGATCAGCTGTTAGTATTAATATATCAAGTAGCCTTAAAATAAATAACTGTAAATTTATGTATCATACCTTAACTAGAGGTGGTGTCATTAGAACTATTGATGTTGCACCACAAGTGAATCTTGAAATCACTAACTCTATCTTTAAAGATAATGAATCGTCATTCGCAACTGTTTATTATGGTCGAGCAAATGGGAATTTAGATATTAAATTAGAAGGGTGTTTGTTTTCAAATAATATTTCATTGTCAACTACTGGCTCTTTAATTTGGCTTAGGCAAGATATTTCAGGTAGTCAAAGTGCCGAAATTATAAATTCTACATTTTCAGATAATTCGTTAGATTCTAGTAGAGCAATAATTGATAAACTAAATATCAGCGGAGGTACAGTTATCTGTCAAATATATAATTCAATATTCTGGAATAATGGTGACGGTACAGGTGATTTTTCAGATGCAGTAGAATCTGGAACAAGTGGTTCTGTTGTAAATAGTATTTCTAATAATAGTTTTACAAGTAGTTCTAGCACATCAAATGTTTCAAACACAAATCCGTTGTTTACAGATTCTGTAAATGGAGATTATACGTTACAATCTTCGTCACCAGCAATAGACAGTGGCGATAATACTAAAGTGTCTGCTTCTATACTTACAGATTTAACTGGTAATCAACGTATATTTAATACCACTGTAGATATGGGGCCATATGAGTTTGGCTCTAATACTACAACAACTGCCATTGTATATGTAAATGCTAATGCTGCTGGTGCAAATAATGGTACCAGTTGGTCAGATGCATTTACAAGTTTAAAAAATGCGGTTGATAATTATACGAATGTACCAGTAGATTTTTGGATTGCTGCTGGTACTTATTTACCAGGAAACATTAATACTCAAAGTATAGAACCTGGGCAAAATCATAAATTTTACGGTGGTTTTAACGGTACAGAGACCCAATTATCTGAAAGAGATTTTATTGCAAACAGAACCTATATAAATGGTGATATTAATGGAGATGATAGCGGCTCTTTAGAACAAAACAACACGTCTAAAGCTGATAATACATATCGTTTATTTCAAGTTTACAACGATGGTGTTCTTTTTGATGGTTTAGTTTTTGTAAATGCATTTGCATTAGGCTCAACAGCAAATGGTAGTATTGAACGTATGGGTTCTGCTATTTATGCCTCACATGAGTTTCAAGTTCAAAATTGTGAATTTTATGATAATCTTAGTTATAATGGCGGTGTTATTCAAATGCAGCAACAAACATCAGGTGCAAATCATAACATTAAAATATATAATTCTATTTTTCAGGATAATTTTTGTGGAGATGGTGTAATTACAACCTCAAATGGCACTAGTACTAGTCTTAATCTTGAAATTGAAGGTTCTTTAATTACGGATAATTTCTTTAGTCGTGGTCTCATATCTGCTAACGCAGCACGTAATGGTGTCAATATGGTATGTAACATTACAAATACAACCATAGCAAATAACGAAACTGATAATGCGATAAATTTCATTCAGGTGTTGCGTAATCGTATAGGCTCAAATTCATCTTGTGCCTTTAATATTGAAAATTCTATTATCTGGAATAATTTTACCGCAGCTTCAGGTACTAATCAATCTGTAAGACTAAATGGTTTGTCAAATGGCGATACAAGTGGAGGTGGAACTGAAGGAGTGGCTACTTTAGGTTTTTCTATTGCTGAATCTACTATCGGAGCGACATCTACAAATAACACGTCTTCAAATAATCCATTATTTGTAGCAGCAACAGATTATACATTGCAAGCAGCATCACCAGCTGTAGATGAAGGAGATAATCAATATGTTACGCTTAGCGAAGATTTATTAGGCAATGCTAGAATTTATGGAAGTGCCGTAGATATGGGAGCTTATGAGTTTGGTTCTTCATTATCAATAGCTGATGTAGAAGTTAATATAACAGAAGTTAAACTGTATCCAAATCCTGCCTCTAACATCATAAACATTATATCAAACCACGTTAATATTAAATCGGTAGGTATCTATGATGTTTTAGGTAAACAAGTTTTAGCTAAAACTAATAAGAAAGATATAAATGTATCTGATTTAAGAAGTGGAATGTATATCGTTAAAATTGAGTTCGAAAATAATACAAGTACTTCAAAACGCTTTATAAAATTATAGACAAAATAGAAGAGGACCATTAATATTGCTCTTATTTGCTTAAACATTAAAAACAAATTCAAGAATCATTTAACGACCTGTGTTAAAGAAGTTTGGTTGTGATTTGGTTCTAAAAAACAAACAAAATGAAAAAAAAAATAACATTAGCGCTAGCACTTTTTTTAACCCTTGTAAGTTTTTCTCAACAATCCCTTTTTGAAACATTAGAATCTCATGGAGAAGAGGCTGTATACCAACGTTATTATTCCGTGTATAAAGATGATGATGACAAACAAGTAATTAAAGGTAAGCAATACCAATTAAAAGTAGAAATTCTAAAAACTCAAGGTGTTTATTCTGGTATAAAATTAGTTGGTGCAACAAAAGACGATAAAGCAGGTATGTATACCCTAGATGTCACAAAATCTAAATCAAGCAAAATGTATGGATATCCAAATGTATCTCATTTAGTAGATAAAATTTCTAGAAAAGGATTTGTTGTTATAGGTGATTACATTTTTAAAATAGGGAATGTTTGGAAAGAAAGCGATGGATATGGCTTTAATAATATAGATGAAATATACATAAGAGTTGGTGCTGATGTCACAGAAGAGTCAGAGGTTGATGGTAAAAAGAAAAAAAAGAAAAAAAAGTTTGGTGCTTTCATGGGTAAATTAAAAGATGCAGCTATGAATAAAGCACCTGCCGAATGTACAAGTCCTGCATGTAAAAAAGCAGAAAGTATGAATTTAAATAGGTATGTATTAGATTATCTTGAAGAAATGAAAGCAAAGCAAGATGGTTACATGCTTACAGCAAAGGATAAAGCAGATATTGCAAAAATTGAAAATGCAGAGAAATCGTATAGTGATGGGATAGCTGATTACAATAATAAATATAAGAGAAAACCTGAATATCAGCGAGTGCTTCAAAACAATATTAATGCACAAGCAAGTAAAGATCGTAAAAACTTTATACGTGTTGAAGGTACAGATGCTAAAGTAGAAAATTGTAAATACTACATAAAAAATGTAGGTTCTACTACTTATAAATATACAAATTCATCACAGAAAATTGGGAGTATTCTACCTGGAAAAACTCAAGAATTTAGCTGTTATTACTTAGCTTTTGTGGCGGAAGGTGCGGATAAAGGAAAGTTAATTGTCAATGGAGGGCAAAGCTCTAGAGGCAAAACACGGACGGTAAATTAATAGTTTTATAGGGTGTGAAAATTAAGGGGAATTATAAAATAAAAAGGGAAGTCAAAATATTGGCTTCTCTTTTTAGTTCTTAAATGCTACTCATAATTTAAAGATAATTAATGCTGCACTAAAATGCTTGAAAAACAATCAATAGCCAACCATTTACTAAAAGCAAACCACCAATTGGAGTTACAGGTCCTAAAAACCGAAGTTTTTTACCTTTAGCATCAGATAAAACTAAACCGTAAATACTAAAAGAGAAGAGTATTATACCGATTGTAAAACACCAATACGTTGCTGAGGTTACATTGGTTGCGCTAAGTCCTAATGCTAATAATACGACGGCGTGATACATTTGATATTTAACACCAACCTCAAAACTATGTAATTGATCTGTGGTTAAAATTTTTTTTAAGGCATGTGCTCCAAAAGCGCCAAATATGACAGATAACATACCAAAAAGTGCACCTGTTGCAATAATAATATTTTGTGTCATGTTGAAAAATTTTATTTAAAAACAACAGGAATTATCTCACCCTCTGCTAACCTGAATTTATCAATATCTCCTTGAGATAATTGAGTTGTATAATCTATTTCTTCAACCTTAAAACCTATAGAGCGCAGTTTGTCAAAATAATCTCTACCATAAACTCTAACATGATCGTATTGCCCAAAAATTTTAGCACGCTCAGCTTTATTTGTAATGCTATCGTCCTCAAAAGTTTCAGCTCTATTTAAATCTTGCGGAATTTGAAAAATGCCATAACCACCTGGTTTCATAACTCTGTACAATTCTTGCATAGCTTTAGTATCATCTGGTATGTGTTCTAAAACATGGTTACATAGAATAACATCATAGCTATTGTCTTCAAAAGGAAGATTACAAATGTCAGCTTTTACATCTGCAATTGGAGATAATAAATCGGTTGTGGTATAGTCTAAATTTTTAAGTTTTTTAAAACGTTTTAAAAAACACTGTTCTGGCGCAAAATGAAGTACTTTTTTATCTGCTGAGAAGAAGCTGGTCTCATTCTTCAAATAAAGCCATAATAATCTGTGTCGCTCCAATGAAAGTGTAGAAGGCGAAAGTACATTTGGTCTTTGGTTACCGTAACCATATGGTAAAAATGTTCTAAAACTTTTTTCATCTATGGGATCTGTATATTTACTGCCTTTTAATATAAAAGCTAAAATAGGTTTTATCAAGTAACTTAACCTTATTAGTAAAGGTCTGGGAATAAAATTGAGAAAAAATTTAAAAACTGATTTCATTTTATAATACCAAAGCCTTTTGTCTAAAAGGATCCTCTTCATTAGTTAAAATCCCTAAAGCTTCATGCACGTATCCAAATGTTGAAAGAATTTCTGGCTTTCCATCTACAATAGCGATATCATGTTCAAAATGCACACTTGGTTTTCCATCTTGGGTAACAATTGTCCATCCATCTTTTAATTGTTTTACTTTATGAGTTCCCATGTTTATCATAGGTTCTATAGCCACAACCATACCTTCTATAAATTTCTTACCTCTACCACGTTTTCCGTAATTTGGCATTTCTGGATCTTCGTGCATTTTTTTACCTAATCCATGACCAACTAATTCTCTAACGACACCATAGCCTTGAGCTTCGCAATGTTGTTGAATAGCATACCCAACATCACCAACACGATTACCAGTTTTTAACTGTTCAATCCCAACATATAAAGATTCCTTTGTAATCTTTATTAATTTTTTAGTGTCTTCATCAACATTTCCTATCTCAAAAGTATAGGCATGGTCACCATAAAAGTCATTCATTAATGCGCCACAATCTATAGACACAATATCGCCATCTTTTAAAGGAATGTCTGTAGGTAAACCGTGTACAACAGCTTCGTTTACACTACATAGTAAAGTAGACGGACAATCATAAAGGCCTTTAAAACCCGGTAGGGCACCATGATCTCTAATGAATTCTTCAGCGATTTTATCTAAGTGATTTGTAGTTACACCTTCTTTAGTTTCTTTGGCTAACATACCTAAAGTTTTAGATACAATTAGAGCACTTTGGCGCATTAATTCAATTTCTTCTGCAGTTTTTACTATAATCATGTTTCATTCTATTGAGGGGCAAAGATAGGTAATTATAATAATTAAAATATTCATCAAAACATGATATATCGCAGTTTCTAAATAAGATTACTAATATAAATTTGTAATCTAATTACATCTCAAATTATGTTTAAAACAGTAACAGCAGAAACAGCTTTAGAAGTTGTAAAATCTAATGATCGAGTTTATATTCAGGCTGCTGCGGCTGCACCTCAAACATTAATTAAGGCATTAACTGCACGAAGTGAAGAATTAAGAAATGTTGAGATATGCCAATTACATACTGAAGGAGAAGCGCCTTACGCCAACCCAGTTTTAAGTGATAGTTTTCATGTTAACTCATTCTTTATTGGTAAAAATGTTAGGCATACTATAAAAGCAGGTAATGGCTCATATACTCCAGTTTTTTTAAGTGAATTACCAAGATTGTTTAAGCAGCGCATTTTAGAATTAGATGTTGTACTTATTCATGTATCAATACCTGATCGTCATGGCTACTGTTCATTAGGTGTGGCTGTTGAGGCTGTATTAGCAGCTATTGATAATGCTAAGATAGTCATAGCTCAAGTTAATCCGCAAATGCCTAGAACGCATGGAGCTGGAATAATTCACATATCTGAAATTGATTATTTTGTAGAAACAGATGAAGCTATACCAATACATATTAATCCTGAACCTAATGCTATTGAAAGAAAAATAGGAAATAGTGTTGCTAATTTAATTGAGGATCAAAGTACCTTACAATTAGGTATTGGTTCTATACCAAATGCCGTTTTAAAAAGTTTGGTTAATCATAAAGATTTAGGGCTTCATACCGAAATGTTTTCGGATGGAGTTATTGATTTGATTTTAAAAGATGTCATTAATGGTAATTATAAAAAGATAAATAGAGGTCGTGCACTCTCTACATTTGTTATGGGTTCTAAACGATTATATGATTACGTGGACGATAATCCATTCATAGAAATGCGAGCTTCTAATTATACCAATAATCCGGCTTATATTAAACAAAACCCTAAAATGGTAGCGATAAACTCTGCGATAGAGGTAGATTTAACAGGGCAGGTTTGTGCGGATTCGATAGGTTCTCATATGTATTCTGGAGTTGGAGGACAAATAGATTTTATAAGAGGAGCATCTTTAAGTCAAGGCGGAAAAGCAATTATAGCACTACCTTCTGTTACAAAAAATGGTGTGAGTAGAATTGTTCCTATTTTAAAAGCAGGAGCAGGTGTTGTTACTACCAGAGCACATGTACATTACGTAGTTACAGAATATGGAGTAGCAAATTTATATGGCAAAACAATAAAACAACGTGCAAAAGCATTAACTAATATTGCGCATCCAGATCATAGATTAGCAATTGATAAACAATATTTTGAATTACTAAGAGGTGAATAGAATTCTATCTTTGCCACCACTTTTTCTTTGGGATTTTAATGTCTGGCTTTTCATTAGTAATGATTTGGTAGACTTCTCCCCAACCTAGAATTCCTCCAATGTTTCTGTCGTCAATGAATAAATCAGCATGAATTTTTCTACTTCTGCTGTAGTCATATTTTTCTTCAGGGAAACTAGCATTAACAGCATAAAATTCAATGCCGTTTTCTTTACAAAACTCAACAGCTTCATCTAATTTAGAACCGCATCTATAAGTCCATAAAATGAGTCTGTGACCATCATCTTGTAATCGCTTTAAAGTTTCAAACGCAAAAATTCGAGTTTTTCCAATTTTAGGATACGCATCGTCTACTATGGTACCATCGAAATCGACTGCTATTATTAATCTGTTTTGAAAATTCATGCTATTAAATAATTGTAGGTTGGGGCAAAGTTACAACATTAACGTTTTTATACAAGACTTTCTTGTGTCATTGCTTTTGGTTGAGGGATTCCAATAAGTTTAAGTATTGTTGGTGCTACATCTCCTAAGATGCCGTCTTTAATTGATTTTAAATCTTTATCAATTAAAATAATAGGTACAGGATTTGTAGTATGTGCTGTATTTGGAGAACCGTCCGGATTAATCATAGTTTCACAATTACCATGATCCGCAATTAAAATAGTAGTATAATCATTATCTAATGCTGTTGTTACCACATTTTTCACACACTTATCTACAGCTTCACAAGCTTTTATAGCTGCTTCCATAACACCTGTATGCCCAACCATATCTCCATTTGCAAAATTTAAACAAACAAAATCAACTTCTCCTTTCTTAAGTTCAGGGACTAAAGCATCTGTTAATTCAAAGGCACTCATTTCTGGTTTTAAATCATAAGTTGCAACTTTAGGAGAGTTTCTTAAAATTCTTGTTTCGCCTTCAAAAGGTTTTTCTTGACCACCAGAAAAGAAGAACGTAACGTGAGGATATTTCTCCGTTTCGGCTATTCTAATTTGCTTTTTATTGTGTTTTTCTAATACTTCGCCTAAAGTTTCAGAAAGGTTATCTTTATTAAACACAACATTTATGCCTTTATAATTATCATCATAATTGGTTAAGGTTACATAATGAAGATTTAATTTATGCATGTTTTGCTCATGAAAATCACTTTGCGAAAGCACTTCAGTTAACTGACGACCACGATCTGTTCTAAAATTGAAGAAGATCACAACATCATCATCTTTAATCGTAGTAATTGGTTGATTATTGCTATCTGTAGCGATTAAAGGTTTTATAAATTCATCAGTAACATCATTATCATAATTGTTTTGAATAGATTGTGATATGTTCTGTGTTTTTTCGCCTTCACCATTTACCATTCCGTCGTAAGCTAATTTTACACGCTCCCAACGTTTATCTCTATCCATAGCGTAATAACGACCAGTTACTGTAGCAACTTTACCTGAGGTTTTAGCCATATGGCTTTCTAAATCAGTAATAAATCCTTTGCCAGATTTTGGGTCTACATCTCTACCGTCTGTAAAAGCATGTACAAAAACATTTTCTAAGCCATAGTCATGCGTTGCGTTTAATAATCCGAATAAATGATTAATGTGTGAGTGCACACCACCATTGCTAACTAAGCCTAATAAATGAACATCTTTATTATTTGTTTTAGCATACTCAAAAGCATCTTTAAGCACTTTTTCTTCTCTTAAAGTTTGCTTTTCTACCGCAAGGTTAATCTTCACTAAATCTTGGTAAACAATTCTACCTGCGCCCAAATTCATATGTCCAACTTCACTATTTCCCATTTGTCCTTCTGGTAAACCAACATGTAAACCATCGGTTCTTAAGCTAGCGCTAGGATATTTTTTATATAGTGAATCTATAAATGGTGTTTGTGCATTGTCAATTGCTGAAACTTTTGGATCTGGCGATTTCCCCCAACCATCTAAAATCATTAAAATAACCTTCTTATTCATGTGTAAATGTTTTATGTATCAAAGATAATACATACAACGGTATAACAATTCTGTATCCTCAAAAAAAATTATAGAGTTAACTAATTTTTATTTTTATGTAATCTGTTGGTTTTACAGTTATTAGGTTTTGTGATTGTATTAACATATTTGTTTTCAAAGCGTTAAAGAAATGTTATAAAATTATATTACTGTAACAATTTAAATTTGATGTCGTCTATTTAGTATAATCAAAAAACAAATCATTTAATTTAAATCTTTCATCATGAAAAAATCAGTAGTAGTTTTAGCCTTAGCATTAGGCTTTTCAATCAGTAATTTAAATGCATCGAACGTTGCTTTGTTTTCAAATGTAACTGACGTTATTGTTCAGACCGTAGAAGTTAGTCCCTTATGTAAAGCAGTTGCTACAGGAAATACGGAAGAAGTAAAAAAATTAATAAAAAATGGAGTAGATGTCAATGCCAAATCTAATGGAATGATGCCAATTCATTATGCTGCAAAATACAATCGTGTAGATTTAATAAAAGTATTAATAACAGCTGGATCCGAAATTCATAGTACTTGTGATAAAGGCTATTCAGCGTTAACATTGGCTAAAAAAGCAAATGCAAAAGAGGCTGCATTGTTTTTAAAGCGTTTTAAAAAGAAAACGGCCTAGGAGTGGGCAATTATTTGAGTTAGTTTGCAAAAAAAAAGCGTCCTATTAGGACGCTTTTTTATATTTAGAAATAGCTTCTCTTATTTTTTCAATTCTATTTTCAGGGTCAGGATGTGTACTTTGCATCTCTGGTGTTCTGTTTGGTCCAGCTGCCGCTTTAAGTATTTCCATAACACCTATCATTTCTTCAGGATTATAACCTGCATCCATCATAAAAACCACTCCGAGTTCATCACTTTCTAATTCGTCGCCTCTTCCGTTTTTTAATAAAGATCCATTTCCAATTTGCTGAGCAACGCCACCCATATCTATAGCAGAACTTCCCATGGCTAATGTTTTCCAAAAATTGGCATTTGTTATTCGCTCGTTAGAATGCTTGCCGAGTACATGACCAATTTCATGACCTAAAACACCAGCTAATTGATCCTCATTTTCTAATTTTGAAAATAATGAATAGGTTATAAAAATCTGACCACCAGGCAATGCAAAAGCATTAATTGTTTGCTCATCTGCTAACAAATGAAATTCATATTTATATGGCGTATTTTTAGCTAAACTGCTATTTACTAATTTGTTACCAACATTATCTACAAGAGCTTGATATTGATTGTTTGGATGCAATCCTCCATGCTGCTGTGCCATGCCAGGTGCGCTTTGTAGCCCAATAGCAATTTCTTCTTGTGGTGATAAGGATATCGCCTGTTTTTTTCCGGTATATGGATTCACTTCTTCTTGGCTGCACTTCCTTAAAAACGCAAAACCTGCGATAGCTACAAATATTAAAATACGTATTTTAAAATTACCTCTTCTCATAATTGATGGATTAATGGGTTCAATTTACAAAAGTTTGACACAAGTTTTAGTCTTAAGTCATTGATAAGAAACATTTTTTGAAAGTTATTCAAAAATAAATGGACTTATTTATCATTAAATTATCCTACATTTATTCAATTTAATGAAGATATGAGTTACCAATTTAGCATAATTTCTAATGAAAATTTAGACCAAATAATTCCTTTAGTCTATGAGTTAAATGACTTCAAAATAAGTGAAGTTATTTTGAAGACTAGATTTAATGAAATGAAAAATCAAAACTATGAATGCGCAGTGATTTTGGCAGATAATGAATTAGTTGGAGTTACAGGCATGTGGTTTTGCACAAGGCATTATATCGGGAAATCAGTAGAATTAGATCATGTTTTTATCAAACCAGAGCACAGAGGAAATGGCCTTGGTAAGCAATTTATGGCTTGGATCAATAATTATGTAATAGAAAAAGGGTGTAATTCTGTTGAGTTGAATACCTACGTGCAAAATAATCCTTCACATAAATTTTACTTTAATGAAGGATTTGAAATTTTAGGGTATCACTTTTTGAAAAAACTTTAATCTTATTTTAAAAATTCGAGATTAGTAGTTGTTTTAATTTCATATGGTGCTTTGCCATATTCAAAAATTCTTGCGTCCAATTGTCCTTCTAACGTCAACGTATTTTCTTGAACCTTAACCCAACTGCCTTCTCTTAGACCAATAACAGGTTGGGTATTAAAAGCATGAAATTCTTTAATACGCGTTTCTCTAGTTTCTCCCATATGTTTACTTCCTTCAATTGGGTCTAAATAATGTGGATTAATATTAAATGGCACTAATCCCAAAGTTTTAAAACTTGGAGGATACATAATTGGCATATCGTTCGTTGTGTTCATGGTTAAACCACAAATATTACTACCAGCACTCGTGCCTAAATAAGGTGTTCCCTTAGCTACAACATTTTTTATCGTAGATAAAACGTCATTTTTATAAAGTTGAGATACCAATACAAAGGTGTTTCCACCACCAACAAAAATACCTTTTGCCTTTTCTATAGCGTTTTTAGCACTTTTAAATTCATGTATGCCTTTTACTGATTTTCCAATGGAATTAAAAGCTTTTGCAGCAATAGCAGTATACTCATCATGAGATATTCCGCCAGGTCTGGCATAAGGAATAAATAATATTTCATCTGCAGACTTAAAATGAACTTTAAGTTCGTCTAACAAATATTCTAAATAACCACTACCATGAATGGTTGACGTACTTGCAATTATAATCGATTTCAATTTTTAGATTTTTTTGTCAAAATATGAATTCTAAACAGGAATGAAAAATTAAATTTAATAGAAATCAAAAAAATGATTTAACAAAAGTTTGACTGACATTATGGTTATTTTTAAAATATAAAACCGAACTTTAGAAAACTAACCCAATACATTATGAAACCAATTATATTTTTTTTGTGTTGCTTATTGTCGTTATCTATTAATAGCCAGGAAATTAGTAGAATTTCTATTAATGGAAGAATTGTTGTGGCTTCGGAAGATAAAGAAGGAGTGACAGTATTTAATACCTCTTCTAATAAAGGAACAACTACAGACGAAAACGGAACGTTTAAGATTGCAATTGCGCTTAATGATGTAGTAGAATTTGGAGCATTACAGTTTCAGGATTTTAGTGTTGTTATTTCTGAAAGTGTAATGGAATCCAGGCAATTAACAGTAATTTTGGTTGAAGAAGTTAACAAATTAGATGAAGTCGTTTTATTGCCTTTTGGTCTAACAGGAAATTTAAATGCAGATTTCGAAAACGTAAGAACTTACAATGTAGATTTAGATGCCATATATTTTGGACTAGACCATATTGAAGACTTTGAATTTTCAGCAGATTATAAAACTGAAGCAGAAAATTTAGCTTTTAATGAGTATAATCCAAGAATGGAGAATATGCTAAATTTAATTAATGTGGCAGGTTTTTTAATGAAACAAATTGTTAATATAGACGGTGTTGGCCTTGATAGAATTAAATTTAAATCAGAAAAAGAAAAACAAGCAATAGATAAAACACCTTTTAAGCAAGCCCTAGATGATTATAGCGTTAACTATGTTCACACCAATTTCGATATTCCTCTAGAACAAATGGAAGCTTTTACCGATTATGTAGAAAAAGAAGGTGTAAACCAAAAGTTGTTTGCCGATGATAAGGAATTAGAATTACTAGAACGTATTTCTCAATTAAGTAAATCTTTCTTAAAAACGTTAAGTGAAGAAGATTAAAATACTAATAATAGTAACTGCGTTTTTATCAATAAGCATTACTAACGCTCAACTGAATAATGTAAGTGGTCAACTCATTGCCAATGATGAGGTTGCTGGGCTTCATATTCAAAATAAATCTCAAGCAAAATATACTATATCTAACGAAGATGGTAGTTTTATCATTGAAGCAAAAGCATCAGACACTTTAGTGATTTCTGGTGTTCAGTATAAAAAGAAAGAGTTCATAATTACATCCGAAATTATAGAAATAGGGCACTTTAATGTTTATCTCATTGAAAATGTTAGCGAGTTAAATGAAGTTGTAATTGGAAAAATATTGACGGGAAGCTTAGAATCTGATGTTGAAAACTCTGATGCCGAAACCGAGATTAATTTTTACGATTTAGGAATTCCTGGTTATAAAGGCAAACCGCTCACACAAAACGAACGCAAACTTCATGATGCAGATGGTGGAGGTCCAATTTATACGGGATTAGGAGTTAATGTTCATAAATTACTCAACAGAGTGAGTGGTAGAACAAAAAAACTAAAAAATATTGTAGAATTAGATAATAGAGAAGCTTGCACAGAGCGACTAAAAGGAGAATATGAGTCTATTTTATTTGAAAAAGATACGTTAACAAAAAGTCTTAGAATTGAGTACTTTTTATTTTGTCAAGAAGACGAAGAATTCTTAAACTTGTGCAATGCAAATAACGAATTAAAATTACTTGAATTTTTGCAAGCAAAACTATTAGCGTACCAAGAAAATAGAAAATCTGTAACTGAAGATTAAATTTTGGAATACGTTTTGAGATACCAAAAAGAACTATAAAAATTTTTATGAAATCATTACAATTATTAATTACCTTTTTAATACTTCCACTTTTTTTATCTAACCAAAGTTCGCATGAATATTATGTGAGTGTAACGGAAATTGAATACTCTGAAAAAGAAGCGTCTCTTCAAATTATAAGTCAGATTTTTATAAATGATTTTGAAACGCTCATTCGTAAACGATATGATGAATCAATAACCTTAGATTCTAACGATGAATCTGAAAAAGTAGAAACCTACATGAAGCGTTATTTAGAAGATAAACTCAAAATTAAGGTAAACGACAATGCTGTTAAATTCAATTTTATAGGGAAAGAATATAAAGAGGATATTACGTATTGTTATCTAGAAATTCCTAATATTAAAGATATAAATTCTATAGAAGTATCAAACACATTATTATTTGACGTGTTTGACGAGCAACAAAATATCTTAAGGATGAAGCTCTTAAATAAAAATAAAAGTTTTTTATTAGTTCCTGGCAATGAAATATGTGCGTTAAACTTTAAATAAAAAACTTTGTATGCCATCTTAAATTCTTATTTTAGGCTTCACTTTTAATCACAACTAATTATTTATGAAAATTACTAAGTACTTTTTATGCGCTTTGTTATTCTCAACATTCAGCATGTATGCTCAAGATGAGGAAAAGCAAGAGCGTCAACCTGGTCACACCAACGAAAATAAGTTTAAACAACTTTACGATGAGTTTGCGACACCAAATATGTTTAGAACAGGCTCTGGAGCGCCAGGACCAGCATATTACCAACAACAGGCAGATTACAAAATGGATATTGAAATCGATGATGTAAATGCTAAGCTTTATGGAGATGAAACTATTACTTACACAAATAATTCTCCTGACGATTTAAAATACCTTTGGGTACAATTAGATCAAAACATGCGTGCTAGAGATTCTAAAACACCACTTATTCGTTCTTCTGGAATTGGACCAGCAACTTCATCTGCAGGTGCAGTTAAATCTTATTTAAAAGAATCTTTTGATGGTGGTTTTCATATAGAACATGTTAAAGATGTAAATGGAAAAGATTTACAACACACCATAAACCGTACAATGATGCGAGTAGAATTACCTAGCGTTTTAAAATCTGGCGATAAATTTTCTTTCCAGATAAAATGGTGGTACAATATTAACGATCACGTTAAGGATGGTGGACGTTCTGGTTACGAGTATTTTGAAGAAAATGATAATCGTATCTATGTAATGGCTCAGTTTTATCCTCGTATGGCTGTATATAACGATGTAGAAGGATGGCAGAATTCTCAATTTTGGGGACGCGATGAGTTTGCATTACCATTTGGAGACTTTGATGTAAATATTACAGTGCCTGCAGATCATATATTAGATGGTACAGGCTTCTTAGTAAACCGTGAAGACGTGTTTACTAAAGATATGATGAAACGTTTTAAGAAAGCGAAAAAATCATACGACGAACCTGTTATGATTGTAACACAAGATGAAGCTGAGGTATCAGAAAAGTCTAAAAGTAAAAAGAAAAAAACATGGAAACTTTCTGCACAGATGGTACGTGATTTTGGTTTTGCGACATCTCGTAAATTTTTATGGGATATGATGGCTGTAAAAGTAGGAGAGAAGGATGTAATGGCAGTGTCTTTATATTCTAAAGAAGGAAACCCGTTATGGGAACAATGGTCAACTAAAGCTGTTGCGAGTACATTAAAGTCATATTCTCGTATGACGTTTGATTATCCTTACCACAAAGCAATTTCTGTACATGCACCAATGGGAATGGAATACCCAATGATTTGTTACAACTTTGGTCGTCCAGATAAGGAAGGGAATTATTCAGATAGAACAAAATACGGAATGATCAGTGTTATTATACATGAAGTTGGCCATAACTTTTTCCCAATGATTGTAAACAGTGATGAACGTCAATGGACATGGATGGATGAAGGATTAAATACATTTGTTCAGTATGTGGCAGAGCAAGATTTTGGAGAGTGGTATCCAAAAGCATTATCTCCAAGTGATAAAGCTTATCCATCGAGGCGTGGACCAGCAAAAAATATTGTGAGATATATGGGCGGAAATCAAGATTACATTGCGCCAATTATGACAAAAGGTTTAAATACTTACCAGTTTGGTAACAATGCATATAGTAAGCCAGCAACAGGATTAAATATACTTAGAGAAACAATTATGGGTCGCGATCTTTTTGATTATTCTTTTAGAGAATACGCAAACCGTTGGATGTTTAAGCACCCAACACCAGAAGATTTCTTCCGTACTATGGAAGATGCATCTGCTGTAGATTTAGATTGGTTTTGGAGAGGTTGGTTCTACACTACTGATTACACAGATATTGGTATAAAAGAAGTGAAGAAGTTTGCTGTGACAGCAACACCAAATGAAAATGGTAAACAATTAGCTGAGCGTTACAATAGAGACCCAAATAGCTTAGTGTATTTTATTGAAGAAGGAGCAGAAGGTTATGATGACGCTATTAAAAAAGCAGAAGCTATTGATGATTTGCCTACTGTAAAAGAATACATCATGGATAATTTTACACCTGCAGAACAAAAAGAAATGAAGGAAACGCCTAAATTCTTTTATCAAATTACTTTTGATAAGCCAGGTGGATTAGTAATGCCAATTATTGTAGAATATACATATGCAGATGGTACAACTGAAAAAGAAACATATCCTGCTCAAATTTGGAGATACAATGATAAGGAAGTTAGTAAAGCAATAGCAAGTGAAAAAGAAATTGTTTCAATAGCTTTAGATCCAGATTTAGAAACTGCTGATGTGGATACAAGTAACAATTCGTGGCCTAAAGAAGCTGTGACAAGTGAATTTGACAAGTTTAAAGACAAAGTAAAAGACTAAAACTATTTAGTATGTAAAGAGAAGCCGATTTTTTTTAAAATCGGCTTTTTTTTATTTTTAATTTCACTAGGTATAATTCACAAACTCACTTTATATTTGCATTATGATACATCACTTAACATTGTTATTTATTGGAGGTGCCGAAATAATGGTAATACTACTAGTTGTGGTTATGTTTTTTGGTGCAGATAAGTTACCAGAAATAGCTCGCGGTTTAGGTAAAGGTATGCGTCAATTGAAGGATGCTACAAATGATGTTAAGCATGAAATCACCAAAAGTGCCAAAGAAAGTAATATTATTGATACTGAAGTAACTAAAAATGTGAAAGAGGAACTCAATAAAGTAAAAGATGATTTAGAAGACTTCACTGGATCATTAAAAAGAGATAAGTAATTTTATTATTGTTATCTTAAAAGGTAGTTTTTTGCCAAAATCACAAAATTCACTTTAAAATTTTATAATATATTTAATATATTTAGGAAATAAATTAATCAACTAAATCATATTAAATGAAAAAAATGTACCGTTTGGCAATGTTCGCATTGGCGATTGCCGTAGTTTCTTGTTCTAAAGATGTTATTGTTGAGACTGAAACCGTAACTGAAGCATCTCAAACTCCAGAAAAAGCTTTAACCATTCAGCAAATAAACCAGCGAATTACAGAAAGTATTGAATCTACTGGAGATTTTGATTGGAATGATCAAGAAGCTCATTTTGTTTGGAGCGCATTAATGCTTGGCCAGAATGTATTAACCGTTGGCTATGGTAATGAAGGTCAGAGTTACAGTGAAGAAGTTGATGTAGAATTAATTCAAAAAAAGAACGACTTACTTTCAATTATTATGTCAACTGAACAAGTAGATAAAGATGATTTTAAAATGAAAGAAGATGAAATTCTTACCGTTTTTGATGCAGAAGTAACGAAATTAGAAACTATCATAGCACTTAGAAAAAGTGATTATGTCAGGTATTTAGAGCCAAATGGGTATAATCATTATGTAGCAGGTTCAGTACAAAAATCGAGCTCAGGTTGCGATAAAAGTGCAGATTATATTAGTACTGCTCATTATACAACAACCACGCCTAATAACGTACAAGTATCTTGGCATTTTAATGAACACAACATTCAAAGTGCTTGGAATATGTCTACTGGTTCAGGTGTTACAATTGGATTAATTGATACAGGTATTTCAAGATATCAATCACTATTAACTTCAGCAGGTATTAATGATGGTTATTCATCTGGTCGTTATGTTCAGAAATATGGAACTTTTATAGATTCTAATTGGTGGTGGTCTAGTAATTATGATGGTCCAGATGACAAATGTGGACACGGAACAGCAATGGGTTCAACAATGGCGTCTCCTAGAAATAATGATGGTATGCCAGTTGGTGTAGCATACAATGCTAATTTGGTAGCATATAGAGCAACAGAAGATGTGTTACTTAATGATTACCATGAGCGTAAAGGAGTTTCTAAAGCCTTAACGCAATTAGGAAATAGGAGTGATGTGAAAATTATTTCTATGTCTATCGGCTATGTATGGTCAATAGGTAATATTAAAGACGCTGTAAGATATGCTTACGGTAAAGGGAAATTGATTTTTGCAGCTGGCGGAACTTCAACTAGTTTTACAAATGGCTTTGGTGTAATTTTTCCGGCAACAATGAGTGAAACTGTAGCAGTAACAGGTGTAAATGACGGTAATAACTATGAACGTTGTGAAACTTGCCATAGTGGAAGTAAAATAGATTTCACAATTATAATGGAAGGAGATAATAATACAAGTAAAGCACCTCCTGTTTTAAACTTTTATAATGGTCAACGTCGATATACAGGTGGTTCTTCTGCAGCAACAGCAACTACAGCTGGTATCGCGGCTTTAATTTGGTCTAAGTATCCAAATTGGAGTAGAACACAAATATTAAATAGGTTAAAACAATCTGCAGACCTTTATCCTTATAAGAGCAGTAGTTTTGGATATGGAAATATTGATGCGCTTCAAGCAGTACAATAAAGTTTAATACTATGTACAATAAAAAATCCTCTTCAATTTTGAAGAGAATTTTTGTTTTACCTTTATTTTTTTCTACTAATTGTCAATCCATCTCTAATAGGAAGCAGTACAGTTTCAATCCGTTTATCTTCTTTTAAAAGGGTGTTGTAATCTAAAACCGCTTTGGTAGATTTATCTTTTTCGTCTAAGGGTTCTACAACTTTTCCGTGCCATAAAACATTATCTGAGAGAATTATACCTCCAGAATTTAACTTGTCAATTATTAAATGAAAATAATTAGAATAGTTAGGTTTATCTGCATCTATAAAAACTAAATCGAAAGTTTTATCTAGTTCTGGAATAATATCTAAAGCACTTCCTGTATGCTGAATAATTTGTTTTCCATAATTAGATGTGTCAAAATACTTACGTTGAAAGTCAACCAATTCTTCATTAATATCAATAGTATGCAATTCGCCAGCACTAACTAAACCTTCAGCTAAACACAATGTAGAATAACCAGTAAACGTGCCTAATTCTAAAATAGATTTTGGTCGTATTAATTTAGAAATCATACTCAATACACGACCTTGATAAGGTCCACTGAGCATAATAGGTTGTAAAACCTTCTGATATGTTTCTCTAGTGAGTTGTTTTAATAAATCAGGCTCTTGTTCAGAATGTGCAACAACATAGTTGTCTAGATTTTCTGGTAAGAAGTACATATCTATAAATATTTAAAAGAAATGAAAAATATATTATTCAGCAGACTCTTCTTTCGGTAATTCTAGCTCAGTTTCTTCAACTTCTGGTTTTCCCATGAAGAAAAGAACAGCACCTATAACAACAAGTCCGATTTTAATTGCCCAAGCAGGAAACGTACCTAATTCATCAATCCATCCTAAGAATCTAATCGTTAATCCTATGTAAGGTAAAATGATTAATGCTAGGCCAATTACAGCCATGTATCCTCCAATTTTTTTCATAATTTATTTAGTTGGTTAGAGTTTAAATATAGACATAAAAATTAAATTTCAAAGCTAGGATGTTATTCTGGTAATTAACTTTTGTTTAGCGTCTTCATCCTCGCCACACAACCATTGAATAACATTATCTTCCCAAATGGCATCGCCTTCAGTTTCTGTAATTATCTCTCTGTCAATGGCTAAGTCAATTATTTTTCCAGGATAAGAAGACTGTTTTTCGCTTTCCATTTCCCCTAATGGATAAGGGTCATCAAGTCCCATTATCACTTGTTTAGAACCTTGATTTCTTATTAATAACTCTAATCCTCCAGTATCATGCACTAAAGTGTCAAAGAAGATGTTTTTATGTCCTACGGCTTTTCTAGGATGACTTTTGCCTTCAAATAAATCTGGTCGTCCATCAAACCCTTGGATACGTCTTCCTAAATTAATTTGTGCTAATTGTCCGCCATGAGCAAAACAAGTTCTCATATTAGGATATTTATCTTGGTAACCATTTAAAGTTAAAAAGTGATACGCATCGCCACATTGTGCGAGCATCCAAATTAAGTGAAAACGCCATGATGTGTTTTCTAATTTTATAAACTTTTCACCATCGTAAGGATGGATTTCTACAGCCAAGTTATATTTGTTAGCCATTTCAAAAATGGGTTCGTTTTCTTCATCAAAAATACAACGCCAAGTACCTATAGAATCCATATAATGTGTTGGTAAACATAATAATCGCATACCTAATACTTCTACGCAACGCTCAATTTCCCAACAAGCACTTCTAACAAAACCAGGATGAACCACAAAACCACATGTAAATTTACTCGGATGATTATGTTGCACTTTGGCATTAAAATCATTCTGAAAACGTAAAGCTTGCTTCATTTCTTCAACCCTTAAGCCATTACCATAAAGCTGAGATAAATTTAAAACAACAGCGTGGTCTAGCTTATTACGCTCCATCCATTCTAATTTTTCATCTAGGAAGAAACTAGAATCTGTGATAGGACGATTCCAATCTTTTTGAAGCATAAATTTTCGGTCTTTATCTACCCAAAAAATACCTTTGTCTTTCATGAACTGCGGAATTTCTTCAGGATAGGGAAGAAGGTGTGAATGACCGTTTATTCTTAGTTTGCGTTTACTCATATTAGGGTTGAATTGCGAGAGGTTTAATTATGAAATCTTTTTAATTTCTAGTTTAGTCTTTCTTAATAGTCTTATTATATCTGTCAAAAATGGCAGGCATATCAGTTTCTATATTATCCAAAGTAAATTCCTCTTCGTATAGCAGACTAGCATCTTTTTCAGAGTACCATTGCAGTTTGTCTTTTACGCCTTCATCTCTCGGATATTCTATAACTAAACCAACTGTATTTGGTCCACGTTGTGGCGAATGCGGTACTTTTGGTGGTAATAAAAATATATCACCTTCTTTAATATGAATGTCTTTTGGTACACCATCATCAATGACTTTTAAAACAATATCACCTTCTACTTGATAGAAAAATTCTGGTGTTTCATTATAATGATAATCTGTACGGTCGTTAGGTCCACCAACAACCATTACAATAAAGTCGCCATCTTTCCAAACCACTTTGTTACCAACAGGTGGTTTTAATAAATGACGATTTTCTTCAATCCATTCTTTAAAATTTATGGGTGGAAATAATTTGCTCATGGTTATATTGATGATTTTTGTCATTCCTGCGTAGGCAGGAATCTATGTTATTATTGTTTTTATTTTGGATTCCTGCTTTCGCAGGAATGACAAGTCATAAAGTTACAAAGATTTTGTTCGTCCACCATCAACAGGAAGATTAATTCCATTAATATAACTTGCGCGTTCACTTGCTAAAAATGTAATCGCATCGGCAAGTTCTTCTGGTTGCGCAAAGCGTTTTACTGGTACTGCATTTTTCATGACATTAGCAGCTTCTTCTTCCGTGTTTCCTGATTTAGCCGATTTATTTTTAATAATTTGAGTTAAGCGTTCTGTGCCAGTGGCTCCTGGTAACACATTGTTTACCGTAATACCGAATTGACCGAGCTCATTGGCCAAAGTTTTACTCCAATTGGCAACGGCTCCTCTAATGGTGTTACTAACGCCAAGTCCATCTAAAGGCTGTTTCACAGACGTTGAAATTACATTGATGACACGACCAAAACCTTCTTCTTTCATAAAAGGAACAATGGTTTGAACTAGAACATGATTGCACTTTAAATGTTGCGTAAAAGCCGATTCAAATTCATCAACTTCAGCAGAAAAAATAGGACCTCCTTTTGGGCCACCTGTATTATTTACCAAAATATGAAAACCATGATTTTCTGAAATGTATTCTGAAACCTTAGTTTTTAAATCTTCCGGATTCGAAAAATCAGCAACAATATAATCGTGTGTTCTTTGCTGAGGTAATTCTGAAAGTACCGTTTTTAATTTGTCTTCGTTTCTAGCAACAAGTGTGACTTGCACACCTTCTGTGGCTAAGGCTATGGCTGTTGCTTTTCCTATTCCTGCTGTGCTTCCGCAGACTAGTGCGTATTTGTTGTTTAGTTGTAGATTCATAAGCCCATCCCAACCTTCCCAAAGGGAAGGGGTTTTGTTTAGAGTTATTATTTTAAAAATTTATTCAATTTATATTTAGAGTTCCAATCTAGTTTCTTCCCTTATGGGAAGACGGAAGATGGGCTTCTAGTATTTTATACAAACATTTTTAGCCTCTGTAAAAAAGCGCAAGGCTTCAAATCCACCTTCTCTTCCAACACCTGAAGCTTTTACACCACCAAAAGGTGTCCTTAAATCGCGCATCATCCACGTGTTTACCCAAACAATACCTGCTTGTAATTGGTTGCTGAGTTTCATGGTGCGTTTTAGATTGTTGGTCCACAAAGTTGCTGATAAACCATATTTAACTTTGTTTGCCATTTCTAAAACCTCGTCTTCTGTGTTGAAAGGCATTATGGTTACTACAGGCCCAAAAATTTCTTCTTGGTTCACTCTGCAGTCGTCATTTGGCACTTCAATAACGGTTGGTTCTAAATAATAGCCGTTTTCAAATCCTGCTATAGTTACTTCATTGCCTCCACAAAGTACAGTTCCATTTTCTGTTTTTGCGATGTTGATGTATTCTTTTACTTTTTCAAGATGTGGTTTTGAAACTAAAGCACCAATATTGGTGTCTGTTTCGGAAGGATGTCCGACTTTGAGTTGTTTTACTTTTTCTACAAAGTCAGTCTTGAATTTTTCATAAATAGAAGCTTCAACAAATATGCGACTACCACACAAACAAATCTGCCCTTGATTGGCAAAGGACGAACGTACTGTGGTGTTCAGCATATCGTCGTAATCGCAATCGGCGAAAATGATATTTGGGTTTTTTCCGCCTAATTCTAAGGATAATTTTTTAAACATTGGTGCAGCGACTTTGGCAATATGTGCGCCTGTTGCTGTGCCTCCTGTAAAGGAAATGGCTTTAATATCTGGATGCTCAATAATAGCTTGTCCTGTGGTGGTTCCTAAGCCGTGAATAATATTTAAAACACCTTCAGGCAAACCTGCTTCGTTACAAATTTCGCCAAGTAAATAAGCCGTCATTGGTGTGACTTCACTTGGTTTGGCAACCACACAATTTCCTGCAGCTAGTGCTGGGGCGATTTTCCAGGTAAATAAATAGAGTGGTAGGTTCCATGGCGAAATACAGCCTACAACACCAATAGGTTGACGCAAGGTATAGTTAATGGCATTTTGACCTACAGATTCATGACTTTCACTCGCGAATTGCGTAATGGCATTACCAAAAAAACGAAAGTTACTCGCAGCTCTTGTAATGTCAACCGCTTTAGCTAAACTTATAGGTTTGCCGTTGTCCTTACTTTCAGCTTCGGCAAAACGGTCAAGGTTAGCTTCTAATAATTCTGAAATTTTAATTAGAATCCTGCTTCGTACCTCTAACGTGGTTTGCGACCATTGCTTAAAAGCAGCTTTCGCACTTTTATAAGCTTCGTCAACATCATCTTTGGTTGAATTAGGAATTTGTCCATAAATCGCTCCATCTGATGGGTTATAATTATCTATCCAGTTGCCTTGAATTGGATTTTGGAATTTTCCGTTTATGTAGTTTTTGATGTTCATCTTGTCCAGCCGCCTGCGTAGTCTTTAAATTGCCACTTATTATTTGTTTTTTCATATAGAAACCCAGAACCATTTAGATAGGAAAAATCTACTTCTATATATGCTTTGTTTAATGGTTTATTAAAGATAGGTTTACTTATAGAGACACTTCTGTTTTTCTTTAAATACTGATAAATACTTTCTAATGAATCCTTTGTTACAAATACTTGTTCTTCTACTAAACTATCTCCAATATAAATATTTTTCCTAATGTTTTTCCAGTCGATTATTTTATGTCCATTAGGTTGAATGTTTTCTATATTAAAATCGTTATCTAAATATTGATTATACACAAAAGAAGAGTCTTTTTCATTTAAGGTCATTGCAATGATTTGAATATCGGATTTAGTTTGAGTTGTACCTTTAACTTTATCATTGATTAGTCTTTTAGAGTTAACAATTTCTTTATTAAAAATTAATGCATTTTTGTATCTACCCGAAAGAACTATTGAATCTTTTAAAACCTCTTTTAAAAAATCAAGTTTATATTTTTCCGTAATTATTGGGTATCCATTTGAGTCATAGTTTATCAACTCATCCTTGCTGTTTTCACAAGATAAACTCAAAAGAAAAATTAATAAATATGTATAATATAGTTTCAAATAGTAATTAGTTTTTAATGCTATGCGATTCCTCGTCGCTACGCTCTGTCGGAATGACAACGATGATTCTTTATTTTGGTTTATAAGCCATAACTTTTATTTCAACCACTAAATCAGGATGCGGTAATTGATGAACCGCAACAGTTGTTCTGGTTGGTCCTGTTTCCTTTTCAAAGAATTCTGCATAGGCTTTGTTGTAATCTGCAAAATCATTCATGTTGACTAGAAAAGACGTAACGTCAACCACATCTTTAAGGCTTGCTCCAACTTTTGCTAAATTTTTTTCTATGTTTTTTAGAACTTCTTGGGTTTGTGTGTAGGCGTTTAGACGTTTTGTTCCCATCTCGTCAATCAGGTCTACACCTGCAATGGTGTTGTCTGCACGTCTAGAACTCGTACCTGAAATGAATATAAAATCGCCTACTTGTTTTACGTGTGGATATGCTCCTCTTGGTGTTACTTCCATATGTTTAAAAAGCCCCTTTTAATTTCCCGAAAGGGAAAAAATCAGAGCGAAAAATTGAGTTAATATTTATAATCAATATTTTTTATGCGTCAATAGTTCCTTCCCTTAGGGAAGGTTCGGATGGGCTTTTTTTTATAATCCCGCAATCCTATCATCTTCCAAAATAGCTTCAGTTTCCGCGTTTACTTTGTCTAAAATATCTTTTAAATTGTCTTCTGATGAAATTACTTTATCAGTTAACATATTCAATATGGCCTTGTCTTGTGCGCGTCCTTTTAACATGGCTTGTCTATAACCGATGTTTTCATTAAAGGTAACTAAACTATATTTTGAGGAATACGCATTTTGAAATTCTTTTTCTAAAGCCATTTCGATTTTTCGTTTTTCTTGAAAAATAGGATTCGCCACATGACCTTTCATTTCATGGAAATTGTCAATGGCTAAATCGGCAATAGCGTCTGTATCTTTCTTGCGGTTTTTCTCGTACGTTTTAAATATCGCTTCCCAATTCTCTAGGTTTTGGTCTAGTACTTTATCGAATTCAACCACATCTTCAAACGATGCATTCATACCTTGTCCATAAAAAGGGACGATGGCATGTGCAGAATCTCCCATTAATAAGGTATTGCCTTTATAATGCCATGGCGAACATTTTACCGTTCCTAAGGCTGCTGTTGGATTTTCAAAAAAGTCATCGACTAAGTTTGGCATAATGGCTAACGCGTCTGGAAATTCTTTTTGGAAGAATTCCGTTACGGCTTCTGGTGTTGTTAGATTGTTAAAATTGTATTCGCCTTCATCAAAACTTAAAAATAATGTGACTGTAAAACTGCCATCTAAATTTGGTAACGCAATGAGCATAAAGCTGCTTCTTGGCCAAATATGTAAGGCATTTTTATAGGTTTTATAATCGCCAGTTTCAGTTGGTAAGAAGGTTAATTCTTTATAGCCATGACTTAAATAGTCTTGAGAGAAACTGAATAAAAATTTCTTACCCAAATAATAACTTTTTCGCAAAGCTGAACCTGCGCCATCCGTTGCTATAATGCAATCTGCGTCTTCTACAAATTCGTCTTTTGAGTTATAATCTTGAAATAAAGCTGTTGTTTTTTCAAAATCTACAGACTTACATTTTTTGTTAAAATGTATAGTGACATTATCATGTTTTTCGGCTTCATTGAGAAGTAGAGCGTTTAAATCGCCTCTAGAAATTGAATTGATATATTCGTAATCTCTTCCGCTATAATTAGATAAAAAAGTATTGCCTTCTTTATCGTGAAGCATTCTACCATTCATTGGTATGCATAAATCATTGACTTTATCTTCTAAACCAACGAGTTTAATAGCTTTGTTGCCTCTGTTAGAGAAGGCTAAATTAATAGAGCGACCTGCAGAAATGTCTGTTGTTCTAAGGTCTGGGCGCATTTCGTAAACGGTTACGTTATAACCGCGTTGTCCTAATCGTAATGCTAATAGGCTTCCGCAGAGTCCTGCGCCTATGATTAGTATGTTTTGTTGTTTGTTACTCATTTTGAAAATTTTACTTCAAATAACGTAATTAACTGTTTTGATGCTTTAAAAGGTTTTTTATGTCTTGAATTTCTTCATACGATGGTCTAAACCTATTTAAATTAATAATTTGTTTTCTGTTTTGACGGTTTATTACATACAAATTATTGTTGTTAGAATTGAATTTGAGACTTGAAAATAGTTTGTATTCTACATTTTTTATCAAATCATTTTTGATGACTAGAAGTACTCTTTTATCAGTAATAATTAAATAATCATGCCCTAAGTTAAAGAAATAATATAACAGTCCTAAAATTTGATATTCCCAAAAACTAGCCTCAGACTTTTTCTTGATTTTTAAGAGTATATTTTCATCTTTTATAAGGGTAAAGATTTTGTTCATAAAAGTGCTTTCATCTTCTCAACCATTAAATACACATCTTCAAATGAATTATATAAAGGAATTGGTGCGCATCTTATAACATCGGGTTCTCGCCAATCGCTAATAACGCCGGATTCTGTTAATTTATCGTGTAAGGATTTGTCGGCATTTAAAACTTGAATAGAGAGTTGGCAACCACGTTCATCTGGATGTTCTGGTGTGATGATTCTGATAGTATCTTCGCCTAATGTTTTTAATAGAAATTCGAAATAACCGGTTAGCTTTTTCGATTTTTTTAGGATTTTATCAAATCCGACTTCGTGAAACATATCCAATGACGCTTTGATGGCAGCCATGGATAATATTGGCGGATTACTTAATTGCCAACCTTCGGCTCCTGGTAAAACATCAAATTCGTGACGCATATTAAAACGTGTGTCTTTATTGTGGCTCCACCAACCTGTAAATCGGTTGAGTTCTTTATCATAAGCATGACGCTCATGTACAAAGCAACCCGATAAGCTACCTGGTCCTGAATTTAAATATTTATAAGTACACCAAACGGCAAAATCTGCTCCAGAATTATGTAAGTCTAAATCTACGTTTCCGGCACCATGAGCACAATCAAATCCGACTTTACAGCCATAACTATGTCCTAAGTCTGTAATACGTTTAAAATCGAAAAACTGCCCTGTGTAATAATTGACACCTCCAACCATAATAAGCGCGATTTCGTTGCCGTGAGTTTCAAGAATTTTTTCTAAATCTTCGTAACGTAATAATTCTTCATCTTCTCTCGGTTTCCAGAGAATCAATCCTTCTTTATCATCATAGCCATGATGTCTTAATTGGGATTCTACGGCATATTTATCTGAAGGGAAAGCATCACTTTCAATCAGAATTTTATAACGGTCTTTTGTTGGTTGGTAAAACGACGCCATCATAAAATGCAGGTTCGCCGTTAAGGAATTCATAGTAACTACTTCTATGGGTTTTGCACCAACGAGTTTAGCAGTGGCTTCGGTTAAAAATTCGTGGTATGGTAACCATGGGTTTTTAGCATCCGTATGGCCTTCAACGCCGAGATTTGCCCAATCTTCTAATTCTTGATTGATGTATGCCTTGGTTGATTTTGGTTGTAAGCCAAGTGAGTTACCACAAAGGTAAATAAGGTCGTTTCCATCCTTGTCTTGTGGAATGTGAAACTGATTTCTGTACTGAGATAATTCGTCTAATTCGTCTTGTTGTTTTGCATAATCAAGACCTAGTTTATAGTTGGACAATTTGAAAAATTTTTCGGATTGTAACAAAAATAAGATAATTATATGATTTTTTTATAATTGTTAAATGCCTCAATTATTAGATGACTAATTTGTAAGAATTATATTGTCTAATAAACAAATTCTACTTAGATTTAGTGTAATCAATCAATTTATTATATGCTTAAGAAACTATGGTCATCATACTATGAATGGTATATTCAGTTTAGTGGGTTTTCTAGAGGAAATGAACAAGACGAATTATCTTATTTTAGAGATCGACTTTTCATTTCAATTCTCCTCTTAATTTTACCTTTAGGGCTGATTTCATATATTCCAAGTGCTATTTTTAGTATTATTTTGGATAAATGGAATGTCTTCTATGCGGATTCTATCGCTTTTTTGCTCATTTGCTTTTTATTTTTTAATAATAAAATGAGCTTAAGTCTTAAGAAAAACATATTTTCTATTAACCTATTTGTATTATCATTTGCGCTTGTTGTGTATATTGGTTTAAGTAGTAGTAGTAGTAGTAGTGGTTTGTTATTGTTTATGTTAAGTGTTTTAGTAACACTCTATAGTGGAAAGAAAGCAGGACTACTTTCAGTATTATATACTGGCTGTGCTTATGCCTTAATAGCCGTGATTTTTTATTTTCAACTTTTTGACTTCCCTTTTTTTGAAGATGAGGTGTTTGAGGTTGTAGTCATCGTTTTCCTTAATAATGTACTTTTTATTTTGATGACTGTTTTTTCGGTTTCTTTTTTAATAGATAAGATTAATGCTGCGCTTATTAAAGAAAGTAAATTACAAGATGAACTTATAGAAAAACATAAGAATGTAATAATCGCAAAAGAAAGAGCAGAGCAATCTGATCAGTTAAAATCTGCTTTTTTGGCAAATATTAGTCATGAAATAAGAACACCAATGTATGGGATTTTGGGCTCAGCCGAACTTTTAAAAGATTATGAAACTCAAAATGATGAGGATTTTAAAGAGTTTGTTGATGTCATTGAACAAAATGGTTCAAAATTGCTTGATGTTATCTCAGGAATAATTAATATTTCAGAAATAGAAACAGGCGTTATGAAACTTAATATTACTAGATTCAATATTATTGATACCATTTCTTTAATGTATGAACAATATCTGCCAGAAGCCCAATTAAAAGGTGTGCTCTTTATTTTTGAAAATAATATTTTAAAGGATAATTCTGAGATATCAACAGATGAGGCTAAGTTGGTTGTACTGTTAAAGAAGTTGATAGAAAATGCTATAAAATTCACATCGGAAGGTGAACGTATTATTTTAAGAACATCCATGAATAGTTTAACCTTAGACGTGTCTTTAGAAGATACAGGTATTGGTGTGCCAGACGATAAAAAAGACACTATTTTTAATCCTTTTTATCAAGTAGACGTCAATAATAAAAATGCATTACATGGGTCTGGTATAGGTTTGTCTATTGCAAAAGCTTATGCAGAATTACTTGGTGGCAGTTTGTCTTTAATAAGTGCAGAAGGTGTAGGCTCTACATTTATGTTTAGTATTCAGAGCAATTTGAACGTGAAAGCCAATTAAATAATAGATTTTTAAAAAAGAGAAAGCACTTCTATTAGTAATAAAAGTGCTTTCATATATATAGACGCCAAAAGGCGGAAAATGTAAGCTATGCGTATTTAAATAAAAATTTAGAACGCGAATCTTACATTATAGATTGCAAATGTAATGCCATACTATTAGTTTACCAAAGTAATACTCACATCTGTAAAATTTAAGTTCCAATTACCGTCAGCCATTTTGTGATCTGTGGCAATTTTTATGCCGTTATAAACTTTATAGTTCTCAAAAGTGGTAGTTAATGAAGGTTTTTTTGAGTTTCCTTTTCTAAAAACCCATTCTCTAATCATAAAGTCGTTATCGTAATAAATATCATAAGCATCACCAGGTGTATAACCACCTTCGTTAGGATATGTTATCGTAAGCATATTTAATTGTTTCTTGCTTATTGGTGCAACTGTAAATGTCGGTTCTGATACTTTTGCTGAGCTATCCCAAACTAATTGAAAAGGTACTAATAACCAATATTTATCATTAATGAATTTTTGGTCAGTATTAACATGCGTGCTATCCATTTGGCTTCTACGGTATTTTATATTGGTTTCGCTAGTTGTCATTTTGACCTTATCATTTTTAGGAAACCATGTCCATGATCTTCCTTTGCCTTTAATCGTGTCTCTATCGACTTGGAAAGTAAATTTTACTTCCGATACATTTTTCCAGTTTTCAAAACCATGTGCATTCGCTATTTTTTCTGTAATAGTTAATTCTTTTACGTTTTCAGAAACTGGTGTTTCAGTTTTATCAGATTTACAAGAAACGACAAGGAATAGACCAATCAAACTTATATATAATGCCTTCATATTAAAAAGTTGTTATAAATTACATGCAAAATTAACCAACCATGAAAGACAACACTAATTATTTTGAAGTAAATAAATCGACATGGAATAAGAAAGTAGCTATACATGCACAGAGTGAAATGTATAATTTGGAGGCTTTTAAAAATGGAAAAACATCCTTAATGCCTTACGAATTAAAGGCTTTAGGTATTGTTGAGGGAAAGTCACTATTACATTTACAGTGTCACTTTGGGCAAGACACCTTGAGTTGGAGTAGAATGGGAGCCAAGTGTGTTGGTGTAGACCTAAGTAATGAGGGCGTAAAATTGGCAAAGCAACTAAATGAAGAATTAAAGTTAGATGCTGAGTTTGTGTGTTGTAATGTTTTAGATACATCACAGAATATTACCGAAGCATTTGATATTGTTTTTACAAGTTATGGCGTTATTGGGTGGTTACCAGATTTAAAACCTTGGGCAAAAATGATTGCGGAACGTTTAAAGGTAGGAGGAACGTTTTACATGGTAGAGTTTCATCCCATTGCGTGGATGTTTGATTATATAGATGGACAGCCAAAAATGAAATACCATTACAGTCAAGATGAAGTGATATTCGAAGAATATGAAGGTACTTATGCTAATGAAGATTCTGAAATGGTAAGTAAAGAATATGGCTGGAATCATGGATTAAGTGAGGTTGTAAATGCATTGATTGAAGCCGGATTGCAAATTGATTACCTCAATGAATATGATGAAAGTCCGTATGATGTATTTCCGGATTTAGTAAAAACGGAGTCTGGAATGTATATAATGGAAAATCAATTATTTCCTATGATTTTTGAGTTGAAAGCTACTAAGAAGGAGCCCCTTTAATTCCCCAAAGGGGAAAACTGTGCAATCTCAATTTATATTAATAGTACCTGAAAACCTAGTAAATTTTAAAATCTACTAGGTTTATATAAATATCTAGACCTGCTAGGTTTAATTATAATTAATGCTTTTCTTCTTCCTTTAATAGTTCCGGAAATTTAGCTTTAAATTTATTTAATCTAGGAATAGATACATTCCTTATATAGCCTTGATTTGGGTGAAGCCTTTCATAGTTTTGGTGGTAATCTTCACCAACCCAAAATTTTTGAAAAGGATAAACCTCTGCAGCAATTGTAGCATCTAATTCTTTAGCTAAAGCCGCTTTTTTATCTTCTATTATTTTCTTCTGCTCATCGTTTTGATAAAAAATAATTGAACGGTATTGCGAGCCATGATCTGGTCCTTGTCCATTAACTTGTGTTGGGTTTTGAGAGCCAAAATAAACATCTACTAATTCAGAGAAACTAATAACTTCTGGATCGTAAATAATTTCAACCGCTTCTGCATGGCCTGTTCTACCTGTATTACTTGCTTCGTAAGTTGGGTTTTCAGTAAAGCCACCAGAATAACCAGAAATAGATTCTTCAACGCCTTTTACACTTTCATAAACAGCTTCAACACACCAGAAGCAACCACTAGCAAAATAAGCTCTTGCTTTTCCGTCTTCTAGAGGAACTTCAACAGGTTCTGCATCAATAACGGCTTGTTGTTCTGGGTTAACTTGTGCTTGATTATGGCAGCTAAATATTAAACTTAGACTTAATACGGAAAGTAACTTTTTCATATTTATAATTTTTCTTTTTTTGTCGACTTAAGGTACAAATCCTTAACACCAATTATTCTAAAATTATCTTAAATAAAAAAAGCCCTTGCAGTTGCAAAGGCTTTTTTTTATAATATGTAATGATAATTACTTACTAAGCTTAGTAAATAATTTATTCATTTTTACTTTTTCTTCTTCAGCTAAAGCAGCATCAACTAAGATACGTCCACTGTGCTCATCAGTAATTACTTTTTTACGAGAAGCAATTTCTACTTGTACTTGTGGTGGAATTGTAAAGAAAGAACCTCCAGAAGCACCACGCTCAATAGCAACAACAGCTAAACCATTTTTAACGTTGTTTCTAATTCTAAGGTATGCTTTTACTAAACGGTCATCAATTTTCTTTTGAAAATCTAAAGACTTATTAATTAACGCTTCTTCTTCTTTTTCAGTTTCCTTTAAGATCTCGTTAAGCTCACCTTTTTTGTGCTTTAAGTGTGCGTTACGGTCTTTTAAACGGTCTTTAGTGTCAGAAATAACTACTTTTTTCTGCTCTATTTGCGCTTTAAATTCTTTAATGTGCTTTTCAGCCAATTGAATTTCTAGTTCTTGAAATTCAACTTCTTTAGTCAATGAGTTGTACTCTCTGTTATTTCTAACATTTTTTTGTTGCTCACTGTATTTTTTAATTAAAGTTTTTGCTTCTTCAATTAAGTTTTTCTTTCCTTTAATTTCGTCGTCAATAATAGTAAGGCTATCATTTAGCTTTTCCATTCTTAAGTTAAGTCCTTCAACTTCGTCTTCTAAATCTCTAACTTCTAACGGAAGCTCACCTCTGACATTTCTTATTTCATCTACTCTAGAGTCAATTAATTGTAAATCATATAGTGCTCTTAATCGCTCTTCAACAGAAACTTCAGCTTTTTTTGCCATAATTATAAATACTTTATCGGATTTGTATTTGTCTTTGATAAAATGATTGCAAAATTAGTAATTTTTTTCGAGAGATAGTCTACTAAAAACGATTTTGTGAACTGTTCGCTTTCATAATGTCCAATATCTGCTAATACAATACTATTTTCTGCACTAAAAAAGTCATGGTATTTTAAGTCGGCAGTAATGAAAATGTCAGCATTGGCGGCTTTTGCGGCTGATATAGCAAAACTGCCTGAGCCACCTAAAACCGCTATGCGTTTAATAGTTTTATTTAATGATTTAGAATGTCTAATACACTCCGTATTCATCTTAGTTTTAATATATTTTAAACAATCTTCCGTTTTCATTGCCGTTTTTAGTTCTCCAACCATTCCCATACCAATCTGTTGGTTGGCATTTTCTAATGTTGAAATTTCATAGGCGACTTCCTCATAAGGATGTGCTTCAAATAATGTTTTTAATACTTTTGATTCTAGGTGCTTTTTGAAAGTAACGGAAATCGCGACTTCCTTTTCGGTATGTAATTCTCCTTTTTTTCCAATAACAGGATTAGAATTTTCATTGCCTAAGTATGTGCCTTGTCCTTCAACATTGAAGCTACACGATTCATAGTTGCCTAGACTACCAGCACCAGCCTTAAATAAAGCGGATCTTAAATTTGCTGCATTTACTTTAGGAACATAAGTTTGTAATTTTTTTATTGTACCAGATTGCGGAATTAGTATTTGCTTGTTTATTAATTCTAATTGATTACAAATAATTGAATTAACGCCATTTATAGCATTGTCTAACGCTGTGTGAATAGAGAAAATTGCGATGTTATATTGAATTGCTTTAATAACCACACGCTCAACATAAGTTTTTCCTGTTAATTTTTTTAAACCCGAAAAAATGATAGGATGGAAGCTTACTATAAGATTACAATTGTTTTCAATCGCTTCGTCTACAACGGCTTCAAGCGTGTCAAGAGTAACAAGGATGCCAGAAACTTTTTCATTTTTATCGCCAACTAAAAGACCAACGTTATCAAAATCTTCAGCATAAGCTAAAGGCGCTAAGTTGTGTAAGTGATTAATTACGTCTTGTATAATCATAAGTGTATATTTGTTTCAAAAATAATATAATTTAGTCATCGTGAACTTTATCCGTATCATATTGTTTCCTATTGTGCCCATTTATTATCTGATAACATGGTTAAGAAATTGGTTATTTGATATTGGTGGAATTTCTTCTAAATCTTACGACGTCCCTGTTATATGCGTTGGAAATTTAAGTACTGGAGGAACAGGAAAAACACCAATGATTGAATATTTAATAAGGCTATTGAAGGAAGAAAAGGATATTGCAACTTTGAGTAGAGGTTATAAAAGACAGACTAAAGGATTTGTTTTAGCAGATGACAAAGCAAATGCTGACACTATTGGAGATGAACCTTTTCAATTTTTTAGAAAATTTAAAGATGTAAGCGTTGCTGTTGATGAAGATAGACAAAATGGGATTGAAAACCTGATGGAATTAAAACCAGATCTCAACGTTATTTTATTAGATGATGCTTTTCAACATAGAAAAGTTAAAGCAGGTTTTAATATAATGTTAACCGCTTATAATAACTTGTATTATAAGGATTGGGTTTTACCTACAGGGAATTTGCGAGAGCCTAGATCAGGAGTTAAACGCGCAGATATAATTGTTGTTACAAAATGTAATAAAGATATCTCGGAAGCAAAAAAGTTGGAAATTGCATCTCGTATTCAGCTTAGAGATCATCAGCAATTGTTTTTTAGTTATGTAGATTACTCATCAGTAGTAAAGTCCGTAAACTACAAATTGAACTTAGATGAATTGCCAGAATTTACACTTGTCACTGGTATAGCAAATGCAATACCACTTGTAGAATTTTTAAAAGAGAAAGACTTAAAATTTAATCACTTAGAATTTAGTGATCATTACAGTTTTAAGGAGTCTGATATTGAGACAATAGCTTCAAAATCATTAATAATTACTACGGAGAAAGATTTTGTTAGGTTGTCTAGATATGTGGAATTAAAGGATAAATTGTATTATTTGCCAATAGAAGTTAAGATAGATAATTCGGCAGAATTTAATGCTTCAATTATAAATTATATTAACTAAAGTAACTTGAGACTATTTTTTCTCCAGACAAGGCTGCGTGCAATTTAGTTTCAAAATCATCTTGTTTAAATGGTTTAGAAATAATGTCATCAAATCCGGCTTCTCCAAATTCGTGCATTTTATCTTCTAAGGTTACAGCCGTAAGTGCAAAAATTGTTAGTTCTTTATCAAAAGTTCTAATGATTTTTGTGGCTTCTAATCCGCTAATTCCAGGCATATGGATGTCCATTAAAACAACATCATATTCTACCTCTTTTACTTTTTCTACTGCAGCTTCGCCATTATCTACCACATCACAATATAGATTCATTTTGTTAAGAATCTTTTTGGTAATCATTTGATTAATCTTATTGTCTTCTACAATTAGAATTTTAACGTTACTTAAATCTAAACTATCCATCTTATTAACTTTTTTAACTTCCTCTATTTTTGGTTTTTCAGCATCTTTATCATATTCTAATGGTAGTTCAAAAAAGAATGTTGTGCCTTTACCAAGCTCACTCTTTAGATAGATTTTACCTTTTAGAATTTGAATAAGTCCTTTTACAATAGATAGGCCTAGACCTGTTCCTCCATATTTTCTGTTAATTTGAACAGAACCTTGAGAGAAGCTATCAAACATTTGACCTTGCTTTTCTTTTGTAATTCCAATACCATTATCTTCAATTTCAAAGCGAAGGTTGTACATGTTGTCTTTTGCATCAACTTTGTATGCTTTTACCCAGATGTCTCCATCTTTTGTGAATTTAATAGCATTTCCAAGTAGGTTAATTAAGATTTGGGAAATCTTTAGTTGGTCACCAATATAGGTTTCTGGCAACCCTTTTTCATATTCGAAATGAATTTTTGTGTTTTGGTCATTAGCAGAATTACTAAGTGCCGAAATCACATTTTCTAATTTATGTTTAAGATTAAAGTTTTCTGGGTCTAACTCTACCTTATTTGCTTCAATTTTATTTATTTGAAGGATGTCATTAATAAATGTTAGTAGGTAATCACCCGAGAATTTTAATGATTTTAAATGTGGTACTTGATGTTCTTTAGGTTCTTCATCTAGAAGCATATTTGTTAAGCCAGTGACAGCATACAATGGTGTACGTAACTCATGTGTAACCGTAGATAAGAAATTTGCTTTGGTTTTAGAGGCTAACTCTGCTTTCTCTTTTGCAACGATTAATTCATCGTTCTTTTTGTGAAGCATTGTATTGGTATTTAACCTAATATTATTGTTTTTATATAACGATAATGTTAATAAAGACAATATTGTGATTAGTGCAATACTTAAAATTGTAGTAATTCTAGTAAAGGCACTTTCTCGAGTAACTTCATCAATTTGAGCTTGTAATTGCGCATTTTCGGCATCTTTATATTTATCAATATTTTGACCAGACATACCAGGTGGTAAATTATCTCGTTTTATATTTAAGATAGAATCAGATAGTTGTATATGCTTAGTAATATAATTATAGGAGCTTTTATAATCGCCATTTTTTTTGTGGATATCGCTAAGTACAACATAAGCTTCGTTAATGTTTTCTAAGATATCATTCTTTTTAGCAATAGCTAAGCCTTCTTCTGCTTGAGATTGAGCTATTCTTGGCTGATTTAATGCATCTGAAACTTTTGCGCTTTCAATAAGAGCACTACTTAAACGGTCCTTTTGACTATGTTTTTTCGCTAGAATTATAGTTTTAACCAACTGAGATTTGGCTTCTTCATAACGTTTTTGAGCAATAAATATCTTTGCTTCATTAAGAGTTACATCTGAGATATAAGATTCTAAATCTTCTTGTTCGAATAAATTTTTTGCTGAATTAAAATATTGTAGCGCATATTCATATTCTTCTAAATTACTATGAATAACACCTTTAATGTTATAGGTAATAGCTAAGTTAGCGTAGTCGTCAATTTTACGTTGAATTTGAATGGCATTGTGCAGAGAACCATTAGCTAAATCTGGTTTGTTAACTAGAAATTGAACTTTGGCAATCTTGGTATGAATTTTACCTTGATTTATTTTATCGTCAATTTTTTGAGCAATTAATAATGCCTTATCTAAATTGTCTTGAGCATCGTAGTATTTACCACGATCATTGTCTAATTTAGCCTGAGCTAAGTGATTTTGAAGCTGTAACGTTAAGACGTCAGTATCTTCAACGCTATCTTGTTGCGCAAAGATTAGACTACAAAAACATGCTAAAAATACAAATATGTAATATTTGAAACGGGACATTCAGCTCAATTGATTTGAGGCAAATATAAATATTTATTCGATAAAAGCTATTATTTTACCGATAAATTGCATAAAAGGTCTAAAATTCTTGAACTATATCCTGTTTCATTATCATACCAACCAACTATTTTTACCATGTTTCCGATAACTGAAGTCATTTGAGAATCAAAAATGCAAGAGTGCGGATTACCTACAATATCTATGGATACTATAGGGTCTTCTGTATATTCTAAAATATGTTTTAACTGACCTTGAGCTGCGTTTTTAAAAATTTCATTCACATGTTCAATAGATGTTGGCTTTTCAACATTAATTGTAATATCTGTTAAAGAACCGTTTGCTACTGGTACTCTTATACCACAGCCACCAATAACATCTGATAAATCTGGAAATATTTTAGTTAACGCTTTTGCTGCTCCTGTTGTTGTTGGTACAATAGATTGACCTGCTGCTCTAGCTCTACGCAAATCTTTGTGTGGTTGATCATGTAAACTTTGATCTGTTGTATAGGAGTGAATTGTTGTTATATATGCTTGCTTAATGCCAAGATGCTTTTTAATTAATGCAATCATTGGTGCTGCGTTGTTAGTAGTACAAGATGCATTAGAAATTATAGTTTCATTACCATTTATCGTATGGTCATTAACACCTAGAACAATAGTTTTAATATCATCTTCTAACGCAGGAACAGATAAAATAACACGTTTAGCACCATTAGAAATATGATATTGTAGGTCTTGTTTTGTTTTAAATTTTCCGGTTGATTCTATAACAAATTCCGGATTAACTTTAGTCCAATCTATGTTTTTAGGATGCGGTGCACTATAGATAGGAATTGAAACACCATTAACAATAATATGATTATCATCATGAGAAATGGTTTCATTTAAAACACCATGAATACTATCATATTTTAATAAATGACTTAATGTTTTAGCATCTGCTAAATCATTTATAGCAACTATTTTTAAATTAGGATTGTTTAAAGCAAGTCTAAAAACACGGCGACCAATCCTTCCAAAACCATTAATGGCAATAGTAATCATTAATTAATGTGTTTTTGCGCTTTATAAGAAGATCTCACTAAAGCACTACTTTCAACATGTCTAAATCCTAACTCTAATCCTATTTCTTCATATTCTTTAAATTGATCAGGATTAATAAATTGTTTTACAGGTAGATGTTTTTTACTTGGCTGAAGATATTGGCCAATTGTAACAACATCGACATCGTTTTCTCTTAAATCATGAAGCGTCTGTATAACTTCTTCACGTTCTTCACCAAGACCTAGCATAATTCCAGACTTTGTTCTTCGTTGCCCTTGTGCTTTTAAATATTTTAAAACACCTAAACTACGATCGTACTGTGCTTGTATTCTAACCTCACGAGTTAATCGTCTTACAGTTTCTATATTATGTGATACAACTTCTGGTGCTACATTAATAATTCTGTCTATATGTTTTTCTATGCCTTGAAAGTCAGGAATAAGGGTTTCTAGGGTTGTTTCAGGATTCATTCGTCTAACTGATTTTACAGTTTCTGACCACATGATGCTTCCCATATCTTTTAAATCATCACGATCTACACTAGTTAAAACGGCATGTTTTATCTGCATAAGTTTTATAGATCGCGCTACTTTTTCTGGCTCATCCCAATCAACCGTTTCTGGTCTACCTGTTTTAACACCACAGAATCCACAAGAACGTGTACACACATTGCCTAAAATCATAAACGTTGCTGTACCTTCTCCCCAACATTCTCCCATATTAGGGCAGCTACCTGAGGTGCAAATCGTATTTAGTTTATACTTATCAACTAAAGATCTTAATTCAGTATATTTTTTACCTGTTGGTAATTTTACTCTTAACCATTTTGGTTTACGTTCTGGTAAAATATTTGAAGCGACTTTGGTTTCCATGCAATATCAATTTCTTAAAGCAAAGATACGAAGTAAATAATAAATTAAGTTGAATGTGGTAAAGGATAACAAATACTACTTTTAACAATTTTTAGTTCTGTTTCTGTATAGAATTTATGCTTTAACAATAATGGCAGCAAGTAGTTTTTTTGCGCGTAAAAGTTTAACTTTTACGTTGTTGATAGGTTCTTTAAGTTCTTCAGAAATGTCCTTATAACTTAACTCCTGAAAATATCTAAGATTAATAACTTCTTGATAATGAGGTTTTAATTTTTTGATATCTCTAAGTAAATTTGCTAAATTTTGTTCTGTAATGATCTTATCTTCAGGTGTAGGAGAATCATCTACAATTTCAAAGTAATTCTCCTCATCATCTTTTGAGGTGTTTTTGATAGATTTTTTCTGTTTTCGAACTAAATCAATATGAAGGTTTTTAGATATGGTAATTAACCAAGTTTTAAATTTGAAAGCTTCGTTATACGTGTCAATTTTATCGAAAGCTTTAGAAAATGTTTGAATAGTAATGTCCTCAGCATCATTTTCATTTAATGTGCGTTTCAGTTGAAAAGCATAAACATCGTTCCAGTACGTATCTAGCAAAAATTTAAACGCGCTTTGTTCTTTATTTTTGGCTTTAGTAATGGCTTCTTTTATTTCCAATGTTTCGGTTTCGATATCTTATTAGCAATAAAGATACTTAATTGTGAAGTAATTAAAAACACTTCTAAAATAGGAGCTAAAAAAATAAGATCAGTTTCTTCGAGTTTTTTAGCTGTAAATCCTATGCAAAGCCATTGAATAATAAATCGAAGACCAATTAAACTTGCTGTCCATTGCCAAGGAAATGCCGTTAATAATAGAGTAATACCTAGTAGCCAAAACATAAGTTGCGATATGTAAAATACACCAAGTAGAAATTGATGTTTTACCTTATATAAACGAGCAGTACTGATATGTCTTCTTTTTTGAGTTATCCAAGTTTTAAAGGATGGCTTGGCTTCGGACACTGTGAAACTTTCTTTTGAAAAACATAAAGCTGTGTTCGATGAGGTTGCGACTTCATTGATAAATAAGTCATCATCACCAGATTTAATATTTATATGGTTGTTAAAACCGCGATTATTGAAAAATAATTCTTTTCTGTAAGCCATGTTTCTGCCAACTCCCATGTATGGTAATCCTAATTTTGCATAAGAGAAATACTGCATAGCAGTCATTACCGTTTCAAAACGTATAATTTTATTTAAAAACGAATATTTCTTTTTAGCGTAGGCACCATAACCTAAAACTATAGATTCTTTATTAGAAAAATGAGAACTTATATGAGAAAGCCAAAGGTTGGAAGTGGGTACACAATCTGCATCTGTAAATACTAAAAAGTCATTTGATGAGGCTTTAATACCTAAGGTTAATGCGTATTTTTTATTTCCCCAAAATGCTTCGTTACTTTTAACATCAACAATTTTTATGTTTGAGTTTTTAGAAGCAAAATTCTCCATGATTTCTAATGTGTTATCACTAGAACTATCATTTACTAGTACAATTTCGAAATTAGAATAATCTTGGTTTAATACGGATGGTAAGTTTTTTTCTAAATTTTGAGCTTCATTTTTGGCACAAATAATTACAGAAATAGGAATCTGTTTTTTTAAGCGAGTTTCTGATCGTTTTATTGCAAAAGAAAATAAAAAACAAGCGTAATAAACTACTTGAATTATAACTACTACAATAAATGCATAAAACAGTATTGTGATAAATGCCATTAAGGTTTAAGAATGTTGAGGTTCGCTACAATCTTGGTATTGATCAGGAGTTTTACCGCAAAAACCACAAGCTTCCCCTTCTTTATTTAGCATTGGGTTTTGACTTGCACACGTACCAGCAAATTCACCATCTTTTTTTGCCCATAATTTAATGGCAATTCCGGCTACACCTAGAGCTAATAAAGCAAGAGTAATTAATAGTAATTTCATTATTCTTCTAAATTTTGCACAAAGATAATACTTTTACTTTGAATCCTTATTGTTAAATTTTGTGACTTAACTTATTGATTTAGTGTCTTATTAGCATTAATCATTTTTTACTAACTAATTAATTTATCAATTATGAAAAAATTATTTGCAGAGTTCTTTGGAACTTTTTGGCTTGTTTTTGGAGGTTGTGGTAGTGCAATTTTTGCAGCCGGAATTCCAGAATTAGGTATTGGATTTGTAGGCGTTGCTCTAGCCTTTGGTTTAACAGTTTTAACTATGGCTTATGCTGTTGGTCATGTTTCAGGTGCACATTTTAATCCTGCAGTTTCTATAGGTCTTTGGGCTGGTGGAAAATTTGATGCCAAGGATTTGCCTGGTTATATTATTGCTCAAGTTATTGGAGCAATTGCAGCTGCTGGAGTTTTGTATTTAATTATTTCTGGTAAATCAGGATTTGATGGTGTAGGTGGTTTTGCTGCTAATGGATATGGTGAGTTGTCGCCAGATGGTTATAATATGGTTTCTGCTTTAATAGCCGAATTTGTATTAACGGCATTTTTCCTTTTGGTTATTTTAGGAAGTACGTATCCTAAAGCACCTAAAGGTTTTGCTGGTATTGCTATTGGTTTAGCTTTAGTCTTAATTCATTTAATTAGTATACCAATAACAAATACGTCTGTAAATCCGGCGAGATCTTTAAGTCAAGCGATTTATGCAGATGGAGCTTATTTATCTCAAGTATGGTTATTCTGGGTTGCGCCTATTGCTGGTGCAATTGCTGGTGGTTTAATACACAAAACTTTATTTTCTAAAGATTAGGTGCTAAGAATTATAAACAAAAAGAGGCGCAATATTTATTGCGCCTCTTTTTGTTGTTATTTATAAATTAAAACTTCTATTGATTTTTTAATGATACTTCTGCAACTTCAGTATCTGTTTCAATTGTATCATCTTTAGATTTAATCTTTATGCTCAATGCTAGTGCATCTTCCATATATGGAATTTGCTTTAACTTACGGTCAGACTCATCTAATATACCTAAGTTAACCATTTTGTCTTGCATTTCTGCCCAAATCTCATAGTGCTGCTCTTCTGGTAATTGTGGTAGAGAGATAACATCAATCATTGACGTTTTTTCAATAGGATTAATATAAGCAACCGTTTTTAAGTCTTTTGCACGATCATTTCCTGTAATTAAATATTTTTTAGAATCAGGATTGTTTAATTTTAATAATTCTCTAGATAATTGATCTAGCTTAGAGTTATTAGTTTCTATATCACTTCGTAAGTCATAAATTTCATCAACAACAACATTGTTTTCGTTGTTTAATTGCATGTTCTTTTGATATAACATAAATGATGTCGCAGCAAATAATACCGCAGCTGCACTTGCTGCAATACTATACCAAGGCGTTTTTCTGCTCTGTACTAAATTGATAACTTTAGTATCATTCGTTTCTTCTAATGACTCTAATATATCTCCTAAAATATCATGAGGCACTTCTGTAGCACCTGCTTTTGCAATGATTTCTAAATTATCTTGAAGTTTTTCATAAGCATCTGAAGCTTCAGGATAGTTTGAAATAAAGTGTTCAACTTCTTTAGATTCTTCCAAAGAAGTATCTCCAACTAAATACTTATTTAGTAAGTTGGAGTTTAAAAAAGTATGTAATTTTTTTTCCATGATTAACTATTTTCGGGATCGTAAACTTTCTTTAATTCACGTAACCCTATTTTTAATCTAGACTTTATTGTACCAAGCGGAATTTCTAGTTCGTCACTAGCTTCTTGCTGTGTCATCCCTTGAAAAAACAAGGCATCTAACACTATTTGGTATTTTTCTTCTAGTCGCCCAACATGTTCCTTTATGTCCATTACATCTTGGTTTAAATTAGATGTTGGTAGGATATATACGTTAGAAGTTTCAATTTGGACTTCTTTTTGAAAACGATTATTAAAACTTCTTAGTTTATCTATTGCTGTATTTCTTGCTATACGGAACAGCCAAGTAAATAATTTTGCCTTAGAAGGATCGTATTTTCCGGCGTTTTTCCAAACTTTAATAAAGGTTTCTTGTAGAGCATCTTGTGCTACTTCCTCATTAATTGTTATTTTTATAATAACACCATATAAGCTATTTGAATAGTTTTCGTAAAGTAAATTTAATGCACGCTTATCTCCTTTCTGAAGTAAAGTGATTATTTTTTTCTCTATTGGTGTTATACTCAAAGTGTTAAAGTTTGTTTTTTTTGTTTCTAAAACATCCAAATTGGATTTCTAAACGTAAATATAATTAAATACACCTTATATAGGTGCCCTCAATATATTTTTAGAATAGTTTTATCTTCATAAAAGTTTGATTAATAGCATATTCAAAAAAAAATTATTCTAGATTCAAAAGTCCCAATCCAAATTGGGACTTTTGTATTATATAATATTGACCTCTGTTTCTATTGTAATACTAAATAGTCTTTTTACTGTTTTTTTAATCAACAATGCGAGTTCAAAAATTTCTTTTCCTGTAGCATTTCCATAGTTAACTAATACTAAGGCCTGTTTATTATGCACACCATAGTCATTGAAGCGTTTTCCCTTGAAGCCTGCTTTTTCTATGAGCCATCCAGCAGGAACTTTAATAGCATCTTCAGATATTTTATAGGAAGGAACTTCTGGGAAATTGCGTTCTATTATAGCGAATTCCTTAGCAGTAATAATTGGGTTTTTAAAAAAACTACCACTATTACCAATCTCTTTTGGATCTGGTAGTTTGCTTTGTCTTATGGCAATAACAGCATCTGAAATATTTTTAATCGTTGGGTTAATTACACCCTTTCGCTCTAACTCATTAAGAATAACACCATAATCTGTATGCAATTGATGATTGTTGGTAGTTAATTCTAAATTGACGCTAGTAATTACATATTCTCCTTTTAAATCTTGTTTAAAAATAGATTCTCTGTAATCAAAATTACATTCAGACTTTAAAAAGGTGCGTTTAGATTGGTCTTTAATATTTATAGCTTCACAACTATGAAAAACATCTTTTAGTTCAACACCATAGGCGCCAATATTTTGAATAGGTGCAGTGCCAATATTTCCAGGTATTAACGATAGGTTTTCTATACCGCCAAAGTTGTGCTCTAAACACCAAAGAACAAAGTTGTGCCAGTTTTCACCAGCCATAGCCTTAATCATTACTTTTTTTTCTGATGTCGTAACAACTTCAATACCTTTTAAATTAATATGAAGCACTAAAGCGTCAATATCTTTAGTTAATAACATATTGCTACCACCACCAAGAACAAACAACGGATTGTTATGATGTTGTCTTAATATTTCAGTAAGTTGATCAATAGAAGTTATATCGCAATACGATTGCGCTTTAGCTTCTATGCCAAATGTATTGAATGATTTTAAGGAAGCATTTTTTATAATGGTCATTAGTCTTTGTAAACTTTTAAAGCTTCTTTTAAAATTTCAACTGAAGTTCTTAAACTATCCTCATTAAGTACATATGCAATTCTTATTTGATTTAAACCTACGCCTGGCGTTGAGTAGAAACCAGCTGCTGGTGCAACCATAACTGTATTGTTCTTATAATGAAAAGACTGTAAGAGCCATTTAGCAAAATCATCAGAATTTTTTACTGGCAATTCAGCGATACAATAAAATGCTCCATTAGGTTTGGCCACTTTTACACCTTCAATTTTTTCTAATTCTTCAATTAAAATATTTCTACGCTTAACGTATTCTTCCTTAACATCGTCAAAATAACTTTGCGGAGTATCTAGAGCAGCTTCACTTGCAATTTGGGCTAGTGTAGGAGGACTAAGTCTCGCTTGCGCAAATTTTAGAGCAGTCTTTATAAATTCTTTGTTTTTTGAAACTAAATATCCAATACGTGCACCACACATACTATAACGCTTAGAAACAGAATCAATTATGATTGCATGCGCCTCTAGTCCTGGCTCTTGTAGTATTGAGTAATGTTCTACACCATCATACACAAACTCTCTATAAACTTCGTCTGCAATTAAAAATAAATCATGCTTTTTTACTATTGCTGCTAATTGTTTAATCTCAGCTTTAGAATATAAATAACCTGTAGGATTTCCTGGGTTACAAATTAAAATAGCTTTTGTTTTTGGGGTGATTAATTTTTCAAATTCTTCAATAGGAGGTAAGGCGAAATTGTTTTCAATTTTAGAAATTACAGGTACAACATTTACGCTTGATGCTGTTGAGAACCCATTGTAATTTGCATAAAATGGTTCTGGTATTATAATTTCATCATCCTCATCCATTATACTACCAAAAGCAAATAATAGTGCTTCACTTCCTCCAGTAGTGACTATGATATCGTTATGCGAAACTTCAATCTCGTTACGCTTGTAATAATTAGCAATTTTTACTCTATAGGCTTCAGAACCTTCAGAACGTGAATATGCTAAAATATCTAATGAATGTGTTTTTACAGCATCTAAAGCTACGGCAGGTGTTTTAATATCTGGTTGACCTATATTAAGATAGTAAACTGTTTTTCCACTTTTATGCGCTTCTTCAGCATATGGTACCAATTTTCTAATAGGTGATTCGGGCATTTTGATACCCTTGTTTGAAATTTTTGGCATTTGGTTTGAATTTTAGGATGCTAAGTTCTGAAAAATCTAATGTAAATTAGGATAATTTTTCAAAAAAAAAGAGTCCTCAAAATGAGAACTCTCTTCATATAATTTTTTAGAGTTTAATTATTCTTCAATAATACTTTTACTCTTCTTTTCTAAAACACTTGTTTTATTTGCTTCTACAACCATTCCTTTAATTCTAAGTGCAACCGTTTTTGGTTCTGCATTAGTCGTTATAGTAATCGTTTTAGCAATTTTATTAAGATTATTAGTATTATATTTTACTATAATTTCTCCAGTTTCTCCTGGTAAAATTGGCTCTTTTGGCCAGCTAGGAACTGTACAACCGCAAGTAGATTTTGCATTTTCTATAATAAGTGGTGCATCACCTGTGTTTGTAAATTCAAATGTTCTTTTTCCGTCAGCACCTTTTTCTATTGTGCCATAATCGATAACATTAGTCTTAAATTCTATTTTCGGTTTTGCGTCTTGCGCATAAGTCGCAAAACTAATAAGGCTAACAAATAATACTGCTATTAAATTTTTCATCATTTTATTTTTAAAATTGATTATTCAAAACTAGTTACTTTTTAGTTCCAATCAAAATTTATTAGACGTAATACATACCATTTAACAGAATTTATGGTTTTTCAACCCATATTGTTACGCTAATAATTTTTCGAAATAGGAATTATAAGTACTTTTGTCAGTTATATTACAAAAACGATACCAAACATGGAAATTCCATCAAAATATAATGCCTTGTCAGTAGAAAGTAAATGGTACAACTACTGGATGGAGCACAACTATTTTCACTCTACACCAGATGATAGAGAACCTTACACCATTGTAATTCCGCCACCAAACGTAACAGGGATTTTGCACATGGGACATATGTTAAATAATACCATTCAAGATGTGTTAATTAGACGTGCACGTTTGTTAGGTAAAAACGCATGTTGGGTTCCTGGTACAGATCACGCTTCTATTGCTACAGAAGCCAAAGTTGTTGCTAAATTAAAGGCACAAGGCATCGATAAAAATGATTTAACTAGAGAAGAATTTTTAGAGCACGCTTGGGAATGGACAGAAGAATATGGAGGCGTAATCTTAGAGCAGTTAAAGAAATTAGGTTGTTCTTGTGATTGGGACAGAACAAAATTTACAATGGACGACGATATGTCTGAAGCTGTAATTAAGGTTTTTGTTGATTTATATAACAAAGGCTTAATTTATAGAGGCTACCGCATGGTAAATTGGGATCCAGAAGCCAAAACTACGTTATCTGATGAAGAAGTAATCCATGTTGAAAAACAGGGTTTATTATATTATTTGGAATATAAAATTGAAGGTAGCGATGAAAAATTAACCATTGCAACCACAAGACCAGAAACTATTTTTGGAGATTCTGCTATTTGTATCAATCCAAATGATGAACGCTTTACGCATTTAAAAGGTAAGAAGGCGATTGTGCCAATTTGTGGACGTGTTATTCCTATTATTGAAGATGAATATGTTGATGTTGAATTTGGTACAGGTTGTTTAAAAGTAACACCAGCTCACGATGAAAACGATAAAGTTTTAGGCGACAAACACAATTTAGAAGTTATAGATATCTTTAATGAAGATGCTAGTTTAAATAGCTTTGGATTACAGTTTGAAGGTCAAGATCGTTTTATAGCCAGAAAAGCAGTCGCGAAAGCATTAGAAGAAGCCGGAATTTTAGTAAAAACTGAAAACCACCTTAATAAAGTAGGAACATCAGAACGTACAAAGGCAGTTATAGAACCAAGATTAAGCGATCAATGGTTTTTAAAAATGGAAGATTTAGCAAAACCTGCAATTGATGCTGTATTAAAAACTGGCGATGTAAAATTATTTCCAAAGAAATTTGAAAACACCTATCGTCATTGGATGGAGAATATTCGCGATTGGAATATCTCACGTCAATTACTTTGGGGACAACAGATTCCTGCGTATTTCTATGGCGATGGAAAAGAAGATTTTGTAGTTGCTGAGTCTATTGAAGACGCGTTAAAATTAGCAATAGAGAAAACAGGCAACCAACAACTAACAACTAGTAACTTAAAACAAGATACTGATGCGTTAGATACTTGGTTCTCATCTTGGCTTTGGCCAATGAGTGTTTTTGATGGCATTAGAAACCCTGAAAACGACGAAATAAAATATTATTACCCAACAAATGATTTGGTAACTGGTCCAGATATTTTATTCTTTTGGGTAGCACGTATGATTGTTGCTGGTTACGAATATAAAGACGAAAAGCCTTTTGAAAATGTGTATTTAACTGGTTTGGTTAGAGATAAACAAAGGCGAAAAATGTCTAAATCTTTAGGGAATTCGCCAGATGCTTTAAAATTAATTGAAGATTATAGCGCAGATGGTGTTAGAGTAGGATTGTTGTTAAGCTCTGCAGCCGGAAACGATTTAATGTTTGATGAAGCCCTTTGCCAACAAGGAAAAGGTTTAGGGAATAAAATTTGGTCTGCATTTTACCTGACTAATTTATGGGAAGTGGCAGATATTGAACAACCACAATCCAGTGCAATAGCAATTGAGTGGTTTGCTTCTAAATTTCAGAAAGTATTAATTGAAATCGAAGATCACTTTAGTAAATACAGATTGTCTGATGCTTTAATGGCTATTTATAAATTGGTGTATGACGATTTCGCCTCTTGGTTGTTAGAGATCGTAAAACCAGCATATCAGCAGCCTATAGATTCAAAAACCTATAATGCTGTTATGGCGATTTTTGAAGATATCCTAAAAGTGGTTCATCCATTTATGCCATTTATTACTGAAGAAATATGGCAATCGATTAGTGAACGAACACCAGATGACGCGTTAATCGTTTCAACATGGCCAGAAGCAAGACCAGTTAATGAGGCTTTGATTTCTGAATTTGAATTTGCAACGGAAGTTATTTCAGGAATTAGAAACATAAGAAAACAAAAGAATATCGCTTTTAAAGATGCCATTGGTTTTTCTGTTGTAAATAATGAAAATGTAAATACAACATTTGATGCTGTAATTTCTAAATTAGGAAACCTAGAAAGTTTCGATTATGTAATCGAAGCTGTAGAAGGTGCTTTAACGTATAGAGTAAAATCTAATGAATACTTTATTCCTATGGAAGGCAGTATAGATGTTGAAGCTGAAATTAAGAAGCTAACCGAAGAATTAAGTTATACTGAAGGTTTCTTAAAATCTGTTCAAAAGAAGTTATCTAATGAACGTTTTGTTGCAGGTGCACCAGAACAAGTTGTCGCTTCAGAGAAAAAGAAAGAAGCTGATGCTTTGGCTAAGATTGAAACTTTAAATGCTAGTTTAGCTAGTTTAAAGTAATATTTACAACCTACAAGGTTTCTAAAATCTTGTAGGTTTTTATTTTATCACTTCTTTGTCTAAAAATATTATACTGTATCTTGGCTTTCTCGCTGAGATATTTACTTTAAAATATCTATTGACGTAATTATTGTTAGAACCTCTATCTATAGATAAAGTATTTTGATATGATTTTCCTTCAAAACTGTATTCATATCTAATTTTAGGATGAAGTTTTGCTGTTCGATATTGTTTAATGACTTTACCAACTACTTCTATTTTGTGATTTTTAATTTCTGTTTCTTCGTAATGAGTATTTAATTGGAAAAAGAAATAACCAAAAGTAATTAAACAGAATAATATTAAAATAAAAGATTTTGAAATTGGTTTATCCATTTCTATCAGTTTACCACTCATTTATCTTATTACTATCGAGCTTCACAAAAATAAAGAGCAGAATAGTAAAACCCCAAAGTCCGGAGCCACCATAGCTAAAAAAGGGTAGTGGAATACCAACAGTTGGTATTAAACCCATTACCATACCAATGTTAATGGTAAAGTGAACAAATAGAATGGCCGCAACGCTATAGCCATAAACTCGACTAAATTGTGATTTTTGAGCTTCAGCCAAATAAAGAATTCTAATAATTAAAAACACAAATGTTATAACGACAAAGCTAGTGCCTAAAAATCCCCATTCTTCACCTACTGTACTAAAAATATAATCTGTTTCTTGTTCAGGAACAAACTTTCCGGTTGTTCTAGTGCCTTCTAAAAATCCTTTTCCGGAAAAACCTCCTGAACTTATGGCTTGTTCCGATTGAATAAGGTTATAGGCTTCAGATTTTTTCATTCGTTCTAGCTTAGCAGGATCTTTTTCTAATCGAAGCCAAAGACTAATTCTGTTTTGTTGATGCGGTTTTATACCATGTTCATAGAACAATTTTACACCGTAAGAAAAGGCAATACTTATCAGTAAAACTAATATATATTGTAAAATAGAACCACGTTTTTTCTTTCTGAAAAAATAGACACTGATTAAGACAATTGAGACTATAATAGCCGTAATTAAGATTCCAAATTTAAGACCAAGTACAGCAAGAATAATTAAGGAAAGTCCAATAATTAAATAGATTTGCTGCAAACCTTCTCTGTAGAAGACAAAGAAAAATGCCAAATATACAATGGTACTACCTGCATCATTTTGAAGTAAAATTAATAAAGCAGGAAAGAATATAATAGCTGTTACACGCAACTGATCTTTTATGGTTTGCATATTAGTCTGTAAATCGCTTATATACTTAGCTACTGCAAGTGCTGTAGCGAATTTAGCGAATTCACTAGGTTGAATGGTCATGCTGCCAATTCCATACCATGAGCGCGCTCCATTAACGTCTTTACCAAATATAAAAAGACCAATTAAGGCCAGAATGGCGACTAAATAGATGATACTCGCAAACCGTTCGTAAAATTTTGCTTCAAAAGATAGAATAAGGATAACCAAAACAAAAGTTAATCCTAAAAACACAAGCTGTTTTCCATAAAGTTGGGTTGTGTCAAAGTAATTGGTAACTTCTCCAACATGAGATGCTGATAAAATATTGAGATACCCAAAACCCACCAGCAACAAAAAAAGAATGATGATAATCCAATCGAACTTAAAACCTCTATGATTTTCTCTTAACATTAATAATTCAAGTTTTGAAGTTCAGAATTGGTATTAATAGAATATTCATCAATTACTTGAAGCGTGGTTTCTCCGTTAATTTTAAAAGGCTCGCCAGAATAAGGCTTTTTATATTCGTTTTCTAGGCTATGCGTTAAAATCCACTTTTCTAAGTCTGTTCTTGTAATGTGACCTTTTATGTATTTTTCAATCATTAAACTTGCCATTCGTCCTGCAAATCGACTTCCCCAATATCCGTTTTCAACAAAAACAGCAATTGCAATTTTAGGGTTATCTTTTGGTGCAAAAGCGACGAAAATTGAATGGTCAGTTAGTTGTGTCTTAACACTATCTATTTTAATAAAATTCTCTGCTGTACCAGTTTTACCACAGATATCAATACCAGGAATTCGTAGTGATTGCGCTGTTCCTTTGTTATAAACATCAAACATACCTTCTATAACGGGTTCAAAATGACGTTTATCAATAGTGGTATGGTTAGGTGTTTTAAACTTTTTAGGAATAGTATCGCCTTCAATATTTTTAATGATGTGTGGCGTGTAGTAATATCCACGATTTCCTATCGCAGCTGCCATATTTGCTAATTGAATTGGAGTTGCTTCTACTTCGCCTTGTCCAATAGCATTAGAAACGATGTAAGTAGATCCCCAACGATTATCGCCATATTGTCTATCATAATAATCGCCATCAGGAATTCTTCCTTTTCTTCCTACGGATAAATCATTGTTGAGATAATTACCTAAACCAAAACTTTTTGCATGATCAGACCAAATATTCATGCCTTTACCTGCATCATCATATTTGTCTACAATGCGTCGGTAAACATTTACAAAATAGGCATTACAAGATTGTGCAATTCCTGCATTCATATCTACAGGGCTCCTATGATGGTGGCAACCTGTGAGTCGTCTACTTCCGTAATAATAGCCCATTCTACAAGTGAACTTGTCGCCAACATCTACTACATCTTCTTGTAAGCCAATTAAAGCATTTATAACTTTAAAAGGTGAACCTGGAGGATACTGTGCTTGTAAACCTCTATCAAAGGTTGGCATGTTGATCGTATCTCTAAATAGTCGGCTAAAATTCTTGTTTCGTTCTCTTCCTACTAATAAATTTGGATTATAACTTGGCCCAGTCACCATTGCTAATATTTCGCCACTTTGAGGATCAATAGCAACAATACCGCCACGTTTATGTTTCATAAGAAGTTCACCATAGGCTTGTAAATCTGAATCAATGGTAATAGTGATATCTTTTCCTGGTTTTGGTAATGTATCATAAATACCATCTTTGTATGGACCAATATTTTTATTATGTCTATCTTTTTGAATAAATTTTATTCCCTTTACACCACGCAAAACATCTTCGTAAGATAATTCTATACCTTGCTTTCCAATAAGATCTCCTAATTTGTAATACGGTTGACGTTTAATTATTCTACGGTTAACTTCACCAAGATCTCCAAGTACATTAGCTCCAATGCTAGTTTGATAAAATCTAAGGGATCGTTTTTGAATATAGAAGCCTTCAAATTTTCTCATTTTTTCCTGAAGAACAGCATAGTCTGTTTTAGAAAGTTGAGGTACAAAAGGTGAAGGTAGTCGAGGGGAATAGTTTCGAGCTTTGTTTAATTTTTTAGCGTATTCTTCTTTCGTGATTTTTAATAATCCGCAAAATTCTTCAAGTTCTAAAGAGTCTAAAGGAGATACTTCTCTCGGAATCACCATGACATCGTATGATGGTTGATTGGCGACTAGTAATTTCCCATTTCTGTCATACACATAACCTCTTTTTGGGTAATTGTAAACTTTTCTAATAGCTGTGTCTTCAAAAATATTATATGTAGAACTATTATAAACTTGGAGATAAAATAAGCGCGCAATAAAAACTAGACCAACAAGTAAAACAGTTGCTAGAAGTAATAATTTTCTCATTTCTTATTTCGGCTAAATAGAATTATAATCAATACACTAAGTATTATTGTAAAAATACTAGAAAATAACGTCTTTTTTAGAACTAAAAGTATGTTGGAAATGTTAAAAATTTCGAGAGAGAATAATATTAAATGATGTATTAATGTACCTAAAGTAAGATAAGTAATAAGGCTGCCAATGTCTGTAGTACTAAATTTGATACTCTGATGTTCGTAAAGCATACCAAAGGAACTTTTCAATAGAACTGGTCTGGCATATGCTAGAGATACTGCAGCCGCTGCATGAACACCTCCTGAGTCTGAGAACAAGTCAACTAACATACCTAGTATAAAACTAGATAATAATAAAACCAGTCTTTCATCTCTTATAGGAAAAAGGAAAATAAATATGATATAAATATAAGGATTGATATACCCAAAAAGATTAATCTGATTACATATCACTACTTGTACTAAAAGTAGCACTATAAACCGGATAGCATTAATACCTAGAACACTATTCATTGCTGCTGTTTTCTAAGTTAATAATTTCTGGTCGATTTAGATTTTCTAAAATGTATATGGTTCCAAGGTTAGTCATGTCATTAAACAATTTAACCTGTATAGTGTAAGTGTCTCCACTAATATCACTTTCAAAACTTGAAATACTACCAATACCAATTCCTTTAGGGAAAATAGAGGATTGACCACCAGTTTCTATGGTGTCACCTATTTTAACTGGTGCATATTGCGATACATCTTCTAATTGAACAAAATTTGGCGACTTGCTATCCCAAGTTAATGAGCCGATATGATTAGATGTTTTAAGCTTAGCATTTATTCTGCTTTTAGCATTTAAAATAGATAATACAGTTGCGTAGTTATTAGAAGTGTTATCAATGATGCCAATAATACCGTTTGATGTTATAACTCCAAAATCTTCTTTTATACTGTCATTTTTACCTTTGTCTATGGTTAGAATATTGTTTGGCAGAGCGTAACTATTTTTATATACATCAGCAATAGTCACTTTATATTTACCTTTTGTATTTGTGCTATCAATAAAAGTAGAATCTGTTTGCACGTTTAGATTAAGTAATTGTTCTCTTAATCGTTTGTTTTCCTCAGCAAGGGTGTTATTTTCTGTTTTTAAATTGAAATATTGATCCACAGAATTCATGGTACCATAAACTCCACCAGTTAAAAAGTTGGCAGAATTTATAAATTTACTCCTGTGGTAAGAATGCGATTGAATGGTAAGAGCTAAGGCAATACTAAAAAGCAATAAAAACAACAGAAATGTTTTGTTTCGTATAACAAAATTGAAAATTTGTTGCATTATTTATGGCTTATTTAATCAATACGCTTTTGTATTTAGGTAAGTTTTTAAGTACAATACCTGTACCTCTTACTACGGCTCTTAATGGATCTTCAGCGATATAAACAGGTAAATCTGTCTTTTGTGATAAACGTTTATCTAAACCTCTTAACATAGATCCTCCACCAGCTAAATAAATACCAGTATTATAAATATCTGCAGCCAATTCGGGAGGCGTTTGAGATAATGTTTCCATAACAGAATCTTCAATTCTAAGAATAGATTTGTCTAATGCTTTTGCAATTTCACGGAATGAGATTTGAACCTGCTTAGGTTTTCCCGTCAATAAATCACGACCTTGAACGCTCATATCTTCTGGAGGTAATTCTAAATCTTCAGTTGCGGCGCCTATTTGTATTTTAATTTTTTCTGCAGTTCTATCACCAACATATAAGTTATGTTGAGTTCTCATGTAATAAATAATATCGTTTGTAAATACATCACCTGCTACTTTTACAGATTTGTCACAAACAATGCCACCAAGAGCAATCACTGCAATTTCAGTAGTTCCACCACCTATATCTACAATCATATTTCCTTTTGGTTGCATAATGTCTACTCCAATACCAATAGCTGCTGCCATTGGTTCGTGAATTAAATAGACTTCCTTACCATTAACACGTTCACAAGATTCTTTTACTGCTCGCATTTCAACTTCTGTAATACCTGAAGGAATACAAACAACCATACGCAAAGCCGGATTAAAGAATTTCTTCTTTAAAGCTGGTATGTTTTTAATAAACATACTAATCATTTGCTCAGAAGCATCGAAATCTGCAATTACACCATCTTTTAATGGACGAATTGTCTTAATGTTTTCGTGCGTTTTTCCTTGCATCATGTTGGCTTCTTTACCAACGGCTATGATTTTTCCGCTAATGCGGTCTCTTGCTACTATAGATGGATTATCTACAACTACTTTGTCATTGTGGATAATCAATGTATTTGCGGTTCCTAAATCTATGGCTATTTCTTCCGTTAGGAAATCAAAAAATCCCATGTGCTATACTTAATTATTTGGGTTATTCCTGTCTTTATATTAAGACTATCTGTAAAAGTAGTAAAATATACGTTATTTATACCTTTATAGATGTTTAAAGCAAGAATTTTTTTCTTAGTTATTTTGAATGCTAAAAAACTAGTAACCAAGATTTCTACTGTACCGAAATTATTTCGGTACAGTAGAAAGAAGTTTAATGTTTAAAATGACGTGTTCCTGTAAAGACCATTGCCACATTATTATCATTACAATAGTTAATGCTTAACTCATCTTTAATAGAGCCACCTGGTTGAATTACAGCTGTAATACCTGCGTTATCTGCTATTTCTACACAATCTGGAAAAGGGAAAAATGCATCACTGGCCATTACAGCTCCTTTTAAATCAAAATTAAATGATTGTGCTTTGTGAATGGCTTGGTTTAAAGCATCAACTCTACTTGTTTGTCCTGTGCCACTTGCACACAATTGTTTTCCTTTTACAAGTACAATGGTATTAGATTTTGTATGCTTACAAATTTTTGAAGCGAAAATAAGGTCATCTAGTTCGTTAGAGCTAGCTGTAGTTTTAGTAACTGATTTTAAACCTTCTAAAGTATCTGTTACGTTATTTCTGTCTTGAACTAAAACACCATTTAAACAACTTCTTACATTCGTTTTTGGCATTTCAATATCTTGAAGAATTAAAAGAATTCTATTTTTCTTTCCTTTTAAAATTTCTAAAGCTTCAGGAGAGAAAGAAGGCGCAATTACGACTTCACAAAATAACTTATGAATTTCTTCTGCTGTTGCTAAATCAATTTCAGAATTACTGATTAAAACACCTCCAAAAGCAGAAACCGGATCACCAGCTAATGCATCTACATAAGCTTGGTGTATTGTATCGCGTTGTGCTAATCCACATGCATTGTTGTGTTTTAAAACAGCGAATGTTGGTGCATCGTTTTTAAATTCTAACATTAAATTTACAGCTGCATCAACATCTAAAAGGTTATTATAACTTAATTCTTTACCATGTAGTTTAGTGAAAATCTCATCAAAATCTCCAAAGAAAAATCCTTTTTGATGTGGGTTTTCGCCATATCTAAGTACTTTTCCTTTTGTTTCAGAAATTTTTAAAGAAGGGATTTCATGATTTTTATTGAAGTAATTAAAAATAGCGGAATCATAATGAGAGGAAACATTAAAAGCCTTAGCAGCAAATTGTTTTCTATCTTCTTCAGAAGTTACACCATTTTTTGTTTCCAATAAATCTAAAAATTCAGCATAATCATCTACAGAGGATACGCATGTAACATCTGCATAATTTTTAGCTGCAGCTCTAATTAAAGAAATACCTCCAATATCAATTTTTTCAATAATATCTTGGTTGCCTGCGCCAGAAGCTACTGTTTTTTCAAATGGATATAAATCCACAATTACAACATCAATTTGCGGAATATCAAATTCTTTTAATTCGGCAACATCACCATCGTGGTTTTGACGATTTAAAATGCCTCCAAAAACTTTTGGATGTAATGTTTTTACTCTACCACCAAGTATAGAAGGGTAAGAGGTTACGTCTTCTACAGGTACCACGTCGATTCCTAAATCTTTAATGAATTTTTCGGTTCCTCCAGTAGAATAAATTGTGACGTTGAGATCGTTTAATTTTTTTACAATTGGTGCTAATCCATCTTTACTAAAAACTGAAATTAGTGCCGATGAAATGGTTTTGTTACTCATAATGTTGTGTTGTGTTTTAGATGTGGCAAAAATACGTATATTCACAAAGAAAAACTTAGTCCACAATGTAGTTTCTTTAAGTTTTTTGTAACAATAAATTGTTGAAAACGTCCTATCTTTAAAATGTTATAAAACAACGGTTGCATGCTAGTATATTTTCGATTACTAAAAGAGAGTTTTTCATTTGCTATTAATGCACTTAGAAATAATAAACTCAGAACGTTTTTATCACTTTTGGGAGTAACTGTTGGGATTTTTTCAATTATTGCTGTGCTGGCAGCAGTAGATTCTTTAGATAAAACAATAACATCGCAGCTAAGCTCTTTAGATAGTAATACCATGTATGTTGTAAATAGGTCTTTTGGTCCTACGGAAGTTCCACGTTGGCAACGCGAATCCTTTGATCCTATTACATTTAATGAATATAAGAGTTTGAAGTCATCGTTATCTGATGCAGAGCATGTCGCATTTCAACTCGGCGTAAAACCTGAAAATATCAGGTATGAATCTGAATTAGTAAGTGGAGTAAATACTGTAGTGGTTTCGCATGAGTTTACAGATATTCAAGTATTAGAATTTGATAAAGGACGGTTTTTTAATGAATCAGAATCTAACTCAGGAAGACCAGTTGTGGTCATTGGTTCTGAAATCGCAAAATCTCTTTTTGGTGAATTTGAACCAATCGGAAAAAGAGTCCGAATTTATGGTCAAAAATTTACGGTAATTGGTGTGGTTAAAAAAGAAGGTTCTGGGCTCTTAGGAGACAGTAATGATGTCTCTATTTTTCTACCAGCTAATTTTGTAAGAAATAAATTTGGAGATAACAATCCTAATAATATGCCTATTGTAATTATTAAACCCGCTAAAGATGTTGATATAGACGGCTTAAAAGCAGAAGTATCGCAAATACTTAGAAACAAACGCGGACTAAAGCCTAATGAGATAGACACCTTTTTTGTTAATATAATAGCTGGCTTGCAAAGTGCAATTGATGAAATGTTAGGTGTGTTAAACTTAATTGGTTGGGTAATAAGTGGATTTTCATTATTAGTTGGTGGCTTTGGTATCGCTAACATTATGTTTGTTAGTGTAAAGGAACGCACTAATTTAATCGGAATTCAAAAATCTCTTGGAGCTAAAAATAAGTTTATACTATTTCAATTTTTGTTTGAAGCCGTTATTCTTGCTGTTGTAGGTGGTATTGTTGGTTTAATCCTAGTATACTTAGGTACTATAATAGGGAGTAGTTTTACAGATGATTTTGAATTTGTCTTATCACCTCAAAATATGCTGTTAGGATTCTTTATTTCTTCAATGATTGGTTTAGTTTCTGGGGTAATTCCTGCATTAACTGCATCGCGCTTAGATCCTGTAGAAGCTATTCGCACAGGAATGTAATATTTTAAAATTCCTTATTAGGAATTAACTTAAAATAGAAGCCACTTTTTTACAAACGAATTCTAAAAATTTTTCATCAGCATCGGTAAAAGGATCAGGTGTGTTAGAGTCAATATCTATTTGTCCAATATTTTCATTATTAACAAAAATAGGAATAACAATTTCGGCTTTAACTGTTATGCTACAAGCTATGTAGTTGTCTTGTGCAGCAACATCTGGTACAACAAAATTTTCGTTACTAACCGCAACTTGTCCGCAAATACCTTTTCCAAAAGGAATAACGGTATGGTCTGTTGGTTCACCAACATAAGGACCTAATTTTAGTTCGTTTTTATCTCCATTTTTAAAATAAAAACCTACCCAATTATAATAAGTAACGTTGTCTTCTAAGGTTTCACAAATTAATAAAAGACGTTCGTCAACACTAAGATTTTCTTGAGCTATGATGCTTTCTATTTTTGGTTCTAATGCTTGTAAATTCATAAATGGAAAAAACTTTTGGTAAAAGTATTTAAAATGCGCTATTTTGAAATACCGTTTTTATAAATTTAACAACAAATTATTAATTTTAACTTGAAGGCACTTTTAATAAAATATAAATCTGTAATCCGTTTTATTATCACTTTTTTGGGTGTGTATGCTGTTCTAACTATGGGCTACAATGTGTACTTAAATATGTCTGATGGTTCTAAATATTATCCAGATTATTTAACACATTTAGTTGCGGAGCAAACCACTTTGGTTTTAAATAGTTTAAATTACGAGGCAGAGATTTTACCACATCCTAATGAGCCTTCTTTAAAAATTATAATTAATAAAAAGTATGTGGCGCGTGTTATTGAAGGTTGTAATGCCATTAGTGTTATTATTTTGTTTTTGTCCTTCATAATTGCGTTTGCAGGAAAATTAAAAACGACTTTATTTTTTGGATTAGCTGGCAGTATTATAATATATGCTTTCAATCTAATTAGAATTGTAATTCTTTCAGTAGGTCTATATCATTATCCTTGGCGACGAGAAATTTTACATAATGTTATTTTTCCTATGTTAATTTATGGAACTGTATTTTTACTTTGGATGATTTGGGTTAATCGGTTTTCTAAAAAAAGCAACGGCTAATGCAGAAGGTTGTAACTTATATTTCAGTAGGACTATTATTCTTGTTCTTAATCCTTATAAGAACTTTTGAAGACGTCTTATTTTATGATCCCTATTTAACTTTTTTTGAAAACGACTACTTATACATGGACAGTCCTAGACGAGAAGTCGCAAAACTTGTCTTATTTACATCCATTAGGTTTGTCTTAAACACATTAATTTCATTAGGTGTATTATATGTTATATTTAAGGATATGAGTATCATTAAATTTTCAACCCTTATTTACGCAATCGCATATATCTTACTTTTAATTCCGTTTTTATATTTTGTGATTAATCCTAAACAAGAAGATTACTATTTATTTTTTAATGTTAGACGATTTTTAATTCAGCCGATAGGGTTAATTCTTTTATTACCTGCTTTTTATTATTACAGAATGAATCGTTAATAGTTTTATAAATCAATTTTCGATAAATAAGAATTTTGTAAATTTGTAACGTGAATTTTGCAATTACACATAAAATATTTTCTATAGCACTATCTTTTTTGGTTTTGATTTTATCATTATCATTAACTATAGAGAAGCACTTTTGTGGAGAAACATTAGTTGATGTTTCTATTTTTTCTGAACCAGACAATTGCTGTGATGATAGTTTAGAAGTTGCAAAATCAGACACGATAAAAAAAAGCTGTTGTAAAGATGAAGTTGATATTTTAGATGGCTTATCTGAAATTACAATTAATTCATTTGAAGACTTAGATGTCATACATCAGCAAGTATTATTTGCATATAGCTACTCTTATTTAAATCGTTTTGAAGATTTTTCAAATGGAGTTATTTCTTATAAAAATTACTCACCTCCCAAACTCATTAAAGATATTCACGTCTTAGATGAGAAATTCCTTATTTGATTTTAGATATAACCCTTAGAAACAAAAGGATGCACGCTATGTTGTGCAGTTAGTTATATTTATAAATCAAACAAATGAGAATAAATTTAATATTAATTTTTATGGTTTTGTCGCACGCGCTGTCAGCACAAGATCAATTAAAAGGCATTGTCTCTGAATCGAGTACAGGAAAAGTTTTGCCTTTGCCAGGCGCAAATGTATATTGGTTAGGTTCCTCAATAGGAGCTGTTACTTTGGAAGATGGTACTTTTCAGTTACCCTATAAATTTTCATATAACAAATTAGTAATTAGTTATGTGGGTTTTAAAACAGATACATTAACCGTTAATGAAAACAGTTATATTAACCATATACTACAGTCTAGTGAAGAATTAGATGCTGTTGAAATTAAAACACGGAATATACCGACTAGAAAATCGTATTTAAAAGCGGCAAATACGTTTACAGTAACCAAATCAGAGTTGCTAAAAGCGGCTTGCTGTAACTTATCTGAAAGTTTTGAAACCAATCCGTCAATTGACGTAAACTTTGCTGATGCTGTTTCAGGTACTAAGCAAATAAAAATGTTGGGATTAAATTCGCCTTATATTTTAATAGCTACAGAAAACATACCAACAATTAGAGGTGCGTCTCAAGCATATGGACTAAGTTTTATTCCTGGTACTTGGGTAGAGAGTATTCAGATAACCAAAGGAACAGGGAGTGTCGTCAATGGATTTGAGAGTATTGCCGGTCAAATAAACGCGGAGCTTGTAAAACCTTCTAGCGATGACAAGTTATTTGTTAACCTTTATGGTGCATCTAGTGAGCGTTTAGAATTAAATACGCATATCAATACAGAGGTTTCGGACAAATGGAGTACAGGTTTGTACTTGCATGGTAATACGCATCAAGAAAAACACGATGTTAATGATGATGGCTTTTTAGATATGCCTCTATACAACCAGATTAATGTATTAAATCGTTGGCAATATACTAATCTTGAAAAAGGCTTCGTCAGTTTTATAAATCTAAGATATTTAAATGATGAAAAACAAGCAGGACAAGTTGAATTTAATCCAGATACAGATAAAGGAACTACAAATTTCTGGGGAAGCAAAATTAATACGGAACGTTTTGAAGTGGCTGCAAAATTAGGCTATGTAAATCCAGAAATTCCCTATCAAAGTTTCGGTTTTCAAACCTCCTTTAGTCATCATAACCAAGATTCTTATTTCGGACTAAATCTCTACGATATTCAGCACAATAGTTTTTATTCTAATTTGGTGTATAACACAATCATTTCAGATTCTCGTCATAAAGTAAAAACCGGTTTAAGTTTCACTTACGATCATTATGATGAGTTGGTGAATACAGATACTTATGAACGTACAGAAAATTCTATTGGAGGTTTTTTTGAATATGCCTACGATAATTTAGATAAATTAACAATGACTGCAGGTATTAGAGTAGATCAGCATAATAGATTGGGATTTTTTGTTACACCGCGTTTTCATTTACGATATACGCCTTGGGAGAAATCGGCTTTGCGTTTTTCAGTAGGAAGAGGGAAGCGTAGTGCTAATATTTTTGCTGAAAATCAGAATATGTTTTCAAGCTCTAGGCAAATTAATATTGTAAATTCAGGAGGTAAAATATATGGATTAGACCCTGAAATTGCTTGGAATTATGGTGTGAGCTATTTACAAGGGTTTAATCTGTTTGATAGAAAAGCTGATGTAACTTTTGATTTTTACAGAACTGATTTTCAGAATCAAGTTATTGTAGATTGGGAAAATCCTTTTGAGGTAAATTTTTATAATTTAGAAGGTGATAGCTATGCTAATAGTTTTCAGTTTGAATTTAATTACAATGCTTTTGAAGGTTTTGATATAAGAACCGCATATAAATATTACGATATTAAAACAGATTATAACTCTGGTAAGCTTGAAAAACCATTAATACCTGAGCATCGTTTGTTTGCTAATACTTCTTATGAAACTGAAATTACTAAAAATGGTTCGCAATGGAAATTTGATGCCACTTATAATTGGTTAAGTCAGCAACGTTTTCCTAGCACAGTTTTAAGTTCTGCAGAATATCAATTAGATGATAAAACGCCAACAATAGCAACATTAAATTTGCAAGTTACTAAAGTGTTTTCTCCTAAATTTGAAGTATATTTAGGAGGCGAAAATGTAACTAATGTAAGACAAAGTAATCCAGTGATAAGTGCTGATAATCCGTTTGGATCAAATTTTGATAGTAACTTTGTATATGGTCCAATATATGGAAGTATGTATTATGCTGGACTGCGGTATAGGATAAAGTAATCGTCAGTCTTGGGAAACCAGGAATTCAAAATGAAAAATTAAATAAATAGATTCCTGCCTTCGCAGGAATTACAAAAAACATTTAAAATGAAAAAAATAGTATTAATCTTTACATTATTAATTACAACAATCGTTTTTGCTCAAAATAAAAATGCTAAAGCCAGTATAGAGGTCGATGGTGTTTGTGGTATGTGCAAAGAACGGATAGAAAAAGCTGCAATTAGAACCAAAGGTGTAAAATCAGCGGTTTGGAATGTAGATACACACGAGTTAAAACTCATATATGATGAGCGAAAAACCGATTTAAAAACCATTTCTACGAGTGTGGCATCTGTAGGTCATGACACCAAAGAGATAAAAGCTACTGAAGAACAGTATAATTCTGTACATCCATGTTGTAAATATAGAGACGAAGAAGTAAAGAAAGATCATGAACCTAAAAAAGAAACAAAAGAATAATAAAAAACTTAAAATTAAAATATGAAGTATAATTATTTATTTATAGCTCTGTTTTTCATAGCTACCAGTGTTAATGCCCAAAAAGATTATGTTATTACTGTTGACGGTAAGGACTATGAAATTGCTTTAGATAGTAATGAAGATGTTAAGATTAAGGGTAAATTGGTTAACATTGCTTTAAAGAAAAAAGATACTTTATTATTAGATGATGATTATTTTGAACTTAAGTATACTAAACAACACAAAGTATCTCGAGTAGAAATAGAATCAGATATAGAACAAATAATGTTAATGACAGCTGGAGGCTCTGGATTAATTATTCAAAAGTATGGTTCGTTTAATCCAAGTATGCTTCAAGAAATGATGATGAATGAGGTAACAAAAGAAAGCGTGAGTTATGGTTATAACTTGAAACGTGAAGATTATGATAAAGAATTATCCTCTGGCGAAACCATTAAAGTTCTTAAGTCCGTTTTAACTTATAAAGGAGAAACTGAAGTTTATGAAGTGATGGCACATGGAAAAAAAGATGAAGGTATAATAGTTATGACTCTGAATATGAATCTTGGCGTTGAAGACGGAGGAGAGGATATGATACAACTCATGTGGAATTCATTAAGTATTAAACCATAGAAAAAAATTAAGCCTGAATTTATTCAGGCTTTTTTTTTAAATATAATTTAGAGCAGCATCAATTTCTGAAATTAAAGTATCGCAGCTGTTAATACCAAGATTTGTAGCTTCTACCTTATCACTAAATGTAGTTAACAATGCACGAACAATGTTTTTTAATTTTATTTCATCTAAAAATGGAGCATTTCCTTTAGGTATCTGGTCATAATCTGCATTATTAACGAGATAATTGCCTAAGTAATCTTTTATTAAACTAGTATGTCTAACATAAACATCTGATAGTTCATCATAGTTAGAATAATGTTGTTGAATAGCTGTTTTTAGTTTAAAGTCTTCAATAAGTTTTAAATCACCTGAGTTGATTAAGGTTTTGTAGGTTATATTTTTTGGACTGAAATTTTCATACTTCAAAATTGCAAAGATGTTATTCATTAATTGCATGTTTTGCTCATTTTCAGAATTCAATTGAGGAATAATTTTTGAACAAATATTTATTTTTTTAGTTATCGCTTTAATATTCTGCTCTAATTGAATTTTATCAGCCTCTACATCACTCTTTAGGTTAATTAAGTATTCTTCTCTTAGGTTATTGTCTTTTACGTTATCGGAACATTTATTCATGCTAAAGGCTATTGTAATGCCAATTATAACAATAACTATTTCTCTTAATGTGTATTTCCAAGTTGCTTTTGTAGTCTTTGCCATAGAATAGATTAATTAGTTTTCTAAAGCTAAGAAAATTATATATAACAAAAGCCCTTGATTTTCATCAAAGGCTTTTAAAATTTATAACTGACCAAGGTCAATGATTTATCTATGGCGATTCGCCATCTACATCATACCTGGCATTCCGCCTCCACCCATTGGCATGGCTGGTGCATCTTCTTTAATATCTACCAATGCACATTCCGTAGTTAAGATCATACCTGCTACAGAAGCTGCATTTTCTAAAGCAATACGAGTTACTTTTTTAGGATCAATAATACCAGCTTTAAGCATGTCAACATAAGTTTCAGTTTTAGCATCATAGCCAAAATCTTTTTTACCTTCTAAAACTTTATTGATAACAACAGATCCTTCACCACCAGCATTCTCTACGATAGTACGTAAAGGAGCTTCTATAGCTTTATTCACAATCTGTACACCAGTTGTTTCATCTAAATTATCTGTTTCTATTTTTTCTAAAGTTTTCTTAGCTCTTACTAAAGCAACGCCTCCACCAGCTACGATACCTTCTTCAACTGCAGCACGTGTAGCATGTAAAGCATCATCAACTCTATCTTTCTTTTCTTTCATTTCAACTTCAGAAGCAGCACCAACATATAGTACGGCAACACCACCAGCTAACTTAGCTAAACGTTCTTGCAGTTTTTCTTTATCGTAATCTGAAGTAGTTGTTTCTATCTGAGCTTTGATTTGGTTAACTCTGGCTTTAATGTCAGCAGCTTTACCTTCTCCATTAACAATTGTAGTGTTGTCTTTGTCAATAGTTACAGTTTCGGCAGTTCCTAACATAGTTAAGTCTGCATTTTCAAGAGAAAAACCTCTTTCTTCAGAAATAACAACACCACCTGTAAGGATAGCGATATCTTCTAACATTGCTTTACGTCTGTCTCCAAAACCTGGTGCTTTTACAGCAGCAATTTTTAATCCACCACGCAATTTGTTAACTACTAATGTAGCTAATGCTTGTCCTTCTACATCTTCTGCGATGATTAATAATGGACGACCAGATTGCGCTACTGGTTCTAATATTGGAAGAATTTCCTGTAAGTTAGAAATCTTTTTGTCAAATAATAAAATGTAAGGATTTTCTAAATCAGCGATCATTTTATCAGAATCTGTAACAAAATAAGGTGATAAATAACCTCTGTCAAACTGCATACCTTCTACAACATCAACGTATGTTTCCATACCTTTTGCTTCTTCTACAGTAATTACGCCTTCCTTACCAACTTTTCCGAATGCTTTAGCGATTAATTCACCAATAGTATCGTCATTGTTAGCAGAAATTGCAGCAACTTGCTTAATTTTATCAGAATCGCTACCTACTTTTTTAGATTGTTTATCTAAATCTTTTACGAGAGCTTCAACAGCTTTATCAATTCCACGTTTTAAATCCATTGGGTTTGCACCAGCAGCAACGTTTTTAAGACCTTCTTTAACGATCGCTTGGGCTAAAACAGTTGCAGTTGTTGTACCATCACCAGCTAAATCGTTAGTTTTAGAAGCGACTTCTTTTACCATTTGAGCTCCCATGTTTTCAAGCTCATCTTCTAATTCAATTTCTTTTGCAACAGAAACACCATCCTTAGTTACAGAAGGTGCTCCAAATGATTTTCCAATAATTACGTTACGACCCTTAGGACCTAATGTTACTTTTACTGCATTTGCTAAAGCATCTACACCACGCTTTAATCCATCGCGTGCTTCAATATCAAATTTTATATTTTTTGCCATGTTTTTTAGTTTTTGTCATTCCTGCGAAGGCAGGAACCTAATTTATTTAAGTTTATATTGTGGATTTCGCATTAAGAGTGGGAAATCACATAATTAAGAGTTGATATTAAATTATCGCCAAGATGTCACTTTCGCGCATCATTAAATAATCTTTACCTTCTAATTTAAGTTCAGTTCCTCCATATTTTCCATAAAGAACAGTATCTCCAACTTTTACAGTTAAAGGTTCGTCTTTTGTTCCGTTTCCTATTGCCACAACAGTACCTTCTTGTGGTTTCTCTTTTGCGTTATCTGGAATAATAATTCCTGATGCTGTTTTAGTTTCAGCTTGCTTAGGTTCTACAAGAACTCGGTCTGCTAATGGTTTAATGTTTAAGCCCATTTGTTATATGTTTTTTAAATTATTTAATTGTTAATTTACGCTTTAGCGTAGTTCGAAAATTATGCCAATTAAGGTGGACTGACAAAGTTTCATATTGAATTAGTTTTTGATTATGAGAATAAAAAAAGCCAACTTAAAAAAGTTGGCTTTCTATATTGCAAAATAACTAGTATGTGTTATTCCGTATCTGCTCCCTCTGCTGTTGCACCATCATTTGTTGCTGGTGTAGACATTGGTAATTCTGTAGACTCTTCTGCATCGTAAGCTTTAGATTCTGTAGAACCTCCAGAACCAATAGTTAAATTAGATGCTAAAATTAATACGATTAAAGCTGTTGCTAAAAACCAAGTACTCTTATCTAAAAAGTCTCCTGTTTTTTTAACACCACCCATTTGTTGTGTGCCACCACCACCAAATGAAGAAGATAATCCTCCTCCTTTAGGGTTTTGTACCATAATTACTACGACTAGTAAAAAGGCAACGATTACGATTAGTACTAAAAATATTGTAAATGCACTCATTTTATTTTGTATTATTATCTTTTAATTCTTTTACCAATTTTATTTGGTGTGCAAAGAAACTACTTTTTTCTGGATATTTCAAACTTAAAATTTTGTAAGACTGAATTGCCTTATTATAGTTTTTCTGCTCTAAATAAATTCTTGCCAAAGTTTCAGTCATTAAACTGTCTGAAATAACGTCGTCATTGTTTACTAACTTTGGTTTTGGAGCGTTATCTGTAATTGGTTTTATTTTAGGATTTTCACTAATAAACTTGTCGATTAGTGCTAATTTATTTTCTAAAGGTGAAGTAGGCGCTTGTTCTGAAATCTCCTCCGTAACCTCTGGTTCATCAATTGTGACTTCTCTGTTGATAGGCTTAAAACTTGTGATTTTTAACCATTCCGTAAATGAATGATTTTCCGATTTATCAAAATCTAAGGGTTTACCAATGTTGAGTTGTTTTTCTGGAGTAATGTTTTTGAAATCAACAGCTATAATAGAGTCTTCTAGTTTTGGAGATTGAGAAGCTTCTTTTGGCTGAGGTAATGGTTTAGCCTCAAATAAATCTGGATCTAAAACACCTTCTGTTGCTTTTATTTGTTCTTTTAAAGCATCATCAATAGTTACACTTTTATTAATTGAAATATCATCTACTTCATTAACTTCAATACTTTTGATGTGCTCTATGTTTTGCTTTATTTGTTGTGATATTTCATTTTGATTAAATTCAGCAGATGTAATATAGTCAAACAACACACTACGATCAGTAGTATGTGCTGCTGTAATTTTTAAAGCATTATTGTATTTGTAACTATCGGCTTGTTTAAGACCTTTTAAGTAAAGCGCTCTTAATGTTTGAAAATAAGGATATTCCTTTATTGCAGAAGAAAGTTCGTCAGTTTGAGACGCAGAAATTGCTTCTGGCTTTTGAATTAAATATGTTAAATTTTCAAGTTGCATATTTTACCAATCTGCTAATGATGCGTTAAGAATATCTTGTGTTAGTCGTTCTAAAATTTCATCGAATGCAGTGTCTTTAACGCTTCCTGTTAATTGCTCACTCGCACCATAATCATAAAAGAATGAAAATCGCTTATCAAAATCTTTTTCTTCATCCTTGGTATTGATATATCTTACCTGTACACTAATGGTTAAACGGTTTTGAGCGGCAGTATTTTCTGCGGTTGCAGTCATAGGTGCAATTCTATATTCTGTAATTTCGCCTTCGTAAATAACTTCGCCACCAGTATTTACCAAGTTAGAGCTCGTTTGGTTAACGATTAAATCTTGTAATGCATTTGTAAATAATTGGTCTAAACCTGGCTCAACAAGATCTGCTGTATTCTGAAAGAAATTAACTTGAAATGTATCTGGCGTATCGGTAATACCAGTAAATGAATAATTTACTTTGCATCCAAAACTTACAAGGCAAACTGCTAAAACTAAAATGTATTTAAAGTTATTCATTTAAAAGGCTTTTATATTGTATAGGTTTTTTAGTTAACGATATTTACGCTAGGATGTTTCTTAATATAATCCTAAAGATCAAATTGTTTAATTTTTCTATATAAAGTTCGTTCGCTAATCCCTAACTCTGCAGCAGCTAATTTACGTTTTCCGCTATGTCTTTCTAAGGATTTTTTAATCAATTCTAATTCCTTGTCATGTAAAGATAAGGTTTCCTCTTCTTCTATTTCTTCTGCAAAATGATATTTATCTTCATTTTCGGTAGAAATTTCTTCAGGTTGATCTGTATGCGAAGTGTGTGCCGGAATTGATAATACTTCTAAATCTTCAATAGAAGCTTCAAAATCTTCTTCTTTATCGTCGCCGTAAATTTTCTGAATTAAATGTTCGTTGTCTTTTTGAACATCACTAGTAGTTCCTGTTTTCATCAGTTCCATAGTCAGTTTTTTAAGATCATTAAGATCGCTCTTCATGTCAAATAAAACCTTATATAAAATCTCACGTTCACTGCTAAAATCACTTTCTGATTTTGTACTACTTACAACGGCTGGTAAGTTACTACCTGTATTTGGTAAATAGTTCTGCAATGTAACACCATTAATAGTTCTGTTTTGCTCTAGTACAGAAACTTGTTCAGCTACATTTCGTAATTGTCTAATATTACCATTCCATCGGTATTTTAGTAATAAACCAACGGCATCATCTGTTAACTTTACAGTTGGCATTTTATATTTTAAGGCAAAATCACTAGCGAATTTTCTAAATAATAAATGAATATCGTCTTTACGGTCTCTAAGTGGAGGTAAATTGATTTCTACAGTACTTAGTCTGTAGTATAAATCTTCTCTGAATTTCTCCTTCTTAATAGCTTCAAACATATTCACATTTGTTGCAGCTACAATTCTTACATCAGTTTTTTGAACTTTAGAAGAACCTACTTTTATAAATTCTCCATTTTCTAAAACACGCAGTAAACGTACTTGTGTGGTTAATGGTAATTCTCCAACTTCATCTAAAAATATGGTTCCACCATCGGCTACTTCAAAATAACCAGAACGTGTAGATGTTGCACCCGTAAAAGCGCCTTTTTCATGTCCAAACAGTTCACTATCAATTGTGCCTTCTGGTATCGCCCCACAGTTTACTGCTATGTATTTACCGTGTTTTCTGTGTGATAATTGATGAATTATTTTAGGAATACTTTCCTTACCAACACCACTTTCTCCTGTGACTAATACAGAAATATCAGTAGGCGCAACCTGAATTGCCTTTTCTATGGAACGATTGAGCTTAGGATCATTTCCTATAATTCCAAAACGTTGTTTTATGGCTTGAATAGATTCCATAATTAATTTTGTTTAGAATAACCAACAGCTTTACCAATTAGTGTTGCACTTGTACAATCGGTAATTAATACATTTACTAAATCTCCTACTTGATAATGCTCTTTTGGGAATACAGCAACTGTATTGTCTGAAGTTCTTCCAGACCATTGTTCGTCAGATTTCTTAGAAGCTTTTTCTATTAAAACTTCTACAGTTTTATTTAGGTTTTGGCGCGTGTTTAGCTCACTATATTTACGTTCTAATTTTACTATTTCTGTTAGTCGTCGCTTTTTAACGGCTTCAGGCACATCGTCTTCCATTTTACGGCCAGCCAATGTTCCAGGGCGTTCCGAGTATGTAAACATATAGCCAAAGTTATATTTTACGTAATCCATTAAGCTTAGTGTATCTTGGTGGTCTTCTTCAGTCTCGGTAGGGAAACCTGCAATTAAATCGACACTTATAGAACACTCAGGTATAATTCGTTTTATGTTATCTATAAGCTCAAAATACTCTTCACGCGTATGAAGCCTGTTCATTTCTTTTAATATACGGTCGCTTCCGCTTTGCACAGGTAAGTGTATATGCTTACAGATGTTATCATATTTTGCCATTGTTTCAATGACATCTAATGTGAAATCTTGAGGATTAGATGTAGAAAAACGAATTCGCATCTTAGGTTGTGCTTTTGCACATAATTCTAAAAGGTTAGCAAAGTTTACTGCTGTAGCTTTTTGTAAATCAGTTGCGTTTACAAAATCTTTCTTTAAACCACCACCATACCATAAGTAGCTGTCTACGTTTTGTCCTAAAAGAGTTATTTCTTTAAAGCCTTTAGACCATAAATCGTTAACTTCTTCAATTATACTTTGCGGATCCCTACTTCGTTCTCGTCCTCTAGTAAAAGGAACAACACAAAAAGTACACATGTTATCACAGCCACGAGTTATAGAAACAAAAGCAGTAATTCCATTAGTGTTTAGTCTTACGGGAGAAATATCGCCATAGGTTTCTTCTTTTGAAAGAATAACATTAATGGCATCTCTACCTTCATCTACTTCGGCAAGTAAATTAGGTAGGTCTTTATAAGCATCTGGCCCAACAACTAGATCTACAATTTTTTCTTCTTCTAAGAACTTTGTCTTTAGTCGTTCTGCCATACATCCTAAAACGCCAACCTTCATTTTTGGGTTAGTACGTTTTACTGCATTATATTGTTGTAAGCGTTTTCTAACGGTTTGTTCTGCTTTATCTCTAATTGAACACGTGTTTACTAAAACCAAGTCAGCTTCTTCAAGCGTCTGTGTCGTATTAAAACCTTGTTCTGATAAAATAGAAGCCACAATTTCACTATCACTAAAGTTCATGGCGCAGCCATAACTTTCTATAAATAGTTTACGTTTATTACCTTCTTTATTGTCTAAAATTAAGGTTTCACCTTGTTTATTTTCGTCTATAGTTTTTTCCATCAGTTGTAGTGAATACTGCAAAATGCAATAAGCATGCAAAGATAATATTATTTTAGAGATTGTGACAAAGTGGCAGTTATAAAATCGTTAATGTTTAAATTTAACTATGCATAAAAATGATTTATTTTTAGCATTGGTCTACTCATTTGCTTGAATAATTGCAAAAAATAGATTTCTTTTGAAGTACTAACTAAAATAATAAAAGATGAATACCATTGAAATGAAACGTAGAATTGGAAGTGCTAAAGATTTAGATTTCGGCACTATTTTTAATCAATCTATTGAGTTGTTTAAGAAAGTTTGGGTTCAAGGATTGGTGGTTTTGTTACTCGGAATGGTTTTGGCAATGCCTATAGGAATGCTTGTTTATATTCCTTTAATTTTTTCTGGATTCATGGATTTTTACTCTAGTACTTACGATCCATATAGTTCAGCGCAACCAGAAATTGGAGCAATGTTTTTTGTTTCTATGGGATTTGTTTACCTCATTTTAATTTTAGGAATGAGTATAATAACACTTGGTCTTAATGCCGCATTTTATAGAATATGTAAGATTAAGGATTTAGAGCAAATGGGAAGTGAAGATTATTTTTATTTCTTTAAAAAACCATATTTAGGTAAAACGATAAAACTAGGATTGGTATTTGGTGGTATTTTACTATTATCCTTTATGCTATGTTTCTTTCCTATTATTTATGTTTCAGTTCCTTTAGTTTTTTTGGTAACCATTTATGCCTTCAATCCAGATATGGCTATTTCAGATATGGTTAAAATGGCGTTTGATTTAGGAAACAAGAAATGGTTTGTTTCTTTTGGATTAATTTTTGTTTCTGGGTTTTTAGCATTCGTCGTAGGTTTCTTTATGTGTTTTGTAGGTATGTATGTTACGAGATCTTTTTCATATTTACCTGTGTATTTTATATATAAAGAAGTTATTGGGTTTAATGATGAAGACGGATTACCTAAAATTGAGGAAAATACAAGATTTTAACGCAACCTATTTGTAATTTTTACATCTATATAATAAATGGTATAATGAAAAACAATACACTTTTTGCCTACATGTTAATGTGTATACTGCTATTAAATATGCAGTGTGACACTGATGAAACTATAACTATAGAACCTTGCGGTTTAGATATTATAATAGATGATTTAGCTTATAACGAAAGTGAAGGTTATGCTATCAATGAGGTTGTTATCGAAAATGACTGCATAACATTAGGGATTTCGGGTAGTGGTTGTGACAGTGATAATTGGGTTATGACGTTAATAGATTCTGGTAATGTAGCAGAATCATTGCCACCACAACGTTATCTAAAATTAGACTTAACTAATAATGAAGTGTGTTTAGCCTTTTTTACTAAGTATGAGGAGTTTGATTTATCACCTTTGAGAGTTGACGGTTTAAATGAAGTACTTTTAAACATTGAAGGATTTTCAGAGCCGTTGCTCTATACATATTAGTTATAAATATTTATAAACTGTGAAAGCCTTACAATACGTAAGGCTTTTTCCGCTTTATAAACCATAAAAATTACGTTAAAAAGCGTGCTATTTACGACCAAATTAGGATTGTAACTTAATTTTCACATACATTTGTAAACGCAAAATTTTAAGAATGTCGAAGAATCTAGTTATTGTTGAGTCACCTGCTAAGGCAAAAACCATAGAGAAATTTTTAGGAAAAGATTATAAAGTAGAGTCCAGTTTTGGGCACATTGCAGATCTACCATCTAAGGAATTAGGAGTTGATGTTGATGGCGATTTTATGCCAAAATATCAAGTGTCAAAAGATAAAAAGGATGTTGTAAAAAAATTAAAAGACTTAGCGAAGAAAGCAGACATTGTATGGCTAGCGAGTGATGAGGATCGAGAAGGAGAAGCAATTGCTTGGCATTTAGCTGAGACCTTAAAATTAGATAAAGAGAAAACAAAGCGTATTGTTTTTCACGAGATTACAAAGTCGGCAATTAATAAAGCGATAGAAAATCCAAGAAGTATCGATTATAATTTAGTAGATGCACAACAAGCAAGGCGTGTATTAGATCGTATTGTTGGTTATGAATTATCTCCTGTTTTATGGCGTAAGGTAAAAGGAGGGTTGTCTGCAGGACGTGTGCAATCTGTTTCTGTACGTTTAATTGTGGAACGTGAGCGCGATGTACAAGCCTTTGAAGCTAAAGCATCTTATCGCGTAGATGCTGAGTTTACCAATGAAAACGGAAATTCGTTTAAAGCAAAATTACCTAAGAATTTTAATTCAGAAAAAGAAGCATTAGAATTTCTTAATAATAATACAGGAGCAACATATCAGGTTTCAGATTTACAAAAGAAACCTGCTAAGAAATCTCCAGCAGCACCATTTACAACGTCAACACTTCAACAAGAAGCATCACGTAAATTGGGATATTCGGTAAGTAGAACGATGTCTAATGCACAACGTTTGTATGAAGCTGGTCTCATTACTTATATGAGAACAGATAGTGTTAATTTATCTGATGAGGCTAAAAAAGGAGCAGAGAAAGAAATAATTTCGGCTTACGGATCAGAGTTTAGTAATCCTAAAAACTATAAAGGAAAATCAAAAGGTGCGCAAGAAGCTCACGAAGCTATACGACCAACAGATTTTTCTAATCATACTGTTAATGCAGAACGTGATCAAGCAAGATTGTATGATTTAATCTGGAAACGTGCTATCGCTTCTCAAATGAGCGATGCTAAATTAGAACGTACGAATCTAAAAATTCAGATTAATGCAAAAAATAAAATTAGCGAGCAGTTTACTGCGAATGGAGAAATCATCACTTTTGAAGGCTTTTTAAAAGTATATTTGGAAGGTACTGATGATGAAGACGCAGAACAAGAAGGTATTTTGCCAGATTTAAAAGTTGGTGAAGCACTTAAAAATAAATACATCACAGCGACAGAACGTTTTACTAGACCACCAGCAAGATTTACTGAAGCATCGTTAGTTAAGCAATTAGAAGAATTAGGTATTGGTCGTCCGTCAACATATGCGCCAACAATTTCTACAATACAAAATAGAAATTATGTTGAAAAAGGAACGCATGAAGGTGATGAAAGAAAATACAAACAGTTGGTATTTGAAGATCAAAAGATAAAAGATAATACACTTTCTGAGCAAACAGGATCTAATAAAGGAAAATTAGTGCCTACAGATATAGGAATGATTGTTACAGATTTCTTGGTAAATCATTTTGAAAGCATTTTAGATTATAACTTTACTGCTAAAGTAGAAGATAAGTTTGATGATATTGCAGAAGGAAAAGAAGATTGGCGAGAAATGATGAAAGATTTCTACAAAGGGTTTCATCCACAAGTAGAAGATGTGCAAGAAAACGCCGAACGTGAATCTGGTGAACGTATTCTAGGGACAGATCCTAAAACGGGTCGTCAGGTCAGTGTGCGTTTAGGTAAATTTGGACCAATGGTGCAGCTTGGTGTCATGGAAGATGAAGAGAAACCGAAGTTTGCTAGTTTGTCTCCAGATCAACAGCTAAATTCTATTACTTATGATGAAGCAATGGATTTGTTTAAGCTTCCAAAAGCTTTAGGTCATTATAAGGAGGAAGAAGTAGAAGTGAACAATGGACGTTTTGGACCTTATGTGCGTTTTGGTAAAAAGTTTGTGTCTCTACCAAAGGGTGTTGATCCTTTAAGCGTAGATATGGATGAGGCAATGATATATATTAAGGAGAAAGAATTAGCAGATGCTCCTATATATATGTACAAAGATTTAGAGGTAACTAAAGGTAAAGGACGTTTTGGACCGTTTATAAAATGGAACAATATGTTTATCAACGTTAATAAAAAATACGATTGGGATAATTTATCAGAAGAAGATATTGTGACTCTTATTGAAGAAAAGATTCAAAAAGAGATTGATAAAGTTATACATAACTGGGAAGATGAAGGTGTACGTGTTGAGAAAGCGCGTTGGGGAAGACACAATATTATAAAAGGCAAGCAAAAAGTAGAGCTAGCCAAAACTGTAGATGTTACTAAAATGACTTTAGAAAAAGCATTAGGTATTCTCGAAAAAAATGCACCTAAAAAGAAGGCGCCAAAAAAGAGAGCTACAAAAAAGAAGACTACAGCAAAAAAGAAAACGACAACTAAAAAGAAATAATAAACTATGAATTTTAATTTTTTAACGCCTGTATCAGATGCGGTTTTGGCTCACAATGAACTAACAGCGCAACAATCACTAGGAAGAAAAATTAAAATACATTCACGCCAAAACGGACTACCTGATTTAGAAGGTGTACAATTAGCAATTATTGGCGTACAAGAAAATAGAAACGACGTTAATTATATTGGTGCCAAAATTAATTTTGATACTATCAGGAAAACTCTCTACACATTATTTCCTGGTAATTGGCACACAACATTAGCAGATCTTGGTGATATAGAACCAGGTGAAACAGTTGAAGATACTTATTTTGCAATCCGTACTGCAATAGCAGTTTTAGTAGAAAAAGATATTATACCTATTATTTTAGGGGGAAGTCAAGATTTAACTTACGCTAATTATAGGGCATATGATGCTTTGTTGCCTATGGTAAACATTGCAAGCATAGATACTAATTTTGATTTAGGTGATGCAAGTCTTCCTATTAAGAACAATAGTTATGTTGGTAAAGTAATTGTTGAGGAACCTTATAATCTCTTTAATTATGCAACAATAGGATATCAAACTTATTTTAATTCTCAAGAAGAATTAGATCTCATAGAAAAGTTGTACTTTGAAGCCTACCGTTTAGGAGAGATATCTGGAGACATTAATAAGGTAGAACCTTTATTAAGAGATGCACACATTGTATCTGTAGATTTAAAATCTGTAAGAGCAGCTGAGGTTAGTGATAACCAAAAATATTCGCCCAATGGATTTTCAGGTAAAGAGATTTGCGCTATCAGTAGATATGCAGGTATTAGTAATAAGGTATCGTCGTTTGGTATTTATGAATATCATGGGTCAAAGAACGATAATGCAACATCTATGTTAGTGGCTCAAATGATATGGTATTTTATAGAAGGTGTTAATTGTAGAGTAAATGATGATTCATTTAAAGACGAAAAGTATTATCAGAAATACAATGTATTAGTTGAGGATGATGAATTAATATTTTTCAAAAGTTTAAAAACTGGGCGTTGGTGGATTGAAATACCTTTTTTGCCAAATGTTAATAATAAATTAAAAAAGCATACGTTATTACCATGCATGCACTCCGATTATGTGTTAGCAACGCAAGGTGAAATACCAGAACGTTGGTATAAAGCTTACAGGAAGAATAGCTTCTAATTTGTGCATTTTGTCGGATTTTTACGTTTTTTCAGTCGACGAAATGCTTATTTTAAGGATGAAATGCAAAAAAAATGAAAAAAAAGTTGTTTATTCGAAAATATATAAATATGTTTACGACCTCAAAAATAATAATGACTAATTTAACCTCGAGTTACTATGAATATTAAGAAGTTTATTTTACTAACCGCAGTACTAGTTTTGGTAGCCAGTTGTAATTCTGGAGACCGTGGACAATTGGTAGGAGTCAAAGGTAAAGCATGGCATCCAGAAAAGCCATATGGAATGACACTTGTTCCAGGTGGAGCTTTTATTATGGGTAAATCTGATGATGATTTAGCTGGTGTACAAGATGCACCTACTAGAACAGCAACCGTTCGTGCATTTTACATGGACGAAACAGAAATTACAAATAGCGAGTATCGCCAATTTGTAGAATGGGTAAGAGATTCTATTCTAAGATTAAAATTAGCTGAAATGGCTGACTTAGAAGGAAAGACACCAGGAAGTGGAGATATTGGAGAATTTGCATATAAAGATGCAAACCCAGAAGATCTTAACGCTTACGAGAGCTACATGCAAAATACCTACGGCAATGAGCAAAGAAAAATTAATCGTGACGTTGAGTTATTTTTAGATACAGATGATTATCCAGATGAATTGTACGCAGAGGTTATGGACGGTATGTATTTACCTTTAGAAGAGTCATATAATGGACAACGTACTTGGGATGTGAAACAATTTAAGTTTCAGTATACCTTTATGGATATCCAAAAAGCAGCGAAAAACAGAGGTCTTAAGCGTTCTGAGGTTGTAGTTCAACAAGAAGTTGAGGTATATCCAGATACTACAGCTTGGATTAGAGATTTTGCATACTCTTATAACGAACCAATGCACAATGATTATTTCTGGCATGATGCTTATGGCGCATATCCAGTAGTAGGTGTATCTTGGAAACAAGCACAAGCCTTCTGTCAGTGGAGAACATTATATCACAATGCGGATAGAAAGAAAAGAGGTGTACACGCTGTAAATTCTTATAGATTACCATCTGAAGCTGAGTGGGAATATGCTGCTCGTGGAGGATTACAAGGTGCCTCATATCCTTGGGGTGGACCTTACACTAAAAATGATAGAGGTTGTTTTATGGCAAACTTTAAACCATTACGTGGAGATTACGCAGCAGATCAAGCTTTATATACAGTAGAAGCTGATGCTTATGATCCAAATGATTTCAACCTATATAACATGGCTGGAAATGTTTCAGAATGGGTAAATGGTTCTTACGATCCTGCATCATATGAATATGCATCGTCAATTAATCCAAATGTAAATGATCCAAACAATGCTCGTAAAGTAGTAAGAGGTGGATCTTGGAAAGATGTTGCTTACTTCTTACAAGTAAGTTCAAGAGATTACGAATATGCAGATTCTGCAAGAAGTTATATCGGATTTAGAACAGTTCAAGATTACATGGGAACTGAAGTAACGAATAACACAGCAACTAATAAATAAAACTTAACTTAAACTATATATTAATCCCAAATTGAGTCTAACAACCAAACTCAATTAAAACTAAAATTTAAAATCATGGCACAAAAGAAATTATCAACAATGAATATGGTCTACGGACTTGGAGCTGCAATTGTAATTATTGGAGCATTATTCAAAATCCAACACTGGCCTTATGGTTCTGCTATCCTTACTTTAGGAATGATTGTTGAAGCAGTAGTATTTACAATCTCAGCTTTTGAGAAACAAGGAGATGACTTAGATTGGTCATTAGTTTACCCTGAATTAGCTGGTGGTCAGTCAGCAGGTGGTAAAAAGAAAAAAGCAATAGAAGAGCCTAAAGATGCTGAAGGTTTATTATCTAAAAAATTAGATAACTTATTAAAAGATGCAAAAATTGATGGTGCTTTAATGGCAAGTTTAGGAGACAGCATTAAAAACTTTGAAGGTGCAGCAAAAGGAATCTCTCCAACTGTAGATTCAATGGCAGCACAAAAGAAATATAGTGAAGAAATGTCTTTAGCAGCAGCTCAGATGGAATCTTTAAACAGTCTTTATAAAGTACAAATGGACAGTGCTAACCGTCAAGCAGCTATTAACGAAGAAGCTGTTGAAAATGCAACTAAATTAAAAGAGCAAATGCAATCTTTAGCGTCTAACCTTTCATCTTTAAATGGTGTTTACGGTGGAATGTTATCTGCAATGAATAAAAACTAATTGGTTTTATAATCGATTTAATTAATAAACAATTAAAAACTAATTAGAAATGGCAGGAGGAAAACAGTCCGCAAGGCAAAAAATGATTAACCTAATGTATTTGGTATTTATTGCAATGATTGCAATGACAATGTCAAAAGAAGTATTATCTGCATTTGGTTTAATGAACTCTAAATTTGATAGCGCTAATGAATTAGCAGCTACTTCAAATGAAGGTATACTTTCTCAACTAGAGAAAAAAGCTGAGGAGAAGCCGCAAGAATTTGCTGTAGTAGCAAGTAAAGCACAACAAATTAGCAAAGTATCTGATGCTTTTTACAAGTTTATCGAATCTGTAAAAGAGGAAGATATTGTTAAAAAAGGAGGATACATTAGAGAAGAAAATGGTCAGTTACCTTACGAAGAAATGGATAAAGGTGATAAACTTGATGAACTTTGGTTTACGGGTGATCGTTATACTAAGCGTGGTGACGAGATCGTTGCAGCAATAGCTAAGTATAAAACTGATATCAAGAAGATCGTTGGTGATGATGTAAAATGGTCTAAAGTAATTGAAAGTTTTGAAAAGCGTTTCAGTTTAGAAGAAGTTGTAGATAGTGAAGGAGCAAAGAAAAAATGGTTAGATTATCATTTTCAAGGCTTCCCAGCAATTGCATCTTACACTAAGTTAACTGCTATGCAAAATGATATTAAAGCTACTGAGACTAATATGTACAATGGTTTCTTAGGAAACTTAGTAACAGAAGCAGTATCGTTAAAAAACTATAAAGCTATTGTATTAGCTGATAAGTCTGCATTTTTTGCAGGTGAAAAGTTTCAAGGTAGAGTTGTATTAGGTAAATATGCTAATGTAACACCTACTAAATTAAGTGTTCAAGGTCAAGAAATTGATTTAACTAACGCTATTGATTCTACTGGAGCGGCAAAATTAGATTTCAGTGTTGGTAATGTTGGTGAGCACCAAGTTGAAGGTAAATTTACTTTTATTGAAGACGGAAAGCCATTAGATATTCCAATTATAGGAAACTATGTTGTTGTACCAAGACCAAACTCTGCTACAATATCTGCAGACAAGATGAACGTTGTTTATCGTGGTGTTGCTAACCCAATGACTATTTCTTTTGCTGGTGTCCCAGATAATAAGGTTTCTGCAAGTGGAGCTGGTTTATCTAAAGCTTCAGGTGTTGGAAAATACTTAATGAAGCCAGGTTCAGGTAGAGAAGTAACTATTAATGTTTCTGCTACTTTAGATGATGGTTCTAGAGCTAGTGATCAACAAACATTTAGAATTAAAGATATTCCTAAGCCTACAGGTACTATATCTGGTAAAGATGGTATTGTAAAATTACCTAAGCGTAACTTAGAGATTGGTACAGTGGGAGCTAAATTAGAAGATTTCGTATTTGATTTACCAATTAACGTAACATCTTTTAAAGTAAAAGTTCCTGGTCAGCCAACTGTAATAGTATCTGGTACTAAGATGAATAGCCAAGCAAAATCAGCAATTAAAAGAGCACGTAAAGGTGACGTTGTAACGATTTTTGATATCAAAGCTAAGATTCAAGGAAATGCTTCTTACAGATTAAAAGGAGTGTCACCAGTTGCTGTTGAAGTAACGAACTAATTGATAGAAGTATCAATAAAATAAAATCCCAAATTATAATAAAAAATAAGATGAATTTAAAAAGCTTTTTATGTATAGGAATAGGCGTGTTAGCTGCAAACACTATGTTTGCGCAGGCTAATATCCTAAATGCAAAAATACCAGAAGAAATTGGTATGAAAACTGAAGCGCAGTTACTTCTAGATAACGACAAGCCTTTAGAATATGGATATGTTGGTGATAGAGATATCTTATTTTCTAAAATGACTTGGGAAAAGATTGTCTTAGACGAACGTGCTAACTTTCCATTATATTTTCCAATTGAAGATAACTTAGGTGATGATAGAAAATCATTATTTAAAGTATTAATGTCTAACATTGAAGATGGTACAATTCCAAAGGTATATGCAGATGCATATTTCACAGAAGAACGTACTATGGAAGATTTAGCACCAGCTTTAAAAACAGAATTTATTACTGATGAAGGTATTGAATGGATGAATGCCGAAGGTGTATCAGATACATCAGAAGTTCCTGAAGAATATGTTATTCGTCGTGAAATTGGAGCAGCAGATATCAATTCTTATTTAGTTAAAGGATTATGGTATTTTGATAAGCGTCAAGGTGAATTAAAGTATCGTATCTTGGCAATTGCACCTGCAGCGCCAGATGTTAACTTTATTGATTCTGATGATGAAGCTAATAAAGAACCAATAGGATTATTTTGGGTGTTTTTTCCAGAAATCAGAGACATTCTTCATGAAGCTAAAGCATTTAACAACAAGAACAGTGCAGTGCCACTTTCATTCGATCACTTATTAAACAGTAGACGTTTTAGTGGAGTAATCTACAAAGAAGAAAATGTTTATGGTGATAGAGAAGTTAAAGAATATGTTGCTGAAAATGCATTAATGCAGCTGTTAGAATCTGAGCGTATCAAAGACAAAATCAGAAATTTTGAACAAGATATGTGGAGCTACTAATTAGCTACAACATAAAATATATAAAAGCGCTCACTTATTAAGTGGGCGCTTTTTTTTGCAATCATATTATTGTTATTACTAAGGTGATCAGCGAATAGAATTATTTATTTTTGCATGTATGAAAGAAGTAGATTACATCATCGTTGGTTGTGGGTTAGCAAGTATTGCGTTTTGCGAAGTATTACAGAAAGAAAATAAAACCTTTCGCGTGTTTGATGATCAATCTCAAAAATCATCTATTGTTGCTGCAGGATTATATAATCCTGTAATCTTGAAGCGTTTTTCAGAAGTTTGGAAAGCTAAGGAGCAACTCGCCATTGCAATTCCTTTTTATTCTAGCTTAGAAAACAAATTAGATATTTCCATAGATTATAAACTTCGAATTTTAAGGCGTTTTACTTCTATTCAAGAACAGAATAAATGGTTTACAGCAAGTGACAAACCGAGTCTAGAAGACTTTCTTTCTACTGTATTAGTTAAAAATGATAATGATTGTATTGATGCAACTTTAGGTTTTGGTGAAGTTTTGCATGCTGGTAGAATAGATACTAAAATGCTTATTAATGGTTATCGTGATCATTTAAAGGAAAATGATAGTATTGAGGAAACCACATTTGAACATAATAAGTTACAAGTTCTTTCAGAATTTGTTACCTATAAGGACATAAAAGCCAAACATATTGTATTTGCAGAAGGTTTTGGTGTTAAACAAAATCCCTTTTTTAAAGAAATACCGTTAACAGGGTCAAAAGGCGAAATAATTACCATTAAAGCAGTTGACTTACAAATTGATTATGCTATAAAATCTTCTGTATTTATTATTCCACTTGGAAATGATTTGTACAATGTTGGAGCCACATATAATAATGACGATAAAACTAACACACCTACAGAGAAAGCAAAAGAAGAACTTATTTCAAAATTAAAAACCTTTTTAAAATGTGATTTTGAAATAGTGAAGCACGTTGCAGGTGTAAGACCAACAGTAAAAGATAGAAGACCTTTAGTTGGTAGACATGCTGTACATAAAAATTTATATGTGTTAAATGGATTAGGTACGCGAGGTGTTATGATTGCACCTTATGTGGCAGGTAAATTATTTCAACTTATTGAAAATAATCACGCTCTAGATTCTGAAATTGACGTGAATCGATTTTAGTATCTTAAATTCTAAAGATGAAGTTGAAGCTTTTTACAAATCCGTTAAGCTTTACTTTTTTCTTTATCATAACTTATAAAAAAGTTAATCCATATGTTGCGAGAAAGCCGCATTATTATAGGCATAAACACCACTAGTGTTACAATAATTGCTATAAATGCAGTAATAACGGAAGATTCAAAGATAGAGTAGCTAACTACAAAAGCAGTTACTGCAAAAGCGACAGCTACAGCGTAACTTACATACATAGAGCCATAAAAGAATGAAGGCTCTATTTCATATTTAGTATTACAATGAGAGCATGTCTCATTCATTTTTATAATTTCTGATAGTGCGTATGGGTTTTTATTCACGTACATAGATTCTTGATGACATTTGGGACATGCACCAAAAAGAATACTATATAATTTCATTCCTTTTCTAATCATAATTAAACCTTTACTTTTGCATTTTTAAAAACAATACAAAGATAAAATTTAAAAATCCTTGTATTGTAACAATTGTAACTTAATTAAGTGCATTGTCATATTCTAAATTCTTATGTTAAATATCCATAATCTTTCTATATCATTTCAAGGAGAATACCTTTTTGAAGAAATTACATTTAAACTGGGTCTTGGAGATCGAATAGGTTTAATAGGTAAAAATGGAGCTGGTAAATCTACTATGCTCAGAATTTTATCTAAAGAACAAGAAGCCGATTCTGGTCAGATTGCTGCAGATAAGGATATGAAAATTGGGTTTTTAAAACAAGATATTGATTTTGATTTAGGAAAAACCGTTTTAGAGGAATCGTATCAAGCTTTTAAAGAAATCAAGAAGTGCGAAGCACAATTAGAAGAGATTAATACACAGCTAGCTGAGCGTACAGATTACGAAAGCGAATCGTATAACCAACTTATGATTGATTTAAATGACGTACAACATCAGTACGAGATTTTAGGTGGTTATAATTATCAAGGTGAAACAGAAAAAATTCTTCAAGGTTTAGGTTTTAAGCGTGAAGATTTTGATAAATTAACAGATACGTTTTCTGGTGGATGGCGAATGCGTATAGAATTAGCAAAGCTTTTACTTCAAAATAATGATTTGTTACTTTTAGATGAGCCAACGAATCACTTAGATATTGAATCTATAATTTGGTTAGAAAACTTTTTAAAAGGTTACAGTGGTGCAGTAGTGATTGTATCTCACGATAAAATGTTTTTAGATAATGTTACCAACAGAACTATTGAAATTTCATTAGGTAGAATTTACGATTACGCTAAACCATATACTCAGTTTTTAGCTTTACGTAAAGAAATGAAAATTCAGCAATTGGCGGCACAAAAGAATCAAGAGAAACAAATACAACAAACCGAAAAGTTAATTGAAAAATTTAGAGCCAAAGCTTCAAAAGCAACGATGGCACAATCGCTAATTAAAAAATTAGATAAGATTGATAGAATTGAGGTGGATGAGGATGATAACAGCGTTATGACCCTTAATTTTCCGGTCTCAGTAACACCCGGAAAAGTAGTTGTAGAAATTGAAAATGTTTCTAAAAAATACGGCGATTTACAAGTGTTGCATAATGTAAATTTGTCCGTGCCAAGAGATATAAAAACGGCCTTTGTTGGTCAGAACGGTCAAGGAAAGTCAACTTTAGCAAAAATTATAGTTGGTGAATTAGAACATGAAGGTAAGTTAAACCTAGGTCATAATGTGCAAATTGGTTACTTCGCACAAAACCAAGCTGAGTATTTAGATGGTAATAAAACTGTTCTAGACACAATGATTGATGCTGCTAATGAAACCAATAGAAGTAAGGTTAGAGATATTTTAGGATCGTTTCTATTTAGAGGTGAAGAAGCCGAGAAATATGTTAGAGTATTGTCTGGAGGTGAGCGAAACAGATTAGCATTGGCTAAGTTGTTATTACAACCGCTCAATGTTTTAATAATGGATGAGCCAACCAACCACCTAGATATAAAATCTAAAAATGTATTAAAGGAAGCATTAATAAAATTTGAAGGCACTTTAATTTTAGTATCTCACGATAGAGATTTTCTACAAGGCTTAACAGATACGGTTTACGAGTTTAAAGACCAAAACATAAAAGAGTATTTAGGTGATATTGATTTTTATTTAGAAAAACGTAATCTCGAGAACCTACGGGAAGCAGAAAAAAGAACAGTTATTGCTAATACACCTAAAGAAAGCAATAAACAGAATTACGAAGACCAAAAGAAATTGAAATCTTTAAATAACAAGTTGAGTAATATTGAATCTAAAATTAATCAACTAGAAAAAGATATTAAAACTGATGATGTAAAATTGGCAACTGATTATGATAAAACAGCTTCAGATCCAAAGTTTTTTGATGCTTATCAGAAAAAGAAAAAATCATTAGAGCAGTTAATGGAAGATTGGGAAACAATCCAATTTCAACTTGATGAGATTTCAGGTTAACAATTAAGTTTTTTTTAACGTAGTGGCTCAAGTATATAGGTAAATTTGCAGCTTACCGACCATCTCATTATGTTAAGAAAAATTATTTTATCTGTGCTAGGCATTGCATTTCTTGTAGGTGCCTTTATTTATGCAAACTATTTAATTGATAATAAGCACAAGCCTAAACCCGTTGTACCCAAGGTTGTTAAAACCGTAATCGTAGATACGGTTAAAAATGGAATTGTTCCTGTTGTAATTTCTGCCAATGGAAATTTAAGCAGTAAACAACGTGTAGAATTATACTCAGAGGTACAAGGGATTTTTAAAGCAGGTTCAAAACTATTCAAACCAGGACAAAAATTTACTAAAGGAGAAACCCTTATACGTTTAGATGCATCAGAATATTATGCTAGTGTGCAATCTGCAAAAAGTGAATTGTATAATAGTGTAGCTGCAATAATGCCAGATTTACGTTTAGACTTTACAGAAGTGTATCCTAAATGGCAAGCATATTTAAATGGTTTCGATTTAAATAAAACAACTCCAAAACTTCCAGAGATTTCAGGTGAAAAAGAAAACTATTTTATTACAGGTCGTGGTATTGTTAGTGCATACTACAATGTTAAAAACTTAGAACAGCGATTAACTAAATATAGAATTGCAGCGCCATTTACCGGTATTTTAACAGAAGCATTGGTTACAGAAGGAACTTTAATTAGAAGCGGTCAAAAATTAGGAGAGTTTATAAACCCTTCTGTATATGAAATGGAAGTGGCTATAAGTAAATCTTATGCAGATATCTTAAAAGAAGGCGAAAGTGTTAGTTTAACTAGTTTAGATAAGACCAAAGCTTACCAAGGTATTGTATCTCGTGTTAATGGAAGTATTGATGCGACAACCCAAACTATAACTGTATACATTGAGGTAAAACACGAAGATTTAAAAGAAGGCATGTACCTTGAAGCTAATTTAAATGCTGAGAAAATTGAAAACGCCATTGAGATTGATAGAAACCTTTTATTGGACAGTCAAGAAATATATGTTGTTAACGATAGTTTGTTAGATGTTATTACCGTGAAGCCAGCTCATTTTTCTGATGAAACAGTAGTTTTAAAAGAAGTGCCAAACGGAACTATAATTTTAAAAAAGCCAGTTCCTGGCGCTTACGCAGGTATGCATGTAAAAGGTGTAAAAACTAATGTTTCAACAAATGATACGATTCAATAATGAGAAAAATAATTGAATATTTCATAAGATATCATGTTGCAGTAAATGTTTTAATAATAGCATTTATAATTTTTGGTGTAATTGGAGCAGTATCCTTAAAGTCATCCTATTTTCCGCTAACTGAGTCTAAAATCATTACGGTTGCTATAGCTTATCCAGGAGCCTCTCCACAAGAGATAGAGGAAGGAATTGTACTTCAAATTGAAGATAACCTTAAAGGATTAAAAGGCGTTGATAGAGTAACATCTACTTCCAGTGAAAATGGTGGAACTATAACGGTTGAAATAGAAAAAGGAGAGAGCTTAGATTTTATGTTGCTAGAAGTTAAGAATGCAGTAGATCGCGTACCTTCTTTTCCAACAGGTATGGAACCATTAGTAGTATCTAAACAAGAAGCCGTAAGAGAAACAATTTCATTTGCTATTAATGGTAAAGATATTCCGTTGGCAACGCTAAAGGAATTAGCGAGGCAGGTAGAAACGGATTTGAGAGCTCTAGATGGCATTTCTCAAATTGAACTTTCTGGCTTTCCAGAAGAAGAAATAGAAATTGCAGTTAACGAACTCGATTTGCTAGCCTATAATTTAACCTTCAATGATGTTGCCGTTGCAGTAAGTAATGCAAATATTTTAGTTACAGGTGGAAATGTAAAAACCGTTGCTGAAGAATACTTAATTAGAGCAAACAACAGACAATACTATGGTAAGGAACTCTTAAATATTATTGTTAGAGCCTCTTCAGACGGAAAAGTCATTCGATTAAAAGATGTTGCTGTAGTAAGAGACCGATTTTCTGAAACGCCCAATGCTACTTATTTTAATCAAAATTTAGCGGTTAATATTACTGTTACAAGTACTAATAATGAAGATTTGATTTCTTCCGCAGATAAAATTAAAGCCTATATTGAACAGTATAATCAAAAATATAATAATGTAAAATTAGAAGTAGTTAATGATAGGTCCATAACATTAAATCAAAGAACAGATTTATTAACGGAAAATGCCATTGTAGGTATGCTGTTGGTATTACTGTTTTTATCAATTTTCTTAAATACACGTTTGGCATTATGGGTTGCTTTTGGTTTACCTATATCGTTTTTAGGGATGTTTATTTTTGCAGCGCAGTTCGATGTAACCATTAATGTATTATCATTATTCGGAATGATTATTGTAATTGGGATTTTAGTTGATGATGGTATTGTAATAGCAGAGAATATCTATCAGCATTATGAAAAAGGAAAAAAACCTATCCAAGCAGCTATCGACGGTACATTAGAGGTAATTCCACCAGTGGTTTCTGCAATTATAACCACATTATTAGCTTTTTCTCTATTCTTCTTTTTAGATAGTAGAATTGGTGAATTTTTTAGTGAAGTCGCTGTTATAGTGATTTTAACCTTAGTAGTCTCATTAATTGAAGCTTTAGTGATATTGCCTGCACATTTGGCACATTCTAAAGCATTAAGAACACAGAAAGTAGATGAAAACCCATCTAAAATAAAACGATTTTTCTCATTTATGAGGGGCATTAATACTGGTGGAGATCGCTTTATGGCTTTTTTAAGAGATAAAGTTTATACACCATTACTAGATAGAGTTTTACGTTATAAAATTTTCTCTTTGGGAGTGTTTATTGCTTTATTGATATTAACATTTGGTTCGCTTGGAGGTGGAGTCATTGGTGTTACCATATTTCCTAGAGTAGCTAGTGATGCTGCCAATATAGAATTGGTAATGCCTGCAGGAACCAATGTGAAAATTACAGATTCTATTATTTCCTTAATTGAAGAAAAATCATTTATTGTAAATGAAGAACTTACTGAGAAATACTTAAAAGGAACTGGCAAACAATTGTTTGAAAATACAATAATAGATATCAGTAGTAGCTCTAGCGCAAGATTAAGAATAAACTTATTACCAGGAGAAGAAAGGCCAGATGAGATCAAGGCAGATTTAGTTACTAATCGACTAGAGGAATTGGTTGGGCCAGTAATAGGAACCGAACGATTAATCTATGGTTCTGGTGGTAATTTTGGAGGTAGCCCTGTCTCTGTGTCCTTGCTAAGTAATAATATAGAAGAGTTAAAAGCTTCAAAATTAGAGCTTAAAAAGTATTTAGAATCTAATCCATTACTTAAAGATATCGGTGATAACGATCCTGCAGGTATTAAAGAAATCAGATTAGAACTTAAAGAGAGTGCTTATTTGTTGGGCTTAGATCTGAGTAGTGTAATGTCTCAAGTACGTGCTGGTTTTTTTGGTGCGCAAGCCCAACGTTTTCAAAGAGGACAAGACGAAATTAAAGTTTGGGTTCGTTACGATTTAGAAAATAGAAGTTCTATAAACGATTTAGATGCTATGCGCATTGTAACCACTTCTGGTAAGCGTGTTACTCTAAAAGATATTGCAGATTATAGTATTGCCAGAGGTGATGTTGCAATTAATCACTTAGAAGGTAAGCGAGAAATTCAAGTCTATGCAGATTTAAAAGACCCAAGTACTAGTAATACAGATATTATAGATGATATTAAAACATCTTTTATACCTCAATTACGGTCTAAATATCCTTCTATTAATGCATCTTATGAAGGGCAGAATAGAGAAAAAGATAAATTAACTGGTTCTTTAGGAGTAGCTGGTCCAATAATATTATTATTAATCTATATTACCATAGCTTTTACTTTTAGAAGTTATTCACAGCCATTTTTACTTATTTTACTAATACCTCTAAGTTTAACGGCTGTTGCTTGGGGACATTGGTTGTTAGGCTTTCAAGTTAATGTATTATCGCTCTTAGGGATTATTGCCTTAATTGGTATTATGGTAAATGATGGACTTGTTTTAATAGGTAAGTTTAATAGTAATTTAAAGGAAGGAATGGCCTTTGAAATGGCACTGTCCGAAGCTGGAAAATCACGTTTTAGAGCGATATTCTTAACTTCAGTAACAACAATAGCTGGTTTAGCACCTCTATTATTAGAGAAAAGTAGACAAGCTCAGTTTTTAAAACCAATGGCAATTTCAATTTCTTTTGGTATTGCATATGCCACTATACTAACGTTATTAGTTTTGCCACTATTCTTGTCTTTTAGTAATAGTATAAAAAAGAACGGAAAATGGTTAGTGACAGGTAAGGATGTTACAAAAGAAGAAGTAGAACGAGCAATTATTGAACAAAATGAAGCTAATGACCACTAATGTTAAAATTATAATACTTTTTATTTTGTGTCATTTGAGTATAAATGCACAAGAAATATTAACAAAAGAAGAGGCGGTATCTAGTGCTTTAGAAAATAATTACGGTGTTAAAATTGCTAAAAACGCAGTTTCTGTTGCTGATAATAATAAAAGTATTCTTAATTCAGATTTTTTACCAACGGTTTCGGCAAGTGCAGGTGCTAATTATTATGTAGATAATACAGAAGCGGAATTTTCAGACGGAAGAGATGATGCGGTTTTAAATGGTGCTGAGAGTTCTAATTATAATGCCAGTATAACTGTTAATTACACCATTTTTGACGGATTGGGTAGACGTTATAATTATAAACGATTGAAGGAACAATATCAGTTGTCCGAGTTACAAGCAAGAGAAACTATTGAAAACACAATATTGCAATTGTTTTCTGTTTATTATAATGTAGCACAACTTACGGATAATTTAAATGCCTTAGAAGAAACTTTAAATAACACAAAAGATAGGCTGCTTAGAGCAGAATATCAATTTGAATATGGCCAAAATACGAAACTAGAAGTTTTAAATGCTGAAGTAGATATAAATACAGACAGTATCAATATAATTAATACAAAGCAAGATATAAAAGTTGCTAAACGCGATTTAAAACTTGTTTTGGGAGAATCATTTTCTACAGATTTTAATGTTGAAACAGAAGTTGCTTTTTTACTAGAATTGCAAAAAGATAGTTTATTCGAAAAGGCAAAATCTCGTAATATATCATTATTGCAAACTGATAAAAATATAGCCATTAGTAAATTGGATATCAATTCGGGAAAATCAAATTATTTGCCCACTATTGATTTGTACGGCTCATACGGTTGGAATAAAAATAACAACAACGCTGTAGCTTTATTGGCAGTTTCTACGAACACAGGTCTTTCTACAGGTTTGAGTCTTAGTTGGGATATATTCGATGGAGGTTCGACTGTAACAACAATAAGAAATGCAAAATTAGATTTAGAAGCTCAAAAACTTCAAAAGGAGCGTATTTTATTAACCATTGAAAGAGACTTTAATAACGCTTGGGATAATTATCAGAACAAATTAGAGATTTATAATATACAGGAAAAGAATATCATTACGGCTCAGAATAATTTTGATCGTACCGAGGAAAAGTTCAAAATTGGTCAGGTAAATTCAATTGAGTTTAGGCAAGCACAGGTTAATTTACTTAATGCAGAATTAAGTAGAAATCAGGCAAAGTTTTCTGCTAAACTATCAGAGTTAGAAGTGCTTCAAATCAGTGGCGAATTGTTGAATATTAAGTTTTAAATAAATCGGGTTATGGACGAGTATTTTTTTCAATGTCCTTATTGCTGGGAGCAAATTTCAATGCTTATTGATAGGTCTCAAAGCCGTCAAAAATACATAGAAGATTGCGAGGTTTGTTGCAATCCAATTCAATTATCAATCGTTATTGAGAATCAGGAAGTTGTAAGTTTTTATGCGGACAATATAGAACAATGATTGACTATAATAGTCTGATTATAAACATTTTTAGTTTTTACTATGTAGTTCATCGAAAAATGTTGTCGTTTATAGTGTAATTATGTATATTCGTTGCGTTATTGTGTCCCTCCACAAAAATCTACTAGTTATGAAGACACTAAAAATAACAATTCTATTCTGTTTAGTATCAGCATTTTCCTTTGCTGAAGTTTCTCAAATTCAAAAAGCAGCACTTGTAGATTTATATAATGCAACTAACGGCGAAGCTTGGAAAAATTCATGGGATTTAGAAGAGCCAGTTTCCTCATGGTACGGAATAACGTTAAAAGATGATAATGTTGTCGAAATTAATATGAGTTTCAATGACATGGAAGGTACCTTACCGGAATCAATTTCAGATCTAGAATACCTTAAGGTCCTAAATTTAGCTTTTAATAAATTAGAAGGTAAATTACCTAAATCATTAACTTCTATAATTACTTTAGAAGAATTGAAGCTGTTTTCTAATAAGTTTAATGGTTCTATACCAGGAGACATTGGCAATTTATCAAACTTGAAATCTTTAGAATTATATAATAATGATTTTTATGGCGCAATACCTAATTCAATAGGTGACTTAACTAATCTAGAAAATTTAATGCTAAGTAGTAACTTATTAATGGGAACACTACCAGCCAGTTTATCAAAATTACAATCATTAAAAGTTTTGAGTGTATTTGATAATAATTTATTTGGCACAATTCCATCTTCAATAGGTCAACTAACAGAATTAGAAGAGTTAGTGTTATCTAACAATGCTTTTTATGGAAATTTGCCTGGAGTTTTAGTAGAATTAACAGGTTTGAAAACATTATTGTTAAGCAATAATCAATTCAAAGGAAATTATGCTGTGTTAAAAGAATTACTACCTAATATTGTAGATTTTGATTTAGATGAAATAAATTTAAAAGGAGCTATTGCAACCTTAGATAATGAAGATGATGAGGACTAAATTATAATCATATAATGAGAATAACTATAGCGCTAATTTTTATTAAGCGTTTTTTTGTATTAAGTCTTTTGTATATTAAAAAAAGTATTATCTTTGCAGTCCTAAAATGATATAGTCGGCATTATGAACCGAAAGTTAAAAGCTAAGAAAATCATTTTATAATTAAATCGCGGGATAGAGCAGTAGGTAGCTCGTCGGGCTCATAACCCGAAGGTCACTGGTTCGAGTCCAGTTCCCGCTACTAAGTTTAAATTATTGAAAAACGGTTTAGTTTGCGCTAAACCGTTTTTTTATTCCTTTAAGTAATACCTTTCATGGTAATTCACTATAAGAGAATTTTATCTTTCTTTCTCATCATTAAACTTTATATCGATTTCAAAAAAACTATTAGTTAACGTGCTATACTTCAGTTTCTTAATCTATATTTTTGTAGTAAATAGACTATATTTTAGTGTTGTTTATCGATTAATTTGTTCTTATTATCTGATATTGTAAGAAAAACACTTGCATTTTGTCTAAAAAGATTAGAAAATATTTCTTCTTATCAAAAAAAATAGTATTTTCGTTTAAATGCAAATAAATCCGACAAAGTGTAAAATTGTAAAGTTCGGTTATAGTGTCTGTTTTATAAATACCAATTATTATGTTACGTTATTATCGTTTTTTAAATACTACTTCAATTTTTAAAAATAATTATTTTAAATCTAATTATAAGGTTAGATATTACTTAGCATTTGTAATGCTATTTGCTATGCTGTTGTCAAGTCAAGCGCAGCTAAGTGTTAGAAACAATAACTACATATTTGTTAATGACGAAATTGTATTTGTAAATAATGCAATTACGTTAGGTGAATCAGATTCAAAATTTTATCTAAGAGATGAAGCTCAGCTTATACAAGGTGAGGAAACTTCTTTAAATACGGGAATAGGAGAGTTGAGCGTCTACCAAACGGGTAATTCTAGTACTTATACCTATAACTATTGGTGTTCTCCAGTAGGTAATAATTCTATAGCGCAAGGGAACGAGGCTTCGCGCGTTAATCTCATTAATGAGGCTACTAATAATGTGACTTTAGACGATCCAACTGGTTTAATATCTAGTGCTAACGTTTCTTTTACTTCTGGTTTTGATGGGTTTTCATCACCTGTTTTAACGATATCTAATCGTTGGTTGTATACCTATAGTACGTCTAATAATTATGCAGATTGGAATTATGTAGGAGAATCGTCATCAATTTTACCTGGTTTAGGTTTTACTATGAAAGGCGTAGCAGGTACAAACAATCAATTGTATGACTTTAGAGGAAAGGCGAATAATGGTACAATTAGCAATATGGTTACACCAAATAAGTTTACACTAATTGGCAATCCGTATCCATCTGCTATTGACGCTTTGTTGTTTATTCACGATCCTCAAAATACAACTTTGAATAATGGTCCATCGCCTCAACCTACTACAACAGGTGCTTTATATTTCTGGGAACAATCTGATGAAGGGTCTCATAATGTTGCTGATTATATTGGAGGTTATGCTTCTTACACCATTTCTGATACAGGAATGGAGAGCTTTGTTAATGCCATGTTTTCTGCCTATGACGGTTATGGAAATTCTGTTCCATTAGCTCCGTCACCTAGTGGTAATATGGGATCTAAAATATCAAAACGTTTTATTCCTATTGGTCAGGGTTTTATGGTAGAAGGTGCGAGTGGTATACCATTGGGATCAAATGTGTATGTTAAGAATGCACATAGAGTGTATGAAAAAATATCTGATAATAGTAGTGTCTTTTTTAGAAGTGCTGTAACACAAAAAAATGCATCTTCAGAAGGAGCAAATGAAGTTTTATATAATGAATATGGACTAAATATTGTGCCAAGTGATTATAAAAGATTTCGTTTAAATGTTACTTTCAATGATCAATTTACAAGGCAATTAGTACATAATTTTCATGATAGTGCTACACCTAACTTTGATTATGGATTAGAGGCTAAATCGCCTAGTGAAGCACCAACTGACGCTTTCTGGATACTAAACACTGAGCCTTTTACGATACAAGCAAGCGCATTTACTCCAGATTTGACGATACCAGTTGCCGTGAAGTCAGAGAATCAACAACAATTAAAGTTTAGTATTTTCGATATTCAAAATTTTGAAGAATCTCAACCTATTTATTTACATGATATAGAAAATGATATTTATATAGATCTAACGCAGCAAGACTATGATATAAATATTGAGGCCGGAAATTTTAATAATAGGTTTCAAATTGTATTTGTAAATGCTAGCACATTGAGTGCAGATACAATAAATAAACACCAGTTGGATGTTTTAATAAACAATGAAAATTCAGTATTTAGTCTTTTAAACCCAAATAGCCGAAATTTAAAATCTTTTCAGATCTACGATGTCAACGGGAGAGAGGTTTTAAATTATTCAATTTCATCGTTACAAGAGCGTTATGAATATTCTTCAAAGCCTTTAAGTGATGGGATTTACATCGCCAAAATTCAAGTTGAGGGTAATACATCATTCACTAAAAAGCTTATTGTAACACAAAAATAATGGGGTCCACTAATTGTTTATTTTATGAATAATTATTTTCTTCTAAAGATTTTGATAAGCTATTAAAATTCAGCAATATAATTAAGTTTAGTTTGAAGCAAAGGAAATTCAATACATAAATTGTTCTATCTAATTATTGATTATTAGATATTTACTTGCTCAATATTTAATTATCTAAATAGATAAGCTGATTAATTATTATTACATAACCTAAGTTCTAAAATAATTTATATTGCGCTAAGTATTTATTACGTTTTATATAACAACAAATAAACTCAACTTTGACTATATAATTAGCTTTGTTGCTGCTAGTAGATAAATCTTCCATCTATTTATAATAAAGTCTAAAACATTAATTTTAAGACGCTCTAATCTGTTGCATTTATATCTAGTTAGGTTTAATGTTTGAATATATTGATAATGACACAAGAAATATCTTTAATTTGAGTGATAAAACCTTGTAATTGAGGTTGAGTAGATTAATTATAGCTTTTTCTGAATACTAATAAGAATGTATTTAAACTGTCGGTTTGAAAAAAAACTTATATAAACCTCTTATTAATGTTTAGTACAAAAAAAAGTCAAGATGAACTTACAAGTTCATCTTGACTTTTTTTTAATACGGTGTATAATGATTTAGTTTACTGTAGCCGTAACATTAGATTCTGAATATCCCCAATTGTCACTTCCAATATTTCTTCCCCATAGTGATATCGTATAGGTTCCACTACAATTACTATTTGTTCCACTAGTACCTCCGTAACCAGTTGTGTTGTCATGATTGACTTCGGAAAAACTTCCTCCAGATAAATTGATATCAGAACAATCACCACTTCCGATTAAACGGACTTCAAAGTTTAAAGTATCAGTAGTGCTAGTTCCCGTTAATTTAACAATTGTTGACCAATTAACTAATATAACATCACCATCTAAAACATCTAATGAAGCAGAGGAACTAGAAATTCTTCTCCATTCATCTGAGTTATTATAGTTTGCACTAGTTCCTCGAGCAAATGTAGCACTCCTGGTTGATCGAATGTTTAAAACACCTTCACTGTCTGCATATACTACTCTGTTTCCTGAATTACTTAATTCTCGTACGCGGACAGATCCATTATTAATATCTAACTTTTGAGTTGGAGCAGTTGTGCCGATACCTAGCCCAGTTGTGGTCAAAGTCATACCTGTGCTGGTGACTACTGCTGTACCTGCAGTAACACCTTCTGCTATTTCAAATGACATTGCAGCATTTACATTGTTATCAACATTTACGCTAATTCGTGCTGCATTGCCATCTACATCTGGTATTCTAGAAGTGTTGTTAAATGTAATATTTGCGTTTCCACCACCATCATTAGCTGTAAGTGCTACTGATCCTGTATTGATGCCGGTTTCTAATCTATTTACTGCAATTTGTGTATGTGTTGATGCTGCTCGACCTACTTGAATAATGCCACCATTCACATTTAGTTTTTCCTCAGGATCTGACATACCAATTCCTACTTTATTAGTATCCGCGTCCACTGCAAATGTATTACCGTCCACACGAAAAGCATTATCAGCTGAACTAGCAAAATGAAGAGTGTTAGTATTTAAGTTAACTGTACGGTCAGATGTTAAAGTTCCATTAGTACTATAAATATTGTCATTAATTCCACCACCAGCTGCCACAATTTCAGCGGCTGTTCTTCTTCTAATATTACCGCTTGAGTCTCTAGTTAGAATATTATCTGTTGCATCACCACTATTAACGGTTCTTATCCTTAAGTCTCCATTGATATCTAGTTTAGCAGTAGGATTTGAAAGGCCAATACCAACTTCGTTATCACTACCTTCAATAACTAAAGTACTAGAATCGAAATTAACATCGAAGTTATTCTGTGTGATATAACGATTTGCAGTAATAATACCATTATTGCTGTAAAAATTATCATCGCTTCCACCGCCAGCAGCCACAATTTGCGCAGCTGTTCTACGACGAATATTTCCGCTAGAATCTCTTGTTAAGATATAATCACTGTCTTCTCCGTTATTAACGGTTCTAATTCTAGCCGTACCACTAACATCTAATTTAGCAGTAGGATCACTTATGCCAATACCAATATTACCTCCATCTTCTATAAAGAAATCATCCGTGTTATTTGTACCTAATCTTACTTGTCCGGATCCACGATTACGGAAATACATAATACCATTACCTTCATTGTCAATAATGAAATCGCCATCTGTGCCATTATTTCTAATAATCTCGGCATCATTAGAAGCGTCCGCATCTGAGTGGAATTGTATTCTAGAGTTTCTGTTACCAGTACCCATTTCGTTAAGTCTAAAGTCTCCATCGCGAGAAACATTTGTTCCTAATCTACTATTCCCATTAACATGAAGTCGTTCAGCGGGAGTAGTGGTTCCAATACCAACATAACCGTTATTGTTAATTCTTACTCTTTCATTATTATTTGAATAAATGGCTAAAATTCCATCTCCTTGTTGTTGTAAACCTGTATCAGTATCACCAATGGCTAAATCTATATTAGGATTGCTAGTGCCAATACCTACATTATTAGAACTCCCATCAATAACCAAGGTGTTTGCATCAAAATTAACATCGAAGTTGTTCTGAGTAATATTACGATTACCAGTGATAGTACCACTTGTGGAATATATATTATCATCACTTCCGCCACCAGCTGCCACAATTTCAGACGCTGTTCTTCTTCTTATATTACCGCTTGAGTCTCTAGTTAGGATATTATCAGTTGCCGCACCATTATTAACGGTTCTTATTCTAAGGTCTCCATTGATATCTAGTTTAGCAGTAGGGTTTGAAAGACCAATACCAACTTCGTTATCACTACCTTCAATAACTAAAGTGCTAGAATCGAAATTAACATCGAAGTTATTCTGTGTGATATAACGATTTGCAGTAATAATACCATTATTACTGTAAAAATTATCATCGCTACCACCTCCTGCAGCCACAATTTGCGCAGCTGTTCTACGACGAATATTTCCGCTAGAATCTCTTGTTAAGATATAATCACTGTCTTCTCCGTTATTAACGGTTCTAATTCTAGCAGTACCACTAACATCTAATTTAGCAGTAGGATCACTTATACCAATACCAATATTACCTCCATCTTCTATAAAGAAATCATCCGTGTTATTTGTACCTAACCTTACTTGTCCGGATCCACGATTACGTAGATACATTATTCCGTTCCCTTCGTTATCGATAATTAGGCTACCATCTACGCCATTATTTCTAATAATTTCAGCATCATTAGAAGCGTCCGCATCTGAGTGAAATTGTATTCTAGAGTTTCTGTTACCAGTACCCATTTCGTTTAGTCTAAAGTCTCCATCGCGAGAAACATTTGTTCCTAATCTACTATTCCCATTAACATGAAGTCGTTCAGCGGGAGTAGTGGTTCCAATACCAACATAACCGTTATTGTTAATTCTTACTCTTTCATTATTATTTGAGTAAATGGCTAAAATTCCATCTCCTTGTTGTTGTAAACCTGTATCAGTATCACCAATGGCTAAATCTATATTAGGATTGCTAGTGCCAATACCTACGTTATCTGAGCTACCATCAATAAATAAAGTGTTGGCATCAAAATTTACATCGTAATTGTTTTGTGTTATATTACGAGTACTTGTAATTGTGCCACTTGTGGAATATATATTATCATCACTTCCGCCACCAGCTGCCACAATTTCAGCTGCTGTTCTTCTTCTAATATTACCGCTTGAGTCTCTAGTTAGAATATTATCAGTTGCCGCACCACTATTAACGGTTCTTATTCTAAGGTCTCCATTGATATCTAGTTTAGCAGTAGGGTTTGAAAGACCAATACCAACTTCGTTATCACTACCTTCAATAACTAAAGTGCTAGAATCGAAATTAACATCGAAGTTATTTTGTGTGATATAACGATTTGCAGTAATAATACCATTATTGCTGTAAAAATTATCATCGCTTCCACCACCAGCAGCCACAATTTGCGCAGCTGTTCTACGACGAATATTTCCGCTAGAATCTCTTGTTAAGATGTAATCACTGTCTTCTCCGTTATTAACGGTTCTAATTCTAGCCGTACCACTAACATCTAATTTAGCAGTTGGATTACTTATACCAATACCAATATTACCTCCATCTTCGATAAAGAAATCATCCGTGTTATTTGTACCTAACCTTACTTGTCCGGATCCACGATTACGTAGATACATTATTCCGTTCCCTTCGTTATCGATAATTAGGCTACCATCTACGCCATTATTTCTAATAATTTCGGCATCATTAGAAGCGTCCGCATCTGAGTGAAATTGTATTCTAGAGTTTCTGTTACCAGTACCCATTTCGTTTAGTCTAAAGTCTCCATCGCGAGAAACATTTGTTCCTAATCTACTATTCCCATTAACATGAAGTCGTTCAGCGGGAGTAGTGGTTCCAATACCAACATAACCGTTATTGTTAATTCTTACTCTTTCATTATTATTTGAGTAAATGGCTAAAATTCCATCTCCTTGTTGTTGTAAACCTGTATCAGTATCACCAATGGCTAGATCTATATTAGGATTGCTAGTGCCAATACCTACGTTATCTGAGCTACCATCAATAAATAAAGTGTTGGCATCAAAATTTACATCGTAATTGTTTTGTGTTATATTACGAGTACTTGTAATTGTGCCACTTGTGGAATATATATTATCATCACTTCCGCCACCTGCAGCTACGATTTCTGCTGCTGTTCTTCTGCGGATATTACCATTTGAGTCTCTAGTTAATATATTATCAGAGTCAGCACCATTATTTACAGATCTAATTCTGGCTGCTCCATTAACATCTAATTTTGCAGTTGGATTGTTAGTACCAATACCAACTTCATTTTCATTACCTTCAATAACTAATGTATTAGAATCTATATTTAGTTCGTAATTACCGGTCGTAAGTGTTCTGTTGGCATCTAATATTAGATTAGAATTTGCAATATTGGTATCTGATCCTGTCGTTATATCGCTTATAGGTACCGTTGCCGTATTACCATTTTCTAGCGTAATGCTTAGATTAGCTCCTATAACACTAAAGTTAGATACTTTTTGATTATCGGCATTAGAGCCAGCTGCGACGCGAACCCATACACTATTATCCCAATAGTAGTATCCAGGCTGAACATCACTGATCAGTTGTGTATTGTAAATTAATAGACTTTCAACATTACCACCAGTAATGGTTGTGGTATCGTTTGTGCTAGTTAACTCTACTCTGGGAATTAGAATACCTTGTGAATTTGATTCTATATCCAAGATTGAAGAAGGATTAGGTGTTGTAGTTCCTATACCTACCTGAGCATTGGAATAAGTGCAAAAGCCAAAAAATAATATGGCAATTTTAAGGCTTGTCGAGAATTGAGGTTTCATTTTTCTGTTATTTGATGGTACAAATAAATATAAAAATCCGATTAAATGCAAGTTTTTCCGATAAAATGTAAAATTGTAGGCGGAATTTCTTTCTAATTTGATTCAATATGTAAGAAAAATGACAATAATTTTTTGTTGTATGCCTTTTTTTAGAAGTTATTAATTGATGGTTAAATCTACTTATTAGAAAAATAAGCAATACCTTACATATCAGTATTTATTTTGAATATTCAATTAATATGTACCTATTGTTTTTCTAATTGTATTGAAATAGAGTCGTTTTTATAATTTTTAGTTTTCAACAACATATTTCTCTATTGAAAAATTATCTTAATATTTTAGTACTTATATAATTCTTATAAATGAGTTTATCAAAGAAAAAAATAGGATTATTCTTAGGTCCAATTGCTTTCATTTTCATCAAATTGTTTTTTAATCCGGAAGGGTTAGATGCTACAGCAAATGCGGTTTTGGCATCAACGATTTGGATTGCAATCTGGTGGATAACAGAGGCTATAGCTATACCTGCAACTGCATTACTACCCATTGTGTTGTTTCCTTTGTCTGGCGGATTGTCTTTAAGTGAAACAACGGCTTCTTATGGACATAAGTATATTTTTTTATTTGTAGGAGGTTTTATTTTGGCAATAGCTATAGAGAAATGGAATTTACATAAACGAATTGCTCTAAACATTATCAAAGTAGTTGGTACTAATATTAGTAGAATTATTTTAGGTTTTATGGTGGCAACTGCCCTATTGTCAATGTGGATTTCTAATACAGCTACGGCTGTAATGATTTTGCCAGTAGGTATTGCTATAGTTTTGCACCTTCAGGATAACCCAGAAACTAAAGAAAACGAGAATTTAATTTTTGGGAAGGCATTAATGTTGGCAATTGCATACAGTGCGTCAATTGGTGGTATGGCAACATTAATTGGCACACCTCCTAATTTAGTATTGGCAGGTGTTGTAGAAAATACATATAATACCGAAATTACATTTTCTCAATGGTTTGCTTTTGGTTTTCCTATCAGCATAATACTTTTAATTATATGCTGGTTTTATTTAACTCGAATTGCATTTAAATTTAAACAAAAAGAGTTTCCTGGAGGAAAACAAGAAATAGATAAGCAATTGGCAGCATTAGGAAAAATGACCTACGAAGAAAAGGCTGTATTAATTATTTTTTCAATTACTGCTATTGCTTGGATCGCTAGATCTTTCTTATTGGTAAAGTGGTTACCTGCAATTGATGATACAATTATTGGAATGATCGCATCTATGGTTTTGTTTTTAATTCCGAGTAAATTGAAAAACTCAGCATTAGTAAATTGGGAAGATGCTGTTAAATTGCCTTGGGGAATTCTTCTGCTTTTTGGTGGAGGTATGGCATTAGCTAGTGGTTTTGAGTCATCTGGTTTAGCTGCTTGGATAGGAAATCAATTGACGACCTTAATAGGTGTTTCTGTATTTGTAGTATTAATTGTTTTAATTTCATCGGTAAATTTTCTCACGGAAATCACATCTAATATGGCAACAACCGCGATGTTATTACCAGTATTAGTATCATTAGCAGTTATTCTAGATATTCATCCCTATATCTTATTAGTTAGTGCTACAGTAGCAGCATCTTGTGCTTTTATGCTGCCCGTTGCAACACCACCAAACGCGGTTGTATTTGGTTCTGGTTATTTAAAAATTAGTGATATGGTAAGAAAAGGAATTTGGATGAATTTAATTTCAATTGTTATCCTCACATTATTTGTTTATTTCATCTTACCATTAATCTGGAATTTAAATTAATATGAATCAATAAATTACAGGTTTGATCTATTGGAGAAAACGTTTTACAATTACCATTTTTTGTTCAAAGCATATATTCTTAGTTTATAATTATTACTTTTAAATCGTTTTCAATACAAATGAGTCATCGCAAAAAAAATGATTAAACGTTTTACATATATAAGTCTTCTTATCTCTTGTTTATTTTTTTTTAAAGCGAATGCTCAGTTTTCACCTCAAATTCAAAATTATAGTTTAGCAGAATATAAAGCCGCTAATCAAAACTGGGATATTACACGTTCTGAGGATGGCTATGTTTATGTCGCAAATAATAATGGGCTTTTGGTTTATGATGCCTTAAACTGGAAGTTTTATCAATTACCAAATAAAACAACTGTACGTTCAGTTTTTGCACATAACGATCTCATATTTACAGGATCCTATGAGGAGTTTGGCTATTGGAAAAAAGATGAATTTGGGATTTTAAATTACAACTCCCTTAGTGATGATATTATAGACCTTATTTCACCAAATGAAGAAATTTGGCAAATTGTAAAAATTAAAGACAAAATTATCTTTAGGTCTTTTCTAAATATTTATATCTATGATTTTAAGAAAGTAGTTCAATTAAGGCCTATGTCTGCTATAATTTCTTGCAATGTTGTAGATGATAAACTGTACGTTTGTACTTTAAATAAAGGTATTTTTTCTTTAGAAAGTGATGAATTAAAACCTTTTTATTTTGATGAACAATTAGCCGATACTAAAATAGTGTCACTAACTAAATTTAAAGATGGATTACTGGTCTTGACTTCACTAAAAGGTAGTTATTATTTGTATAATAATGAATTAAAGCCGGCTGGTTTTGAGATTGATAAAGAAATAAAACAGCATCAGCTCAATAAATTTGCACAGTTAACTAATGGAGAAATGGTATTTGGGACCATTAAAGATGGCGTGATAATTACAGATTCTCAAGGGAAATTTAAATCTCATGTTAGTAAGGAGAATGGGCTGTTAAATAATACGGTTTTAGGCCAATTTATAGATGCATCCAATAACTTATGGTTAGGTTTAGATAATGGGATTTCAAAAATTGACTTAGATAGTCAGCATTATTTTTATAATGATCAATCAGGAAAACTTGGTGCTGTGTATGATGTATTGCGGTATAAAGGATCTATTTACATAGGAAGTAATACAGGACTCTTTAGGTTAGATGAAAATGAAAGCCTACAATTTATTGAAGGATCTCAGGGTCAAGTTTGGGATTTAAAAATTATTGAAGATCAATTATTTTGTGGGCACAATGAAGGAACATTTATTGTAGATGGCGATCAATTAACCTTAATTTCGGATTTTACAGGAGGTTGGACAATTAAAAAAGTTCCAGAAAGTAGTCATACCTACATTCAAGGAACTTATACAGGCCTTGTAAAGTTTAAAAAAAACAATGATAAATGGATTGTAAAACATTTAGGTAAAACCACAATTCCATCTCGTTTTCTAGTTTTTGAAAATCCTAATACAGCTTGGGTCGCACATGCTTACAAAGGGTTGTATAGAATTAAATTTGATGCAAATTATGATTCAATTTCTAGTGTTAAATCATATAGTAATAAAGGAATAGTTTCAGATTTTAATCTAAGGGTTTATAATATAAAGAACAATATAAGTTTTAAAACAAATGATGGTTGGCAAAAATATGAGCCAATTATTGACTCCATTATTCCGTACAATTTGCTTAATGAAAAATTTGGGAAAGAAAGCTATATAATTTCTGAAGAAGATACCAATCAAATAGCGCTTATAAATAAAGAAGGTGTTATTAGCTTAAAAACATTAAATAATAATACGGATAGTATAACGTTTGGCAACCGAAGAATTAAAAATCGTTATGTAGTCGGTTATGAGAATGTTTCTAAAATTGAAGATTCCATTTATGGCCTTAATTTGGTGAATGGTTTCATGATGATGGAGAATAGTTTTAAAAAGAATCTCGAATTAGTGAAACCTAAAATTCAATCTATTTCAATAAATAAAAAATCAATAGTTCTTCCGTCTGATAATGAATCTATCACATTAGAGTACGGAGAAAATTTAGAATTAGAACTCACATCACCAAAATCTAATAATCATTATTTTGAATATAACTTGTCTAATAATGAAGATAATTGGTATAGAGTTGATAACAATACCATTGAGCTTACTAATTTAATAGAAGGTGATTATAAAATCAAGTTCGTAGCAAATAACGACTTTGGAAATGTTTCGCCAATACAAAGCTTTGAATTCGAAATAAAACCACCTTGGTATAGAGGTGCATTAGGAATTTTACTCTATATCTTAATTTTTGCACTTGCAATTATTGGCTTCTTCTATGTACAGAAGAGAAAAGTATTAAGGCAACAGCGACTTATTAAAATTAAATATCAAAAAGAACAACAAAAATTATTGAGGGAGAAAACACTGGAGAATGAAAAACGAATTGTGCAATTAAAAAACGATGCCCTTCAAAATGATATAAAGCTAAAAAGTAAACAATTAGCAAATAATGCTATGGCTTTAGTTAAAAAGAATGAGTCCTTGCAAGAAATCAAAAAGGAATTAATGATTAATAAAGATGGCTTTCAAAATTACTACGCCTATAAAAAACTTTTAAAACGCGTGGATAATTCTATTGTGTTAAAAGACGAATGGGAAGTTTTTGAGTACAATTTTAATCAAGTGCACGATGAGTTTTTTGTGAAGTTAAAGCAACAAAACCCAAAATTAACACCAAAGGATTTAAAAATTTGTGCATACATCAAAATGAATTTATCCTCTAAGGAGATTGCACCTTTATTAAACATCTCTGTGAGAGGTGTAGAAACACATCGTTATAGACTTAAAAAGAAATTAAATTTAGAAAATGATACTTCTATAGTGGATTATTTATTGAATATTAAATAATCAACACTCTATTTTATCAATTAAGTAATTATTCACTACGTCATTACTACGTCATTCTGTTAAATAACGTGTATCTACAACGTTTTTTTAGTAGCTTTAGAGTACGTCAATCTAGGATATTTCTCTAAAATGACTAAAAATAAAATGAGTGACGTATTTAAAATGTAAATAGATGTTAACAGTATTTAACATTAGGTTATAATTTAGACAAATACAAAAACTAAATAATCAACTCTAATATTTATTAATTTCTATGAAAACAAAATTCAGTTTATTGTTAATGCTGTTTTTTTCAATTTGTGCTTTCGCTCAGCAGATTGAGATTAGCGGAATTGTAACAACCGAAAGTGATGGGATGCCTTTGCCAGGAGCAAATGTCCTAGTACAAGGAACAAGTAGAGGTACTACAACAGATTTTGATGGTAAATTTACTATTAAAGTAACTTCAGGAGAACGCGTTGAGTTTAGCTACATTGGCTTAGAGACTCAAGTAATAGTAATTGAGAACCAAACAGAGCTAACAATTATTCTAAAAGATGACGTAGCTTCATTAAATGAAGTCGTTGTAATAGGTTATGGTACTCAGAAAAAAGAAGATTTAACAGGTGCAATTACTACAGTGAAGTCTGATGACATTGAAAAAACACCTAACAGTAACGTAATGCAATCTTTACAAGGTAAGGTTGCAGGTGTTCAAATTACAAGCAGTGGTTCTCCAGGAGGATCACCAAATGTGAGAGTAAGAGGTGTAAACTCTTATTTAGCAGGTAATAATCCATTATATGTTGTGGATGGTATGTTTTATGACAACATTGATTTTCTAGATTCAAGTCAAATTGAAACCATCTCTGTTTTAAAAGATGCTTCGTCTATTGCTATTTTTGGACAAAGAGGTGTAAATGGTGTTATTATCGTTGAAACAAAAAATGGTAAATTAGAACAAAAACCTGTATTTACTTACACAGGTTATTCAGGGTTTCAAAATGCTCAGAACGTTGTCAAAATGGCTAACGCAGAGCAATTTGTTACTATGGCTTATGAGTCAGGATCACAAGCAGATATTGAGTTTGTAGAAAATGCCATTCAACGTTATGGAAGAAGTAGAGTAAACCCTAATATTCCAGACGTCAACACAGACTGGTATAAAGAAGTATTGCGTGTGGCTCCAATTACTAGTCATGGAATTGGTGTAACAGGTGGAACGGAAAATACAACTTACGGTGTTAATGCTAACTATTTTTCACAAGATGGAATATTAGATATGAAAAATGAATACGAACGTTTCAATATTCAATCTAATGTAGAGATAAAACTTTCTGATCGTATTACTGTAGGTACAAATGCTATTTTTAGTAATGCTACACAGTACAATCCTGAAAATGGTGCATGGTTTCAGGCGTATTTTGCGGTGCCAATATTACCAGTTTATGATTATGTAAATACTGAAGCAGATCCAATTGCTTTTTCAGATGCAACAGCATTAGGTTATCGTGGATCTCAAAATCCGTTTCCTGCAATGACTTTTAATGATAATCAGGTTAAAACCAGAAAAGTTTTAGCAAGTATGTTCTTAGAAGTAGATATAATCACAGATAAACTAAAGTTTAAAACAGCTTATAGCCATGATTATTCTACAGTTTCTGAGCGAAATGTAAGATTACCATTTTTTATATCAGAAAATTCACAGCGTGAGACGTCTTCTATAAGACGAGCTGAATTAAAATTTTCTAATCAATTATGGGATAATACATTGACGTTTAAAGATAGTTTTGGCAATCATAATGTAACCGTAATTGCCGGTACTTCATATCGCGATGATCAATTCAATACGTTTTCGGCAACAGGTAATGATGTTCAAGGAATTGGTCTTGAGAGCTCATGGTATTTAAATTTTGCAGATCCTACAACCTTCAGTAATCAAGTTAATGAAATAGGTGATAGGTTTTATTCATTTGCGCTTTTTGGTAGGTTAGAATATAGTTACAAGGATAAGTATTTATTAAATGCTACACTTAGACATGAAGGTGATGGTAGATTCCCAAAGAAGTTATGGGAAACAACACCATCAGTAGGTCTAGGTTGGGTAATATCTAAAGAAGATTTCTTTGAAGAGAACAACCTTTTTAATTTTTTAAAATTAAGAGCTTCTTGGGGAAAATTAGCTAACGGATCATTAGGTGGAAGTACAGGTACTAGAACGGTATCACAAGTAGTAACCGATATAGGAGATATACCTACAAATGGAATTTTAACGACAAATACGTTTCAAAACTTACGAAGAGAAATCTTGGAAGAAATGAATTTTGGTATTAGCTCACGTTTATTTGATAATAAATTAAGTTTAGAATTAGATTATTACATCAGAGATACGGAAAATCTAGTTTTACCACGAGAAGTGCCTATAACAGCAGAAGTGGTAAATGATAACATTGGCGAAATGAGAAACCAAGGTTTAGAAATAGCTGCTAATTGGAGTCAAACCATAAATGATAATTGGAGTTTTTCTATTGGTGGAAATATTGCAACTTTAAAAAACGAAGTTACTCAGATAAATAGCGAGCAAGGATATTTTGATACCGGAAGTGCAGAATTTCGTCAAAGGCTTATTGTAGGTGAACCTGTCAATGCCTTCTTTGGTTGGGAAGTAGCTGGTGTATATCAAAATGATGAGCAAATTGCATCTAGTGCTACAGCACAGTGCGAATTAACGGAAAATAACAACGAATTAGTTCCAGGGGATTTTATCTATAAAGATCAAAATAATGACGGAAAAATTGATGCAGATGATAGAGTTGTTTTAGGTTCATATTTACCAACGTTTAATTATGGTGGTAACATTAATGTAGCTTACAAAAACTTTGATTTTTCTGTTGCTATTTCTGGTCAAACAGGAAATAGTATTCTAAATAGAAAAAGAGGTGAAGTTATCTTTACTAATGATACAAATGTTGATGCAGAATTCGCAATTAACAGATGGCATGGTGAAGGAACTACGAATTCATTCCCATCATCAGAAGGTCGCAGAAAGGCTTGGAATCAAAAAATGAGTAGCTTCTTTGTTGAAGATGGCGCTTATTTCAGAGTTCAAAACATACAATTAGGTTATAGAATTCCCTCAAGCAGTTTTAAAGGGAAATTTTCGCCAGATGTTAAGGTAACTCTTACTGCTGAACGACCAATTACAATTTTTGATTATAATGGTTTTAATCCTGAAGTGGCAAATGGAGTAGATCGTCAAACCTACCCAGTACCAGCGGTTTATACTTTAGGAGTTAACATTAAAATATAATAAAAAAAGCTAAACATGAAAAATTTAAAACAAGTAACAAAACAGCTGGCTTTAATGTTGGCGGTCTTTACAGCATTCTTTGCTTGTACAGATAAATTAGAAGAAAACGACGGACAACTGGCTGCAGATGATTTAGATTTAACCATTTCAGAAGATATGATTCTTCCACTTATTGGTGCATATTCAGCAGTTTATTCTAGAGGATGGGAAGATCCTTTATTAATAGGTGTGAGAGGTGATGATGTAAACGCAGGTGGATTAGGAGATCAGCCGCAGTTTGCAGATACAGATCTATTTGTATACGACAATGGATTTTGGATGTACAACCAAATATGGGAAAACTTTTATGGAGACATAGTAAGAATTGTTAGTTCACGAGAAACAATTCAAAATTATAAAGATTTTGCTATAGGAGATTACGTTGATAAAGCAGACCAATATATGGCAGAGTGTAAAGTGTTAAGTGGATTTACACATTTTCAAATGTCAAGATTATGGGGAGATATTTTTATCATTAACTCATCTGATATTACATCAGAATTAGAGAATGGAGTAAAAACTAAAGCTGAGGTAATGCAATATATATCGGATTTAATGGATGAAGCAATTCCGTTTTTGCCAAATCAAAGACCTAATGAAAGAGAAGATGTCTCTGCAGGCGTAACTAAATATACGGCATTAGCAATTAAAGCTTTAGCAAATTTAGAATTAGAGAATTACCAAGGTGTAGCAGATGCAACTAGCGAAATTATAAGTTCAGATAAGTTTAATTTATATCCAGATTTTTACGAGTTGTTTAAAAAGCCTGGCGAAAGAAGTAATGAAAACCTTTTTGAGCTTCAATTCTCAGATTACAATACAGAATCAGGAGCTACAAACAATCACTTATATGCGCCATTTGGACCTTCTAGTTGGACACCTGCAGTCTCAACAGCTTCTGGAGGATGGGGTTTTTATGAGCCAAGTTTAAAGTATATCAAGTTTATGATTGATAGAGGTGATCAAACAAGGTTAGTAACTAGTGTGAATTTTACACCAAGAGGAATGGATGAATTAATGTTAGATCCTAATTATGCTACCTTACCTAGCTATATTTCTAATACAACATTAGATGGCGATATATTTAACGATTATCCTAGGGCTATGTTTGGTAGTGGTAAACACTATTTACCATCAAACCAATTAACACCTGGTAGAAATAGTTATGGCTCAAGTAAGAATTTCATTGTAATTAGATATGCAGAAATATTATTAATGCATGCAGAAGCACTGACACAAGGAGCTACTAGTTCTGCGATGACAGCAGATCAAGCTGTTAATATGGTAAGAGGAAGAGTCGGAATGCCTTCACTTACTGGTGTAACAAATGACCAAGTTATGGATGAAAAATTTGCTGAACTTGGTATGGAATGGGGTGTTCGTTATTTTGATATGATTCGATTAAATAAATATGACGAATTAAGCTACGATGGCAGAACTTTTACCGCAGATAAAGAGCTTTTACCTTATCCGCAGAATCAATTGGATTTGTTACCACTTAATAACAATTAAAAAATAAGAAAATGAAAAATATAAAAACATACATATTTGCATTAACGGCTTTGCTAATGTTAGGTTCTTGTTACGAAGGGATTGATCCAATCACAGCGGTAGATCCAGGTAACGATGTTGGAGCACCAGTTATTTCTATTGTAAAACCAAGTGAAGGTTTTGAGATACAAGTGCCAGAACCAGTGACTTCAACAGCAATAGAGTTCAGAGTAGAAGATGACATTGAAATTATGTCAGTTTCTGTAAGTCTAGATGGACAAGTTATTGCAGCTTTCGATTCATTTTTAGACTATAGAATTTTTAATAGTGAATTTGTTTACGATAACATTACAACTGGTGAACACGTATTACAAGTTACTGCTGTAGATATAGTAGGGAATGAAACTATAGCAACGTCAAATTTTAGTAAAGAACCACCTTATACACCACTTTTTAGTGGAGAAACATTTTACATGAATTTTGATGGTAGTTATACTGAATTGGTAACAGTTACGGATGCTACAGAGGTTGGTATGCCAAGTTTTGCTCCAGAAGCTCGTGTGGGTTCAGGTGCTTATGCTGGTGCTACAGATTCTTATTTAACATTCCCGACAAGTGGATTGTTAGGAAATCAATTTAGTGCTTCATTTTGGACCAAAGTTAATGCAGATCCAGACCGTGCAGGTGTCTTAGTTATTGGGCCACCAGATGATGCAAATCCTGATGCCCAAAATAACAGAACAAGTGGATTTAGATTATTTAGAGAAAATGCAGGAGGCATGCAACGTTTTAAGCTTAATGTAGGTAATGGTACTGCAGATTCTTGGTTTGATGGAGGTACTGATGCAGATGTAGACCCAACAACAGATGAGTGGGTACACATTGCATTTACTATTTCAGAATCTGAAGCGGTTGTTTATATCAATGGAGAAGTCGTAAAGCAAGGCACATTAGATGGTGGAGTTGATTGGACTGGTTGTGATGTGCTATCTATAATGTCTGGTGCTCCAAGGTTTTCAGGTTGGGGACATGAATCTGATAGTGGTTATATGGATGATTTAAGATTATTCAATATCGCTTTATCACAAGATGAAATTGTTGGAATGATTGCGCAAAGTGACGAAATTTTTAAACTAGGGTTTAATGGTAGTTATACCGATAGTTACAGTGATGAAGATTGTACAGAAGTAGGAAACCCTTCTTATACAGGATCTAGTGATGCTTATGAAGGAAATAATGCTTATTTAGGTGCAACTGATTCGTATTTAACTTTCCCAACAGCTGGCTTACTAAACGAAGAGTTTTCTGCAGTGTTTAGATACAAAGTAAATGAAACGCCAGATAGAGCAGGTATTTTAGTAATAGGTCCACCAGATGCGGATAATCCAGATGCTCAAAACAATAGATCTAGTGGTTTTAGGTTATTCCGAGAAAATGCAGGTGGATTACAAAGAATAAAATTAAATGCAGGTAACGGCACAGCCGATTCTTGGTTTGATGGTGGTGCAGACGCAGATATTGATCCTACAAGTAACCAATGGCATCAAGTCGCGTTTACAATATCAGCTACAGAATGTGTTGTATATATTGATGGTGTTGTGGTAAAACAAGGCGAATTCTCAGGTATAGATTGGACGGATTGTGATGTGTTATCTATAATGTCTGGAGCACCAAGATTTACAGGATGGAATCATAATTCCGATGAGAGTGCAATGGATGATTTAAGAATATTTAAAAAAGCACTTTCTCACACAGAAATACTTTCAATGCTATAATAGTATTGTCTTTAAATAAGATATTTTGTTTGAATTAGTCTTTATACCTTTAGCTGTATTTGTCTATGATAAATGCAGCTAAAGTTTATCTAAATTTTAGTAAATGAAAAAATCAAAACATATACATTTTGTGATTTTGATAACTGGGCTATTACTCATATTTTCTTGTAGTAATACCAATACCACCAAAGAATTAAGTGAAGCTATACAAGAAGAAAGTGAGTCTTTTAATGAAGAGCTTCTAGATAAAGTTCAACATCAAACATTCAACTATTTTTGGGAAGGTGCAGAGCCTAACTCAGGTTTGGCCAGAGAGCGTATTCATATGGACGATAAGTATCCATCATCTCCAAAAAATACAGTAACAACAGGTGGAAGTGGATTTGGACTAATGGCTATATTGGTTGGTGTAGAAAGGGGTTGGATAACTAAAGAACAAGCTATAAGTAGGTATCATAAAATAGTAAGTTTTTTAGCTAAAGCCGATCGTTTTCATGGTGCTTGGCCACATTGGATCAATGGAGAAACAGGTAAAGTTTACCCTTTCGGAAAAAAGGATAACGGTGGAGATTTAGTTGAAACAGCTTTTCTGATCCAAGGATTACTTACCGTTTCTGAATATTTTAAAGGAACCAATCCTGAAGAATTAGAACTTAGAGATAAAATAGATAAATTATGGAAAACAGTTGAATGGGATTGGTATACAAAAAATGGAGAAGATGTTTTATATTGGCATTGGTCGCCTGAATATGAATGGGAAATGAATTTTCCAGTTGGTGGTTATAATGAATGTTTAATAATGTATGTACTCGCAGCTGCTTCTCCTACACATTCAATTAAAAAATCTGTATACGATAAAGGTTGGGCACGTAACGGAAATATTATTTCTAAAGATTCAATGTATAATTTACCTTTGGTTTTAGATTATTTTGAACATAACGAGGCACAAATAGGACCCCTTTTCTGGGCACACTATTCATACTTAGGATTAGATCCCAATGGGCTTTCAGATCAATATGCAGATTATTGGGAGCTCACTCAAAACCATGCTAAAATTCATTATAAATATGCGGTAGAAAATCCTAAAGAATATAGAGGTTACGGCGAAAATCTTTGGGGACTAACATCGAGCTATTCAATAAAGGGGTATTCGGGTCATAGACCAGGAGCAGATTTAGGCGTTATCTCGCCAACAGCAGCACTTTCTTCATTTCCATATACACCAAAAGAGAGTATGCAAATGCTAAAATATCTATATAAAGAACAAGATTCTTTAATTGGCAAGTATGGACCTTATGATGCCTTTAGCTTGCATGACAAATGGAGCAAACCAAGGTACTTAGCAATAGATCAAGGGCCAATTCCGGTAATGATAGAGAATTATAGAACTGGCTTATTGTGGAATTTGTTTATGAGCAATACAGATGTCAAAGCAGGCTTAGATAAACTAGGCTTTACTTACACTATAAGAGATTAAATATGAAAAAATATAGTTTATTAATTATTGTAGTCCTTTTGTTCAATTGTGGTTCAGATGATGGACCAGGTTGGCAAGAACCTTACGATCCTAGTGATGATGATCCAATTGTTGAAACATTAACTGACGAGGAAATAATGGATTTAACTCAAGAATTAACGTTTAAATATTTTTGGGATTTTGCAGAAAGTAATTCTGGTGCAGCAAAAGAGCGTTATCATCCTAATGATCCTTCAAACAGTCAAAATGTTGTCACAACAGGAGGTAGTGGCTTTGGGCTGATGGCAATACTAGTTGGTATTGAAAGAGGATATATTTCAAGAGAAGAGGGTTTTAACAGATTAGATCAAATTTTAAACTTTTTTGAAAATGCAGATCGTTTCCATGGAGCTTGGTCGCATTGGATTGATGGTAATACAGGTAACGTAATTCCTTTTAGTGATCAAGATAACGGTGGCGATTTAGTAGAAACAGCACTTTTTGCACAAGGTTTAATTTGTGTAAAAGAATATTTTAAAGATGGTTCTGCGGAGGAGGCAGCATTGGCAACTCAGGCAGACACATTATGGAAAGGTGTAGAATGGGATTGGTACACTCAAAACCAGAATGCATTATACTGGCATTGGAGTCCTACTAATGGATTTTCAATTAATTTAGAATTAAAAGGTTATAATGAAACGCTTATTGCATTTGTATTGGGAGCTGCTTCACCAGATTATACAATACCGACGGAAGTGTATCATCAAGGATGGGCAAGTAACGGTAATATTGTGACATCTTCTAGTCAATACAATATACCATTAATTCTAGACCATGCAGGTTCTGGAACTGGTCCCTTATTTTGGGCACATTATTCGCACTTAGGCTTAAATCCCGAAAACTTAACAGATCAATATGCGAATTACTGGGATTTAAATGTGAATCATACCAAAATTAATTATCAATACTGTGTTAACAATCCAAATGATTTTGAAGATTATGGTGAGGAGTGTTGGGGTTTAACAGCAAGTTATTCAAGAAATACAGATGGCTCAACAGGCTACTTAGCGCACGATCCTCAACATGATATAGGTGTGATTTCTCCAACAGCAGCAATAAGTTCAATTCCATATACACCAGAAGAATCATTAGCAGCAATGCATTATTTTTATTCAAAGAAGGCTATTTTATTAGGTGCAGCAGGCTTTTATGATGCATTTAGTCCTGAGTATAATGACTGGGTAACAGAACGTTATTTAGCCATAGATCAAGGTCCGCAAATTATTATGATAGAAAACTACAGAACTGGTTTATTATGGGATTTGTTTATGCAGAATGCAGATGTGCAAAATGGTTTAACAACACTTGGGTATAATTATTAATAACATATATATGAAACATTTTATTTCTTTTTTTTCATTGGTATTATTTACTTCATTTTGTTCGTTAAACGCACAAGAAGGAAAATCATCTAAAGATCTATTTTCTTATGAAGCGCATGTTGTAGATTCAGATACTTTAAATTATAGAATGCTTTTACCTGAAAACTTTGATGAATCAAAAACATATCCTTTGGTGTTATTTCTTCATGGTGCAGGTGAGAGAGGGGATAATAATAAAAACCAACTTGTGCATGGTAGTAGTTTATTTTTAAATGAAACCACTAGAGATTCATTACCTGCAATTATAATATTTCCTCAATGTGCTAAAGGTGATTATTGGTCTAAATTTGAAGCTGATCGTACTACAAAACCAATTACTTTCAAATATAAATACAATGATAATCCTACTACAGCGATGGCTTTAGTAATGGATTTAATGGATAACATGGTAAGCCAACCATTTGTAAAAACAGACCAAGTTTATGTAATGGGTTTGTCAATGGGTGGCATGGGAACTTTTGAAATTTTATATCGCAAACCCAAAATGTTTGCAGCAGCAATTCCTATTTGTGGAGGTGGTGATCCAGAATCCGCAGTATCCTATGCAACAGATGTACCTTTATGGATAATTCATGGTGCTAAAGACGATGTTGTTGATCCTAAATTATCTCTAAGTATGGCGTCTGCAATACTGAGTGCAGGCGGATTTCCTAAATTGACCATCTACGATTTTGCAAATCATAACAGTTGGGATCCTGCTTTTGCCGAACCAGAATTATTAACATGGCTTTTTTCAAATTCTAAATAAATTAAAATGACAAATCAATTGACTTCAAAATTCGTAATTCTTGCAATTATTACGTTGATTTTTACAAGTTGTAAAACTGAAACTAATTCTGCGCAGTCCTCTTCGGTAGATAAAAATCCATATGCAGCTCAAGTAGATTCTATTTTAGCCCTTATGACTTTTGAAGAGAAAATAGGTCAACTAAATTTACCTGTATCTGGAGATATTACAACTGGTCAGGGAACAAGTTCTAACGTAGGTAAAAAGATAAAAGACGGTTTAGTTGGTGGTATGTTTAATATTAAATCTGTTGAAAAAATAAAAGCAGTTCAAAAAATTGCTGTTGAGGAAAGTAGACTGAAAATTCCATTACTATTTGGTATGGATGTTATACATGGTTATGAAACAACATTTCCTATTCCCTTAGGTTTGTCTTCTTCTTGGGATTTAGAATTAATTGAAAAAACAGCTCGCATGGCAGCAACTGAAGCTAGTGCAGATGGTATTAATTGGACATTCTCTCCTATGGTAGATATTTCTCGCGATCCACGTTGGGGAAGAGTCTCAGAAGGCAACGGTGAAGATCCTTACCTAGGAAGTAGAATTGCTGAAGCTATGGTAAAAGGATATCAGCAAGATGATTTAAGCAAAAATAACACGCTAATGTCATGTGTAAAGCATTTTGCGTTATATGGCGCGTCAGAAGCTGGCCGAGATTATAATACGGTTGATATGAGTAAAATAAGAATGTATAACGAATATTTAGAGCCTTATAAAGCAGCAGTAGATGCTGGTGTTGGTTCAGTTATGGCATCTTTTAATGAAATTGACGGTGTGCCAGCAACAGGAAATAAATGGTTATTAACAGAATTATTAAGAGATGATTGGGGATTTAATGGATTTGTTGTTACCGATTATACTGGTATTTATGAGATGATGGCTCACGGTATGGGTAGCGAAGAACAAGTTGTTTCTCAAGCACTAAACGCAGGTATAGACATGGATATGGCTGGCGATTCGCGAGTTGCTTCAGCCGCCTTTATAAAATCTTTAAAAGGTGCTTATAATAAAGGATTGGTATCTATGGTAGAAATTGATACTGCTGTAAAACGTATGTTAACCGCTAAATATGAGCTAGGATTGTTTGAAGATCCATACAAGTATTGTGATTCAGAAAGAGCAAAAAAGGAGGTGTTTACAACCGAAAATAGAGCTTTTGCTAGAAAAGTAGGTGCAGAATCTATGGTGTTACTTAAAAATGAGAATAATCTTTTGCCGTTAAAAAAAGAGGGAACGATTGCACTAATCGGACCATTAGCAAATAATGCAGTAAATATGGCAGGTACTTGGAGTGTAGCGACACAACAAGAAAAATCTAATCCGTTCCTGTCTGGCTTAAAAACGATTGTTGGTAATACAGCTAATATACTTTATGCAAAAGGAAGTAATATTGATTATGACCTAGAGCTTGAAAAAAGAGCCACCATGTTCAATAAAGATATACCAAGAGATGGTAGAACAGATCAGCAACTTTTAGATGAAGCTTTAAGTATTGCAAAAAAAGCTGATGTCATTATTGCAGCTATTGGAGAATCAGCAGAGTTTAGTGGAGAAAGTAGTAGTAGAACAGAAATAGGAATTCCTCAAGTTCAAAAAGATTTATTGAATGCACTTTTAAAAACAGGTAAACCTGTAGTTCTAGTTTTATTCACTGGTAGACCTTTAGAATTGGTTGAAGAAAATGAAAATGTACCAGCAATTCTTAATGTTTGGTTTCCTGGCAGTGAAGCAGGTTTGGCAATTTCAGATGTGTTATTTGGCTATGTAAATCCATCAGGTAAATTAACTGCAACATTTCCTAGAAGTGTAGGGCAAATTCCAATTTTTTACAATCATAAAAATACAGGAAGACCTTTATCGAATGAAGAAGGGAAATTTGAAAAATTCAAGAGTAATTATATTGATGAGCGTAATGAGCCTTTATATCCATTTGGTTACGGATTAAGCTACACTAAATTTGATTATTCTAATTTCAATATAAGTAACCATTCTATTACCATGGATGGAACGATCGATGTTTCTGTAGATGTAACAAATTCTGGTAATTATGATGGAAAAGAAGTTGTGCAACTCTACATTAGAGATGTTGTTGGCTCTGTAACACGACCGTTGAAAGAATTAAAAGGCTTTCAAAAAATTGAAATTAAAAAAGGAGAAACTAAATCCGTTACATTTAAATTATCAGTTGAAGACTTAAAATTTTATAATTCGAATTTAGATTTTGTTGCGGAACCAGGAAAATTTCATGTATTTGTAGGTACAGATTCTACAACTAAGATGATGAAAGAATTTGAACTGACTAAATAATTTAAAATGAAATTAAAACCTCTTTACATTGTTGTTATAAGTTGTATTCAGATCAGTTTTGCTCAAAATTATGAGACTAAAGTAGATTCATTAATGCAATTAATGACACTACAAGAAAAGATTGGTCAAACCACAATGTATAGCGGAAATTGGGATCAAACAGGTCCATTTGTAGGCTCGGACAATGGAAAATATATTCGGGAAGGCAATATGGGAGCAATGCTAAATGCGATGTCTGTAAAGGGTACACGTGATTTACAAAAGATTGCAGTTGAAGAATCTCGTTTAGGTATTCCATTATTGTTTGGTTATGACGTTATCCATGGTCATCGTACAATTTTCCCAATCAATTTAGGCTTGTCCGCAAGTTGGGATTTAAGAATGATTGAAGAAAGCTCACGAATAGCTGCTGAGGAAGCATCTGCGGAAGGAATTCATTGGACATTTGCACCAATGATTGATGTTTCTAGAGAGCCACGTTGGGGAAGAATATCAGAAGGTGCGGGTGAAGATGTATATCTTAATAATAGAATTGCAGAGGCTTATGTAAAGGGATTTCAAGGCGATGATTTATCACAACACAATACTATTTTAGCGTGTGCTAAACATTATGTCGCTTACGGAGCTGCCCAAGCAGGTAGAGATTATCATACTACAAATATGGGTGAAGGTGAATTGCGAAATGTATATTTACCGCCTTTTAAAGCCGCTGTTAACGCTGGTGTAGAAACTTTTATGTCTGCATTCAACGAGTTGAATGGTGTGCCAACATCTGGTAATAAATTCACTTTAAGAGATATTCTAAGAGATGAATGGAAGTTTGATGGTTTTGTAGTTTCAGACTATACTTCGATTAATGAAATGATTAATCATGGTTTTGCAAAAGATAGTATTGATGCCGCAAAAATAGGAATGAATGCTGGTGTAGATATGGATATGGTAGGTGACGTTTATCGTTTGCATCTTCAACAATTAATAGAAGATGGAAAGGTGTCAGAAACTTACATAAACGATGCTTGCAAAAGAATCCTTATGGCAAAATATAAGCTTGGTTTGTTTGATGATCCATACCGTTATATCGATGAAAAAAGAGAGGCAACAACAAAATACAGACCAAAATTTTTAGCAAAAGCTCAAGAAATAGCTTCAGCATCTTCGGTATTGTTACAAAATAAAAATGAGACCTTACCGCTTTCTAATACCACAAATACAATTGCTTTTATCGGACCTTTAGTAAAAGATAAAGCAGATATTCTAGGTAATTGGGCAGCAAAAGGTGACAGGTATGGTAAGGCTATAAGTATTTTTGAAGGACTCTCAGCGTATTTAAAACCAGAACAAATCCTATTCGCAAAAGGATGTGATATTTTAACGGATGACGAATCTGGATTTGAAGAGGCCATAAAGATTTCTAAACAAGCAGATGCTATTGTTTTAGTAATGGGTGAAGATCATCACATGAGTGGAGAAGCGGCTTCTAGAACCGATTTAAAAATACCTGGAATTCAGCCTAAATTGATTAGGAAAATTCGTGAAGCAAATCTTACTAAAAAAATTACTTTGGTTTTAATGAATGGTCGTCCATTAAATCTGTCTAAAGAAGTGGAACTGGTAGATGCTATTCTAGAAATTTGGTTTCCAGGGACAATGGGTGGCGCAGCTACTGCAGATTTGCTATTTGGAAAAGTGAATCCTTCAGGTAAATTAACAGTTACTTTTCCTAGGAATGTTGGGCAAGTTCCAATTTATTACAACATGAAAAATACAGGAAGACCAATACCAGAACACTGGCCAAAGGCAGATTATAAGAGTAATTATATAGATGTCGCTAATACACCTTTGTTTGCTTTTGGGCATGGTTTAAGCTACACCAGCTTTAAATATTCAGAATTAAAATTATCTTCGGAAACATTGACGTATTCAAATGCAATTGAAGCCAGTATTGAAGTTTCAAATACAGGTAAATTTGATGGTTATGAAATAGTTCAACTTTATATACATGATAAAGTAGGAAGCGTTACAAGACCTGTTAAAGAGCTAAAAGGCTTCGAAAAAGTCTTCTTAAAAAAAGGACAAACTAAAACGATAACATTTACTATTACTGTTGAAGATTTAAAATTTTACAACAGTGAAATGACATATGGTGTGGAAACGGGCGAATTTGAAATTGCCATAGCTCCACACTCAGACTTTAAATTTAAACACGCATTTAACCTTATAGATTAATAGCTGCTCTATGCCACACTCAATTAATAATATTAAATCCCTTTGTTTGTTTCTTGGTGTGGTTTTTACATGCCTTAGTTTTTCTCAATCTATAACTATAAATTCTGGTTGGCACTATTCTGAAAACAATACGGAATGGCAAACCGTTAATATTCCACACACATGGAATCAATTAGATGCCTTTGATGATACATCTGGTTACAGACGCGGATTAGGTTACTACAAAAAGCAAATTTTTATTTCTTCTACAGAAAAAGAAGAGGTTCATTATTTAAAATTTAATGCTGTTAACCAAGAAGCAACGGTCTTTTTAAATGGTAAAAAAGTTGGAAGTCATAGAGGAGGTTACACAGCTTTTGTTTTTAATATTTCTGAATATATTAAATACAACACAGTTAATTTAATAGAGGTAACCGTAGATAATTCTCATAATGAAGATATTCCACCTCTAGATGCCGATTTTACGTTTTATGGAGGTATATATCGCGATGTAGAACTAATTGCCTTACCAAAACAGCATTTTAGTTTAGATGATTTTGCTTCGGATGGATTTTATATTAATTACCCGCAGGTTTCTGAGGAGAATGCAACTGTTGAGGTTACAGGGCTTCTAAATAATTTAAGCAAGAAAAAGGAAAAGGTTGTTGTGCAATTTACCTTGTTTGATGCTGAAGGTAGTATTGTAAATACGCATTCTGAAAAATTAAAATTAAAGTCACAATCTAATAACAAATTTGTGGTTACGCTCCCAGTAGTGAATACGCCAAAACTATGGTCGCCAGATAATCCTTATTTATATAAATTACAAATGAGTCTTCAGGATAGTGAAGGTGTAACTTTAGATTCAAAATCATCAAATATCGGTTTTCGTTGGGCTTCTGTAGATCCCAAAAAAGGATTTTTCTTAAACGGAAAACCTATTAAACTCATAGGTGTTAATCGTCATCAAGATTATGAGAATTATGGAAATGCAGTTCCGCTTTCACTTCAAAAGGAAGATATAAATATCATTAAAGAAATGGGTTCTAATGTCATTCGTTTTGCACATTATCCACATGCTAGGGAACTTTATGATAAATGTGATGAATTGGGTATAATCGTTTGGACGGAAATTCCTATTGTAAATAAAGTAACAAATTCTGAGTCTTTCTTTGCTACATCTATTAACATGCAAAAAGAGCATATAAAACAATATTATAACTATCCATCTGTAATAATGATGGGTTATATGAACGAGATCTTTTTAGGCCTAGCTTTTGATAAAAAAGAATCTGAAGAGGAAAAAGAAGCACGTAAAATATTTACCTACGATCTTGCAAAACAGTTAGAAGACTTAACCAGAAAAGAGGCGCCAAACCATATCACTGTGATGGCGCTACATTTTAATGAACTTTACAACGAAACTAAGATAGCAGACCTATCTATGCTAGTGGGTTGGAATTTGTATTTTGGGTGGTATCATGATAAAATAAAGGATCTAGGTGTTTTTTTAGATGATCAGCATCAACGCTTTCCTAATCGGTCACTTTTGGTTTCAGAATATGGGCCAGGTGCTGACGTGCGTGTTTCAGCAACACATCCTTCTCGATATGATTATTCTCAAGAATACCAATTATTGCTGCATTCTGGCTACGTAAATCAAGTAACAGAACGCGAATTTGTTTCTGGTATGACGGCTTGGAATTTTGCGGATTTTGGTTCAGAATTTCGTGGAGAAACAAAGCCACATATTAATCAAAAAGGATTGGTGCAATATAATCGTGAACCTAAAGAAATTTATCATTGGTATCAATCAGTTTTAAAAACTGAAACACCGTCTGTTCATGTGGCTAATTATTTAAAAGATATCACATTGGTAGATACAGATGCACACGAAATTGTAGTGTTTTCTAATCAAGAAAAAGGTCAACTATATGTAAATGACAATTATATTAAAGATATCAATTTTGAAACTGGCATTGCAAAAGCAACTGTAAGTTTTAATGAAGGAATAAACACCGTTAAAGTTGAGACAAAAAACGCATCACATTCAACGGACTTTAACGCTAAAATTATAAAGAGCCTAGAAAGTAATACTGTAGACAAGTTAGCTATTAATGTTGGTACACATATTAGTTTTAGAGATGAGGTGTTGGGAACCACTTTTATAAGTGACAGATCATATTCTCAAAATTTATTTGGTTATGTCACCGATTCAGGAAAATGTAAAAGAAAATTAATTCCTTTTAATGTTTCTAACACCATTAATGACGCTGTCTATCAAACCGTTCTCTTAGATTGTAATACCTACAAAGTAGACTTGGCTGATGGATCCTATAAAGTGACTTTATATTTTGTAGAACCTGAATTAAAAAATAAAACTAAAGTACTTTTTAATTTAACAACAGACACAGACAATTCAGAAGCAGATTTAATGCATCGCATTTTTGATATTAAATTGAATGATAAAAAAATAGCAAATCAATTTAATATGGCAAAGGAATATGCAGATAAATACGGCATAGAACATTCTGCAAAAGTAAATATTGCTAATAATGAAGGTTTAACAATTTCGTTAAACCCTATTAAAGGCGAAACAGTTATGAGTGGAATTTTAATAGAAAAAATAGACTAAAAATTCTGGTAAAACCACTAAAATCTAACAGGAAAAATAAAATAAGTAATGGCATGTAATTTGATAAAACATAGAGAAATGAAGAACCTATTAATTATAATGCTATCAATTTTCACATTCGGTCTTTCCTCACAAAATAAGGAAACATATATCTATTCTATAAAAGGAAACGACACCCTGAAATTGGATGTCTTTACACCAAAAAACATAAAAAAAACGGATTCATTACCTGTGTTGCTTTGGATGCATGGTGGCGGGTTTCAGGGTAGTCATAGAGCGCATCCTGTAGATAGTAAGTTAGTAAAACATGTCGCAAAACATAAAAATTACATTGGTGTATCTATTGATTATCGTCTTTTAAGAAAAGATAAAGCGACAGGTTTTGGTTGCGATTGCACCAAAGATGAAAAATTAGAAACCTTTAAACAAGCCACCATAGATTTTTTAGATGCTGCTAAATTCTTGGTAGATAATGCAGAAATGCTGCAAATAGATACAACTAAAATTATAGCAGGAGGTAGCAGTGCAGGAGCAGAAGGCGCACTTAATGCAGTGTTTATGAAAGACTATTTTATTGCTGATAAAGAAAAATATAATGAGGTTAATTTTGCTGGAGTATTTTCATGTGCAGGTGCCGTTGTCGATGCTAGTTATATAAATGAGGACAATGCTATTCCTACAGTTCTTTTTCACGGAACAGAAGATCAATTGGTTCCATTTGGTAATGCACCACATCATTTTTGTAAACCAACAAAAGCAGGTTACATTATTCTCGATGGTTCTCAAGTTGTAGTGGAGAAATTAAAAGAATTTAAGACCTCTTATTACTTCAATATTGTGAAAGGTGGACGTCATGAAATTTCAAGAATTCCATTCGAAGATTTAGATAAGGTTTTTAACTTTTTCAAGAAAACGATAATGGACGAGGATGTTGTTCAAACTACTATTATTAAAACTAAGTAACATGAGATTTTTGTCAATAATCATTGTTTTACTTTTTACGATTCAATCGTGTAAAAATAAAGGCAACGATACATCAGTAAACTTAAATGAAGTTGAGAATTCTGCACAGCGACCAAATATAGTATTTATTATGGCAGATGATCATGCAGAGCAAGCCATTAGTGCTTATGGTCATCCTATAAGCAAATTAGCACCAACGCCAAATATTGATCGTATAGCTTTAGAAGGTGCGATATTCAAGAATAATTTCTGCACTAATTCAATTTGTGGACCAAGTAGAGCAGTAGTTTTAACAGGTAAATTTAGCCATCAAAATGGATTTAGAATGAATGGCGATCAATTTGATGGTAGCCAACAAACATTCCCTAAATTGTTACAAAAAGCAGGTTATAATACAGCTGTTATAGGAAAATGGCATTTACATGGTTTACCAGAAGGTTTTGATTATTGGAATATATTAACAGATCAAGGTAATTATTACAATCCAGATTTTATTGCAATCAATGAAAAAACAAAGGCTGCAGATACAACACGTATAGAAGGTTACGCTACAGATATAATTACACAAGATGGAATTGCCTATCTTAATTCGGTTAAAGATAAAGATCAACCTTTTATGCTAATGCTTCAGCATAAAGCGCCACACAGAAATTGGATGCCAGCTTTAAGACATGCTAATAAATTTGATAATGTTGAGTTTGAATTACCAGATACCTATTTTACAGCCCACGAAGGTTCGCTTAGCTCACAGCAACAACAACAAACGATTTATAAGGATATGTATGAAGGTCATGACTTAAAATTGACCAAAGAGAAAGGAAGCCCAGAGTTAGCACACAATCCTTGGAAGTCGGATTTTAATAGAATGACAAAAGAACAAAGAACAGCTTGGGACAAAGCGTATCAGAAAAAAAATGATGCTTTCCACGATGCGAATTTATCTGGTTCAGCTTTAGCTAAATATAAAGGTCAACGTTATCTGCAAGATTATTTAGCTACCATAGCTTCAGTTGATGAAGGTGTGGGTGAGGTTTTAGATTTTCTTGAAGAACATGGTTTAGCGGAAAACACCATTGTAATTTATACTACAGATCAAGGTTTTTATCTAGGAGAAAAAGGATGGTTTGATAAACGTTATATGTACGAAGAATCATTAGCTATGCCTATGGTTGTAAAGTATCCTTATGCTATTAAACCAGGAACAATAATTGAAGATATGACGCAGAATTTAGATTTTGCCGAAACGTTCTTAGACTATGCGCAAGCAAATATACCAGCAGACATGCAAGGTCAATCGCTTAGACCGTTGTTAGAAAATAAATTTGAAGGCGATGATTTTAGAGATGCCGTGTATTACCATTACTATGATTATCCTGCATTTCATATGGTAAAAAAGCATTATGGAATTCGTACAAAGCGCTATAAACTAATGCATTTTTATGATGATATTGATACTTGGGAATTATATGATTTAGAAGAAGATCCTAAAGAGATTCATAATCAAATTGATAATGAAAAGTACGATGCTATTGAGGAAGAATTAAGAATAAAGTTAGCAGTATTACAAGCTAAATATAAAGTTACACCAACTGATTTTGAGCGTGCACCAGAAGAGCAAGTAAAACGAGGTTATAAGCAATTTGAAAGATTAAGAGGACACTCAGGTACATCTTATAATCCTCAAACTGATGAAGACATTAAATTATAAACTATGAAGAACATACTTTTCTTATTCGCTATTGCGGTCTTGTTTTCTTGTAACTCAAATAAAAATGAGGCAACAGAGAATGGTCTTAATTCAGAGGAGAAATCAGAAATAAAAAAAGGATTTGAAACCTATATTAATCCGTTAGATATAGATTATACATATATGGTTTATAATTCTAGTAAAAATAAGTCGTATCGATCTGGTGCAGATCCTGCAGTTATTGAATTTAAAGGAGCGTATTATATGTTTGTAACACGCTCTTTTGGCTATTGGCATTCTACCGATTTAGTAAATTGGGAATTTATAAAACCACAACAATGGTTTTTTGAAGGAAGTAATGCGCCAACTGCATTTAATTATAAAGATTCGTTAGTTTATTTTGCAGGTGATCCTGCAGGTTATGGAAGTATTCTTTATACTGATGATCCAAAATCTGGAAAATGGACACCAACAGCATCAATTTCAAATAATATCCAAGATTCGGAATTATTTATTGATGATGACGGCAAAACATATTTATTTTGGGGCTCTTCTAATGTGCATCCACTTCGTGTAAAAATGCTCAATAAAGATGATCGTTTTTTAGAAACAGGTGTTAAAAAAGAACTATTCAACCTAGATGAAGAAAAACATGGCTGGGAACGTTTTGGAGAAAATAATTTTCATCCAACCTTAAAAGACGGTTATATGGAAGGTGCGTCTATGACAAAGCATAATGGCAAATACTATTTACAGTATGCAGCACCAGGAACTCAGTTTAATGTATATGCAGATGGTGTTTACGTTGGTGATACACCTTTAGGTCCTTTTAATTACATGAAAAATAATCCTATGAGTTTTAAACCAGGTGGTTTTACAAATGGAGCAGGTCATGGTATAACGGTAAAACAAACCAATGGTCAATATTGGCATTTTGCAACTATGGCTTTAGCGTCTAATGCGCAATGGGAAAGACGATTATGTATGTTCCCTACTTATTTTGATGCTGATGGATTGATGTACTCTAATACAGAATATGGAGATTATCCGCGTTATGGCGCTAATCATCCTACCAAAGCAGGTCAGCATAATGGTTGGATGTTATTGTCTTATAAAGGTGATGTAACCGTGTCGTCCTCGTTAAAGCAAGTTATGAAATTTACATCAAATGATGATGAGGTGACAGTTACCGAACTACCGAAGGAAATAAATAAAAATGGTGCTATTATTTCTAAAATTTTAACGGATGAAAATCCAAAAACATTTTGGGTTGCAGAGGCAAACGATAGTAGACAATGGATAACAGTAGAGATGCAGAATGCAGGAACTATTCACGCATTTCAACTAAATTTTCATGATCATGAATCTGGTATATACACACGTATAGACGGATTAAAACATCAATTTAGTATTGAGGTTTCTGAGAATGGCAAAGATTGGAAAACCGTTGTAGATAGAAGTAGCAGCGAAAAAGATACGCCAAATGCTTACATAGTTTTAGATGAACCTACTATGGCAAAATTTGTGCGTTATAACAATGTAAAAGTGCCTGGAGAAAATTTTGCAATGTCGGAGTTTAGAGTTTTTGGCTTAGGAGTTGGAAGTCAACCAGAAAAAGTTTCAGGATTTAAAATCAAGCGTGAGGAAGATCGAAGAGATATTTCTTTTTCATGGAACCCAGTTAAAGGTGCTCAAGGCTATAATATTCGTTGGGGAATTGCTAAAGATAAATTGTACCAATCGTGGCAAGTATATGATACTAATAAACATTTTATGCGTTGTTTAGATAGGGATACACCTTATTATTTTAGCATAGAAGCCTATAGTGAAAACGGAATTTCTGAAAAAAGTGAAATCATTTATATCGAATAACATGAAACATATTTTAACAATCTCTCTACTAATGTTCTTAACAATTTTACCTGCACAAGAACTAAACGTAATGTCCTATAATATAAAATTAGATGCACCAAAGGAAGGTAAAAATAGTTGGACCAATAGGAAGGCATTTTTTATTAATCAGATTAAGTTTCACGAACCAGATGTTTTAGGCGTACAAGAAGCGATGCCAAACCAGATGATGGAAATGGATAGTCTTTTAGTAGATTATAGTTTTGTTGGTGTTGGTAGAGATGATGGAAAGGATAAAGGCGAGTATTCTGCAATTTTTTACAAAAAAGATAAGTTTCAACTTGAGAGCTCTAATACGTTTTGGTTGTCAGAAACACCAGATAAAGTCTCAATGGGTTGGGATGCTGTATGCAATAGAGTTTGTACTTATGCTTTATTTAAAAATATAGATACAGGAAAAAAATTCTACTTATTTAATACACATTTTGACCATGTTGGTAAAGTAGCTAGAGTACAAAGCGCTGTCTTAATTGATAAGAAAATAAAAGAAATTAATACAGAAAATTATCCTGTAGTTCTAAGTGGTGATTTTAATATGGAGGACGATCATGAAAGTATTCAGTTTTTGTCTAAAAATTTAAACGACAGTAAAAATGTAGCAGAACTAACTTTTGGACCAATAGGAACTTATAATGGTTTTCATTTTGATCAACCTGTAATTAGACGCATAGATTATTTATTTGTTAGTAAAGATATTGATGTAAAAAAGTATGCTGTTTTAAGTGATTCGTGGGATTTAAAATATCCATCAGATCATTTTCCGATTATGATTTCCTTCAATTTATAACTCTAATCTCATAGCAATCAATTTCGTTTAGAGCACGAGCTTTCTTAGTTTTGTGATATGAATGATAATTTTACGAATGAATTCTTCGGTATAGGAATTCAAAATGGAAAAACACCTGAAAATTTAGGTGTACTGTGGCGATCAGCTCAAAATCTTGGTGCTAGTTTTATTTTTACCATTGGTAATCGTTATGCAAAACAGGCCTGTGATACGCACAATGCCGTAAAATCAATGCCATATTTTCATTACGATACGTTTGATGATTTTTATAATAACATCCCAAAAGGAGCAAGGCTTGTAGGTGTAGAATTAACTGAAGACGCTGTGTCTTTAGAAACCTTTAATCATCCTAGACGATGTGTGTATTTGCTTGGCGCAGAAGATCATGGTTTATCTAAACAAGCTATAGAGAAAAGTCATTTTCTAATAAAGTTTCAGTCGCAATTAAGTCTTAACGTTTCCGTTGCAGGTAGTATTGTGATGTATGATAGAGGTATTGCTAAACCACGTGTTTAATTCAATAGTTTAATCTTTTATATTTAAACATAAAAAAAACCTTGAACGTTTAATTCAAGGTTTTTTAATAAAATATATTTAAAGCGTTTTATCCATTCATAGAAATTAAAAACTCTTCATTATTTCTTGTTTGTTTAAAACGATCATTAATGAATTCCATAGCTTCAACCGGATTCATATCTGCCAAATACTTACGCATTACCCACATTCTTTGAATCGTGTTCGCATCTAAAAGAATATCATCACGTCTTGTACTAGATGATGTTAGGTCAATTGCTGGGAAGATTCTACGGTTAGAAATCTTACGATCTAATTGCAGTTCCATGTTACCAGTTCCTTTAAATTCTTCAAAAATTACTTCGTCCATTTTAGAACCAGTTTCTGTCAATGCTGTGGCAATAATTGTTAAAGAACCACCATTTTCAATATTACGAGCAGCACCAAAGAAACGTTTAGGTTTATGTAATGCATTGGCATCAACACCACCAGAAAGTATTTTTCCTGATGCTGGTTGAACCGTATTATAAGCTCTAGCTAAACGTGTAATTGAATCTAATAAAATAACCACATCGTGGCCACATTCTACCAAACGTTTTGCTTTTTCTAATACGATATTCGCAATTCTTACATGCTCATGAGCTTCTTTATCAAAAGTAGAAGCAATGACTTCACCACGTACATTACGTTGCATGTCTGTTACTTCTTCAGGACGCTCATCAATAAGTAAAATCATTTGATAAACTTCTGGATGATTGGCTGCAATAGCATTAGCAACATCCTTAAGTAACATAGTTTTACCCGTTTTTGGTTGCGATACAATCATACCACGTTGTCCTTTTCCAATAGGAGCAAACAAATCCATAATACGTGTAGAAATTGTCGCTTGCTTTTCGGCTAAATTGAATTTCTCTTGTGGAAATAAAGGAGTTAAGTGCTCAAAAGCTACTCTATCTCTAACCACATTTGGACTTTGTCCATTAATTTTACTGACCTTAATTAAAGGGAAATACTTTTCACCTTCTTTAGGAGGTCTTACATGTCCAAGAACTGTATCACCAGTTTTTAATCCGAATAAACGAATTTGAGATTGCGAAACATAAATGTCATCTGGTGATGATAAATAGTTATAGTCAGATGATCTTAAGAAACCATAACCGTCTTGCATAATGTCTAAGACTCCTTCACTCTCAATAATAGCATCAAATTCAAAATCTGGCTCACGATAGCGATTTCTGCTATCCTTATTGCCATTATTTTTTTGATTATTGTTGTTTCTGTTGTTATTTTTAGATTGGTTGTTCTGTCTTTTATCATTGTTTTGATTAGAGTTAGAACGTCTCTTGTCGTTAGACTTGTTATCCTGGTTTTTGTGTTGAGGATTTTCCTTGTTGGAATTGTCTTTTTTCGTTTTGTCATTTTGTGACCTAGTGTCTTTACCAGAAGAATCACTTACTTTATCGTTATTAGATTTAGTGTTTCTAGGTTTTTGTGCTCTAGGCTTTTCTTCCTCTTTTTTATCCTTATCAGTAAACTCTATGGCTTTTTGATCTTTGTTTTCTTGAGGTTTTTTCTGAACTCTAGCACGCTTTTGAGGTGCTTTAGCTTCTGCTTTCGCTGATTCTGGTTTAGCTTCAGTTTCTACTTTAGCTTTAACCGCACCAGGATTGGCTGCTTGGTAATCTAAGATTTGATACACCAAGTCTAATTTTTTTAATGTACGGTATTTTGGTACGTTTAGTTGTTTCGCTAACTCCTGTAATTCAGGTAGTTTCTTAGCTTTTAACTGGGAAATTTCAAACATTCGAATGTTGTATATGTATTATAATTTGATATTATTAATTCAATATTTTCTAAATGAAATAAAAAGAAAAAAAGAGAGATTAATTTGGAAGATTATAAAGATGTAACTCAGTATGTTACTTCTTACTATTGCAATAATACAATTTTATTTTAAAACATTTTCTATCTTTTTAAAAAATAAACTACTAATTTTGCAGAGCTTTTTTAGTAAAATATGATTCAACGCATTCAAACCTTATATTTATTTTTAGCCGCAGGTATTTCTGCAGGCTTAATATTTGTGTTTCATTTGTGGTTAAATAATGAAGGCGTTAAAGTATTCGCCTTAGATAATTACACATATCTAGGCTTATTTTTAGGATCTGCATTATTATCATTAATTTCAATTTTTAGTTTTAAAAACAGGAAGTTTCAATTTGTTTTGGGACGACTCAATATAATATTAAACTTTATTTTACTAGGAATCTTTGTATATCAATCGCAAAATTTATCTGGAGAAACTAACGTTTCTGAGAAAGGTATTGGGATTCTTCTTCCTATTTTTTCTATTGTGTGTTTAGTCTTGGCTAACAAGGCTATTAAAAAGGATGAAGATCTTGTGAAATCTGTAGATCGATTACGATAGACCTAAAATCTTAGTAGTATTAGTGTGAAAAACCCAGGCGCTGCCGTCTGGGTTTTTTGTTTTTTATCGGGTTTCAAATTCTATCACTTCCAAGTCTGTTATATTTTTACCTTCAATTTTAAAACGAAGCATCGTTCTCACTTTATGAAAGCCATGTTTACCTGCAGCTCCAGGATTCATGTGTAGTAAATCTAATTTTTTGTCTGGCATCACTTTTAAAATATGTGAATGACCTGTGATAAATAGATCTGGCGGATTTGCAGCTAAAGCCTCTTTTACTTTATTACTATACTTTGGTGGATAACCACCAATGTGAGTAATCCAAACATCAACACCTTCGCACATAAATCTATTATGTAAAGGGAATTCAGCTCTTGCTTTAGCGTTATCGATATTCCCGTAAACGGCTTTTAAAGGTTTTAGTTCTACAATACGATCAGTTACTGATAAGTCGCCAATATCACCAGCATGCCAAACTTCATCAGCTTGTTTTACATATTTTAAAATAGCATCATCAATGTAACTATGTGTGTCAGATAAAAGGAGAATTTTTTTCATATTTGCTTTTTACGAAGACAGAAATCTTATTAATTATTTAGGATTTCTTTAGCATCTAAAACTGTAACTTTGCATTTAACAAAAGTAAGATTTCTATTGCGATTTTTCATAGAACTTTCATATAATGGTAGAGCATATCATGGTTGGCAAAACCAACCCAATGCTATTTCTGTGCAAGAAGTATTAGAAAAGGCTTTGTCTACTATTTTGAAAGCTAAAATTTCAATTATGGGAGCAGGTAGAACAGATGCTGGTGTACATGCATCACAGATGTTTGCTCATTTTGATTTTGATGGCGAATTTCAATCGAAAGATTTAGTGTATAAGCTCAATTCGTTATTACAAAAAGATATTGCCGTTACATCTATTTTTGAAGTAAAACCTGAAATGCATGCGCGTTTCTATGCAACGAGCAGAACATATAATTATAAGATTTCTACTTCAAAAAATGTTTTTGATTATGATTATGCTTATCTCGTACATCTACCTCTTAATCTAGAAGCGATGAATGAGGCTTGCAAAATTCTATTTCAATATAAAGATTTTCAATGCTTTTCTAAGTCGAATACAGATGTAAAAACGTATAATTGTGATATAATGGAAGCCTTTTGGGAACAAAAAGAACATCAGCTAATATTCACAATTAAAGCAGATCGTTTTTTGAGAAACATGGTAAGAGCTATTGTTGGCACGATGGTAAATATTGGTTTAGGAAAATTAAATCCAGAAGATTTACATCATATCATTACTTCTAAAAATAGGAGTGAAGCCGGATTTTCGGTGCCAGCACATGGCTTATATTTAGAAGAAATAGTGTATCCTGAAACAATTAAAATAAACTAAAAAGATACTGAAGCAAGTTCAGTAGAAGATGGCAGAAAAGGAAAAGAAAATATTTGATGTATCGTTGTTTACACGATTACTGCAGTACATAAAACCGTATCGCACTGTTTTTGTAATTTCATTAATTTGTGTTGTTGGCTTAGCAGTTTTTGGAGCACTTAGACCTTATATTTTAAAAGAAGCTATTGACGTGCAAATAGCAGATAAAAAATACAATGGCTTTGTCTTGTATATGGTTATTATGCTTGTGCTCTTAATTTTAGAAGTTATTTCTCAACTCCTGTTTATTTATTATGCAAGTTGGTTAGGGCAGTCTGTGGTTAAGGATATCAGAGTTAAGCTGTTTAAGCATATGCTTAAATTTAAAATGACCTATTTCGATAAATCTTCGGTAGGTGTGTTAATTACAAGAGCAGTAACTGATATGGAACGTATAGCAGATATATTTGGGCAAGGTCTGTTTATGATTTTTAGTGATATTCTGAAAATGTTAGTAGTAGCAGGCTTTATGGCATTTATAAATTTAAAGCTTAGTCTTATTGTTTTTGTGACCATGCCAATCGTGTTGTTTGCAACAAAGATCTTTCAGAAATATATGAAACGTGCTTTTGAAGATGTACGTACGGAAGTTTCTAATTTAAACTCATTTGTGCAAGAACGTGTAACAGGAATGAAAATTCTTCAATTGTTTACAAGAGAAGAAACGGAATACAAGAACTTTAAAGCCATTAATGAACGTCATAAAAACGGTTGGATAAAAACGGTTTGGTATAATTCCATATTCTTTCCTATTGCTGAGTTTTTAGGATCATTAACTTTGGCAATGGTTATTTTAGTTGGTGGATTTGATGCGCTCACAAAAGTGCCAGGTACAACACTAGGTGATTTAATTTCATTTACGATGTTTATTCCAATGTTGTTTAGACCATTAAACCAAATCGCCAATAAATTCAACACCTTACAAATGGGAATGGTGGCTGCAGATCGTGTTTTTAAAGTATTAGATACAACATCTAATATTGATGATTCTGGTACTATTGAGGCTAATCATTTTAAAGGTGCTATTGCGTTTAGTGATGTAAGATTTTCTTATGTAAAAGATGAAGAGGTCCTTAAAGGAATTTCTTTTAATGTTGAAGCAGGAGAAACAATTGCAATTGTAGGAGCAACTGGTGCAGGAAAATCAACGATTATTAATTTGTTGAATCGTTTTTACGATATCAATTCAGGAATTATTAAAGTCGATGACACTGATATAAAAGACATGACTTTAAGTTCATTAAGAAGCCAAATAGCAGTAGTATTACAAGATGTGTTTTTATTTGCAGATACAATTCTTAATAATATTACATTAAATAATGAAAATATTACTGAGGAAGATGTTGTGAAAGCTGCGAAGGCGATTGGGATTCATGATTTTATTTCTAGTTTGCCAAACGGTTATCATTATAATGTGAAGGAAAGAGGTGTGATGCTATCTTCTGGACAGCGCCAATTAATTTCGTTTTTAAGAGCTTATGTCACTAATCCAAGTATTTTAATATTAGATGAAGCAACGTCTTCTGTAGATTCATATTCAGAGCAATTAATACAAGATGCAACCGATAAAATTACGGAAGGTAGAACATCTATAGTTATTGCTCATCGATTAGCTACTATACAACAAGCAGATAAAATCATAGTGATGGATGCTGGAGAAATTGTAGAAATTGGTACGCACAAATCACTTCTTGAAAAAGAAACAGGTTACTACAAAAACCTTTATGAAGTACAATTTTTAAAGGCAGAAGCGGTTTAGTTTTGCTAAAAAAAAAAACTGTATTGTAAATAGGTTTGAGGTATTTATAAATTATTTTAAAAATTATACAAAAGGATTTGAAGTCTACATAATGTTTTAAATAGATAGTATTATAAATAGTAAAGTAATTATAATACCAATAATAAACATGGAGGTCAATGCGATGAAACTTGCAATGATGAATCTCAAAAATGCAGCCCAAAACGTATCTTTAAATACGCGTTTCAAAATATAGAATAAATAAAGAAGTGTTGGAATAAATAATGCTAAAGATACTATATAGTATTCAACGCCTATTATGGCGAATAAGGTTCCAAATACAGCTGTAAGTATAATAATTTGAGCATTATAATATAAATTAATAACAATATGTTCTGTGTAATTATAAACTCTTTCGTTTAAGATATAATAGGTAAACCATGTCCCAAAGGCGTAGAAGGGAACAAATAAAATATATAATATACTCTGGGATTTGCTAAAAAAATCAGTGTTGATATTTTTGAAAGGATTATCTTTTTGTGATGATGAAGAATTAAGGCCGTCCACAAAACCACTCTGAAAATCTAAAGATTCTTTAAAAAACGTACTCATTATAAATAACTGAATACCAGCTAAGGTTAATGCAATGGCAAAATATTGTAAAACATCAATATATTTTTTTCTTGTCCCATCTATATAACTAACAATAACCATTTCTGGTTTAGTAAAAAGATGAATAAAAGTGCGCAGGAATTTGTTATCTACGCAAAGAAATTGCTCATTAACTTGCGCGACTAAAACTTTTGGTTTTAATCTATTCTGAATGATTTTTGCACCACACTCGTCACAAAATTTTTGTGATTCCCTTAATGTATTATTACAGTTTTTACAGTTCACTAGCCTAAATCTTCTTTTATTTTTTGAATGAGATCGTCAGTGTTACTGAACATAACAAATTCTCCATTTTTAATATAAGATATTTGCCCTGTTTCTTCACTTACACAAAGTGCTAATGCATCAGTTTTTTCGGTAATACCAATTGCAGCTCTGTGACGTAATCCAAATCGCTCCGGAATATTCTTTTCATTGTTAACAGGCAAAATAACACGTGTCGCCTTAACCACATTTTTATCAATTATAATTGCGCCATCATGCAATGGACTATTTTTAAAAAAGATACTTTCTATGATGGGTTGAGAGACTAAAATATTCATTTCGTCTCCAGTGTTTGTCAAAAAATCGAGATTGTTGTTGCGTTCAATTACAATTAAAGCACCAGTATTTGAAGATCCCATTTTGTTACAAGCATTAATAATAGCATCAATATCTGTAGAGGTTTGATCTTCGTTTTTTAAGAATTTAAAGTTCTTAAAAATCCCTTTTTTACCACCAATATTTGTGGAGCCAACGAGCAATAAAAATTTTCTAATTTCTGGTTGAAAGACCACAATCAAGGCAATAATACCAACCTTCATAAAACCATCAAAAATGCTGTATAGCATCTGCATATTGAGATAGTCGGTTAAACGCCAAGCAAAATAAATAACAAGTATTCCGATAAAAATATTGATGGCAACAGTACCTTTTACAAGCTTATATATGTAATATAGAAGAATAGCAACGAGGAAGACATCCACGAAGTCTATAAATCTAAAATCCCAAAGTTGTAAGTTTTCCAAGCGATTAGTGTTTTTGCTAATTTAATAATTAATGTTTAGTAAATGAATTCAGTAGAGTCAATTATTATTTTCGCTGAGTCCAATTTTGATAATTCTGACTTTATTGAAATATAATCCTGAAAAGTCATGTTTTCATCAAAATAAGGTTTTAAGTAGAAAAGGTTAACCGATTTGTTAGTCCCAATTAAGAAATTACAATAATCTTGAATCATATTCTTCTCGACCTTAGCACTTCCAAAATAAATGTCTTTAATTGAATTGAATTTTATCTCAAATTCTTGAGTTATATCAGGACCTTTATGAAAACCGTTCATTAAAGAATCATTTAGCTGAGAGGTCTTTTCTTTAAGTTTTTGTTCGTTTATAATTTCTGAATAAGAAAAGTCAATTGAATATTTATAAGTCTTATAAGAAGTATCCGTAAAATCCATAAACCCCAGATTTTCAATACTTATATCATTACATGAAAAGTAATTTCTAGCCGCTTCATTTTTATGCATTTCTGCATTTCGTTTTTTGTCTTGTAAGAATTTAATGTGCGGAATAGCTTGTTTTAATGTCAAACGTTTATCTACATTAACCAGCCAATTGGTAGTAATTATTAAATTCTTTCGGTTTAATAATGTAGAATCTGGTTGTGTTTCATCATAAAATATATAAGCAGGAGACACATCTAAGACTTCTGTTATTTCTGCGTTTTCAATTTCTGGCAATAGTAGAACACGTTCGTTATCACAGCTAAAGCAACATAGAATGATTAAGAGATATATAATGCGCATAGGTTAATTAGATTTCAGTTGATTATAAAGTGTAATACATTCCATGGCTTCTTTAACATCATGGACGCGTAATAGTTTTGCACCTTTTTGCAAAGCAACCATGTGTAAGGCGGTTGTGCCATTTAAAGCTTCTTGTGAGGTTGAATTCAAAGTTTTGTAAATCATAGATTTTCTAGAAATTCCAGCAAGGATAGGCTTGTCTAGCATCTGTAATAACTCTAATTGGTTTAATAATTCAAAATTTTGTTCTGTTGTTTTTGCAAATCCAAATCCAGGATCAACGATTATATCATTAATTTTTTCTTGGTGTGCAGCTTCAATACGTTCGGCAAAATAAGAAATTACTTCTTTGGTTAAATCAGTGTATTGCGTTTGCTGTTGCATGGTTTTGGGCGTGCCTTTCATGTGCATCATTATATAAGGCACACTAAGTTTTCCAACGACTGCAAGCATATTAGAATCAAGTTGACCTGCCGAAATATCATTAACTAAAGCAGCACCAGCTTCAACACTTTGTTTAGCAACTTCACTCCTAAAGGTATCAATAGAAATTAAGATATTAGGAAAATGCTTCAATATTAACTCAATGACAGGTAAAACACGACTAAGTTCTTCGGCTTCACTAACATCATCTGCATTTGGTCTAGAACTGTACCCACCAATATCTATAAAAGTGGCTTGGTGTTTTAGCATGGTTTCCACCTGATTTAAAATTTCGGTTTCATCCTTGTATTTTCCACCATCAAAAAATGAATCTGGTGTAACATTAAGGATTCCCATTACTTTAGGCATCGATAAATCGATTAATTTTCCTTTACAATTTATATTCATGTTTCATCTTATAAAGGCCTTAAGAAAACTTTAAACCTCAAACTTTGAACTTCTAATTTATTTATGCGAAATTTACGGAAATTTTACTCGATAATCGAGAATTACATTATTCTAGTAAAGCCGTTATTCTAATTGTATTTAGGCTAACTAATTTTTTCAAACTTTATACTAGAATCTAATTTTTAATAGATGCAAGATACTTCAAAACAATACGATGCTGTTATCGCAAAATGTAGGGCACTTTTTGTAAATAAAATGAGTGATTATGGTAGTGCATGGCGCATTTTAAGATTACCATCTTTAACCGATCAGATTTTTATAAAAGCACAACGCATTAGAGGCTTGCAACAAAACGATGTTAGAAAAGTAGATGAAGGCGAAGTAAGCGAGTTTATTGGCATTATTAATTATTGTGCCATGGCATTGGTACAATTAGAAAAAGGTGTGGTGGAGCAACCAGATTTAGATACTGAAGAAGCTACAGAACTTTACGACGAAAAAATTGCGGTCACTAAGCAATTAATGCTAGACAAAAATCACGATTATGGCGAAGCTTGGCGAGATATGCGTGTAAGCTCATTAACCGATTTAATTTTACAAAAATTATTACGCGTAAAGCAAATTGAAGACAATGCTGGGAAGACTTTAGTAAGCGAAGGTATTGATGCTAATTATCAAGATATGATTAATTATGCTGTTTTTGCAATGATTCATTTAGGAGAAGGTCAATAGTTTAGAAGATATAATTTTATGAAATACATAGTACAACTTAGTAGAATATTTACAGGAATATTATTTATAATTTCAGGATTTATTAAGCTAAATGATCCGTTAGGATTTTCATACAAACTTGAAGAGTACTTTAGTGCAGATGTCTTAAATATGGAATTTTTAATTCCATTTGCGCTAGGTATTTCTGTAATTGTAGTGGTATTTGAGGTTGTTTTAGGTGTATTTCTTTTAATAGGCTATAAACCAAAATTTACCGTTTGGAGCTTACTATTAATGATTGTGTTTTTTACGTTTTTAACGTTCTATTCTGCTTATTTCGATAAAGTTAAAGATTGTGGATGTTTTGGAGATGCGCTAAAACTAACACCATGGGAAAGCTTTACAAAAGATTTAATCTTACTTGTTTTAATTTTAATATTGTTTGTGGGCATAAAACATATCAAACCAATTTTCACCAAACTGCCAACAACAATTATTGCTTTGTTAAGTTTTATAGTTTCACTTTGGTTTGGTTACCATGTTTTAATGCATTTGCCATCTATTGATTTTAGAGCATATGCCATTGGTAAAAACATACAAGAGCAGATTATAACGCCTGAGGATGCGCCAAAGCCAGTTTCAGAATATACTTGGACGTTTAATGTAAATGGCGAAAACCAAGAGTTTATTACAAATGGTAGTTATCCAAAAGTAGATGGAGAATATGTGAGTGTAGAAACTAAAGTCATTGATGAAGGATACATTCCACCAATTCAAGATTTTACGATTGAAGTCGATGGAGAAAACCAATTAGACTATTTCTTAGGTATAGATAAATTACTAATTATTACCATTTATGCTAAAGAGAAAACCGAAGCACAAGGTGTAGCTGAGATAAAAGCATTAACTGATAGAGCTATAGCAAAAGGATATACTGTAATTGGTATTTCGGCTTCAAGTTCAGATGATATGGCGCAATTGGCTAAAGAGAACGATCTTAAATTTAACTTTTATGCTACCGACGAAAAAGTGGTAAAAACCATAGTGCGTTCTAATCCAGGTGTCATAATTTTAAATAAAGGCACAGTGGTGAACAAAGCTCACTGGAATGATTTTGAAGATGTAGAATTGTAGTATTCGGTTTTCAGTGTTCAGTAAGCAGTTCACAGTATTCAGTAACAGTAAGCAGTAGTCAGTATCTAGTTATAGGTTTACTCTATGAATTGCGTAATTTATAAATTTTGAATTCAATTTTTTAACAACCAACAACCAACAACCAACAACCAACAACCTGATACGATATTTAATAAATAAAATCTTCTACGCATTCATCACTTTATTAGGTGTAGTAACAGTCATTTTCTTTTTATTTAATATTCTACCAGGTGATCCGGCAAAAATGATGTTAGGTCAAAATCAAACAGCAGAACAAGTCACAGCAGTAAAGCAAAAGTATGGATTCGATAAACCCATTGGGACACAATTTTTATATTATCTCAATGATTTATCACCAATTTCATTTCATTCAAATTCGCAATCAGATTACACGTTTTTAAGTCCAAATAAATATGCAGCAACAGAACTATTTACCATAGGAAATACAACAACAGTTCTAAAAGCACCATACCTTAGAGAATCCTTTACCAAACAAGGCAAAAAAGTAACGCAAGTTATAGGCGAAACTATTCCAAATACCTTTGTTTTGGCAGTTTCAGCCATTGTAATAGCAATAATTTTAGGTATTATTTTCGGAATCATTTCAGCATTATATAAAGACACTTGGATAGATAAAACCATTCAAATTTTAAGCACATTTGGTATGAGTGTACCATCGTTTTTTTCTGCCATTCTTTTCGCATGGTTATTTGGCTTTGTTTTACACAAATACACCAATCTAGAAATGACTGGTAGCTTATATGAGCTAGACGATTTTGGAGAAAAAATGACTATAAAATGGAAAAACCTTATACTGCCAGCAATTGTTTTAGGTATAAGACCATTGGCAGTAGTCATTCAATTAATGCGAAATTCATTATTAGAAATCCTCAATCAAGATTACATACGTACCGCTAGGGCAAAAGGCTTAAGTGAGTTTCAGGTTATTAAAAACCATGCCGTAAAAAATGCATTAAATCCAGTGGTTACGGCAATTTCAGGATGGTTTGCATCCATGCTAGCAGGCGCTGTTTTTGTAGAGTATATTTTTGGGTGGAATGGCCTCGGAAAAGAAATTGTAAACGCGCTAAACACCTTAGATTTACCTGTAATAATGGGTGCCGTTTTAGTCATTGCCATTATCTTCATAACCATCAATATTTTTGTAGATATCATCTACGCATGGTTAGACCCAAGGGTAAAACTATCATAAAAAAAATGACAGATTTTTTTACAATTTAGCGATTCAACTTAACAACAAAAAATAATTCGCATTTCTACAACGTTTGCGCTGATTATTTGAGCTTTCAGACCAGATTTGTGTCGTCTTTTTATCTTATTTTTGTATTGTAAAATTACAAGTCAATAAACACTTCTTTTTTAAGAAGTTAATACATAACATTATGAGAAAAAACATAGTAGCCGGAAACTGGAAAATGAACAACGATTTAGCACAAACTGAAACGTTAATTACAGCCTTACAAGGTCAAACCAAAACCTCAAATGCAGAGGTAATGGTAGCACCAACATTTACAAATCTATGGCACGCTTTTCAATCATTAAGAGAATCAGATATAGAAGTCGTAGCACAAAACATGCACTTTGCAGAAAACGGAGCTTACACAGGCGAAATCAGCGCAAGTATGTTAAAAAGTATTGGTGTTAAAACTGTAATTTTAGGTCACAGTGAGCGTCGTGCTTATTTCAATGAAACGGATGAGTCTTTAGCCAAAAAAGTAGACGCAGCATTAGCAAATGATATGCGCGTAATTTTCTGTTTTGGAGAAGAATTAGCAGACCGTAAAGCAGGTAACGAAGAAGCTGTTGTAGGTAGCCAAATAAAAAACGCATTGTTTCATTTAGGCGCAGAAGCTTTCAAAAATATTGTGTTGGCTTATGAGCCAGTTTGGGCCATTGGAACAGGCGAAACTGCAAGCCCTGAGCAAGCGCAAGACATGCATGCGTTTATCAGAAAAACATTATCAGACAAGTACGGAAACGACCTTGCAGACAGTGTTTCTATCCTTTATGGAGGAAGTGTAAAGCCTGCAAATGCGCAAGAAATTTTCTCTAAGCCAGACGTTGATGGTGGATTAATTGGAGGTGCTGCACTTAAGGCCGAAGATTTTTACGCTATAGTAAACGCGTTTTAAATTTTAACTAATTAGGGCGTTACCACAAGGGTCGCGCTATACACTATATCTTTTTATTCGGTGGCTTCTGCTTCGCTCAGCCACCAAATAAAAAGGATGCCGTTTCTATCGCTAACGCATGCAATCCAATGCTAGTGATAAAGACAAAAGTCAATTAATTACCAAGGGTTATTCAACCAATCGTATATCAAAAAAATAAGATGTCTAATACAATTTACATAGGTTACAATTTTAAAGTAAAACCACTACAACCAGCCACCGAAATTCTAATTGCAGAACTCGGTTACGCAGGTTTCGAAAGTTTTGTAGAAACCGAAGAAGGAGTAACTGCATACATTCAAAAAGAGGAATGGAATGAAAACATCTTAGATGATATCTATATTTTAAGTTCAGAGGAGTTTGAAATTACATCAGAATTCAACGAAATAGAGCAAACCAACTGGAATGAGGAATGGGAGCAAAACTTTAACCCAATCATTGTGGATGATTTAGTATCTGTACGTGCACCATTTCATGAAAAACCAGACACTAAATACGATTTAATTATAGAACCCAAAATGAGTTTTGGTACAGGTCATCATGAAACCACACATATGATGATTCAGCATATCTTAAGAAACGATTTTACGGGTAAATCGGTTTTAGATATGGGTTGCGGAACAGGTGTTTTGGCTATTTTAGCAGAGAAAGTTGGTGCAACTAAACTAGATGCTATTGATATAGATAATTGGTGTTACCTAAATAGTTTAGAAAATGTAGAACGTAACGATTGTCATAACATTTCAGTTTACGAAGGTGATGTAAAGTTGTTAGAAGGTAAAACGTACGATAGCATCATTGCTAATATCAATAGAAACATTCTTTTATCAGATATTCCAAGTTATGCCAAATGTTTAAACACTAATGGAACACTGTTTTTAAGTGGGTTTTATGAAGAGGATATTCCAATTATAACGGCAGAATGTGAAAAACACATGTTAAAATTGAATGAAACTATACAAAAAGGACGTTGGGTATCGTTAAAATTTATAAATTAGTAGAGATTAACAAATAGAGTCTGTCACACTAAGTACACAAAACGTACTTAAAAAGCGATTTAAGATGACAAAAGAAAAATACTCAGAAGAGCTGCTTTTACAAGAAGAAGTCGTAAAAGAAAATGAAATTGTGTTGTTTAATGATGAGGTTAATACCTTCGACCACGTTATAGATACTTTAATATATGCATGTGACCACATGCCAGAACAAGCCGAACAATGTGCTTTATTAGTGCATTACAAAGGTAAGTGTACGGTAAAAACTGGGCCTTACGAAGATTTAGAGCCTAGATGCTCTAAGCTTTTACAAGCAGGCCTTAGTGCAGAAATAGTTTAATAAAAAATCCCACGTTGAGTGGGATTTTTTATTTGTAACCTTTGCTAATTCTGTCATTCTGAATTTGTTTCAGAATCTAATTTATAATGTTACGAGATTCTGAACCAAGTTCAGAATGACAAACATAGACTATAATTAGGTTTACTTCGTCATTCTACCAACAGCACAACTCACAAAAGACTTTGCCTTTTTTGGTAATGAGTTAGCATCTCCAACAATAGGGTAACCTAAATCTGATAACTTCTGTTTTACAGATTCAATTTCAGTTACAGAAACCGTATTAAAACTGACTTCATCAGTATCGTTATTAACTTCAACTTCAGAAATCCCATCTAGTTTAGATAATTGTGTCACGATTGTATTTGCACAACCACCACATTTTAAGTTCTGTATGTTAAATGAATTTTTCATGTTTATTAGTTTTTATAGACTACTACTTGAGTCTTATTTTTCATTATTAATGATTTAAAAAAGACCTGCTAGGTTTTTAAAACCTGCTAGGTCTAGTCATTATTTATCTATAATGTTGTAGGACAAACAAAATCAGTTACTGGTAAATCTGTATTTTTAATAGCACCAAAACCACCTTCAACATCAATTAAATTATTATAACCTCTTGCTTTTAAAATAGACTCGGCAATAACAGAACGATAACCTCCAGCACAATGTACATAATAGGTTTTGTCTTTATCTACCTCGTTCATCTTTTCATTAATAAAGTCTAAAGACAAGTGTTGTGCATCTTCTATATGAGATGATAAATACTCGCCATCCTTTCTTACATCTAAAATATTAAGTTTGCTTTCTTTGGCTTTTGCGGCAAATTCTTCAGCTGAAATAGATTGTAAGGTTTCAATGTCTTTTCCGGCGTTTTGCCAAGCTTCTAATCCACCTTCAAGATAACCTAAGGTATTATCATAACCAACACGCGATAATCTTGTTACAGCTTCTTCAGATTTACCTTCAGGAACTACCAAAACAATAGGTTGTTTAATGTCTTTAATTAAAGCACCAACCCAAGGTGCAAATCCACCATTTAATCCTATAAAAATAGATTTAGGAATATGTGCTTTTATAAAGTCGGCTTGAGTTCTAACATCTAAAACTAATGCAGCCTCATGGTTAGCCATAGCTTCAAACTCTTCTGGATTAAGTGGCACGTTTCCTGTTTTTAAAACAGTTTCAAACGTATCGTAACCCATTTTATTCATAATTGCATTTTTAGCAAAATATTGTGGAGGAGGAGCAATGCCATCTAAAACTTCTTCAACAAATTCGGCTTTTGTCATATCTGCACGCAGCGCATAATTTGTTTTTTTCTGTTCGCCTAAAACACCAACAGTTTCTTTGCTTAAATTTTTACCACAAGCAGAACCAGCTCCATGTGCAGGATAAACGATAACATCATCTTCGAGCGTCATTATTTTATTTCGAAGCGAATCGTATAACATGCCAGCTAAATCTTCTTTTGTTAAATCAGATTTAATCGCTAAATCTGGTCGGCCGACATCACCTAAAAATAAAGTGTCACCAGAAAAAATAGCGTGATTTTTTCCATTTTCATCAATTAAAAGATAAGTTGTAGATTCTAAAGTGTGTCCTGGTGTATGTAATACTTTAAGCGTTACATTTCCAAGTTTAAGCTCTTCACCATCTGTTGCAGTATGTATGTTATATTCTGTAGTTGCTCCAGGTCCAAATACAATTGTTGCTCCTGTTTTTTTAGCCAAATCTACATGTCCAGAAACAAAATCAGCATGAAAATGTGTTTCTAGAATATATTTAATTTTTGAATTGTTAGCTTCTGTTTTGTCAATATACTGCTGTACTTCCCTTAAAGGGTCTATTATAGCAACTTCTCCTTCTGATTCAATATAATAAGCACCTTGTGCTAAACAGCCAGTATATAATTGTTCAATTTTCATAAATAGTAGATATTATAGTGCAAATTTACAAAAGTTCATTTTCCGAAATGTGATATTTGTCACAAAGTCTGTTAAAATAACTCTTTATAAGTAATATAAATTGCCATGATTAAAGTGAAATAGCCAAAGCCTCTTTTTAAGCCTTTAGCGCTAATTTTTTTAGATAACGCTAACCCAATAAATATGCCAATTATTGAAATGATAGTAAATCTAATTAAGAAATTCCAGTCAATTTCTATGGTATTTAAATCGCCTAAAAATCCTATTAAAGATTGTATTGCTATGATAAATAAAGAGGTACTTATTGCTTTTTTGATAGGTAGTTTGACTAAAAGGACCAATGCAGGTACAATTAAAAATCCACCACCAGCACCAACCAAGCCAGCTAATGCACCAATACCAATGGCTTGTGTACCAATAGCTAAGTAATGATTACTGTCGTACTCCTTTATTTCTTGCTCAGTTGTGATTTCTTTAGACTTTATCATAGACCAACCTGCTAAAAGCATAATGAGCGCAAAAACTAACATTATAAAAAGAGAATTGGTTAAGTGAAACTTGCCTATCGAAAATAAAACATCTGGTAGGTTAGGTATCACTAAGCTTCTCATCATAAAAACAGCAAGAATTGAGGGTATTGCAAAAATTATTGCTGTTTTAAAGTCGATTGTTTTTTTTCTAATATTTCTAAATGTTCCTATTAATGAAGTACTACCAACCACAAATAGAGAATAACTAGTAGCTACAATAGGACTAAATCCTAAAAAATAAACCAAAATAGGAACTGTTAAAATAGAGCCACCTCCTCCTATAAGTCCAAGAACGAGTCCAACAATTAATGCACCGAAGTAGCCTATTATCTCAGTTAATTCCATTTTAATGTGGTAGTTTATCTTTTGTTAAGCCGTACACATAAGTTCCTAGTAATGCAGCAGCAATTACAACTAATATAGAGAATGCACCAGTACCAATTAAGATGTACATTGGACCAGGACATGCGCCACATAGTGCCCAACCTAAACCAAAAATAATGCCTCCTAAAATATAACGAATGAATCCACGATCTTTTAAAGGCACTCTTAAAAATGAACCTTCTATGTTTTTAATTTTAATTTTTTTTGAAACTAATAGTAAAATTATTCCTGTTATAACGGCAGAACCAATAATACCATACATGTGGAAGGACTGAAACTTAAACATTTCAAAAATACGATACCATGAAACGGCTTCAGATTTTACTAAAACAATACCGAATACCATACCTACGGTTAAAAATTTTAAATACTTTCCCATAATTAAAATAGTATTGGATATATAAGATGAATCATAATTAAACCTCCAGCAAAAAAGCCTATTACAGCAATTAATGATGGTAATTGCAAACTGCTTAAGCCTGTAATCGCATGGCCAGATGTGCAACCACCTGCATAACGCGTACCAAAACCAACTAGAAACCCACCTACAATTAGTATTAAAATACCTTTAATACTAAAGACAGCATCCCAACTAAATAATTCTGGTGGTACTAAACTTTGCCCAACATTACTAAATCCAAATGCGTTTAAATCTTTTATGGTGGCTTCACTTAGATTAATATTTGTTGGATTAGACAATAGATAATGAGCAATAAATCCACCTAAAATTGCACCTAATACAACAACGAGATTCCAGCGTTGGCTTTTCCAATCGAATTTAAAGAATTCAACACGTTTACCAGCACCTCCAATGGCGCATAAGGTTCTTAAGTTAGATGACATGCCAAAAGTTCTTCCAAAATAAAGGAGAAGAAACATTATTATTGCCAACAAAGGTCCAGTAACAAACCAAGGCCAAGGTTGTAAGATGTATTCCATATTAATAGATAGTAAAAATAAGTTAGTTGAAAAAAAGGTTGTGTGACAAAAGTTGCTAAAAGTCTAAAACAGAGATTTTATTTCTGCCAAGTTCTATTTTATTTTCGCGTTCTAGCTGTTTTAAAAGTCTTGAAATAACTACTCGTGAGGTGTGCAGGTCTTCTGCAATTTCTTGATGCGTAATTTCTAGATTAGTGGAAGCAGAAAGTTTAACGTGATCTGTGAGGTATTTAAATAAACGTTCGTCCATTTTCATAAACGCAAGTGTGTCTATAGTTTCTAGCATTTCGTCAAAACGAATTTGATAACTTTGAAGTATAAAGTTTCTCCACGTTTCATTGGTATTAAACCAAAGTTTCATGTTTTCAATTGGTATCATTATTACTGTGACGTCTTCATCTGCTATCGCTCGTATTTTACTTACAGATTTTACCATACAGCAAGTCAATGACATGGCGCAAGTATCACCAGATTCTAAAACATAGAGTAAAAGTTCGTCTCCATTATCATCTTCTCTAAGTACTTTGATGTTTCCAGAAATTAAAAGAGGAATGTAATTTAAGTCTTGACCTATATCTATGATTATGTCTAATTTTTTAAACGTTTTTAAAAAGGCAACATTAGCAATTTTATCGATTAATTCTGAATCGAATAAGTAGTTGAATGGTTGTAATAAATCTGTAGAAATCATACCTCAAAAATACTAATTTAAAAATTTGAAATAAATAGTTTGGCTATGATTTAATAAATGTATTATATTTGCACCCACTAAAAAAGGCCTCGTGGCGCAACTGAATAGCGCACTTGATTACGGCTCAAGAGGTTACAGGTTTGAATCCTGTCGAGGTCACAAGAATATAAAGTTCATTTCTTAATTGAAATGGACTTTTTTTTTGGATTTTTTAAAAGCAGTCTCGCTTTTTAACAATAGGGAATACTGTGCTTTTATTTAAAATGCGTTGATATATCTTAGTCTAATGCGTTTTTGGTAATATAAACACGCCAGCCTATAATAGCTAGTTGTAGCTTAGAGGCTTTGCTTAAATCTAATTGTTTTTTAGAGTAAGAAGGTAATATGGCTTTATTAAGTTGAGCTAAGATTTTAAAGATTTTGTTTTTCATTATATATTGAATAGTAAATCTTTAACAAAAATAGTAAAACTTATTCTAGAACTAAGCTTCACATTTTTATGATTGGTGATTAGTTGGTTACTAATTTAAAATATTGAAATTATTATTTCAATAATTAATTTTGCTAGAGTCATCATAGTTTTTTGGTTTTAGTGGTTAATAAAATACGTTGTTTGCTTGATTGAGTTTTCAATATATAACCACAACATATTGTCTTCCAAATAATTTTAATGAAATCGACGAAATTGAATTCTAAATTATAACTATATTAATCATAGTTGTTATAATATTTTGTGACTTGTCTGTATGTAAGTATTGAAAATGAACTAAAATTCTATTTTTAGTATTAATTTGATACTTTTGTAGGGCTTTTTTCAATGGGTTTTGCGAAACCTAGAGGTATTTGGTCATAAAATGGCTCTATTTTGAGGTTTTCATCTTTTTACAAAACTATTTTTATGACAAAACTCATATTTTATTTCATTGGTTTTTAGTATTTAATTTAGTCATAACATATACCTATATTATTCGGTTATCTTTGTATAAAAAAATATAGCATGAAAAAAATTACATTGATTGTATTCTTACTAATATCCGGAATTAGTTGGTCTCAAGTTTTATTGATAAATGAATTAGATGCAGATTCACCGAGTACAGATACCGCGGAATTTATTGAATTAAAATCTGAAACGCCTAATTTCTCAACAGACGGTTATATTCTTGTTTTTTTTAATGGTTCTAGTAGTGGAGGAGATAAAAGTTATATGGTTATTGATCTTAATGGCTACTCAACTGATATTAACGGATTACTAGTGGTTGGTAGTGAAGGTGTAGCTCCATTTCCTCAATTAATTATTTCACAAAATATAATACAGAATGGTGCAGATGCTGTTGGAATATACCAAGCTACAGTAGAGGATTTTCCAGAAGGTACTTTAGCAAATCAAACGAATTTAATCGATGCTCTCGTTTATGATACAAATGATGCTGATGATACAGGCCTAATGACTTTATTAGGACAAACTGAGCAACATAACGATAACGGAACAAATGCTAATCCAAAATCAATACAAAGATATGTTGATGCTATGGACAATGTTACATTTGCTGCTGCTACACCAACTCCTCGTAGAGAAAATGATGGTTCTGGCACAGCTGTAAATCCAATAACTATTTCTGTTGCACAGGCACAGTATGGTGAAGATGACATGTTTGATATCACATTTACAATAGAAACGGCTCCAGATTCAGATTTAAACTTCAATATTAATTTAGATAATTATGGTTTTAATACATCAGACTTTACAGGTAATACAAACTTAATCATACCAAGTGGCCAGAATTCAGTAACCACATCAATTACTTTAGTAGATGATTCTTTAGATGAAGGTGACGAGGTTGTGCAAATTAAGTTTGTGGATTTGGTAGAGCCAATTATAGCTTATAATAACTATGTTGAGGTTAGGATTGTAGATAATGATTTTACAATAGCTCCATTTGGAACACCATTAAATCCTACAACAGGAATTGTAGAAAGTACGCAACCAGATGGCTACTACGATAGCACAGATGGTTTGGCTGATCTAGCTTTAAGACAAGCATTGCAAGATATCATTGCAGATCCATCAATAGTAAGAGCACAAACTTATGCAGATGTATTAGCTATATTAAATGAAGCAGATCAAAATCCAGCGAATAGTAACCAAGTTTGGCTACTTTATACTGAACAAGGAAGAGCTAAGTTAGATGTACAAACGGGATCTGATAATACAGACAAATGGAATAGAGAACATACCTTCCCAAGATCCTTAGGAGGGTTTTTTGATATAGAGGAAGATGAAGTTGCAGATGGGATCGATATATATTGGACAACCAAAGTAGATTCTTTGCGTCATGGCAATTCTGATGCGCATGCACTAAGAGCGGCAGATGCTGCAGAAAATAGTACAAGAAATAATCAGCATTATGGTGAGTATAATGGACCAACTGGTACTTTGGGTAGTTTTAAAGGCGATGTAGCACGTAGCGTGTTATATATGGAAATTAGATATATTGGTTTGTCTGTAGAAAATGGTTTTCCGAGTACAACAGGGCAACTTGGCGATTTAGCTACGCTTTTAGATTGGCATAGAAATGATCCGCCAGATGATTTTGAAATGAATAGAAATAACATCGTATATAGTTGGCAGAAGAATAGAAATCCATTTATAGATCAGCCGTTAATGGTAGAATATATTTGGGGAGATAATGTTGGAGATACTTGGATGCAATCTTTAAATGTTGAAACCAATGAGACTTTAGAGGTTTCAATTTATCCAAATCCTTCAACAGGAAGAATCTATCTTTCAGGATTAACCAATAAGGCAGATGTTGAAGTCTTTTCGGTAGAAGGTAAACTCTTAAAACAATTTACAGCAGTAGAAGACTATATTGACTTAGATCTATCTAGTGGTTTATATATGATGAAACTACTAAATAATAACCGTTCGGTAATTAAAAAAATAATACTTAAATAAAGGGGTATAATCCTTATGAAAGTTAAAAAGCCAAGCTAAATTATTCTAGCTTGGCTTTTTTAGAAAAACTATCTGGATTATTCTATGGATCTTGCTATCAATGTCTCTTCAGATATGCCAAATTCTATATTAGGAATTCCGCTATTAGATTTCCAGTTACCACTAGATTTTGAACCATTATTGTTTGAAATACTGATTTTTAAACTAGTAATTTCGTTTAATTTATTGCGTCTTATTTTTGAATACTTTACAATGATGCCTTTCTTTGAGAGTTCCATTTTATAACTTTCTAAACTATCATCGGTTGAATTTTTTGAAATATAAAACAAAGTACCATTATTTGCATCGTTTTCATTATCAGTATAGGTAATATGTTTTCTTTCACTATCTGAAGACCAGGAATTGTTATCCTTTAAACTAATAACGATAACGCCATTTTTGCCTTTTTCTCCGTAAGTTTTTATAGCTTTTTCATCCTTTAAAACAATGATGCCCTCAATGTCGTCAGGGTTTAGTTTTTTTAGTGAATCTGAGTGTACTTCTTTGCCGTCAACAATAATAAGCGGTTTAGGATTTTGGCTATTAGAGAGCCTAATATTGTCAATTTTATTTTGTTCCGTTTGTAAATTCTTATTTTCTTCTTTTGTTATTTGTGTTGTATTAGAGTTTACGTCTTCATAATAAATTTGAGATGGCTTCTCTAAACTACGATTTACTCGCAATGTATCTATGGTAATAGTTATAGTGTCTTTAGACTTTGCTTTGCCCATTGAAGTTTGTAGTCTATTGCCAGTTGTGTTTTCGTCATGATTTTGAAATGTGCTTACCTTAAAATTACCATCGTCATTCATTTCAAAATAGAAAGGATCAATACCATTTTGGTCCTTTTCCTTGTAGATTGTTGATCCGTATTCTGTAATAAATTCAATAGCGATATTTGCGATCTCGTTATCGTTATTTCGTTTTATTTTATTGATAAACATTGTAACGTTATGCAATTTTAAAAACTTAGCCATTTTATCTAAACTTTCACTATTCATGTCTTTAGTGAATTTCACTTTTATAGATTCTGAAATAACTTGAGATCCTGACTTCTCTTTTTTTGTATTATTCTGAATCTTATTTTTAGTGTTATGTAAATTAGAATTTTTCAATTCATTTTCATTGTAAATTCCAGCTTTTAGAATTGCTTGATGTGCTCGTTTGGTTAGTTGATCTAAAATTGTGTTATCATATATTTTATGATCTTCATCAAAGTGAATAGTGGCACCATTTATTCTTCCAACATAACCGCCACCATAACCAGAGAATTCTTTATAGATAATGAAAGCATCTATTGTATTTTTAGAATTACCTCCACCATATTTATGATTGTTTAGTTCTAAAAAGATATCGATTAATTCATTATTAGTGTTACGTTTTATTTGACTAAAAACTAAAGTGCCACCTTTTTGTTCTATAGAATTAGACATGCTTTTTAATTCTTTATCTGTTGTGGTTTTTGTGACTACAAACTCTATAGTGGAGTCTTTTACACTAACAGAAGTTACGTTGTCTACATAGATATTTTTAGTATTCATACTTAATAACATTGCCCCTAAAAGTGGTATCATTAATAAATACTTTAATTGATTCTTCTTTTTTGATCTTGATTTGTTTAACATAAGAATTCGTTTTTTGATTGATGAGTTAAAAAAGTTGTTTGTAATTGACATGTTGTGATTTGCAACACTTGTTTTTAATAATAAATGTTGGTATTCTTTTTTGTCAGTAGAGTTTTTAAGAGTAGTTAAATCTGCAATGTACTCTAAGTTTTGTTGAATCTCTTTTCGGTAAAGCCAAATTAAAGGGTTAAACCAGAAAACAACGCAAGCGAGTTGTGTGAATAATATATCGATGGAATGGAGCTGCTTTGCGTGTGTTTTTTCATGAGTTAGTATTATCTCTAACTCATCAGCGCTATAGTTTTTTGGATTATAAACGATCCATTTAAAAAATGAAAATGGAGTAACCTTACTATTTATAATAACATACGTAAATTGTTGATCTTTCTGTTTAGGGTTTTTTAATAACAATACAATTAAAGATCCAAACTGAAATAAAAATTGGCTAAAAAAAATAGACAATCCAATATAATATAGAATTGAAAATAGGTTTAGCCAATTAAAAGATTGTTCCGTTGTTGTGTAGGTTTCATTAGTATTGACTAATGAATTTGGTGTAAATGTTGTTTCTGTAATTGGTATAGATTCAATTACTATATAATTTGGTATCACAATTAATGGGAAAATCAGTGCTATTATTAATCCTAATAAAAGAAAAGATCTATTATGTTGGAAAAATGTTTCTTTCTTTAAAAGAAAGAAAAAACAAAAGTAAAATATGGCGATTACGGCAGAAGCTTTTAATAAATATTCCATATTATTTTTTGTTTTCAATTAAACTAATAATTTCTTTAAGCTCATCAACACTTATTTTTTCTTCTTTGGCGAAAAAAGAAACTACATTTTTGTAGGAATTATTGAAGTAGTTTTCAATAGCCGTATTCATAAATTTTGTTTTGTAGTCTTCTTTGGAGACAATTGGAAAATATTGATGGGTTTTACCATAGGCATTATAGCTTACGTAACCTTTCTCCTCTAAATTTCTAATTATTGTGGAGAGTGTATTATAGTGAGGTTTGTCATCGTTAATTTCTGATAAAACATCTTTTACGAATGCTTTTTCAAGCCTCCATAAAATGTGCATTATTTCTTCCTCTTTGTTTGTAAGCTTCTGCATGATTAATTTATATAGATTAACTTTAAATCAAATATATAACTATTTTTATAGTTATAAAACTACTTTAATAGTTATTTAACGAAAAATCTAGTTTTGGATATCTGTAAAAAGTAAATAGTATCTTCGCAGCTTTAATAAATTAAGGTATTAAAAAGTAGAATAGAGAATGAGTGTATTTTATGTTATTGCTGGTTTAGCACTATTGGTTGTTGGTGGAGATTTTTTAGTTAGAGCGTCCGTAGGATTGAGTTTTAAACTTAAATTATCCAAATTGGTAATAGGTATGACTGTGGTTTCTTTTGCAACTTCAGCACCAGAATTATTAGTGAGTTTACAAGCGGCTTTAGATGGCGTTTCAGATATTTCGCTAGGCAACGTCATAGGATCTAACATTGCAAATATTGGTTTAGTTTTAGGAATCACAGCCATCATTGCGCCTTTGGCAGTAGACAGAGAGTTTTATAAATTAAATTGGCCAATGATGATGTTGTCTTCTTTTGCATTATACTATTTTTTATGGAATGATAATATTTTAACTGCTACAGAAGGTGCAATTATTTTTATTGCATTAATCGTATTTCTAGTAGTATTAATTAGAAGCTCAAGAAAAAAGACAAAAGCCAATATGGAGGACGTAGATGATGCGCTTTCAACGGTTTCTAACTTTAAAATTACAATGTGGCTGCTAATAGGAGCGGCTGGCTTGTATTTTGGTTCAGAATGGCTAGTAAGAGGAGCAAAACAGTTAGCAGAAGATGTAGGTGTTAGTGATTACGCTATTTCTGTAACAGTAATTGCAATTGGTACTAGCGTACCAGAATTAGCGGCTTCTGTTATTGCTGCATTAAAGAAAGAGAAAGCGCTGTCATTAGGAAACTTAATTGGGTCTAATATCTTTAATATTGCATCGGTTTTAGGGCTTACTGCTATTATTAAGCCAATTGTTGTAAATCCCGCAACACCTCAGATTTTATCAACTAATATATGGTGGATGATCGCTTTTGCTGCCATTTTAATTCCATTGATAATGATTCCTAAGCGTTTTGAAATAGGAAGACTAAAAGGAATGCTGTTATTTGGGGCTTATTTAATCTTCATATATATATCTTTAAAATAAGGGAAATAAAAAAGGCTTGTAGAAACTACAAGCCTAAGTATATAATTATTAGTGCTAATTAAGAAATATTAGCGCTTTTTACAGTCTTAATAATTCTTCCTGCAATTTTGTATGGATCACCATTAGAAGCTGGTCTTCTATCTTCTAACCAACCTTTCCAGCCTTTTTCAACTGCAATAATTGGAATACGGATTGAAGCACCTCTATCAGAAACTCCCCAAGAAAAGTCATTAATTGAAGCTGTTTCATGATCACCTGTTAAACGTTGGTCGTTAAACTCACCGTAAACAGCAATGTGTTCTTTTACTACTGGACGGAACGCTTCACATATTTTTCCATAAGTTTCTTCAGAACCACAAGTTCTTAAAACTTCGTTAGAGAAATTAGCATGCATACCAGAACCATTCCAATCCATATCTTTACCTAACGGTTTTGGATGATAATCAATATAATAACCATACTGCTCAGTTAAACGGTCAAGTAAATATCTTGCGATCCAGATTTCGTCTCCAGCTTTCTTTGCACCTTTAGCAAATAATTGGAATTCCCATTGTCCTGATGCTACTTCTTGGTTAATACCTTCAAAGTTTAAACCAGCATCGATACATAAATCTGCATGTTTTTCAACTAATAATCTTCCGTGTGTGTTTTTTCCGCCAACAGAACAGTAATACATTCCTTGAGGTGCAGGATATCCACCAATTGGGAACCCTAAAGGTAATTGAGTTTTAGTATCCATAATAAAATACTCTTGCTCAAACCCAAACCAAAAATCATTATCATCATCATCAATAGTAGCTCTACCATTAGAAACATGTGGTGTGCCATCTGCATTTAAAACCTCAGTCATTACTAAATAACCGTTAATCCTTGCAGGATCTGGGTAAATTGCAACTGGTTTTAGTAAACAGTCAGAAGAACCTCCTGAAGCTTGTTTAGTTGATGATCCATCAAAAGACCACATCCCTAATTCTTCAACAGTTCCTTTAAAGTCTTCATGTTCTTCTACTTTGGTTTTACTTCTCATATTTTGAGTTGGGAAGTAACCATCAAGCCAAATGTATTCTAATTTAATTTTTGCCATAATGAAATTTTGTTTATATAATATATAGTTACAAATATTGTTATTTTTTTTCTGTACTCAAAAAATTCAGGGGCTTTTCAATGAAATGTTATCAATTATTGTTAACAAGCCATATTTTTATATGGGTCGCTGAAATAAATTTAATTATTTAGTATTTTTGCCCCCTAATTTTATCAATATGTCAACGCTAAGATTTCATGCTGTAAAAGCATCATTAAAACGTAAACCTTTAAAGATTAAAGAAACTAAAAGACAGTCCGAAATCTTCGGATCTAATGTGTTTAATGAGGTTGCTATGCGCCAATATTTAACCAGTGAAGGCCTAAATAGTGTAACCGAAGCCGTAGAAAAAGGATCTAAAATTGATCGTAAAATCGCAGATCATATTGCCACAGGAATGAAGGAATGGGCAATTTCTAAAGGTGTGACGCATTACACACATTGGTTTCAACCACTAACTGGTGCAACAGCAGAAAAACATGATGCTTTTTTTGAAACTATAGGTAATGGTTTAGCTATAGAAAAATTCGATGGTGGTCAATTAGTGCAACAAGAACCTGATGCATCTAGTTTTCCTAATGGTGGCATAAGAAATACTTTTGAAGCGAGAGGATATACAGCTTGGGATCCTACATCACCTGCATTTATATACGATGGTACATTATGTATCCCAACAGTATTTGTTTCTTATACTGGCGAAGCTTTAGATTATAAAACACCGCTTTTAAGAGCGCTGCATGCTGTAGATAAAGCATCAGTTGCCATCTGTAAATATTTTGATAAAAATGTAAAAAAGGTAACCGCTTCTTTGGGTTGGGAGCAAGAGTATTTTTTAATAGATAGAGCACTGGCAACATCAAGACCAGATATTTTACTCACTGGAAGAACGCTTTTTGGACATTCACCAGCAAAAGGGCAACAGTTAGATGACCATTATTTTGGATCTATACCAACTAGAGCAATGTCTTATATGAGGGATTTAGAGCATCAATGTATGTTATTAGGTATTCCTGTAAAAACGAGACATAATGAGGTTGCACCAAACCAATTTGAATTAGCACCTATTTACGAGGAAGCTAATTTGGCTGTAGATCATAATTCCTTATTAATGGATATTATGCAAAAGATAGCAAAGCGTCACGATTTTACAGTATTAATGCACGAAAAACCGTTTGTAGGTGTCAATGGATCTGGTAAACATAATAACTGGAGTTTAAGTACAAATACAGGTGTTAATTTATTGTCGCCAGGGAAAACTCCTATGAGTAATCTACAGTTTTTAACATTTTTTATCAACACAATTATAGCTGTACAAACGCACGAAGAATTATTGAGAGCAGCCATTGCATCTGCAAGTAATGATCATCGTTTAGGTGCTAATGAGGCTCCACCTGCAATCATATCCGTTTTTATTGGTGACCAATTAACTAAGGTGTTAAATGAGTTAGAATCCGTAACAAAAGGTAAACTATCACCTAAAGAGAAAACAGATTTAAAATTGAATGTTGTTGGTAAAATTCCTGAAATTTTAAGAGATAATACAGATAGAAATAGAACGTCTCCTTTTGCATTTACTGGAAACAAATTTGAATTTAGGGCCGTAGGGTCAACAGCAAATTGTGCTAATCCTATGACAGTTTTAAATTCAATTGTAGCAAAGCAACTTATAGATTTTAAAGTCGAAGTTGATAAGCTTATAGATGATAAAGACATGAAGAAGGATGATGCTATATTCAACGTCCTTAGAGAGTATATTAAAACCTCAAAAGCTATATTGTTTGAAGGGAATGGATATAGTGAAGCATGGGAAAAAGAAGCAAAGAAGCGTGGTCTAAGTAATAATAAGACAACACCTGAAGCATTAAAAATTAAAAAAGCAAAATCTACAATTGAGTTGTTTGAGAATTTAGGTGTATTAAATAAAGTAGAATCAGAAGCACGCTATGAAATAGAAATCGAAGAGTATATTCTTCATGTTCAAATAGAAAGTAGAGTTAGTGGAGATTTAGCAAGAAATCATGTTGTGCCAACTGCAGTAAAGTACCAAAATATTTTAATTAAAAATGTTATGGGCCTAAAAAGTATTTATGGCGATCATTATAAAGATTATGCAAAAGAGCAGTTGTTATTAATTGAGCAAATTTCAAAACATATAGAGGCTATTAATTCATTAGTAACAAAAATGATTGATGGGCGTAAAATTATTAACAAGTTAGAAGATTTAGATAAAAAAGCAGATGGTTATTGTCATAAAATAAAACCACTGTATGAAGATATCAGATATCATTGTGATAAATTAGAAATTATGATAGATGATGAATTGTGGCCTTTAACGAAATATCGAGAATTATTGTTTACCAAATAAGTACTTAAAACCTTGTTTTTCATTGTTTTGTTATGCTAGCATAAGTATATCTACGTATATGAATTATTTATTATGTGTCGTTTGTCGATGACATTAAACTAGTTATCGAAAAGGTGGCTTAAAGTTGTTAAATTATTCAGTGGAGTCATTTTATAAGCCTGATTATGTCGTATTTTTGTCTCGCTATTAATCAATAATTTATAAAATGAAAAAGTTACTACTTAGTGTAGCGATACTTATTGGAGCAACATTAGTTCTTTCACAAGATAAATCTGAGGATTTAAATCAAGTGACAACTGAAGATGTTGTTAACATTCAATCTTCGCTTCAAGCGGAATCTTAATTTTAAGATAAACCTAAGGTATTTATTACCACTAACATAGAGGATAAAATCGAATATCGGTTTTATCCTTTCTTTGTTTTACAGAATAATTAAGTTGGTGCTTTTATGTGCTGAATTATTTTCTATATTGCGAGCCGCCTCACTATCTATAATGACATAAGCTTATTTCTAATATAAGGTTTATGACTTTAAAATTCAATGCTTTGATAAATTGCATTGCAATACCACTAGTTTGTTTAAATTCTGTCAGTGCTCAGGAGTCTACACTAAAAGCAGATAGAATAAACAAGCACAGATATGCTTTTTACAACAGTAGAGGAACAAACTCAATAGATTTAGCCATTGGTTCTTCAATCTTAGATATAGATTATCCTGACTTTGATTATGAATCGTATTTTAGAGTGGGTTATAAAAAGCATATAACTAGTCATTTAAGTTTGGGTTTAACTTTTAATAAGTATAACGTTGCTATAAATGATACTTATAACGAAGGATTTATGTCTTTTGATCTCAATGCGGAATTTCTATTAAGTCCTTTTACAAAATTCTCTCCTTTTCTTTATGTTGGTGGTGGCTATAATGCTGCAAATTATTTTGAAACTGCTACAAATAAAGCTCAGGCTGGTTTTGGGCTAGAGTATATTATAACCACAAAATTGGGCCTTAAGCTTTTTGGAGAATACAATTATACATTCACAGATGAACTCGATGGATTAATAAGTGGAGATACTGATGATTCGTTTATAAGAGTGGGATTAGGGCTTCATGTTTATTTTGGTGGTAAAAAGAAAAAGGAAATGTATCAAAGAAAATTAAAAACAGTAATTAATTCCAACCTAATCGTTCCATATAATTAAACGCAATTCTTACTTTTGTACCACCAACACAAATGTCCATGAGTAATTCGGTTAGTAAAAGATATGCGCAAAGAGGTGTTTCAGCTTCAAAAGAAGATGTTCACAATGCAATTAAAAATATTGATAAAGGTTTATTTCCTAAAGCCTTTTGTAAAATAGTACCAGATTATTTAACAAACGATAATGATTATTGTTTAATAATGCATGCAGATGGTGCTGGTACAAAATCATCCTTAGCCTACATGTATTGGAAAGAAACTGGAGATATTTCTGTATGGAAAGGTATTGCTCAGGATGCATTGATAATGAATATTGATGATCTACTATGTGTTGGGGCAACGGATAATATTATGTTGTCTTCTACCATAGGAAGAAACAAAAATTTAATTCCAGGAGACGTTATTTCTGCAATTATTAATGGAACAGAAGAATTAATTGAAGATCTAAAGTCCTTCGGAGTCACAATTCATTCTACAGGTGGAGAAACTGCGGATGTTGGTGATTTAGTTAGAACCATAATTGTAGATTCTACTGTAACTGCTCGTATAAAACGAAGCGATGTTATAGATAACGCTAATATTACGGAAGGAGATGTTATCGTTGGTTTAGAATCATTCGGTCAATCCTCTTATGAAAAGGAATATAATGGTGGCATGGGTAGTAATGGTTTAACATCTGCTAGACACGATGTGTTTTCTAAATATTTAGCTAATAAATATCCTGAAAGTTTTGATGCTGCTGTACCAGAAGATTTAGTGTATTCTGGCCAAACAAAACTAACTGATAGTGTAGAGAATACACCAATAGATGCAGGTAAGTTAGTACTATCACCAACCAGAACTTACGCGCCAATTATAAAAGCAATTTTAGATAAATATAATAGTAACGACATTCACGGAATGGTGCATTGTAGTGGAGGAGCACAAACCAAAATTCTTCATTTTGTTGATGATCTACATATTGTAAAAGATAATATGTTTACTGTTCCACCGTTATTTAAACTGATTCAAGAACAATCTAAAACAGATTGGAAAGAAATGTATCAAGTATTTAATTGTGGTCATCGCATGGAATTGTATGTAAAACCAGAAGTAGCAGATGCTATTATAGAGATTTCTAAGACATTCAATGTTGATGCCAAAATTATTGGTAGAGTAGAAGCTTTAGAGAAAAAGAAGTTAACGATTACCAGTGAATACGGTACGTTTACATATTAAGTTTAATTTTTTTTTCAGACATGAAAAACTATTCGTGGTTTATATTTAGTGCTTTTATTTTATGTACAAGCGTGTTGTGTGCACAACCAAATTCTTTGTTCTTTCAAAAGAAAAAAAATGATCAGATAATATTAGGTTGGCGAACACAAAAAGAAGTTGGTTTTAACTTAAATCAAGTTTCTTTTACTAATTGGAATTCTGGTGGTACCAATTCAATATCCGGAATTTTAACAGGGAAAGCTTCAGCAAAATACAAACAAGAAAAATGGTTTTGGAACTCTAACTTTAATATTAATTACGGATTAAATAAGCAAGAAGGACGAGAATTACGCAAAACTGACGATGCCATAGAAGTCATTTCTAATATAGGTTTAGAGAAAGATCCAAAAAGTAATTGGTTCTATTCTTCAAAGTTTAGTATAAATACGCAGTTAGCCAATGGTTTTAATTATCCTGATAGAGATAATCCAATATCTAAGTTTTTAGCGCCAGGTTACATGTTTTTTGGAGTAGGTATGGAATACGGAAGATTTATAGAACGTATGTCTTTTTATGGGTCGCCTTTTACTTTAAAAACCACTTTTGTCTTAGATGATGATTTGGCTAATAAAGGTGCTTTTGGTGTTGATCCTGCAATTTATGACCTAGAGGGAAACATTGTTAAGGATGGTGAAAAGATTAAGCAAGAATTAGGAATTTTATTAACTAATCAATATCAGCAAGAAGTTTTTGAAAACATTAAAGTGACTAGTCTTTTAAGACTGTACACGGATTACATTAATAGTTTTGGTAATATAGATTTAGAATGGGAACTTAATTTAGACATGAAGGTTAATAAATTTGTAAAAGCGTCGTTAGGCTCACATTTGAGATATGATAATGATATTAAAGTTGAAGTTGAAACCAATGAAATGACAAATGAAGAAAATGTCATTGTTGGGCCAAAATTACAATGGAAACAAATTTTGGGTGTTGGTGTAGTTGTCGATTTAGATAACTTTTTGAAGTCTAATTCAAACTCGTAATTTTTGGTTGTTAAAGGCTACCTTCACTTAAATATTTATAGTCTTCTAGTTCCGTTAACGCATTAATTTTTTTAGTCGCTCCATTCTTTAGAAGATAAATGGTATCCGAAGTATCTATAATGTGCTGATACATGTGATCCGTTATAATAATTATTTTGTTTTTCTTTTCTTCAGTAATTAACTTTTTCACAGTTTCAATATATAAAGGTGCTATATGGGAGAAAGGTTCATCTAAAAAAACAATGTCGCACTTAGCCTTAAGAATAATGTAGGTTTCAATTATTCGTCTTTCGCCTCCAGACAGATTTTTAAATTTTGAATTTTCATAGCTAGCAAGCGATTCAAAGTTTTCTGAAAACAACTGCCATTCCATTTTATATAATTTAAAAATGAATGATAACTTAAAACTACTTGGAATAAAGTTGTATTGAGGTAAATATTTAGCGATTCCTGTAGCGTATAATGGTTTTAGTATAGGTTTGTTGTCAATTCTAATAAGTTTATATTTTGGTTTCAGGTTACCAAAAGCAATGTTGAGCAAACTACTTTTTCCACAGCCATTGCTTCCTAAAATAGCTGTTACTTTTCCTGTTTCAGCCTTTAGGTAAATACCGTTTAAAATGCGTTTGTTCTTAAAGTAAAGTTCTACATTGTCTAATTCAAAAATCATTTAATTCATATAAATTCGCTCCTTTAGTGCGATTAATATTGGGTTCTAGAAATATAAGTGTTTAAGTAAACTCTCTAAAAATGGTTAAGTAAATAACCGTTAGTAAACAATCTACTAAAAACATAATTGAAAAAAGCTTAAATGGCGAAATTCCTATGTTTTTATAAAACGTCAATTTGCGTTTATTAGGAGTTTCGCTCACATAATACCACGCAAAAACCGTAAGAAACAATTTGGTTGCTATTGCTGGTGCTATCTGTGCATTAAAAAATGAGACAACCACAGTAATCACAAAAGACCAAACCACAAACGGTTTATAAAAAGATAGTATAGCTAGGAACCGATACATATTACATATTTAACGCTTCTTTTATCCGTTTTATTTCTCGAGCGACTGAGAGATGTTTTTTTAACACCTCTAGTTTAAAAGATTTTGGTTATTCAGTGAAAACTGAAGCTTTCATTTTTAGCCATATATCACAACTAAAACTCTGTTCTTTATTATAAAAGTAAAATGTGCTTAACTAGTTTTAGTTAGTCACCTTTTATCTTAAAAAAATTGTATTTTTGAATTCCAATTTTTGAAGAGCCATGTTAGAGAAATTACAAATAATAAAACAACGTTTTGATGAGGTAAATGACCTTATTATTCAACCAGATATTATATCAGATCAGCAACGCTATACAAAGCTGATGAAAGAATATAAGGATCTTAAATTAATTGTAGATAAAGGCGAAATTTATAAAGAGGCTACAGACAATGTTACTGAGGCCGAAGAAATTATTGCAGATGGTTCTGATGCCGAAATGGTAGATATGGCTAAAATGCAATTAGAGGAGGCTAAAGAAACTATAGATAAGCTAGAAGAAGAAATTCGTTTTATGCTTATTCCTAAGGATCCAGATGATGCTAAAAATGTTGTAGTTGAAGTACGTGCAGGAACAGGTGGAGATGAAGCCAGTATTTTTGCAGGTGATTTATATAGAATGTATTCTAAATACTGTAGCGATAAGGGCTGGAGAGTGGATGTAGTAAGTCAGAGTGACGGAACATCTGGTGGATTTAAAGAAATAATTTTTGAAGTTTCTGGTGAAGACGTATACGGAACATTAAAATTTGAAGCTGGTGTTCACCGTGTACAGCGTGTACCACAAACCGAAACCCAAGGTCGTGTTCATACAAGTGCTGCAACCGTTATGGTACTGCCAGAAGCTGAGGAGTTTGATTATGAATTAGACATGACAGAAGTACGTATTGAGCGTACAACGTCTACAGGTCCTGGTGGTCAATCCGTAAATACAACCTATTCTGCAATAAAGCTGCATCACGAGCCAACCGGAATGATTGTTAGTTGTCAAGATCAAAAATCTTCACATAAAAACTTAGAAAAAGCATTAAAGGTATTACGTTCGCGTTTATATGATTTAGAATTAGCCAAGCAACAAGCAGCAGATTCTGAAAAACGAAAAAGTATGGTAAGCTCTGGTGATAGATCTGCAAAGATTAGAACGTACAATTATCCACAAGGACGAGTAACAGATCATAGAATTGGTTTAACGCTTTACGATTTATCTAATATTATCAATGGTGATATTCAGAAAATTATAGACGAATTAATGTTAGCTGAAAACACAGAGTTGTTGAAAGCTAGTGATGATGTAATATAAACACAAGCCTCTTTTTGAGGCTTTTTTTATGGACAAGAAAAAAATCATATTTCTCATTGCAGCATTTATAGTCTTCGTGATGTTGTTTAGATGGTCTGGAGTCATTAGGACGTATAGTATAAGTTCAACTTCAAGCGAACCAAATTTAAAAGTTGGAACTACAATCTTAGGTTCTAGTTTAGTAAAGCCAAAACGATTAGACTTTGCATATTTTAAATATTCAGATAGTTTAGACGGTTGGACAATAGTGAAAAGATTAATTGCGATACCAGCGGATACATTAGAATGTAAGAATGGGAATTATTTTGTTAATGGAAAAAATATTGATGAAGACCTAGATTTAAGATTCTTGTATAAGATGTTACCTCAAGATTATGATACATATATAAAAAATAATGTTATAAATCCTGAACTAAATTCGCACTATAGAGCAGATACAATTAAAGTTTTTTTAGATGATTCGTTTGTAAAAACACTTCCTGTAAAATTAGAAAGACACTATTACATGGGTATTGAAAGTTTATCTAAAGCCATTTTTCTTAATCATTCTAATTGGAATTTTAATAATTTTGGACCCATTGTAATACCAGAGGGGAAGTACTTTTTTTCAGGAGATAATAGAGATAATTCTTATGATTCAAGGTATAGAGGATTTGTAAATGAAGCACATATATTAGGTACAGTTTTAATTAATTTTTAAATGACAACAACTCAACTCACAACCCAAATTAACAAAAAGAAATCCTTTCTCTGCATAGGTTTAGATATTGATTTAGATAAAATTCCGAAGCACTTATTAAAAGAGGATGATCCCATTTTTGCTTTTAATAAAGCAATTATAGATGCAACGCATCATTTGTGTGTTGCATATAAACCAAATACCGCATTTTACGAAGCATACGGAATTAAAGGTTGGCAAGCTTTAGAAAAAACAATCAACTATCTAAACGAAAATCATCCCGAAATTTACACCATTGCAGATGCTAAACGAGGCGATATTGGTAATACAAGCACCATGTATGCGAAAGCATTTTTTGAAGATTTAGGGTTTGATAGTGTAACGGTTGCACCTTATATGGGAAAAGATTCGGTAGAACCTTTCTTAGCTTTTGAAGATAAGCATACCATACTTTTAGCCTTAACATCTAATCAAGGAGCATTTGATTTTCAAACAAAGACTGTGGATGGTGTTGAATTGTATAAGCAGGTTTTAGAGACTTCCAAATCTTGGAAAAACTCTGAAAATTTAATGTACGTTGTTGGTGCAACTAAAGCTGAATTTTTAGGAGATATAAGAAATATTATTCCAGATAATTTTTTACTTGTTCCTGGTGTTGGTGCACAAGGTGGAAACCTGCAAGAGGTTTGCAAGTATGGAATGAATAATTCAGTTGGTTTGTTAATTAATTCTTCAAGAGGAATTATTTATGCTTCAAACAAAATGGATTTTGCGGAAGCTGCCGCTAAAAAAGCGGAAGATTTACAATTGCAAATGGCTATTGAGTTAAATACAAATAGTTAAAGTCCAATTATTATATTAGGTTTTAGTTTCGTTGTTTTAAATCGCCAGGATTGTTAGTCTCTGTTACTAATTTTGATATACTTTTATGAATTACACAGACCAACTAAAAAGAGATATTAAACTTAATGGGACGCCAAAACGAATCATTTCGTTAGTGCCTTCTCAAACGGAATTGCTTGTAGATTTGGGTTTAGAAGCTTCAATCGTTGGTGTTACTAAATTTTGTATTCATCCTAAACATCTTAGAATTTCTAAAGCCGTAGTTGGTGGCACCAAACAAATTAATCTTAAAAAAATAAAAGATTTAAACCCAGATCTTATTCTCTGTAATAAAGAAGAAAACACAAAGGAAATAATTGAAGAATTGGAAGGGGTTGCGCCAATTCATATCAGTGATATTTTTAATCTAGAAGATTGTTTTGAGTTAATTAGAATGTATGGCGAAATCTGTGGTGTAGAAACTAAGGCGTCAGAATTAACTACTACTATTCAAGCGGAACGAGTGGAATTTCAGCTTCATCAAAAAAATAACGAAGAAATAAAAGTGGCTTACTTTATCTGGAAAAAGCCTTGGATGGTTGCGGCTTCAGATAATTTTATAAATATAATGCTGAGTGAAGCGGGTTTTACAAATGCCTTTAAAAATCAAAAACGCTATCCTGAAATTGAGTTAGATAATTCTAACTTAGCCGAAGCCGATATTATATTTTTATCCAGTGAACCTTTTCCTTTTAAGGAAGAACATGTTTTAGAGTTTATTCAGAAATTCCCAACTAAAAAAGTCAAAATTGTAGATGGCGAAATGTTTTCTTGGTATGGAAGTCGCTTGTTAAAGGCCTATGAGTATTTCAAAACACTAAATGTGTAGGTGCAAAAAAGTCGATACTTCTCTAAATACCGACTTTAAACTAACAATCTTAATCTAACTAAAGACCAACTACTAACTCAATCTTTTGCACAGCAAAAATATTTGATTTATATGAGATGTATGTTAACCTAATATTAGCTAACGATTAAATGTAATTAATCTTGTAATGCAAATACTTTTTGTAATAAATCTGTAGTACGAGAAGAAGCCTTGGTTCTAATTTCTTTCTCTTCAACAGCAATCATAGTATATACACCTTTAAGTGCTTCGTTAGTTACGTAATCTGTAAGATCAGGATTTACGTTGTTTGTTAATGGGATATTGTTGTATTTTGTAATAAGATTTGTCCAAATTTGATCTGCACCTACTTTACTAAATGAATTCTCAATAACTGGCTTAAATTTGTCGTAAAGCGCAGTTTCTGTTTTAGTTGTTAAGTAAGATGTAGCTGCATTGTCTTCACCTAACAAGATGTTTTTTGCATCATCGAAAGTCATTTCGCTAACTGCCGTTACAAAAATAGGAGTTGCTTCTTTTACTGCATCCTCTGCAGCTCTGTTAAGAACTTTTAAACCTTCGTCAGCAAGACTGCTTAATCCAATTTTACGTAAAGCAGAATCTACTTTTTGTAAATCATCAGGTAATACTATTTTTACTAATTCGTTTTTAAAGAATCCATCTTCTTGCGTTAATTTGGTAACTTGTTTGTCTATTCCTAGATCTAATGCTTCTTTTAATCCAGATGCAATATCAGTACTACTAAGTACGCCTCCAGATTGTGGTATTTGGTTTACAACTTCTTGTAATTCGTCACAAGAGTTAAAAAATAATGTAAAACAAAGGAATGCTGCTAATAATCGTTTCATGATAATGTTTTTTTATTTTTTGCAAATATATACTAAAGTAGAGCCTTTTAGGTTTAATTATTAACCAATAATTGTTAATAGTAATATTTTTAAAAGCCTATTTAATTTTTCAAATTATTACTTTAGCATCATATTTGATTACAGTTAACAAAACTATCATATTTAATGGAATTAATTAGAAACAGAATCCTTATTGTATTGTTAATTTTTATCGGTTTTGGCAATGATGTTCAAAGCCAGATTAAAGTTTCAGAATTTTTACAGGAATCTAAGATTGCATCTGCAGAAAATAATAAGTTATATTTTGTCGATTTTTGGGCGACTTGGTGTGGACCTTGTATAACAGCAAAGGAGCATTTAGGCGTATTACAAAAGCAGTTTCCAGACGATTTATATATTGTTTCATTAACTTCAGAGAACCCTTTAGTTGTAGAACGTTTTTTAAAAAAGAAGCCTGCTGACTTGGCAATAGCTATTGATTATAATAAAGAAACGTTCAAAAATTATGAAGTTGCTGTATTGCCAGATGGCGTACTTTTTAATAGCCAAGGAAAAGTATTATGGCGAGGTGGCGCACCAGATTTGAAGAAGGAAGTTGTTTCTCGTTTTTTAAGACAGCAGTCTTCTAAATCATCATTAAACTCTTTTTTTAGTGTAGAAGTTATTGAAGAGGATATTGTTTCAGAATATGTGCCAAGTGAAGCGTTAGAGATAAAAGCACTAGATCATAAGGTAGATGAATTAGCAGTAGTAGATGCTAAAGATTATTTAAAATTAACAGGATCATTAAAGCAAATCGTGGGTTATCTCGCAAAAATTTATAAAAATCAGATTATCTTAGATGAGAGTCTTAATACTAATTACGAGGTTTATTTTAAAAAACCTTTGAATACAAATGAAAATTTGGCTGTTAAACTTGTTAATGAAATGAATCTCGGTGTTGTTAGAAAATACAATGAAGGTGAAGGGATTAGTTTTGTAGCAGATGCCTCAAAGTTTTGGGATACCAAACAAATAGATTGGGGAAGTAATAATGCCAAATATTTGGTTGGTGATGCTCAAATAAAAGCAGATAATGTATCCTTAAGAGATGTGGCTTATCAATTGGCTTACGTTTTAGATATGCCAATAATTGTACCAGAAGATAATTTGGTAAGCCTTTCTCTACATGATTGGGACTTTCATTATAAGTTCTTTCAGTTGATGCAGTCTGATTTAGAAGATAACTTCGGTATCACTGCAGAAAAGAAAATAGTATCATATCCTGTTTATCATATACAAAAAAAAGCTCCTTAAATAAGGAGCTTTTTTATGCGGTTGTAATACGTAATTCTTAGTTACTGATAACTCTAAATTCTGTACGTCTGTTGTTTTGGTGTTGAGACTCAGAACAGTCAACGCCATTAGAACATCTGTTTCTTAATTTAGTTTCTCCAAATCCTCTTGCAGTTAATCTGCTTCTAGAGATACCTTTAGATACTAAATAGTTTACTACAGAATTAGCTCTTTGTTGAGATAAAGATTGGTTAAAATCATCGTTACCTCTAGAATCTGTATGAGACATAATTTCAATACTTACGTTAGAATCAGTTAAGATTGGTAATAAAGTACTATCAATTGTCTTTTTAGAAGCTCCTGTTAATCTTGCACTACCTAATTCGTAATAAACTGGTAATACATTAGGATCTAATAATTCACATTCAACTTCTTCCCAAGTAGTAATTCCACCTTTTTTGTCTAATACTGTTCTCGTTACAGTTTGGTACTGTGCAGCAATTGTATTCGTAGTAGTAGAAGCTGGCGTGTCAATAACTCTTTTCTTAATAGTAGTGTACTCAGCAGGAATATCAATTTCATCCATTCTTGCAGGTGTTTTGATAACACGTTTTTTGTAAGATGTCGTTTGTTCAGCTACAGGTACAGAGTTTGTACTAGCGTCTGAAGATAATGTTGTAAATCCAACATCTCTAGATTGTGCAGGATACTCAACGAAACAAGCAGCAACACAATCATCTTTATTTACAGAAGGACAATCTTCTAATATTTTGTATTCCCATCCTGAAGTTTGAGGGTAAACTTCAAATGTTCTAGAATCGTTACCAAAAGAAGCTGGTACAACTTTTAAGTCTGTACGGCTTTCTTGTTTAACGTAAGGTACTTCTACTGTTTCGTAAGTCGCAGGTACGTAAACAAACTTTTTAGAAGCTTCTTTTACTAATACGCTTTCTTCTACAGTTTTGTATGTTGCAGGTACAACTTTCAAAGTTGTGTAAGCAGGATACGTTTGTATTGTTTCTTCTACTTCTTTAAAAGAATCTTTAGTGATACATTTTACGTAACATTTTCCTGGTTCTGGATTGGTTGGTAAACCTTGTGCTTGTGAGAAGCCAATTCCGGCTATAAAACACACCAATAATAATAGCTTTTGTTTCATGGATAAAATAATTAAATTAGTTAATAGATAACATTTTGTTCAACAAGAAAAATATTTCCTTGCATATTATTAGATACAATAATATAAGAATGGTCACATTAACTTTTAGTTAGGATACCTGCTAATGAATAAAGTATTGCTTTTTGGAAGATTTGATTGTGAATAATCAATAAAGGGTGTGGCAATATATGAAATAATTCAAATTTTTAACATAAAAAATACGAATTATTTATATTATTAAGATTTGTTGCTGAAACTAATTCAGTTTTTAGGAAAATATTTAAGAGAAAATAACCGTCTTATTATTAAAAACCATCACTTTTCTATTCGCATGAAGTTTAATAGCATTAGACAATACTATTTTTTCTAAGTCGCGTCCTTTGGCAATTAAATCTTTAATAGAATGTGTGTGAGAAACATGTGCAACATCTTGTTCAATTATAGGTCCTGCGTCTAGCTCTTCTGTAATATAATGACTCGTTGCTCCAATAATTTTTACACCACGCTTGTAAGCAGAATGATATGGTTTTGCGCCAACAAAAGCAGGTAAGAAAGAATGATGAATATTAATGATTTTATTAGGATATTTATCAATTAAAGTTTCAGAGACAATTTGCATATAACGCGCTAAAACTATGAAGTCAATATTATTGGCTTCTAAAAGTTTTAATTGCTGTTGTTCGGCTTCTTGTTTTGTGCTTTTTGTAACAGGAACATGATAAAATGGAATATTAAAACTATCTGCAATAGGTTTTAAATCCATATGATTACTTAATATAAAAGGAATTTCAAGGAATAATTCTCCAGAGTTATAACGGCCAAGAATATCATATAAACAATGGTCGTATTTTGATACAAATAAAGCCATTTTTGGTTTCTTCTCCGCAGCATAAATACGCCATTTTAGCTTAAATTTATCAACTAAAGTGCTTCTAAATAATTCTTTAAAAGCTTCAATAGAAAATGAATCAGATAAAAACTCACATTCTAATCGCATAAAAAAGATGTTTTGCTCTCTATCTACATGCTGATCTATGTAAACAATATTACCATCGTTTGAAGCCATAAAATTGGTCACCGAAGCGATAATATTAGACTGATCTTCGCAATTAATAAGTAAGGTTATTTTCTGCATAAAATTAAACTTGAATGAGCTGATAAAAGTAATTAAAAATGTAAGCGATACAGACTTTCTTTAAGTTTTAGATATTTGTTGATTATTGCTGTAATTTTTTGAATAATCCGTAAATTGCAAGCCTAAAACAGATTATTTTTTAAGAATGATACAAGCTATACCATATAAGCCAAAATATAAAGTAAGAATAGTTACTGCTGCTTCTTTATTTGATGGACACGATGCATCTATAAATATAATGCGTCGTATTATTCAATCTACAGGTGTTGAAGTCATCCATTTAGGGCATGATAGAAGTGTAGATGAGGTTGTAAATACAGCTATTCAAGAAGATGCTAATGCTATTTGTTTAACCTCTTATCAAGGTGGTCATAACGAGTATTTTAAATATATGTACGATCTTTTAAAGGAAAGAGGTGCAGAACATATTAAAATTTTTGGAGGTGGAGGAGGTGTGATTCTACCTTCTGAAATTAAAGAATTGATGGATTACGGAATCGCTAGAATTTACTCTCCAGATGATGGTCGTGCGATGGGTTTACAGGGCATGATTAACGATTTGGTAGAACAATCCGACTTTGCGATTGGAGATACTTTAAATGACGAATTAGAAATACTTCCAACTAAAAACCCAAAAGCAATTGCTAGAGTGATTTCTTCTGCCGAAAACTTTCCAGAAGTTGCAAAAGACACTTTAGATAAAATTCATATTAAAAATAAAGATTCTAGAACTCCAGTTTTAGGAATTACAGGAACTGGAGGCGCAGGAAAATCTAGTTTAGTAGATGAATTAGTTCGTCGTTTTTTAATAGATTTTCCAGAAAAAACAATTGGTTTAGTATCTGTAGATCCTTCTAAACGTAAAACTGGAGGTGCACTTTTAGGTGATCGTATTCGTATGAATGCTATTAATTCTCCAAGAGTTTATATGCGTAGTTTGGCAACACGTCAATCTAACTTAGCATTATCTAAATATGTTAATGAAGCGGTTGAGGTTTTAAAAGCTGCAGAATATGATTTAATTATCCTAGAAACGTCAGGAATTGGACAGTCTGATACTGAAATTATTGAGCATTCTGATGTTTCACTTTATGTTATGACACCAGAATTTGGTGCTGCAACACAATTAGAAAAAATCGATATGCTAGATTTTGCAGATCTAGTTGCCATTAATAAATTTGATAAACGTGGTTCTTTAGATGCCTTACGCGATGTAAAAAAACAATACATGCGTAATAACAATCTTTGGGATACACCTCAAGAAGAATTGCCTGTTTACGGTACAATTGCATCACAATTTAACGATCCAGGAATGAATACGCTTTACAAAGCCATCATGGATAAGTTGGTTGAAAAAGCAGATTCTGACTTAAAATCTACTTTCCATATTTCGGATGAAATGAGTGAAAAGATTTTTGTAATTCCTCCAAGTAGAACACGTTATTTATCTGAAATTGCTGAAAATAACCGTGCTTATGATAAAACAGCTAACACACAAGTTGAAGTTGCACAGAAATTGTACGGAATTTACAAAACTATTTGTTCCGTAATGGATGTCACATCGAGTACAGTCGAGATATCTCTTATTGGCAAGCAAGGACTAGATCAAGACGAGATCCTGAAACAAGTTCAGGATGACAATAGGACCTTTATAAAACTCCTTATAGCTGAATTCGACCGTGTAAAATTAAACTTAGATCCTTACAACTGGGAAGTTATTACTGGTTGGGACGAAAAAGTAAATAAATATAAAAATCCAATCTATAGCTTTAAAGTAAGAGATAAAGAGATTAAAATTGAAACACATTCTGAGTCGCTTTCTCACTTACAAATTCCAAGAGTAGCTTTACCAAAATACCAAGCTTGGGGCGATTTATTGCGTTGGACATTACAAGAAAACGTACCAGGAGAATTCCCATATACTTCAGGATTATATCCTTTTAAACGAACAGGAGAAGATCCAGCACGTATGTTTGCAGGAGAAGGTGGGCCAGAACGTACCAACAGACGTTTTCACTATGTGAGTGCAGGTTTACCAGCAAAACGTTTATCCACCGCTTTTGATAGTGTAACACTTTATGGTAACGATCCAGATTTACGTCCAGATATCTACGGAAAAATAGGTAATGCAGGAGTTAGTATTTGCTGTTTAGACGATGCTAAAAAACTATATTCTGGTTTCGATTTAGCAAACGTTATGACATCGGTAAGTATGACCATTAATGGACCAGCACCAATGTTGTTAGGTTTCTTTATGAATGCTGCCATAGATCAACAATGTGAATTTTACATTAAAGAGAATGGTCTTGAAGACGACGTCGAAGCAAAAATTGCAAAACTTTATAAGGATAAAGAACGTCCTACTTATAATGGTGATTTACCAGAAGGAAACAATGGTTTAGGTCTAATGTTATTGGGTGTTACAGGAGATCAAGTATTACCAGCAGATGTGTATGCAGAGATTAAAAAGAATACCATTGCGCAAGTAAGAGGAACGGTTCAAGCAGATATTTTAAAAGAAGATCAAGCACAAAATACTTGTATTTTCTCTACCGAATTCGCACTTCGATTAATGGGAGATGTACAAGAATATTTTATCGAGAATAATGTACGTAATTTTTATTCGGTGTCTATCTCTGGATATCATATTGCAGAAGCAGGCGCTAACCCAATTACACAGTTAGCATTGACGTTATCTAATGGTTTCACTTACGTGGAATATTATTTAAGTCGTGGTATGGACATCAATAAATTTGGACCAAACTTATCGTTCTTTTTCTCAAACGGAATCGATCCAGAATACGCAGTAATTGGTCGTGTAGCACGTAAAATTTGGGCCAAAGCCATGAAGAATAAGTATGGTGCAAATGCAAGAGCGCAAATGTTGAAATATCATATTCAGACGTCTGGACGTAGTTTACACGCTCAAGAAATTGACTTTAACGATATACGTACAACGCTTCAAGCTTTATACGCTATTTACGATAATTGTAACTCATTACACACTAATGCGTACGATGAAGCTATTACAACGCCAACAGAAGAATCGGTAAGACGTGCTATGGCAATTCAATTAATTATCAATAAAGAGTTAGGATTAAATAAAAACGAAAATCCAATTCAAGGTTCTTTTATTATTGAAGAATTAACCGATTTAGTTGAAGAAGCCGTATTACAAGAATTTGACAGAATTACAGAACGTGGTGGTGTTTTAGGAGCTATGGAAACGATGTACCAACGTAGTAAAATACAAGAAGAGAGTTTGTATTATGAAACCTTAAAGCACAACGGGAAGTTCCCAATTGTAGGTGTAAATACATTTTTAAGTTCTAAAGGTTCTCCCACAGTAATTCCTGCGGAAGTCATTAGAGCAACAGAAGAAGAAAAGCAATTTCAGATTAAAACTTTAGAGAATTTACATAAAGCAAATGATACTAAAGCGATGCTTAAAGACTTACAAAACAAAGCCGTTAATAACGAAAATATTTTTGAAGCCTTAATGGATGTTTGTAAAGTATGTAGTTTAGGAGAAATAACCTCAGCGTTGTTTGAAGTAGGTGGTCAGTATCGTCGTAATATGTAAGTAGAGAACTCAGTTTTCTTTTTTCTAAAAATGATGCGAATCACTTATACTGAGCGCAATCGAAGTATCTTTTGAAGAACTTTAAATATAATTATAACCAAAAGCGTTTCATTTTTAGAAACGCTTTTTTTACTTTCAATAAAAAGTTATGTCAATAAAACACACGTTTAAAGCGCAAGTCAATTGGACTATTAATGAAGGCGGAAGTACGAGTAATCCAAGAACCTTTAGCCGAAATCATGAGGTTTTAATTGCCAATAAAACGTCGGCATTACAAGTGTCTGCAGCAAAACCCTTTAGAGGCGATGACGCGTTATACAATCCAGAAGATTTATTATTGTCGGCTTTAGTTTCATGCCATATGATGTCTTATTTATATGTGTGTGCACAACATAATATTGAAGTTTTAAGCTACACTGATAGCGCAGAAGGTGATTTAGAAGTGGTAGCAAATGGAAGTGGAAGTTTTAAATGTGTGCGATTAAAACCAGTGGTAACTATCAAAGATTCTGACCAAAAAGATTTAGCATTACGTCTTCATGCTAAAGCCAATGCACTTTGTTTTATAGCTAATTCTTGTAATTTTCCTATTTCGCATGAAGCCACTATTGTTGTGGAATAATTCACATTGAAAAAAATAATCCTATTGTTTTGCATCTTTTCTGAAACATTCTCGTCTATTATATGAACATTAAAATCATATATCATGAAAAATATAGAATGTAATTGCAACTGCGATGGTTGCTCAAAAGGAAATTGCAACAATTGCACATGTGATAACTGTACATGTACCAATTGTAACTGTTAAATTACTGTTAGTTCGGATACGATATTTTGTGTCCGAACTAATTTTATTTACTTTAGAATATGACTACAAAAGAGGTTTGGGCAATTTATGCAGACGATGTAAAATACTTTATTTTAAGTAAGGTAAAGAATGTATCAATTACAGAAGATATTCTGCAAGACACTTTTATTAAAGTGCATACCAAACTTCATACGTTAAAAGACGAGACTAAGCTTAAACCTTGGCTATTCTCCATTGCACGTTATACAATCTTAGATTATTTTAGAACAAGTAAACATACGTTTCTCGTTGAAGAATTAGAACTAGAAGCAGATCCAGAACCAAAAGAACATTCTGAGCAAGATTGCTTAAGAGGCATTATAAAAAGTTTGCCTAAAAAATATAGAGATCCTTTATTTTTAAGTGACATAAAAGGCTTAAAACAACAAGAGGTTGCTGACCAATTAAAACTATCGTTACCAACGGTAAAATCACAAATACAACGTGCTAGAAAACAGATAGCGCAAGGATTTATGGATTGTTGTGGCTTTAAAATGAATGACCAAGGACATTTGGTTGGAGAAATACAAGACAAAGCAGACTGTAAAGTATGTCATTAATAGTATCTTTGATGCTTAAAGCTTAAATTATTAATCGAGCTATTTTATAATCAACACCATGTCTTTCAAAAAACTACACCCTTTCTTAAAAGAATCTTTAGAAAACGCAGGTTTTGAAACTTCAAATCCATTTCAGAAAAAAGTATTACCTGTTTTAAAAGGTGGCTCAGATGCGTATGTAATTGCGCCTAAAGGTAAGGGGAAAACTACAGCATTGATTATAGCAACGATTCATAAATTAAAAGCTGCTGCTTTTGAAGATTCGCCAAGAGCAATTATTGTGGTAAACGATAAGCAAGATGCCTTAAACTTAAAAGAAGAATTTGAGAAATATACATATCCAACAGATTTAAGAGTCTATGCGCTTTATGATGAGTATGATATTGAAAAACAGAAAACAGAAGTCTATTACGGACAAGATATTGTTATTGCAACACCTTCTAGATTAAGTAAACTGTATTTTTTAAATGGAATTCATTTAGGTGAGGTTCAACTATTTGCTATTGAGGACGCTGATTTTTTAGCTCGAAATAACGGTTACAATCACATATTAAGATTATCTGAAAGTCTTACTAAATGTCAGTTTGTTATTATTGCAGATGAGTTAAATTCTAAAATAAAGAATTATCAGAATTCATTTATGAGTAATGCTCAATTGGTAAAGCAGAAATAAATATTATAGCGTCATCATCCAATGATGCTTCAGTTTTCTAAATTTCCTTAATTCACCACGAAGAATTGGTAAGTATTCTCTACCATTACTATTAGATTTTTCAAGTCTTCTACAGTTACTATACAAACGTGTCGTTAAGATATCTAAACTCTCTAAATGCTTGTTTTTTTTATCTGTGCAACGTTCTTGTTCTGCACTAATTATACGAGGTGCAAGATTTGTAGATTGTTGAACGATATCTCCTGTGAAATAAATGTGTTCATCCTCAGACCCATCTGGATTCAAATAAGACAAATCTTGATTTAAATACGTTGAAATGCTTCGGGAGAGCACAATAATATCCATTGCCTTTTGATATACAGGTAGTTCTGAAAAATTCGATGGTAGGTTGTAATTCATGTTTTCAATAGCAATACTGACGAAATTAAGGACTAAAAATCAAAGTTGACTTTAAATTTTAAAGAAATAAGCTATATTTACTTTAATAATATTTTAATTTTAGACCTTTTACTTTAGTAATTATGGATAAATTGAATTGGAAGATTTTAAAGTGTCTTCAACAGAATGCTAGGATGTCTAATGCAGAAATTGGACGACGCGTTGGTATCACATCACCTGCAGTTTCCGAGCGAATAAAAAAGATGGAAGATGCCGAAATTATACAAGGCTATACAACATTTATTTCGCCCTTTGAAGTCGGTTATCAGCTAAAAGCACTGATTACATTAAGAGCATTTATGGGTATGCTAAAACCTTTTTTAGAAAAAGTTAAAACCTATGACGAAGTAGTTAATTGTTACCGAATTACAGGTAACGAAAATATTGTGATGGAAGTTGTTTTAAAAAATCAAAAGCATTTAGAAAGTTTCATAGATCAATTAATTAGCTTCGGCGAAACAAAAACACAAATTGTATTGTCTCATGTGGTAAAGCACAGCGAAATAAAACCACTAAAATAGTTAGCCAATACTATGTTCAATATGAGCGGCTATTATTTTAGCATGAATTCTTGAGTTTTCAATAAACCATTTATGTGTTTCTAGTCCACCACAAATTACACCTGCTAAATACATACCTTCAACATTAGATTCCATGGTGTTTTCATTATAAATAGGAATTTGTTTTCCGTCTCTAGATAATTCAATTCCGGCTTTGGCTAAGAATTGAAAATTTGGTCTGTAGCCTGTTAAGGCAATTACAAAATCATTAGGAAGTGTTATTATGCCATTCGGCGTATTTACAGTTATTTCATTGGCTTTAATTTCCGTAATGTCAGAATTAAAATAGGCTTTTATACTTCCTTCTTCAATTCTATTAATAATATCTGGTCTTACCCAATATTTTACACGTTCGCCAACAGCAACATTTCTAATGATCATTGTTACATGGCCACCTTTTCTAAAAATTTCTAAAGCGGCATCTACAGATGAATTACTAGCACCTACTATAGCAACATTTTGTAAGGTATAAGGATGCGCTTCTTTATAATAATGTAACACTTTTGGTAAATTCTCACCAGGTACATTTAGCAAGTTAGGAATGTCATAAAACCCAGTCGCAATAATTACTTTTTTGGTTTTATAACTGTTTTTATCTGAAATTACCGTAAATCCATCAGCTGTTTTTTCAAAAGATTGCACTGCCTCAAATAAGTTTATATGTAATTGATTTGAGGTTGTAACACGTCTGTAATATTCTAAAGCTTCACTTCTGGTAGGCTTCGGGTTATTGCTAATAAACGGAATATCATCAATTTCTAATTTATCTGAGGTGGAAAAAAATGTCATATTTAAAGGGTAATTAAATAAGGAATTGGTTAAAGCTCCTTTTTCAATTACAGTGTATTTCCAACCACGTTTTTTACATTCTAGTGCGCACGCAATTCCAATGGGTCCAGCACCTATAATTATAACGTCTTTAAGTTCAGTATTCATTTTTCAATTTTAATTGATTCGCCAAGGTGGATTTTTTCTGTTGCTTCCAGCATGATAGATAATTATCTCATGTCCATCAGGATCATTTAAATGTATATCAGTCCACAACCAAGATTGATCAGCAATTTCAGAATTAAAAGTAATACCTTTTTCTTTGAGTTCAGAAACCGTTTTAGAAAGATTTTCAACTTCAAAGTAGAGTGTTATCCCTTTATTAATAATTAAATCTTCCGTCTGATGAAGGGAAAATGTTGTATCGCCTTCAGGACATTCAAAACGCGCGTATCTTGGTAAGGCGTCTACAATTAGATTTAATCCCAGTTTTTTATAAAATCTGACAGACCTTCTAGTGTCTGTTGATGAAATTGTTATTTGATTTAAATTCATTAAAGATTATTTTTTATTCGTTTTTGCAGCCAAATAGAAAGTAGTACAGCTATAACACTATACAAACCTGTTATTATCCAATTAATTTGGTAGCCAAGATTATATATGATATCCATGCCTATTTTTGGTCCAACTATTGAGGCTAAGGCAAAAGACATAGTATATAAAGCCATATAACTCCCTTCATTACCCTTTTTTGCTCTACTCAAAGCAAAAGCATTAGTGTAGGGAAACCCTATCATTTCAGCAAAAGTTAATAATATTATATTTATGACTAAAATGCCAACCCAAGCATCAAATAAGAGTACAAAGTAACTAATGGCAAATAAAACTGCACTTATTAATATGAGTTTAGTATGTGACATATTTTTAGACTCTAAATACGCAATTAGTGGCATTTCTAGCGTTACAATTATTGCACCATTGATAAACATAATAAATCCTGTTTGTAATTCGGTTAAGCCATAAGCATCAAAATGATAAATTGGAATTGAAGTTATTAATTGAAAAAATGATAATGCAATTAAAAAACTAATCCCAAAAAAGATGAGGAATGACTTATCTTTATAAACCGCATTTCTATTTTGTTTATGTATTAATTTTTCTTCCTGCGTAAATTTTCGTTTCGTTTCTTTTATAATAAATCTAAACAGTATTATTGCCAAAATACAAGTGATTCCATCTATCCAAAATAAAAGATTGTAACCATCTAAACCAATGATAAATCCGGCAATTATTGGACCAAATGCCATGCCTAAATTAATAGCCAACCGCAATAGGGTAAGCGATCTTGTTTGGTTTTCGGGTTTACTATATGTTTTAAGCGATACAAATAAAGCTGGTCTAAAGGTGTCCGCAATACTCATAAGAATCAGTATACAAATACACAAGCCTAAGAACGATGTTATGTATTGTAAGGCAATAAAACCAAATCCAGTTAAAAGTAAACTGTAAAACATAACTTTATAAAAACCTATCATATCGGTTAATTTTCCACCTAACCAAGAGCCTATAAATGAACCTATACCAAAGCACATTAAAATAGTCCCAGCATCTGGAATTGAAAATTCTAAATTTTCTTTTAGATACTTAGATAGAAATGGAATAACCATTGTACCAGCTCTATTTATTAGCGTGATGAGTGCGAGCCACCAGATTTCTTTAGAAAGCCCTTTAAAATTATTGATGTAGTTGTTATATAATGTTTTCATGTTATTGGTTGGTATAAAAATAAAAAGTCCGACGATAACGTCGGACTTTTAAATATTGTTAATTAGTATATGTGTATAGCTACAATAGATAATGCATCCGAAGGATTCTCGAAGAATTCGATTTGGTTTGCTTTGTATATCTAATGACTTGAAACATTATTTTTCTTTATTTACTGAGTTCAAAGCTACAATAAATTTTTGTAAATCGTATTTTTGAATTTCAAAATTTTAGAAATGAAGACTATTTTAATACTCCTTTTTGTAACATTATCAATGAGTTGCACTCAGAGTAAGCAGCCAATTAAGGAAGGTACAGCTTGGCAGAAAAAAATGAATGCAGACTTTAAGGATGCTTCAAAATCGCCTTTAAAGTCAAAGGACAGAAAAACTTTTAGTGGTTTAGACTTCTTTGATTTTGATTCTACTTTTGTGGTAACAGCTGCTTTAAAAAGAACACCAGATACAGAATGGTTTGAAATGAAAACCACAACAGATAGATTGTCTTTAGAGCGCGTTTTTGGCGTGTTAACCTTTAATATTAATGGAAAATCTTTTCAACTCAATGTTTATCAAGGAAAAGAATTAATGCGTGAAGAAGGTTTTGAGAATTACCTGTTTTTACCGTTTTTAGATAATACCAATGGAAACTCTACCTATGGTGGTGGACGCTATATCGATTTAAATATTCCTGATGGCGATACCATGATCATTGACTTTAATACTGCTTACAACCCTTACTGTGTTTATAATGATAAATTTTCTTGTCCAATTGTGCCTAGGGAAAATTATATTGATACAAAAATTGAAGCAGGTGTGAAGATGTTTGTGAAAGAGTAGAATCTTTTTAGTTTCAAAGTTTCAGAATTACTCCGTTTCAGAGCTTCAAAGTTCTAATTTGAAATTTTTTCTTTGCGGCTTTGCGATTTAGCGAGAAAAATTAATTTCCAACATCTACTTAGCCAAATACATGCCTAAAAACACGGCTAAAAATCCAATTATAAAACTAGCAATAGTATAAATAGCGAAACTCATAAAGTCGCCAGATTTCAAAAATATATGATTCTCATAAGCAAAGGTTGAAAATGTTGTAAATCCACCACAAAAGCCAGTAGCTAGAAGTAATGTTTGACTCTGTGATAACGTGTCGTTTTTTGCGGCAAGTCCTAAGATTATTCCAATGAGTAAACTTCCTATAATATTGGCTGCAAACGTTCCGTAAGGAATACCAGTTTCAGAATTATTAAGCCATTTTCCTATAATATATCGTAAGGAACTTCCAAACCCTCCACCAAGAAAAACGAGTACTATTTGTTTCAAATTTATCCTTTTACTTTATTGTTGTTTGCTTTCAGTCTTCAGTCTTCAGTCTTCAATCTTATCCTCAACTTCTACATAAATCTCAGTTACCCATTTCGCAGGATTTAACTCACTCATAGGATCATTTAAATAGGTTTCGAGCATTGCGCCACCTTCAACCATAACTAAATCATTAGCCGAAATATATTTCATAGTGGTTTCCCATGCTTCTCGTAGGTTGCTATAGTTTCCGGTTAATACTGTTTTTACAGCTCTAAAAGAGTCTAGTTGTCCTGTTAAAATATCGTCTTCAGTGGTTACGACTTTAGAATTTGTTGGTATGCAACAAGAAAAAATAACAGCATCGTTTGCTTCATCCCATTTATGATATAAAATAAAAGGAGGTCCAGCCATAGTTACATTATGAGTCATAGCATAAGCACCAACTTTTGGAAGCATTGCAGTCATGTTTTTTTCAAAATCACTAAATTTACAAGACATGGTGTTGTATAAATAATAACCACCACTATGTTGTGTAACACCTTCAGTTTTTATGCTATAAACTTTCATCTCTTTTTGAATAACACTATCTAAAAGTGTTAATCCTCGTTCATAATGAGGTCCAATTTGTTTTTCCATGCCTCCCATAAACGTAGAAAACATCTTGAACACAAAAGGTAAATCCTTACCAGATATAGTCCACGTTACTTCAGTAGCACCATCTTTGGTTGGGTTAAAATCCCAAGAAACATCAGATTTAGGAAACTCTCCAAATTGCATTTCTTGTGTTATAGAAGTGTTTGGTGTTGCTTTTATTGTTTTCATAACACCGATGCCATCTTCGTCTTCCCATGTGTACGATCCACCAACACCTTTGGTATTTTCGTCAAGTGTCATTATAAGTTCTGGGTTTTCTTCTTTCCAAGAATTCCATGGTTCCCAGTTTTTAAAGTCAATCACATTATCGTACACAACAGAAGGTGGTGCTTTAATGATTTTGCTGCGTGTAACTTCAAAAGAATTAGGTTGTACAGCAATATAAATTGACAATCCTATAACGAGGATCAGCAATAAGAAAAGTATATATTTAACAGCTTTCATTTACTAAGATTATTTTGCGTTTCTCAAAGATAGTGATTTTATGATATGTGATATAAACCTTATCTTTGGTTTCAACTAAAAAATATAACATGAATATAAAATCATTTTTAAAAATTGGTCTTTTTGCCTTATTAATAGTGGGTTGTAAGGATCAAGTTCAAACTGAAATTGCTGAAGCAGAAGCGACTGTGGAACAAGAATTCAGTTTTAATGTTGAAGAATTTGCAGACATTAAGGTTCTACGTTATCAAATTCCAGGTTGGGATAATTTAACCCTTAAAGAGCAAAAGTTAGTGTATTATTTAACGGAAGCAGGTTTGGCAGGTAGAGACATTATGTGGGATCAAAACTACAGACATAATCTTGCTATCAGAAAAGCTTTAGAAACGGCTTATACAGAATATAAAGGCGATAAATCCACGTCAGACTGGACAAATTTTGAAACCTATTTAAAACGTGTTTGGTTTAGCAATGGTATTCATCATCATTACTCAAATGCTAAGATAGTGCCAGAATTTTCAAAAGATTATTTAAATAAGTTATTGTCAGCAACGAGTGCAACGTTAGAAGGCGAAGCGTTTGAGGTATTGTTTAATGATAAGGATTCTAAAAAAGTAAATCAAGCCAAAGGTGTTGATAATGTATTAGAATCTGCCGTTAATTTTTACGGACCAAATGTTACAAACAAGGATGTTGAAGATTTCTACAAAACTAAAAAATCGCCAGATCCAAAGAAGCCATTATCTTATGGCTTAAACTCGCAATTGGTAAAAGAGAATGGTGTTTTAAAAGAGCGCGTTTATAAATCTGGTGGACTTTACGGTTCTGCAATTGATGAAGTTGTAAAATGGTTAGAGAAAGCAAAAGGTGTTGCAGAAAATGAAGCTCAAGGCAATGCTTTAGGCTTATTAATTGACTATTACAAAACAGGCGATTTACAAACTTGGGATGATTACAATGTCGCATGGACAGCAGCAACAGAAGGCAATGTAGATTATATTAATAGTTTTATTGAAGTGTACAATGACCCATTGGGTTACAGAGGCTCTTATGAAACTATTGTACAAATTAACGATTTTGATATGTCTAAAAAAATGGCTGTGTTATCTGATTATGCACAATGGTTTGAAGACAATTCGCCTCTAATGGCAGAACACAAAAAGAAAGATGTTGTTGGTGTAACCTACAAAGTAGTTAACGTAGCTGGTGAAGCTGGTGATGCATCGCCAAGTACGCCAATTGGAGTTAATTTACCAAATGCAAACTGGATTAGAGCTGCCGTTGGAAGTAAATCTGTATCCTTAGGAAACATCATCCATGCATACAATAATGCTGGTGGTTCTGGTCGTTTAAAAGAATTTGTAAATGACGAAGAAGAACTTCAACTTGAAGAAGCATACGGACAATTAGCAGATAAATTACACACAGCGTTGCATGAAGTTATTGGTCATGCCTCAGGACAATTAAATCCTGGTGTTGGCGAAACAAAAGAAACACTTAAAAATTATGCATCTACTCTAGAAGAGGGAAGAGCTGATTTAGTTGGTTTGTATTATTTGTACGATTCTAAATTACAAGAATTAGGATTAGTTGAAGACTGGAAAAAAGTAGGAAAAGCGGCTTACGATGGTTACATCAGAAACGGTTTAATGACGCAATTAATTCGTTTAAATCTAGGTGATGATGTAGAAGAGGCGCATATGAGAAATAGACAATGGGTTTCTGCTTGGGTTTTCGAAAAAGGAAAAGCAGATAACGTTATTGAAAAGGTTACAAGAGACGGAAAAACGTATTTCAATATTAATGATTACGAAAAACTACACGCACTTTTTGGTGAATTATTAAAAGAAACACAACGTATTAAGTCTGAAGGCGATTTTGCAGCCGTTGAAGCTTTAGTAGAAGGATATGGTGTAAAAGTAGATCAAGCAATACACGCAGAGGTTTTAGAACGAAACAAACAATTTCCGTCGCCTCCTTATAGTGGTTTTGTAAACCCAGTGTTGGTGCCAGAAACAAATGATGCTGGCGACATCACCGCAATTAAAATTACACAGCCAAATGCTTTTGCAGAACAAATGCTAAACTATAGTAAAAACTACAGTCATTTACCTGCAATAAACTAATTCATTGAGAAATTTAAGAGTATAAAAGCACTTGCAATTCTGTAAGTGCTTTTTTATAGGATAGATTATTTTTTTTAAGATGAAGGTTATTGCGCATCATATTAGAAAAAGGAATAATTTAGAGGCAAAATAAGATGATCAAATTTAAACAAAATAGCGTGAGCCCTAAATGGTAGAAAACCTAAAATACTATAACCATCTAAAAAAACATGCAGGTACACTTGTAGAGTTACTAGATACTGAATCTGCTTTTTCAGATGTGCCAGATACTTGGCATGTTGTTGTAGTCGATATTTTAAATTCTACACAAGCTGTGGATCAAGGTAAACATCATAAAGTTAATTTAACAGCCACAGGCGCTATTATTTCCGTTTTAAATTTTATTAGAAAAGTAAAGCAAGGTGTAGAAATTCCCTACTTTTTTGGAGGTGATGGTGCAACCTTTATAATACCGACTTTATTTTTAGGTAACATCATTCAAATCCTAGATAATTACAGTATTCATATTAAGAACCACACAAATTTAGTGCTTAGAGTAGGTCATATTTCGGTAAGTTATTTAATGGGTCAAGACTATGGTTTAAAAATGGCAAAGCACCAATTAACCAACCAATTATCAATACCTGTAGTTTTAGGTGATGGTCTAAAGAAGGCAGAAGACATTATCAAAACTAATTTTGAAGAGAAGCGGACTAATTTCGAAAAAATGCTTTTGAATTTAGAAGGCATGGAGTGTCGTTGGAAACAAATTGAGCCTGACCAATCTGAGAAAAAAGTAGTGTGTTTGTTGCTAGATGCTCGCCATGAAAAAGATCAAAGATTAATTTACAGAGACGTCATTAATAAAATGGATACGGTGTTTGGCGATTTTAATGAACGCCAAATTATTAAAACAGATAATTTAAAATTAAATTACAGTATTCTCACAATTTGGGAAGAGATGAAAATTAGCTTACACAAGCAAAGTTTAGGTTACTTGTTTAAAAAATGGTTTTCAACTCTTATTGGTAAATTTTATCTCAACCTTTCTGCTGACGGCAAAAACTATTTAGAACAGATTGGGCAATTATCGCACACCTTTATGCTAGATGGTATGATTAATACCGTTTTTACAGCAGAACAATCTAAAATAGATGAATTTACAACCTATTTAAATCAACTCGAAAAAGACAACAAACTCATTTATGGTATTCATGTGACGCATGCATCAGTAATGTCATGCTACGTGTTAGACCGAAAAACCAAACACTCACACTTTGTCGACGGAACAGAAGGCGGTTACACCTCTGCAGCAAAAATGTTTAAGCAAAAGTTGAAAAACCAATAGTTGCAGAGTTTTTATCAAATTCGTCAGTTCGAGTGAATTTTTCGATTGCAATGCGTAAAATTAGTATCGAGAACAAGAATTTATACTCAAAATCACTCGAACAGTCGTTTTATCATATTTTTGTTTTCATAGACTAAAATTATTTACAACAATGCAAACCCAACCAAAACAGTCACAATACCATTTCTTAAAACAAAACATCGCGTTTTTATTACTAGTATTCGTTGTAATTACATCATGTAAAAACGAACCAGAACCAACACCAGAAACTGATTTTTGCGCTAGTATTCACAGAGACGAAACCACATCACTTTCTCAAGAACTCGAAGCACTCAATGAAAAGATGGAAACCCAAACTGGTGTCTATGTTTTAGAAGACGGAAGCGGTTCTATGGTAGCCAGAGCATGGTTGAGTGAGTATGCCGAAGAGACCATAGACATTCAATATTTTATATTTTCATTAGATAACGTTGGTCTTATTGCTTGCGATTATCTTATTAGAGCCGCAGATCGAGGTGTAAAAGTGCGCATTCTTGTAGATGATATTATGGTAGATGCAGATATCGAAGATATTTTAAGCTTTGCATCTCATGAAAATATTACTGTAAAAATCTACAACCCTGGTGTTAACTTAGGCAAAAACCTATTCGGGAAACTAAAAACCTTCACAACCGATTTTAGGTCTGCCAACCAACGCATGCACAACAAAACTTTTATTGTAGATGGTAAAGTAGCCATTACAGGCGGACGCAATATTGCAGACGAATATTTTGATTACGACCACGAGTACAATTTTAGAGACAGAGACATACTCTTATTAGGCAAAGTTTCAAAAACTATGAATACCTCTTTTGAGGACTTCTGGGACAGCGATTTAAGCCAAGACGTCACCACAGTAGTAGACCATTTACCAACCAACACAACCGAACCTAACAGATTTGATGCCTTGCATGAGTATGCCTGTAACCCAGAAAATTTCTGGCCACAAGTAAGAACACGTATTGCCAACCTACCAAAAACCTTTAAAAACATTAACGCTTCCGGAAAATTAGTATGGTTAGACGATGTGCAATTTATCTCAGATATTCCCGGAAAAAACGATGGCACCAACGGACTAGGAGGAGGCGGACGCTCTACCACAGCATTAATAGAATTGGTAAAAAACGCAAAAACGACCATAGACATTCAATCACCATATTTGATCACAGGCAGTTTAGCGCAACGCTTATTTACAGAAGCCACAGCAAGAGGTGTAAAAGTGAGAATCCTCACCAACAGCTTAGCCTCAACCGATAATTTAGAAGCCTTTAGCAGTTACCAAAGCAGCAGAGCAACCTTATTAAAAACAGGTGTACGCATTTTTGAGTTTAAACCAGATGCCGAAGAACGCATAAGTATTATGACAGGCGAACTGCAAGAAACCCTAGAGCACAAACCCATTTTTGGCTTACATGCTAAATCCATGGTTGTAGATAACAAAATCACTGTGATTGGTACTTTTAATTTAGACCCAAGAAGTGCCAATTTAAATACCGAATGTGTAGTCATTGTTAACTCGCCACAAATTTCAGAAGGTGTTTTAAAAGGTATGGAAACAGAGTTTAAGCCCGAAAACTCGTGGGAAACTACTTTAGACTACAATCCAGATGCTGAGGTAGATAACTACAAACGTCTTAAAACTTGGACGCGCAAAATTCTGCCAAAGTCTATTTTGTAACGCCTTTGGTGTCTTCTTTTAAATTTGAAAAATACGTAGATCTACGTATAGGTTTCTTCTTACTTTTTGTTAATTTTAACAAGTAGCATATGTCTTTTCTTAAAGATTAATAATTAGTGTTTTAATCACAATAAAGAAAGCTAAGAGTAACCCAATAAAGATTGCTAAAAACTCGAGGTTGTAAACGTATGCTAAACCCAAAATATTAACCAATTAATTATTTACACCATGAGAAAAGTATTAACCGTATTTTCATTTTTAATTTTATTTAGTACATCTGCTTTTGGCCAAGTAGAGACAGATTATGCTAAAACATTACGTAAAATGTTTGAAGTTTCTGGTACAGAACAAACATTTCAAACTGTAATAAAACAGATGTTTTCAATGTTTAAGCAACAATATTCTGCAGTTGATGCTGAGACTTGGGAAGAGCTAGAAGCCGAATTTTCAGATACGTCTTTAGACGATTTAACTGCTATGTTAGTACCTGTTTATGAGAAATACATGACCGAAGCAGACTTAAAAGAGCTTATAAAATTTTACGAATCTCCAGTGGGACAAAAATTTGCTAAAAGTACACCTTTAATTACCCAAGAATCCATGCAAATTGGGCAACAATGGGGAATGGCGATAGGTGAAAAATTTGCAGAAAAAATGAGAGAGAGAGGGTATTAGTATAATTATTTAAATTTCAACAACACTTTAGGTTGCTTTACAGGGGATTAAGTGTTGTTAAAATGTTGCTATAAAAAGATGAAAATGATAAATAAAGGCTCTGAATGGAATAAATGGAACTTTCACGTTCATACTAAGGGAACAAATAAAAATGACCAATTTAAATCAGTATCCGTTAGTACTTTTTTTTATGAATTTTTTAAAAAAGCTTACGAAAATAAAATAAATGCAATAGGAATTACAGATTATTTCTCTATTGAAAAATACCTAGAAGCAGTAAGCTATGTTAATGATATTGAAAATAAATTAAATGATGATGAGTCAAAGCTATTTTCAGAAGATGAAATAACATTTATTAAAAGTATTTTTTTATTTCCAAACGTAGAATTAAGAATGCTCCCTTCTACTGACAGAGCAAGATTGATAAACATACATTGTTTGTTCAATCCTGATTATGTTAAACATTTAGAAAATGATTTTTTTGCTCATATAGAAAACCAAGATAATCATAAAATGAATCGTCACGGATTAACTGAATATGGCAGAAGTTTAGACGATTCTATAACCGATAAAAACATTCTTTATAAGAAAGGTGTAGATAATTATATTATAGATTTAAAATCTTTAAAAAAGATAGTAGATAATAATGTTAATTTTAAAGATAATTGCCTGTTCGTTGTTAGTAATTCTAATAACGATGGTGCCTCAGCAATTCAAAAACATTATGATTTATTTGAAAATGAAGGAGGTGCTTTAGATGGGTTAAGAAAATCAATTTATGGACTTTCTCATTCAATCTTCTCTACGAACAAAAAAGATATAAAATATTTTCTAGGTAAAAGACTTGAAGGTACACCAGGCTATAATGAAGAAATATACAAAAAAGAGATTTCTGAAGTAATTAAACAAAGAGGTTCGTTAAAAGCTTGTATTGTAGGTTGTGATTCGCATACTGAAAGTACTTTATTTAGTAAATTTACTTGGGTAAAATCTTCTTTAACTTTTGAGGGCTTAAGACAAATATGTTACGAACCAGAACAAAGGGTTAAAATACAAAATGAAAAACCTGATTTCAAAGAAGATAAAGTAATTATTAATGATGTAAAATTTCTTTCTACAGAGAATATTTTTACAAAAAACACAATAAACTTAAACCCAAATCTTAATGTAATAATTGGTGGGAAATCTTCTGGAAAATCAATATTATTATTATACTCAATAGCAAAAACACTACTTCCCGAAGATTCAATTTTAAGAAACGAAACTGGTAATGAAAAATATGATCTTAAAGCGATTGATTCTGAGTTTAATTTTGAAATAACTACAAAAAGTGGAATTAGTCAAAAAATGTTTAGAGACTCGAGTGAAAACTCTATCATTCCAGATATAAAGTATATTCCACAAAATTATCTAGTAAAATTAGCTGAACCTGAAGTAAATAAAAAAGGGAAGTCTTTAAATAAATTAGTTCGAGATTTAATAAATGAAGATTCTGAGTCTAAATTGAAGTATGATCAATTTATTAAAAACGTTAAAGAAAAGGACAAACAACGAGAATCCTTAATTGATAAGTACTTTGAATTATTGGATGAAATATTAAAACTAGAAACAGAATTAAAAATTAAATCCAATAAAGAGGTTTTAGAAAAAAATATTTTATCAAATACTGAACAAGTTGAAAAATTAAATAAGGAATCAGGTTTAACTGAAGCTCAATTAGCAAAATATAAAGAAGTTCAAGTAAAATTAGATGTATTTGATATTAAGCAAAATAATTTTAAAGAAGATTTAAGTTATATACAGAGTACATTAAGTCAAATCAATAAACTAAGCCAAGATCTTTTAAATAGTAAAAATGATTTCTTAAAAAACATAAAAACCAGAGAAATACAAGAACATTATGAAGATGAATTATCTCCTATAAATGAACTTAGTGAATTAATCTCAAATTCATTAAATAATATCGAAATAGAAACTGATGAATCTAGTAAAAGAAAATTTAAGAATGATAATGTATTAAAAACTAACCTAACATCCTTAACTAAAGAAAAACAATTGTTAAATAAAGAGCTTGAACCTTTTCAACAAAATGATAAAGTCAAAAAGAAAATTGAAGTACTAAACAACTCTATATCAACAGATAAAAAATTACTTTTAGATATAACTTCTTTAAATGATAAAATAATTGAGAAGAAAAAAAGTTTAGAGTCAACTCAAAGAATTATTTTTTCGTTATATGAAAAATCATATAATGAATATACCGAAATAATATCTGGATTGGAAGATAGAACTCAACAATTAGAAAGAGATGGTCTAAAAATAAATGGTATTTCACAATTTAACTTCAAAAAATTCAGTAAAAACATAATAGGATTTAGCGATGGTCGCAAAGCATCTTATAATAATTATTCTATTTTAGATTCTTTAAAAAAATCGACAGACAAAACAGATTTTTCAGAAATGAAAGATCAATTAGAAGAGATCTTTTCTGACATTCTCAATGACAAATATTTAATATTACAAAGAATTTCAAAAAAACAAGCAATTAAGACTTTATTGGACGATTACTTTTATGATTATTGGAAGATAATTTACAAAAATGATAAATTAGGAGAAATGTCAACTGGGAAAGCTAGTTTTGTGATTTTAATGCTAATCATTGGTTTAAGTAAATCTAAATCACCAATTCTAATTGATCAACCTGAAGATAATTTAGATAACAGATCAATAACGTCTGATTTAGTTCATTACTTAAAAAACAAAAAACTAGAAAGACAAATAATTATAGTAACTCACAATGCAAATATAGTTGTGAACTCAGACTCAGAAAATATAATAGTTGCTAATCAAAAAGGGCAAAATGAAACTGAATCATCCAGCCCCTATAAATTTGATTATATAAATGGGGCTTTAGAAAATACTTTCAATAAAATTGACTCCGAAAAAGATTTATTAAAATCAATGGGAATTAGAGAACACGTTGCTGATATTGTAGAAGGTGGAAAATCAGCTTTTATTTCAAGAGAAAAAAAATACAGATTTAAAAATAACATTGCCTAACATCGTGCATGTATACGAAAGGAAACTTCCAATTGCAGAAAATGTTTATTGTGTTTTTTACATTCCAGCATTTAAAAACCAATCTAAGGGTGTCTACATAGAATATTTGGGAATTGAAAGTAGTCCACGATATTTAGAGAGAAAAGAAGAAAAATTAGAAATATATAACAAGTACCAATTTCAGTTGATCGAGTTGATAGATGATGAAATGCAAAACATAGAAGAGGTTTTAACTCAAAAGTTAATTAGTTTTGGTATTACAGTATACTAAAATAAATTTCAAGTATTGTATAAAATATACCAACGAGTTGTTCTAAGTAGTAACAAATAAACCCTCAATTTGCAACCAAAAACAAAAGAACCAAGACTAACCTGTTACAACTGCATGAGTCCTAAAAGCACTTGTATTTGTAGTCACATAAATTCTGTTGAGACCCAAACCCGTTTTATTATTTTAATGCATCCAAAGGAGTACAAAAAAGAGAAAAACGGAACAGGCCACATGACGAAGCTTCAGCTTCAAAATTCAGAGATTATAGTTGGCGTCGATTTCACAACACATAAGCGCGTTAATGAGATTTTAAACTCGCAAGACAATTGCTTTTTGTTGTATCCAGGTAAAGCGAGTTTCAACTTATCGCTTGGCAGTAGTGCTGAGATTAAGTCGAGTTTAGGAAAAAGTCCACACATCTTTATCTTAGATGGTACTTGGCCTTGTGCGCGCAAAATGCTTAAATTGAGTAAGAATTTACAAGCCTTAAAACGCGTGAGTTTTGATAACACTATTACATCAGCATTTATCATTAAACAACAACCAGAACCACTTTGTTTAAGCACTATTGAGTCGGTTTACACGGTTTTAAACTTACTTAAAGAAGGCGGATTAGAAGATTGCGATACTTCTAATTTCTTGTTGCCATTTCAAAAAATGATTGCGCATCAGTTAGATTATATGCGCAACCCAAACCATAAAAACTACAGTTCTCAAGGAACTATTGAGCTTCCAGAAAAGAACATGTACAAGAAAAACACGGAGCGAAATACCATTTTTGAGCAAGAGTATTAAAAATCTTTTAACCCTCAGGCAACCATAACAATAAAATTAGCGTCTAGTAGTATAAAGGGATAAATTAAAGTTTATTCCATTCATTAATCAATCAAAAAACGCTAATTATGAAATTACATCAATTATTTTACGCAGTCCTTATTTTAGTAACATTATCTAATTGTGCAGGTTCAAACATTGACAACGTCTTAAAACAAGGCGACGTAGTGCAAGAAAATTTTAAAACAACCATTCCTTTTACATATGTTAATGGTTGGATGGTTTTAGAAGTAGAAATTAGAGATAAAGCTTATAATTTTATTCTAGATACTGGATCTTCTAATATTGTAACAACAGAATTTGCTGAGGCACTGAATTTAAAAGTGCTTGGAGCTGAAGATATAGAAGATGTCAACGACACTAAAAATTCAACCGAATATGCAACAATTGATAACGTTACAATAGGTAACGTAGATTTTAAAAACACAATTACAGGTATTGCAGACCTCAATAAGATAACAGAAATAAGTTGTACAAAAATACATGGTCTTTTAGGGTCTAACTTAATGCGAAAAGCAGTTTGGGATTTCGATTTTCAGAATCAGACCATTACAATAGCTAATGACGAAAGTAAATTAGGCATTCCAACAGAAACTATAGATTCTAAAATGTATATTGGGACAGCAGGAATACCTTCTATTACATTAAAAATTAATGGTCAGAAAGTGCTAAATAATAAGGTGGACTTTGGAAATGGTGGTACTAATCTATTAAGAGGAGACTACTTTATTGAGCAACGAGAAGAAGGTTTAATTACAAATTATGTAAAAGGCAGTCAAAAAGCATTCGGTGGATTTGGTCGTACAGAAGCTAAACCATTTTATCATACCATGATTAACGAGTTGCAAATTGGTAATCATAAAGTCAATAATTTATTTACTACAGTAAAAAGTGGTGCTGGCAATAATTTAGGATTAGCATTTTTTAAAAATTACAGAGTTATCTTAAACTGGAATAAGAAAAAAATACGAATGATAGAAGTAACCAAAGCAGGAAATGACACCTATAATTCATATGGTTTTTCTACATTTTATAATGAGAACGGCGTAGCCGTTAATGCAGTAATAGAAGCCTCTAGTGCCTCTAAAGTGCTACAACAAGGCGATAAAATATTAAGTATAAACCATATCAATTATGCTAATATAACCGATGAGGAATATTGCAGCTTCTATAGAGATGGTTATGATAACGGTAAAGAAACCTTGGCAATTACCATCTTAAGAAATGATGAAGAATTATCGTTTCAATTACTAAAAACCAAGTTGTTGTAATTAATTATAAAACAGAACAACAACTCTTGTATATTGCAGTAATAAACAATGTCTATGAAACTTAACTTGTTATCCTGCGATGCACAACGACCAGATAAAAGAGCAATTGCAAACTGTATTACTGAAATTTCTTTAACAGGAAATCCGTCTTTATCTAATGAGCTCACAGAAATCCTTTTAGAAGGCGATGCTGTTGATGTTGAGGTAAGCGACAAAAATTCTGGTTCGGCTTTAAGAGCTTTACGTAAATTAGATATTGATTATGAAATCATAGACTAAAACACACACAAAATGATTCATCTAATTGTAGGTAATACAGGTTCTGGTAAAACCACTTATGCAAACGAGTTAAAACGAAGAATTAACGGTTTGGTGTTTTCTATTGATGTGTGGAATAACGTATTGTTTATGCCAGACAAAAAGGAAACGGATGGGTTAGATTGGTTTTTAGAGCGCATAGAACGGTCCGAACGTGTAATGTTAGATTTAATTCATCAATTAGAAGGGTCTAAGACAGACGCTATTTTAGATTTAGGATTGGCTAAAATTGGACATCGCGAAAAGTTTAGAAAATTCGCAGAGATGAATAACTACGAGATAAAACTACATTTTCTAGACGTGCCTAAAGCCAAACGTTTAGAGCGTGTTATGAAACGTAACGAAGACAAAGGCGCTACTTTTGAGTTTGAAGTCACTGAAGAAAACTTCGATTTTATGGAAACTTGGTTTGAAAAACCAACGGAAAAAGAACTGAACGACGCTTTTGTAATTTCAGAATAAAGCGCATTAAAACAAAAAGTTTTAATGCGCTTAAGAGCTCAAAATCCTTGTAATCTAGAATTTCTAAATTATCATTTCGTTAAGATAAGCGACCTAAATTATAGTACACATAATTAAATATCACTTAAATTTTTGAAGTCATAAATCTATACATACAGCACTTCAAAACCTTTTAATCTACTTTTCAATTCGCTATATTTAAAGAACTCAAAACTTTAGATAACATATGCGAATAGGAATTATTATAGGAAGAATTGGAGGTGTAGATGGTGTAGCGCTCGAAACCGAAAAATGGATAGATGTATTAAAAAAGCTAGGACATGAAGTCTTTATTATGTCTGGCGAATTTGAATCCTGGGAAATGGATTACGACCACGATTACCTGTATCCACCTTTATCTTTCTTTTCCGTTGAAGCAGAATGGGGACAACGTAAGGCCTTTTTTGAGCCAGACGATGACCCTTATCCTTTGCTAGGTCACGTTGAGGATGCTTCAAATAAAATTCATCAAGCAATGGAAGCTTGGGTTTTAGAAAAACGCATACAAGTGTTGCTCTCGGAAAATGCCTCAGCTTTACCTTGCCATTTATCAATGGGAGTTGCCATTAAAAAACTGGTTAAATCTACAGGTTTACCTATTGTAACACACGACCATGATTTTCATTGGGAGCGCGGCGAACGTTACGTCTCTGTACATCCAGAAATTAATAAATATGTAGATGATAATTTCCCTTTATTATTACCAGGAGTTAAGCATGCGGTTATTAATACGTTTGGTGTAGAAACCTTTAAAAATCGTTTTGATATTGATGCCACGTTGGTGCCAAATGTTATGGACTTTAATCGTGTATATGGTGTGCCAACACCAGAAAATGAGTTTTTTCTTAGAGATGTTGGTGTTCTAAAAGATGAAATTGCGCTACTACAAGTGACGCGTATTGTAAGACGAAAAGGGATTGAAACAGCCATTTCTCTAATAGACCAACTAAACGATAAAAAACTAAAATTAGTTATTACTGGTAATAATAATGACGATGAAAATAAGACCTATTATAATGAGTTAATAGACCAAATTCACGATTTAAATTTATCGAGCCAAGTCATATTTGCAGCACATAAGGTTTTAGACCATAAAGATTTATCTGATGTATATGCACACGGAAGAGCAGCGACTTATTTTAGTACGTATGAAGGATTTGGTAATGCCTTTGTAGAAACTGTTTTAGCTAAAAAACCAATTTTTGTAAATGATTACAAACCGGTTTATAGTCAAGATATAGGGAACAAAGGTTTTGAAACGGTAATGATTTCAGATGGTAATCTCACGCCAGAAAGTGTGCAGCAAATGTCTGATATAATTTACAACCCAAAACGTTGTATTGAGATTGGAGAATATAATTTCGAAATTGGTAAAAAACACTTTTCGTATGAAGTATTAGAAGAAAAGTTAAGCCAATTATTTACATTTTAAGAATTAAAACATGACGACTGATAAGACAACAACAAAAATTACAACGATATTAAATGAACTTAAAAATGAAAAAATAAATACCTGGTTTGATTTAGGTTTATTTATGGATAAATTTAAAGAGCAGAAAAAAACTTCTGCTTTTAAAGGCAATGTGACCACTTTCGATTCGCATATTGAAAAAGGAGGTATCGCATTCCTAACCTTTTATTTTACCATTGATGGTATTACAGTTGAAACTGAAAAGTATGCCAAAACCTTCAAAAATATCTATCCTAATATTCCGGTACATTTTATTGCAGGCGAAATAAAAGAGGAAGCAGATGAGTTAATTCCAAAAACGGCCTTCAAAAAAGTAATTCCAGAAATGGAAGCTTTTGATGCTTGGCCTTTGTACGAGGATTTCTTTAAAATTAAAATGGAACGTGGTAGTGAAGCCTACAATAATCTTATTGGTAAGTTTTGGGCTGAGGTGTTAGTGCTTGTAGAAAAATTAGGAAGTTACATTGAGGAAAATAACATTTCCATGTTATACCTTATTAATGTTTGTTCTAATCCTGGTAACGTGTCTTTGGCATTAGCAACGGTTTTAATTTCAGAATATTTAGGCATTCCTGTGATTAATAATAATCATGATTTTTATTGGGAAGGTGGTAATAGAGACGTTGAAATTAAAAAGAAAGGCCTTAAAAAAGGACCAAGAGATTTCTTTTTTCACAATGCACATGTTGGCGAATTTTTCTCAATTATAGAAACCATTTATCCATGGGAAAGTCGCTCTTGGATGAACGTGAATATCAACAGAATTCAGCAAGACCATTTAATCAATGTTAATGGTCATAATCCGGCAAACGTAGCCTTATTAGGTACAGCAGTAGATACCAAATTGCATGCCATGAGTAAGCGCGATATTATTAAAGCGTTTATGCAAGTCTCTACTATTTTTGCCAATAAAAAGGAGACAATTACAGTACATACAGCGGCACATCATACCGAAAGTAAAAGGTCTTTAAAGCCTATTTTATTAGGTCATAAAACCATTAAAAAATTCGATTTTGTAAACAATAACATCGTCTTTTTACAACCTACACGTGTCATTAGTAGAAAGTCTATTGAGTTGAATTTTAAACTCATTAAACGTTTATTTTCTTATGATTCTTTTGCTGAAAAATTCATTACTAATCCACAATTAAAGTTGTCCTTAATTGTTTCAGGACCAATTCCGCATGGTCAGCAAAACTATTATCACGACTTAAAAAAGGATTTCAAAAAATTCTTAAAAGACCTTCCTAAAGAATTTAAATCGCGTGTATTACTTGGGTTTTTATTTAGTGAATTCGATAAAAACGATTTTAAAAAGAAGCATAAAAAACCATTAGATATTAAGCAGCTTTTTGATGTGGCTTCACTTATTTTATTACCAAGTCAAACCGAAGGACGCGGTTTACCAATTATAGAAGCTGCAGCTTGCGGAACACCAATTTTCTGTAGACAATATGAGCCAAGAGAAGTATATGATGAGGTCATTGGTAGACATTTAGATGAGTCGCTTCGTCTTAATGTTTTAGAATTTAAAGGGTCTAAAGTACCAAAGAAATTGGCAGAACGTATTTGCGACCACGTGTTTTATCCACAGAACAGAATGGTAGATGTAACGCATAATAGAAGCGTTATTAAAAAGCGTTACAGCCTAGAAGCCTTAGAGAAAAACATACGTTATATTTTAAAACGTATGTATTATCAATTGGTGTCGGTTTCAATTGAAGATAATCCGCAAGTGATTAATTTATTGAAACAATACAAAGCGTCTGTAGATTTTGAAAACGATGACCTTAATGCTATTCTCAATAAAAAAACAAGACATTATTTACCTGGTTATGGTCGTTTGTCTTTTATGCATTATTTAAAATCATTGATAGACCCAAGTTTCTTTAGAGTTGAAGAACAATTGGTAAAAGGTCGTGTGATGCGTTATGCGAGAACCATGGAAAATGATATTCCAGATTTGGTAAATACCAATCTTGAAGTGATTCATAAATATTACAATGCTATTGATGATATTTTTAAATACGTAGATGGCGAAATTTCTATTCGTCACGACCATGCTTTGGCCTATCGTCATAGAAATAAGAAGTCTTATGCATATCAGGCCTTTACGCTTCAAGAAATTACAGGTTTGGTAAATATGATTTATACAGATGTTTTTAAACCAGAACATTTACCAGATTTAACCTTAGCGCCACAGTTTTTTGCCGATTGGGAATTAGCCCTTTTTCAATTAACCAATAGTAAATATTTAGGTATTGATGACCGTAAAATTTTAACCAAGAATTTAAAAAAGAATGTGCCTAAAGGGTATTTTCCTGGTCGTTATATTAAGCATGAATTAGAGTATTTTGTACTACAACCAATTCGTGCACAATTAAATTTAACCATACAGCAAGAGTTAACATCAGAAATACTGGATGCCAATGTAGATAAGTTAGAAAAAGTTTACATTTTTATTCACGAAGCTAGAATTACAAAATGGTTCTCTAGTGCAGATATTAAAGACTATTTAGAAAGCGGAAAAGAGCCAGAATTAGGCTTGTTGTATAAAGCAGGTGTTGTTCGTATAATTGAAACCAAACAATGGTCAGAAGGTGTGCATTTTCCACAAATGGGACCAAAAGCCATCAAGATTTTACGAGATATTAAAGAGGCGAATGGCTTCTTAATTACCAATGGAGAATCGGCTGCAATGATGACTGATATTATTGAAATTGACCATTTTCATATCGGAAAAGTGCTGTATGGCATGACGGCTAAAATCATGGGAATTCCTAAAGGTAGTGGCTTCATTCAGTTTGTACCAGCAGGTGTGCGTACAACCTTAGCGTATCCTACACCAATACAAACCGCAAAAGATTTTGATGATGTACTTAAAAGTGATTTATATCAAGATTTAAAAGACACCTTAAGCGAAAAGGAATTGTTGAGTATCGTCACTAAAGATGCAATTGAAAACGGTACACCAATTGAAAAATTATTACTTCAAATAAAAGAAGACTTAAAATTATCTAAAACCGTTGAGAAAGTAAAATCATCGTATGCAGGAGGCGTGTATGAAGATGGTTTGCCTTGGAGTGGTGTTTTGGCAGAAATAGATACTAAAAAACACCATTGGAAGTTCGCGGCACATATTGCTAATAAAGAACCAAAAAATGTACCAGCACTTGTAAAAGAGTACAAGAAGAAAAGCAAAAACCCAAATAAAATTGAATTGGCTTGGAATGGTGGTTATATTTTAAATCCGGAATTGGTTGGTAAACTCGGACTACCAGAAACCTACATTGGTTCGCCTTTAGGTTTGCTAATTATGGATAACAAAGTGTTTTGTCCACCACTTTTTAATAAGCCTGCTTTTATCATTTATAAAAATGGCGATGTAGATATTAGAAAAGTGAATAGTAAAGCGGGTTTAACCGTTAAAGGAAACGAAAAAGACTTAACATTTACGAGTGCTCATTACAATACACATAGCGAAACAGAACCTTGTTTTTACGATTTATCATTTACTGAAGAAACCTACAAAGGCAACGGAAATGTAATTGTTAGAACTGCAGGCAATACGGTAAAAGAAATTATAAAAACAAAGCCTAAAGAAGATGTAAAAGTGATTCCTGTTGGAATTACATTATCTATTCCTGAAGTTTTATTTTCAGAAACTATGTTTGAAGAAGGTAAGCCGTTATCAATTCAATTATTAGAACCAGAAGAAAATCCTTATAAATGGGATGAGATTTCTTATGCCATTGAAGCAGGACCAATGTTAATAGAGGAAGGCCATCAAATTCTAAATATGGAAGACGAAGGTTGGAAAACCACCAATTCTATTAAAACACAAGCAGCACGTTTGGATTTTACAGATATGAGAGGTCCAAAAATTGCGGTTGGTATTACCAAAGAAGGTAAATTAATGGTGTTGATGGTAAACGGTCGTATTAGAGAATCTGTAGGTGCTACGCATTTTGACATGGTAGATATTCTATTAAAATACGGAATGGATAAAGCAATGGGCTTTGACCCAGGAGGAAGTAGTACTTTGGTTGTAGATGGAAATATTATGAATATTTCGCCATACAATAAAAATTACGAAAAAGACATTTATGCTTTACCACCAGAACCTAGATTTGTAGCCAATGCTATTATGGGTTGGATTGAAGACTAACATGAAATACTAATTATAAAAAAGAGGCAAATAGTGATATTTGCCTCTTTTTATTTATCAATTTCTGTCAACTGTCAACTGTCAACTGTCAACCATCTATCCCAACAAATCCTCTAAAGCAGGTTTCAAATTCACATACTGAAAATTAAAACCTTCATTTTCTACTTTTTGAGAACTGACACGTTGACTTTCGAATAAAAGAATGTGCATTTCGCCCAAAACTAATTTCATAGCGAATTTTGGAATATTAGGTAAAATCAACGGACGATGTAACACTTTAGCAGCAAGTTTAGTCAGTTCCTTATTAGTAACCGCATTAGGCGCGACACCATTATAAATACCTTCTAAATTTTGTTGTACCGCAAAGACAAAGAGTGACGCTAAGTCTTTAACATGAATCCAGCTTTGCCATTGTTTTCCACTACCAAAAGCCGCACCAGCACCAAACTTTATGGGTTTTACAATTTCGGGTAATGCACCACCATCTTTGGCTAAAACTAACCCAATTCTTATCTTGGCGACCTTACAACCTAAAGCTTTAAATCCATCCACTGCAGCTTCCCATTCTTTAACCACTTTACCTAAAAATGAATCTGAAATTTCGATAGTTGTTTCTTCGTAATAATTAACCAAGCTCGTTGGGTAAATGCCAATAGCGCTGGCAGAAACCACATGGTCAATTTTATAACTATGTGTTTTTATGGTGTCTTGAAGCAGTTGCGCAGTTTTTGTTCTGCTTTCTAAGATTTGTTTTTTGTAATCCTCTGTCCAACGTTTAGAAATAGAAGCACCAACCATATTAATAATGGCAGTAACACCTTCAAAACAAGTGTGGTCTATTTCGTTTTTATTGGGATTCCAATAGAAACCTTTGTAATTGTCTGCTGTACTAAGTTTCGATTTTGAAGTCGTTAAGTAATGTACATTAATGCCTTCTGTATGACATTTTTTTACAATTTCTTGTCCTATTAATCCTGTTGCACCTGTTATTAAAACGGTCATTTTCTTTTTTATGTAAAGATACGAAAGGTGTAAAGGTTCTGTAAGTGTTTTAGTTAGGATTTAACGTTTGAAATATTAATGCATACGTTTCCGTCAGTTCGAGTGATTTTGAAGTACGAAAAAATTGTATCGAGAACCTTGTTAATAGAATAGCTTCTCGATACAAATTCCTAAAAAGGGAATTTTACTCGAAGTGACGATAAGGTTAATTTATGTTTATACAAATATTGCTGAATGCTATTCACTCTTTTTTGTTGCTCTCAACATTTAATTTACTATTCGTTCATTGAATGTTTCATTGCTTTTAACATTTAGCTCGCTATTTGCTCACTGAATGTTTCGTTGCTCTCAACATTTAGCTCATTGCATGTCGCTGAATGTTACGAGCCCTTTTTTTGGGCTCGTAACATTTCACGTTTTCCAGGAGGTCCAGGTAAGCGCTCAACAATAAAACCAACAGCTTGCATAGCACGTCTTACACTTCCTTTAGCAGAATACGTTACTAAAACACCATTGTCTTGTAAGGCGTTATACATTATTTTAAAAATATCTTCGGTCCATAAATCGGGTTGAACGCGAGCACCAAAAGCATCAAAATAAATGATGTTGTAAGCATTGACAGCTGTGATATCTTTGAAGAATTTTTCCTGTTTTTCTAATTTAAAATCTGGAGTGATATCGTGTGTTGTTTCCCAAGACGTACTGTGTAATTTATTAAAAACGGCTTCGTGAGGTTTAGAAATTAATTCCACATAATTAAGCTGGTTAATTTCTTCAAGCTGAACAGGATAGGCTTCAACACCAGTATAATTGAGTTTTAACTTCAATTTTTCGGCTTCAATCAAGGTTAAAAACGCATTGAGACCTGTGCCGAAACCAATTTCTAAAATGGAAATGGGTTTAGATTCTGAAACAAATTCAGAATAAAAAAGCAAACCATGTTTTAAAAATACGTGGTTTGCTTCTTGTATGGCACCATGAATGGAATGGTATTGCTCGTTCCAATCTTCTATTTGAATGGTTTTAGAACCATCTGAGGTGGTAATTATTTTTCGTTTCAATTTATTGAATCAATAGTTTTTTAATCTTTGGAATTGGTCCTGTACATTCTGTTTTATGGCAACCTAAACAATTATTAATTGATGCATTGTAACGTTCTTTTAAATCTACGTTAGAGATGGTATCTATAATGGTTTGTTGCGACTCAATAAATACATTTACAAAACTATTCCAAGCAGCTGTTCTGCCTTTTTTATCAGTCATTTCTGCCGAGTGTAATTTAGCTAAATCCAAAGGCAAATGCGTTGGTGTTTCGCCAGCTATAATTTGTGCTTTTAACTGTTGGTTATAAGCATACATGGCATTCATGAAATTCGCCATTTCAGAAGGTTGATACATATCGTATTCAACCACTTTCTTAGTAGTTGATTCAGCTACTTTTTCCTCGTTTTTACAATTTATTAAGAGTAGAAATGAAAATAAAAATAAACTGAGATATTTATTGTTGTAATAAAACGCCATCTGCTTCAAAACGGTATTCAAACTTAGGTTCTGTTATTTTATTTACTTCTTCTTCAGATTTTCCAGCATCTTCTGCGTAATGTCTTAATTCATCAACAGAAGTTTCAGATACAAAAGCTTTACCGTGAATTACAACTTCGCCTTCAGCATTTAAAGGCATAAAAAAACCGTAATCTTTAAATTTCACCATGACTTCTTCTGAACCAGCATCAATAGTCATCCAACACCCTTTTTTAGAACAAACTTCAATTATTTCCCCTTTCATTTTAGAATTAATAGTGTCGCCAACTTTTAAACCTTTGTAATGTTCCATCATTCGCTCAGGAGAAAGTGCATCATTATCTGTGATTTCTTTACCAAAAGATGCGTAGGCAATTTCTTTAGTAGCTTCTTCGCTAGTGTCAACCTCAGTTTTAGTTTCGTTTTTGCATGAAAACAGGGCGAAACAAATTGCGGATAGTAAAATTATTTTTTTCATTATTGATAGATTTTTTATTGAATAATTATCGATTTGTAAATTTAAACAATTTTAAGGAATATTACTTTTTTTTAACGCTGTCGATTATGTATTTTTGTTGCTAAACATCATTTAATTATGGCTATTCAGACACAGAATATTAGCATTGAAAAATCTGAAACTACAAAGATTAATAGTGTAGATTTTAGTAAACTAGATTTTGGAAAAGTTTTTACTGACCATATGTTTGTCTGTGATTACGAAAATGGCGAATGGCAAGCACCTAAAATTATGCCCTACCAAGCGATGACTTTTGAGCCGTCTGCTCGGGTTTTTCATTATGGTCAAGCTGTTTTTGAAGGTATGAAAGCTTATAAGGATAATGATGGAAAAGTTTTTCTTTTTAGACCAAAGCAGAATTTTGATAGAATAAATAAATCATCAGAACGTTTGGCCATGCCTGCTTTTCCTGAAAATTATTTTTTTGAAGGTTTAGAAGCCTTATTAAAATTAGATAATGATTGGATTAAACCAGGAATTGGTAACTCGTTATATATACGCCCTTTTGTAATTGCAACCGAACCAGCTATTTCGGCTTCACCTGCAAATACTTATCGTTTTATGATTATCTGTTCACCAGCACAATCGTATTATAACTCACCAGTACGTGTATTGGTTGCAGAGCAATTTAGTAGATCTGCAAATGGAGGTGTTGGTGCTGCAAAAGCGGCTGGAAACTATGCTGCACAATTTTATCCTACAAGTTTAGCGCAGAAGGAAGGGTTTCAGCAAATAATCTGGACAGATGCTGATACGCATTCATATCTTGAAGAAGCAGGAACAATGAATGTGTTTTTTAGAGTGAATGACAAGTTGATTACCGCACCAGTTAGTGATCGTATTTTAGATGGTATTACACGTAAGAGTATTATTCAATTAGCTGAAGATTTAGGAATTACCTGCGAAGTAAGACAAGTAAAAGTTGATGAAATTAAGCAAGCTGCAAAAGCTGGCAGTCTTAAAGAAGTATTTGGAGCAGGTACAGCAGCTGTAATCAGTGAGATTTCTGCATTTCAGCATAATGAGGAATTATTTGAAATTTCTGGTGTTGGAGCAGAGGATTCTTATGCTAAATTGTTTAAACAAACTTTATTGAATATACAGTATAATGTATCTGAAGATAAACATGGGTGGAGACGTGAAGTTAAATAATACGCTCTTTAGATATATACTTACATAAAAAAAAGCAGCCAAATGGCTGCTTTTTCTATGATTCTAAAATCTCTTTTATGTTGGGTTTAAAATAGTTTGGGCCTTTTAAAACTTTGCCATCTTCTCGGTAAATTGGTTCACCATCAGCGCCTAATTTACTCATATTACTGCGTTGTATTTCTTCAAAAACTTCTTCTATTTTGTGCTGCATACCATGTTCTATAATAGTACCACATAAAATATAAAGCATATCGCCTAATGCATCAGCGACTTCAACCAAGTCATTGGATTTTGCTGCTTCTAGATATTCTTCGTTTTCCTCTCGCATAAGTTCATAACGCAATAAGTTTTTGTCTAGACCAAGGTCTGCTTTTGGAGTTTCGCGATGTCCTATCTTAAAAGCTGTATGAAAAGCTTTAACTGCATTAATTTTGTCTTGCATAGTTGTTGGTTTAATTCCTATTTTTGCATAAAAATAAGAAGATGTTTAGTACTGGTCAATTGATTTTTGGAATATTATTTTTTATAGCTTTCGTAATTATTGTAGGTTACCAGTATCGTAAAGATCTTAAACTACATAGAAAATATTATAAAGGTACTATTTGGATTCTACTTGCCTTTATAGGTTTTATTGGTATGATCGCTGCTATTAAGTTTATATTTATGTAAGTTAAATATTAACAAAAAAAAAGCAGCCATTTAATGACTGCTCTCTCTTTACAACATAAATATAATTATGCTTAAGCTTTTGTTGCCGTTAAGGTAACCTTCATTTCAATATCATCATTAATAAATTTATCTCCTAAATTATCAAAGAATGATTTTGAACCATACTCAACATTCCACTTAGAACGGTCAATAGTAAAGGTTTCACTAGTTAGAGCAATCATATCATCTTTAATTTCTGTAGTTACAGGGAAACTGATATTATTTGTAGCTTCTTTTATCATTAAATTTCCCGAAAGCATGGTTTTGCCTTCTACAGTTTCAATACCTGTAATTTCAAATTTAGCTGTTGGGTGTTTTTCAACGTTAAAAAAGTCAGCATTTTTTAAATGACCAACAAGTTTAGCGTTACCTTCTTCTTCAGCAGGAATATCACTAACAACAATACTATTCATATCAATTGTAAAACTTCCACTTTCAATAGTTTCACCGTTAATATCTATAGTACCTTCAGATATTGCAATCGTTCCAAAGTGAGAACCGGTTGGCTTAAAACCTTTCCAGCTAATACTAGATTCTTCAGTGTTTACGTTATAGGTTGTAGCTGAGACTTCAGCAACGGCAGCTTCTTCAGCCTTCGTTGTTTCAGCTTCTTTAGCTTTGTCTCCACAGCTTACAAATGTTATTATAGTAATTAATGTAAAAATTTTAAAAAATTGGCTTTTCATATCAATGTTTTTTTATGAGTTAGTTAATGTTAAACAAAGGTAGGTAATAGTAAGGTGAAATTATGATAAAAAAATGTTAATGACATTTTGACATTTTTATAATAATGGCAGTACTTTTGCCAATTCTAAATCAAAGATTTAAATAGAACTCAAAATGAGTAAAAAAGATAAGAATACAAAAGTAGAAGAACCACAAGTTGAGGATCAGGCTACAACAACAGCAGAGGCTGATGCAGAAATTCAAGAAAAACGTTCTCCAGAGGAGCAATTGCAAGATCAATTGGTTGCAGAGAAGGATAAATTTATGCGATTGTTTGCTGAATTTGAAAACTACAAAAAGCGTACAACAAAAGAGCGCATAGAATTGTTTAAAACTGCTAGTCAGGATGTAATGGTTTCTATGTTACCTGTTTTAGACGACTTTGAGCGTGCATTGATGCATATTGAAGACGATAAAGAGGCAGAAGAGCTAAGAAAAGGTGTTTTATTGATATACAATAAATTGGTAAACACTTTAGAACAGAAGGGACTCTCTAAAATAGCAGTGAACAAAGGTGATACATTTAACGCTGATGATCATGAAGCAATTACGCAAATCCCAGCACCATCAGACGATTTAAAAGGAAAAATTATTGATGTTGTAGAACACGGTTACAAATTGGGAGATAAAGTAATTCGTTTTCCTAAAGTCGTTATAGGGCAATAAAATCTATAATACGAGTTCCAAATATTTGTGAAACGAAGAAATTAAGTTGATGAAAGAAGATTATTACGAAGTATTAGGCATAAGTAAAGGTGCAACAGCAGGAGAGATAAAAAAGGCGTATCGTAAGATGGCTTTAAAATATCATCCAGATAAAAATCCTGATGATAGCAGTGCTGAAGAAAAATTTAAGAAAGCAGCCGAAGCTTACGAAGTTTTAAGTGATGCTGACAAAAAAGCACGTTATGATCAATTTGGTCACCAAGCCTTTGACGGTAATGGTGGAGGTGGCTTCGGTGGAGGCGGAATGAATATGGATGACATCTTTAGTCAATTCGGAGATATTTTCGGAGGTGGCTTTGGAGGAGGTGGATTCAGTGGCTTCGGTGGAGGCGGTAGACAACGTGTTGTTAAAGGAAGTAATTTGCGTATTCGTGTTACTTTATCTTTAGAAGATATTGCTAATGGCGTAGAAAAGAAAATAAAAGTAAAACGTAAAATACAAGCGCCAGATACAACTTATAAAACGTGTGAAACTTGTAATGGGACTGGTCAAGTGACTAGAGTTACCAATACTATTTTGGGTCGTATGCAAACTTCTGCAGCTTGTCCTACATGTGGTGGAGCCGGTCAGTCTATTGATAAAAAACCTTCAGATGCAGATGCACAAGGGTTAAAAGTATCAGAAGAAACAGTTACTGTTAAAATACCAGCAGGTGTCGTTGATGGTATGCAATTAAAAGTTACAGGAAAAGGTAACGACGCACCAGGTAATGGTATTGCCGGAGATTTATTGGTTGCTATACAAGAAGAAGAGCATGCGACATTAAAACGCGAAGGCGATAATTTACATTACGATATGTATGTGAGTTTACCAGATGCTGTATTAGGAAATTCTAAAGAAATAGATACTGTTACTGGTAAAGTAAGAATAAAAATAGAACCAGGTGTTCAGTCTGGTAAAATCTTAAGATTAAGAGGTAAAGGAATACCAAGTATTAATGGTTACGGAAAAGGTGATTTGTTAGTGCATGTAAACGTCTGGACACCAAAGACTTTAAGTAAAAAACAAAAAGCATTTTTTGAAAGCATGAGAGAAGATGAGCATTTTGAGCCTAAACCAGAAAGCTCGGATAAATCTTTTTTTGAAAAAGTAAAAGATATGTTTTCATAATAGGCTTCTTTTTAAGAAAAAATACTATATTTGAATTATCGCTAATAATAATTGGCGATAATTTTTCTTTTTCATAGCAATTTTTTCCCATCCTTGTCTAACCATAAGGGTGGGTTTTGTTTTTGTAGTCGTTACTATAAATATCAATAATTTATGCTTCGGTTCGTTAGATTTAGTGTATATTCTTCATAATACAATTATCAGAACTAATTATTTTTTAGACCTATTTTTGATTAATTAAATTTAATACAAATTGTATGGTATAATTATTCAATATCTATTACATTTAATATCTTTACGTAATAACCAAACCCTAAAATTTAGTTTTGTATGAATGACTTGTTAGTTGCTAATTCCGTTTCTAAAAATTTCGGAAAGTTTAAAGCACTAAATGAAGTATCTATTGCTGTGCCAAAAGGTAGCATATTTGGATTACTTGGTCCAAACGGAGCAGGTAAAACCACGTTAATAAGAATTATTAACCAAATAACAATGCCAGATCAAGGTACTGTTCTTTTAGATGGTCAGCCATTAAAACCAGAACATATTAGAGATATTGGTTACCTGCCAGAGGAGCGAGGCTTGTACAAGTCTATGAAAGTTGGTGAACAATGTCTGTATTTGGCACAATTGAAAGGGTTGAGTAAGACTGAGGCTAAAAAGCGATTAAAGTATTGGTTCGAAAAATTAGAAATTGGAGATTGGTGGAACAAAAAAATACAAGAACTAAGTAAAGGGCAAGCTCAAAAAATTCAGTTTGTTGTTACTGTATTGCATCAACCAAAATTATTGATTTTTGATGAACCGTTTTCTGGTTTTGATCCTATTAATGCAAATCTGATTAAGGACGAAATTTTACAATTAAGAGAGGAAGGTGCAACAGTCATCTTTTCTACACATAGAATGGAGTCTGTGGAAGAATTATGTGACCATATTGCATTAATACATAAATCTAACAAAATTTTAGACGGAAAGTTAAATGACATTAAACGTCAAAATAAGACAAATACTTTTGAGGTAGGTTTAGAGTCATTAGATAAGGATAGAGTTTTTGCTGAAATTCAGGATAAATTTGAAGTGCTTCCGGCAACATTTAGAAATTTAAATGATGATATTAAATTAAATATTAAGTTAGGAGAACACAATTCTCCCAACGATTTACTTTCATTTTTAACATCTAGAGCACAAGTGCATCACTTTGTAGAAGTTATACCTTCTGCTAGTGATATTTTTATTCAAACAATAAAAAATAATTAAGGATGAATCACTTACCATTAATTATAAAACGTGAATATTTCACAAAGGTGAAGAATAAATCATTTGTGATTATGACTTTTTTAAGTCCGCTTATAATGATTGCTCTAATTGCCGTAGTCGCTTATTTATCTCAATTAAATAATGATAAGCAACGAACCATTTCTATTTTAGATGAAACGGGTTATTTAAAAGATGTTTTTCAAAATACGGATAACACTACATATACAAAGTTAAATGGTCTTGAATTGGAAGACGCATTGATTCTAGTAAAGGAAAAGGAGGATTATGGCTTGCTACACATTGCAAAAGTAGATTCTTTAAGTGTATTTGCGGATAATGTAAAATTCTATTCAGAAGATTCACCTTCCCTTAGTATTATGTCTGGACTGGAGCAAAAAATAGAAAAACGATTACGAGAAATGAAGCTTCAAAAAGATGGCGTTTCAATAGCACAAATTGAAGCCTCTAAAACTAATATAGAAATACAGCAAGAGAGTTTTGAAGGTGAAAAAAGTTCTAAAATAGATAATGTTGTAAAATTAGCATTTGGTGGCGCTGCAGGTTACTTGTTATTTATGTTTATTATCATTTATGGTAATATGATAATGCGCAGTGTAATTGAAGAAAAAACAAGTAGAATTATAGAGGTTATTATTTCGTCTGTAAAACCCATTCAGCTTATGATGGGTAAAATAATTGGTACATCTTTGGCAGGTGTTACTCAATTTGTAATTTGGGTAATCTTGGGAGGTGTTTTAATGGTTGTTGTATCAACGATTTTTGGAATTGATTTAACGCAGGTGCAAACACCACAGCAAGAAATGATGAACCAAGCGATACAAGCTGAAGGAGCGCAAGCGATGGCTGAGAATTTAATAGTTGCTATAGGTAATTTGCCAATGACCAACTTAATAATTGCATTTATGTTTTTCTTCATTGGTGGTTATTTACTTTATAGCTCGCTATATGCAGCTATTGGTGCAGCAGTGGATAATGAAACAGATACGCAACAATTTATGCTGCCTATTTTAATGCCACTAATTTTAGCCGTTTACGTTGGTGTTTTTACAGTTATTGAAGATCCACATGGAACAGTCTCAACAGTATTTTCATTTATTCCATTAACGTCACCCGTTGTTATGTTAATGCGTATTCCGTTTGGTGTACCGCTTTGGCAACAAGGATTGTCATTGTTGTTGTTAATTGGGACTTTCATTTTAGCAGTGTGGTTTGCGGCTAAAATTTATAGAGTAGGAATTTTAATGTATGGTAAAAAACCAACTTATAAGGAATTATTTAAATGGTTGAAATATTAACTTAATGATTCAAAATTTCACTGAAATAGAAGAAAAAATTACTGAGAGTACCATTTGGGAAAAAACCAAGGAATTCTTAGGCTTACATATGGATATCGGTAATGATATCAGTATTTCTATTTTGGATGTAATCATTATTGTCACTGCAATTTTTTTAACTACTATAGTTTTAAGGGTAGTTTTAAAAATCATTACCAGAAAATTACCTAACGAAGATAAGGGCAAATTTAACGTGGTATATGGCTATTTTAGATGGGTAGTTTATCTTGTTATCTTTTTAATAACACTTAATAGTGTGGGCGTCAATGTTACAGCTGTTTTTGCTGCTTCAGCGGCTTTACTTATAGGTATTGGTTTAGCGTTACAAACGTTGTTTAAGGATATTATTTCTGGTGTTTTTATTTTAATAGATCAAACTGTACATGTAGGCGATATTATTGAAATTGAGGGTAAAGTAGGTAGAGTAGAGGAAATAAAATTAAGAACTACTAGAGCTGTTACTATAGATAATAAAGTATTGGTAATTCCCAATCACTTGTATCTAGAGAATAGTCTTTATAATTGGACACAAAACGGCTCTACTACAAGAGAAAATGTGGAAGTTGGTGTAGCTTACGGAAGCGATGTACAATTGGTTAGAAAATTACTTCTGCAAGCCGCAAGTACAAATGATGATGTGTTATCTATGCCTGAACCAAACGTGGTTTTCACAAATTTTGGAGACAGTGCTATAGAATTTAAATTGGTTTTTACATTATCGGATAGCTTCAAGGCACAATTTCCTAAAAGCGAAATACGTTTTGAAATTGATCGACTGTTTAGAGAAAATAATATTTCCATACCATTTCCACAGCGCGATATACACATTATTAAATAAGAAAAATAGAAAGATTAAATGAATTTACGCTTATCAAAATGTTATACTTTACTCGTCATATTATGTTTTGGCTGTTTGCAACTTGCGCAAGCACAATTAACAGATTTGGCGCGTTTAGAATATTCATTTATTCCTAGCAGTAAATCAGAAGATCAATATACTCGTTTAAAAGCTTCGTTTAATTACCCTATTAAAATTAAAGAAAAAAACTATCTCATTGTTGGAGCAGAATATAATAGAATGATACTTAATCTTGAAGAAGATTATCCTTTTAATATTAAACAATTAGAGAAATTACATGTAATTGATTTTAGCTTAGGTTATACGTTTAAAACTAGCGAACATTGGCGATTGGGATTAAAAGTCACACCAAGAATTGCATCTACGCTAACAACTGATCTTACCTCGAATGACCTCTTTTTAAATGGTGGTGTTTTTGCAATTAAGGACAGAACTGATTCTGAAGATTTAAAAAGACCTTACCGATTAATTTTAGGACTTACTTATAATTCTACAGCAGGTATTCCGTTTCCGTTGCCATTTGTGAGTTATTACAGACGTGTCAATGAAAAATGGTCTTTTAGTCTTGGTGTACCGAAGTCTAACGTAAAATATTTCTTTAACGAAAAAAGCCACTTGCAAACATTTGCAGGTCTAGATGGTTATTTTGCCAATATTCAAAATCCTATAGCCGTAAATCAGAAGGTTGCTGATAATATTTCACTTTCAGTTGCCATTGGAGGACTTGGGTATGAATATTGTTTTACAAAACATTTAATAGCATACTCTTATGTCGGTTATACCTTTTTATTGAGTAATCATTTGAGAGATGATGATAGAAAAGATGTCTATAAACTAAATGACTTGAATGCCTTCTATTTTAGAAGTGGATTAAAATTTAAATTATAATTATGCCAAAAATATTAATAATAGAAGACGAAGCTGCAATTAGAAGAGTATTGGTAAAAATACTCTCTGAAGAAAATGATACCTACCAAGTAGAGGAGGCAGAAGACGGTTTAGCAGGTATCGAAAAGATTAAAAAAGAGGATTATGATTTAGTGCTTTGCGATATTAAAATGCCAAAAATGGATGGTGTGGAAGTTTTAGAAGCCGTAAAGAAAATTAAACCAGAAACACCAATGGTTATGATTTCTGGACATGGTGATTTAGATACAGCCGTGAACACTATGCGCTTAGGTGCCTTTGATTATATCTCAAAGCCACCAGATTTAAATAGGTTATTAAATACTGTTAGAATCGCTTTAGACCGCAAAGAATTAGTTGTAGAGAATAAAATGCTGAAGAAAAAAGTCAGTAAAAACTACGAAATGATTGGTAAAAGCGATGGTATTGCGCGTATCAAAGATATGATTGATAAAGTAGCACCAACTGATGCTCGTGTTTTAGTCACAGGTCCAAACGGTACAGGGAAAGAGCTCGTAGCACATTGGTTACATCAAAAAAGTGATCGTTCTAAAGGCCCTATGATTGAAGTTAACTGTGCAGCAATACCAAGTGAATTAATTGAAAGTGAATTATTCGGTCACGTCAAAGGTGCGTTTACTTCTGCAGCAAAAGATAGAGCCGGTAAATTTGAAGCTGCAAATGGCGGAACCATATTCTTAGATGAAATAGGAGATATGAGTCTATCTGCTCAAGCTAAGGTTCTGAGAGCATTACAAGAGAGTCGTATTCAGCGTGTTGGTAGTGATAAGGATATTAAAGTGAATGTTAGAGTTGTAGCAGCTACAAATAAAAATCTTAAAAAGGAGATTGCCGATGGAAAGTTTAGGGAAGATTTATACCATAGGTTAGCAGTTATCTTAATTGAAGTGCCAGCATTAAACGATAGACGCGAAGATATTCCTCTTTTAATTAATTATTTCGCGGATAAGATTTCAGGGGAACAAGGCAATGCTAAAAAGTCATTCTCAGCAAAAGCGATTAAATTACTTCAAAATTATGATTGGACAGGTAACATACGAGAATTAAGAAATGTTGTTGAACGTTTAATAATTCTGGGTGAAAAAGAAGTCAGTGAAAGTGATGTGAAAGCTTTTGCTTCAAAATAAGGTGTAATTTTTCGGATTAGTAACGTTTTCAAATATCAGTGTCTTAAAGAAATAGCTATTAAAATCGGATGAAATACATTTTTTATCCGATAAAATGTATTTTTTTGTTAGATAAAGTGTATATTGCAAAAATTTTAATGACTAATTTAATAGCCTATTTTTGTAATGTTATGAAAGACAATCCCTTATCTTTTGAAGTGTTATATTCGTATAACTACTTCATATAAAGTTAGAGTAAAAAACATATTTTAACTTTAATCAATTCCCTTTATAGAAAAATTTTCCCCTAATTTACTTATACTACAACCCTTAATAGTATCTGGTCTAGAATTACTTCATAAATAAAATTGATTTTACATCTTTTCGAAAGTTTCGACGAATCGATTAATGTCTAAACTTACCGTTAAAATACTGATGTCATTTCTGTTGAATATGCCTTAAATAATTGGGTGAAATCAACTCCTCGACACATAATTGCATTTCATCGTAACTAAAAAGGTGCTTTACCGAAATAGTAGATTTGAGCTGAGTATAGCCGATATCTTTGCATCAGAATTATTGATCTTAGATATGTACTATTTCAATAATCATGGAATCAAAATTGAATAATTAAATACCTACATACGTTATGAATTTAAAACCCTTAATTTTCTGTGCCTTGTTGATGAGTTGCAGTTTAATCAGTTTTTCGCAATCTCCTGGAGGTGTTGGTAAGTCCGACATGTCTATTTGGGTAAGAGGCGACTTTGGTGTGAGTGATGATGGAACATTAACTTGGTTAGATGATAGTGGATTAAACAATGAACTCTATCAAGCTACTGCTAACGCTAAACCAATACAAAGTAGTGCTTTAAATTTTAATAGTACGTTCACTTTTGATGGTGCAAATGATAGTTTTGCAATTTCTAATCTGAATTATGCTAATAATCAAACCATAAACCAGCTGTACGGATTTGTGATTTATAAAACCGATTATAGTTCTACTGGTTATAATGGGAATTGGTCGTTTATTGATTTCGATAGAAGTGAAACCTTTAACTTTTATATTCATGGAGACGGGAGACTAGCAATGTCTTATCAATCTGGTGGAACACGAGATTTAGTAGCAAACACAGCATCAAATGATAATGCCGCGCATTTAGGAACATTTATATTCAATTCTTCAGAGACAAATGAGTCTGTGATGAGATTAGATGGTAATATTGATTATTCTCAAGATATTACATCTTCACCTATTTTAACATCGAGTAATAGATATGGTTTTGTTGGTGATGGATCAGAAGCATCATCCGAAAACGGGACTACAAATAATGTAAATTATGATGGAGAAATTGCTGAAATTATTTTTTACGAAGAAAATAGTTTGTCAGCAACAGACATTCATAAAATAGAATCTTACTTAGCGATTAAATATGGTATTACCTTAAATGAAAGTATCGGTAGTTATGTGAATTCATCGAACACCATTTTATGGGATAATTCTTCATATTGGAATGATGTTTCAGGTATTATCAATGATAGTAGTCTTGGCTCTATTAATCAAAAAGTTGCGCAATCAAATAATAATGAAGAGCTTATAATAGCAACTAGTAATAATTATTCATCTCTAAATAGTGATGCTTCAAGGACAGAATTACCATTAAATACGTCATTGCTTTTTGGTCATAATGGCGAAAATTTTGAAGTTGAAAATTTTGACGTCGCAAATAGTGAATTCATAATCAAAAGAAAATGGTATTTTCAAGAAGTAGGAGAAACAGGTACTGTGTTTATTGCATTGCCAAAATCAGCTTATAATAGTAGTGAAATAGATGTAATAGTTAGCAGCGATGATACGTTTGATTCGAGTGATGCGAGATATCCATTGATAGAGGGATCAGATCACTTTTATACATCAATCAATATCAGCAATGGAGATCGTATAACCTACATTATAAAGGATAACGTAGCTCCAGGTGGAGCAATAGGCTCTAAATTATGGTATAAAGCAGATAAAGGCGTTTCTCAAGTAGGTGGATCTGTAGATGGTGTAAAGAATCAATTAGGAAATAGGAATCATTTATCACAATCTAATGCTACTAATCAACCAAGTAATGTTAATTCAATGAACTATAATCCAACATTTACATTTGATGGAAATAGTGATAGATTACCTATTGAAGACTTAAATTATACAAGCGCAGATAACTTAAACCAAGTTTATGTATGGACAGTATATTCTACAACTTATTCAGATTTATCAGGTGTATCTAATACATATGATAGTATGAACTGGGCATTTTTAGATTTTGATAGAAGTGAGTGGTTTAATACTTCCGTTGGTGGTGATGGTACATTAGGGTTTTCATACCATCCATCTGGGTCTGATATCGTAGACGTTAGCGGAACAACAGTTACAAATGATGGTACACCTCAAATTGGAGGATATGTTTACGATCTCTCAGAGGTAAATGAAACTTCAATAAGATTAAATGGGTCAGAAGAAATTAGTGTGGATATGTCTACAGTAGCTTTAAATAGTAATAATAGACGTTTTGGCTATGTTGGTGATGGTTCTGAAGCCAATAATTTTGATTCTGCAGCGAACAACTTGTACTATTCTGGAGACATCTCTGAAATTATATATTTTGAAAATGTAGTCTTAGAGCCTTCAAAAATTGAGACCATAGAATCATATCTAGCTCTAAAGTATGGTGTTACGTTAAATCAGGACATTACACCAACAAACTATTATGCTAGTAATTGGAATGGTACATCTGGTTTAGTAACTTGGGATGCTACACAAAATATAGGCTACAATAATGATATAGCAGGTATAGGATTAGATAAAAGCACGGGATTAGATCAACGAGTTTCTAAATCTAGAAATGGAGATGCATTAGTAACATTTGCATTAGATAATGACTTTGTATCCTTAAATACAGATGAAATTGCAAGAAGCACTCAGCATGATTCAAATTTAAGTTTCATGACATGGGGAAACAATGATGCCGCTTTATCTTGGTCAGCATTAGATATAGAATCTTGCGAAAAACAAATATTTGATCGTGTTTGGCATATTGAAGAAACAGGTGTTGTAGGTATAGTATACATTTCAGTGCCAGATTATTCTAGTACAGAAACTACAAAAATACCTACAGTAGTATCTAATTTAAGTTTAGTGACTAAACTTGGTGATAATGATTTTTCAACGGGAGCTACAGTGACAGCATTAACATTAAATGGGACAAATTGGGAGTTGCCAGCAGGTATAGATTTAGAAGATGGCGTTTATTTTACCTTCCAAACTTACGTAGAGTCAAAAACTGCTATTGGTACAGATTGGAATACAGCTGCAGATTGGTCGCCTTCTGGTGTGCCAAGTGCATCAAATAATGTTGTTATTCCTAGTGGAATAAATATGAATATAGCAGCAGGACTTAAATCTGCGAATTATATAAAATTAGAAGCTGGTTCAGGACTTACCATAGAAAGTGGCGCAACTTTAGATAGTTACTGTAAAGTTTTATTAGAGTCAAATTCAACAGGCTTTTCAAGTTTAATTTTAGATGGTACAATTAATGGCGAAGTGACTTATGAGAGACATGTAAATATTGCAGCAACGTCAGGTAATGCAACTGCTTCTAATGATTTAATTAGTGCACCATTAACAGGACAATCATTTGGAGATTTTAGAGCAACTAATCCTAATATTCTGTCAGGTACTATTGGTGGAAGTCCGGCGTTTTTATTCGGACCATTTGATACAGCAGCAGATGCCTACGTAAATTATGAGCCAAGTGATGATACATCTACTTTAGATGCAGGTATAGGTTACCGAACAGGTTCTACTGATAATGGAGTTTATAAATTTACTGGTAATATAGAAACAACAACAGTAACTACGCCAGTTGAAACAGGTTCAGAATTGGTATGGAATCTTGTAGGTAATCCATATCCTTCATACTTAAATGTTCAAGATTTTTTAAGCAATGCAGATAACCAACAAATCATTAATAATGGATTTTATTTTGGAGTCTATGGTTATGATGGTGCTGCACATGATGGATGGACGATTTACAACCTAGCCAATACTACGGCGACAACAGCATTGGCGCCAGGTCAAGGGTTTTTTATCGCAACGGAGCCAAATGTCTCTGGTAGCATAACGTTTACAACAGGTATGAGAAGTACTGGTAATTCAGATGATTTCATTGTAGGTAGAAATGAAACAAGCCCATTAACGTACTTAAAACTTAAGGCGAGTACAGATAATGATGCCTACAGAACAGATTTCTATTTTAATACTAACGGAACAAGAGGGTTAGATGTAGGTTACGATGCAATTACAGGATTTGGAGCTTTAAATGGTTTTTCATTGTATTCTAATTTATTAGAGAATAATGTAGGTGAGCCCATAGCACTTCAAACTTTAAATGATGCCGATCTAAATAATGTTACTATACCATTAGGTGTACATGCTAATGCAGGTGAATTGCTAACGTTTAGTATTCAGTCATCGACGTTACCTTCTGGTACTCAGGTTTATTTACAAGATACAGCTACTAATAGATCGACACTTTTATCAGAAACGGATTATATAATCACACCAACTTCTGATTTGAGTGGAACAGGACGCTTTTATTTAAACATTGTAAACAATGCCTTGTCTTTAATTAATTATGAAGATGAATCATTAGTGCTTTTTAATAATCCTAACTCAAATACTTTAGTGTTAAAAGGAATGTTGAGTACAGAAGCAACGATTCAGCTATATGATATACAAGGAAGATTGGTTGAAAGTAGAGTTCTAGAAACGAATGTAAATTCTCAAAACATTAATTATAACAACTTAAAATCTGGAGTATTTGTTGCAAAAATTTCCGGAGAAAATGTTTCAAAAATTCAAAAAGTAATTTTTTACGATAATTAGACCCTTAATTAATTGACATTTTTGAAATCCCGTAATGGGATGAATAAGCTGGCCTCGTGTCAGCTTTTTCTTTTTAATTAAGTTGATCTGAATTCACAAGCCCTATTTTATAAAATCTTCACTATATTTAAGTCATTAAATAAAAACATGAAAAAAATTAAAGTAGAGGATTTTAAAATTTCTTCAAAGGTAAATATTAAAGATTTAGAGACTAAAGTTGATCTTGGTGTAGGTAAAAAACAGCTTGAACGAGAACTTAGAACGGTCAGTGAAAACTTAGCAGATATACAAAATACAATGTATGCTCATGGCAAATATGCTGTACTAATGTGTATTCAAGGTATGGATACTGCAGGAAAAGATAGCCTTATACGAGAAGTTTTTAAGGAGTTTAATGTGAGAGGAATTGTTGCTCATAGCTTTAAAAAACCAACGGAATTAGAGTTGAAGCATGATTATTTATGGAGACATGTTATTGCCTTACCAGCTCGTGGTAAATTTGGTATCTTTAATAGAACTCACTACGAAAATGTGCTAGTTACAAGAGTTCATCCTGAATATTTAATGTATGAGAATATGCCAGATGTCAATAGTTTAGATGATGTAGATGACGCCTTTTGGGACAGACGTTTTAACGAAATCAATAATTTTGAGAAGCATATAGCAGAAAACGGAACTATAGTTTTTAAGTTTTTCTTAAACCTATCTAAAGACGAACAAAAAAATAGACTTTTAAGGCGACTGAATAAACCGAGTAAAAACTGGAAATTTTCTCCAGATGATTTAGATGAACGTAAATGTTGGGATGATTATCAAGACTATTATGAAGATGCTTTAAACAGAACATCTAAAGAACATGCTCCTTGGTATAATATTCCTGCAGATGATAAACCTGCAGCAAGATATATTGTTGCCAAAATTCTTTATGACACTTTAAAGGAATATACAGATATTAAAGAACCAGAATTGCCTGCTAAACAAAAAGCAAATATAGATTTGTACAAAGCGCAGTTAGAGGAAGAATAACTTTAGATTTACTATAACTTGTTTAATAATAAATGTTATTGGCCGATCACATTATATTTGATCGGCTTTTCCATATTCATCTTTATATATTTTAACCAAAGCCATAAACATACTTACTAATAGTGGACCAAAAATTAGACCAATAAAACCAAATAAGGGAACACCAACAATGACACCAATCAATGTGATTAATGGATGGACATTATCTAATTTTTTTAAAACAAATAGTCTAATTAAATTGTCTGTAGAACCTACCACAACAAACCCGTAAATTAAAATACCGTAGGCTTGAAAACTATTTCCAGTGGACAATGTTAAAATAAATACTGGCAGAATACCTACTAAAGTACCTACAAACGGAATCATAGAACCGATTGTTACAATAACAAACCAAAACAAAGGTTCTTCAATACCAAAAATTAAAAAACCAATTAAAGCAATGAGTCCTTGTGCTATGGCAACTAACGGAATTCCGATGGCGTTAGATTTTACCATGGTCTGTACTTCACGACCTATTTCATTGATATTATCATTGTCCATGGGAATGTATTTTCGCAACGATTGTCTTAGTTCCTGTCGGTTGGTAAGCATAAAGTAGAGCATAAAGTACATTAAGCCTATAGCAATAAATAGGTTAAATGTATTGCCAACCATACTTTGCGCACTATCAGATATCCATGTGGTAATAGCCTCAGTATCCATTTGAGAATTTATATCTATACCAGTTTTAAATTTTATTTTCCCAACTTGATCTTGAAATGCATCTATTACTCTTTCGCTATTAGCTGCTATATTCGAAATTTTATTAGCCAACATAATACCAAATCCACTAAGAGGTATCATAACAATAACAAACGAAGCTAACATTAAAATTAATGCGGTTATGTTCGATTTCCATTTGTAATGAGTAACTAAATATCTCATTGGTTTCCTTAGGAGTATATAAAATGTAATTGCGCCTAAAACACCACTCAAATAAGGAAGCATTTCACGGAAAATCAAACTACCAGTGAGTAAGATTAGCAGTAAAACAAATATTTGGCGAATAATTTTAGGCGCAATTTGAGTCATATAAAAGTGGAATAAAATCAATCAAAGATAACCGCAATTGATATTAGTTAGTACTTTATATACACAAAAAGTTAACGCAAATAGATGAAGTTAAAAAGCAATCTCTACCTGATTGTGTATGATGTCCTCAAAAACTTCGCGTTTTCTAATAAGATGTGCTTTACCTTTATAGACTAAAACTTCAGCAGGTCTGTAACGAGAGTTATAGTTGCTCGCCATAGAAAAGCAATAAGCACCAGCATTTTTAAAGCATAGAATATCGCCTTCGTTTATTTCTGCAATACGTCTATTATTAGCAAAGGTATCTGTTTCGCAGATGTATCCTACTACAGAATAGAAACGTTCACGTCCTTTAGGATTAGAAATATTTACAATATCATGCTGAGAACCATATAGCATTGGTCTAATTAAGTGATTAAAGCCAGAATCTATCTGAGCAAAAACCGTGGAAGTAGTTTGTTTTACAGCATTCACGTTAGCTAAAAAGACACCAGCCTCACTCACTAAAAATTTTCCAGGCTCAAAGGCTAAGGTTAAATCTTTGCCGTATTCCTTACAGAATTCATTAAATCGTTTAGATAATTTTTCGCCTAACTCTTCAATATTAGTTTCAATATCTCCTTCTTTATAAGGTACTTTAAATCCAGATCCAAAATCAATAAATTCTAAATTCTTGAAATTTTTAGCCGTTTCAAATAGAATTTCACTGGCATATAAAAACACATCGATATCTAAAATATCGCTTCCTGTATGCATATGAATTCCGTTGATATTCATCTTAGTATTCTTAATAATACGAAGTAATAAAGGAATTTGATGAATGGAAATCCCAAACTTACTATCAATATGTCCTACAGAAATATTAGTATTTCCTCCAGCCATAACGTGCGGATTAATACGAATACAAACAGGAACTTTTGGATGTTTTGTTCCAAATTGCTCTAAGATAGATAGGTTGTCAATATTAATTTGTACACCTAATTTTGCAGCTCTTTCTATTTCTTCAAGAGAAACGCCATTTGGTGTAAATATTATATTTTCTGGTTTAAATCCTGCCTTTAAACCTAATTGTACTTCTTGGATAGATACAGTATCTATGCTAGAACCCAATTTGTTAAATAACTTAAGTATTGATAAATTAGAAAGTGCTTTTACAGCATAATTTAATCGCAACTGTTTAACCTTACTAAAAGCTTTTGTTAATCGTTTGTACTGAAATTCTATTTTTTCAGCATCATAGACATAAACAGGACTTCCAAAATCTTTTGCAATCTTTAATAAGGCGTTATCTTTCATTCTTTCTTTATCTTAAAATTTATTGTTATTTGAAGTGCCGAAAATAGAATGATTCCTTTTAATAAACATATAAATGTAAAAAAAAGAGTATTTTTACACAAATTGTTAAATAATTAACAAAATGAAAACAATCGCATCTTGTGTACAAGAGATAATAGTAGAAAGTCCATTCTTAGAAGAGGGCTTGTCTCGTGAGATCATAAATTTCTCGGCTTTAGCTAAAGATTTGAAAGAACCAATTTCAAAAATGTTAAGAAAACCAGTAAAAGAAGGTGCTATAATGATGGCTTTACGACGCTATCAACAACCTCTGAATCTCAAAAATTCTCAGAGTTTAAAAAAGACATTTGATCAGTTAGGAGATATTACTGTGCGTTCTAATCTAAGTGATTTTACATTTCAGAATTCTACGACCTTAATAGATAGTCATTCTCAAATTTTAGAAAAAATAAGTAGTAATCACCAGATATTTTATGCATTTACTCGAGGTATGTTTGAGAGCAATATTATTATTTCTACCTCAGAAAAGGAAAGTGTATTAAATGCTTTTAAAAACGAAACACAAATAGGGTTGCAAGAAAAATTGTCTGCAATAAGTATTTATTTGCCAAAGGGTAATTCTAAAATAGTAGGATTATATTATCAAATTTTCAAGCGATTGGCTTGGGAAAATATTACGCTTTATGAAGTCGTATCTACAACAAATGAATTTACCATTGTAGTAGAAGATTATTTAGTTGATAAAGCGTTTTCAGCGATAAAGCGATTAATTGATTAAAAACTATTGGTAAAAACTTTTAGTATGTGTATTTTTGTTGGACTAATAAACTTCTGATCAAAAATGAATTTACACGAATATCAAGGAAAAGAATTATTGAGCAGTTTTGGAGTACGTATCCAACGTGGTATAGTAGCCCAAAGTGCTAAGGAAGCTGTAGATGCAGCAAAACAATTAACAGCTGAAACCGAAACAGGTTGGCATGTTATAAAAGCACAAGTTCATGCAGGTGGACGTGGTAAAGGTGGCGGTGTGAAACTAGCCAAAAACCTAAAAGAAGTTGAAGAAATTGCAGGACAAATCATAGGTATGGATTTGGTAACACCTCAAACTTCAGCAGAAGGTAAGCGTGTTCATCAAGTATTAGTTGCTGAGGATGTTTATTATCCAGGTGAAAGCGAGCCAGACGAATTTTATATCTCTGTGCTATTAAATCGTGCTACAGGAAGAAATATGATTGTTTATTCTACTGAAGGTGGAATGGATATTGAAACTGTTGCTGAAGAGACACCAGAATTAATACACAATGAAGAAATTGATCCTTCAACAGGGATTTTACCTTTTCAAGCACGTCGTATAGCTTTTAATTTAGGCTTATCTGGTACTGCTTTTAAAGAAATGACAAAGTTTGTTACTGCTCTATATACAGCTTACGATAAGTCTGATGCTTCTTTATTTGAAATCAACCCGGTTTTAAAAACAAGTGATAGCAAAATAATGGCTGTTGATGCTAAAGTAACATTAGATGCTAATGCTTTATACAGACACAGAGATTTAGCTGAGTTACGTGACTTACGTGAAGAAAATCAAATAGAGGTTGAAGCTGGAGCTTTAGGACTAAACTATGTAGACTTAGACGGAAACGTTGGTTGTATGGTAAATGGTGCTGGTTTAGCAATGGCAACAATGGATTTAATTAAGCAAGCAGGTGGAGAACCAGCTAACTTTTTAGATGTTGGTGGTACTGCAGATGCAGCTAGAGTAGAAGCGGCATTTAAAATTATATTAAAAGATCCTGCTGTAAAAGCAATCTTAATTAACATATTCGGTGGTATTGTGCGTTGTGATAGAGTTGCACAAGGTGTAATTGACGCTTATAAAAACATGGGTAACATTACTGTACCTATCATTGTTCGTTTACAAGGAACAAATGCAGACATTGCTAAAGAATTAATTGACAATTCTGGTTTAGATGTAATGAGCGCTACAGAATTTCAAGAGGCAGCTGATAAAGTTCAGACTGTACTTGCATAAGGATAATAAGATTTATTATTATATTAAAAATGCGCCTTCTAAGGCGCATTTTTTGTTGGCTAATATTTTGGTTTACTTGTTGTTATGTTAAAAAACGTTAAGAATTGTAACAGATTTATTTAATGGTCGTCTATAGAGTATCAATCATATAAATCGAACAATTATGAAAACTTTTAAAACTATTTTACTAGTCGTAGCAATTACGTTTAGTAGTGTACTTGTAGCAAGTACAGATCCAATCAAGAATTCTACGAAAACTACTATCTCAGAGGTTGTAGGAGACTTATTAGAAAAACCAAAATTTCACATTGAAAGTGATGAGGTAATTAATGTGTATTTTTTTATTAACAAGAATAACGAAATTGTTGTATTATCTGTAGAAACAGAAAATTCAACATTAGAAGATTTTGTTAAGAGTCGTTTAAACTACAAAAAGGTACCTAAAGAAATTGCGCAAACCAAAAGATTTAAGATACCTGTAAAGATTTTGAAATCGAAATAATTACGTATTGGAATTTAAAAAGAGCAACTATTGATAGTTGCTCTTTTTTTTATAGCTATTAAAATGGTTGTTTTTTAAAAGAAAGGATCAATCCTTTTTCTTTGCTGTATTTTTCTTCTCTCCCTTTTTTGGCATTGGCCCACGTAAATGAATAATTAATCCATTCAAGAAATTTCTTAGAATTTGGTCGCCACAAGCCATAAATTTAGGATGGTCTTCATTTCTAAACAGTGCATTTAACTCACTTTTAGAAATTCTAAAGTCAACGAGTTCTAATATTTTTACAATATCATCATCTCTTAGTTTGTGAGCTACTCTCAGTTTTTTAAATATGTCGTTGTTTGTCATAATTTGATTTATTTAATTAGCCAATTATAAGCTTTGCCAAAATGCTCTGCCCAAAATTTTTCATTGTGCTGACCACCTTCTATAATATGGCTTTCAATTTGATTTTGTTTTAGTCCTTTAGATGTTAATAATTCTAGCATTTCCTCTAGCTTAGGAATCATTGTTTCACCTTCATCTGTACCTGCTAAAAAATAAAACTTTGTTGATTCTCGAATTTCAGTGGTTTTGACCAAGTCATAAATTTCTGGGTTTATCCAAAAGGCCGGAGAGAATACACCAGCTTTTCCAAAAGTTTCAGGGTATTTAATTACAGCATAAAAAGATATTAATCCACCTAAAGAAGAGCCAAATATAGTTGTATGCTCTGCATCTGTTTTAGTTCTATAGGTTGCATCAATGTGTGGTTTTAAAGTGTTTTTTATAAATGTTAAGTAGGCATTACCATTTCCGCCATCATATATTTCATTAGTATAAGGTGTCAATTCCTCAATTCGTTTGTTATTTCCATGTTCTATACCAACAATGATACTTTTATTCTCGACCAATGTGTCCATATATTCGTCTACTTCCCATTCGCCAGCATATGCTGTTTCGGTATCAAATAAATTTTGAGCATCGTGCATGTAAATTACTGAAAACTCTTTTTCAGAATTTTGATAGTCACTTGGTAAATACACCCAAATTGTCTTAAGTGTATCTAATTGAGGTGCTGCAATTGTAAACTTGCTAACTTGCTTAGAGGCAGTTGTTTGTGCAGGTGTTATTTGAAGTGCAAAAGCTATAATTACGAGGTATAAATGCTTCAGATTCATGTTAATATAGGTGTAGCGAATTGATAAACGTTATTATTTGCCGACTAAATACAATTAATTTTTCGACAAGATACAGTTATTCGACGACAATAAAATAAACAACCTCTGTAACTTTACAGTATAATTTTATTCCCTCAAAATCATGATAAATCGAGCTGAAAAATTGAGCCTACTGTCTGAAATGATCGCATTTGCTCAAACAGATGAAAATATAAGATCTATTGAATATAATTTTCTATTCAGTATTGCTAAACAATTAGATATTTCAAAAGAAGATTTTGAATACCTCTTTGAGCATCCTGTAACCTACGTGCATCTAAAATCGCACAGTGAACGCATTGTACAATTTCATAGATTGGTCCTTCTTATGAATTTAGACCATAAGGTGTCTCCTAAACAGTTAGTGAAAATTCACAACTTTGGTTTACGTATGGGTTTAAGTCATGAGTCAATTAATCGCGTGTTGGATTTAATGGATAGTTTTCCTAACAAAATTGTACCACCAGATTTTTTAATTGATATCTTTAAGGTGCAGTATAATTAAAATTTAACCTTCATATTTTGAAGTTAAGTTGGTTGTCATTTTGGGAATATGACTTGTTTTTAGCTTTTCAATTCAGTACTTAGGCTATTGATCAGCTTTAAAAACTTTGTTTCTTTAAGTTGCTTTTTTTCTACTCCATAGTTTCGAAAGCGCAGTATTAGTTCATAGTTGTCTTTTGTTTTAAAAACAATCTTTTCATTATTTAGTATATCTATATTAGTTATTAAATAATGTAGTACGCGGTTTTCTTTTTGTACTATTTGGTATCTATTTGTATGAAATATAAAATGGCAGTTTCTATCATTGTAATAGTCGAAACCATATATTAATAAATCATCTTCTGAATAGATGATATTCAAATCAACATCCATGAGAATGCGAATTTTCGAAAATTCTATTCTTCCAGTAATCTTAATTAGGTTAGGATAATCAGATTGTAAAGATTTTAAAAACTGCTCAGTACCTCTCTTTCTTTTATTATTAAAAATCCAAGAAATAATCATAAACACGACTAACGAGATAAATAATAAAAAGTTTATATCACTATTCATGTAATGAGTTTGTGAATTTATACAATTTGAGTAATTATGTATGTTGAGCTATTAAGACTAATCTTGATTGTTAATGTATTAGGCCTTTAATTTTTCTAGCTTACTCTGATAAGCAGTAATCTCATCTCTAAAACGAGCAGCTTCTAAAAAGTCTAAAGCTTTGGCCGCTTGTTCCATTAATTTACGTTTTTCTCTTATTTTCTTTTCTAATTCGCCTTTGTTAAGATATTCACTTTCTGGTTCTGCCGCTATTTGTGCATCAAGTTCTGTTCTGTATGTACTTACAGAATTTTGAGTTAAGGCACTATCTAAACTCTTATTAAGTGCTTTTGGCACAAGATTATGCTTAGTGTTATAAGCAATTTGTTTTTCGCGTCTATACTCTGTTTCATCAATAGTTTTCTGCATACTTTTAGTTACTTTATCAGCATACATAATAGCTTTTCCTTCAAGATTTCTTGCAGCTCTACCAACGGTTTGCGTTAATGAACGTGCAGAACGTAGAAAACCTTCTTTGTCAGCATCTAAGATTGCAACTAATGATACTTCAGGTAAATCTAACCCTTCACGTAATAAATTAACACCAACCAAAACATCAAACACACCTTTACGCAAATCTTGCATAATTTCAACACGTTCTAAAGTATCTACATCACTATGAATATATCGTGTTCTTACTGAAATCCTAGTTAAATATTTGGTTAATTCTTCAGCCATTCTTTTAGTAAGTGTTGTTACTAAAGTACGTTCATCTTTTTCTACACGAATTTGAATTTCTTCAATTAAATCATCAATTTGATTTAAGCTTGGTCTTACTTCAATAATAGGATCTAATAAACCAGTTGGCCTAATCACTTGTTCCACAAAAATTCCATCTGATTTTTGAAGCTCGTAATCTGCAGGAGTTGCGCTTACATAAATAACTTGATTTTGAAGGGCTTCAAATTCTTCAAATTTTAAAGGTCTATTATCCATAGCAGCAGGTAAACGAAAACCGTAATCAACTAAGTTAACTTTTCTGCTTCGGTCGCCTCCATACATTGCATGAACTTGAGATATGGTTACGTGGCTTTCATCTACAACCATTAAAAAATCATCAGGAAAATAATCTAATAAACAGAATGGTCTTGTTCCAGGATTTCGTCCATCTAAGTATCTGGAATAGTTCTCAATACCAGAACAATAACCCAATTCGCGAATCATTTCTAAATCAAATTCTGTACGTTCTTTAAGCCGTTTGGCTTCAAGATGTTTTCCTATTTCCTTAAAGTAATCATGCTGTTTTACTAAATCATCTTGTATTTCTTTTATAGCACCATTTAAAACATCTGGAGACGTAACAAACATGTTTGCAGGATAAATATTCAGTCTGTCGTAACGTTCAATGATTTCATTACTACGAGCATCAAAGGCCTCAATTTCTTCAATTTCATCGCCAAAGAAATGAATTCTAAACGCATGATCTGAATAACCTGGAAACACATCTACTGTATCACCTTTAATTCTAAAGTTTCCGTTTTTAAATTCTGCCTCTGTTCTAGAGTAAAGACTTTGCACCAATTGATGCAATAATTTGGTGCGTGAAATGACTTGATCTTTCTCTATAGAAATAACATTTTTCTGAAACTCTACAGGATTTCCTATACCATATAAACATGAAACAGATGCGATTACAATAACATCACGCCTACCAGATAATAGGGAAGAGGTGGTGCTGAGCCGCATTTTTTCAATTTCCTCGTTAATAGATAGATCTTTTTCTATGTAAACACCAGAAACAGGAATATAGGCTTCAGGTTGATAATAATCGTAGTAAGACACAAAATACTCAACCGCATTTTCAGGAAAGAATTGTTTAAATTCTGAATAAAGTTGCGCAGCTAAAGTTTTATTGTGAGCCAAAACCAAAGTTGGTCGTTGTACTTCTTCAATAACATTGGCAACGGTAAATGTTTTACCAGAACCAGTAACACCTAAAAGCGTTTGGTACTTTTCGTTATCATCGATACCTTTTGCCAATTTTTTTATGGCTTGTGGCTGATCTCCTGTGGGTTTAAATTCTGACTCAATTTTAAATCGCATAATGCAAAGTTACGATAAAGAATTAAGGTCATAACTGTTTTTTATTTGAGCAAATAAAACAGACTGAATAGTGAATTTTATATCATAAAAACCTAAGGCCTAATTTAAGTGCTTTTTTAGACCTTAGGTTGAGTAATACTTTATTATTTGTTTTCGAGCACTTCAATACGTGCTTTCAGGGTTTCTATAATTTGCTGTTGCTCTTGTATGGCTTTTAATGCAACTACTGTAAGTTGGTTATAGTCAACCATGAAGGTGCTTTCTTTTCCGCCCTCTCTATTGATCGTTTCTGTAACTAATTCTGGAAATTGTTCTTGTACTTCTTGTGCTATAAACCCTATAAATTGTTTATTGAGATTGGTTTTGTAATTATATGTTTTGGCATCTAATTGAGCCACTTTATCAAGGACATTTTGGGCGGTATTAATATTGGTTTTTAAGCGACGGTCTGAGGTCGCACTGTAGTTACCGCTAGTTGCATCAAAATTACCAACATAACTTCCATTGGCAAAGAGTTGTAAAGTTGTATTAGCTACGTAAAACTCCCAATTATTGTTAGCATCATTTTGATTAATCAATTGCAGACCATAATTACTTGATTGTTCAATACGAACCGAATAAGGATTTGCACTAAAACCAGGTTCTGTACCAATATTTAGCTGACGTGTACGCATTTCAATAATACCTAACCCATAACCACTGGCGTCTGAAGCTATAAGTCTTGTGCGGTCAAAACCAGAAACAGCATCAAATCTAAAATTTGTGGTGGTATTTCCAACAAGTAATCCACCTCCAATAGTATTACCAATAGTTGCAGCAGGAACTCCCCAACCAACTCCAAAATTATCACCAATAACAAGTTCTTCGTCTGGGTTCGTATTGCCAATACCAACATGGCCATTTTGCTTTAATGTAAATCTCGTGTTTGAGTTAGTCACTCCAGAAACTTTAGATTGAAATAACAGGTCTTCACCACTATTTAATGTAGCTAAACGCCATTGATCGCCATTATTTGGATACCCAATTCTTAACGAACCCTCATTAGATTGTACAAGCAAGTCTCCTGCAACGTGCAGATCTACTTCTGGTTCATAAGTGCCAATACCGACATTTCCATATTCATAAGAAATATCATCTTCACCATCTGCAGGATACCAAAATTGATTACCAGCGCTTATGGCGTATGGTACAGCATGTATTTCGGTAGTGCCAATTTCTGTACCGTTTAATGAGACGTTTACATAAGAAGCTAAACCTCCCCATTCAAGAGTATCATAATCGCCTAAGGTTGTTGTACCATCTCCAATTTTAAGATTAAATACACCACCTGCATCTGTGGTAATACTATGTGTTTCTGAATATGACGAAGATACGGTTGGTGCCCCAAAACGTAATTCTATTTCTATGGTAATAGCTTCTTCGGTAAGAATGTCTCCGCTGGCATCTCTAGCAATACCTTGATAATTAATGAAATAAGATTGTCCTGATTGTGCATGTCCTATTTGTGTTGCAATTAGAACTGCTATAATTAAAATGCGTGTAATTATTTTCATGATTATAGTTTTAAGAATTTCATTGTTTTTATAGTTAGCGTTTCAGAATCTTTAATATGCAAAAGATAAAGACCTGCTGATAAATGTTTGATATTTAGATTATTTACTAAAACATTCTCTGAGGTTGATTGATGTGTTTTTTTTCCTTCAGTATTATAAATGGTAAAGACGTAATCTTTTATTTTCTGCATTGAAATATTAAGGATGTCTTCTGCTGGATTAGGATAAATAACTAAGTCATTATCAACCTCAATAGGTTCTGACATACTCAAAGTATTTATAAGATGTGTACTTGCCCAAAAACCTTGATGTAAGGTTTCAGAGTTAGTGATGGTCCCAACTATAGGTTCTCCGATAGTGGAATTAATAGAATTTGTTCCATTGCTATGTAACTCACCTCCATTTGAGAAAGTGTCATTTTCAACCGATTGTGCATTGATATATGCACACATTAATAATAATAGTAACATTGTTTTTGTTTTCATAATTTTTGGTTTTAATTGTGGTTTGTATAAGACTTTAAAATTGTTACTTCAAATCTAAGTATCAGATTATCAGAGGTCTATTTGAGATGTAACAAATGCTGTAATTATTGTAACATGTCAATGATAGTCACGAATAATCGTTGTTTTATAGCCATGATATTTAGGTTTTAACACCTGTTTTTAATGAGAAAAACGTATCAGGTTATTTATTAGGGCTTTGGTAAAACAAGACTGAATCTAATAATTAGAAATAGATCGATTGTTAGGAAATAAATATGGAGATTCTATAAAATTTTGAATGGAAATAGAATCTAATGAAAGTCTACAAACGAAAGTTTTTATACGCCTCTAAGGAATGCGCGTGACTTAAATTATTTTTATTTAGGTCGTTGTAGAAACGTAAATTGAAAATAATGAGGTAATAAAAGCGAATGAGTTACTCTTAATATTTAATCATTAGATTTCTGATTAATTAATTGGGTCATATCGTTAGATTCAAAAAATAGTTTAAATTCTCGTTTTAGAATATTTCTCAACGATTTAACGTATTGTTTTGATAGTTCATTAGAATCTGCACGTGCAAATTTTCCACTTATAGTGATACCTTTTAGTTCAAAATTAATCTGACCCTCTATTTTTATTGGTGTTAGTAAAAGGCTAATGTATTTGTCTCCTGTCCAATCTACTTTGTGCAATGCAGAATCTGATGTTTTATGGTTACTAGTATAAGCATTTAAGCTACTTTTTAAACTAATAGTATCTTGATTCTCAAAGTGAATGGTACAAAATAATTGCTGGTATTTATTGGTTCTAAACTCAACTGAGGAGTTTGTTGCTGACTGAAAATTATATTGCCAATACACAGGACCTTCATGTGGTCCTGATGATAACTTCTTTTTGATTTTTTTAGAAATGCTGTCTTCAGCTATTTCATAACTATCTCTTAAATCTAGTGTTTTGTTTAGATTATCTATTTTACAGAAGGCCGAATCATTTTTTAATTCCACGTTAAAATGTGGAGCGACATTAGTATCTAAAAGCTCTTTAAATTTTTCAATCTCATTTTGCTGGAGCTTTTGACTGTGAGATGTTTGAAACATGGATGCAGTTAAAATGCACATAAATAGAAACTTGTTTTTCATGATAATGATTTTTAAATTATATATCTAATTTGGTACGACTAATATCTCCACACGTCTGTTTTTGCTTCTGTTTTTATCTGAGTCATTTTTTACCAATGGTTTAGATTCTCCATGACCTTTTTCTTGCCACTTAAATTCCGTACTTGGTATTAATGCTCTTAATGCTTTAGATACACTTTTGGCACGTGCAAGCGAAAGTGATTTATTAGATGTTTCGCTACCGACATCATCTGTATGACCTTCAACAATAACTTTTCCTTTTTTAAGTACAGTGATACTATTTACTAATTCTTTTAAAGCGCTTATACCTTCAGCTTTTAATTCGCTTTTTCCGGAATCAAATAAAACCTGACTGTCTAAGTTTAATCGCATCGCAGAACCAATTGCAGCGATGGCATCTACATCTGCTCCAGGAACACCACTTTTTTCTTTTAGATCCTTGAATCTAACATAATAAAAGAGTTCATTTGGCTTAACAAATGGTCCTATGTCAACTTCAGCAACACCACCATCTATCTTACCGATTTTAATCCAAGTTTTTCCATCTTTAGAGATTTCTAGTTCAGTAGGTTCTAATTGTCCAATTTCGAATAAATACAAATCAGGTCCATTGACATCTACCAAAGCGTTGTCTGTAAAACGAATTGTGAGTGTACCAGCAAGACCAAGACTATAAATGCCTGTGGCATCATCAAAAGTTTCAATAACATCTGGTTCTCCAAGTACATTTTTTACGTCTTGAGTTAGGAGTTTTGGGTGATTAACCTTTACCACTTCATCTGCAAAAGACAAAGGACCTAGAGGTAAATACACCGTTTTTTTTAGATTACCAACGTAGCTTACGCCAACATCATCGCCATAAAATAGATCAGGATTTAATTGTTTAAATTTTCGTTTGGCAGCTTGTGATTTGCGTTGAATATCTTTGTGAAAAACATTAACAATTTTCTTTTTATGCGTAATAACACGTTGGTATTGAGGACTTGCCTTCAACGTTCCTGAAGCGATAGCTTTTTCTGTAGCTTCTAATTCTGCAAGGAGTTCTTTAGATTCTTTTTCGCTATGCATTTGCCCAGCTTTATCACTAAGTTTTTTTATTTTCTCTAATTCGTTTGCACTTGCTTTAACTTCATTTTTACGTTCAACATCACTCATAACATAGCCAGCTTCTGTGATGTCGAGTTGAGACATAACATTGGTGCCAGCTAAGGAATCAATCTTTTTTAATTTCGCCATAGTAGCTTCAGGACCAGATTCTGCTTGTACCATTAAAATAGCTTTTTCTAATGATATACCAGTTGACGTTTGTTTTGAACTTAGTTGTTCTTTTGAAATTTTTCCTTTTAGAACTATTTTGTCATCGTTAGCCGCTTGTCGTTCTTTCCTGGCTTGTTGCGCAAGAATTTTAAGACTATCTGGATTATTAATAAGTTGCTCCATTGACTCACGCGATACACCACTTTGTTCTAACATATCTAACAAGGCGTTAGTATCAAATTCTAAATCAGTATTATTGTTTTTGTCTGATCCTTCTAGTAAGCCTTTACTCATGTTTAGAAGGTTGCTGATTTCAGAATTGGAATTTTCATTTACAGTGTTTTTATCTTCGTTTTTAACAGCTTTAGAACCTGAATTCGTTTCGGAATGTGGGCTCAAATTGGTGCTAGATTTATTAGTGTCACTGGATTTTTTACCGCAAGTATAAATTATACTTAAAAGTAATATAAGAAGGAGTGATTTTTTCATAATGTAAATTATTTGGTTATTCTAGCTGCTTTAAGTATGAATATAACTTGACCCACTTGAGCCTCATACGCTCCTATGCTGGGAAACCTATCGCGATCTCCTGTATAGCAAGATTTAATTAGTCTTAAATCTCTTTCCATTTGTTTTATGTAGTAATCGAACTTCTTATCATATTCGTTTTTTAATTTATCCATAGCAGGTCTTACATCTCTTATTAATTTACCATTCCATCCGAGTCCTCCACCTCCTGGTAAACTTGCTCTACTATTTCCCCATGCTATCCAATCATTTAGTTCTGTAGCTTTTTTTAAATAATATTTTTGAAGAAATTGGTAATGACTATAATGTGCTAAATATTTTTGATAAGCTTCATCAATACAAGATTGACAATCAGGAATTTGTTCGCAATATTGTAGAATTTGAAGACCATCATTATGAGTTTCTTGGCTTTCTTGATCTCTTTCGGAAAGTAAATCTACCTCTAGTTCTAATTGTTCTATGCGCCTTATTAGTTCTTCTAATTCTTCTTCAGTTATATCAGTAGGTAGTGTTCTTGTATCTCCGTTAGTCTTTTTTCCAGGACTGTTTTCTCCATAATTATTATTAAATTCTTCACTATTCTCATCCATTCCTCTCTGAATTTCTGCAACTTCATCGCCTGATAATTCAATTGAGCCTTGATTAGGATTCAATTGAACAGGTTGATAGGTTTGACCTCCATCGTTGCTAACATATGCAGTTCGATCTGTAGCAGGCCTTACTCCAGGGTTGTTATAATCTACTGGGACCTGATTTTCTACATTAGTAGACTGATAGTCTACAAAGACGGACTCCATATTTGATGGTGGTATATTATGAGGTATAGATCCTTGAGAAATTACTATCTGTGTAAAACCTAATGAAATTATTAAAAGCATAGTCACTTTCGAAGGTTTGTTTTTCAAAATAAATATGGCAAAAAGTATTGCGATGATAGCCAGCAGACCAATTATAACGTACATTAATGTATTGTCGATATTAGAGTTTGAGTTATTTGTGGATGCACTTTCAGTGTTGGAAGACGTAGAGCCATCTTCATTAAATAGTTGACCCATATAACCTAATTTTCGCATGTGTTGGGTGTACTCTTCTTTATCATCTGTAATACGAATTAAAGATTGGGTTGAAGGAAATTGTAGACCAACTTTTACAGTTATCAAGTATGGGATACCTGCTACTTTAGAACTGATTCCTAATCCTGTTGAACCCATGGTTCTAAAGGTTTTAGTTGCATATTTTTCGCCGTCAGTTGAAATTTTTGATTCTACCTTTTCCCAGTTTTCTTTATGAAAACTTAAATCAATATTGTGATCTGGTGCTTTTGAGATAATTGAGACCATAACCGGAGCTTTAATATCTAAGTCATTAATGATGAATTTTTGTAAAGAATCTAAACTTCCAGTAGTCCACTCAATAGCTCCAGAATACATGCCATTATCTAGTTTATTTAGCTTAATCTCATGTGTAATAATCTTGCCAAAAGGGTCAGTAAGTTGTGCAAAAACAATATGGCTAAAAATTAATAAGATTAGTGTGATTAAAGTTTTCATAGTGTTATAGTTTTTTATTTATTACCAAATACTTTATGAAGATCTGAGTATCCAATTCCACTAAAATTTAATGGAGAAAAAGACACAATAGCCATAGATTGGTCTTCTAATTGACCTTCCTCAAACCTGATTTTCATATTTGTGACCTCAGCGGTTCCTGTTGCTCCTTTAGAATTAGATAAATCTAGGGTTCCTGAGATTTTACTGTCAGGCAAACGTTTGCCTCCTTCATTAAGTAACTGATACATGGCGCTCATTGTTCCTCCTCCTTTTTTTGGAGTTTTAAGAATGGCTGTGGCTTTTTCCAATTGATAGTTGTCGCCATCGTAAAAAAGTTGCACACTTTCTGAGCCTTTATCTAGCTTTTTTTTAAATGTAATAATTGCCGTTCGTTTTTTAGTTTTTGGATGTGTATCTACAATACCTGACGTTTTGGTATAGCTCCAGTCTTTACCGTTTATTTTGCAAAGAAAAGTACCATTAGTATCTGGTTTTTTTTTAGCAGTTTTTGCCGTACTTGCTATTTCTGTTGGTTCTTTTTCTGTTATCTTTTCCGTTTCTGAAGATGTTTTTTTGTCATCGTTACAAGATGTTAAGAATAGAATGAAGACTATTAATAGTTTGAAGGTTTTCATGGTTTTATATTTATAGATTGTGTTAAACATGATTTGCAACTTTATTTTTTAAAGGTTGTTTTTTGTATCACTTTATTTTTATGCATTATTTTTAATACATAAGTTCCAGGCTGTAAATAATTAATATTAAGGTAGATTGTGTTAGTAGGAATTTGATCAAGCTTGCCTTGTAAGGATGTACGTTTTTTTTTCATACACTACAAAGCTAGGAGGAAGGCTCTTTTAACTCTATAAGAAATGTAACAAGTATTATGAATATTGTAACATGCTAGTGTTAGTAAGAGATGTGAGCTGAATTATGATATGTAAATTCGTATTCTAGTTGCGTTTTGCAAACTCAGATGGCGTACAATTATAAGCTTCTTTAAAGCATTTTGTAAAATAAGAATGGTCATTAAAACCTACAGAGTAACCAATTTGAGACATATTGATGTCTGAGTTTTTTAGAAGTTGAGTAGCAAGCTTAAGGCGTTGTGAACGAATAAACTCTGAAGCCGTTAAGCCAGTTAATGCTTTTAATTTTCGGTGTAATTGCATACGACTCATACCAACAGCTTCTGAAAATTCTGAGACATTAAATGAAGGTTCAACGAGGTTCTCATCTAGAGCAGCTTGTACTTTATTCAGAAATTTTTCATCTAAATTAGTAAAAGCAATGTCTTTTGGAAGTAGAACTAACTCTTGACTATAGCGTAGTTGTAATTGTCGTCTTGATTCTATTAGTTTTTCAACCTTTAAGATTAATAATTTTTTATCAAAAGGTTTGGTAATGTAGTCATCTGCACCAACATCAATTCCAGTAAATTGGCTTTCTATATTTGCTTTTGCTGTGAGTAATATAATTGGGATATGCGCTGTTAGTTCATTGGTTTTGAGCTCTGTTGTAAGTTCAATCCCATTTTTTTCTGGCATCATTATATCAGAAATCACTAAATCTGGTATATCCTCTAAGGCCAATTCTACACCCAAATTACCATTGGCTGCGGTAATAACATTATAATTGTTTTTAAAAGTTTGTTTCAATAAATTTCTTAAATCATCATTGTCTTCTACTATTAATAAAATTGGTAATTCACTATCAGTGATTTTAGCTTCGCTATCAATGTTGGTGTTATAATGTAATGTTACATCTTTTATATTTTCATTATTAGGATTAACGACAATGGTATTTTTACTAAACATGTTTTTGTTTAGATTAAGACTTACAAAAAAGATAGTTTCTTTATTTGGTTCGCTTTTTACTTCAATAGAACCTTTATGTAATTCTACCAATTCTTTTACTAGAGCCAAACCGATACCAGAACCTTGGTTTTGTCCATCGGTTTGGTAAAAACGTTCAAAAATATTATTGAGTTCATAAGGTGTTAATCCTTTTCCTGTATTTGAAATTTTAAAAAATAAGGTATCGTTCTTTGTGTAGACTTCGCATGTGACCTTACCATTTTCTGGTGTGTATTTTAAGGCATTAGAAAGTAAGTTAATTGTGATTTTTTCAACAGCATCTTTATCAAACCATCCTGTATCATTAGAGGGTATAATATCAATAATATAAGAAATGTTTTTTTGAGTTGCATAATAGGTAAATGACTCACTTAAAGCAGAGATTAGTTGCGTTACATTGCCTTGTTGGATTTGCAATTTTAGTTGACCATCATCAATTTTAGATAAATCTAAGAGTTGGTTAACGAGTTCTAAAAGCCGCTCAGAATTTTGTTTGGCAATAGTGAATTGTTGTCTTTTTTGGTCTGATATGGTTTCATCCAACAGCGTGTCTTCAATAGGACTCGATATCAGTGTTAATGGCGTTCTAAATTCATGAGAAATATTAGTAAAGAAATTAGATTTTAAGGCATCAATTTCTTTTAATTTAGTGTTGGTTCTTTGTCGGTTGCGATAAAGGATATAAAAAAATAGACCAGCGATAGACATAATGCCTAAGCCACCTAAAAGTAAGTTTCGTTGATTCAGTTTCTGCTGTTCCACCGTTTCATTCTGAGATTTTAATAATGTGATTTGTTGCTCTTTTTTCTCAGTTTGATATTTAGAGTCAATTTCACTAATGGAAGCAATATTTTGAACATTGTTAAGAGAGTCTTTCAGCTTATAAGTTTTATTTAATGTGTTATACGCTAATGAGTAGTTGTTATTTAAGGCGTAGGCTTCAGAGAGACTTTTTAACGTTTTTTGTTGCAATGACCTATTGTCATAATCCTCATAATTCTGAAGTAATTCAGTTAAATAATAAATGGATTTTTTAGGTTCATTTTTGCTGATATATAATTTACCAAGTTCAAGGGTTGCCTCTGCAGTTTCATAACTGTATTTTTTGTCTTTATGCAACTGAAAACCCTCATTTAAGTAACGCTCAGCTGCGTCTAAATCGCCTTTTTTTATTCGTATTAAACCTAAATATGTGCTTATTTTTGCAACTGAAACGTCTTCTTTTATGCCTTTAAAATAAGAGTAGGTTTTTTGTAATATGCTATCTGCTAATGCTAGATCTCCTTTGTGGTAATAGGCTGAACCCAAATGTAAATCTGTTGTGTTTAAATAAAATGTAACATCTGCTGGAATTTTTTTAAATTCATCATTGGCTTTTTTAAAATATGTTATAGACGTGTCGTAATCTTTCAGATCTTCATAAATGGTTCCTAAGCTTTGGTATGTCGCCGCAATTATATCTGGTCTTTGCGGTTCAACGCTATGTATAGAATCGGCTTTTAAATAATATGAAATGGCCATATTCATATCATTGTGCCTTCTATAGGTATTTCCTAAGGCAGTATACGTATCTGTTATAATGGGTAGATCGTTCATCTCTATGGCGACATCTAAACAATTAGTGCAGGCATCTACAGCATTTTCCGTTTCACCTAAAAAATAATGTATTCTACATAGCCCATTTTGCGATAGCGCAATTCCTCTTAAATAATTATGTTCCTTTGCTAATTTTGATGATAAATTGAAATAAAATATTGCGGAATCTAACTTTTGCATTCTTCTGAAATAATAGGCCTTAAAATATGGCGCTTCAACTATCCCAACTGAATAGTTTTTTTCTAAACCAAAGGCTTTAATTTTAGACGCATATACTAATGAGCTATCAGGATTAGGATTAATATGTTTTGCAAATTGTTGCTTTAATTTTAAATACGTTATTGAATCTTTTTTAGATAATTCTTTTACACTATTCTCTGACTGAGCAAAAGAAGCATATTGAAATAGGAACAAGCATAAAAGAAAATGATACTTCATAGTGTTCAATTGTATTGGTTAGATTGATCAATTTAAACGATAATTATGTTTAAAAAATTCTTGAATCTATGTTACGAATTTTTATTGAAATAAAATCGTTTTTAATGAATTATAATTCAGCAATATTAAGAATGTCAGTTACTTAACGCTCGTTGATATGTAACAAAAAATGTTACATACCTTATAAAACTATGAGAAATGGCACTTTAATTTAAAATATGAAGAAATACGGCATCTATATACAATTTACCACAGTTTTGAAAAGTTTTTTTATGTTAGCGAGATTCGCTTTTTTTTGGAAAGTAAGCCCTTTAATCCACGATTGAAATTCCACCTTTTCGGAATTACAGAGCATGAGCATCTTGCCGAAATAATCAAATTAAAGGTAATTCTTATATCAAATAACGTGTCGCACTAGTTAATGTTTGCTCAATTGGGTTTAACCCTAACTCACGGTCAATACCGATGCTATTTATTGTCCTTATCCTTTTCTTTAGGTTTAGGAACTGATACACTTAGAACGCTGTCTAATGTGCCTTTTATTTTTAAGCTACCTTTTTTATCGGTTGGCTTTTTGTCTTGTTTGCTCATTACGCAAAGATAGTTAAACATGAGAAAATAAAACTAATTATGCAAGTGAATTTTGCATAGTTAATTACTTGTTTCTTAGTAGTTTTGTTACTCAACTTTAATTATAATGAATAAAACGTTTAATCTTTACTGCGACGAGAGTACACATTTGCAGTATGACGAAAAACCATATATGATTATATCATATATAAATTGCGCTTACCCTCAAATAAAACAGCATAAAGCATATATAAAACTTTTAAAAGATAGACACAATTTGTCTGGAGAGATGAAATGGTCTAAAATTTCAAAATCTAATGCTGAGTTCTATGCTGATGTAATTGATTATTTCTTTGCAACAGACCTGAGTTTTAGAGCGATAGTTGTCGATAAAAGTCAAATAGATGAATCACGTGAGGGGTTTACTTATAATGACTTCTATTTTAGGATGTATTATCAATTGATAGCACAAAAAATGCATGCTAAATATTGTTATAATCTTTATTTAGATATTAAAGATACACGTAGTCAAGAGAAGCTAGTAAGACTTAAAGATATGCTTAACGCTAAGAGTAATGTGAGAAACATTCAATTCATAAAATCTTACGAAAGTTATTTGATGCAAATATCTGATGTTATGATGGGTGCTATTAATTACCATATAAGAGGTTTAAATAAAGTTACTGCAAAAAATAGAATCATAGAAAAAATGCAGTCTAATGCTAAAATAAACCTAAGAGAATCTACACCTAGAGAAGCGGATAAGATTAACCTATTTTATATAGATTTAAGCTAAGAGTATGCCGCACAATTTAATAAAAATATATTCAGACTTATTAGAAATAATGCATTACAGTGAATACGATAGAAAAAAATCACTTAGAGCTGTTTTTGATAAAGATATTACAGATAATGACAACTTTACATTTAATAATAAAGTTATTAGACCTACTAAAGTTGATGGAGAAATTGATCTAAGTACAGTATTTCATCATCTAACAACAGAAGATTATTTTTTTAAAGATAAAGATGGTAAAACTATAAAGAAGCGTGTATTTGAGAAAGATCGGTCGCACCGTCTACATTGGATAAAACCGCACATAGAAGTGAAAATTAAAGATTCTGTTTATCTTTTTTCTGTAATGGAGAGAGATGTTAAAAAAAGAAAAAACGTACCTAGAACATATATACTAAATACAACTCAAAAATATGTTGTTGTATTAGAACCTCAAGATTCGGGATTAGATTATTACCTTGTTACAGCGTATTATCTTAATAAAAAATATGGGTTAAAACAAATGAAAAATAAAATGAAAAATCAGTTAAAAGAATTGTTATAAAACCGCAAGGCTCGGTACATATCTTGATGTATCGAGCCTCGAAACTCTATCTTCCTATGAGCGGTAAGATGAGCACTGCAAATATATATCTTTTATACCACACAAACAACTAAATTATCCTTTAAATGTATAAAAAACCAGTTGAAACGCATATTTTTTATAACAATAACTTGTTTTGTAAACATGTTATAAACATTTAATCGACGAATGACATACATTAAACTATTTAATTAGTCGTTTATAACTTAATGTACTTTCAGTATCAACCAAAAACTTCTCAAAACGTTCTTGACTTGTCAAAGTTCTAGTATTAAAACGTGCGCTATACTCGTCTAAATAACGCTCCAAATGCTTATCGCTTACTTGGTGGTATATTCCGTAAAAACCACGCTTTAAAACAGACCAAAAACCCTCTATAGTATTCGTGTGAACGTTACCTTCAACATAAATATTAAGCGCATGCTTAACGTTATCATGCGTGTAAAAACGCTTTAATTGATTGTATGCAGGTGCTTCATCAGAATATATAGTTGCATCTTGCGGAACGTGTGTCGTCACAAAATCTACCATATTTTGAGTAGTCTCTCCGCTTACATGTCTTAAAGCTACTTTTCCGTTACGCTCGATAATACCAATAATAGTTTTCTTTGGCTTATATACCTTACCTTCATTGGTTAAACTCAAATTCTCTTTTGAACGTTTCTTATTATAATGTTTATTACGCTCTTTACCACCAATATATGTTGCATCAGTTTCTAACGTTTTACTCTCTCCTAACATTTGCGGAGACTTTTCTCTTAGCATTTCTCTAATTCGGTGTAATACGTGCCAAGCTGATTTTTGAGTTATACCTAAATCTAAAGCCAATTGAACCGAACTGATACCTTTTTTATGTGTTGTAGCTAAAAATATCGCTGCGAACCATATTCTTAAAGGGATATTTGAATTATGGAATATAGTTCCAGTCGTTACAGTAAAATCCTTTTTGCAGTCTTTATCACTACATCTAAAACCTCTTTTAGTTCTATATGCTTTAACGCATCCACAATGAGGACAAGCAACGTCGCCATTCCAACGGATAGTCTCGTAATATTCTTTACAAGTACTTTCCTCTTTAAAGTAATCTAAAAGCTGTGGTAGTGATTTGAAATTCATGGTTGTTTAGTTTGATATATACAAATATATTCGATTATTTTTGTAATACCAAATAATTATGCAATTATTCTCGAGTTTTTTTGTAGTTTTGCAGCATGACTACATACAAAGAACAGCAAGAAAACAAAATGTCCTACGTCTTATTAAAAGATTGTGAGGTTTTGGGAACATTCGGAAATCTAAAAAAGGTTTGCGATTTTATGGAAGATGAGGATTTTCCGAGTTATTGGACTTTAATTAGAAAAAAGAATTTTCCTATTACAATAAATAACTACTCAATTCACAAGGTTAAGCATCACTAAAACAAACTTATTAACATATTATCAGTATTTAAGATAGTGTAATTAGCGACTTTTAACTTATTATAAGTCAAATAAATCGAGTGAATTTGCATATACATAGCTAGTTGATTTTAAGCTTATGCTTTGTGTAGTTTTTTTGTGTAGTTTTCTTTGCTGTATATTAAAAATTATTCCTTATTTTTGAAGAAATAAAAAAGGTGTCATCGCCGCCAAGCAAATAAACACCCTTTTTAATTTTACAAGAATCGTTAGTTTATTGGTTAAAACCCCATTCTGATTTAATGGAGAAATAAGGTTCAATTCCTTATACGATACCTTTTTTATAGAGCAAATATAACAAATACGCAATTATTATGCAAGTAAATAAATTAATATCCACAATAGAAACTTTAAATTCTGTAGGACAAACAGAGTCTATTGTTTCATTAGCAAAGGAATTAAAAGAGGCTTATGACTTTGCATTGAAAATTATAGGAGATAATGAAACACTATCAGATACTAAAACTGATGATAATATAGTTAAAGACAATATCTTAATATCAAATAATTTTAAACAAAAATTTTCTGAATACAACGATAAATGGAATTTAAAAAATAAATTCCTTTACATATTAAAGAAAGAGAATAGGTTTTTACATTTTAGAGAAGTTGCTCAAATCATATTTAGATTAGAGGACAAGAAAAGCTCATACGAAGAGGAAAGAGATTTAGCTAGACTCATTAGTAACAATAATTCTTTAAGAGCATACAAGGCAACAGGGGATATTGTAAATATAAAACACAAAGGAAGTCCTAAAAAAAGTTTTTGGGGGAGTAAAAAATGGGTTGACAAGGATGGAACAATAAAGAGAGGGTATGAGTATTCTTTAGATATTGTGAATAATACTGGTAAGAAATTTAAGTCAAGTAATGAAAAAGACTTATTTAATTTATAACAAAATAAAAGCACCCTAAAAGGATGCTTAAAATACCAAGTGAAAGAGGGGTTGAAGATGGTTTCATTCGCCATTCCTAAATCGAGTTTAGTATACTCAACCTCTTTTATTTACCAAGTCTCTCATCATTAGAGAGCAATAGACCAACTGTTAAAAAGTGTGCCGTCTCTCATTAAGATAGGGCTTTTAGCTTAAAGTCGGAAACGTCAATGCTATGAACATTGACGTTTTTTCATTTTACAAATATAATAATTTTATAATAGGTCGTCCACCTTGTCAAGACCTTTCTTGTGGATATGGTGCTTTTTTGATAGATTTATAAAATTATGACACTCTACGACTTCAACATACTAACACTAGAAGAAAAACAAGCCACCGTTTGGGATAAGGGTATGTTCCTAGATAATTATGTAACTAAGGATGTTAAAATAAACTGCTACGCAATAGATAAATTCTTTGTAGAGGTTCACTACGATTCCAAGCATAATGTTATTACGGATGTTACGGCTTTTAAATACGGTCATAATCTGGATAAATATTCTAACTTAGAGGTATGAGTAAGGAAAACGACAAACACGAAATGTTTTTGTTCGCACTTATAGTTATAGTTGCGGTTCTGTTTGCTATTGCTTCTCGTTAACGTGACTTACTAATCATATTATGAAAAGAAAACCTAAAAAATCTAACAAAAATATTCTCATTAAAAGAGTGTATCTCGATAAAGGTAATTATGATTATGTACCAGTTAAGGAAGTGGATTACTATAATTTATTGACCCAGACAAGAGGTAGAACTTCTGGTCATAAATATGAAAAAGCCGAATGGAATGAGGTATTAAAATATAAGATAAAAAACATTTTAAAAAATCGACACTCTGAAAAAATTGTATATATGATAGTTGGGATGCTAATCGCTCTTTTAGGAAAATATGTATACGACGTATGGATAAATTAAATCTATAATCAAATAGCCTAAAATCAAGTAAACTAAATTTTCTATTTTTTTAATTCTCCTCTTTAAATTTTTATTTTTCATTTTGTGGTAAGTTGTATATAGATGCCAGAAATACTTATCTTTAATTAGCGTTTTAACGCAAAATGACCTGTATAAGTTGAGCCATCAACAAAATTAGCGATATACCAATAATCATCACTAGGTACTTCATTTCCCTTAAAAGTACCATCCCAACCGTCTAAAGAAGTAACTTGTTGCGTAATTAACTTACCGTATCTATTGTATATTTCAATTGAAGAGATAAGTTGAAACTGCTGTTCTGAGCCAAAAGCTTTCCATACAGGATTATCATCATCACCATTTGGTGTAAAGAATTTTGGAAATCCTAAGACGGAAATAGTTTCCTCTGTAATACCACAGCCATTTTTATCCTTAATATAAATGGTGTGAAACCCTTGTGAGACATTAGAAAATACAAGATTGTCATCGTAATACAAACCATCAGGATCATCTAATGACACTTCATAGTCTCCTGTTCCCGAAATAGAAATTGAAATGGTGTTATTTGGAGCTATACCTTCAATATCTACACTTTCAATACTGCCTATTTGAGATTGTGAAACTGTAATTGTTCTGCTAGAAGAACAGCCATTAGGATCTGTAACAACAACTGTATATACACCAGGTTCAGTAACATCATAAAATAATGTGTCAATATCTGTAATTACGCCATTAAATAGCCATTCGTAATAATAATTATTAGGTAAATCGTTGAGTACACCACCATAAATAGTTAGTGGTACTTGCCCTTCATTTATACAATAGAATACCGTTTCATCTTCTTCTAGAATAGGTGTATATAACACATTTAAATTTACTGTAGAAATACTATAACATTGGCTATTGCTATTCACTTTTACGTAAATGGTTTGTGAATCTATTACGCTATTTGTATATGTTGTAGGTAGAGGGTTATTCTCTAGAATCGCATCGATTTCAGATTCGTAAAATGTAGCGAATGCATCAGTAGGAATATGATCTTGTATCGACGTTGTAATATCATTAAGATTAAAAGTAGCCATACCATCTATTACAATACCATCACATTTTTCTAAATTAGGAATTTCAATGATATTATTAGAGGTTTGTAATTCTAATTCTGCAATAGCATAACAATTAGCATCGTTTACTAACCTTGCATAAACCGTTTGAAAAGGTGTTGAATTTTGAAAAACTTCAGGGCTTGTAATTGCATTAATATTTAAACTTGCATCAGATTCTGATAAGAAAAAAGCTGAGACATTATTATCTTGATTACCATTGGTTAAATTTATAGCAGCATCAAACAAGTTATATGTAGTAATTCCGTCTTGGTTAAGATCACATTCTATTAAAACAGAATCAAATCCAATTGGTAAAGTCGCATATTCAATAACAATTTCACCGTAAGACAGGCATCCATTATCTAAAGTTACTTCTACGTTATAAGTACCAGCTTCGCTAATTGTATATTTGCCACAATTGAAGCAATTTCCGGATTGTGTTTCAACTAAGACATTATCTTTATACCAATTATAAATGTTTTGACCCTCTTGAGTAGCATTTAATTCTAGTGTTTCTCCCTCACAAAGGGCATTGCTAGTTTCAATAAGTAAATTAGGACCTAAATCTGAAGATAACTCAAAACTACTCGCTTCTAAAAATACGGCAGAATCATATCTAAAGTTGTGTTCATCGGCAATTACTAATTTTACATGGTAGGTTTCATTTGGAATAATATTAGCTGTAGCTGTCAATACATCAGTCTGCCCATTAAAATTAATAGGTGCATCTGAACCATTAAAACTACCAAAATAAGTTTCGTTAGTAGGAGGGCAGTCGCCAGGTACACCAGGTGTTACAGTAGTTACCTTTACTGGTGTATTGGTATTTGGTACTAATGCAATATTTTCATAAGCGCCTTGACTACTAGCTGGTCGTATTAAAAAACCAAATAAATCTGAGAATAAACAGGTGTTAGAATTATTTTCTTGATATTCTTCAGAGGCAAAAATATAATTGAAACTTACTTGTGTGGCAACTGAGGTAAATTCAAACTCTAATATAGTTGCATTTAGTGTCCCTGTTTCAGCGAGTGCATTTTCTAAATCATTATCGCCAACCCAATTTGTAGCGTCATCATCACTTAAACTTGTATTTGGTCCAGGTACATTTAAAAGCCTTCCAGTGCTGAGAACAATACCGCTTTCAAAAGGAAATGTAGTTCCTGCGGCATCAAAATAACCGTAACTTTGATCACTACCTCCAAAATCGCCACCTACTATATTAGTAACAATAACATTTTCAATACAATCACTATCAATTAAAATATTTTCTATGAGTTCTTGTGCTGTATATGTTTGACTATCTACTGTTATATTTTGAGCAGACGAAAATAGGGATACTATTAAGGCAGTAAAAAGGATTAATCTCTTCATTTTCTGTTTAAGGGACAGCAAAGATAAACATCTTGCAACTTTTGATATGCAAAAAGATGTTAAACATCGTTTGTTATCGATGTAACGTAAAATGAGCGATTACATTTAATATTCTAATATATCGTTTTTCCTGGGCAATAATATAATAACTTGTTTAAGTAAGTTTTATGGAAAACATTTATTGCTGTGAATTAATTAGGATAAGACCTAAAAAAACCCTCTGTTTTAGAGGGTTTGTATAATTGTTTACTTAAATTAATAGCACGCTTAGCGACTTATTAACGTAATGGTTTTCTTAACGTTTTAAAGTGAAATGACCTTTTACATCAAAGGCAATTGAGCCTTGTTGTACATGTGCTATAAACCAATAATCACTAGTTGGCATTTTGTTTCCATTATAATAGCCGTCCCAACCAGGAGAACTAGAATTTAATTGTTTTATAAGCTTACCATAGCGATCAAAAATGTCTATAGTGGTACCTAGTAATGTTTCAATCCCAACAATATGCCATGCATCATTAGAGCCATCAGCATTTGGTGTAAAAAACTTTGGTATATCTACAACTAGTACTTCTTTAGTAACATTTGCACAACCGTTTAAATCTATTATCGTTACTGTATGGTAACCCATAGCTACATTTTCGAAATGATTAGATTCTTGAGGTTCATAATCATCTAATTGATACAAATAGTCACCAATACCACTTATTGTAACTGTAATATTGTTTGGATCAGAGAAATCAACGACTTCTGTTGTTTCTATTGTTGCAGTTTCTGATTCAGACACACCAAAATATTCAGTGTATACACATCCAAATTGTGTTGTTACTTCTACGGAGTAGTTTCCAACATCTGTTATTTCTATTTCTGGTGTAACTTCTCCCGTTGACCATAAATATGTATCTGTAGCAACATTTGTATTTGCAGAAACCAATAATGGACCGCTTTCTAAACAAATGACTTGATCTCCAATATCAACTAATGGCAATGGATGAACAATAGCAGTAAAACTAGTAATATCGTAGCAACCTGTACTATTATTCTCTAAACGTGCATAAATAACTTCGTTATCAAAAGCCATATAATTAAGCTCTAAAGGCGAAGTCTTTTCATTTGCCTTAAGTTCGGAATTATGGTATGTAATACTAAATGAATTAGAATTATTTCCACCTAAAACACTAGAATTTTGTTGAGAAAGATCAAATTCTAAAATACCATCAAAATCATCATCACAAGCTTCCAAGTCATTTGGCTGACCCGCTGTTGGCAGTGGATTTACATTAATATTGAACTCGTAATATGTAGAACAGTGCGTTGTGCTATATTCAGTTCTCACAAATAACGTATCAAAATTAGTTTGATATGTATAATTTGTATCCAAAGCATTTGTATTTGCTATGGCATCTGCTTCGTTGTCAAAATAACTAAATATAACATTGAAATTTGTATCTCTAGCAACTGTGTTAATTTCGGTTAAATCTACTAACTGATCATCGTTAGCACAAACATCAAATACTTGGAAATCATTTATTAATGGTGGCTGATTAACAATTAGTTCAATTGGTGTTGTAACATAACAATTAGAAATGGTGTTAGTTACAGTCATATAAACCGTTTGCGGATTTGAAGTGTTTGTATAATTTTCAGGATTTGAAATTTCATTAATATTAGCTTCTGAATCTTCAAAGTTTTCAAAAAAGCTGAATTCTAAATCTTCTTGTCTTACATCTAATACGTTTGATTGAGCAAAAGTTAAATCAAATTGAAGTGTTCCGTCTGTATCATCATCACATTCAATTAATGGATCTGCAGGTGCAACATCCGGCGTTCTAATTACATTTATAACAAATGATGTAACAGACTGACAGATTGTACCATTATCTATTTGAACATAAATTTGCTGTGGATTTACTGTATTTTGAAATTGAAGTGGAATTTCATTAACATCATTTACAGCATCCTCTTCAGATGTAAAGAACTTTACAGTTTGAATATCTGGAATGCCTGCAGAAACCTCTGTTATTTTATCGGTAAAATCAAACATTGTAGAACCATCTACCACACTATCATCACAGACAAGTAGGTTTGTTGGTTCATTATATATAGGATTTGTACCAACTTCAATAGTGAATGAAGACGTTGTATAACAAGACTCATCTGTAGTGTTATCAATTCTTACGTATATTTCTTGTGGATTTGTTACGTTTTCGTAGATACTCGTTTTATCTATAGCATTTGTTTTATTATCAGCATCGGCTTGGTTAATGTAGTAACTAACGTCTTTACCGGTTTGTCCACTTAATGCTTCTTCATCTTTGTTTTCAAAAATGAATTCACCAAAACCATCTGAGTTATCTTCACAAAAAGTAAGCTCATTGACGTAGTTACTTAAATCACCAACAAATGGCAATGTATTAACGATAACATCTAATTCTTCGATTGCGTAACAACCCGTATTTGTGTTTTCAACACGCATTAAAACGATTTCAGTTTGTGCATTATAGTTAGATACACTAGATATAGCATTTTCGTCTAATTGAGCGTCAGATAATGTGTTATGAAAAGTAACACTTCTGTTAGGTGTTGCTAATATAGAAGTAGGAATACTATTATTTAAATTAATTACAGAAAAACCATCTCTATCTGCATCACAAATAATTATTTGATCTGGTGTTTCACTTTCAGGAGCAGGTAAAACAGTAACTTCAAAGGAGTTTGTGTCGTAACAACCTGTTTCTCCCGAAGTTATTCTAGGATATAAGGTAAAAGGATTTGTTGTATTAGTATAAAAATTTGGTAATACATTGGTGTTATCTTCTGCATCTTGTTCTGTTGGGTAATAACTAACGTTAAAACCTTCTTGACCATCTGTTACGGCATCATCTAGTGTAGACAAGTCTGTTGTAGTAAAGCCATCTTGATCTTCATCACAAACGGTTGTACTTACGATAGAATCAAAGGTTTGAATTTGATTTAATATTAAATCAAATTCAGAAACTTCCTCACAGCCATCTTTTCTCAAGATTATAAATATCGTTTGAGGATTACTCTGGTTAGCGTATGGTATGTCTGGGTTAATTTCATTAACATCATTATCTCTTTGAGTTTCAGTTTCAAAATAATGAACAGTAACACCTTCAATATTATTTACGAAATTTATAGTAATGTCATTAAAATGAAAGTCTTCAGTACCATCGTCTGCAAAATCACATAGAGTGATGTCATCAATTTCTGTACCTGTAAGTAATAGGTTGGTATGTATTTCTATTGGAGCCACCGAGTAACAATTAGAATTGTCACTAACCACTCTGATATAAACAACTTGCTCGTCAATATTGCTGTTTTGGTAATTGGCATCATTTAATATAGGGTTATCTCCAGTATCAGCATCTTCTTGAGTTTCATGAAATGTAACCGATACATCAGTTAGTCCTTCGAGAACTTCAGGGATTATTGATGTTAAATCAAAATCTGCAAAACCATCGTGATCGGAATCACAAGCATCAATATAGTGAGGTTCCATATTCAGTACAGGGCTTTCTAAAACAGAAATATCTAAAGTTGTAGTACTAATACAACCGGTTTCAGAATTTTGTACACTAACAAATAACTGTTCTGTTGGATTAGTGTTGGTATATGGCATAGGATAAGCGTTGACACCTGCTGATGCATCACTAGCAGAACTATGGTAAGTAACAATAAGGTTGTCTTGAGATAAAGTGATTTCAGAATCTTTTAATGCATTTAAATCCATTGCTGTAGTACCATTACCTGATTGGTCGTCGCATATTTCTAAAGGCGTAGGATTAGTGATAATTGGTTTAGAATTAACAATTAAATCAAAAGATGAATAAGCTAAACAACCATTAACCGTATCTTCAATTCTTACATAAATTGTATGTGGATTTCCAATATTTTGAATCGGACTATTTATGGCATTGGCATTGCTAATAGCATCTGTATCAGAATAGTGATAAGAAATTGCATAGGTAGAGGCAGGAACTGAATCTATAACTTCTGCGTCTTTTGTAGTTAAATCAAAAGTTTCTACACCGTCATTACTAATATCATCACATAAAGCAAAATCTGTAATAGGCTCTGATGTTTGCGTAGAATTTAGGGTAATATTAATATCATCCTCAATTACACAAGAACTGCCTGCTAGAGGTAATGAAATTTCAACTCTATAGTTACCAGAAGCAATAGCTGTTAAAGTTGATTGATTTTCTGCTGGAATTTCAACATTGTTTAAAAACCAAGAATATGTCGCATTAGTATTTTGAATATTTCCATTTAAAACTGCACTATTTGCACAGGTTGTAATATCGTCTCCTAAATCGACTGAAGCATCAAAACTGTTACCTTCTATAAATACAGCCGAATCGTAATTTTTATCTGTTTGATCAGCAATAACTAATTTTATTTGGTATTGCACATTAGGTTGTATTGCCGCAGTTGCAGAAAGTACTGTTGTTCTTCCGTTATAATTTGTATCTCCCAAATTGTAGCCTTCAAAATATTCTTCGTTTGAAGCATCACAGAAACCAACAATGTCATCGTGTACAGTATTGGTATTAACTGGTATTGATGTACCAGGCACCAACGCAATATTGGTGTAAGGATCGCTCGTTCCACTTTGTCTTATTAAAAATGCGAATCCATCTGAATATTCACATGGAAAGTTTCCAAAATACTCTTCGGATGCTAAGATGTAATTAAACTGAATTTGGTTGGATATGGAAATGAAATCAAACTCAATGGAAGTAGCATTGACTGTACCAGAAATACCTAAGGCTGTTTCGAGATCACTATCAGTAAGCCAGGTCTCGTCGCCATCGTTTAAGATGTCATTATTCTGTCCGTTTCCAGCAGCATTGGCATTACCTGTGGTTAACACTATTCCGTTTTCAAAGGGGAAATCGGACGCGCCTTTTTCAAAGTAACCGTAACTACCTATACCGATAGATGTTCCGTTTGAAGGTGACGAAATGTTTGAGACTTCTACACAACCTTGTATTAGTGTGTTTTGTATTAAGTCTTGTGGTGAAACTGAATTATCTACGGTAACTTGTTGTGCAAATGAAATGCCACAAATTAAGCCCATAAATAAGCAGAGGGAGCGATTTAAATAAGTCATTTAGTTTCGGTTAAGTTTAAAAGTTCTGGTGTAGAGTGATTTGGGGTCGACTGATACACGTTCTTTATTATGGCCGAAAAGTAGAACTAAAAAAGATGAAATACAAAAAAATACGTTGAAATACGTTAAATGTTAACATTTTTCACGATTTTATGACTTAAATGAGAGAATCAAACTACAAAAATTAGGATCTAAAATAGAATTGATAATTTTTTGTTTAATTTTTTTTGTGAGAAATATCTAACAATGCTAATTATATTTCAATCAAAATCAAGAGGGAAGTTAAAAAAATGAAGAGGGAAATAGTATTGAATTCATACTGACGTGTTTAAAAGTATAATAACATATACTTAATTCCAAAAAAATAAGGTGAACGACCTAAAATTTTAACAGTTTTAATAATTTACGTAAACCCAACCCATCATTGGTTGAAAATTTGAGTCATTTAAATTTAAGATATAATAATATGTACCAACAGGCACAATACTTCCGATATTATTAAGCCCTCTATTTATTTTGCCGAACCAAGGTTTTGAATTATTTCCTTCAAAAATTAAATCGCCGTAACGGTTATAGATTTGCAATTCGTGTTCAGTGAAAATATCATATAACCCTTGAATATTAAACCAATCATTATGTGTGTCATTATTTGGTGAAAATCCCTGCGGAATATAAGGAGGACAATTTTCTGTGGTTAGGTTGAATTGAAAAATTTCATAACAAGGAGGACTGTACATACGCGCATAAATAGTTTCGGGATTAAAACTATTAGTATAATCTGACGGGATTAAAATAGGAAGCATGTTGGCTTCTAAATCCTCGAGCGTAGTAAAAAATGAGAGATCGCTTTCTTCATAGTCTATCCCTAAAAAAGCATCGTATAAATTATAAGATGAGGTTTCAAAGCCTTCATTACAACCAATAAGTAATGGAAGGGTTGTTATTTCGGGTATTAAAAGTAAATCAACATTAAATGTAGTTATGTTATTATCTTCATTTGTTTCTGTAATTATACCATTCATTGTACCATCATCATCAACAATGGCGACCACTGTAACACTAGAATCAATATCATCAGGAAGTGTTAATAAAACAGAATTACTTTCACTTCCGTTTATTGCTATAATATTCTGGGTTTCGCTTTGTCCTAAAAGTATATCGTTGTAATAAAATGCAATTGGTGTATTGGCTGGCAAAGTGGCTGTACTATTGTTGTTATAAACGGTATAATTCAGCTCAATGGTGTTGTTACCACAATTCACAATATAGTCTTCAGTTGTTAATGTTGCATCAGGTAATTGACTATTCAACACAGTAATTATGTTATTAATCATAACAAAATCTTGACCAGAGGTTAGCTGAATAGTTGCAGACGTATCACCAATATTTATATTATTTTGAATATTATATACATCAATATCCATATTATATAGATTTGAAGCTCCTGTAAATGAGTTTGTACCGTTGAAAGCATTATTTGCAGGATTTAATGGGAAGTTACTTATTACACTACCATTAATAGTAAGTTGTTCGTTTACAGAAATCCCACTATCACCTTCCCAAGCAACAAATCCTATTTTTGCATTTTCATTATCTAGTACATTCAGGTTGTCTAAATTTATATTTAAAAAGGTAGGTACACTTTGTAATCCATCATATACATTTAACTGATTAAGAGGTAAGCTTAGATCTTCGTAAATAATAGTAATTGCCCAACCACCAAAATTCGTTCCTGTAGGACAGTACGTTGAGATGACACTGTTTAAATCAAAATCTGAAACTGTATATTCTGTATTTCCTTGAGTTGAGATAATGGAGGTGACATCTGCAAATGCGGCAAAAAATACGCGGTTTGGATCTAATGAATCTTCAAACGAGCGCTCTGCACTTATAGCAATTCCATTTAATGAAATGTCTAAATCTCCAAGTCCCGAACCTGCCCAATATAAATAGGCTGCAACTATAGTTTGATCACTCTCTAGATTAAAATTAGCGGAAGATGAGGTAAGAATTGAGCAGGAGGTTCCCAATCCATTTTCTTCAGTATTCATAGTATTGCCAATGGCAGTGTAATCATATCTTCCATTAAATTGCTGATACAAAGAAATATCTTGCGCCATTAATGGTAGTGTTGCACCAATTAATAAGTAAATTAATATTAAGTTGCATTTATTCAAGATGGTGTATTCTTTATATTTTAGATATTTGATAGGCTTTAGCGTTTTAAAGTAAAGTGTCCTGTTAAAGTTCTTCCGTCTTCAAGTTTAACTTTAAACCAATAATCATTAGTTGGTAATTGAGCACCATTATAGGTGCCATCCCAACCTGCACTCAATGGATCTAGTTTTTTTATAAGTTTCCCATAGCGATCAAAGATAAAAATATCAGAATTCGATTGAAATTGAGTTGATACACCACTGACTTGCCAAAAATCGTTTTCAGTATCGTTATTTGGTGTGAAAAATTTTGGAAAACCAATAACTGAAACTAGTTGATCTGCGATACCACAATTATTTTTATCTCTAACATAAACAGTGTAAAGACCAGCAAGCACATTGTTAAAAATATTAGAGTTTTGGTAAGGACCGTTAATATCGTTTAAGGCATATTCATAATTTCCACCATTACCACTTGCTAAAATTGTAATAGTGTTATTCTGTAAACCATCTTCAACCTCAATACTGGTTATTGTAGCAATATTTGAAGCTACCACAGTTATTGTTCTATCCTTGGAGCATCCAAATGAATTTGTAACACTCACAGTGTACGTTCCTGGAGCATCTACTTCAATTTCAGTAGTTGTTTCACCTGTTGACCATAAATAGCTGTAGTTATTCGGGATATCATTGATTACTCCACCAGTTAAGGTTGTAGTTGATGGCGCAAGATTTTCGCAATAAATTCTTTCATCTGATATTTCTATATTCGGTAACTCATAAACCGAAAGCTCAATTTCACTTATACCGTAACAAGCATTTGAGTTTTCTACACGTGCATAAATGGTTTGATTGTAAGCTACAGTATTGGTATATAAATTATTTAAAGGGTTGGTCTCAATTAAGGCATCTAGATATGTTTCATAATAGGTTAAGATTAAGTCAGATGGTATACCTGCTAAAACATCGTTATTAATAGTATCTAAATCAAATTCCATAAAACCGTCCTCTAAGCCATCTGTGTCGCATAGTTCTATACTGGCGTTATTGGATGAAGTTGTACTTACTTCCAACGATATTTCACTAAAATTTACACAGCCACTGTTAGTATTAGTTACCCTTGCATATACTATTTGAGGATTGAAAAAATTCTCAAATGAAGTTCCATCTATAGGATCATTTTGATTTTCTGCATCTACTTGAGATAGGTAAAATTCAATTGTAGTTTCAGAAATGTTATTAGTAATATCTACAGCAGCTTCGGTCAAATTGAAAATGGTATAGCCTTCTGGAATTCCGTCTTCATCACACTGAATAAGCGAAACGTCATTTGCAATTGGTTTCGCCAATACAGTAGCATTAAATGAGGTAAATCCTATGCATCCAAGATCTAAGTCTTCAATTCTTGCAAATATTTCTGTAGATCCAGGTGCAGTATTTGTGTAAATGAGCGGTAGAGGAGAGGTTAATGATTCGGCATTAGCTTGAGATGAATAATAGCTAATATCATAATTAATATTATTAATTCCTTCAATAATTTCTTGGCTTACGTTATTAAAATCAAAAGTAGCTAGTCCATTTTGATCATTGCCATCTGTGTCATTGTCACAAATTTCGTAATCGTTAGGCTGGTTAAAGTTTGTTAATGCCGTTACATTCAACGTAAAATTGTTAATGATAAAGCAGTCTGTGGTTGTATTTTCTATCCTTACATAAATATCTTGACTACTAGACGTGTTATTAAATACATCACTTAATGCATCTGCATTAATGTTAGCATCACTTTCAGATAAATGATAACTCACAGAAACATCTCCCTCACCATTAATTATATCTTGCGATAGTTGACTTAAATCAAATTCTCTAATAGTATCGTCGTAAGGTGCAAGATCATCGCAAATATTTATGTTAGGTAAAATAGTAGAATTAGGGTTAGACAATAACGGATTTGATGGACCTTCAGGAAAGGTTGCTGTCCCTGTCCAATTTATAGAAAAGGGACTATTTCCGATCGGTCTATCAATAACAATAAAATAGCTTTCACCAGCAAGAGCATCTATTGCGCTCACAAAACTATCACCATCAGCACCAGGTCCTTCATTGGTAGCAGGATCTGTAGTATTTAATCCTGTAAGATTATTGCCTTGGTTTGCCGCAGCAGGATTAGTTGTAGAGCAACGAATTGCTTGTCCTATACTACCACAACTTGCATTTGGCCCAAAAATAAAGAAGTCATAATCTTCATTTATACTACTGCTACCTGGTGTCAATGTAAACGCCAATGTACCATCTGTAGCAATATTAACCTTCAACCAAATACTATTGTTTTCTTGTCCGGAACATGAGTTTGAGCTATTCAGTTCTTGCGTGCCTGAGCCATTAACGTCTAAAGTAAAGTCAGAATTTCCGCAAACCGTTACGGCAAATTGGCAATCGTTTGGTTGCTGTGCAAATACCATAAAGTTGAAAATGAACGTTATGGTAATAGTTAGTGTAGATTTAAAAAAAGTGGTAAAATTTTGGGTCATCGTTTTAATGTGAAATGATTTCTGAAAACACGGCCATCTTCTAATGTAACTTTAAACCAATAATCACTTGCTGGCATTTTAAAACCATTGTAATTACCGTCCCAACCAGGACTTAATGGATCTAGTTCTTTTAGGAGTTTTCCGTATCTGTCAAAGATATATATAATTGAATTTGATTGAAACTGTTCTGTAATACCATAAACCTGCCAGTAATCGTTAATGGTATCATTATTTGGTGTGAAAAATTTAGGAAAACCAATTACTGAAATTAATTCTTCGGTAATACCACAATCGTTTTTGTCTCTTACGTAGATGGTATGTAAGCCTGGTAAGACGTTTTCAAAAGTGCTACTATCTTGGTATGGTCCTAATTCATTATTTAAAGCGTATTCATAATCGCCTGAACCACTTACAAAAACAGTAATAGTATTGTTTTGTGTTGCGTCTGTAACTTCAATATTTGTAATAGAGGCATCTATTGATGGTAAAACAGTTATCGTTCTATCTTTATAACAACCATTTGTATTAGTGACTCTAACTGAATAATTACCTGCTTCATTAATTTCAATCTCGGAAGTCGTTTCTCCTGTTGACCACAGATAATAATAGTTGTTTGGTAAATCGTCTTGAATTCCGCCATTTAAAACAATGGTATCAGGAAAAGTATTGACGCAATATATCGTTTCAAATTCTGTTTCAATATTTGGTAAACTAAAAACGGTTAGGTCAATTTCACTAATTCCATAACAATTGTTATTATTTTCTACACGACCAAATATGGTTTGATTAAAAGCTATTGTATTTGTAAAAGAATTATTCAGTGGATTAATTTCTAACAAGGCATTTTCATAGGTTTCGTAATAGGTCAAATTAACATCAGAAGTTGTTTGAAGCAATACAGCATCACTAGCTTCAGATAAATTAAAGGTCATAAATCCATCTTCTGTGCCATCAGAATCACAAAGTTCTAAGCTTGTATTAAGAGTAGATGTTGTGCTTACTTCTAAAGTTATTTCACTGAAATTTATACAATCAGATTCTGTATTAGTTACTCTGGTGTATATCGTTTGCGGATTATAGTAATTCTCAAAGGCATCTGCATTTATAGCATTTTCTTGGTTTAATGCGTCGGATTGAGATACGTAGAACGAAACAATAGAACCTTGAATATTGTTTGTGATTTCGTCTAAATGATTATTTAAATTGATTAGGGTGTAACCTTCAGGAATTCCATCTTCATCACATTGGATAATAGAAATATTATTTGCTACAGGAATAGGATTTACCTGCAACAAGAAGCTTAATGTAATATAACAATCTTCATTCTGACTATTTTCTATTCTTACATAAATTTCTTCTTCAAAAGCTGTTGTATTACTATAATTAACAGGTAATGCAGAAGCGTTAGAGTCAGCGTCGTCTTGTGAAGTGTGAAATGAAATTATAGTATCAGCAACATCTTGTTCTCCAAATATTGAAGGCATTAAATCTTGAAAATTCACAGTGCCAATACCATCAATTGGATCGTTTAGATTATCACAAATTACAATGTCATTTAATTCTGAAAATTCCGGATTACTAAATACCTCAACAGTAAAAGAGTTAATATCATAGCAATTTGGATTCTCTGTATTTTCCACACGTACAAAAATCGTTTGTGGATTGGCAGTATTACTATAAGGAAAAGTTAGTCTATTCTCTCCAGAATTGGCGTCATCTATAGATGCAAAATATTGCACATTATAAATTGTAGGATCTTGGTTTAATAACGCTTCAGAATCTTTGTCTATAAAATTAAAATCTTGAAATCCATCATTAGTAGAATTATCACAAACATCGATATCAGTGAGGGAATTAGCCACAGGAATATCAAAAATACCAACAACAGCACTCCCTTCAATTGGGCAATTTCCATTGTTAGGTTCAATATATACTTCGTAATAACCAGGTGTGTCCACAAATAATTGCGAAGTGGTTTCAGTTAAAGCCACGTCATTAAAAGACCAATAATAATCTGCGCCAGCGATATCTTCCGCCTGTAAAGTGTAAGAGTCATTGGTGCATAGTTTTAATTCTGTAGTACTAATACCATTTTGAATGATATCTATTTCAGAATTAAATAAAGATTGAATAAAAGGAGGTAAGCCAATTCTACTTTTATTGACGTTTGAACCTAAAATATCGAGTAAAACGCCTTGTTGATTATAATTGACATCTGTAGCGTCTGCTTCTGGATTTGAAATAACACCTAAATAATCTGAAATATTATCATTGCCAGTATAACTAAGTTGTGCTCTATAAATGCGTCTATCAATTCCCAACTGCAACGCACCTGCAGTCATTTGAGTTGAAGAATGAATGATCTGCATAGAATTTATAATATCAGAACTTTCTAAATCCCATTGCATTACGTGACTTGTACCTGCACCACCAGCGCCTTCGCTTATAGTTGCATATACTTTTCTGTTTTCAGCAGAAAATTCTACACCATAAGGACTATTATTGTTTTGAGGTCCATAGAGTTCAATATGGTTAGAGATAACACCAGTTTCGTTATTAAAATCAAATAAGTCTACACTTCCAGGTGCATTTCCTGCAGCAATGGTTGCTCTACCAAAATTTGCCGCAATTACTTTTGATCCATCTGGTGAAGCTTTTAAGTAACCTAAAGAGTTTCGTCTGTAACCTTCAATAGGTATATTAGGACCAACTGTAGATATAACAGGTGTTGTATTTACACCATTGACATCTACTCTAAAGGAATAAAACTTATCTCCAAAATGGGTAATTACCCAAAACGACGTACAATCTTCTGCTCTAACCGCCGTAATTTTTTCAGAGCATTTGTATTGGATTTCCAAAGTTGATGCAGGATCATAAGTAACTAAATGTATGTTTTTTTCTATCGCATCTACATCACCCAATCCACCATTTAGTGACATGTCTATTAAGGAATAGTTAAACCCGTTATTAAAGCCGTCGTCCTGTCCAGGCACTGTACCACCTTGATCATATGTGCCAACAAATTGATTAGGATATGCACTTGCATTATCGTGGTGAGGCTCATCTACCGTAAACAAATAATATTTTGTTGGATCCTCTGGTTTTGGAACAATAAGACCAGAAGATGTGCTTGAAGGATCACCTAAAAGTCCTGTGCCTAATGCATAATTACCATTAGACATGACTTGATGATTACTGTTCCAAACGGTTCTTCCATCAGAATAGAATTGCAAATTACCTTCAGCATCAGAGATTGAGGTACAACCTTCTAAGGTGTTTATTTGTCCATTAGTTAATGCAGTTACAGATCCGTTTTCAGCATTAAATTGCAAGCCACCATATTGCCCAAAATACCAAAATGACGCTTCATTTTGAGCAAATAATGGGACACTAGTAATTATAAAAATAAAAACTAAATAGATCTTTTTCATAAGAGCTTAACCTGTAATTTATACTAATTAGCAATTCAATTAGTATAACGCATACAATATAACAACTAGAACTAATAAACTCCTAATTTTTAACATTGAAACATTGTAATGCAACACTGTTAAAGCTATTACAAATCTCTCTTTTTTAATAATCGATACGATAAAAAGACAAAAATGGCTGTCCAACCTAATACAATAGCAATCTCATACCAATGCACAGCGTAGTCATACATCATGTCCGTTTTTTCAGGGAATTTGGTCATGGCAATGCGCTGAATAGGTTGGTTGATAAGATTCCACATGGATTGCAATGGCATAAAATTATAAATACTATCTGCTATAGAATCTGTTAACTTCCATTTCATTAAGCCATAAGATATACTTTCAGTAATGAATAACAAGAATAAAAATCCTAATGCAAATGCAGAACGTTTTACTAACATGCCTAAAAATAAACACAAGCTAAAGAAACCAACTAGTTTTACAAAATAAGCAAGTAAAAATTCTACTTCTCTAAATACAATGGATGCTTCTGTGTAACTTGAATAGTATAAACCAATAAAGTAAGTCGCTAATCCAATAAGTATGGTTGCGCAAACAGAGAAAAATACAATGGTATAGAATTTAGAAAGGATAAATTCCTTTTTACTTAAGCCATCAATTAAGTTTTGTTTTAGAGTTTTGTTACTGTATTCATTACCAATCATACTGACAACAACAATCGCAAAGAAGAATTTAAATTGGGCAGCAAAAAAGGTTGTTATATGCCAAATAATAGGAAAATTAAAAATCCCAAGTTCACCTAGCTCTAAAGTAAAGAAACCAAAGAAATTAATTTTTATAGACGAAAGTATAAGTACCGTAAATGGTAATATAAATGAAATTATAATTAAAACTTTACTAGCTCTATTTAGCCAAAGTTTTTGTAATTCGAGTTGTATAAGACGTAACATATGGTTTGATTGGTTTATTAGTGGTGGTTTTTAATTATTCTCATTTTAACCTTAACTTATTCTGTGAAACATGCAGTGGTCAATGAGGTGATAAAATAATTATGGGTTAATTTTCTTGACTGTCTGTTAATTGTAAAAATTGCTCTTCTAAACTTTCTTTTCTTTTCACAAGATGAGATAGCAAAATACCTTTATCAAACATTAATTTGTTGAAATCTGAAGCTGACATAGGCTGGTTTAAAAATGCAGTTATTAACTCGCCTTCCTCCTTTACTTTTTCAATATTTGGATGTGCATTTAAAATTGAGACTAATTCTTGGTGTTTTTCAGTTTTTAATTCAAAGAAGCCATGACTATTAATCATTTCGTCTACACGACCAGAATATAATTTTTCTCCTTTTCTTAAAACAACCACATGAGAACATACTTTTTCTACTTCATCTAATAAATGCGATGCCAGTAAAATTGTAGTTCCATCAGCAGCAATATCTTTTATAATTTGACGAATTTGATGTATACCTTGAGGATCTAAACCATTTGTTGGTTCATCTAAAATTAAAATTTCAGGATCATTGAGTAGAGCAGAAGCAATAGCTAAACGTTGCTTCATACCTAAAGAATAAGTTTTAAACTTGTGCGTTTTTCTGTCGAGTAAACCTACAACATCTAATTTTTCGTCAATTTTACTATAATCAACACCTTTAATACGGCAAACTAATTTTAGGTTTTGTTCCGCAGACATATAAGGGTAAAAGTTAGGTCGCTCAATAATGGCTCCAACTTGTTTTAATGCATCGTGTGTTGAAATATTCCCATCAAACCAGTGAAATTCGCCTTGAGTTTTATTGACTACGTTTAATACGATACCTAAAGTGGTTGATTTTCCACTTCCATTAGGTCCTAAAATACCGTATACATTGCCTTTGTTTATTGTAAAACTTAAGTCTTTTACAGCTGTTAAATAGCCAAATTTCTTTGTGAGATTATTAATTGTAAGGATTGGTTCCAAAATGATTGGTTTTAAAATACCTATAATCCTCTGAAATGAGACAAAAAACTATAAGATATTGATTGGTTATGTACGTAAGACGAATGAAGCTTTTATTTGTTACAATATTTTACAGAAAACCCTTAAATTTAGAAAATGAATGAAGATTTAAAAATATCGAAAAAGAAACCATGCTACCCAATTTCTTCTAAACTCGATTCGTATTTAACGCATTATAGAAGAAATATAAATTTGCCAATTTACTACGATGATTTACTGAGGTTTCAAGGTTCTATTGTGGTTTATGATAAAAATGATGAGGATACACTTTGGGTTCGTGTTTATTATAATGATTTTGAACGTGATGAAATTGACTTAAGTCTTAAGCGTGTTTATTCTAGCTTAGTATCTGATGGTAGCGAAGGAATTTTAAAATATTTAAGTGTAGATGCTATTGATTTTTGCACCTTCGGGAATTCAAAGCCCTTTAGAGTAAAAGTGAGAAATATTTTAAATGATAACTATACGTATTTCTATATTAAAACAGCAGATGCATCACGTATTTATGGCTTAGAATTAGAGCATATGCTCTCGCCACACAGTTTAAACTTTTTAGTCTGTAAAGAAACTTTAATAGAAGAACACATAGCGGGAATTCCAGGAGATGAATTTATAAAAAACATGTTGCCAGATTGTAGTTCTTCAGAGAAATCTCAGATAGCAAAAGAATTCGTAAAATTTAATGAACGTTGTATGATTAGGCTATTGGGAGATATGCGTTCTTACAATTATGTCTTTGTACCTATTCATGATTTTGATCAAGTTGTCTTCAGAATTAGAGCTATAGATTTTGATCAGCAATCTTATGAAGGAAATTTAAAAATATACAGACCACAGTTCTTTAAAGAGAATTTTAAAATGGTAGAATTGGTAAAAGAAAAGATTCAAAAAGAATCAGTAGACCAATATAAAATTGAAGAACGTTCTATTGTGGCAAAACGAATGATTAGTTATAAAAACCGATTAAGGCGATTGCTAGATTGTATGGAGAATGATGAAATTTCAATTGAAAAGCATATCGATATGATTAAAGGACAGATCTTTAATTATACTCACGATGTCAATTTTAAAAGAAGTAAGAATATGGGAGAAATTCTAAAACACGCTCTCGATTTTGTAAAACGAAATTATGAAGGTGTTGGTTTACGTTAAGTTAGATACAAAAAAAAAAGTATGCCTCAAATATCTATCTGAGGCATACTTTTTATTTTTATAAATGATAAGTAATTGACTAGTTCCAATTTTCATCAAAATTTAGATTGTCATAGTCATCCATATCTATATCGTCTTCAAAATCACCGTAAATATCATCGTCTTCTTCGGCTTCAAAAGTTTTTTCTGGAGCTTCATCTGGTATTTGTCCATGCACGTACATTAGGTTAGGATAATCAGTTCCTTCTGCCTCCTCAACAATTTCACCTAATTCTACATAAAATGTCCACATATTCATAAAATCGTATAAGTAGATTAAGCGTGTAGATGCTTCGTGAATCATGTCTTTAATGATAGTAGTACTCATCATTTTTACTTCATTGCCGGCTTCACTCATATCCATCATAGATATTTCTTCGCCTTGATTCCACTCTTCATCACTCATATAAAAAGAAGCCATTTCCATACCATCAAACCCAAAAGATTGTGTAATTACATTATGCAAATCTTCCATAGTGTCAGTTTCACGAATCTCAATATCGCGAAACACATCATCTTCGGTATCATTATCTAGGATAATTCTAAATCTGTAAATCATTGTTGAAAAATTATTTTGCAAAGATAGGGTTTCCTATTTCTAAATAGCAAGAACTAAATCCCAAATTCTATTGCAGCTTTGTTAAAAATATAAGACACTTATTTTGTGAATTGTCACTAACAATTTAAGCTTTTTTTAGAATTGATTTATTGCAGTTAAAGTGGTTCAACTATTTAGTTTTGTATAACTTGAAAAATATTTATTTACTAAAACGATGTAAAGTAAATATCATAGCACTTAACAAAATGAATGCACCAACCTGATGTAAAACACCTAGCCAAACTGGTACAGCCAAAATAAGAGTTAAAACACCTAAAGAAAATTGAATACCAACCATAATTAAAAGTGCATTCATTCCTCTTTTTTGGTTTGGTGTTGTTGCGATTCTGTTTCCTTTATACCAAATTACAAGTATTAAAATTGCTACAATATAGGCCAAGGTTCTATGTACAAATTGAACACCACTTTTACCTTCAAAAAAGTTGAGGTACGTTGGGTTTTGTTCTATAAAAACGGTTTCGTGTATCCATTTGCCTTCATTCATTAATGGCCAATGATTATGAATCCATCCTGCATCTAAACCAGCAACAAAAGCTCCGTATATAATTTGAATAACTAGTACAACTAAACTAATTCTTATAAAATTTCGTAGTTTTCTATCAATGATTTTTTTATCAGGAAATATTAAATCTAAAGCGACCCAAAATGTATAAGCAAAGGTTAAAAATGCTGTGGTTAAATGCGCTGCTAATCTATAATGACTAACGTCTGGTCTATCTACCAAACCAGATTTTACCATGTACCAACCCAAAAAGCCTTGAAACCCTCCCATTATTAAAAGAATTGTAGCTTTTTTTACCGTTGATTTAGAAAGGCGTTTTTTAATTAAGAAATATACAAACGGAATAAAGAAGACCAAGCCAATAAAACGACCAATCACTCTGTGAATCCATTCCCAGAAATAGATATCTTTAAATTCTTCAATTGTGAAATGATTATTAAGTTTCTGATATTCTGGATATTGTTTATAAAGCTCAAAGGCTTCATTCCATTCTACCTCATTCATTGGAGGAATAGTACCAGAAATTAATTTATAGTTAGAAATAGATAATCCTGAATGTGTTAACCTAGTGATGCCTCCAACAACAACCATAACGAAGATTAAAATGCAACCTGTGAGTAGCCAATAGATGACAGCCTTGTTCTCTTTTTTCATCTTTTTATTTTTTTCTCAAAGCACAAACTATTTTCAACACCTTTATATTGACCATAGTTTGCGATAATTTGATAATCATTTTTTTTATAAAACTGAATTGCTTCTTTTTGACGCACTCCTGTTTCTAGTATGCATGAAGAATAATTTAATTCATTAGCCCAGCATTCTAATTCAGTTAAAACTCTAGTAGCAATGGCTTTTTCTCTTGTTTTAATAGTTGTAAACATTCGTTTAACTTCAACACTATTATCATTAAAATGTTTAAAAGCACCACATCCAGAAGGTTTTCCGTCTAAGTAGGCAATAACAACATGATTTAGTGATTTTATAGAATTAAACTGATTATAAAATTCATGCTCATCGCCATCGGTAATTTTTAAATACGCATCAAGTTGCTTAACTAAAAATTTAAAGTCATTGTCTTCTGAATTTGATCTAACAAATTTTATCATCTTTTAAGATGTTTCAAGTCCTAATTGTTTTCCTTTTTTCAACATTAAATCAAAAGCAGCTTCATGATCGTTAGGAATTTCGCCTTCCAGAATAGCTTCTTTTATCGCTTCTTTAATTAATCCTATTTCTCTTGAAGGTTTTAAGTTGAATGTTTTCATAATTTCTTCACCTGTAACTGGTGGTTGAAAATTACGTACCTGATCTCGTTCTTCTACTTCAACAATTTTATCTCTAACCTTCTGAAAATTATTATGATATTTTTTGAATTTTTTTGGATTCTTAGTTGTGATATCTGCTTCACAAAGTGTCATTAAATCTTCTACATAATCGCCAGCATCAAAAACCAAACGTCTTACAGCGGAATCTGTAACATCTGATGCTAAAACAATTGGTCTAGAACTCATAAACACCATTTTCTGAACAAATTTCATCTTGTCATTTAATGGCATTTTTAAACGCTTAAATAATTTGTAAACCATTTTAGAGCCTACAAATTCATGCGCATGAAACGTCCAACCCACTTTTTTATGAAACTTTTTAGTTGGTGCTTTTCCTATATCATGTAATAAAGCTGCCCACCGCAACCATAGGTTGTCCGTAGTTTTTGCGATATTATCTACAACTTCTAAAGTGTGATAGAAATTGTCTTTGTGTCTTTGACCTTCAATCTCGTCAATACCTTTTAAAGCTGTTAATTCTGGAAGAATATATTTTAAAAGGCCTGTTTTTTCTAAATGAATAAAACCAATAGAAGGTGTTTTACTTTCAAGAATTTTATGGAGTTCAACTACAATACGTTCTTTAGTAATAATCTTAATACGCTCCTTATTATCAGAGATGGCTTTAAGCGAAGCATCTTCAATTTTAAAATTTAATTGGGTTGCAAATCTTATGGCACGCATCATTCTTAGCGGATCATCACTATATGTAATATTTGCATCTAAAGGTGTGCGAATTATGCCTTTGTCTAAATCGTTAAGACCATTAAAAGGGTCTAATAACTCACCAAAATTGTTTTCATTTAAACTTAGTGCTAAAGCGTTAATAGTAAAGTCTCTTCGGTTTTGATCGTCAGCTAGTGTTCCGTTTTCAACAATAGGATTCCTGCTATCTTCATTATAACTCTCCTTACGTGCACCAACAAATTCTATTTCAATATCATCGTAACGTAACATTGCTGTTCCGTAGGTTTTAAAAACCTGAACTTTAGGTTGGTTAGGTAAGTTTTTAGCCACTTGTTTAGCTAATTCAATTCCGCTACCAACAGCAACCACATCGATGTCTTTAGCATCGCCACGTTCTAGTAAATAATCGCGCACAAAACCACCAATGACGTAACTATCTACTTGTAATTCTTCAGCAGATTGTGTGATGTATTTAAAAATATTGTGTTTTAAAGCTTGTTTATGGTTCATATGATAATTGAATCAACAGAAGTTCTTCAAATTAATTGAAAAAAATACCGTTTTTTTAGCTGTGCAAAGATACGACACAAGGCTAATCTTTTAAAATGAAAACTGAGCTTTTTAAAACATTAGGAGTATAAAAGATTTAAAATTAGATATAACTTAAAGTCTCTAAAATTTAATATGTTTTACAGCTTCTTGGGCTTTCTTGTAATCTTCATGCTGACCAATATCTAACCAATATTCTCTAATTGGATAGCTTATAATTTTCTTGCCGTCATCAATTAAAGCATTTATTAAATCTGTAGCATTAAAAAAGGAGTCTTGAGGAATGTATTTTAAACATGCTTTTTTAAACATGTATATTCCCGCATTTAAATTATAAGCAATTGAATGTTTCTCCTTTAGGCGAGTAACTTTTCCTTTTTCCTTTTCAACGATATCATGTGGAAGGCTAATTTGAAATGGCACAGTGGCAATTGAAGCATCTGCCTCATTCAATAGAAAATTATTTACCAATTGTTCTACGTTTAAATTAGTAAGTAGATCGGCATTCATTACTAATATATTATCTGTTTTATAAGCATCAAATAGTTTTAACGCACCTATTGTACCTAAAGGTTTCTCCTCTTTAATAAAATTAATTTCAATTTTACTATTGTCCTTAAAATATGAAATTACAGTATCGCAAAGATGATGTACAGATATGTTAATTGATTGAACACCATAAGACAGAAGCAAATCTATATTGTATTCAATAATTGATTTATTACCAACTTTTAAAAGTGCTTTAGGTGTATGTTCCGTCAATGGTTTTAAACGGTTTCCTTTTCCACCAGCCATTATTACAACATCAATTTTATTATGCATTCATTACATTTTATGATCTAAATATGTTTCCGTTTCAAGGTGGTTAAAGTTCGGTAATAAATTATGAATTATACGACTTAAATCGGTCTTATTCCAAGACTTTTTTTCTCTCAGTTGGTTTATAGAATGCGCAAATTCTTTGAGGTTTTTATCATTATTACCTAATGCTTGATTTTTTATAATGCCAATGGATTTAAATCGGTTATTTTCTACGGTTTCTGTAGTAGTAAAAAAAGCTTCCATTTCTTTTTCTCCAGTAGTATTAGTAGTTGTGAATAGGCAAGGCCATTTACCTTGTTTAGGTAAGGTTTTAGCCAATTTTCTGGCTTCTTCTTCAGTTGAACATAAATATGGTTTGTAACCTTGTGACTCAATAAAATTTACAGCAATCTCATCAAAACGAACAGGTTTTAGTGTTTCGCTTAATTTTGGAATCAATATTTCATTATTTCTGCCGAAAATGCAAGCTATTAAGCAAAGTTGACCTGATTCTTCTGGTGTTATAAAATAACGCTGAATATCATTAGGTGCTACAATGGGTTGCTGTTTTGTAATACGCTGTTCAAAACTGTGTAGTAATGACCCATCGGAAAATGCAACATTTGCAAAACGAGCAGAAGAAATACTTATGTCTTTACTTTTTTGCGACAAAAATAATTCCATAATACGTTTAGAAGCTCCCATCATATTTACAGGATCAGTAGCTTTATCTGTAGAAACACAAAAGTATTTGTTGACACCTTTATCTATTGATTGTTGAATGGTTTTTTCCGTATTGAAAATATTAACATCTAACATTCGCATAAGTGTGAAGGGATCTTCTTCATTTCTAACGTGTTTTAGTGCAGATAAATTGAGTACATAGTCGTAATTTCCATCTGACTCAATAAATGCGTCATAAGGAACGGAACCAATGTCTAAAGCAAATGTTTTAAAATCGCCATTGATGTAACCGAGAGAACTTCTAATATCTCTAACTAATTCTACTAGGTTATTTTCACTTAGATCTACCACGTGCAGCTTAAGCGGATTTCGTTTAAATATTTCTTTTGTAACCGCTTGACCAATAGTTCCTGCACCTCCTAGAATTAGAAACTTTGATTTTGTAACAATTGCTTTTAATTCATCATTAAGAACTTTTAAGTCATCATTAAATAACTCGTTTTTTCTTCCTATAAGATTTAGAATTGTATTGGTCAAGATTTAATTTTAGGTTATTGATTGAGAATAAAGTGTTGAATTACGGATTGTATTATTTCAACACTTAGCTATGTAAATATAAGGTATAGTATTTATGATAAAAAATGAGATGAACTAAAAAAACCAATTGCGCTTAAAATATTTAAAAGTTGTAGATTTGTTTTCTATTACAATGGTTTATTCAAAATTTTAAAAGCATAAGTATTAAACCTAATTTTATATAATTATTTCAAATCAATATAATTGAAACAGACTAAAAGCATACATTATAAGTTTACTCAGCACGAGACGTTTTTAGATGATATTATAAATAATTACGAAAGTAAAGGCGAAGATTTTGGTAACCAGAAAAGGAACTCCTTAAAGCTTTTTAAACTTGAAGGTAAGCGGCTTAACGTAAAGTCGTTTAAAATACCAAATATGGTTAACCAAATTGCTTATGGTTTTCTAAGAAGGAGTAAAGCACAGCGGTCCTTTGAGTATGCACAGAAGCTACAATCTTTAGATATTGGTACGCCTCAGCCTGTAGCTTATTATCAATTTTCAAAATCGTTTTTATTTAAAAAGAGTTATTATATTTCTGAACATCAAGATTATGATCTAACTTACAGAGAACTTACTCATGATTTTAATTACCCAGATTACGATGCTGTTTTAAGAGCTTTTACCAGATTTACTTATAAAATGCATATTAAAGGCATTAAATTCTTAGATCATTCTCCTGGAAATACTTTGATTAAAAAAAGTGAAAATGGATATGATTTTTATTTGGTAGATCTTAACCGGATGGAATTTAAGCAAATGGGTTTTGAAGAACGCATAAAAAATTTCGATCGCTTAACAATCCATAAATCTATGGTAGAGATAATGAGCGATGAATATGCTAAGGTTTCTGGTGAAGATTATGAAACAATTGTTCGTTTAATGTGGCAATTTACGGAAGAGTTTCAAGCTAAGCATCACAAAAAGCAGCGTATGAAAAAACGATTGAAATTTTGGAAAAAGTAACTAACTATTTTCTTTATCCTTTTTTTGTAAATCACGTAATTTTAGATATTTCAAATATGTAATTCTACCTGTTTCTTTACAGATTATAAATCCATTTTTACCATCCAATATACCAAGTCTTATTACATAAGATTTAAAAAATGCCCAAGATGGATTCCAGATTAAATTCCAAATTGAAGCTCTCTTGCCAGAGCTATAATAAGCTTTGGCAGCAATAGTAGAAAAGTAGTCTGTTTTCTCACTAAATTCCAGATAACTTTGATAGGTAAGGTGTAGAATATCACCTTTTAGATGTCCTATATTTGATGATGTGTTATGAAGTTGAACGTTATCATGAGGATTAATTCCTTTCCATTCGGCTTTTCTTCTATCAAAAACACGTAATTTTTTGTTAGGATACCAATCTGAATGTTTAATCCATTGGCCACAAAAATTGTTGAAACGGTTTGCGTAGTAACCATCAAATGTCCAATTAGATTTTAAATCTAATATGGATTCTTGAAGTATTTTAGATAAAGATTCATCACCATCTAAAGAGACAATATGATTATAGCTCGCTTGGGATAATGCAAAATTTTTCTGCTCTATGTAACCTAAGAAATTTTGTTCTACAAACTTTACATTGTAACGTTTACAAATGGCTTTAGTGTTATCAGTAGAAAAAGAATCTACTACTACAATTTCATCTACAACATTTTCTAAAGATTGTAAGCATTTTTCAATATTACGTTCTTCATTAAAGGTTATAATAACTCCAGATAGTTTTAACATTGTAGTAATTTCTCTGCTGTAAAAATAGTATTTTTACGTTATGCAATCTAATCTAAAGGCTTCTGTAATTATAAGTACTTATAACCAACCTGAGTGGTTAAGATTGGTGTTGCATAGTTATAGCCTTCAAACTATAATAAATTTTGAAATTATCGTAGCAGATGATGGTTCTGATGAGCGTACAAAATCAGTTATAGATGAGTTTTCTGCCAATACAGAACTAAATGTTATCCATGTTTGGCAAGAAGATGATGGGTTTAGGAAAACTAAAATTTTGAATAAAGCCATAATGGCTTCAAATTCTCATTACTTAATTTTTACAGATGGAGATTGCATTGCTCGTAAAGATTTTGTGGCTACACATCTTAATTTACGTCGAAAGACATATGCACTTTCAGGAGGTTATTTTAAGTTAAATGCATCTATTTCAAAGGCTATAACAGCTAAAGATATTACTCAACAAAATTGTTTTGATGACGATTGGCTAATATCAAAAGGTCAATCTAAAACTTTCAAATTAAATAAACTCACCAAATCAAAAATTAAAGCTAAACTTCTAAATAAGCTAACACCAACAAAAGCTACTTTTGATGGAATGAATGTGTCTTGCTACAAAGCTGATATTTTAGCCGTTAATGGTTTTGACGAACGTATGCAATATGGTGCAGAAGATAGGGAAGTAGGAGAACGCATGATGAATAATGGAATTAAGTTTCTGCAAGTACGTTACAGTACTATTTGCGTCCATTTATTTCATGAAAGGCCTTACAAAAATGAAGCAGCTATGGTATTAAATAATAAGATAAGAAAAAGTACAAAGCAAAATAAATCTCGATTTACTGACTTCGGAATTACCAAAAAATAACTATTCAGGTTGAATAGTGTAAGGTTTATTATAGCTTTTAAGAGTAAAATATCTTAAACGCTTTCTTATTTTATATTTTCTAATCAAATTAAGAGGTTTGTTTTTTAGTTGCGACTTATCTTCGTGTAAATAAGTAATAGAGGCATCAATTACTCGTTTACTAGATTTACCATCAAAATAAGGATGTAATTGATTGATAAAAGGTTCTATTTTTTCAATTAAAGCTTCGGGATAACTTAAAGCATAATTAAAGTTTTCTTCAATTTTACTAGCGTCATTTACATGTATTAAATAATCATGATTAAATGTGTGCTTATAACTAACAACAGGTTTTTTTTGTAACAAAAACTCTTGAATGGCAGATGTTGTATCTGCAAATAAAATATCAGAATTTTGAAATATTGGAATTAGATTAGTTGTATCATAATACGTGAAATTTTCATTTTCTAGTGATTTCCATTTGTCTACAATGTCCTTAGGGATTTTAGGATGTAACACCATTGCAAATGAATATTTTCCTGTTTTTGTTAAACGCTTAACTTCGTTGAAAACGGAATCGTCAAAAGCTAAACTAAGTCTTTCGGTAAACGTTGAAGCTATTAAGATTTGTGGCTTATCGGTTGATTTGGATTTTTTAATAGGAAAGAGCGGGTCAACCTTACTCCAGCCTGTTTCAATAATTTTAAAATGTTTATACTTACGTTCAAGTTGTTTAAAAATAGACGTTGTACTTGGTCCTTGTGTACAATATAAATCGAAGAATCCTCTAATTCTGAATTCACTAAAGATATGTTTTTTTGAAGGTCTTTTTTGTGCTAAAAAACCATGAAATATCTGAACTTTTAATCCTGAAATAAAATCGGGTACGTCATTAGTGGCCGTTAAAACAATGTCTGGTTTATAATTAACTACATCTTGTATTGTGCTTAAAACATTGGTGTTACCTTCTGTTTCTAATGCCACTTTACCTTCATTGAGATCGCTAAACCACATAATTGAATGTCCTCTTTTCAAAATTTCTTTTTCTAAAGGTGCACCTATAGGAAGAGCGTAACTGTAAGAAATGTATATTAAAAATTTATAAGTCATACCAATACGTAATTTTGTAATAAACCTAAGTTTATGAGGTTCTGTTTTCTAACCAACCTATTATGTAATCTAAAATATGTTGAGGACTGCGATCTAAACTTTGAAGTCCTAAAAATAATTTCCCCTTAATTTTAGTGTTTAATTTATACTTATACCAATACAGCGATTTTTTGTAAGATCTAAAATACATCAATTGCAGATCGCTTTTAAAATAACAAGTTTTGTTTTTTATTTCAAGATGATTTGCTAATCCTTGAGGTGTAAACTGACTTGGTTTTCTAAAACGATGTTTTATATTTTCTCTAAACACATTTTCATTCGCTTCAAAATAACTCTGAAACGTTGATTTTCTCATTGGATGAGGTGTATGCTTAAAGTTATAGTATTTATTAAAACCAGCTAATTTTGCAGCATTCTGCTGAATTGATTTATGGCCAACTCTAGGCTTTTTAAATTTCTTATAAAATATATCGTTATCAAATTTTAACCATTTACCTCTTAAAATTGGCCAACCATTTTTAAAGAAATCAGTTGGCTTAGTTTCATTAATTAAGAAGAAATCATCATTAAAATAAATAAAATGTTCTGCTAAATTAGGAATTCGATATAGACAGGTTTCTATTGGTCTACAATTAAAAGTAGGCAAGTATTCTTCATAGCCTTTAAAGATTATCTTGTGATCTACAATAGATACATTACTGTAATCCTTATTGTGGTTTTTTAAAAATTCTGGAGTCTGGTTATCTGTAACAATATAAATATTATTAATATACGATGCGTATTTTAATATAGAATCAATAGTGAATTTAATTTCATTTACTTGATCATAGCGTGTTCTAAATTTTTCAGAATTAATTTTAGTTTTATCTTCTAAAAAAGGAAGCATTTTAGTCCTATGATCTATGTCATTGCCATCAACCCAAAGAATTACTGCGTCTATTGGGTTATTTTGAATGTTATCAGTCGTCATATTAATATTCCTTTAGTTTTAGAAAATTAATTCAATGTTGTTATTGCATTCTTTGCCGAGTCTAATTTAGGAAGCACAAAATAATCTCCAATAATTTGGTTATAGGCTTCAGGATAAAAAGCTTTTCTCGCGTCAGATGGATAAAAGGTCATTTCTCCAAATATGGTTTTTCCGTTAACAGAATAAAAATCTACACGTACAAAAGGTAATTTATCGGCCAATGCTTCAGTGCACTTTATCATTTCTTCTAGATTAATAGGTTTTTCTATTTCTGAAGAAATACTCTTATAATTTAAGCTTTTTCCAAAAGGTAATAAACTAAATTCTAAATCAAAACAACCTTGCTTATGGTTGTCTTCTCTATCTATATGAACGTCAATAAATTTTGCCTTTCCATTAAAACAATAAAATTTATAATCTACGAGAGAATTTTTATCGTCTTCTTTTAAAAATTTTTCAACTATTATTCTTGGTGCTACGTCTTTGTAAGCCCATTCTTGTCCCATTCTATAATACTGATTCTTTCCGAGCCATTTCGTCATCTTTTTTTGGGCTTTAGAAATATCTAGATTTTCTTTATCTGTGACAATAAGATTATGACTGCTTGTATGTGTAGCTTTTATTACAAATTTATTAGGCAATTCGTCAAAAGGAATACTTTCGGCATTATTATAAACACCAAAAACTTCATTAAGATATTGCTTACCTATTTTAGCTTCAACATAAGATCTTACAGCATATTTGTCCACCAATTGATTTAAAATTTTAGGACGATAGAATACTTTGTACCATTCAATTTTAGCATTAAAATCCCTTGGGTCGTTTAAGTCTAATTTTTTACCTGAAAAGTACTCGTAATGATAACGTACATACATTTTTGAAGGCAAAAAACGCATTTTTCTTAAATGCCTGCAGAAAAAACGACGTACTTTATTTATCATTTATATCAGTATTTTTAATGAATATATAGAAATTAGTGCGCTTCAATTTTTGCAAGACTTAATAATATTAGTCTGTTAAATTAAACACTAAGGCTGTTATTAAACAGCGACATCATACTCACGTAAAGCATCATTTAATGATGTCTTCTTATTTGTACTTTCTTTACGCTTACCAATAATTAATGCACATGGTACTTGAAATTCACCAGCAGCAAACTTTTTAGTATAGCTTCCAGGAATAACAACAGAACGTGCTGGCACAACACCTTTAGTTTCCACAGGCTCGTCTCCAGTGACATCTATAATTTTTGTGCTCATAGTAAGAACTACGTTGGCACCTAAAACAGCTTCTTTTTCAACGCGTACACCTTCAACTACAATACAGCGAGAACCAATAAAAGCACCATCTTCTATAATTACAGGCGCAGCTTGTAATGGTTCTAAAACACCACCAATACCAACTCCTCCAGAAAGATGAACATTTTTACCAATCTGTGCACAACTACCAACAGTTGCCCAAGTATCTACCATAGTGCCTTCATCTACGTAAGCACCAATGTTTACATAACTAGGCATTAAAATAGTACCTGCAGAAATATATGCACCATGTCTTGCTACCGCATTTGGTACAACTCTAATTCCGCGTTCAGCAAAGTTTTTCTTTAATGGAATCTTATCATGATATTCAAAAATACCAGCTTCTAAAGTTTCCATTTGTTGAATAGGGAAATATAATACAACCGCTTTCTTTACCCATTCATTTACTTGCCAACTATCTTCAACAGGTTCTGCAACTCGCAAGGTACCAGCATCTAATAGGTCAATTACGTTTCTAATAGCACTAATAGTAACTTCATTTTTTAATAATGAACGATCGTTCCAAGCATCTTCTATAACAGATTGTAGTTGTGTCATTTGTGTATTTATTATTTGTTTATGAAGATATGCGTTTTGTAAGATTCAATAAACATTACAATGAGCATACGAGTTTCATAATAAGGGTTTAATTAATTTTCAAGCCCAAATATAAGTCCATAAGTGACCATCAAAAAATAATTTAAAATTTATTTAGTATAAATGTGACTTTTTAAAAAAGGTAGTGTCTTAAAAGTAGTTAAACGGAAGATAAATTATTTCTGATAACTTATCTGAGAATTTAATTAATAGCTAATTTCGAAAACCCCTTTCCCCTTTTTAAGGGGTTTTCTTTTTTTATAGAATTAAATTTTGTGACCTATTTAAAATAATGGTGTCTTATAAGTGATTGAGTGATTATCATAATCATGGTTTGTTAGATTGGTTATCTACAAAACGCTTCTTACTTGTAAGGAGCGTTTTTCATTTTCTATTTAAATTTATAAATGCATTACCTTTGTTTTATGGGAAGAATTTTAGCCATAGATTATGGTACCAAACGCACAGGTTTAGCTGTAACCGATGAAATGCAAATTATAGCATCTGGTTTAACAACTGTTGAAACTAAAACGTTGCTTCAGTATTTAAAAGATTATACCTCTATAGAAATGGTTGAAAGAATAGTTGTTGGTTTACCAAAACAAATGGATAATACAGCTTCAGAAAGCGAAGTGTATATTCAAAAGTTTTTAGTGCAACTATCTAAAGCACTTCCCGAAATTCCGGTTGCTCGAGTAGATGAAAGATTTACTTCTAAAATGGCATTTCAGACTATGATTGATAGTGGATTAAAGAAAAAACAACGAAAAAATAAAGCGCTCGTTGATGAGATTAGCGCAACTTTAATTTTACAGAGTTACCTATCTAGTGTACAGTAAACAATTATAAATTGTTACACTACCTTGAAATGAGACGGATTAAACAAAATTATTTAAATAAAAAAAAGACTTAGCGTTTTGGTAAGATAATTTAATAGAATTTAGTCCTTATATATAGGAATATAGTTTTTGAAAATTAATACTTTTGCAATCGAAAATAAATGAATTATGATTTTACCAATCGTTGCGTATGGTGACGCAGTTTTAAAGAAAAAAGCAATAGCCATTGATAAGGATTACCCAAAACTAAACGAACTAATTGATAATATGTACGAAACGATGTATGGTGCATATGGTGTTGGTTTAGCCGCTCCGCAAATAGGGTTAGCAATAAGAATGTTTATGGTTGATACGAGTCCTTTTGCAGAAGATGAGAGTTTTTCTGAAGAAGAACAAGAGAAGCTTAAAAATTTTAAAAAAACATTTATTAATGCTCAAATACTTGAAGAAGTAGGTGAAGAATGGGCTTTTAATGAAGGCTGTTTAAGTATACCAGATGTAAGAGAAGATGTCTTTAGACGACCAACGATAAAAATAGAATATCAAGATGAAAATTTTGAGACTCACGTTGAAGAGTACGATGGTTTAATTGCTAGAGTGATTCAGCATGAATACGATCATATTGAAGGCGTGTTGTTTACAGACAAATTATCATCATTTAAAAAGCGTTTATTAAAAGGACGCTTAACCAATATTGCAAAAGGAAAGATTAAAATTGATTACAGAATGCGTTTTCCTCTAATGAGTAAAAAACGCTAATACATAATATATGAGTTTAGATAAAATTTTATCAATTTCTGGAAAACCAGGATTATATCAAATCGTTACACAAACTAGAACTGGTGCAGTAGTAGAGTCGCTAATAGATAAAAAACGAATCACTGTTGGTGCACACAGTAACATTAGTATTTTAAGTGAAATTGCTATTTATACTTTAGCTGAAGAAGTGCCTTTAAGAGATGTGCTTAAAAAAGTAAAGGAAAAAGAAGGCGGGAAACCAACATCTATAAGTCACAAAGATGGAAAAGATACATTAGAAGAATTTTTCTTCGAAGTATTACCAGATTATGATGAAGATAGAGTTTACCCTTCTGATATAAAGAAGGTGGTACAATGGTATAATTTACTTCAGAAAAACGATCTATTAGGTTCACTTGAAGAATCTAAAGAAGATAAAGATACTTCTGAGGAAGAATAAATAAATATCAGTTAGAGTAATTCTTATTCTAAGGTAATTTGAATAAGTATTGTTTCTAGAACAACTTACACTAATTAATGTCTGATAAAACGGTACAATTAAAAGCCTTTGAGCGTTTGTTAATTATCATGGATGAGTTGCGCGAGCAATGTCCTTGGGATAAAAAACAGACCATGGAATCTTTACGTCATCTCACTATTGAAGAAGTCTACGAGTTAGGTGATGCTATCTTAGATAATGATTTAGAAGAGGTAAAAAAAGAATTAGGTGATGTACTCCTTCATATTGTATTTTACTCTAAAATAGGTAGTGAAACTAATAATTTTGATATCGCAGATGTGTGTAATAGTATTTGTGATAAGTTAGTAGATCGTCATCCTCATATCTATGGAGATGTTGTTGTGGAAGATGAAGAAGAGGTAAAGCGAAACTGGGAACAACTAAAGCTAAAAGAAGGTAAGAAAAGTGTTCTAGAAGGTGTCCCAAAAAGTTTGCCAGCAGTTGTAAAAGCAAGTCGTATACAAGATAAAGTTGCTGGTGTAGGATTCGATTGGGAAAACCCAGAACAAGTTTTTGAAAAAGTAGAGGAGGAGTTAGCAGAATTAAAAGCTGAAATTTTAAAAGGAGACCAAGATGCTATTGAAAGCGAGTTTGGTGATGTGATGTTCTCTATGATTAATTACGCACGTTTTCTTAAAGTGAATCCCGAAAATGCCTTAGAACGTACCAATAAAAAATTCATTAAACGCTTTCAATATCTTGAAGGTAAAGCTAAAGATTTAAACAAATCTCTGAAAGACATGACACTTTCTGAGATGGATGTGTTTTGGGAAGAGGCGAAATCACTATAATTATTTGTAACTAGTAAGAATCTTCTACATAAAATCCGGTGGTTGCATTTTAAGTTAGGCTCTTTTTGAAAAAATAATACGTGAATTTATTTGTTTTTATTATCTGATATACAGCTTTTTATGCGTTTTAGAGTTTAATCAGTTTTATTTATTTCTTAAAAAGGGCACAGCAAAACATCCAAAACTAGATTTTCTGCGTAAATAATGTATATAAAAGCTAATGCTTTTATTTCTTAGTAGGAAATCTTGATTATTATTTTAAGCGGTTGTAATTAAGGTTAATTTAGTTTAGTTAGGGCAAAACCCATCTGTTGAGGCAGATGGGTTTTGATTTTTTATATATAATTCTTAAAGTATTGTACGATTATTTATACATGCCTTTAACCTTAGTCAGCTTAGCCTTCCAAGTATCTAATTCATTTTTGTGATTAGCAATGTTCTTGTGTACATCTTTTACTAATGGATTATCTGCTTTAACATTAGAGAAAAATTGTAAGTTGTTTTCTAATTGATTAATTTCAGATTTAATCTCGCTCATACGTTTTTTGATAAAGTTATATTCGTTATCAAGTAATCTTGTATCATCAGGATTTGCTAGATTTTCAAGTTTGCTGTCAAACTTAATCATCTCTAATTTGGTTTTATCCATTTTAAGCTTATCAAACGTATCATCAATAGCTTTGTAGAATTTGCCATCAATATAACGTTTGCTTTGTGGTACATGTCCTATGGCTTTCCATTCCGATATTTTTGATTTTAAAATCTCAATATCAGCTTTAGGGTCTTCAGTAAGTTTCATGGCTTTTAGATCATCTAACAACTTAACTTTTTTATCAAAAGCATCAAATAAGTGTTGGTCTTCAGCTTTACGAGCAGCATGCATTCTATCAAAATAGTGGTTACATGCATTTTTAAACTGCTTCCAAATTTTATCACTGTCTCGTCTAGGTACATGGCCAATTTTCTTCCACTCATTCTGAATTTTTTTCATTAATGGTGTTACAGTCTTATAATCGTCACTATCCTTATTGTCTTCAGCAACTTGAATTAATTCCTTTTTCTTTTTAAGATTTTCGTATTGGTCTTTCTTTAAGTCTTTATAAAAACTATTTTTTCCTCTATTAAAGGTTCTAACAGCTTCTTTAAACTTAGCCCAAGTTGCTTCGTTGACCTTTATTGGTACTTTTCCAGCTTTAAAAAATGCGTCTCTTAACGCTTCAATTTCCTTTATTTTTTTCTGCCATGCACTGTGAGAGTTGTTTTTATCCTCAGCAATTGCAGATATTTGTGCTATAATTTCTTCTTTTCGCTCAAGATTTTTCTCGTGAGCCTTATCCATGTCCGCATAGTAGGCTTGGCGCTTATCATGTATTGCTTTAGTGGCATTGCTAAAACGTTCCCAAATGGTTTCTCTATGCTCTTTGCCTACAGGTCCAAGTTCCTCTTTCCACAATTTGTGTAAAACTTGTAATTCTCTAAACGAACGATTTGTGTTTTCGTCTTGAGCTAACTCTTCCGCACGTTCTATAATTTTTAATTTTTGATCATAGTTGTGCTTAAAATCCATATCTCTCAAATCATTATTGAGATGTAAAAAGTCATAAAAACGTTCTACATGATGATGGTATGTATTCCAAGCATTATTGTACTTGTCTCTAGGAATAGGACCAGCATTACGCCACTTTTCTTGAAGCTCTTTGAAGTTTTTATAGGTTGTACCCATATTCTCTTCAACACTAAGTAATCCCTTAATATCTTCAATAATCTGCAATCTATTATCTAAATTAAGTTTAAGGTTTTGCTCTCGCTCCTTGTAATATGCGTTAATGGATTGCTTGTATTCTTTATAAAGTGAATTGAACTGTTTTTTTGTATCGTTGGAGTAGTAAAAGTCCATTTCTACGCCACCATCTGCGATAAACTCTTCCTTTTTTTCGTCTAGAAGTTCACTGTATTTAGCGTTGAATTCAGATTTTATATCATTAATGTTCTTAGATATAGTCTGTACTTTATGAAGCTTTAGAAGTCTGTTAAATTCCGTCACTAACTCCGTTATAGACATAGCGTGGTAATCTTTTTCTTCTACTTCGTGTCGTTCTGCATTCGATTCATCTTCTGCATCCTCAGCGTTAGAAGCTTCGATTTCTTCAACATGATCATCCTTTGAGTCGTCTTCTGAATCGGCAGGTGTTTCAGCCTCCTCTTCTTCAGATTTTACTTCTTCAGTTGATTCTGAAATATCACTTGCTGATTCTATTTCAGATTCAGTTTCAACTATTTTAGCTGTTTCATTTGTTGGAGTAGTCTCTGTAGATTCTACTTCTTTTGTTCCTTCTGCATCTAGCAGGTTATCATTCTCAGACATAAGTCAATTATTTTATAGGAGTTAAAGATACTAACAGTTGTTAGATAAACAAAGGAAATGCTTCTAGAGCTTATATTTTATGACTTATATCAACTCAGATTACCTTTTGTCGATTAAAACATTAACGGAATTGTTTTAAAATCATTATTTCGACTTGAGATCGAGCCATATTTCCCACGATTTTTCGGCTTGTAAACGCAGCATTTCTAATCCATTAATTGTTGTTGCTCCTTTTTTAAAGCCATAATTAAGGAATTTAGTTTGTTCAGGATTATATATCAAATCGTATAAAATATGATGCTCAGATAAACCACTATATGGCAAATCAGGACATTCTTCTATATTTGGAAACGTACCAATAGGTGTGCAATTAATGATAATAGTATAATCTGAAATAATGTTTTCGGTTAAATCTGAATATGAAAATGTCACGCCTTTTTTATGAGATCGTGAAACAAAATCGAACTGAATTTTTAGCTTTTTTAGAGCGTAGGCAATTGCCTTAGAAGCACCTCCTGTTCCTAATATTAAAGCTTTTTTATGATGTGATTTTAAATGTGGCTTAAGAGAGTTTTTAAATCCATAATAATCGGTATTGTAACCAACTAGTTTTCCTTTTTTTGAAAACTTAATAGTATTTACTGCGCCAATTTTTTCTGCCGTCTTATTTAATTTATCAAGTATAGGAATAACTTCTTCTTTGTAAGGAATAGTAACGTTTACACCTTTTAAATTTGATGTATTTTCAATTATTGATTTAAGATCATCAATGGTTTGTAAATCAAAATTCACGTAGGAGTGTGGTAAATTTTCAACTTTGAATTTTTCGGCAAAATATCCTCTAGAAAAAGAGTAAGATATATCTCTACCTAACAGGCCAAATTTAAATTTTATTTTTTCTTGTTTTGTCTCCATACCATTCTAGTCCTAATACTATAAGAATTCCGAAGGCAATATAAACAATTGCTATATAAGTTTCGCTGTTGAGTTCTGGTAAAAAACGCTGATAATTGATGATTATTTTTTTTCCGGCTGAATGTAATACAAATGAGCCATCACTATCGGTTTTGTAAATAGTTTCTTTCCATGGCCAAACTACACCAAGAGAACCAATAATAAAACCCATAATGGTTGCCAACGTAATGTTTTTATAATGTTTTAAAATATAATTTAAAATATGAGAAAAAGTAACTAAGCCTGCAACTGAACCTACAGTAAATACAGTTAATACCTTTAAAAGTCTAATACGAACTTCGTTATGTATAAATTCAAAATTACCACTAATTATATCATAAATAGTGTCAAAAAGGGCGTTGACAGAATCTACTAATAGTAATACATAGTTGCCCAAAATTATTAGAATAAATGACCCTGAAAATCCTGGTAGCGTCATGCCAGAAACACTAATAATGCCACAGAAGAACACGAAAAAAAGATTGTCATTTTCAGTAGCTGGATCTAAAAAACTTATACTAACACCAGCAATAGCACCTAGAGTTAAAGCTAAAATTGTGTTTTTATTCCATTCTTTAAATTCTTTACTTATATAATATATGGAACCTAGAATCATTCCGAAGAATGTGCTCCAAACATATAATTCGTAGTGCACAATAAGGTAATCTAAGATTTTAGAGACACTGAAGTAACTTATAATCATTCCTAAAAATAGGAGGCTTAGAAATTTACCATTGATGTAGCGAAAAAAGCTTTTAAAACGACCTTTAAATAATAGCTTAAATGCTTTTTTATTAACGCGCTGTAAAGAATAAATAAACTCTTCATAAAAACCAGCTACAAAAGCAACCACACCACCAGATACGCCAGGAACTTTATTTGCTGCTCCCATGGCTAAACCTTTAATGACCAAAAATAAACGATCTTTAAAGCTTCTGGTGCTTTGCATTATACCTCGTTTTTTTGTTTGCCTAAGGTTTCTAATAATAGAATTGCCCCAAAACCAATAACAATAAATACAATAGCTAATACCATTTCGTTGTCACCAACGTAAGATGTAGGTAAAATACTTCTATCGAGTAAAGTGACTACTTCACCTTCTGAATTTACACGTGTTTTTAACACTTCTTTCCATGGCCAAATCTTGTTTAATGAACCAATCATAAAACCGGTTAAGATTGCTAATGTGAGGTTTTTTTTGTGTTTAAACATCCAATTAAGTGCTTTTGAAAATACTTTTAATCCAATAATTGCACCTACCGCGAGTAATAAGAATTTTATAAATGCATCTTTAAAAAGTGCCATGTTACCATTTAGTAATCCATCTCTTAAGTCATTAATTGTATCAATTGCTGTTTGGTATGCACCTAGTATAAGAAGAATAAAAGCACCAGAAACACCTGGTAAAATCATGGCAATTATAGCGATAAAGCCACAAAACAGAAGATATAATGGACTGTCTGGAGACGCAAAAGGCTCTGCTAATGTTATAAAATAGGATAAGACTGATGTAATTATTATGGCAATAATAACTTTTATAGACCATCCTTTAATTTGTTTGGCGATATAAAGTATGCTAGCCAAAACAAGTCCAAAAAAGAATGACCAAAGCAAAATCGGTTCATGATGTAATAACCATTTTATGAGTTTTGCTAATGACAAAATACTGATGGCAATCCCAGAAAATAAGGCTAATAGGAAGTTTCCGTTAATGGAATTCCAAGCGGTTTTAAAACCTTCTTTTTTCCAAACTTTTAAAAAGCCAAGGTTAACTTTATCTATACTTTCTAAAAGCTCTTCGTAAATTCCAGAAATAAATGCTATAGTTCCTCCAGAAACACCAGGCACAACATCGGCTGCTCCCATGGCAATACCTTTGAAAGTAATGACCAAGTAATCTAAAAATCGTCTTTGCATATTTTATAAAAATAAGACTACGAAGGTATGATTTTTTTTAATCTGAAGTCTTTTTAGCTTCAGAAATTATAGCTTTAATTAAAGGTCTATCTGTAAGTTGCGGGAATAATTCTGAAATTATAAAGCTATAATCAATATTAATACGTGTCGCATTTTTTAAATGAAATCTACCTTCTTCACTTTGGTGTACTTTAAAGTAGAGACCCGCTAAACGGTATTCAACTTCTGAATTTTCTGGATAAAACTCTGTGGCCTGTAAAAGATTGAAAATTGCAGCTTGATATTCGCCAAGTGAAATAAGTATATCTGTTCGGTTAAGCCAAGTATCTAGCTCATAATTACCTAATTCTATTGTGCGCTTATAGCCTTGCTCAGCTTCTTCAAGAAAATTTAAACGTTTATTTACAGTTGCATATAATTTCCAATAAAGCACATGGTCTCCATCAATGGCAACAGCTCTTTTAATATAGTCTAGTGCATTTTGGTAATCGAGACGCTTCATGTAAAAGCGAGTAATTGCAATCCAGCCTTTGTCTAGCAATGGGTCTTCGTCAATCGTTTTTTTGTAAAATTGAATGGCTAAGTCATCTTGATTTAATTTAGAATAACAATGACCAATCCTTAGCAAGGCAAACGAAGTAGGATCTTCTAGAGCAAGCGTGATTTTATAATTTTCTATGGCTTCGTCATGCTTTTTAAGTTTTTCTAAAACTTTACCTTTTTCAATGTAAGCCCCTACAAAAGTATCATCTGAAATAATAGCAAAATCAAAAGCAGCATTGGCTTTAGCATATTCATTAATGGCAAAATATTGTCTTCCTAATTGATGCCAAGCGACTTCGCAATATGGATTTGTGTCTAAGAAGTTGTTTAAATAATCTATTGCTTCTTCATTAAGATTTAAAAAATCATAACAATAAATAATGTTATGTAAAGCAGAATAATCTGAAGTGTCACTTTCTAAACATTTTTTGAAATATATAATCGCTTTATCAAACTTATCTAAAAACAGATATTCCATACCAACCAAGGCGTATAAATCTGCATCATCTGATGGTGTGTTAGATATCTCAATTGCTATGAGTAACGTATCAATAGCTTTTTGATGCTCATCTTGTTTAGAGAGCACATTTGCTTTTTGAATATAAATCTCTTCGTTTGTAGGCTCTAAATTGTGAAGTTTATCTAATAAATCATCAGCTTCTGAAAATTTATTTTCAATGACCATAATTTCAACTTGAAATAATCTCAAGTTGATAGAAGTTGGATGTTGTTCTAAGCCTAATTTTATAGCGCGTTTTGATAAGGCAATTTTGCCATTCTCCAAGTAATGATGAATTATATTTTCAAACTCATTTGAGTCAAAGAACAAAATATCATTTGTCTTTAACATCGATTCAAATCGAGTAAGCGGAAAATTTTCGTCGTCGCGACTGTATTGCATAAAAGGTTTAGTAATTCTTTGAAATAAAATTACAGTTATCCTTTGTTCGAGATGATTTTTTGAACTAATGTTTTTAACAAAGTAGTTAACATTGAAATAGTTGTTTACTTAAGTTTATCTAAATAACTGGTATTTAGGTTTTTTTGAAACTTGAAATAATTTTATATCTCGTCTAATATTGAAGTGATTATACCGCAACCTTCAATTATTTCTTCGTTAGAAATGGTTAAAGGAGGTGTAATGCGAATGGCTTTAGGTTCAAAAAGTAACCAAAATAAGATGAGGCCATGCTCCTTAGCTTTTAAAATTACTTGATTTGTGATTGCTTCGTTTTCAGTAAAAGCGGCTAACATTAATCCGCGTCCTCTTACTTCTTTGATATGTTTATGCTTAAGATATTTCCTTATTAATTGTTCTTTCTTTAAGGCTTTTACCATGAGATTGGATTCTGTAATTTCTTTTAAAGTTGCTAATGCAGCAGCAGCAATTACTGGATTACCACCAAAGGTAGTTATATGGCCAAGTTTAGGATTGTCACTTAATGTGTTCATCATTTGTTTTGAAGCTGAAAAGGCACCAATTGGTAATCCTCCTCCTAAACCTTTGCCTGTAACAACGATATCTGGTTGACAATTATAATTGTCAAAACCAAATAATTTTCCTGTTCTTCCAATACCTGGTTGAATTTCATCTAAAATAAAAACGGCACCTACCTCATTACAACGCTTTTGTACTTTGGTTAAATATTGATCTTTTGGTTCAATAAAACCTGCACCACCTTGAATGGTTTCTAAAATAACGGCTGCTGTCTGTTTTGTAATTTGAAGTAAATCGCTCTCTAAATTAAATGCAATGTGTTTAATATCTGGTATTAATGGGTAAAATGGTTTTTTACGTTCCTCAAAATCCATTAAACTTAATGAGCCTAATGTGTTTCCGTGATATGCGTTTTTTGCTGCTATTATTTCAGTACGACCAGTAAATCGTCTCGCCAATTTTAAGCTACCTTCTATAGCTTCTGTTCCTGAGTTAACTAGGTAAGTTGAATTAATACTATTTGGTAAATGTTTAGCTAATAACTTTGTCAGTTCTACAGCAGGATTTAAAATGTACTCGCCATAAACCATGACATGAAGATATTTGTCAACTTGATTTTTTATGGCATTTACAACTTTGGGATGCGAATGGCCTAAACTACATGCTGAAACACCAGCAACAAAATCAAGGTATGCCTTGTCATTGGTGTCATAAATATAAGAACCTTTGGCATGACTAATTTCCATTGCCAATGGATGTGGTGTTGTTTGTGCCTGGTATTTAAAAAAGTCGTGTTTCAATTATTGCCCTGCTTTTTGTGCTTCGTCGTTTAAAGCTTTTTGCTTTTTCTCTCTTTCGGTTAAAGGCGCAACTTTTTCTTTTTTTGGTAAATTACGTGCAGCTTTATTTGCCTTTTTTGGAGCGGATTTACCAGCATCTTTAATACGTTTTTTTGCAGCCTCATCAATAAATTCTTCCGGAGGAATATAAGCTTCTAGCCCTTTTATTACTGGTAACACTAAAGGTGGATCGTCTTTAAACAGATCTTCTACAGACATTGGTCGTTCTTCGCCTCGCCAATCAAAACCTCGTAATCGTTTTCCGGCTTTGGGGAATTCTGATTCTGGAAATAATTCGGCATCCATTTGATTAATAAACCGTGTTTCTACAATTTCTTGATTTTCAATTTGAATATTGATACTTCCCGATTTAGATTTATTAATGCCAACTAATTCATTATTATCATTTCTTAAATAGTAGATGACTTCAGCATTTTTTATGATGTCTACATTATAAAGCTCGTTGTCTCTAAACAAGCCTATTAAACGTTTTCCTTTTATTTGATTATATCCATCTTCACTTATAGTGTCTTTACTTACTAAAAATGCATTTTCAAATACTTTTAATGAATCGAGTTTTTCAGTAACTACATTATTTATTAAATGAATGGTGTCTCCCGTCATTTGGTTGCCAATATTCCATAAAACTGGTTTTCGCTTTGTAGAAAATGCATCAGTAGAGCTAAACCTACTCAGGTTAATCATTTGCGTTAATCCTTTTTTATGGTCTACATGTACTGAGTCTGCTTTGCCAGCCATATCGCTTTTATATAGCCTAACGTTATAAAAAGCTCTGGTAATGCGGTTGTTTTCTTTACCTGTTAGCATTAAAGTATCCGCATGCATGTATACCGAGTCTCTTTCTTGTATGGTTATTGCTAATGCTCGTTTTGTAATATAAACAGAATCTTTTTCGCGCCATACTTCAGCATAATGGCCTTTTACGATACTTTTATTTAAGGTGTCTGTTACTTTAATATTATTGGTGGCAGATGCAAAATTTATATTCCTATCAAAGTAGAGACTGTCCCCTTCTACAGTCCGATTGTCATAATCTATTTTGGCATTTCGTTGAAAATTACCAACATTGTTATTGGTGTCATAAAAACCGCGTTCGCAATAAATTTTATTAGTTTCACCAGTAATTGTTGACGGTCCAAAAAGATAGGCGTGTCCATTTTCGGTAAAAAAATCAAGGCGCTCTGTGTTTAAAGTGTATTGAGGGTTTACAAGAACAACATCATTTAAAAATTGATACTTGCTAGTCGCCATGTAATATCGACCAATTTTGCTTGTAATAGTACCTGAAGAATCTCTTACTACTGAGCCTCCTGTATTGTAATAGGCCTGTTGTTTTATTCTGTCAAAGTGCAGTGTGTCTGTTTTTAGTGTAGATTGTGGTTCCGTTAATATCACATCGCCTCTTGCAAATGCTAACTGTGTTTTTCCACTATATTCAACATATTTAGCAACCATATTAATGGTGTCACCTTGCTTCATTACAACATTACTAAAGGCTTCAAGGTAATCTTGATCTTCATAATAAATTGCTTTGTCACACCAAACGTTAACACCTTTGTGAATAAAATGTACTTGTTGAGATTTATCTCTAAGGAAAACTAAAGCACCATCTTCAATGTCTGGAGCCGTCGATGTATTACCTGAATATTCTACAATAATTTTTTGTTTTTCTTGAGCAAAAGCAATTGATGCTATAGAAAAGCAAAAAAATAAGAATAGAATTTTAAAACGTTTCAAAGTCATATATTTTTACAAAATAACACTTAAATGGATTGTATTAGTATGTGTTAACGTTTTTTTTAACAGTAATTAAATTTGAATTACAATCGATAGCCTAAACCAACTTTCAACAGATTGACATTGGTATTGTATTTTGAGTCAATAACACTATCATCGATATTTATTTTTACAAAGTCGTATTGTATTAGTGCTGTTAATTTGTTTGATAAATCGTAAGACAAACCTGAATTAAAATTAAGTCCTGATTCATTTTTATTTGTCCCAGCAACATTATTATTAATTGCAGTTTCATTGTTTATTACTTTAAACATAAATATACTATAGCCTAATCCTATAAAAGTGTGAAATTTAGGAATCGCTGGTAAGGTAAGTTGTGCAAATATTTTAGGCTGAATTGTAAATAAATTGACGTCATAAGGTTGGTTTTGAGCTGATTCTGATTTTTTTAGATAACCTAAGTTTACAGAACTACCAAAACGAAAAACATCTAAGTTGAAAATATAATACTTCAGTCCTAAATCGCCAATACCATTATTGTTGGCTCCAACAAAATTATCGTCAATGGCTAAAGGATAACTAAATTCAATAGTAAGTTTTGAATTTTGAGCGTAGCTAACCATTGATACAAAGCATATCATTAAAACAATAAACTTATGCCACATAGAATAAATCTAAATCGTCTTACGAATAATTGTCTGTTTTCTATCTGGTCCTACAGAAACTATAGTAATAGGGATATTTAATTCCTTTTCTAAGAATTCTACATAACCGTTTAAATTATCTGGTAATTGTGATGCCTCAGTCATACCAGTTAAATCTGCATCCCAACCGTTTACTTCCGTGTAAATAGGAGTAACGTTTTCTTCTTCTATATTGTATGGTAGATGCGTAATAGTTTCGCCTTTATAATTGTATGCTGTACAAACTTTTAAGGTTTTAAAACCAGAAAGCACATCACCTTTCATCATAATTAATTGTGTAACACCATTAACTTGGCAAGCGTAGCGTAAAGCTACTAAGTCTAACCAGCCACATCGTCTAGGACGACCTGTTGTAGCACCAAACTCATTACCAACTTTAGCCATGGTTTCGCCATCCTTATCAAACAATTCAGTTGGGAAAGGACCTGAGCCAACACGTGTAGTATATGCTTTAAAAATTCCGAAGACTTCACCGATTTGGTTTGGAGCTACGCCTAAACCAGTACACGCACCTGCAGCAGTTGTATTAGATGATGTTACAAATGGGTATGTACCAAAGTCAATATCTAATAACGACCCTTGGGCACCTTCAGCTAAAATAGACTTACCAGATTGTTGTGCTTGGTGTACATATTCTTCAGAATCAATAAATTCTAAGCTTTTTAATGTTTCAATCGCACTGAAGAAATCAGTTTCTAATTCTTTTAAATCATATTGAATATCTACATCATAAAAAGCAATCATAGCTTCATGCTTATCAGCTAAAGCTCTGTATTTATCTTTCCAATCAGCTAATTCTATATCACCAACTCTAATTCCGTTTCTACCAGTTTTGTCCATATAGGTTGGACCAATACCTTTTAATGTAGAACCAATTTTAGCTTTTCCTTTTGAAGCTTCACTTGCAGCATCCAATAAACGATGCGTTGGAAGTATGATATGCGCTTTTCTAGAAATACAAAGTGATTTTCTGTAATCAACATTTTGTTCTTCTAGTTTATCTAGTTCTTTCTTAAAAATAACAGGATCTATAACGACACCGTTTCCTACAAGGTTCACTTTGCCTTCATGGAAAATTCCAGAAGGAATAGTATGCAAAACATGTTTTTTTCCGTTGAATACTAAGGTGTGTCCCGCATTTGGGCCACCTTGAAAACGTGCAATAATATCGTATTTAGAGGTAAATACATCGACAATTTTTCCTTTGCCTTCGTCTCCCCATTGTAATCCAAGTAGTAAATCTACTGCCATTTTAAAATTTTATTTGTCGTCTTTTTTACGATTACCGTAAAAATATAGTGAATGATTAGTTATTTGAATATCAAAAACTTCTTCGATAGTTTTTTTAATAGATTGAATGCGAGGATCACAAAATTCAATAACCTCACCAGTATCTGTTAGAATTACATGATCGTGATTTTTATCGAAATACGATTTTTCATAATGTGCCTGACTTTGTCCAAATTGATGTTTACGGACTAATGCGCACTCTAACAATAATTCAATAGTGTTATAAAGTGTCGCTCTACTGACGCGATAGTTCTTGTTTTTCATTTTGATATACAAAGATTCTATATCAAAATGTTCTTCACTTTCGTAGATTTCTTGAAGTATAGCGTAGCGCTCAGGTGTTTTTCTATGACCTTTTTCTCCTAAAAATTGTGTAAAAACTCGTTTTACAATTTCTTGATTACTTTCTTCTGTTGTTGCATTCATAATTAAGGAACAAATTTAAGTAATTTTTACATGATACTTATAATAAAAGTAATGATTAAAAATGAAAGAAATGAACAAGTTTTAAAAACAAGTTATAGTTTTGTAAGTGAGGTGTTTAAACTCTTGTAACCTTGTCAATACCGTTAATTTTTTTAAGGTTGTCAATAAGTTTTTTTAACATGGTTTGATTCTTCACGTCTACAGTGATTTTTCCTGTAAAAACACCATCATCACTTGAAAAACTTAGACTTTTCATATTTACATGCATGTTTTCAGAAATAAGTTTAGTGATATGGTTTACTAATCCCATATCATCAATTCCAGATAACTTTAGTTGTGAGGTGTACACTTGCTGAGAGGAATCTATCCATTTGGCTTGTAGTATTCTATACGCATAGTTTGATTGCAGACTCACTGCATTAGGACAATTTTTCTTATGAATTTTTATACCGTCATTAATGGTCAAAAACCCAAATACTTTATCACCTGGAATGGGATTACAACAATTAGCTAGTGTGTAATTTAGTTTCTCTTCTTCTTTACCAAACACAAGCATATCGTATTTAGAAGTTATTTCTTCTTTATGGATATCCTTTGGTACTGAAGGTTTATAGATTTTATTTTTAAAATAACTAACAAATGCATTGCTTCGAGATGAAGCAAAACCTTTTAGTTTGGTGTTGTCAATAGTGCCAATTCCAACACGATAAAATAAATCTAAAGATGTATTTAACTTAAAGTAACTTACTAATTCATTGACAGAACTTTCATTTAAAGTTATTTTAAGTTGTTTTAATTTTCGTCTTAATATCTCTTTTCCTTCCTCTGCTATAAGTTTGGTATCGGCATTTAGAGCCGATTTAATTTTACTTCTCGCTCTTGCTGTAGTAGCATAATCTAACCAATTGGCATTGGGTTTTGCATTTTCTGAGGTCATGATTTCTACACGATCTCCGCTTTGTAACTCATGACTTAAAGGCATTAATTTACCATTGACTTTAGCGCCTCGTGTTTTCATGCCAACTTCGGTATGAATACTAAAAGCGAAGTCTAATGGTGTAGCACCTTTTGGTAGTGATTTTAAGTCGCCTTTTGGAGAAAAGACAAATATTTCTTTTGAATATAAATTCAATTTAAACTGCTCAACAAAGTCTACAGCATCAGCTTCGTTATTTTCTAAGGCCTCTTGTAGTCTATTTATCCATAAATCGAGATTATCTTCTTTATCATTAGCATTTTTGTACTTGTAATGTGCAGCATAACCTTTCTCAGCGATCTCGTTCATTCGTTCACTACGTATCTGAACTTCGACCCAACGACTTTTTGGACCAACTACTGTAATATGAAGGGCTTCGTAACCGGTTGATTTTGGAGAAGAAATCCAATCTCTTAGTCTAATTGGGTTCGGCGTAAAATGATCTGTAACGATGGAATAAATTTTCCAAGCCAAGAATTTTTCATTAGCAACATCTGACTTAAAAATAATTCTGATGGCGAACTTATCATAGACTTCCTCAAAAGAGACGCCTTGTTTAACCATTTTTCTTCGGATACTGAAAATTGATTTAGGTCGTCCTTTAATTTCATAATGCAAGCCTTCTTTGGTTAGTGAGTCATCGATAACTTTTGAGAACGCTTTAATGTATGCATCTTGATCTTCTTTACTGTCTTTTATTTTTTCTAGAATATCATTATAGACTTCTGGTTCAGTATACTTTAATCCTAAATCTTCGAGTTCAGTTTTAATATTATATAGTCCAATTCTATGTGCTAATGGTGCGTATATGTATAAAGTTTCTGATGCAATTTTAACTTGTTTGTCTGCACGCATAGAATCCATAGTCTGCATATTGTGCAAACGATCTGCAATCTTTATAATAATAACTCTTACGTCATCATTTAAAGTTAATAGCATTTTTCTAAAATTCTCAGCTTGTAAAGACACGTCCATGTCTTTTTTTAAGGAAGAAATTTTTGTGAGTCCATCTACAATCCTTGCTACAGTTTCTCCGAATAACTGTTCCATGTCATCAATAGTATAGTCTGGATTGTCTTCTACCACATCGTGAAGTAATGCGGCAGCGATAGATGTAGCATCTAAACCAATTTCTTGAGCCACAATTTTTGCGACAGCAATAGGATGGAAGATATAAGCTTCGCCAGATTTGCGACGTTGATCTTTGTGCGCATCAACAGCCACTTCAAATGCATGACGAATTAATTTCTTATCGTCATCAGTTAAAGTTTGGTAGCTTACCTTAAGTAATTCTTTGTAAGCTTTTGCAATGGCTTTGTTTTCTTTTTCTATCGCTTCTTCCGTCATAGAACTAAATTAGTGAAATGCTTTTTAATTGGCAATTGTTTTTTTGAAGTAAATCTGAAGATTAGTTTTAAATCATCTTCAGTTGTTAAGAGTTAAATATTAGAAAGAGTTACTAATCCTATAATTATGAAAAGTAATATAATAGGAGCAAAACTGTTTACGCCTCCTTTTTTAATAATCATTTCATTTTGTATAATGGTGTCTTTATTTTCATTCAATATTTTTCTAATATCCTTTTTTGTTTTTGAGATATATAATCCATTTGATAATGTGGCAAATAGAAAACTCCAAATAAACATGCTAATAAAGTCAATTACTTCATATACAGCATAGGAGATCACTCCTAAACCTAATAACATTTCTTCAATCAACATTTCTGCGAGAATAATTCCAAATACTATTGCAATATGAATATACATTTTACGGTAAGCCATCCAAAATATACCAAGAAAAAATGCAGCAACGTTAAATGTAAATTTTTTTCCAGTATTAATTTTGTCCATTTGTTCTATGTAGTAATCTGCATTTGATTGAAAATAATTTTCGTAATAGATTTTATTTTCTTCTGTTAACATATTCTGTAAGAGTTTAAGAGTGATGTAAACTATTGAAAGTTTGTATTAAAAAGATGTTTAAATTTTAGAACTACAAGGTATAATAAATTGTGTTATTTTGTTAAATCGTATTGATATAAAAAATGAAGAAGATTAACAGAAATTCTAATTTTGCATAAAACAATAAAACCCACAATAAAGTGGGTTCTGTTATTATTTTTAATACTAAATTACGGATTAGTAGACCATAAAGATGCATTTGCCATCATTGCACGTCTTGGTAATTTTAAACCCGACACAATTAATTCTGCAAAATCTTCAGGTTGTAATACGCTGTCTTCAGAATCTTTATTTGCAATACCTAAGTCAATTGACATATCTGAAGCAATGGTACTTGGTGTTAATGTACACACTCTAATATTGTTTTTTCTAACCTCTTTCATTAGGGATTGCGACATGCCAATAACTGCAAATTTAGATGCTGAATATGCAGAAACCGTTGCATTACCAGTTAAACCAGCAGTTGATGAAACGTTTATAATATCGCCTTCATTCTTATCAATTAAATGTGGTAAAACCTCTTTAGTTACGTAATACATTCCCATTACGTTGGTCTGTATAATTTGGCTCCATTGGCTAACTTCCATATCTATAAAAGAACCAAATGCTGCAATACCTGCGTTATTTACTAAGATGTCTATAGAACCTAAAGTGTCTATTAATGTTTTAATGCTTGTCTTAACTTCGTCATAATTACTAACATCAAAAGCAGCGTAAGTTGCATTTACACCAAATGCTTTTAATTCTGAAACTGTAGCTTTTAAAGCTTCTTCATTACGGCCTGTAATGGCAACATCAATCCCTTCTTTTGCAAATGCAATGGCAGTTGCTTTTCCGAGACCTCTACTTCCTCCTGTAATTATTGCTTTTCTATTTTTTAACTCTGTCATGATTTTATGTTTTCTTTAATTCAAAGTTATAAAAATAGCGCTTGCTTTATGTTATAATAATGTGAAGTTAATACACAATTTTCATAAAAAAGGTAGAGGAGACGTAATTAGGTTTAGTTGGCGTGTTTTTTCCAGTATGGTTTGCCGTAACTGCAAAATATCTCTTCGCCTGCATCTATATTTTTAATGGCTTTAATGCAAACGTTATCGTTGTCATCTAAAGTAATAATGGCATTGTTTTTAAATGAGCTTTCTATTAAACCTTCTGCATCATTGGCATATTTAGCAAAGCAATCAGTATGCATGCTATCCATTATTGAGCCATCGAGAAGATTGATGAAATACCTGTCTTCGTTTCGTTGTGCTCTTTTTTCTGCTTCTTGGTTATTAATAATGTCGCCTTGGAATAATGCAATTATTTCATCTTCAAAAATATCGATAGCAGTAAATAAGCCTTTACCAGCATTTTCAATTTGTGAAGTTTCCGTGTATAAATAATCAGATTCTGCTGCTTCAATGATATTTAAGCTGATATAGTCGTCTTCCTTTTTAGAATTATTCAAGATTTGAGCCGATTTTATTTTTTTAAATTTTGAATGCGTTCTGCAAGTGTAGGATGCGAATAATGCATAAATACATAAGCTTTATGAGGTGTTAAATTACTCAAACTATTTTTAGATAATTTTTTTAATGACGAAATTAAAGGTCCAGCTTTATAGGTGTTTTTGGCATAATCATCAGCTTGATATTCAAAAACGCGCGACACATAATTCATTATCAGTCCTGTGATTTCTTGTATAGGCGAATAAAGTAATCCGAAAGCAATCAGTCCAACGTGAAAACTTGGCATCTCAACACCAATTGCGTTTGAGAGCAATGGATTTGAAACAAAAATAGAAAGAATAAACAGCGTTAAACCTGTGAGTAGGATAGAAGTTACTAAATTAAAAATAATGTGTTTTCGTTTGTAGTGGCCAACTTCGTGTGCTAAAACAGCAACAATTTCTTCATCATCTAGGTCATTAACTAAAGTATCATAAAGTGTAACGCGTTTTTCGTTCCCAAATCCAGAAAAATAGGCGTTGGCTTTTGTACTTCGTTTAGAACCATCGATAATAAAAATCTTTTCGAGATTAAAACCTACAGATTCTGCATAAGCCGAAATTTTAGTGCGCAGTTCGCCTTCTTCTAAAGGGGTTTGTTTATTGAATAATGGCACAATGAGTTTAGAGTAAAACATATTCATAAACACAGTAAAAACGGTTACAATTCCCCAAGCATATAACCAAAATTGATTTCCAGTGATTTGGTAAAACCAAACAATAAGAGAAACAATACCTCCTCCAAGAATAACGGTCATAAGCAAACCTTTCAGTTTATCTAAAACAAAGGTCTTTTTTGTGGTTTTATTAAACCCGAATTTCTCTTCAATCACAAAAGTTTTATAATAACCAAAAGGTGTTGTGACGATGTCGCTAGCAATCATAATAATTCCAAAGAAAATTAAAGCAATGATGATTGGGTTTTCAGAATAACTTCTAGCAATATTATCGACATATTCAAAACCATCTAAAAGTAAAAACCCTAAGGTTAGAGCAAATGAAAATAAAGAAGTTCCTAGTCCGAATTTATAATTTACGGTTTTATAGGCTTGGGATTTTTTGTATTCAGTTTCGTCATAAACATCATTTAAAGCTTCTGGAATTGGGTCATTGTAATGTTTAGCATTTATGGCATCTAAAACTTTATCTATTATAAAGTTGATGACAATAATAGCTATGATGATGTAAAAAAGTGTGTTTGCTGTCATTCTGTTATTTAAAATCGCGTTGGCGTTTGGCTTCAAAAATAAGAATTCCTGCAGCAACGGAAACATTCATAGAATCAATAACGCCTTGCATTGGTATGCTAATATTTTGTTTGGCTGCTTTTCGCCATTCTTGAGTTAAACCTGTCGCTTCTGTACCAACAACTATTGCAGTTGGTAAGGTGTAATTTTGTGAGTGATACGATTCTGATTCTTGAAGTATAGCAGAAAAAATATTGAAATTATACTTATGTAAAAAAGCTATCGCTTCCTCTGAGCTTGCCATGGCAATTTCTGTAGTAAATACGCAACCAACACTAGAGCGAATAATATTAGGATTATATAAATCGGATTTTGGATTTGCAATAATTACAGCATCAACATTTGCTGCATCTGCTGTACGCAATAAGGCACCAATATTACCAGGTTTTTCTGGTGCTTCGGCAACTAAAATCAAAGGGTTTTTTGAAGTTAGTTTTAAATCTTCAAGCGCTTGAGTTTTGGAGTTGACGAGCGCAATAACACCTTCAGTTGTATCTCTATGTGCTAATTTTTGAAACACGTCTTTAGAAATCTCTATAATTTCTATGCCATAAGCACTCATTGCTTTTGCTTCGCTCTCAGAAAATAAATCAGGAAAAAATAAAAGTGTGTCTACTTTATAACCACCTTTAATGGCAAGGGATAATTCGCGTTTACCTTCAATTAAAAATTGATTCGTTTTTTTACGAGCTCTAGATTTTTCCTTCAGAAGAACCAATTGCTTAATTAATGGGTTTTGTGCGCTTGTTATGGATTTAATCATATAAAATAGTTATCGTATTTAAAGATACTTTTTAATTAAGAATTATGCTCTTAAAGAACTGTAAAGTTAAGAATTTACTGTGTTCGTTTTAATTTTTTAGTAAGAAGTCTTCAAACTAAAATTATATGGTTTTATAACGTACGAGCACATATTAATTTGGGACATATTTCCAAAAAAAAATAATGTATCTGCATTTTGGAGCAATTATTGATTAATAAAAAATAGTTGTGACAATCTTAGATTATTATGGTCTAATAATTAGGATATGCGGATGGGGAAAACACCTTTTGGCTTGTTATATTAATAAAAAAAAGAACTTCGTTTAAATAGTTGAAAATGAAAATAATGATTAAAACATATTGCTTTATTATTTTTTTAATAACCAGTTTGTTTTCATTTGGTCAAAAAATCTTTTTTCAAAAAAATATAAATTCTACAGCCCAGAATATTTTAGAAGTACAAAAATTAAATATAAGTGGCGATAGTCTTATTCTAGAAAGTAATCAATTGAAAATAATAGAAGTAGATATACTTAATGATGAGTATTTGCAGACAATTAGAGTAGATAGTTTAGAGGCTAAGATTGGTCTAAATCATTTGCCATATGGAAATTATGTAATTCAAACCAAAGTAAAAAATCACAATATTGTAATGTATCTTGAGAAGATAAAAGATTTAGACTCAGATATCAGCTATGTAGATATACAACTTAAAGAAAAAATGAGACATATATCTAAATTACCTATTGAGGTTGATGGTAAATACTTTTCATTTTATCGAAATACACTCGAGAATCAAATTGAAGAAAAGAAGATGTATTGGGTGGTATCAGAAACTAATTCTTCATTTTCATCGACTAAAACTATGGGTTTAAAATATCCTGAAGAAATAATTGATTTAATTGTCAAAGTAAAATTAGAAGAACGTACTGAGGTTGGAAAAAATAATAAACTATTGATTTTTGAAGTTTATGATACGGCAGAATTTATGAGTAGACAACTTAGAAATCGAAAGTATTATGAAAAAGGAAATTCTACATTTTTTAACGTGATACCATTTTATAGTTCTGAAGACGTAATGGCCAATACTTCTAACAATAATCTCACTTATAATAAATTCTAATTGTTTAGACGCTCTCTAGTTATTAATACGTTTTGCTAACATTCTTAGTGTTTAAAGGTTTAGTAATTAACTTATTTTGATAGTAATTAAATTGATTTAATTTAAATAATTTATTCTTAAGGTTGTAGGTGTTTTTTTGTTTAACTTGTTTTATAGTTAAATCATCAATCCAACCAATTATGAAGCAAAAATTACTTTTCTTTCTATTTACAATACTTACAACACTACTATCTTTTTCTCAAGTCGCGAATGGACCACAATTAATGGAATTGTGTGATGATGGTAATTATACTGGTACAGCTACGTTTGATTTAGCTCAACTAGAGGTACAAATTTTAGGAACACAAAGTCCTAATGATTATGACCTCTCTTATCATCTGTCTCAAGCGGATGCTGATGCAAATGTTAATCCTATTCCTATTATTTATACCAATACAGCTAATCCGGAGACTATTTTTGCGAGAGTCACAGAAAATAGCTCAGGTAATTTTGCTACAACAGATGTTACTCTCATCGTTAATATGTTACACCACGTAAGTATAGAGGATTATAGTATATGTTCAGGTACTTCTGTAACATTGTTCACTAATTTGGAAGGAAGTAACTATACATTTAATTGGTATTTAGACGGTTTTATTTTAATGGGTGAAGAAAACTCCTTCTTAACGGTGAACCAGCCAGGTATTTATGAGGTGTATGTCACGGATTTAGTTAATGGATGTACAGCTAATGATTTAAGTACAGTTTCAGAAGGTGCATTGACATTTAACGTGCCAACACCATTAAATATTTGTGATGATGATTTAGATGGTTTTGCTCAATTTGACTTCGCTGTTAAAAATGATGAGATATTAAATGGTCAAAATGACATATTGCTAACGTATCACGAAACCCAAAATGATGCCGATAGTGGAATGAATGCTCTTGCTTCTCCTTATGCTAATATTACCCCAAATATTCAAACTATTTTTGCTAGAGGAGAGAATTTGGCTGGTGATTGCTTTTCAACAATCTCATTTGAAATTATAGCAGAAGATTGCTCGGTAGATCCAAATGTTATAGTAGATGAAACTACATACACTGTAAATGAGCTAGTGGAGAATGTTTTGCTTGATGGTCAATGCAGTCAGGTTTTTAATATAACATATTCTACAGGTATTAATTTTGGAACTCAAGAACCTAATGGAATAGGGTATTTTACTTCTAATGGAATTGATTTTCCGTTTACAGAAGGCTTAATACTTTCTAATGGAAGTGCCATTGATGGTTCTGGGCCAAACGATAGTAACCACAGTAGTGGAAGTAACCAATGGCCTGGAGATGTTGACTTGGAGAATGCAACAGGAATTCAGTCTTCAAACAATGCAACGATAATAGAATTTGATTTTATACCAGTAGTTAATGAAATAAATTTCGAATTCTTAATGGCATCCGAGGAATATGACCAAAACACTTTTGAATGCAGTTTCTCCGATGCGTTTGCTTTTTTGCTTACAGATTCTCAAGGTATTACTACCAATCTTGCCGTTTTACCAGGAACACAGACACCTATATTAGTCACAAATGTGCACCCACAAAACAATTCATGTGAAGCTATAAATGAAAACTATTTTGGAGGTTATATTTCTGAGAACACAAGCCCTATTGGTTATAATGGAATGACAACAGTCTTTAATGCGCAAGCTCCTGTTATTATTGGTGATTCATATCATATTAAATTAGTAATTGCAGATGCCTTAGATTCTGCATTCGATAGTGCTGTGTTTTTTAAAGCTGGCAGTTTTGATGTTGGTGATTTATGTAATGATATAGGTTTAATTAATGTAAAAGCTTTTAATGATAGTAATAATAATGGAATATTAGATACAGGCGAAACCGATTTTTCAAATGGTTATTATACGTATGAAAAAAATAATGATGGAGTAATCAATGAAGTAAATACATCTAATGGTAATTTTTCAATAGTAAGCACAAACGAAAACGATACTTTTAGTGTGTCATTTAATGTGTATGATGAATATTCTAGCTGTTTTACACAGAATATAAGTTCTTATGATGGAATAAGTGTGTTAAATGGAAACTTAATCACTATAGAATTTCCTATTACAGATAATTTGATATGTGAAGATTTAGCGCTTTATTTAGTGAATCCATCAGAGTCTCCAAGACCTGGTTTTGATTTTGAGAATCAACTTATAATTGAAAATATGGGATCTACAGTAATTACATCAGGAACAGTTGAGTTTACTCATGATGATTTATTAACTGTTAATAACATTACCAATCTTAATCCTAATTATACAACAACAACGACTGCAACAGGATTTACGATAGATTTCACGGATTTAGCTCCTGGTCAAAGTGAAATTGTAAATATCTCTTTGTATTGCCCAACAGGTGTAAGTTTAGGAGAATTGGTTACAAATACACTTACTTATATTACAGATACTAATGATTTATTCTTTGACAATAATACCTCCTCATTATCTGAAACAGTCATTGGGTCGTACGATCCTAACGATAAAATGGAATCTCATGGAAAAGATATCGTTTATGATGATTTTGTAACTTCAGATGAATATTTATACTATACTATTCGTTTTCAAAATGTAGGAACAGCAGAAGCAATTTTTATTAGAATAGAAGATGAATTAGATGCGCAATTAGATGAAAGTACATTCCAAATGTTACGTTCTAGTCATGATTATCAGGTTACCAGAACCGGTAATAACTTAGAATGGTATTTTGATGATATCAATTTACCAGCAGAACAAGATGATGCAGAAGGAAGTAATGGGTTTGTTTATTTTAAAATAAAACCAAATCCTGGATACAGCATTGGCGATATTATTGAAAACACAGCTTCTATTTATTTCGATTATAATGCACCTATTATTACCAATACCTTTCAAACTGAATTTGTTGAAACATTATCTGTAGCAGGTTATGATAAGACTGCGTTTACGCTTTTCCCAAATCCTGCAAAAGGAGAAGTAACGATTCAATTCACAAATTCTAATTTTGAATCTGGAAAAGTTTCGGTTTTCGATATCCAAGGCAAAATGATTTTGAAAGACATCAAGCTTCAAGAACAATCTTCAACTTTAGATATTTCAAATTTAGAAAGTGGATTGTATTTTGTTGAATTAACAGCAGGAAACGCCAAGACTATTGAAAAATTAATGGTCGACTAAACTAACGTAGTTACTATAGGATTAAAAAGCTTCAGATAAATTCTGAGGCTTTTTTGTAATGTATGCTATTTCTATGCGTCAAACCAATCAACTTAAAACTTAATCATGAAAAAAATATTACCTCTATTAGCTTTTGCAATTTTTGTGTCTGCTTGTAAAAATGAACCAAAACAAGAACAAGAAGTGATGACTGAAGCTGTTACAACAGAAGAAATCACAACCAGTATTTATCCAGAATCTATCACTAAAGTATTTGATGCCCACGGAAGTATAGATACATGGAATAAAATGCAAACACTGTCTTTTTCTATTGATAAACCAACAGGAAAAGAAGTTATTATTGAAAACTTAAAAACAAGAGCAGAACAAATTGATACGCCAAATTACACACAAGGATTTGATGGAACAACGCTTTGGATTAGTGAAAAAGATGGAAAAGAATATAAAGGAAAGCCAAAATTTTATAAAGGTTTAATGTTTTATTTCTATGCCATGCCTTTTGTATTAGCTGATGATGGTATTAAATACGAAACTACAGAACCATTGGTTTTTGAAGGTAAATCGTATCCAGGAATTTTAATTTCTTACGAAGATGGCATTGGTGCATCATCAGAAGACCAATACAAGATTTTTTATGATGCTGAAACCGGAAAAATGGAATGGTTAGGTTACACGGTAACATATGGTAAAAACGAAGGAAGTGAAGATTTTCATTTTATAAGATATAACAATTGGCAAACCGTTAACGGTTTGGTAGTACCAGCAAGTATAGATTGGTATAAGTATGAAAATAACATACCAACAGAAAAACGAAATACAGTTGCCTTTACAGATGTTGTACTTTCTGAAAAAGCGCCAGACGCAAAATTATTTATGCAACCAGAAGGTGCAAAAGTGATTGAGTAATGTATATAAATTTCAGATGAGGTTTTTCACTTCATTCTGAATGAAAAAAGCGAGCCATTTGGCTCGCTTTTTTTATAATCTAAGTGTTAGTTATTTTTTCTCTGAGAGTTTCTCAGAATAACGTTTCCAAAGTTCAGTTTGGTGTGTTTCTAAACTTAAGTTTCTACCATCGATAAAAGCATGCGTTAATATATTTGTTCGCATATCTAAAGCATCGCCTTCACTGATAAAAAGTGTTGCGCTTTTGCCAACTTTTAGCGTACCATACAAATCGTCAATGCCTAATATCTTAGCTGGATTTTCAGTAATTAATTGCAACGCTTGTGCTTTGGTTAAACCATGAGCAACCGTTGTGCCGGCATAAAATGGAAGGTTTCTAGAATTCATACGTTCCATTTGTCCACTAGGTTCTAATGCTACTAAAATACCAGCATCAACTAAAGTTTTGGCGAGTTTAAATGGTAAATCGTAATCGTCATCTTCTAATTCTGGTCTGGTGTGTACACGTCTTAAAAAAACAGATACGTTATTTTCCTTTAGGAAGCTGGTTAATTTATCGGCTTGGTAAGCACCAACAATAGTAATTTTAGAAACCCCTTGTGCTTTTGCAAAATTCACAGCGTCAGTAATTCCTTTTTCGTCATCTACATTAATATATAAACGTTTAGAGCCATCAAATAATCCAGACATAGCTTCGTATGGTAAATGCGATTCCTTTTTATCGCCTTTATTGTAGCTTTTAGATTCTGTAAAATAAGCTTCTAATTCAGTAACTTGTTTCTTATACTGTTTATTAGGTTTTAATCCAGCATCTTCGCCTAACCACCAACGACCACGACTAAAACTGCTTGGCCAATTCATGTGGATACCATCATCCATTTTTATAGCAGCGTCTTCCCAATTCCAAGCATCATATTGTACTACAGATGAGGTTCCAGAAATACGGCCACCTCTTGGTACAACTTGCCCAAGCAACACACCATTTGGTCGCATAGATTCCACAACTTTAGATTCTGTGTTGTAGGCAATAATACTTCTGATGTGCGGATTGTAAGTCCCAAGTTCTGATAAATCTACAGAGGCTTTTACAGCATCTACTTCTACCAAACCAAGCGTTCCATTAGCGACAATAAAACCAGGATAAACGTGTTTGTCTTTAGCGTCTATAATCGTCATGGCTTGTTTGGTAAGTGGTGTAGACGCTTCTGGTCCTATGGTTGTTATTTTACCATCGCTAACTATAATTATACTGTTTTCAATAACAGTTCCATCGCCAATATGAGCGGTTGCACCTACAATAGCAAAATCTTTGGTTTGCTCTGGTGCAGGAGTTTGCTGTGCGAAACTTAATGTAATGCACAATAAAAATAAAGTTATATGTATGTAATTTAAAGTTTTCATATCTAATTTTTTAGTGTGCAGAATGTTGTTCATTATCCATAGAATCGCAATGCAATAAGCGTTCTCTTTTCTTCTTTACAGGTTGTGTTTGCATTCCTTTGTTTTTATCTTGAAGCATTAAATTAATCAACTCGCTTTTTTCCTTTTTAATTGCTTCACGCATTTGTTTGTCTTGCTCTAGATCAAAGTACGTAACCCCTTCAATAATTGTTTTTTCAGCTTTTGCATAAATAGACATAGGATGGTCTGTCCATAAGACCACATCAGCATCTTTTCCAACTTTTAAACTTCCAACGCGGTTATCTAAATGTAGAAGTTTAGCTGGATTCAAAGTCACAAACTTCCAAGCCTCCTCTTCACTAATGCCACCATATTTTACAGATTTAGCAGCTTCTTGATTTAAGCGTCTAGACATTTCGGCATCATCAGAATTTATAGCCACAGTTACACCTGCATTATGCATAATAGCTGCATTGTACGGAATGGCATCATTTACTTCATATTTATAAGCCCACCAATCACTAAAAGTAGAACCACCAACACCATGGTCTTTCATTTTATCGGCGACTTTGTATCCTTCAAGAATGTGCGTAAAGGTGTTAATTTTAAAGTCGAATTGCTCTGCAACTTTCATCAACATATTGATTTCACTTTGCACATAAGAATGACAAGAAATAAAACGCTCGCTATTTAGAATCTCAGCAAGAGTTTCCATTTCGATATCCTTTCGGTATGGTTGGCCACTTTTCTTTAAGTCGTCATATGCTTTGGCTCTTGTAAAGTAATCAACAAACACTTGTTCAACGCCCATACGAGATTGAGGGAAACGTGCATTTCTTCGAACTCTAGATTGTTTTACATTTTCTCCTAATGCGAATTTTATAAACTTTGGCGAGTTATCATAAATTAAATTTTCAGCAGATTCTCCCCATTTTAATTTAATAATAGCCGAACGGCCACCAATAGGATTTGCTGAACCATGTAAAATCTGAATCGATGTTACACCACCAGCCAAATTTCTGTAGATATCAATAGATTCGTCATTAATAACATCTTCAATAGTAACTTCTGCCGACGAATTTTGACCACCCTCGTTTATAGATGAAGCCGCAATATGCGAATGCTCATCTATAATACCAGCCGTTATATGTTTGCCAGTAGCATCAATAACTTTCGCTTTTTTATTTGAAAGGTTTTTGCCGATTTTAGAAATCTTTCCATCCTTAATTAGAACGTCTGTATTTTCTAAAACACCATCTTTTTCATTAGTCCAAACAGTTGCGTTCTTAAATAATAAAGTTTCAGATTGTGGCTTTTCTTCAAAACCATAGGCTAAATTAGGATATGAAATAGGGCTCATAAATGGTTTGTCCTTTATCACTTCATGTCTCTTTTTACCATCCTTTTTAGGTGCTTCTTTTTGTTTTGCTTTTAAGGCATTAAAAGGTAATTCATTGCCATTTGGAAGAATTGCTTTGCCATTTAAAGCATTGTGATTTGAAGCATTTGCAACCACTCTTATATACTCTTGTTTGGTACTATCCGCAGTTTTAAATGTTAAGGTTGCCCAGTTATCTTTATAACTCATTTTGGTGCTTAAATCCTTATCGGTACTTTTAATTTTAGCCTTAGGTTTACTTGTGCTACCAGAGATATTTAATTCATAAGCTGTGTTATTGATTTTAAAGGTGTAATCGCCATCAATATCAGTTTTAGACCTGTCCGAAATTATATTAGCTGTACCTTGAACCCAATTTTCGTAAAGTTTGGTCTTCTTTTCAAAAATATCGCCATCTGTGATTAAGAAGTTAGCGTAGCTACCTGTTTTTAACGTTCCTAAAACATCTGATTTTCCTAATAATGAAGCTGGAATCGTTGTTAAAGCTTCTAAGGCCTTTTGTTTAGAAAGTCCCATTTCAATGGCTTTCATTAAATTGGTTTTAAATGATTTTTTAGATTTTAAACCATGCGTTGTAAATGTGAAATTTATACCGTTTTCGGCTAATAATCTCGGATTGTGAGGTTCTTGATTCCAAGAACGCATATCGCTCAAAGACAACGTACTTGCTAAGAAAGGGTCTTCAACATTGTAAGCCAATTGAAAATCTAACGGAAGAATAATAGTAGCATTTGTCGCTTTAACTTCGCTAATACGTTCGTACTCATCGCCACCACCTAAAATGGTGTATTGAATATTATAAGCATCGCCAACTTTATCGGCACGCAAAAGATTCATTCTGCTTCCAGCTTCAAAAATCTGTAATAAATTCTTATTTTTATTTAAGGCTTCTAAGGATAAATCTTTAGTATTAATATGTCCTGCCGCATACCAATCGGCATCAAGGTACATTTGTCTTAACAAGGCCATGCTTCCCATAATTGAAGATGGATAAGACTGATTAGATTTGGCACTTTTACTAAATGAAAAATGCTGAGACGTTCTACCATCTACAATTCGCATGGCATTATCAGCATTGTTATTTAAAGCAATTAAAGCACCTGTTCCGCGCACAACACCATCAGGAAAATGGGTGTTTACGGTTCCGAAACCTAAATTTAGTAATTCTGTAGCGGATTTTTCATCGTACTTAAAAGTCGTCATAACGTCTTGTTCTGGCATCACGTGGTCGTTCCAGTAAAAACCGCTTCGGCTTGGTCCATATTGAGATTCGCCGCGTTGTCGTTTTGGTTTTTCTACACCAAATGTGGTATATAAATCAATAAAAGAAGGATAAATAGTTTTACCAGAGAGGTCAATGGTTGTTGTATTCTTCGGAATTGAAACCGATTGGCCAACGCTTACCACTTTACCATCTTTAATAAGAAGTGTGGCATTGTTTATAACTTCGGTTGGCGATACATGTATCGTTGCATTGGTAAATGCTGTGTAATTGGTGTTATTTGCTATGACACCAGCATTACTAGGAAAGTAATCTTGAGCAAATAGTGAAAAACTGCACATTAGTACGAGCAGTCGTAGGTAGTGTTTTATCATAAAATATGTGGTTGGATTAATGCTTTTAAAGATAGTAATTATTGGTTAAATCGGAATTAAAAATGTTGTTTTAACTTTTGAAAGCTGTGTATGCAGTGATTTTGAAAATCGTCTAAGCGGATTTCTATGCGCACTCTTCGTAGCTTAAATAGCCGTTGTAGAGAAACTATAGGTTTTTATCCTCATAATAATTTACCAAAAGTGCGACAACGTAGCTGTAGCTTTTCATGCCAGCAGATTGGTTGTTGGCTTTTAAGAAATTGTCGAATGTCTTTTCAAAAAAAGGTTCAATAGGATTTTTATAAGCGTTCCAGAAGTCCTGATTTTCTTGATAGTTTTTTAAGATGCCTTTGTTTATGGTTTGTAAGATTGTTTCATAACGTTCGGGCTCTCTTTTATAAACTTCAGCCAAGCAATAGCGCAAGGCAAAGGTGTAACCCGAATATTTAAAATAAGTGTCTTTATTATGAATGGCAGCTAAACTACCAATAAAATTAGCTTCGTTTTCGGCAGCATAACCTAATTGATGTGCGGCTTCGTGACACGATGTGGTTGGAAATTTATAGGTTGGAATTAATCCATTTACTTGAGCTTCATTGGTAAACGGATTTATATAACCCGAAAATCCCATGTATGTTAGTGCTAAACTGTAAATAGATTTTTTTATGCTCTTAGGATGGTATTCTAAATGTGGATATTCCTCTGATAGTGTTTGGTAGCCCTCCTTTACTTTGGCCATTATTTCAGTTTTTGTAAAAGGCAATTCAACTTTTATAGTATCGTTTTTTGCAAGTTGAAGTTGTAGTGAATTCGATTTTTTAATTAAGCGTTCTGTAAATGTGATGAGTTGTTCGGTTGTGTATTCTGCTTCAAGATTTAAGGACTTGTACAAAGGTTGTCTGTAATAATTGAAAGCCCAAAGGATATGAAAAGCAAAATAGGCTAGGGATAATGTGGCACCAATATCTAATAACCAATTTTTAGTATCTTTTACAATACGTTTTCTGTTAATAATTAGCCATCTTATAAGATAAATGCCAGCCAAAGTGTAAAAAATATCGCCTATGGAAAACGGTAGCCAGCCAAAAACATAGCGCGACAATTTAGATAAAAACTGATAGATTCCGTTGCTGTAAAATTGCTCAACAAATTCAGGGTAATATTTCAATTGAGATAAAATGAGCAACTGAATTCCGAAGAAAATAACAAGGATGAGTTTTTTGTTTTTACGCATGTTTCAAATTTAGGGAAAAGTTGGAAGGTTGGGAAGCCTTAAAGTTGTGAAGTTTGATAGTTTGAAAAGTTATAAAGATACAAAGTTGCAGAGGTTCAAAGGTTCAAAGGTTCAAAGGTTCAAAGGTGCAAAGTTTTTGATTTATTTTTTTTCTTAATTTTTTCTTTGATTAATAAGAAGCTCAAAATTAAAATAGTACTAATTCCAACGAAAAGTAATCCGTATTTGAATAAACCTGTTATGAAAAATGTTGCAAATCCTTTATAACGATTCTTATTTGCGCATTCAACGAGTTGCGGTATGATGTTAGAGTGTTCTAGAAAGAAATAACCGACTATACAGATTACGCTAATTATATAATATTTTAGAATTTTTAGGTTCCGTTTTGTCATTACTTATTTGTCCTATGCGTGTTATATCTTAATGATACATTAGTAAAGTTAAATCATTATTTGTTATCCCAACAAAGACTGCTTCATATTTCGTAAATTTGCACAACCTAAAAATAAATTATTAACTTAAAAGACACCCATTTTGTGGGCATATATATGAGTTCAGAAATAAGAAACTTAGAGCCAAAACAACTTTGGAATAAATTCGCAGATTTAAACGCGGTACCACGACCTTCTAAAAAGGAAGAGCGTGTGATTCAATTTATGAAAGATTTTGGAAACCATCTTGGATTAGAAACTATTGAAGACGAAGTAGGTAATGTTATCATCCGCAAACCTGCAACGGCTGGTATGGAAGACCGTAAAGCCATTGTAATGCAAAGTCATTTAGATATGGTGCATCAAAAAAATAACGACACTGTTTTCGATTTTGATACACAAGGTATTGAAATGTTTGTAGAAGGCGATTGGGTAAAAGCAAAAGGTACTACGCTTGGTGCAGACAATGGGTTAGGTGTAGCCACCATTATGGCTATTTTAGAAAGTGATTCTATTGCACATCCTGCTTTAGAAGCTTTATTTACAATTGACGAAGAAACCGGAATGACAGGTGCTCAAGGTTTAAAAGGAGGCTTGCTTAAAGGCGATATTCTTTTAAATTTAGATACTGAAGAGGATGATGAGATTGGCGTCGGTTGTGCAGGAGGTGTTGATGTTACAGCAACAAGAGACTACAAAGAAGAAGAAACACCAGAATTTAAAATTGGTTATACTATAACTGTAAAAGGGTTGCAAGGTGGACATTCAGGTATGCAAATCCATGAAGGTTTAGGAAATGCTAATAAGCTAATGAATCGTTTACTATTTGATGGTTTTGAAAACTTTGGATTACGTATTTCTGAAATTGATGGTGGAAGTTTACGAAATGCTATTCCTAGAGAAAGTAATGCTATTGTAGCCATAGATGCGGTGCATGAAGCTGCTTTTGAAGCCGAAATGAAAGATTTTGTTGATCTGCTTAAAGTAGAATTTAAAACGATGGAACCAGATTTAGAAATTATAGTGTCTAAAACCGAACTTCCTGTAAAAATTATGGATTTAGGTGTGCAAGAAGGTTTAACTAGAGCTTTGTATGCTGCACATAATGGTGTTTACAGAATGAGTCCGGATATTGAAGGCTTAGTAGAAACATCAAATAACATTGCGAGAGTTATTGTAAAAGATGGAGCAATAAAAATTGGTTGTTTAACACGTAGTTCTGTTGATAGCACCAAAGAAGATTTAGCGAATACATTACGTGCTACTTTTGAATTAACTGGTTGCGAGGTAGAATTATCTGGCGATTATCCTGGTTGGGCACCAAATATGGATTCTGATATTTTAAAAGTGATGGTACCTATTTATGAGCGTTTAAACAATGGAGAAAAACCTCATGTTGCAGCTTGCCACGCAGGACTAGAATGTGGAATTTTAGGAACTAACTACCCAAAAATGGATATGATTAGTTTTGGACCAAATATTAAAGGTGCGCACTCACCAGATGAACGTGCTCAGATTTCTTCGGCACAGAAGTACTGGGAATTTGTATTAGAGATTTTAAAAAATATCCCGAAAGCATAATTTTATTGATTCTGCTAGACTTTTATGAGTAAGTAAGTTAGTGAAAAAAGTAAAAGACCTGTCAGGTTTTCAAAACCTTACAGGTCTAATATAATTGCAATAAAAAAGCTGGTATTAAGTCAATTCTTAATACCAGCTTTTTTTATGTTACACTTTATTATTCTGAAATTTCAGTAAGTTCCATGATAAATATTAAATCCGTATTTGGTGGAATAGGATTACGACCTCTTTCACCATATGCTAAATGAGAAGGCATATAGAAATACCCTTTTTCTCCAACTTTTAACATCGCTGCCGCTTCTTTAAAACCAGCAATCATACCTGCTTCTGGCGTAATTTTCATTGGCATTGGCTTATACATATCACGTTGTGTCTTCATAGGATTTAGCATTCCGTATTTTTCTTCAACGTCCTTAACGTTACTGTCAAATAATTTACCATCTACAAAATAACCTTCATAATTGATTTTTACATCAGACCCTTGTTTTGGTTTAGCACCATTAGTTGTGGTTATCATGTGCACCTTTAATCCAGATGCTAATGTTTTAGTTTTTGAATTATAATCTTCAAAAATCAATTTAGTTGCTTCAGCAGCTACAGCAGATTTTTCTTCTCTAACTTTTTTAGCTTCTTCAGCTTTTTTTCTAGCTTCAATTCTCGCTTCTGCAGCACGTTCCTTAATTTTAGGTAATTCTTCAGTAAAAACTTTAGGTGCATCAAAAGACTTTGCATCAGACCCTTTTCTTATAATATTAAGCTTTGTAATTACAACGTCTTCAACTGGCTTGTGATTTCTAGCACTAGGGTCAATAACTTCAACATTAGAAATAGAATCTTGTATTTCTAAACCTTCAACCAATTCTCCAAAAACAGCATGCTTGTTATCTAATCTTGGATCTGGTCTTTCCATAATGAAGAATTGACTTCCGTTTCCATTAGGGCCGCCATTTGCCATAGATAAAATACCTGGTTTGTCGTGTTTTAAATCTACATGAAATTCATCATCAAATTTATATCCAGGATCTCCCATTCCTGTCGCAGTTGGGTCACCACCTTGAATCATAAATCCATCAATTACTCTATGAAACGTTGTGCCATCATAATAAGGTTTACCTTTATATTCTTCACTTGCTAATGGGTGATTTCCTTCAGCTAATGCTACAAAATTAGCAACTGTTACAGGCGTTCTATCTGCATATAATTTGGCAATCATAGTGCCTTTATTGGTTACAAACTCTGCATAAAGTCCGTCTTCTAAATTGGGATATTGTACTTGGCAAGAAAAATTTACCGTTAATAATAATAGTACAACGATTGCTGTAAGCGTTTTTTTAATCATTTGTTTTAATTATAGTGTTTAATGTTACTTCGCAAATTAGAGGAATATTAGTTCCTATTTTATGTTCGTCTCCATAATATCCAAAAGCTTTTTGGGATGGAAAAATAAATGTAGCAGATTCTGTAGGTTTAAGTAATTTTAGCCCTTCGCGTAAACCAGTGAACAATTCTTCCTTGTCCATAACGTAAGTTTTATTGGTGTCTGCATAAATCTGATCACCTTCTATATTGGAGACATCAAAAGTGAAATCGACCACATCACCAAATTGCGGTTGAACCGTGTCATTTTCTATTTGGGTGTTATATGAATACCAAAAACCGCTTTTAGATGCAATATAGTTCCTGTTTGGATTACTTTTTATTAAGTCTTGAATTTGTTGGTGTTCTAGCTCGTTGAGTTTTTTGTTTCGCTCAGCAGATGCTTTTAAAAATGAACCAGATTGAACTGATTCTGGTAATCTAGCTTCAGGTGATTTACAACTAAAACACAGCATAGTAAGAGCAAATACGAAGAGTAGGTTTTTCATAATATTTAATTTAATGCCCATTTTGGGCTTGGGACAAATCTTTTTTATACTGTGGTAATATACTAATAAATTTATTTATAGCCGTTTCCATGTCTGTTTCACTGCGTCCACCCGCTGCATTTGTGTGTCCTCCACCATGAAAATGTGCTCTAGAAAATTCATTTACAGAGAATTCTCCTTTACTTCTAAATGAGATTTTGATAATGTTATCTTGTTTGTTTTCAATAAAAATTGCAGCAAATATAATTCCCTCTAGCGACAATCCATAGTTTACAAAACCTTCAGTGTCTCCTTTTTTAAAATTGTATTGGTCTAATTCTGCTTGAGAAAGGGTAGTGTAAGCCGTTCTCAGTTCTGGTATCACTTTTAGATTTTGCATCGCTCTACCTAATAATTGTAAACGACTGTAACTGTTAGAATCGTATATATTATTATGAATTTGAGAATTGTCTGCTCCTTTTTCAATTAAACTACCAATAACTTGATGAGTTTTGGTTGTAGTTGCCGGGAATCTGAAAGATCCTGTATCTGTCATAATGCCAACATACAAACATGTTGCAATGGTTGCCTCTATTTTTTGAGTGTCTCCAAGCATATCTATGAAATTATATACCATTTCGCAGGTTGAAGACATTGTTACATCAGAGTACATATATTTTGCATAATCATCTGGTTGCTGGTGATGGTCTATCATAATTTTTGTAGACTTAGAAGCTTCTAAAACTTCTGCCATTTGATGGCCAGCTCTATGAAAGGCATTAAAATCTAAAGTAAAAATTAAATCTGCGTTTTCAATATGCGGAATGCAATCGTTTTGTTGAGTTTCAAATTTTAATACTGTATCGTCTCCTGGCAACCATTTTAAAAAGTTTGGATAATCATTTGGTGCAATAACAATGGCATTATGATTATTTAATTTTAAATAATGATATAAGCCAAGTGTAGAACCCATAGCATCACCATCTGGATTTCTGTGTGGCACAATAACAATGTTCTTAGGTGAACTTAATAGCGCTTTTAGGTCTGAAATTTGAGCTTTATTCATAGATGGCGAAGATACGTTTTTTTAGATTTTATTAATCTTATTTTTAAAATTGAAATGATAAAATTTTATTAAAATTTTACAGCATAGCATAGATATCACTAGGGTTGGTAAGATTTATTAACAGCACTAAAACTATGATCAAATTAATAAATATTGCACTTGATTAATTAAAGAAATACATTACTTTTGCAGAATATTTAAAAAAAGATACATGGCAACTAACAGAACATTTACAATGTTAAAGCCTGATGCTGTTGAAAAAGGACACATTGGCGCAATATTAGAAAAAATTTCAGCTTCAGGATTTAGAATCGTAGCAATGAAATTAACACAAATGACTAAGGCGGATGCTGAGGAATTTTATGCAATACATAACGAGCGTCCATTTTTTGGAGAGTTAGTAGAGTATATGACTCGTGGACCTATTGTAGCAGCTGTTTTAGAAAAAGAAAATGCAGTTGAAGATTTTAGAACATTAATTGGAGCTACTAATCCTGCTGATGCAGCAGAAGGTACTATCCGTAAAATGTTTGCAGATTCTATTAGCGAAAATGCTGTTCACGGAAGTGATAGCGATGACAATGCAGCTATAGAGAGTGCTTTCCATTTTGCAGGAAGAGATATGTTTTAAGCTAAAAACATTAAGCTAAATAAAAAAGATCATCTTATTAGATGGTCTTTTTTGTTTGAAAGTGTTTTCAGTTGTTTGTCGCTTTATCTTCTCCTTTTGGAATTTTTCTATCCTCTAATATTGTATCTGTTATTGGTATTTGCTTTTCATAAAGAAGTTGCTAATCATAATTATCCTAAAAATATTCATCTCTAAATTCATTGTTAACATTTATAAAATCTGATTCTTTCGAGATTTTCATGCGTTCAGCTCCTTAAAAAGAGCAAACAGAATGATTAAGCCAACTTATAATAGTGTCTGATTTTCCATAGTAGGCAAGAATCAAGCAATAAATTATATGCTGTGTTAGGCACTGGCTTTTATTTTTTCTTTAAGCCGTTTTCTTTCATTATATCAAAGGCTTTGTCAAATTCGGCTTTCCGTTCCGTTTTTACATTGCCATAAACCATTTCTGTTCCATCAATATATTCCTTTCGTGAGTGAGTTTCAGAGTTCTCATTTTTCGGTAATTCAAGTCCTGCATTTCCGCCTCTTAAAATAATCACATAGCTATTATCAGAATATACAAAGTCTTGGTAAAATCCCTCTTCGTAAGATTCAACTTGATTTTTTTCAATTCCGATTGGTAATGTCAAATAATAGTCAGACATATTTATTTGAACATCTGCGAAAGAGTACTCAATTCCGCTTTTCTGTTTACAACTCAGCAGTATTAAAATTCCGAAAATCAGTATGAAAATTTTTCTATTCATTCTTTTCCGTTTGAGTGAGTTCAGCTTGTGCCTAACGTTGTTGTATATGGAAAGTTGCGTGTTTACGTGCGAGGATTTTCCGAAGGAAAATCAGACGTAGTAAACGTACAACGACCTTTATTTTAGCACAACACCAGCAATAAATTATATACGGTGTTAGGCACTGGCTTTTAATTCTTATTCTCCAAATCAGAAATTAAACTTAACGTTTTTCTTTTGTTGACATCTAGATTTCTTTTATTGATGATGTAAGCTACAACAAAAAGAATGACTGTCGCTAAATGAAAAAATATTCGATTTTCGTTGTTAATCTCAAAATTAAATATTGTTCCATTTTTGTTTAGACCAAGCAATGCAATATTTAGCGCTATTATTATTACTGACATATATATTAACAAATGTTTAATGCTATAATCCATTTTTTTAGACAGGTTTTTAATGAAGTCATGATTGTTAAAATCAGATTCATTAGAAATAATTTCATATTTGTTCTTATAAAGAGGTATTAGTTTTATGGAAACACCAATTAATAACATTACAAAGGATACTAAATAATACTTATTTGCTAATAATTCAGATATTCCAATTGAACAAGCCGTAATAAGAATGATTGATACAATCACTAACTTTGTTCTTTGTTCTTTAGAATTTCTTTCCATTTGATTTAACCTTTCAATAAGTTCATTCGATTCAAGTGTATTTGATTTTTGTTCTTGCCACATATTTTTCCATTTTATTATTTGTGTTTCCATTTTCTTAAATTTTAGTGATTAATTTTTTCTTAATTCTGTTTATTCTTGCACCTACATTAGATGTACTAATTCCTGTTATTTCCGCTATTTCTTTGTAGGTATTATCTTCTAATAGTAAGCTAATTATTATTCTGTCTATTTCTTTTAAAGTTGAAATAGCTTGATACAATTTTTTAATCTGGTCTTGTTTGTCAGATTCAAATACTTGAGTAGTTTCTGTTTTTAAATTATTTGGTAATAGGTTTGTTTCCCTATATCTAGATTTATTGATTTTATTTATTGATAACAGCGCAGTATTTGTTGTTATTCTATAAACCCAAGTATTAATTGAACTTTCTTGTCTAAAACTGTCTAAACTTTTCCAAACTCTAATTAAAACTTCTTGAAATAGGTCATCTGCATCTGTTGTATTTCCCATAAAACCCAAGCAAAGACGATAGATTTTATCTTTTAAATCTACATAGATTTGGTCAAAATATTTTTCTTTATTTTTCATAAAATTCGGTAAAAGCACTAGAGTAAATCGAACTGATTTTATGAGAAATCTTAAATGGTTTTTGTGTAATTATTGCTGTTTTTTTCATCTAATTTGTTTGAATGATTTACTCTTTAGATTAGCAAATGAAGTTTTTATTACACTTTTCTTGAAATTTTTTATTTGAGGTGGTTTTTCAGCTTGTGCCTAACGTGTTTGTGTATGATTAGTGGCGTGTTTAAGCACCTAATTTAGCAAATAAAAACCGAATAGAAAATCCGCTAGGATTTTCGTAAGTAGGCGAGAACCAAGCAATGAATTATACACGGTGTTGTGTGTAGTTTTTTTTATTAAGTTTCAATTTCTTTAAGCAATCTTTCTAATTCCAGATTGTTATTCCAACCGCCTGACTCATTCATTGAAATCAAAAGGTATTTTTTTGCATCTACTAAATTCCGAGTGACTCCTTTTACAGTTGCATTTTTCCAAGGTTTTTTATCATCAGTTATTAAATACTCAAAATAATATTCGTGTCCGAGAGCTTCGATAATCACAAACCATTTGGAATCCCACTTATCTTCGTTTTGTAAAATTAATCTTGAGTGAGAAGTCAATCCCCAAATTTTAGTTTTTTTGAAGTTCTCATTTAGCATTTCAACAAACTTGAGCATATTTTTTCCTCTTTCAGACCAAACAGAGTTGCTTTTATCTTTTGATATGTCCAAATAATATTCTTCTATTCCGTTAAGTCTTTTTCGTTTATTCTGCTTAGTATTTGCTAATAGAGGCATTGGCTAATGAGTTTTTATTCTTCAATTTCGGGATTCAATGGTGAAAGATAAATATCGTTCAATTCAACCACTTTTCCTTTTTTCATAGACCATACTTTAAATTTATCTTCGTTTCCTCTTTCAATATCTTCGTCATCTTGAACATACATAATTCCATATGAACCTTTTGAAATTTGGGCAATCCATTTAAAAAAGTCAATTACGTGTTCAGCCACAGTCCGATGATTATGATTTACCATAATAGATAAATGATAAGTTCCATTCAAGCACTTTAAAGAATAAAATTCATTCCTATAATCTAACTCGTTTAGTTTTGATTCAATTTGCTTTACAATCGAGTTCAAAAGTTCATTATCGTCATCTTCTTCTTTATAAGATTCTCGGATTACAGCCCAACCATTAACTTCAATCATATCGTTTTTCTCAAATTACACACAACGGTCTTGTGTATGAAACGTAGCGTATAAATAAACGCTAACTTTTCGGGTTTAGCACGAGCGAATTTTTTATTTTTATGTTTAATTTTCTTTTTTAAATATAACCAAACAAAAAATTTGGCGTACTTTGTAAATACACAAAAACCTCTCGGAAAGCCTATAATAGCTATGTTTTATACACGTTGTTGTAAGTAGTGCTTTCACGTTCTGCTTGGTTTTTCGATGTTTGTTATTTAGTTCAAATGTGAGCGTTGGCTAGACATACTCTTTTGCAATTTTTGGCGTAGCGTTGGCTGTAGCGAATTGCGAATGTGTATGGCTTTGAGCGTTGGCTTTTACATCGTTTTTATCATTTTTTCAATAAATTCAATTTCTTCTTTACTCAATTTATATTTTTCATAAAGTTGCTTGTCAATTTCCTCAATGGATTTACTCCAGTCGATGTCAGATTCAGAAGTGAAATTCTGGAGAGGAACAAATTTGTATGTTTTTGATGTTCCGTGTTGGCTTACTTTCGGAATGCTATGCATAAACCTAGTAAACTTAGTGAAACAATAGTTTGTTAGATTTTTAGCTGATTCTTTTTTTAAGTCTAAATCAGCTCCTATAACGATATATGTTTCAGTACTTATTGTATTTGGCTCTCCTACGAATGCATTCAAGTTATCATCATTTAACTCTGTCCCAATATTGTTAGCGTAAGGTGCAAATACTTTGAATTTATCAATCCAATTAGTATTTTTTGCGATTTCCTCTTTATTTAAAAACCCTACTTGTTTTCCTCTACCATAGCACAAAACAGGTGATGTTAGTCCATTTTTTGTAGACCTAAAGATTGTTTTGTTTTTAACAATATTTCCCTCTAGACCAAAAGGTTTTCTTGAAGATATAATGTTTTCAAAAGACTCATATTTATCATTTGATTTAACCTTTTTGAGTATATCCACAGCAATACTGTGTCGAATAAGAATGTCAGAGTCTTCTGTTTTTAAATTTCTTAAACTTTGAGTTGGGATTAAATTATCATTATAAGTAAATACTTTCGTTAAGTCTTCACTATTGTCATAACTCTTATCTCTTAAGAAAAAACAAATACCTCCTCTGTTATTTGTATTGGAGAAAATGATATCTGGCTTTAAAAAATCGTGTAGTTCCGAAACATTTTTGTCATTTAACATTTGGTCTCTAAATGTATCTAACCCTTTTCCACCAGCATACCATCTTGTTGGCATAATGATACAGGTGTAGTTAGAATCCAACTGTTTTGCAATATTTACAAAATGGTGATAAATAGGTCTAGCACTAGCTTGTGCACCTCCATCGCTTTCTTGGTATGGTGGATTACCAACAATTACATTAAATTTCATATCGTTGTTGTTAATTTTTATAGTTTCATCTTCAATCAAATCGTTTTCTTTGATTAAATCGTAAGATGTGTAGTTTGATTCTATATTTTTAATTTCTAGTTCAAGTAGTTTGTATACTTTTCTAGTAAACTCGTAAGCAATCTTGGATGTTGGGATTGAGTAAAAATTATTTGCTACTTCTTTTCCGAATTTTTTATATGTGGCATATACAAACTCGCCTTGTTTGGAAGCAATATCAAGTAGTAAAGTAGTTTCATTTATTGCATCGACAGGTAATGAGTTCATCATTTTATCGGTAACAATTTCGGGTGTAACAATCTCAGAATCCGATAAGCGACTAAATTTCTTCATAGCATTACTTGCTCTTTCAATTGGTGAAATTGTAGTGTCGTTTGCTAAAGAATTTATATTAGAGATTTTATAATCTAATTCGCTTAGTATAAAAGGATTAATGTGCTCCTGAAATAGAACAAGTATGTCTACTTCAAGATTTAAATGTGTTGCTATACGCAGATTGTTTTCATCGTTAATTATTGCATTGATAATTTCTTGAAGTGATTTAACAGTTGAATCCGTTAAAAAAGAAAAGAAAAGAATTCTTGCATAATACATTGCAAACTTTCCTTTGTAATCTATTTTTTCATCATCTTTTGAAGGTTTTGAATCCTTATCACCTTCATCTGGCTTTTCACCATTATCAGGTTCATCACCAGTATCAATATCGTCACCTTCTCCCTCTGATGGTTCTATTTCTAAACCTTGTCTTGATTTTAAACCACCTTGTTTTTCGATTACAGCTTTTATTGCCTCTATGTCTAACAAAGAAAAATCTATAGAAATTGATGTGGCTTCATCTATAACACTCCTTTCATTCGAATATTTGCGAACAGCATCTAAAATATCTGTTGGCTCAACTTCAACCATTTTTTTGTTGTTAATGACAACTATTGGTGAAATTTGTAGTTCTCTTTTTATTCTTTCTTCTAATTCGGTATTTCCGTTAGATTCTACATTAACATTATAAATCTGCGACTTTTGTTCCTGCATTTGGAACACTCTATTAGGGTTAAAATCAACTAATAAGGTTTGAGGTTTCATATTGTATTTTACAATATCGCCATCAGGTTCTTTAAAAACCTTAATAAATTGGCTTTGAAGCCTGAAAATTGCTTGGTCGTACTCTTGTGGTGAAGCTGTATCTTTTAAATAGAGCATAGTATCCCATTCAGGTACTGTACTTCCTGTAAGCATTCTATTTACAGTTAAAGTGATAGTTTTTTTGTTCTCGCTTTCACACTTAGTTATTTTAGATTTTACTGACTGTGTGTCTTTGTAAATTTTAATATTTTCTACACCGGAAATATTGATTACTTCGTAAGAACTTAGGTTTTTGAATTCATTCGATTTAATTAATTCCTCTAAAGCATCACAGGAAGCACGATAGGGAAGAACACAAACCATATGACGACACATTTTACCTTCTTTCAACTTATCATAATCTAGAAAACTTAATAAGTTGTCATCTTCATCTTTACCATCAATCACTTTAAGTAAATCGATGATTTCTTGCTCATAAATAAACTTTTTATGTAGTTGATTTGTGTTGTCTTTAAGTATGGATTTAGGTTTTAATAATTCAGAGAAAGCATAAGTAATACCTGCTTTTTTAAGTTCTTCCATTCTTTGTCTGGAAGATTTATTTGGATTAAATGCAAAACGTATCATTTGAGGAAAACCATAATAAGGGTTATCCCATTCTTTTATTTCATCTTTAATTAGGTTTTGCTCATTCCAATTTTCTTGGTCTTCTGCGATATTTGTGAATTGATAAAAAGCGATTATATCATCATTTGTAAATTCACTATTCATTAAAATTCGATAAGGCGTTCCAGATAGATGAATGCGAACCTTTGCGTTTATAGTTTTAGTAGTATCGTCTAATTGGTCTATAGATTCATCATTTAGTTTTTCCTCATTTTTTCGTTCTTTGGTTGAAAAGTCTTTTAAAACCTTACCATATTCTAATGCTCTTGCACCAAAATGTGTCTCGTCAATAAGTAATAAATCAATTTGATTTTCAAATACTTCCTTATGTTTTGTTTTTATATCATCGCCTTGTAAATCTTGAAGTGTTAGAAATAAAGCGATGTTTTCATTTGCCTCAATTTTTTCTTTAATAATAGAATCACTTTGCAAAAGTGAGTTACTGTCTAAAAACGTAAATCCATCAAACTTTTTATGGCTTTCTACAGTTTTTTTCCATTCTTCTCTAACATCAGCTTTTGCCGAAACAATTAAAACAATTTTGGCATTCATTTCTACTGCACAACACATTGAAGTAAATGATTTACCAAAACGCATTACAGCATACATTAAAAGATTGTTTCTACCTTTATTTAATGCATTTGTGAACCTTTCAATAGTCTCCTTTTGATTTGGTCTTGGCTCATAAGTTTCAGTTCTATTGTAAGTATGAACTATTGGAATATGACTGTCTTCAAATTTATAGAGCTGATATTTTGTATCGTTATTTTTATGAGATTCTTTTATATCAATTATAGCATCATCTACGTCCTTTGGTGTAGCATCTTTGAAAAATTCATTTGAATAATATGGTATTGACTCTAAGGAATCAGGCAATAACCTAGACTTTTGAATATCGTTTTCTAAATATTTATGAACTGCAAAATCTCTAAAAAAAGTTTCTTCATCTATCTTTGCAACTTCTTGAAATTTCTTCTCTAGTTCAGGAAAATATTTTCTCCATTCATTAAGTCTTGTTTCTACTGGTCTGTATGTATCGCCAACTTTTAAATAATTAGGAATTGTTCCAGTTGTAAAAGCGTAAATATGAGGCTCAACTCTTCCAATGATTAATTCCTCAAGTATTTGTATATCTAGTTGATTATTTTCTGCCATTTATTGATTTCTTATTTTCTATTAGGTCAATAAACCTTAGTTTTTTCCCTTTTAAATCTTTGTTTGACCAGTCCATAACTAGACAGTAAATTCCATTATGTTCAAACATATTGTTGTTAAGACAGCCTTTGCAAAATGAATTGTCTGTTTCTTCTTCTCCAAATAGGTTAACTGATTTTGTTTTTATTTCACCACAAGAGAATGGAACAACACCTTTTAAACCATCCATTTGCCAAACATTCCAAGAAATTATATATGCTATCTCTTGAATTGATTTAAGTAAAGGTTCTTTTCTGAATTTATGTTTATAGTTTTCAATGAAAGTAAATAGCATTGACTCTCTTGCTAATAACAAACTGTCACCTTGCCATTCATAAGCATAAGTATTTTTATAAGCTGAGTTCATTGCCTTAAGCCATTCACTAGAATCATCAACATTTTCGTTTATAACTCTTAGTTTTCTATCTAATAAACCAATCCTGCTTTCAATCTCAATGAATTTACCTGTTGTAGTATCGTATCTACTTGTTATGTATGGTGCTTCTCCACAAGAAATTTCAAGTCGAGTATCATTTACATAATCTTTCCAAGTCTTATTTTTGGGGAATTCAATTTTTGTTTGGTTAGTTTCCCATTTTTTTTCATCTGGAATTTCTTTATTGAAAACATTTTTTCTTTCGAACCAAGCATTATCTATTAAGTTATTTTGTGCATTACAAATCCAAGATGGTGTAAATACTTCAGCCATCTTCTTTACTCTGGAATGTTGTAATATTTGGTCTTTTTGAACCCTTGGCATTATTATATTACCATTTATGCCAGTAATGTACTCAGATTGAATCTGATTACTTTCTAAATATGATTCTCCCAAATCCTCATAATTACTTGTTGCCCAAATAATGTTTTTTTGAGTTGTTTGGTCTAGCAAAAGAATATCCAAAACATCTGGATATTTTTCTAAGATTTCATTTTCTAATATGTCGATTTCTGTCCTCAATTCAGTTCTTTTATTGGCACTAGTAATTCTTTTGCTTCTATATTTAAGATTTCAGCAATCTTGTATAAATCCTCTAAACTAGGTTGTCTCCTGTTTTGGGCATAAGAGTTCACCATATTGTAACTTTTTTCCAGTTTTTCAGCTAACCACTTTTGCTTAATTCCTTTTTCTTCTAAAACCTCTTTAATTCGGTTCATAATTGAATTATTTAATTCAGTTTACTAATGTAGGAAGAATTATCAAATATCTCACTAAATGAGTATAAAAATAATCACTTGGTTTGGATGAGCGTTGGGGAAAGGCAAGCTCTTTTTATTTTGTGAGGCACGAGCAAAATGAAATGTGCTTGACTGTGCGGTTGGCTTTTCTAGTTCGAATCTTGAAGTTTAGCACGATTTCCGCATTACTTACAACGCATTTGTATATGGTTTGTTGCGTGGTTAGGCACGTAATTTAGCAAATAAAAACCGAATAGAAAATCCGTGAGGATTTTAGTAAGTAAGCTAGAACTAGCAATGAATTATATAGGGTGTTGGCAAATCGTTATTTTTAATTCCAATATTTTTCTATTAGATGATATACAATTCCTTTATCCACGTCAATTGCTAAATAATTCGCATTCGGATATTTATTACATCGATAAAATTCAATTTTCTCAATATTTTCTATATTATAAAAGAATGAAATTTCCTTTTTAAAATCAGGCATTTCACGCTCTATAAATTCCAAATTCTTTTTCAGTTCATTTCCGTCAGACTTTTTAATTTCTGAGTCAGATATTTCAGGTTGTATGGTTTTCAATTCCGATAGAAACTTTATTATACCTGCCTTATCTGTTTTATATCTAAAATAGCAGGAATAAAAATTAGGCGGAAAGTTAATTTGAACACTTTTTATTTCGTCCATTTCTGGAATAATTTCATCAGAATATATATCTTTTAAAGTTACGTTTTCAGTTGATGAAAATGAATTAAAGGCAAAATTTACTGATTTCTTCCAAGCTTTTTTGGAAACATCCGCAATTTCGGTTTTTGATTTTTCAATCAATTCCTTTCCTTTATTTTTCGCTCTTTGACAAGAACAGAAAATAATTAAAATCGTTAATATTATGTTTGTTTGCGTTTTCATTTAATGTTTGCCAACGTGTTTGTATATGGTTTGTTGCGTGGTTAAGCAACTAAGTTAACAAATAAAAACCGAATAGAAAATCCGCGAG
>NZ_CANMIW010000003.1 GCF_947498005.1 uncultured Winogradskyella sp.
GAGAATGGTGTGACTTACACAGCATCAGACAGTCCAGTAGTATTAGATTTATCAGATGATAATGGATGTGCTTACACGGCGACATTAGTAATCAATGAAAGCAATGCGACTTCAGATATTTATGAAGAAGTATCAGTATGTGCAGGTTCGGATTATACATGGTCACAAAATGGCGAAACGTATACAGCAGCAGATAGTCCAGTAGTATTAACTATTGATGATAATAATGGTTGTTCGTACACTGCAACATTAACGATTACTGAATATGAAGCACCAGAAAATACAGTAACTGAAGTTACGGTATGTGAAGGTTCGGATTACACATGGTCTGAGAATGGTGTGACTTACGCAGCAGCAGATAGTCCAATAGTATTAGATTTATCTAATGATAATGGATGTGCTTACACGTCAACATTAATTATAAATGAAGGTGGTAATACAGCTTCAGATGTTTACGAACAGGTTACTGTTTGTTATGGTGGTGATTATACTTGGGCTTTAAGTGGAGCTACGTACACAGCAGCTGATAGTCCAGTAGTATTAGAATTAACAACTGATAGCGGATGTCCTTATACTGCAACTTTAACAATTATTGAAAATGAGCCTGTGTGTGATAGTGTAACTGAAGTTTCAATTTGTGATGGAGCTACATATACTTGGGATCAAGATGGTGAATCTTATACAGTAGCCGATAGTCCTGTAGTGTTACATTTAACAGATCTAAATGGTTACGATTATACTGCGGTACTAATAATTTACAGTAATGATGTTGCAGAAGATGTTGTTGATGAAGTTGTGGTTTGTGCTGGTGGAGAATATACTTGGGGTCAAAATGGAGAAACATATACAGCGGCAGATAGTCCTGTAGTGTTGACCATCGATGATAACGGTGGATGTTCGTACACGGCAACATTAATGGTTACAGAATATGAAGCGCAAGAAAATGCTGTAACAGAGGTTACTGTATGTGCTGGTGCGGATTATACTTGGTCAGAGAGTGGTCTTACCTACACAGCAGTAGATAGTCCTGTGGTATTAGATTTAACTGATGCAAATGGATGTGCATTTACTTCAACATTGATTATAAATGAAAGTAATGCAACTTCAGATATTTATCAAGAAGTATCAGTATGTGCAGGTTCAGATTATACTTGGGATCAAAATGGAGAAACATATTCAGTGGCAGATAGTCCTGTTGTGTTAACTATTGATGATAATAGTGGATGTTCTTATACTTCAACTCTAGTAATTACTGAGTATAACACAACTGACGATGTGGTAACTGAAGTTATAGTTTGTGAAGGAACTGATTACTTATGGTCTGAAAATGACGAATTGTATTCAGCAGCCGACAGTCCTGTAGTGTTAGAATTGACAGATGTTAATGGTTGTTCTTATACATCAACTTTAATTATTACCGAGCATGTGCCTGTAAACACTATAGTAACTGAGGTTACTGTTTGTAGTGGAGAAGAGTATGTTTGGTCGCAAGACAATGTTGCATATACTGCAGCAGATAGTCCAGTGGTTTTAAATTTAACAAATGTGAATGGGTGTGCATATACGGCAACATTGACAATTACTGAATTTGTGCCAACGGAAGATATAGTTACTGAGGTTACTATTTGTGAAGATGAAACATATATATGGTCATATAATGATGAGGCATATACAACAGCAGATAGTCCTGTAGTTATAGAATTAATGGATAATAATGGTTGTACTTATACGACATCATTAATTATCAATGAGGAAAGTAATGTTGTTATTGGTGATTATGTTTGGTTAGATGAGAACGAAAATGGTATTCAAGATGATGGTGTTGATTCTGGAATCAATGGTGTTACTGCGACTTTGTATAGTTGTAATGAAAATGCGGAAGTAGATTCTACGGTAACTGCTAATAATCCAGCAGATGGTCAGCCAGGTTATTATATGTTCGAAGTTTGTGCTAACAGTGGTGAATACTATATAGTATTTAGTAATACACCAGACGGTTATGAATTTAGCATGAGTAACAGTGGAAGTGAATCTTCAGATTCTAATGCCAATTCTGATGGAGTTACAACATGTTTTGATGTAACAACTGCAGATGTAACAAGTATCGATGCAGGTTTATTTAATTCATGTCATTTAGAAGTAGATGCAGGTGCAGACGCAGAAGTGTGTGCTAATGAAACTGTAACGCTTTCAGCAAGTTTCAGTGATGTAGATAGTTTATGTCATGGTGGATGTGATTATCCTATTCTTAATCAAGATAGATGTGATGGTCCTTCTGGTGATTTTGAAGTTTGGGTGGTGTCTTCACCTGTAACGGGATCATTTCAGTTTAACGCGTCACAACAATCTTTTGAAACTTTTGATAATGGAACTGCTAAATACACAGCAACTGTATCAAATGGTGTAGATGTATTATTAATAGATTTTACATATAGTGGTTATACAACTGCAACACCTCAGGGAAGTCCAAAATTAAACGACTGTCAAACGTATGATACGTCAGGATATGAGTATTATACACAGTTGACAGGTTTTATTAAATCTCAAAACCATGGTGTTTTTACTGTAACTCCAATGGGTGAAGCATTCCAAATCGGAATGGGAGCAGATGTTAAGAGACTTGGTTTTGGAGCTTCAGGATGGTATACATTATCAGGAGGTGATGGCACATATACTAATGGAGATCTTAATTTAGCGCTTGGTGCATGTCAGCCTAAAGCAGTAGATTACCAATGGACTACACAAGATGGTAGTATTGTAGGAAGCTCTACTCTAGAAACGATTACTGTAGATCAAGCAGGTACTTATACTGTTCAAGCTGTAAACTGTGTAGGTTGTGTAGCAACAGATTCAGTTGTAGTAACGGAATCTAGTGTTTGTAATGGTTCTGATAGTTCTGATCATTCATTAAGAGTTTATCCAGTGCCAGCATCTAGTAATACTAGTGTTACTATTGATGTTGATATCGATGGCTTAGATGGTGATTCAAATTTATCTAATATCGAGGTTAGTGTTTATGATGCAAGAGGAAGACTTGTGCATCAGCCAAAAACATACCAAGTTATAGCTGGTAGAAATTTAATTGAATACGAACTTGGAAATATTGATCTAGGTACTTATTTGATGAAAGTTACTGGTGAAGGATGGTTAGATACAAGCAGACTCATTATTAAGTAAGCTTTTAATAAATTGAAAAGAAAAAGGAATCGTAATTAATTTTACGGTTCTTTTTTTTTTGCTTTAATATTTCCGGCTTGTCATAGGTTATAATCGTCATTCTGTAATTAGGATTGATTATCAGAAGACTAATAAATAATTAAATTCGATATAAAATGTAGCTAATTTGAAATTTGAATTTTTTTATAAATGATTTATCTCTATTTTTAAGCAAACAACAATTCATGCTTAGAAAAGTTTTTGCCAGTGCCGTTTTTGGTGTTGAAGCCTCAACTATTACTGTAGAAGTTAATGTAGATAAAGGTGTAGGGTATCATTTAGTGGGACTACCAGATAATGCTATTAAGGAAAGCAACTATAGAATAGCGGCTGCATTACAGAACAATGGTTATCGAATTCCAGGAAAAAAGATTACAATTAACATGGCTCCTGCTGATTTAAGAAAAGAAGGCTCGGCATACGATTTAACTTTGGCTATTGGGATTTTGGCAGCATCAGACCAAATAAAAGCAGAAAATTTAGATGAATATCTCATAATGGGTGAGTTATCTTTAGATGGAAGTTTGCAACCTTTTAAAGGGGCTTTGCCAATTGCTGTTAAGGCGCGAGAAGAAGGTTTTAAAAAAATTATTTTGCCTATTCAGAATGCAAAAGAAGCGGCTATTGTTGATGACTTAAAGGTCTTTGGTGTTGACAATATTATGCAGGTGATTAATCATTTTGATAATGACGAGCCTTTAGAGCAAACGATTATAAATACGAGAGAAGAGTTTTATAAAAATTTAGATTTTCCTGAATTTGATTTTGCAGATGTAAAAGGGCAAGAGTCTATAAAGCGTTGTATGGAAATTGCGGCCGCAGGAGGGCATAATATTATACTTATTGGACCTCCAGGTTCTGGTAAAACGATGTTAGCAAAACGTTTACCAAGTATATTGCCGCCAATGACTTTACATGAAGCTTTAGAAACTACAAAAATACATTCTGTTGTAGGTCGTGTTAAGGCTCATACAGGTCTAATGGCGCAACGACCATTTAGAAGTCCACATCATACAATATCAAATGTCGCACTAGTTGGTGGTGGAAGTTATCCGCAACCAGGAGAAATATCATTATCTCACAATGGTGTTTTGTTTTTAGATGAATTACCTGAGTTTAAGCGCGAAGTTCTAGAAGTTATGCGTCAGCCATTAGAAGATAGAGAAGTTACTATTTCTAGAGCAAAATTTACGGTTACTTATCCATCATCATTTATGTTAGTGGCAAGTATGAACCCGAGTCCAAGTGGTTATTTTAATGATCCAGATGCGCCAATAACATCGTCTCCAGCAGAAATGCAAAGGTATATGGGGAAAATTTCAGGACCTTTATTAGATCGAATAGATATTCACATTGAAGTCACTCCTGTGCCATTTGAAAAATTAGCAGATGAAAGAAGTGGCGAGTCTTCAGTAGACATAAGGAAACGCGTTACCAAAGCTAGAGAAAAGCAAACCATACGATTTAATGAGCTAGAAAACATTCATTATAATGCTCAAATGAATACCAAACAGATTAGAGAATACTGCAAGCTTGAAGACGCATCAATGCAATTACTGAAATCGGCTATGGAGCGTTTAAACTTGTCTGCTAGAGCTTACGACAGAATTCTGAAAGTTTCAAGAACTATTGCGGATTTAGAAGGTTCACAAGACGTTTTGGGAGCTCATATAAGTGAAGCTATACAGTATCGTAGTTTAGATCGTGATGGTTGGCTCGGTTGATTGTCACTTATGAAAAATCAATAATTATATAGACTAACACCTTAAAGTTAAGTTGTAAAAACAATAATTTAGAAACTTAAAAATTCCATTTATAAAGATGAAAAAATTTTACATATTATCATTAATCTTATTAGTGTTTGGTTGTGGCAATAATGAAAATAAGCAACCAGCAAAACAAGATGTGATTGTTGATGTTGAGGTTGTGGAGATTCCTGCTTTAGACTTAGCTCAAGCTAATAATTTAGCGCAATTACCTTTAAATTGTATTAATACCGAATATCCAAACAAATTGAATCAAGTTATAGGTAGTGCTGACGATTTAAAATCTCCTAGCGAATTGCATCCTGCATTTTATGGCTGTTTCGATTGGCATTCAGCTGTTCATGGACATTGGAGTTTGGTAAGTTTATTAAAGCAATTTCCCGATTTAGAAAACAGAAAGGAAATAGAGCAAAAATTACTTCATAATATTTCAAAAGAAAAGATAGAGAATGAGATATTGTATTTTGAAGGTAAACATTCTAAATCTTTTGAACGAACTTATGGTTGGGCTTGGTTGTTAAAGTTGGCTGAAGAACTACATACTTGGGATGCTGAAGTCGCAAGAGAATTAGAGTCAAACCTTCAGCCGTTAACGGATTTAATTGTTGATAAGTACGTTGAATTTCTGCCAAAATTAAATTATGCTATTCGTGTAGGTGAACATACAAATACGGCTTTTGGGATGAGTTTTGCATACGATTATGCATCAACACTAGATAATGAGGAATTAGCAGAGATTATTGAGAATCGCGCAAAACATTTTTATTATGACGATCAAGATTGTCCATTAGAATGGGAGCCAAGTGGTTTCGATTTTTTATCACCTTGTTTAGAAGAAGCGGCATTAATGAAACGTGTTTTAGAGATAGAAGAATTTAAAGTATGGGTAAATGATTTTTTGCCAGAGCTTAGTGATGCTAATTTTGATTGGTCTGTTGGAGAAGTGTCAGATAGAACAGATGGAAAGTTGGTGCATTTAGATGGTGTTAATTTTTCAAGAGCTTGGAGTCTAAATTATGTTGCGAAGGATTTACCAGAATTTAATCATTTACAAAACATAGCTAATAAGCATATCAATCAGTCATTGCCTAGTATTGTTGGTGATAGTTATGAAGGTGGTCATTGGTTAGGTAGTTTCGCGATTTACGCACTCAATTCTGTTGAGAAATGATAAAAAGCTTTTTTAGAAATATTGGTCCAGGCCCTTTGGTTGCCGCTGCTTTTATTGGCCCAGGAACTGTGACAGTTTGCACTTTAGCTGGTGTAAATTTTGGTTTCGCTTTATTATGGGCTATGGTTTTATCCATTTTTGCTACTATAATTTTGCAAGAAATGGCTGCTAGATTAGGTATTGTATCGCAAAAGGGATTATCTGAAATTATTAGAGAAGAAATAAAGCATCCTGTGGTTAAGGTTTTGGCAATTGTGTTAATTTTAAGTGCGATTGTAGTGGGTAATGCAGCTTACGAAGCAGGTAATATTAGTGGTGGCGCTTTAGGTATGGAGACCATAGTTGGTCATATAGTTTGGGAGCTAGGAAACATAAAGCTCAATGTATTAAGTTTAGTTATTGGTGCAATAGCTTTTGTGTTACTTTATATCGGGAATTATAAATTGTTAGAAAAGGTGTTTGTGATTTTAGTAATCCTAATGAGTTTTGCTTTTATAACAACAGCGATAATTACAAAACCTAATGTTATTGAAATCCTTAGAAGTATAGTCATCTTTGAGTCTCCAGAAGGAAGTGTTTTAACGATAATTTCATTAATAGGTACAACAGTGGTGCCTTATAATCTCTTTTTACATGCTTCGTTGGCTAAAACTAAATGGACGGATAAAAGCGATATTAAAATAGCAAAAAAAGATACGCTTGTAGCTGTTGTTTTGGGTGGTTTGGTTTCAATGTGTATTATCATTGCAGCTTCTACTATACAGAAAACTTCGATTACTAATGCTGCAGATTTGGCTTTGGGCTTAGAACCTTTGTTTGGTAATTTTGCAAAATATTTCTTAGCCATTGGTTTATTTGCTGCAGGTATTACAAGTGCAATTACAGCGCCTTTAGCTGCGTCTTACGTAGCAAGTGGTTGTTTGGGTTGGGATGTAGATTTAAAGTCTAAAAAATTTAAAGCAGTTTGGATGTTTATAGTATTCTTAGGTGTTGCTTTTTCCTCTAGTGGATTTAAATCTATTGAGATTATACAATTCGCTCAAATTGCAAACGGTATACTTCTTCCTGTTATCGCTGGCTTTTTACTATGGATAATGAATAAATCTTCTGTTTTAGGAGCTTATAAAAATTCTAATCTTCAGAATTTCTTTGGCTTAGTTATTTTAGTAATAACCATATTATTGGGTTTAAAAGGGATTTTAAGCGTATTCGAAATGATTTAATATGAAGCAATTTAGCATAGATATAAATGCAGATGTAGGTGAAGGTGTTGGTAATGAAGCCTTATTAATGCCTCTTGTTTCTTCTTGTAATATAGCTTGTGGTGGACATACTGGTGACTTGGAGTCTATGGCTGAGGTTGTGAAATTGGCTAAGGTTAATGGTGTAAAAATAGGAGCGCATCCCTCATTTCCTGATAAAATGAATTTTGGAAGAACAGTTATGAAGCTTTCAAAAGATGAATTATTTAAAAGTTTAAAATCTCAAATAAGCAGTTTGCTTTCTATTGTTAATTCTAATGGTGTAAAACTACATCATATTAAACCTCATGGTGCCTTGTATAATTTGGCAGCGAAAGATGAGGATGTGTCAAATGTTATTATCAAAGTAATTAAGAGCCTAGATTGTTCAGTTCAATTATACGCGCCTTATAATTCTGTATTGGCCATTTTGGCAAAACAAGAAAATATTAATGTTGTGTTTGAAGCTTTTGCAGATAGAAATTATAATGATGATTTGTCATTGGTTTCTCGTTTGAAATCAGGAGCTATTTTACATGATAAAAAGGCTGTTTTAAACCATGTTTTGAATATAATAACAGAACAAAAAATAAGATCAATTAGCGGTGTAGACGTTGCAATAATTGCAGACACCATATGTGTGCATGGAGACACACAAAATGCACTTGAAATTTTAAGTTATTTAAATTTAAATTTGGGTAAAAATAAGATTCAAATTTTATAAATAAAAATGAGATATCAGTTACGATTTTCGCAATATAATGAACGTTCTATTTTGGTGGAATGGCCATCTGAAATTAGTAATGATATACTGCAAGACGTCTTGGTTTTTAAGAAAATTATTGAAAACAATTATAATAAACAAATTATTGAAGTAATATCTGCATATAATTCAATATTAATTGTTTATGTGTTAACTATAGATAATGTCAATAGCACTTTTGTTGAATTAAAAGCGTTAAGTGAAGTAGAACATAACTCAAAATTAGAAACTTCAAAAACATTTAAAATTCCAGTTTGTTATGATGCCGAATTTGCTGTTGATTTGCAATCTTTTTCAAACGCAAAAGGACTATCAAAACACGAAATTATTAAGCGACATACTCAAGAGTTTTATTCGGTGTTTTTCGTCGGATTTTTACCTGGATTTTTATACTTAGGAGGACTAGATTCTAGCTTGCATTTAGATCGAAAAAATACACCAAATCTAAACATCAAAAAAGGGTCAGTTGCAATAGGTGGAAAACAGACTGGGATTTACCCTCAAGACAGTCCTGGTGGATGGCATATTATTGGAAATTCTCCCGTAGAATTATTCAGCCCAAAACGTAATCCTCCTTGTTTTATAAAAGCAGGAGATCGTGTTAAGTTTTATTCAGTTTCAGTAACTGAGTATTATAGAATTAAATCTGATATGATGAGTTCTTCTTTCAATGTTGAAACCTTTTTAAATCATGGTTAAGATACTAAAGGCAGGTTTTTATTCTACTATACAAGACAATGGACGTTTTGGGTATAGTAGTTTTGGGGTGCCAGTTTCAGGAGCTATGGATCAAAAAGCTTATAATTTTGCCAATACTATTTTAGGTAACGACAAAAACTCTGCCGTAATTGAAATGACGATGGTTGGAGCTGAAATACAGTTTATGGTCCCGACCTTAGTTGCCATTACAGGTGCAAACATGACTCCAAAACTTAATGGCATTCCTATAGATATGAATACTTCGATTGTTGTAAGAGTAAACGATGTTTTATCATGTGGCATTGCTAAAAATGGTTTTAGAACTTATATTGCGGTAAAAGGTGGATTTCTTACAGATTTAGTATTGGGCAGTAGAAGTATGCTCAAAGTTGTCACAGAACCTTTTAAACTTAATAATGGAGACAGTATAGCAATTACAGAATCATCTAAATTACAAAATATTAAAAACGCTAAGATTAGATTTAACGATGGATATCTTAAAACAAATTGTATAAAAGTAACAAAAGGACCAGAGTTTTATAAATTAACTCATCAGCAGCAAGAATCGCTTTTAAGTCAAAGTTTTGAGGTTTCAAAATATAATAACCGAATGGCTTATCAACTTTTGCCTTTATTTAATAATAATTTGGAATCAATATTAACAGCACCAGTGTTACCAGGAACGGTTCAGTTAACTCCATCTGGACAACTTATTGTATTAATGAGAGATTGCCAAACTACAGGTGGTTATCCAAGAGTTTTGCAGTTAACTGATCACGCTGTAAATATTTTAAGTCAGAAAATGTCTGGAACTCAAATTTCAATACATTTAAAAATCTAATGCATTTTTAAAATAAATAAATTTCTTTAGCATTTTAATTAAAATGTTTAATTTAACAGATATAACCTTAACAGATTAAATAATATATTATGAACAACATCAACGGCTTAATCACTCCAACAGAGGCTAAAGAATTAAATGACGCGTATACTTCTCGTCATACCTTAATCACAAATCAAATCACTAAAGTAGGAGATAATAGATCATCCTGGTATTCTTTAGAAAAAATTAAAGCATATTTAGAATATGCGGAAAAACAAGCTAAAGATTTAGGCTTTGAAATGAATGGCATCCGCATTTATTGTGGCGCACATGAACCAGAAGAAGGAAGCGACATCGATGCAGAGGGTTTAACTACTTTATTTTTAATACCTACAACTGCCGCAGACGAAGGTAAAGGAGGAGGCGATTCTAATCCTGATATTCCTGGTGCACATGGATTGAACAATGGTAGCCATGGCCAGCCGCCAACTGCTAATTATCCACAATAACGATATATGGACGAATTCATCAATGAATACTATAACCTGATAACACGAGGAGTAGAATTCTTAGCTGCATTTACAGGTATATTAGTTTTTAAAAAATATAAACACACACCGACAAAAACAATAATTTACTTTTTAATTTATGCATTTTGGGTTGATTTTATTGGGTCTTATCCGTCCTTTTTATATAAGAATGATCTTTTTTATTTGATTGAAGGGACGTTAATTCAGAGAAATTATTGGTGGTTTACAATTTTTTGGTGGATTGGTCTATCAGTTTTTGTTTCTTATATAAATTATCAGATAATTGAAAATAATCGGCTAAAAAAAATTATTAAATATAGCTTTTACCTTTATATAGTACAGATATTATTATCTATAGCTTTTAGATTTGAATACTTATTTACACCAAATGAGCAATTTATAAAAATAGCTAGTTTTTGGATGGTTAGCCTGTCTATAATTGTCTATTATTTTGAGTTGTTAGGTTCGGATAGAATAATTCAATTTTATAAATCAGTCTATTTTTATTTTAATTCGGCTTTGTTTTGTTGGATACTTATAATGATACCGATGGATTTTTTTGAGAAATATTTTGTTCCTGAAGATGTAGCCTATATTATGTTGAAATATAAAATATATTTATCATTGAATATTTTTCTTTACCTAACCTTTACAACAGCATTAATATTTTGCAAGCCACAGACCAGATAATAAGTACAGCCGCAGAACGCCAACTAATAATATATATGATTATAGTACTGATTATTATATCAGTACTTATCATATTATTTTTTATTGTCTATCAAAAAAGAAAAAATCAACTTCTTTTAAGTAATATAGAACAACAACAAAAATTTGATGAAGAACTCATTAAAACTCAACAAGAAATTCAAGAAGAAACATTGAAGCATGTTGGGCAGGAGTTACATGATAATATTGGGCAAATGCTTGTATTGGCTACAATGCATATTAATGCTGCTTCTAAAGTGGTAAAGGACGAAGTGAAACCAAAAATTAATAATGCTTCTGATGCATTAAAAAACACTTTAGAAGAAGTTAGAGCACTTTCTAAGTCTTTAAATAGTGATGTTATTAATAATCGTGGTTTCGAAGCAACGGTAAAGAATGAAGTAGAAAGGTTAGGTAAGTTTGGATTTATTGATTCTAAAATGTCAATAATAGGAGAGAAGGTAAACTTTGAAAACAATAAAGATGAAATCATCTTATTCCGAATCTTGCAAGAATTTTTCTCTAATACACTAAAATATGCAGAAGCAGAACATTTGCGTGTAAGCTTAGACTACCAAAAGGAATTTTTAATAATTTCTGCACAAGATGATGGATCTGGTTTTAACTTAGAAACAGCAGAAAAAAGTTCTGGATTAATTAATATGGAAAAACGTGCGGAGTTACTTAATGCAGATTTTCAATTAGAATCTAACATTGGTAAAGGAACAATTTTAAGAATAACGTATCCATATAAAACAGCTTAGTTATTACATGCGTTCCAGACTGCTTCATTTGGCAGAGGTGCTGTAAATTTTAAATCTTCTTTCTTTACAGGATGAACGAAACGCAATGTTCTTGCGTGCAAACTAATACTAGCATCTTTATTACTTCTATTAAAACCATATTTTAGATCGCCCTTTATTGGGCAACCAATAGAGGATAACTGAACTCTAATTTGATGATGTCTTCCCGTTTCTAAATCTATTTCTAGAAGGTAGAAATTATCTAATGTTTGTATTATTTTATAATGAAGAATAGCCTTTTTACTCCCTTCAACTTCTTTGATATAGGCTGTAGATTTATTGTTTTTAGGATTCTTTTTTAGCCAATGTATCAAAGTGCCACTTGTTTTAGGTGGTTCGTTTTTTACTAAAGCCCAATACGTTTTTTTTGCTGTTTTCTCTGCAAATAGTTTATTTAATCTAGGTAAAGCTTTACTTGTTTTAGAAAATAATACAATTCCAGTAGTTGGCCTGTCCAAACGATGAACCACACCCAAATATACATTTCCTTCTTTGTTGTATTTGTCTTTTAGATAAGACTTAACAACTTCACTTAATGGTTTGTCACCTGTTTTATCGCCTTGCACAATATCTCCAGCACGTTTATTCACAACGATGATATGGTTGTCTTCATGCAAAACTTGAAGATTATTTTTATTAGATGAAATTTTTTCTGAACGATGAGCCACTAATACACTACTAATTAATTTCGCTTACTGCTTACTGCTTACTGCTTACTAGTACTGCTCCTTCTCATTAGGAAAATCACTACTTTTTACATCAGTTGCATATTGAGAAATTGCTGTTGTCATTTCTTCATACAAATTCATGTATCGTCTTAAAAAGCGAGGATTAAATTCATGTGTCATACCCAACATATCATGTAAAACCAAAACTTGCCCATCAACACCATTACCAGCACCAATGCCTATTACAGGAATAGAAACACTCTCAGCAACTTCTTTAGCTAATTTTGCAGGAATCTTTTCTAATACAATCCCAAAACAGCCTGCTTTTTCTAACATTAAAGCATCTTCCTTTAATTGCTGTGCTTCTTGTTCTTCTTTAGCTCTTACAGTATAAGTTCCAAATTTATAAATGGATTGAGGTGTTAGTCCTAAATGTCCCATAACTGGAATTCCTGCATTTAAAATCCGTTTAATGGATTCTTTCACTTCTTTACCACCTTCCATTTTTACAGCATGTCCTCCTGATTCTTTCATTATTCTAATCGCAGAACGTAAAGCCTCTTTGGGATCACTTTGGTAGCTACCAAAAGGTAAATCAACAACTACTAAACTTCTATCAATTGCTCTTACAACAGAAGACGCATGGTAAATCATTTGATCTAACGTAATTGGCAAGGTTGTTTCATGGCCAGCCATGACATTACTTGCAGAATCACCAACCAAAATAACATCAATACCAGCACCATCAACGATTTTTGCCATGGTATAATCGTAAGCCGTAAGCATAGATATTTTTTCGCCTTTAGACTTCATATCTATCAAGGTTTTTACGGTAATTCTTTTATATTCTTTTTTTGCTGTAGACATTATTGTTTTTATTAGTTGAATGTAAAAATAAAGAGATTTTTATATTTAGCTTTAAACTTAAGAGGATTTATTGAGTTGCAGAATCAAAGATGAATATACAGGACGTTGTAAAACTTAAAAGGTGTAAGTTAAATTAGCAGTCTGCCAAATGTACTCCAATAGCCAAACCGCCTTCAGAAGTTTCCTTATACTTTGTATTCATGTCCTTTGCAGTTTCCCACATGGTATTAACCACTTTATCTAATGGTACTTTTACGTTTTTAGGATCCGTATCTAAGGCTAATTCTGCTGCATTTATGGCTTTTATAGCTCCCATAGAGTTTCGTTCTATACAAGGAATTTGTACTAAACCACCAATTGGGTCGCAAGTTAATCCTAAATGATGTTCCATAGCAATTTCTGCAGCAACAAGGACTTGTTCTGGAGTTCCGCCTAATAATTCGGTTAATGCGCCTGCTGCCATCGCAGAAGATACACCAATTTCTGCTTGACAGCCACCCATTGCAGCACTAATTGTTGCTCCTTTTTTAAAGATACTGCCAATTTCGCCAGCAACTAACAAGAATTTTTTAATGTGTTCAAAATCTGCGTCATGGTTTTCAATAACCATATAATACATTAATACAGCCGGAATTACACCAGCACTTCCATTTGTTGGTGCAGTAACAACTCTACCTAAAGATGCATTAACTTCATTTACGGCTAAAGCAAAACAACTTACCCATTTTAGGATTTGTCTAAACTTTACCTCAGTTGTCCTAATGGTTTTTAGCCATTCTTCGGGATTGTCATATTTATTTTCGCCAATGAGATTTTTGTGCATATCAAAAGCACGTCGTCTTACATTAAGTCCACCAGGTAAATTACCTTCGGTGTGGCAACCAGTATACATACATTCTAGCATCGTATTCCAAATACGTTTTAACTCAAAATCTATTGATGATTCTGCTCTAATAGACTTTTCATTTTCTAGTACAACACCAGAAATAGGTTGTTTTAACTGATCACAAAATTTTAATAGCTCTTCGCCATAAGAAATAGGATAAGGAAATGTGCAATAGAAAATTATTTTATTGGCTTTAGATATTTTTCGTTCCTCTTGAACTACAAAACCGCCACCAATAGAGTAGTAAGTAGATTTATAGTTTCTGCCATTGATTGTAGCTGTGAACACTAATCCGTTAGAATGAAATGGTAAAAATTTTCTATTAAAATTTATATGAGCTTTAAAATCAAAAGGAATATCTCTTTCGTTATTAAAATGTAGAATGTTTTTCGTCTTTACATTTTCAATAATAGTAGTGATGTTTTCAACAGGCATTCGTTCTGGGTCAGCACCAGTTAAACCTAAAATAACAGCAAAGTCTGTGGCATGTCCTTTTCCTGTTAAGGATAAAGAACCGTAAAGATCTACCTTAATGTTTTCAACTTTATCAAAACGTTTTTTATCTTTTAATTCTTTTATCCAACGTTCTGCAGCACGCCAAGGTCCTAAGGTATGTGAACTCGAAGGGCCAACGCCAATTTTTAGCATGTCAAAAACTGAAATACATTCCATCAAAAAGTAGCTTTAATTTATGTGGACAAATATACATTTTGTTGTTTTATACAAGGTTGAATTTAAAAAAATAAAGAGGCTAACTAAAAAGGTGTAAAATTTGTCATTCTGAATTTATTTCAGAATCTGAAATGAGTTCAAATAAACAAGAAAAACACTTTTTTAGGTAGCCTCTTATAAAATTAGTTTAAAATTTTAATAGCTATTCTACAAATTCCATAACAGCATCGTAGTCATTAATATCTAAATTACTGCTATTTACAAAATCCACAGGTAATACCACAACTCTAAACGTTTGATTAAGGCGTTCATCATCTAATAATAAATTAAAATCGAAAGTAGGATGTGACTCAATGAAAATTGTTACGAAATCAAAATTATGTTCAAAGTTATATTGAAATTCTTCTCCTGCGTTGATATAAACAGTTTCAGGTAATGCTTTCCAAACATCATAACCGTCGACTTGACCTCTTAGATGATACACTAAAACCATATCAGATTCGTACAAGTCAATATCTAATGGAATTTCAATAGTTTCTTGATAACTGTTATTAAATGTAAAGTCTATAGTTCTTTCAAAAGATTGTCCTGTAATGTTTACACCATCATAACCATCAAAGCCTGGAGGTCCTTGCTCGCCTGCACAAGAAGTTAGTAATAATGCAAATACTGTAATAATAGATAATATATGTCTCATAATGTTTAGGTTTTTCAATTAGGTATCAATATTAATACCAAAGTTGAGTTTAATTTAGAAAAAAGATTTAAATCCTTTATGACATCATGTCATATTTTTTGTCATGGCATAATCATTGAATAATACTAATCGAGTTTAAAAATTAATAACACGATACTTTTCGCGAAAGCGGAAAACAAATAACAAATATAATTATGAGTAAGATTATTGGAATTGATTTAGGTACAACCAACTCTTGTGTTTCTGTAATGGAAGGTAATGAGCCAGTTGTAATCCCAAACGCTGAAGGTAAGAGAACAACACCTTCAGTTATCGCTTTCGTAGAAGGTGGTGAAATTAAAGTAGGAGATCCTGCAAAAAGACAAGCGGTTACTAACCCAACAAAAACAGTTTATTCTATTAAACGTTTTATGGGTAACAAGTATTCTGAGTCTAAAAAAGAAGCAGAACGTGTACCATACACAGTGGTAAAAGGTGACAACGATACACCAAGAGTAGATATCGATGGTCGTTTATATACACCTCAAGAATTATCAGCTATGATTCTTCAAAAAATGAAGAAAACTGCTGAAGATTATTTAGGTCAAGATGTGTCTGAAGCTGTAATTACAGTACCAGCATATTTTAATGATGCACAAAGACAAGCAACAAAAGAAGCTGGTGAGATTGCAGGTTTAAAAGTTCGTAGAATTATCAACGAACCAACAGCTGCAGCATTAGCTTACGGAATGGATAAAAAAGGTACTGACCAAAAAATCGTAGTATTTGATTTTGGTGGAGGAACACATGATGTTTCTATCCTAGAATTAGGTGATGGTGTTTTTGAAGTATTGTCTACAGATGGAGATACACACTTAGGTGGTGATGATGTTGATCAACGTATTATCGATTGGTTAGCTGAAGAGTTTATTGCAGACGAAAACATGGACTTACGTAAAGACCCAATGGCTTTACAACGTTTAAAAGAAGCTGCAGAAAAAGCAAAGATTGAATTATCATCTTCTGCTCAAACTGAAATTAACTTACCTTACGTTACAGCTACAGCTAGTGGACCAAAGCACTTGGTACGTACATTGTCTCGTTCTAAATTTGAACAATTAATTGATGATTTAATCAAGCGTACTATTGAGCCTTGCCAAACAGCTTTAAAAGCAGCAGGTTTATCAAAGTCAGATATTGATGAGGTAATTTTAGTTGGTGGTTCTACAAGAATACCAGCAGTACAAGAAGCTGTAGAAAAGTTCTTCGGAAAAGCACCAAGTAAAGGTGTAAATCCTGATGAGGTTGTTTCTTTAGGAGCAGGTATCCAAGGTGGTGTATTAACAGGTGATGTAAAAGACGTTCTTTTATTAGACGTAACACCATTATCTCTTGGTATTGAAACTATGGGTAACGTTAAGACTAACTTAATTGAAGCAAATACAACGATTCCTACTAAGAAATCGCAAGTATTCTCAACAGCAGCAGATAATCAGCCATCAGTAGAGATTCACGTATTACAAGGTGAGCGTCCTATGGCAGCAGATAATAAAACAATTGGCCGTTTCCACCTAGACGGAATTCCACCAGCAAGACGAGGAACACCTCAGATTGAAGTTATCTTTGATATTGATGCCAATGGTATCATTAAAGTATCTGCAGAAGATAAAGCTACAGGTAAGAAACAAGATATTAGAATTGAAGCTTCATCTGGATTAACAGAAGATGAAATTGCTAAAATGAAGCAAGAAGCAGAAGCAAATGCAGAAGCAGATGCAAAAGCAGCTGAAAGTGCTAAAAAACTGAATGAAGCAGATTCTATGATTTTTCAAACTGAAAGCCAGTTGAAAGAATTTGGTGATAAATTATCTGATGATAAAAAAGCACCAATTGAATCAGCTCTTGAAGAATTGAAAAAAGCATACGAAACAAAAGATATCGCAGTTATTGAGCCAGCTTTAGAGAAAATCAATGAGGCATGGAAAGTAGCAAGTGAAGAAATGTATAAAGCACAAGCAGAAGCGCAAGGTGGAGCTGCAGGCCCTGAAGCAGGAGCAGAGCAACCAGTTGACGAGTCTAACGATGTGGAAGATGTAGATTTCGAAGAAGTGAAATAATTTGTCATTCCTGCGAAGGCAGGAATCTCATAAAAATAATCTGTGTGGCATGGGTTCGAATCCGTATTCTCCACTGAAAATTTATAAAAGGGGAATTAGCTCAGTGGCCAGAGCAGCAGTGTGAAATTAGAAAACGCAATCATTAATTTGATTGCGTTTTTTTTGTTTTTTACATGTTTGTTATTTCTATGAAAGCAAAAATCCAATTTATATTTTCTTAATTGTCTAGATTCCTGCTTTTGCAATAATAACAGCAAGATTAGTTTTGTATTTTCGCAACATTACTTAGAGATATGCAATTCACAAAACAGATTAATTCAAAATATAACCCAAAACGCCTTGCTGTAAAGTTAAATGCTAAAGGTGAACAATTTGTGGTAAAAGGCCATCCATGGGTGTTTTCAAACAGTATTGTTAAGATTAATGACGATGCTAGAACAGGTGATTTAGCTATAATTTTTAGCAAGAATAAAAACAAGGTAGTTGGTTTAGGTTTGTTTGATGGAAATTCTCCAATTAGAATAAAAATTATTCATAATGCCGAAAAGAAAGTCACAATAAATGCAGACTTTTTCCATAGTAAGATCGCGTCAGCATATTATAAACGTGAAGAATTATTAAGCACTAACACCAATAGTTATCGATTAATATTTGGAGAGAACGATGGTTTCCCAGGATTAATAGCAGATGTGTACGATACTGTTTTAGTTGTAAAATTATACTCCGAAATTTGGTTGCCCTATTTAGAGCCAATTCTCAAAAGTTTGCAACAAATATCTATGGCAAAAACTATAGTTATGCGCTTAAGTAGAGGCTTACAAAATAGCGATCAGCACAATTTTGTAGATGGTGAAGTTATTTACGGAACCCTAAATAATGAGGTTGTTGAGTTTGTGGAGCATGATGTGAAATTTTCGGCAAATGTTATAAAAGGTCACAAGACAGGTTACTTTTTAGACCATAGAGCAAATAGAAAACGCGTCGGAGAGTTAAGCACAGGAAAATCTGTTTTAGATGTGTTTTCTTATGCTGGTGGTTTTTCAGTCCATGCGTTAGCAAATGGAGCAAAAGAAGTCACAAGTTTAGATATAAGTAAACAAGCCTTAGATATGGCACGCGCTAATGGCAAACTGAATGCGTATTCTGGTCAGCATAAAACGATTTCTGGTGACGCTTTTGAAGAAATGAAAGCATTAATTAACAAAGGAAAAACTTATGATGTTGTAGTTATTGATCCTCCGAGTTTTGCTAAACAACAATCTGAAATTGATTTAGCTAAGAAAAAATATGCTCAGTTAGTAGAACTAGGTGAGAAGCTTACGGCAAAAAAAGGTATTTTAGTTTTGGCATCTTGTTCTTCTAGAGTTTTAGCACAATCGTTTTTTGATTTAAATACCAGAGTTTTAAGTGCGCAGTACAGACTTTTTGAAACAGAACTAAAAACAAGGCATGATAGTGATCATCCTGTCACTTTTCCGGAAGGCGCTTATTTAAAATGTGGATATTATAGATTTTTAGAATAAAAAATTTTCTACTTCATAAGCATAAAGCTTAAATTAGTGCATTAACTTAAAACTGATATCATGAAAAAATTGAAATTTACCTTTATAATGTGTTTGTCAATTTTTATGATGTCATGTTCTTCAGATGACGATTCTAATAATACATTGAGTGAAGACTTTTTGTTAGGCACATGGATAGGAGTAGATTTAGAATATTCTGGCACAACGGAATTTGAATATTTAGGTATTCCTATAACTACACAATTTGTTGGAGACGCTTATGATATAGATTATTCTATTTCGTTTATGGACGACCCAAATGAATTTACTACAGATGGCACCTATAGTATTGAATTATCAACAACGGTTTTAGGTGAGACTCAAGTGGAGAATATTGAGGGCTTAATGTTTTTAAGCGATGGAAATTGGTCATTATCAGGTAATGAATTAACTATTGTTAACCAAGGTGTAGCATCAGTAGGTACTTTAACTATATTATCAAATGATCTGCTAGAACTTAATGTAGTAGAGATGCAAACGACTGTTCTCGATGGTATAGAATATGTGGTTACAGTAAATTCAGTTTCTACCTTTGAAAGGGAAGAATAAAACCTATTATTTATCAAGATTTTATGGATTGAATTATTTGAATAAGATTCATATTTCATTAAACTATTATGCGTGCATAATAAATTTAATTATATTTGTTAGCCAAAAATTAATAATATAAAGACTTTTTACCCTTAGATTATGCAAAGTAAACTCACAGAACTGCTAGGAATTACACATCCAATAATACAAGCTCCAATGTTTTTGGTTTCTAATGTTGCTATGGTGACAGAAGCGATGAAAGCAGGAATTGCAGGTTGTATACCAGCATTAAATTATAGAACTATTGATGAATTAAGAGCTGCTATAAAAGAATTAAAAGCAAATAAAGTAGAAGGAGGCGCTTTTGGCTTTAATTTAATTGTGAATAAGTCTAATGTTAAATACAAAGGTCAATTAGAAGCTATTTGCGAAGAAGGCTGTGATTTCATCATTACCTCTTTAGGAAGTCCTGAAGAAACCATAATTCAAGCACACGCAGTTGGTATTAAAGTATTTTGTGATGTTACCGATTTAAGATTTGCAAAAAAGGTAGAACAATTAGGTGCAGATGCAGCTATTGCCGTTAATAACGAAGCTGGTGGACACAGAGGTAATTTGTCTCCTGAAGAATTAACAAGCCTATTAAATAAAGAGTTATCAATACCTGTAATTTCGGCAGGAGGTGTAGGCTGTAAAGCAGACATTGATAAAATGATGAGTTATGGTGCAGAAGGAGTTTCTGTTGGTAGTCCGTTTATAGCTTCCGTTGAAGCAGGTGTTACTGATGAGTATAAACAAGCTTGTGTAGATTATGGCGAAAAGGATATTATAATGACAGAACGTATTTCTGGTACTCCTTGTACGGTGATAAATACACCTTATGTTCAAAAAATAGGTACTAAAGCAACATGGATAGAAAACCTATTAAATAAAAATAAGAGCCTTAAAAAATGGGTAAAAATGATTCGTTTTTCAATAGGCATGAAAGCTACAGAAAATGCGGCTAAAAAAGCAACCTATAAAACCGTTTGGGTTGCAGGACCAAGTATTGAGCATACAAAGGCTATTCTTCCGGTTAAGGCCATTGTAGATAAACTAATATCTTAAGTATTGAAAGTATTTGTTACTGTTTTAATCAGTGTTTTATGTTTATCCTGTACATTTAATACACTTCAAATAAAGACTGGAGATATTGTATTTAGAGGCAAAGTTAATAGTAATTTGTCTGAAGCTATAAACGACGTCACGCAAACCACTAAATCCACAAATTATACGCACATTGGCATTTGTAAGGTAATAGAAAATGAGGTTATTGTATATCATTCAGATTTAGGTAAAGGTGTTGTAAAAGAGTCCTTAGAGTTATTTAAAACATCTACTGATACTATAAACTATAACGTAGATTTATACAGAATAAACCCAATAGATATTAAGCAAATTGAAAAAGCGATCTCTACAGCAGATTCCTTACTCGGTCAGTCATACAATACCACATATATTTTAGAAGATGAAGGCTATTATTGCTCCGAATTTATTTATGAGCTATTCAAAACAGATTCTATATTTCAGTTAGAACCAATGACTTTTAAAAATTCTACAACTAACGAATTTCACGATGGTTGGGTTGAGCACTATGAAAATTTAGGTATAGATATACCAGAGGGTAAGCTAGGTTGCAATCCTAATGGTATGGCTAATAGCGATAAAATATTTTTTATCAGAAAAATTCAGTAAACGCTAATTAAGTACTAACTCTTCAAGTTTTTCTTCTTCAACATCTTTCTGTTTATTTTTCTTTTTTCTGGTAAATAAGTTGAAGGTGTAACTCGCAACAAAGCCACCTGCAGCTGTAGCTATAGCTTCTCCTGTGTCAAACTTTCCACTAATAATATAGCCGTCATAAATTTCTTTAGATAAGCCTGCTAATGTAGAAAGTCCTAAACTATACCAAAATGCTTTTTTAGAATTTTTAGTTTTAGAATAGATCACTGCATAAGTAGATGCGGCAATACCAGCACCAATAGTAAAATGCAATTGATCATCATTAGACATTGTTTGCGCATTGCTAGAATTAAAAATGAATAAGATAAAAATGGCTAATAAAAATTTCATGATTGGGGTTTTGAGTCGTGAAATGTATTATTAATGCTAAGAAGTAAAAATTTTTTCCGATTGGATAAGGTTTTTTACGACGAACAACCAAATTTTTAATCAGAAATAATAAATACATTGATTTCTCCATGAATTTAAGAAATTAGGAATAGCTTCAATATCAATTATTTGGTTAATTTTAAAGCATGATTTAAATATTTTTTTTAAAAATTGTCCCTTTTTATGTTTTGGTAAACGTCTTAAGGATATAAATAATTAAATTCTAAAAAATTATGAAAGATTTTATGATGATTTTCGTTGGCAAAGAATACGTAGATTTAGGCTTGTCGCCAGACGAACTGCAAGCGCGAATGGAAAAATGGTTTGCTTGGGGAGCAAAAATGGAAAAAGCAGGAATATTGAAAGGTGGCGAAGCCTTAACACCTCAAATTAGACGTGTAACGGGTAAAAATAGAACAGTAACAGATTTAACCTCTACAGAAGTAAAAGAAATTGTTGGCGGTTTTTATTTGATTAAAGCAAAAGACTTTGATGCTGTACAAGAAATTGCACAAGATTTCCCAGACTACGATTTAGGAAATACTGTAGAAATACGTGAAATTATGGTATTTGACCAATAATGGAAACTAAAGATATAGACCATCTGTTTCGCCATCACAGTGGAAAGATGGTCTCTGTTTTAACACGAATTTTTGGATTGCAACATCTAGATATCATTGAGGATGCAGTACAAGACACTTTTATAAAAGCCAGTTTAACGTGGCGAAAGCAACAACCAGATTATCCTGAAGCTTGGTTAACTAAAGCGGCTAAAAATAGAGTTTTAGATATCTTTAGAACTTTAAAATCTCAAAAAAATAATCTCCCAAACATTTCGCAAGGAACAGATGCAATTGCCATTAATGAGTTGTTTTTAGATTCTGAAATAGAAGATGCACAACTTAGAATGATTTTTACTGCGTGTCATCCCAAATTAGATCCACGTGATAGAATTTCATTTGCCTTAAAAACAGTTTCGGGTTTTAGTATTAAGGAGATTGCTTCGGCATTATTAACGAAAGAAGAAACAATCAAAAAGCGTTTAGTACGCGCTCGAAAAGTCATAAAAAAGGCCAAATTAAAATTTAATATACCACAAGGAAAAGACTTATCGGAACGTTTAGAAAGTGTTTTAGAAGTCTTATATCTAATATTTAATGAGGGATTTCATTCTAATAATAAAACGCAATTAATTAGAACAGATTTATGCACAGAAGCTATGCGCTTATGTCAACTACTGCTAAAACGAAAGCAAACCCAATTGCCAGAATGCTATGCTTTATTTGCCTTAATGTGTTTTCATTCTGCAAGATTAGAAACTAAAATGAGTTTGGATAATGCAGTTTTAGATTTAAAACAACAAGATAGAAGCTTATGGCATTTTCCGTTAATTCAACTTGGTAATTCCATGATGTATAAGGCCGTTGAAACGGATGAGTTTTCTTGTTATCATTACGAGGCAGCAATCGCAGCAGAACATTTAAAAGCTAAAACTTTTGAGGCCACAGATTGGAGTAAAATTTTAAAATGGTACAACGCTTTATATCTTTTGCAACCTATGCCATCACATTTGCTTACTATGGCTGTTATTTGCATGCAGACTGAAGATTATAAAATGGCTAATACCTACTTCAATCAAATACAAGCTTCAGATTTGGAGCAACGTGCCTATTTATTTTATGCGGCGAAAGCAGATTATTATGCTCAAAATGATAATTTTTCTGAAGCAATTCTGCAAATTGATTTAGCGTTAAAATTGGTTAACAATAATTTGGAAAAGGCCTATTTAGAAAAGAAAAAAGAGTTGTGGTTACAAAATTAAAGGGAAGGTAAAGTATATTAAATATTACAGCTTATGAATATTTAAAATTAAACTTCAAGGAATTCGCTAATTTTATACTTTAAACAAAAACCAATATGAAACTAAAACCAAAATCCATAAGACCATTTATAGGCTCTAAACATTTTAATGTCTCAAGACAATTTTATAGAGATTTAGGTTTTGAAGAGTTTGTAATTTCTCATAATATGTCTGTTTTCACTAAAGAAAAATTTGCCTTCTATTTGCAAGATGCATATGTAAAAGATTGGATTGATAATACCATGATTTTTCTTGAAGTAGATAATGTAAAAGAACATTTAGAAAATTTGAAGCAATTAGGATTAGTCAATAAATATGAAAATGTTAGGTGTTCTGAGGTTGTAAATAATGATTGGGGAAATGAGTTTTTTCTTCATGATCCATCTGGAATTCTTTGGCACTTTGGAGAGTTTAATTCCTAAATAATTAGGTTTTTCAATCTTATAATAATAACTTATATCTATCATAAATCCTTGGCATTAAATTTGTTTGTAACAAAACAGTAAGTTCTGCGACGTATAAAGTAGAACACAAGTTTAATTAAAGAAAAAAAAGTTATGATTAATAAAGGAGTAGTAGTTTTAGGTGTATTGTTAGGAGCAGCAGCAGGCGTTTTATTAGCGCCAGAAAAAGGAAGTGTTACACGAGATAAACTAAAAAAAGAAGGTAAGGATATTAAAAATCAATTATCTAGCGACTTAACTGAAGTAAAAGAAGATCTTTCTGAAGCTGTAGCGTCTGGTAAAGAAAAATTTAAACAAGATATGGAAGATTTTGCTTCTAAATCGAGTTACAAAACCGAACAAGCGATTACGTTTATAGAAAAGCAATTGGCTATTTTAAAGGAAAAGAATAAAACCTTACAAAAAACGAGTTAATCCTTTTGTAATATACAAAAACGTCATTTAGTATAAATTTTACTTCCAATAGCTTTTGAAATAGAATTTTGCAAAATGACGTCTTTTATTTAGTACTCGTTTTTATAAAATAAATTAAACTAATGTATTAATTATTTCAACATTGACCACATGTTTTCCTTCAAAAGGGATAACTTTTAATCGTTTACCAAATAAAGATTGAGCGCGTTCAGATTCTAACTGAATTCTGTTGTCATCTAAATATTCATCTTCAGTACCATAAATGAGTTTTACTTCGGTGCTGTCATTTAAATACTTAAAATCTTCATTGGTTAACTCTATTGGTATTCCACCAGAATGTATAACTAGCTGATGGCATTGCAATTCTTTTTTTGATAAATAGCGTAACGCAACACTCACACCTTGTGAATAACCCAAAACAATTAAATTTACATTGTTAGGTATGTTTTCAGATTCCAAAACCGAATCAAAATAATTAATAATAGTTTCCATACCACTTTTAGTTTCATCCCTCGTCAACCAATTAGCACCAACATGCATCTTAGGTTGAATATAAAACTTACTTGGAGCCTGAGGTGCAATTATATAATTTTCTTCTGCATTTAGGCCTTTAAAATATTTAAGAAAATAGCGACTTAGATAACCCATACCATGGCAAACAAACCATACGTTTTTTGTCTCTCTAGTAAGCGAATTTAAAGTGGAATAGGAGTTGGTGGTTTTATATGAAACTTCTTTCTCTATTGATCTCATTTTTGACTTAGTATTCTTTATCTTTGAGGATAAATTTACTCATTTATATGCAATTATCTAAAGAAGAAATTATAGCTAAGGCCAATGCGATTAGTAAAAATACATTAATGGAAACCTTAAGTATTGAAATTGTAGATTTTAGTGATGATTATCTAATTGCCAGAATGCCTGTAACTCCAAAAGTGCATCAGCCAGATGGTATTTTACATGGAGGTGCTGTGGCAGCTTTAGCCGAAAGTGTTGGCGGTTATGCAACTTATATTTTTTTAAATAATGAAGAGTTTTTTATACGTGGATTAGAAATTACAGCCAATCATGTAAAGAGTGTAAGCGAAGGTTATGTCTATGCCAAAGCAACTTTTATGCATAAAGGAAGAACAACACAATTATTAGATATTAGAGTAACAGATGAAGCCGATAATTTAATTTCAATTTGTCGCTTGTCTACCATTTCACTTCCAAAAAAATAAGAAACCAATGACCGAAGATTCATTTTTTGAAGCTTTACAAATTCATTATTCTAAGCACTTGCCTTTTGTTGTTTACAGCAAACCAACAGATAATGACATAAAATGTTGGTTGCAGCAAGACGCAACTTTAAATACATCAGATTCATTTTTAGAAAGTGGCTTTTTATTTTCGCCATTTAATGCTTCGGAAGATAATATTTTATTCGCTTCAGATGCTTGTGAGTTTATAGAAATTAGTGTTTCTTCCTTAAACGGAGAAGTTATAGAACCTGCTGAAATTAGTGCTGAAGTTAAAGATAAAATTCAGCATATAGACTTGATAACAAACGGAATTAAGCATATAAATGAAGATTGTTTACAGAAAGTCGTTTTATCGAGGTGTCAAACTAAATTACTCCAAGATAAAAGCCCGTTTTCTATTTTTAAAAGACTTTTTAATAAGTATAAAAATGCTATGGTTTATTGCTGGTATCATCCTAAAGTAGGCTTATGGCTTGGAGCAACACCAGAGTTATTATTAAAAGTTGAAGGAAAACGTTTAACTACGATTTCATTAGCTGGTACACAACCTTACAGACGAATAGCAAAGCCAATGTGGTCGCATAAAGAATATGAAGAACAACAAATTGTAACGGATTATATTACTAAACAGTTAGAGCCTTTTACCAAGCAAATTAATGTCACAGATGTTGAGACTGTTAAAGCAGGAAGCTTATTACATCTTAAAACAAAAGTTACAAGTTTAATCAATGATACATCTCAATTAAATGACATTTTAAAAGCATTACATCCAACACCTGCAGTCTGCGGTTTTCCAAAAGTCGATGCTAAAGAATTTATTCTTCAGAATGAAAATTATAAGCGTAGTTATTATACTGGTTTTTTAGGTGAACTAAACTTAAAACAAACGACAACACGCAATACAAACAGACGCAATGTAGAAAACAATGCCTACGCTGTAGTGAAATCTACTAGTACGTTTTACGTGAATTTACGTTGTATGCAATTAATGGATAATTTAGCACATATTTATGTAGGAGGTGGTATAACAAAAGACTCTAATCCAGAAAATGAATGGGAAGAAACAGTTAATAAAACAAGCACTATTGGGTCAGTTTTATATTAATAAAGGTTAATTTCAAAAAACAAATGTAAATCTCGAATATTAAAATTGAGAGCAAAGATTTTATGATATATTCAAAAATTCCATTAGCGCAAACTGTAGTCACGCTATGTAAAACGCATAACATAAAGCATATTGTGATTTCTCCTGGTAGTAGAAATGCACCATTAAATATCGGGTTTACACATGATGATTTTTTTGAGTGTTACAGCATTGTAGATGAGCGATGTGCTGCATTTTTTGCCTTAGGCATTGCGCAACAGATACAAGAACCAGTTGCTGTAGTTTGCACATCAGGTAGTGCGCTTTTAAACTATTATCCTGCAATTGCAGAAGCGTATTATAGCAATATTCCTTTAGTTGTATTATCTGCAGACAGGCCAAAACACTTAATAGATATTGGAGACGGCCAAACCATAAAACAGAAAAATGTTTTTGGAGAACATGTATTATATAGTTCCAATTTAAAATTAGATATAAAAGATTCTGAAAACATTAGTCAAGAGAGTGAATTGCCAATTTTTAAAAATCTTGAAAATAAACTCGAACGTTTCCTAGGTTTGCAAAAGGACATTCAAACTTATAATGAATCTGAAATACATGATGCCTTAACAATTTCAAAATTGAATTTAGGACCTGTTCATATTAATATTCCTTTTGATGAGCCTTTATATGAAACCACAGAGGAATTATTGATAAATCCTAAACCTTTTAAAATTCAGAATAGGTTAGATAAGGTTGATGCCTTTGAAATAAAGAGTTTGTTAGATACTTGGCATAGTGCTAAGCGAAAAATGATTTTGGTAGGTGTGTTGCAACCCAATTATATTGAGGCAAAATGGCTTCAAGAAATTGCAGATGATGATAGCATCATTGTATTCACAGAATCTACGTCTAATTTGCATCACAAAGATTTTTTTCCAGGCATTGATAAAATAATCGCGCCTTTTGATGATGACGATTTTAGAGCGTTACAACCCGATTTATTGTTAACATTTGGAGGTTTAATCGTTTCAAAAAAAATCAAAGCATTTCTGAGAACCTATAAGCCAAGTCATCATTGGCATGTTGGGTTAACTAAAGCAAATGATACATTTTTTTGTTTAGAGAAACATATTAAACTGAAGCCAAATACCTTTTTAGAAGCCTTTTTATCACAAGTAACGCATCATACAAAGAGTACATACAAGACTACATGGTTAGCCGTAAGAGAAAAAAGAAGAAAACTACATAAGGATTATCTTCAAACAATAACTTTTTCCGATTTTACAGTGTTTAATAAGATCTTAAAAAGTATACCTAAAAATACGATTTTGCAAGTGAGTAATAGTTCTGCTATTCGTTATGTACAATTATTTAGATTTCCAAATAGCATCGAAGTCTTTTGTAATAGAGGTACTAGTGGTATTGATGGTAGTACAAGTACTGCTTTGGGTACAGCTGTTGCCAGTGAAAAGCAAACTACTTTAATAACAGGAGATTTAAGCTTCTTTTATGATAGTAATGCACTATGGAACAATTATATACCTGATAATTTTAGAATAATAATTATAAATAATAAAGGTGGTGGCATTTTTAGAATTCTGCCAGGAAATAAGAATACAGAAAAATTTGACACTTATTTTGAAACCAAGCATCATTTAACTGCAAAACAATTGTGTGACATGTATGGTTTTGAATATAGTGAAGCAAAAAATGAAGAGGAATTAACAGCTAAATTGAGCACTTTTAACGATATATCAAAACAGCCAAAATTGCTAGAAATATTTACACCTTCAAGGATTAACGATGAAATCTTATTAAATTATTTTAAGTTTATTAAATAAATTTAGAAAAAAAGCTCCTAAAAAGTGACTTTTTGAACATTGACGTTTCTAAAAAATACCTACCTTTAGGAAAACTAATTTAATTAACATAAAATACATAGTAAAATGAGTAAAAGAGACGATTTAATTGTAAAGTATGCAGCAGATTTAAAAGATAAATGTGGTGTTACTGCAGATATGGATTTGTTAACAAAAGTAACTGTAGGTTTAGGACCTTCAATTTACAATGCGGATTCTTCAACTGTTTCTGGTTCTGATGAGAAAGAATTAGCGACAGTAAAAAACAATTATTTAATCAAGAAATTAGGATTAAGTGATGGAGATGCTTTAGATAAAGCTATCGATTCAGTTATTGAAACATACGGAAAGTCTAATAGAACGAAGTACAGAGCTGTAGTTTATTACTTATTATGTAAGCATTTTGGAAAAGAGTCTATTTACTCATAAGTAGATTTATATACTATATAACGAAGCGTTGTAATTTTATTTACAGCGCTTTTTTTATGCAAAAATAATTTCAGTGATCTTTTAAAATATCAATACCTTTGCATTATGATAAAATTAGGCGAATACAATACATTAGAGATTTTAAGAGATACTGAACCAGGTTTATTTTTAGGTGATGGTGAAGAAGGAGAAGTGCTTTTACCTAATAGATATGTGCCAAAAGTTTTTGAAATTGGTGACAAGATTGAAGTATTCGTTTATTTAGATAATGAAGAAAGACCTGTAGCAACTACAGACCAACCTTACATAAAAAAAGGAGATTTTGCATTGTTAAGATGTAATCAAGTTACAGATTATGGTGCATTTTTAGATTGGGGTTTGGTAAAAGAATTATTTTGCCCATTTAGAGAACAAGCGTTTAAAATGAAATCTGGTGGCTGGTATTTAGTGTATTGCTATTTAGATGAGGAATCAGAGCGTTTAGTTGCCTCTAGTAAAACCAATAGTTTTTTAGATAATAAAGAGTTAACCGTTGCTCAATTTGATGAAGTAGATTTAATAGTGTCTCATCCATCAGATTTGGGTATGAATGTTATTGTAAACAAAACGCATCTTGGCTTAGTGTTTAATGATGATATATATAAATACCTAAGCGTTGGTGACCGACTAAAGGGTATCATTAAAAAAGTAAGACCAGATAATAAACTCGATATTTCATTAAATCAAATAGGTTATAGAAATATAGAACCTAATGCAGAGCATATATTAAATGAACTGCATGATAATGGCGGCTTTTTACCTCTTCATGATAAATCTGACCCAGAAGAGATTAAACATCAACTTCAAATGAGTAAAAAAAGTTTTAAGAAAGCCATTGGTACGCTTTACAAAGAAAGACAAATCACTATTGAAGCTGGTAAAGGCATCAGTTTAGTATAACAAAGCTAGAGTTCTATTTTATGCTGTGGGCATGAAATATATTCTGTGATAACTTCGGTAAAAATTAATTTTTATCTATTTACAATATTGACTATCGGTTAGAATGCTAATCATTCAATTTCTTAGCTTAAAACGTAACATTTTCCTAAATTTTCATCGGAATAAAATATCGTCGTTAAATTACAAAAATCAAGGATGATATAGCCACTGTAAGGTTGTTATTCATTTAAATATTATTTTAAAAATCTGTATCTTTGGATGCTAAATTTTTTAAAATGAATAAACCAAAATGGATAACAGCAAAAACCTATGAAGACATCACTTATATGAAGTCTAATGGTGTTGCAAGAATTGCTTTTAACAGACCAGATATAAGAAATGCCTTTAGGCCAAAAACAACCTCAGAATTATACGATGCCTTTTATGACGCTAATGAAGATGTAAACATTGGAGTAGTGCTGTTAAGTGCGGAAGGACCGTCTTCTAAAGATGGTGTATATAGTTTTTGTTCTGGAGGTGATCAAAAAGCGAGAGGACATCAAGGTTATGTAGGAGAAGATGGATACCATCGTCTAAATATATTAGAAGTTCAACGTCTTATACGTTTTATGCCAAAGGCCGTAATAGCAGTTGTGCCAGGTTGGGCAGTTGGAGGAGGACATAGTTTACATGTGGTGTGTGATTTAACTTTAGCGAGTGAAGAACATGCTATTTTTAAACAAACTGATGCCGACGTTACCAGTTTTGATGGTGGTTATGGTTCTGCTTACCTCGCTAAAATGGTAGGTCAGAAGAGAGCAAGAGAAATATTTTTTCTAGGTCGTAATTATTCTGCTAAGGAAGCTTATGATATGGGAATGGTAAATGCCGTTATTCCTCACGCAGAATTAGAAGCTACGGCTTACGAATGGGCTCAAGAAATACTAGCCAAATCACCAACGTCTATAAAAATGTTGAAATTTGCAATGAATCTTACTGATGACGGTATGGTTGGGCAACAAGTATTTGCAGGTGAAGCAACTCGTTTAGCTTATATGACAGAGGAAGCTAAAGAAGGACGTGATGCTTTTTTAGAAAAGAGAAAACCAAACTTTCCAAAAAAATGGATTCCATAATCTAAACTTATTCAAATGAATAAAATTAAACCGTGGCTATCTGCCATGCGCTTAAGAACACTACCTCTTTCTGTTTCTGGTATAATTTTAGGAAGTTGTTTTGCGTACTATAACGGTCAATTTAACATATTAGTTTTTGCATTAGCCATGCTTACAACTATAAGTTTACAAATCTTATCTAATCTCGCAAATGATTATGGTGATGGTGTAAAAGGTACTGATAATGAAGATCGTGTTGGTCCAGAACGTGCTATTCAGAGTGGCGCAATTACGCCACTAGAAATGTTTGAAGCCATAAGGTTTAATATTGTTGTGGTCATCATGCTCACTGTTATTCTATTATGGATCGCATTTGGTTTTGCAAATATCTTATACTTCTTGTTGTTTATGATATTAGGAGGCATGTGTGTATATGCAGCTATTAGGTATACAATGGGTGAATCGCCTTATGGTTATCGCGCTTTAGGAGATGTTTTTGTATTTATATTTTTTGGTTTAATAAGCACAATTGGCAGTTATATTCTATATCTAAATTCTTTTGATCACGTTGTCGTTCTTCCGGCTTTAGCTGTAGGTTTGTTGAGTGTTGGTGTCCTTAATTTAAATAATATGCGCGATATTGAGTCTGATGAGAAATCTAATAAAATAACTGTAGCGGTTAAATTGGGTTTACCTAAAGCTAAGCAATATCATTACTTTTTAATCTTTGGTGCTTTATTTATAAGTATCATTTTTTCTGTATTATATTACGTAGAGCCTTATAATTTCATATATTTAATTGCTTTTATTCCACTATTAATTCACGTTAAGAAAATTAAACATGCGCGTACACCAGATGACTTTGATAGTCAATTAAAAGTATTAGCATTATCTACATTTCTTTTCTCTGTATTATTAGGTGTTGGATATATTTTATATTAAAATTTAAACAGATTGAATTTATTTTTATGAAGAACTTTTTTACACTTTTAGTATTAGCTACGGTTTCACTTGGTTTTGCTCAAAAGACAACTCTAAAAGTCACTGAGAGTGACGAATTTAAGGATAAAGTTAAAGCATTTAATGTACTAACTATCCATACAGAAGGTGACGTTACAGGTGTAGTAAGAGAAGGGAAACGTGATTATTTGTTCGATGTTTTTGATAAAGACCTTAATAAAATTCATAGTTCAGTTATTGAAAGTGATAAGAAAGAAGTCTATGTTGGTGAAGTTGTTTTTGGCAATGAAATAAAAGTATTTACAGTGTATTCGCCAAAAGCTAAAGAACGCATAGTGTATTGTCATATTTTTAATATAGAAACAGGTACACATACCAAAAAGACGTTATTTGAAGTAACAGTAGCTAAAAAACGAAGCTTGTTTTTTAATAGAAATGACAGGCAAACAAGTTTTGCACTTTCACCAAATGGAAACTATTTAGCAATAGCAACAGATAATATTTATAAAGATGTAAATGATTATGCTATACGTGTGTTTGATGCTAATTCATTAAAATTGATTTATACTAAAAGCTATCAAAAGCATAAAGAAAAGCACTTTAAGCACAATGATATTTCGGTTTCAGATAATGCAGACATTTTTATATTAGGTAAGCTATATAAAGAAGGTAAAAGAGAAAAGAAAAAAGGAGAAGCCAATTACGATTTTATTCTTAATAAAGTCACTGAGAATAGTAATGAGGAGTTGTTGGTATCGCTAGACGATCAGCATATTAAAAGTTTAAACATTTCTACTATAAAAGATCAATTACATTTAATTGGTTTTTATTCAGAAAAACGAGCAGGAAAAATTAAAGGTGGATGTAATTTTATTGTTGACGCTGAAAAATTTACAATTTCAAGCAAAAAAAATTATGAATTACCATTAGACGTTTATGAAGACCTTTATGGAGATAGACGTGGTTCTAAAAAAGAAGGAAAAGAATTAGGGAGTTTTTATATTGACTATATCATTGAAGACTCTGTAGGGAATACATACATATTGGCTGAAGAATTTTTTATATCCCAAACTTATGTTTCTAATGGAATGAATGGCGGTGGTTATTGGCAAACAACCTATCATTACAATGATATTTTAATCTTAAAATTTGGTGCTTCAGGTAGTTTAGATTGGGGCAGAAGTATTTTTAAAAGAGCAACAGCACCATCCTATAATGCATTTTTAAAGAATGATGAACTTCATGTTTTACTCAATTCGGGTAAACATCTACTTGAGAAAAAGGATGGAAGAACTAAGGTTTCTCAAGGTTTATTTGAATCGTCTTCATTATATGACATTACATACAACAATGCAGGAGAGGTCGTTTACAGTAAAATTCAAGATAATAAAAGTAATACTTATTACTTACCATTTTTTGGTACTTTCAGTAACGATGTGTTTATTATGATGAGTGATGGACGAAAGAAAAGACAATTCATGATTTTAGAATAATTAGATTTCTGTACTTATTTAAGAGACATTTTCTTAACTTTTAAATCTTCAAAAATAATAGTAAACATGAAAATTACATTCTACGGTCATTCATCATTAGGCATTCAAATAAAGGACACTTTTATTTTAGTTGATCCTTTTATTACAGGAAATGAAAAAGCTTCAAGCATTGATATTGATACTTTAAAAGCGGATTACATCTTAGTTACTCATGCGCATCAAGATCATACTTTAGATGTTGAAACCATTGCCAAACGTACAGGAGCTGTTATTGTTTCTAACTATGAAATTATTGAATATTATCAAAAGAGAGATTTAGAAGGGCATCCAATGAATTTAGGTGGATCTTGGGATTTTGAATTTGGAAATCTAAAATATGTCAATGCCATTCACACATCGTCGTTTCCAGATGGTAGCTATGGTGGACAACCAGGTGGATTTATTATAGAAGGCGAACATAAAACCATATATATTGCTGGTGATACAGCTTTGACAATGGATATGAAGTTAATTCCTATGCAAACCAAGTTAGACTTAGCTATCTTACCAATTGGAGATAATTTTACAATGGGAGTTGAGGACGCAATTTTGGCAAGTGATTTTGTAGAATGCGATAAAGTCTTAGGTTATCATTTTGATACTTTTGGTTATATTGAAATAGACCATGAAGAAGCTAAACGTAAATTCTTTGATAAGGATAAGGATTTAATGCTGTTAGAGATTGGTGAGAGTGTAGAATTGTAGAATTAAATCAAATATTTATTTATCTATTGTATGAAAAAAATCATTTATGTATCAATTTTACTGATCGTTGCGTTTGGTTGTAAAAACGGAGCACAATTTAATGATCCAATTCCTGAGCATGATAATTTTACAATCGCGTCTAAAATAGTAAATGAAACTAGGGTAATTAACGTATGGACTCCTCCAAATTATAAAACAAGTAAAGATGCTTTTCCTGTTTTGTATATGCCAGATGGAGGTGTAGTACAAGAGGATTTTCCGCACATAGCAAATACTATTGCAAAGTTGGTTGCGAATAAAAGTATTCCGCCAATCATTTTAGTAGGTATAGAAAATACAGATAGGCGAAGAGATTTATCGGGTTTTTCTAAAGTTAAAGAAGATGAAGAATATTGTCCTTTAACTGATGGCGCAAAACAATTTAGAGCTTTTATCACAGATGAATTAATGTCTGAGGTTAATAAAAGGTATAGAACAACAACCGAAAAAGGGATTATTGGCGAATCTTTAGCTGGTCTTTTTGTGGTTGAAACATTACTTTTAACGCCAGAAACATTTGATTTTTATATCGCCATGGATCCTTCACTTTGGTGGAATGATCATTACTTAGAAAAAAATGCGGAAGACTTCTTAAAAAATATTTCAGATAAGAAAAAGCGATTTTGGTTTGCAGGCTCTAGCGTAGAAGATATTTCTGTACATACTAATAATTTAGCTAAGACCCTTGAAGAATTAAATATAGAGAACTTAGTTTGGCAGTATTCAGATGAGCCAAATGAACAACATAATACAATTTTTAGAGCAACAAAAGAGAAAGCCATTACCTGGATATTAAATACAGATAGTGAATAGTTAAAATTTAGTTGTTATATAACAAAACTAATTTAACTGTATCTTTGCAGCACTATGAAAACGAATCAACTTACAGATTGGCTGCCAACAACTAACAAAGAAGTAAAACTTAGAGGTTGGGAAGAATTAGATGTTATACTATTTAGTGGAGACGCTTATGTAGATCATCCCTCTTTTGGTCCTGCTGTAATTGGTCGTATTTTAGAGAGTTACGGTTTAAGAGTCGCTATTGTTCCACAACCAAGTGTCAACGATAATTTACAAGATTTTACTAAATTAGGTACGCCAAGATTATTTTTTGGTGTCACAGGTGGTTGTATGGATCCTATGGTAAGTAATTATACGGCAACTAAGAAACGTCGTGATAAGGATGCGTATACACCAAATGGAGATAAAGGATTTAGACCAGATTATGCAACTTCTGTATATTCTAAGATATTAAAAGAGAAGTTTCCAGATGTACCCGTTTTAATTGGTGGTATAGAAGCATCATTGCGTCGGGTTACGCACTACGATTATTGGAGCGATAAACTATTGCCTTCTATTCTAGAAACCTCTAAAGCAGATATGCTTGTTTATGGCATGGGAGAACAACCATTACGAGAAGTGGTAGAGTTGTTGCAAAAAGGGGTTCCGTTTTCTAGTTTAAGAACAATAAAGCAAACAGCGGTTTTATTAGATAAGAATGAAGCAATTCCTAAAAATAAGAATTGGGAAGATGTAGAAATTCATTCCCATACCGTATGTTTAAACGATAAGAAGAAATTCGCTTCTAACTTTAAAGTGATTGAGCAAGAATCTAATAAGTTGAAAGCCAACCGTATTTTTCAACAGATTAATGATAAAACTTTAGTTATCAATCCACCTTTTCCGACCATGTTAGAAGAAGAGATTGATGCATCCTTCGATTTACCTTATACGCGTTTACCGCATCCTAAGTACAATAAACGAGGACCAATTCCTGCGTTTGAGATGATTAAGTTTTCTATAAATATTCATCGTGGTTGTTTTGGAGGTTGTAGTTTTTGTACCATTTCGGCCCATCAAGGGAAATTTATTGCTAGTCGAAGTCAAGAATCGGTTTTAAAAGAAGTAGATAAGGTCGCTAATATGCCAGACTTTAAAGGCTATTTGTCCGATATTGGTGGACCATCTGCCAATATGTATAAGATGAAAGGCAAAGTGCAATCTATTTGCGATAAATGTGTGGCACCTTCTTGTATTTCGCCTGTAATATGTAGTAATTTAGATACGTCACATAAGCCTTTAACAGAGTTATATCAGGCTGTAGATAAGCATCCAAAAATCAAAAAATCTTTTATTGGTAGTGGAATTAGGCACGATATGTTGGTGCCAGAATTCAATAAAAATGCTGACCCAAAAGAATTAGACGATTATACAGAAGAAGTAATGACTAAACATATTTCTGGGCGATTAAAAGTTGCACCAGAACATACGTCAGACCCTGTTTTAAAGTTGATGCGTAAACCTTCGTTTACTTATTTTCATAAGTTTAAAGAGCGTTTCGATAAAATCAACATTAAGAAAGGTTTAAAGTTGCAGTTGATTCCTTATTTCATATCTAATCATCCTGCTTGTGAAGTTGAAGATATGGCAAACTTAGCCGCTGAAACTAAAGATATGGGCTTTCAGTTAGAGCAAGTACAAGGGTTTACACCAACACCAATGACGGTTGCTACTGTAATTTATTATAGTGGTTATCATCCATATACTTTGAAGCCAACCAAGACGCCTAAATCTAAAAAAGAGAAAGATGACCAACATCGTTTCTTCTTTTGGTATAAAAAGGAAAACAGAGACTGGATTAAAAAGACCTTAAATAAAGTTGGACGAAAAGATTTAGTAGAAGCTTTGGTACCAGAACAAGAAAGTAAAGGTTGGAAAAGCGTGAATCTTAAAGCTGTTAAAAACACATTTGATGATGCTGTACCAGCTACAAAATCAAATTCTTCTAGTGGTTCTCGTAGAAAACGCAAACATAAGTCTCGTAAGAAGCGACGATAGAAGCATCATGTGGATTCTTAGTATTAAAAATAAACCTCAATTGAACTCTAAGAATTTCAGTTAAATTGATAATTCATATCCCTATTATTGCCTATTTTTGGTTGTACATATGAAAGCAACCTATCACAAATATAATTTAGAGTTTAAACGACCAAGCGGAACATCGAGAGGTGTAATGACTACCAAAGAAACGTGGTTTATTGTTATAGAACAAAACGGTAAAACAGGCGTAGGCGAGTGTGGCATTTTAAGAGGTTTATCTATTGATGATAGACCAGATTACGAAACCAAACTAAAATGGACCTGTGATAATATTCATTTAGGATTAGATATGCTTTTAAGTGAGCTTATCGAATTCCCAAGTATTCAATTTGGTCTAGAAACTGCTTTTAAATCTTTAGAAAGTACTGATCAATTTAATCTGTTTCCATCAGAATTTACAAGAGGTAATGACGCTATTCCTATTAATGGTTTGGTATGGATGGGAAGTGAGGATTATATGCGCACTCAAATTAAAGAAAAGATTGCAGTTGGTTTTGATTGTATAAAGTTAAAAATTGGCGCAATAGATTTTCAAACGGAATTAAATATTTTAAAATCAATAAGAAAAGAGTTTTCTGTTAACGACATAGAATTGCGAGTAGATGCCAATGGCGCTTTTTTACCAAATGATGCTTTAGAGAAACTAAAACAGCTTTCAGAATACAAATTACATTCTATTGAGCAACCCATAAAACCTAAGCAGTTTGAGGTTATGGCAAAACTTTGTGAAGACACGCCTTTGCCAATTGCTTTAGATGAAGAATTAATAGGTGTTTTTCAAAAAGAGGAAAAGCAAAATGTATTGCAGACTATAAAGCCACAATATATAATTCTAAAACCGAGTTTAGTTGGTGGATTTTCAGGCAGTAAAGCGTGGATAGACTTAGCTGAAAATTTAAATATAGATTGGTGGATAACAAGTGCATTAGAAAGTAATGTTGGTCTAAATGCCATCTCACAATGGACGTATACTTTAAATAGTAAAATGCCTCAAGGGCTAGGAACTGGCAGTTTATTTACAAACAATTTTTCTTCGCCATTGATGGTAAAAAATGGTAATTTGCACTACAATAAAAAACAAAATTGGAATTTTAATTTATAAACATGAATTTTATACAACAAGCTTATAAAGGTCATCGCGATCTATGGATGTTTTTGCTAACTACATTTTTAGTTGCAGGTATTTTTATAGCAAATTTTATTTTCTATTTAGTATCAGATCCAAGTGATTTAGCTGCTGCAATGGAGTCTATGGAAAAATGGGGATTACCTGCTAATGTTACCTTGGCAATTAACTTAATTCCTTTTGCTTTTTTATTAGGTCTTTTATTTGTTTTAGTAAAATTTGTACATCAAAGAAGTTTATTGTCCTTAACAACAACAAGACCTAAGGTCGATTTTAAGCGTATTATATTTTCATTTTTACTAATTACAATATATACGGTCGTTTCATTTTTTGTCATGTATTATATTGATTCATCAGAGATTGTATTTCAGTTTAAGCCAGTGAAATTTGCGATTTTATTCATAATTAGTATCATTTTATTTCCATTTCAAATTGGCTTAGAAGAGTATTTATTTAGAGGTTACTTAATGCAACATATTGGTGTTATGGTTAAGAACAAATGGTTTCCGTTACTTTTTACATCTATTCTATTTGGTTTAGCGCACAGTGCAAATCCTGAGGTTGGAGCCATAGGATTTTGGCAAATGATGATTTTTTATGTTGGTACAGGATTGTTATTAGGTATCATGACGTTAATGGATGAAGGATTAGAATTGGCTTTAGGATTTCATTTAGGAAACAACCTTATTGCATCCTTATTAGTAACAGCAGATTGGACAGCTTTACAAACAGATGCTCTTTTTAAAGATATGTCCGAACCAGAATTAGGATCAGTTTTCGAAATTATTTTACCAGTCTTAGTTGTTTATCCATTATTTCTGCTAATTCTATCAAAAAAATATGGCTGGAAAAACTGGAAGGATAAATTATTTGGAAAAGTCACTAAGCCACCGAAAGAAGATTATAAAATTATTGAATAACCTAAGTATTGAACTTTAACCTTAAACTTATTAAAGATGACACCAACTTACAATAAAGTACATAACCGTTTTAAATTTAACGGACTCCATTTTAGTCATGAAGAATTAAAAGAAGTGGCTTACAGTCTTATAAAAGAAGGTAAACCTTATGAGAAAGTAACAGGCGATTTTTTAATTGATTGGTTAAATAATAAGGACTTTTTAGTAGTAACAACATCTGGATCTACAGGTTACCCAAAACAGATTAAACTAAAAAAACAAGCCATGGTTAATTCTGCCATTGCAACAGGGAACTTCTTTGGTTTAGAACCAGGAGATAAAGCGTTACATTGTTTGCCAAGTCATTTTATTGCAGGTAAAATGATGTTTGTACGTGCTTTGGTTTTAGGTTTAGAGATTGATTTTGTAGAGCCTGCGGCACAGCCAGTTTTTGATTTTGAGAAAACGTACGATTTCTGCGCAATGATTCCTTTACAATTGAAGCATACTATAAAGTATATAGATAATATTAAAAATATTATTGTTGGTGGATCTAAGGTGACAAAACCGTTAATTGAGAAGATTAAAGATTGTAAACCTAGGTTTTATGAAACGTATGGAATGACAGAAACGGTAACACATGTTGCTGTACGTTCTTTAGAATCTAAGAATGGAAAAAAAGAGCCCTATTTTACAGCGCTACAGAATATAAAATTTGAGCAAGACGATAGAGGTTGTTTGGTAATTCATGCGCCTAAATTGGTAAAGGAAACTTTGGTAACAAATGACATTGTAGAATTAAAATCAGATCAAAGTTTTAAACTTCTCGGTCGCTTTGATAATGTGATTAATTCAGGCGGTGTAAAGTTATTTCCTGAGCAGATAGAAGATAAAATTCAACCTGTAATTGAAGAACGTTTTATTCTAGTAGGAGAGGAAGATGCGACTTTAGGAGAAAAATTGATTCTTATTGTAGAGCAACCTAAAGATTCAGTAGAGGATATTCTTAAGGTTATTAAGGAACTTAAGAACTTAGAGAAATTTGAAGTGCCTAAAAAAATATATACTATTGATAAGTTTCCTGAAACTAATAATAGAAAAATACAGCGTAAAAAAGCGGCTAAATTAGTCTTAGAAGCGAAGTAGTTATTGTAATAATTCTTTTCAAAAGAAAAGAATAAATTTTACAATTTACTTAGAATTAAAAAACCCAATGCAAATGCATTGGGTTTTCTTATATTATTAATCTTAAGATACTAGTTACCTTCAGATAAGTTTTTCATTTCAGATTCAACCATTTCGTAGAATTGGTCAATTTTTGGTAGTACCACAATACGAGTACGTCTGTTTTTCGCTCTGTTTTCAGCAGTATCATTTTCTACTAAAGGAACGTAAGAACTACGACCAGAAGCAATTAATTGTTGAGAGTTAACACCTAAGCTTTCTAAAACTCTTACAATTGATGTAGCACGTTTTACACTTAAATCCCAGTTGTCAATTAATGGTGGTTTGTTATATGGTACATTATCAGTATGAGATTCTACCATAGCTTCAAAATCTGGTTTGCTATTTATAACCTTAGCAACTTTACCTAATATTTCATTAGCTCGAGTTGTTACGTTGTAACTACCACTCTGAAATAATAACTTATCAGCAATAGAGATGAATACAACACCTTTTTCAACATTGATTTCTATATCAGGATCACTAATACCAACGGCCTTTTTAAGACTCGTTACAACGGCTAGAGTTACGCTGTCTTTCTTTGTTAAGGCATCTTGTAATCTTGTGATTTTTAAATCACGTTCTTTTAAACTTTCTAGAGACTTTTCAAGATTCTCAGCACCTTTTTGTGTTAAAGTTGTTAAGTTTCCTTTTGTGTCAATTAAATCCTGATTAGACTTTCTTAAATCGGCCAATTGATCTTTCATTGTTTCTACTCTCGCATTGGCCGCAGCAACATCAGATAAACAACTATTTAATTTTACAGTTGCCGTATTTAATAAATCTTGAGTTTCTTGATATTTTTCTTGCAATGCAACATGCTCTTTTTTAGACACACAAGACGCCAAAAACAACATTGAACACGCACTTAATAACATTAGTTTTTTCATAATTTAATTATAGTTTAAAATTTTAGTTTTAACATAACAAAATTATGTAAAAGAATAGACGGCTGAACACGGATTAACAAAAACTTTAACAGTTTTATAAACAATTAAAAGGTTCTCCTATTTTTTATAAAATACGACCAAACAATGGAGTTGCTTTCGTAGTAATTAGCCCTTTGAGATAATAGATTTCGTTGTTTTATTAACCGTGGTAAATTAGAATAAAAAGAAAAATGAGCTTTAAGAATGGCTAAGAAAAATGCTGGTTTCAGCTGAAATAAAAATCTAACACCTGCTACACCATCTAAAAGCATACGTGCAACAATGCGTACAAAAACTTTAGAGTCCGTATTTTTTAATAAAGTAAATAAGCTATTTCTAAAATTAAGATAGGTTTTCCTAGGATTTGTATTACTCAATGTCGCACCACCAACATGATTAACGGTTGAAGTACCAACATATTTAATAGTGTAATTGGCGTTAAAAGCGCGCCAACACAAATCTATTTCTTCCATATGAGCAAAATAAGATTCATCAAAACCTTTTAATGTTCTAAATACAGATTTTCTTATAAATAAACATGCACCAGAAGCCCAAAATATATCTCTTGTGTCGTTGTATTGTCCGTTGTCTTGTTCTATAGTGTCAAAAATTCGACCACGACAATAAGGATAGCCATATTTATCAATAAATCCGCCTGCAGCTCCTGCATATTCAAATAGTGATTTGTTTTTAAAATCTAATATTTTAGGTTGAATAATGGCTGTATTCTCATTGGCACTAAATTCTGAAACGATAGGTTGAAGCCAATTTTTAGTAACTTCAATATCACTATTTAGTAAGCAGAGTAGTGGTTCTTCAACATGTTGTAAAGCCTCGTTGTAACCTTTAGCATAACCTCCATTTTCTGTGTTTTTTATAACCTTAACCATTGGAAATGTTTTTGCAATAAATTCAACGGAGTCATCTGTTGATGCATTATCAGCTACATAAATCACAGCATCATTAGAATACTTTATAACGGAAGGTAGAAACTGCTCTAACAATGCTTTTCCATTCCAGTTTAAAATAACAACCGCTAAGTCTTTTGTTTGAAGCATTTATAGAGATTTATAATCTGGAATATCTTTTAAAAACGAATAGCGTTCTTGTTCCATATCCATTTCACAATAATAATGATTTAAACCGTTAGTTACCATTAAATACGTGGCATTTAAAACAAGGTTATAACGCGCAATTTGGTCAAAGGTAGTTTGGTCAATCTTTATACTGTGCGATTTGCATTCTACAATTAAAAAAATACTGCCATCAGGATTAAAAATAACAATATCATAGCGTTTTTTTAAACCATTAATAGTGAGTTCTTTTTCAACGTTAATCAGTGATTTTGGGTAGTTTTTATCATTAATTAAATAGTGAACACAATGCTGTCTTACCCATTCTTCAGGTTGAAGAATGATGAATTTTTTACGAATGACATCAAAAATAGAAACTTTATTTTCTGTACTTTTGAAACGGTATTCAAACTTTGGAAAGTTGAGTTCTTGAAACACTAAAATTACTGATTTGGTTCAAATTTAAGGACATACAAGCAATATCCAAAGAACAAACTATAAACTTGGAATTTTTAAACTTTTGGACGACGTAAAACAACTTGTATCTGCTATAAAAAAAGGCGACCTTAAACCTATTTATTTCTTAATGGGTGAAGAAGCTTATTATATTGATAAGGTTTCAGATTATATTGAAGACAACGTGTTAGATGAAGCCGAAAAAGGGTTTAATCAAATGGTGCTTTACGGTAGAGATATTACCATAGATGATATTGTGAGCAATGCTAAGCGTTATCCAATGATGGCTGAGCGTCAAGTAGTGATTGTAAAAGAAGCCCAAGATTTAAGCAGAACTATTGAGAAATTAGCGCAATATGCTACAAATCCACAACCTTCAACAGTTTTAGTGCTTAATTATAAGTATAAAAAGTTAGATAAACGTAAAGCGTTGTATAAAGCCATTAAGAAGGTTGGTGTTGTTTTTGAAAGTAAAAAAATGTACGAAAACCAAGTTGCGGATTGGATTAGACGCGTACTCGCTGGCCAGAATTACAATATTTCGCCAAAAGCGGCCCAGATGCTAGTTGAATTTTTGGGTACGGATTTAGGTAAAATTGATAATGAACTGAGTAAGCTTAAAATTGTTTTACCAGCAGGCACACAAATTACACCAGAACATATTGAAGAGAATATAGGAATTAGTAAAGACTACAATAACTTTGAATTGCGTAAAGCTGTTGGTCAGCGCAATGTGCTAAAAGCACATAAAATCGCTAAGTATTTTGCCGACAATCCTAAGGATAATCCTATGGTTGTAACTGTGTCTTTATTGTTTGGTTTCTTTTCGCAATTATTGCATCTTCATGGCATGTCTGATAGAAATCCTAGAAGTGTGGCATCTGCTCTAAAAGTGAATCCGTATTTTGTAAATGAATATTTAGATGCAGCTAGAAATTACCCTATGAAAAAAGTGAGTTATGTTATTGGAGTGCTACGAGATTTCGATGTAAAAAGTAAAGGTGTAGGATCTAATGCAACACCTCAAGGCGACTTGCTTAAAGAGTTGTTAGTCAAAATTCTAGGATAAGTTTATAAAATTTATTTTATTCTTTAAAACAGCATATTATAATGCTGTCATTCTGAACTTATTTCAGAAACTATAGAATTATCAATTGCCTAATTATTGTCGATGTTTTATCATAATTGTGAATTTTCACAAAGTAAATTCCTGTTTCAAATCCTGAAATATCAACCTTATTTTTTGTGGTAGTTGATATAATTTCCCCAGTTGAATTATAGATTGAAACGATACAATTCTCCTTATTTATTTCGAAATAATCTTGAGCCGGATTTGGGAAAATGATAAGCTTATTATCTTCAAATTCTTCAACATTTAAAGTGGGTATATCCAAGTGATACAGACCTTGTAAATCACTATTATTTTCTTCAGCAGAAATGTAATATTCAGTTGAATTAATAGCAGTTATGCCTTCAATTTGTGTTGAATAATTTAGAGGCACTTCAACAGAGGTCTTAGTTATTGTTCCGTTAGAAAATAGACCAGAATTAAAATCACTTAACTGAATTAAAAAAGCACCATTAAGGTCGTAACCACAAATAAGAATTGAATTAGTTATACTGTTATAAGTTGCTCCAGACACTAAGCCTTGGCTTACAATCGTGTCAATAGGAGCAATGCTATACGTTCCTGGTGTTTTAGATACTTGATAAATATTAGTGTTGCCATCTACCCAGTTTTTACTGAAAATATAAAGGTTATTGTTATAGTGAATTAATGCTTCAGCATCAAAATTAGTAGCTAAAGGACTTGGCGTAAAATCAGTTTGGTTGCTATAATTAAAGTTAATAATATCAGCTGTTACAGATATGTTGGCAAAATAATCTGCAATACTAATTCTGTAGATTTTTAAATCGGTTCGTTCGCCTGTATAGTTGCCAAAATCGCCAATATAAATGTAAGTATCATCATGCGCTAAATCTTCCCAATCTGTGTTAGTTGCATTGGTTATGGTAACGGTTCTTGTGATGTTTCCTGTGCTGACATCAACATCATAAAGCTCGTTAGAAGCATCAGAATCGTTATGAGAAATCAATGTATTATTAAGATATAATAAGCCTGATGTTTCGGTTAATGCTGTATCTAAACCAGAATGTAAGGTTAATTGTTGTGCATTAGAATTAATAATAAAGACTAAAAAAAGGAGTTGAGAAAATTTAATCTTCATTCTAACATTAGTTTTTAATTCAAACAAAAATAACAATTCATTACTTTTTTAGTTTATATTTTTATTTAGGGCTTGAAGGTTATGTTTATTTGCGAAATTTTTATTTTGCCACTCTCAATCCTTCAGCATAACTACTGCTAAACTCACTATTTTCAACGGCTTTCGCTGCTTTCTCAATATCATATACTGCTCGTTTAAAGGTGACTTTTATAGCGTTAGGATTAGAAGGTATTGTGTTTTGGTTCAATTCCACAATAGCATAACAAAGTCTAGAATCGCCATCTTTTGGTTTGCCTACGGAACCAATATTTACAACATGTTTATAACCGTTTTCACTTTTAATAACACGATGAAAGGGTTTATGAGTATGGCCACATAAAAGCACATCGGCTTTTTGTGATTGCATCATCTCTAAAACGTCTTTTTCAGGATAATCAACAACCATATAATCGTTAATCGCTTTTACGCTACCATGAACCATTAATAAATTAAAAGATTCATTATTACTCATAAAATTGAGTACTAATTGTCTCGGTAAATTAATGAGATAATTTCTATTATTATCTGAAACCATTGCACGTGTTAAGCCTTTGTTTGACGGTTTTAATTCTTGCACAAGAGGTAATAACAAGGCTTCATCATGGTTTCCCATAATTGTAGGTATGTTTCGCTCTCTGATGGCGTTAACTACTTCATTTGGCCAAACATTATAGCCAACCAAATCACCTAAACAATAAATGGCATCTACATTTTCCGCATCAACATCTTTAAAAAAGGCTTCTAAAGCTGGTAAATTGGCATGTATATCTGAAAAAAAAGCTATTCTCATTTACTTACAATTTTTGGTGTGTCAAAATACTTCTTTTTCAACCAAAAGGACACACGAACTAGTAAAATTAAAGCTGGTACTTCTACTAAAGGTCCAATGACACCAGCAAATGCTTGTCCGGAATTTAAACCGAAAACAGCAATTGCAACGGCTATGGCTAATTCAAAATTATTTCCTGCTGCAGTAAAGGCAACAGCTGTTGTTTTGTCGTATTCTGCACCTGTGGCTTTTGTGAAAAAGAAACCAATGATAAACATTAAGGTAAAATAGACTAACAAAGGAACCGCAATTATTAAAACATCCATTGGGATTTCAACAATAAGTTCGCCTTTTAAAGAAAACATGATGATAATTGTAAATAATAATGCGATTAAAGTTAATGGCGAAACCGCTGGAATAAATTTAGTAGTGTACCACGCTTCGCCTTTTATTTTGACTAAAATTACTCGACTTAAAATGCCTAAAGCAAACGGAATACCTAAATATATAGCAACACTTTCTGCAATAGTGGCAACAGAAATATCTACAATGGCACCTTCAAACCCAAAATAGGGTGGAAGTACTGTAATAAAAATCCATGCATAAAAACTATAAGCAAAGACTTGAAAAATACTGTTTAAGGCTACTAAACCTGCACCATATTCACTACTGCCTTCTGCTAAATCATTCCAAACTAAAACCATGGCGATACAACGTGCTAATCCTATTAAGATTAAACCAACCATGTATTCTGGATAATCGCGCAAGAATATAATGGCTAAAAAGAACATTAAAACAGGGCCAATAATCCAGTTGAGAATTAATGAAATCGATAAGATTTTTGTATTTCGAAAAACCTTTGGTAGCAACGCAAAATTTACTTTCGCTAAAGGTGGATACATCATAACAATTAACCCGATGGCGATAGGAATATTGGTGCTTCCACTACTAAATGAATTTACAATTTCTGGAAATGACGGGAAAAAATAACCAATTCCGACACCAATGGCCATGGCTGCAAAAATCCAGACCGTTAAATAACTATCTAAAAAACTTAATTTCTTTTTCATTACTTATGTGTTGATTTGAGAGAAAATATAGAATAATTCAGTGGCGATTTGAAGACTTCTTTCGTTATACTTTTCTGCTTGCTGTGGTGTATTGTCAAAGGCTTTTGGGTCTTCAAACATAATAGGAATTCTTTGTTCTGCACCAACAACTAAAGGACAAGCTTCATTAGCAGAATCACAGGTCATAATAGCTGCGAATTCTGATTTTGGATTAAAGTCATCATTTAATTTCTTAGAAAAACCAATAATAGGATGCTCATTTTGATCATATTTTATACTGTAAACTGGGTTTTTACCTTCAGAAAGGGTCTTGATTTCAAATCCAGAGTTCTCTAATGTTTGCGCAACCATAGGAAAAAGCGCAGTAGCTTCAGTTCCGCCAGAATAGCAAAACACATTTTGTATGCTGAAGTAATGTGCCAAGGTTTGCGCCCAAACTTGTGATAAATGACTTCTACGTGAGTTATGCGTACAAATAAAATTGATATGTACGTCTTTTTTGTTAGTAACCTTATCTTGAATAAATGCTACTAAGGGTTGTAATATCAATTTTCTTTCTTCAGAAATGGTGTCTGTGTTTAAGCTTAGTATAGCAATTTCTATTTCAGAAAACAGGTTGGATTTTGTGGTTATCATTTTATATTATTTAAAGGTTAACAACAGTTGCCATCTGGTGTACAACAAGGTTCTTCGGTTAGATCTCTAAATTGTAATTTTGGTTTTTCTGCAGGAATTCCGCATTTATCTTTGGCTAAACAATCTGTTTGTTTGTTGGTTAATAAGAAGTTTTTACCATCAAAATCTAACCCGAATTTACCAATAGTATCGTCTTGGTATTCTACTTCGATTTCTAAATCTCCTATGCCTAATACGTTTTCAGAAAGTTCAATGATTGATAGTAATTTTTCAGGATGCAATCTATGGTCGTAGTCATTGGCATTCCATAATTGAAAGTTAACTACCTCTTCGTTTCTAACAGTTCCTCCACAATCGATAAAGTTTTTTGTGATTTTTCCAACTTCAGTAACATGAAAGTGATTTGGAACTAATTCGCCATTTGGTAATTGAAACGCTATGGTTTCTAATGCTTTTAGCTTGTTTTTAATTTCTGATAGTTTCATAATATATTGTATTTGTTTATTGCAATAATGCGATTAATGAATATAAATTTTTTTTAGCAACAATTTTTATTTGAAAGATCTTGGTCTAAAAACTGCGATATAATTGCTTTCATTTTAGTCCAATTTTCTGAGTCTATACAATAGCAAACGCTTGTACCTTCTACATTTCCTTTAATTAAACCTAATAGTTTTAGTTCTTTTAGATGTTGAGAAATGGTTGGTTGCGCTAATCCTATTTCGCTAACTAAATCGCCACAAACACAGGTATCCATTTTAAATAAGTGTTGTAAAATAGCGACACGAGCAGGATGACCAAAGGCTTTAGATATCACAGCTATTTCATTCTGTAAATCGGTAAATATTTCTGTTTTAGCTAATCCCATTGGTTTGTTGTATTTGTTCATTGTAATATTACGATTAATATTCTTAATACAAAACAATTTTAATCTTTTTGTGAATACATTAAGAGAATAGGGAAGTGGTTGTAAATTTAATTGAGCGTGGTAATTTTGATATTTCTAAAACTTACTTTTCCGTTGCCTTTGGCTTGTAAACCAATATAACCAGTCGCCGAAAAACTATCCATAGCATCAATTGTTAGGGTGTCATTAATCCAAACTTTTAGTTGGCTTTCTTTAGCTAAAATTCTGTAAGTATTCCATTGGTTAATTGTGGTTACATTTGCTAAAGGATTTGCTTTAGCGACAATAGCACCTGTTCTATTTGTTTGGTCAGGATGTAAATCCCAAATATTAAGTTCATAACATGTTTTAGGATTCATATTTTCGCTATTACAACGTATAAAAACGCCAGAATTTATAGTACTATCAGGTTTAAATTCTAACTTTAATTCAAAGTCTCTATAGTTTTGTTTTGTAATTAGATAACCTTCTCCATTTTGAATATTTCCAGTTAGTGTATTATCGGAAAATAACCAATTAGCATCGCCATAAGACGACCAATCATTTACGTTCTCTTGAAACAAGTTTTTTGATTGCTTACATGCAGAAATTAAGAACAATAAACTAAAGCATAAGATAATTTTAAACTCTGAATTTTTAATCATAATCACACGTTTTATTAAGCTTCTTTCCAAAGTTTTTGAATCATTTTTAAATCTGATTTCATAGCATCAAAAACCACTTTTTTATCGACTTTAATGTCGCTTCGTCCTTTTTCAGCACCTCCTAAAGAATATTCTAGGTGTAAGGATGTTGGTGGATTTAATTCATAAGATTTTAATAGTTTAAAGTACTTATTAAAATCTACCATACCTTCTCCAATGGGTACATTTATTACTTTGTATTTCCCATTAACTTTTGCCCATTTATAATCTTTTAGAACAATGGTCTGAATTTTATCATTTAAAAGTTTTAATCCATTCTCCCAAGATAATCCACCATCTACCATGGCATGACGAATGTCGTATTGAACACCAAAATAATCTAAGTCTACGCTATCTAATATTTGATTTATTTCCCAGTACGATGCGCCAACTTTTGTGCCTGCATGGTTTTGGTAACAGCCTATAATATTGTGTTGTTTGTTAATTTCTCCTAGGTTTTTAATCTGTTCTTGGTAGATTGCTATGGATTCTTCCATGGTTAATGCTTCATGATATTTATACCAATTCATTCTGTAGTAATGCACATCTTGTTGTGCAGCTGTTTTTATAATATCTAAGTCGTAAGAATTATTAATATCAGTAATTGCCGTTGTAATCATTTTACAAGAAGAACCTATAGATTTAATGTCTTTAATGGCTTTTGGTAAGTCAGTAAGTACATCTTCTGTTAAAACATGACCTTTTGGTCTAACGGTTAAGTCTAGTCCATTAAAGCCTAGTTCGGCAGCAACTTCAGCAGCTTCTTTAATATCTAAAAACTGTAAATGTTTTGAGAAAAGATGAATATCTAAAGGTTTATCATCTGCAATTCCGCTAGACATATTTATTAACAAAGGCGCAAAGGGCATTGCTGCAACGGTAATTCCAGCTTTTTTAATAAATTTTCTTCTAGATAAATTCATGTATTAAAATATTAGAATCCAACCATAATAAATGGAAAGAAGTGATAAAAACAGTATGCCTAAGTAGGTTAAGAATTGTAACCCTCGTTTTGGTTTTTGATTAACTGGAACTTCATTACTTAAAACATTTTTTAAATTCATATAACCAACAATAGGAGCAAGAACAAAGGATGTTGCTGTGGCTACGGCTAAAATTAATCCCATATTGGCGCCAAGTGCATAAAGAACAACAATGCTCATCACAGCAATAATTACAATACTAGAAGCGTAGTATTTTCGGCCTTTAAATTTTTCGTGTTCGCCAACTAATAAACCAATAATATCTACACTCACTCTTGCAATAGCATCATGTTGCGTTAAACAAGTGCTATACATGGTCGCAAAGGCTGAAATAGCGATAAAGACATATGCCCAATTGCCAATATGAGTAGAAAATAGACTAATCACTTGATCCGCAAAGATAGTTGCGTTTCCACTTAATTCTGTTCCAGAGCCATAAAGCGTCATGCAGCCTATAATTAAAAAGAAAATCGCCAAAACAGCCGTCATTATATAACCTAAATTAAATTCTTGCAATGCTTCTTTTAAAGGTGGTTTTTTGTGGTCAACTTTATATTTTTCAGCGCTCCAAAGACTCAGCCAACTACTGCCTTCAACAGCTGTTGGCATCCAGCCGATTAATACAATTAAAAATAATATGCCTGTTTCGTTAAAGATTTCAGGAGCATTAAAATTAGCAATAGAAGAGATTTGTCCTTTGTTAATGACAAGTACAGTGGTTACTAATAAAGCGCCAAATAATATAGGTATTAAGAACTTCAGTGTGGTTTCTAATAATTTATATTTTCCAATAATTAAAATGATACTATTGAAAAGAAACAAACCTAAAGCCACTGTGGTTATGCCAACATCATGAATACCTAAAATATTAATTAAAAGACCTGCAGCAATAGAACATAATGCGGCAGGACTAGCAATGCTAGTTGCTAATGTAATAAAGGCATACAACCATAAATAGCCTTTTCCTCGATTACTATAACCTTCAATTATACTTTTACCCGTTACGTTGGTGTATCTAATGCCAAATTCAAAAAATGGATATTTTAAAAGGTTGGCCAAAATAATCGGAATAACCATTATCCAGCCATATTGAGCACCTGCTTTTGTAGAAAGAACTAGATGTGATGTACCGATTGCCATACTAGCAAATAGAAGACCAGGACCAAGGTTTTTGAGAATTGTTTTAATTGTATTCATTGAGTCGTTGGTTATTAGTACAGGATTTCTAGTTTTTGTTGGTCTTCAACTTTAATATCTCCAGAATTAATGACCGTATTATTTTTATGATGATTATTCTTTTCGCCCCAAAGTAAAGCGACAAGTTTTACAGGATTATCCTTAAATGTATTATCAGAAATATGAACATTGATAATACCTGGTGTTTTAATCAACAACTCAGATTTTTCTGTTTTACCACAATTTGTAAATAGGTTATTAGAAAGCGTTAAAACACCACCAATAGTAGATTCATCATAACCACCTCTGTAAAAATGAATCAGATTTTGGCTGATATTATTGAATTCACAATTGTTGAAAGTAACCATTTCTGCATTATAATCGCCTTTTTCATCAGCAGCTAATACAAAGCCGTTTTTACTGTTTTTAATAATGGTTTTGTTGAAGTTGATACTATCTGCAAAAGACCCTTTTGAAGCTTTTAAGATGAAGTTGAAATTGTCAATAATACAATCGTCGATAAGTAGATAGTATGCTGAAGCCATATTTTCAGAGAGAGGCGCAAATGCGAGTTGATTGCCTTGTCCTTTTATACTAATATTTTGAAGCTTAAGATTCCCTTTAGGATTCATTTCAAACAAAGGAGTTTGTTCTTTTCCTTTATAAATAATTTCAACACTATTTTCTCCATTAGCTCGAAGCGTTATCTCCTTATCAATTTTAAGAGATGTATTCACTGAATATTCAGTATCAGTGAGCTCAATAATATCGCCTGATTGTGCTTGAAGAATTAATTTTGAAAGCTCGCCTGATTTTGATGATGCCCTATGAATATTAGGTTTTGAAATTTCTTTTTCGGTTGAAAACCAATCTGGTCCATATAGACTTTTATCTATTTTGAAGTTTTCAGCAGCCGTTAATTGATTAATTGCTCCAACTTTACTGTTATCGCTTCGAGATGAGCCAAATAAGTCGTTTTTTATTCTTACAAAGTCATAACCATTGAATACGCTATCTAAAGCTTGGTTATTGGGAGTTTCAGGTGCATATAACCAATCATTGATTTTCTTCATTTTAATGGTTTCATTTTGAAACACATCAAATTCTGAATAAACACTAGCATTATTATCTAAAACATTGTTTTTAAATAGAATTCCGCTCATGTCATCATGATTGACCAAAGGTGCCGAATCTGATTTTGTATTGTAAATAAGGTTATTGGCAATAGTTGTTCTGATAGGAGGTGCCGAACGAATTTCACTTTTTGGTAAAACATCTGCACTTGCTAAATTTTGACCAACTCCAATTTGAAATGGCGATTTACAATCTACCCAAGTATTATAAGCTACAACCACATCTGCGACCTGTTTGTAGCGATTTAAAGGCGTCATAGGAATGCCATTCATTATGGCAAGAGGACTTCTAAATTGTTCGCCTCTTATTTTGTAGAAATAGTTGTTGGTAATCCAATGACCTGTATTTACAGCTCTTATTCCTCCGTAAAAATCCGAATCGTCGCCACCAATAAAAATGTTAGCATCTACATTGGCATAATTGCTATGCCTTAGCACTAATGAGCCTTCGCATTTATAGAAAATATTGTTAGTAAATGCATTGTAATTTGTTTTATCTGAAATGATTTCAACTTCGCCATTACAAGCATCAAAATAATTGTTAGAGACGTTAACGTAACCAGGTGTTAATCTTGTTTTACTATCGCCAACCCTTATGGTTTCTGCTCTTGGACCACCTTTCCTTGGTCGTGGGCCAAAATAATTATTCACTATTTGATGATGGTTATTTATATGTTCATTACCTGTAAAAAAGACTCTAATCGTTTCGCCATCATTAGATTTTCCAGAAATATAACAATGGTCTAATTGATTGTGTTTACCATAAAACTCTACCCAACGGTCGTTTGTAGAACGGTTTGGTTTTGTAAACCCTTCAATCACTGTATTTGTAACTCTAGTGTGGTTGGCAATACTATCCTTACTAATCATGTATTTGATGATAGAACTTTCGGGAGAATAGCCATTTCTAAAATATAAACCTTCAACATTAAGATATGTACCACCTAAATGCAAAAATGATTGGCCTTCAATAAATACTTCGCCTGGCGTTTCAGCTTTTAGCGTAATTGGTGCTTCTTCAGTACCTAAGCCATAGAATTTTATTTGGGTATCTTTCCAAATACCATTAGCTAAAATGATTGTGCTTCCTGGTTCAGCTTGTGATATAGCGTTTTGAAGTTCTGCTATATTTTTGATTAAAACCTCGTCGTCAACTTTGTTTTTATCGTTGCAAGAAAACAGTAAAAGCGTTGTTAAGGCTATTATTAGATTGTATTTCATTATTTAGTTTATTAGATATAATTTGTAGAGATTTATCTTGTTTTGAGTGCTGTCATCGTCCCATCCAACCACCATCTACAGTTAGGATACTACCATTCATGTAACTTGAAGCTTCTGAGCATAGAAACACTATTGGTCCTGCGAAATCTTCAGGTTTTCCCCAACGTTCTGCAGGAATTCTAGAGAGAATAGATTCTGAACGGTCTAGGTCTTTTCTCAACGCCTCTGTATTATCTGTACTTATATAGCCAGGAGCAATAGCATTAACATTTATGCCTTTTGAAGCCCATTCGTTAGAGAACGCCATAGTCATTTGGCCAATAGCACCTTTGCTTGCTGCATAACCAGGAACCGTAATTCCGCCTTGAAACGTTAATAGCGAAGCAGTGAACACAATTTTACCAGCTTGTCTCGCAATCATGTCTTTTCCTATTTCTCTTGTAAGAATAAATTGTGCTGTTTGGTTGACTTCAACTACGTGGTCCCAAAGTTCATCGCTGTGCTCTGCTGCAGGAGCGCGTTTTATAGTGCCTGCATTGTTTACTAAAATATCTATAATAGGAATATCTGTTTTTAGTGCTTTAATGAACGCGTAGAGTGCTTTTCGGTCGCTAAAATCACAAGTATACGCTGTAAATTTTCTGCCGAGTTTTGTGATTTCTTTTTCTACTTCACTTCCTGATTTTTCTAAAGTAGCGCTAACTCCAATTATATCAGCACCTGCATCTGCAAGTGCAATAGCCATCGCTTTTCCAATACCTCTTTTACAACCAGTGACTAATGCGGTTTTTCCGTTAAGTTGAAATTTTTCTAATACACTCATGTTATATCATTATTATAAAATAGAAGCTTTGATGCGAATTATTTATGTAATTAGTTAATGCGTTTAAAATATAGATTATAAACTCTTAATTAACTTAGAATTATAAAAATACGAGGTAAAATTGGAATAGAATAAGCAAGTGAAGTTAATTTTAAAATAGGACAAAAAAAGAGGGCAGAAGCCCTCTAATGTAAGTTTTAATAATTTTGATGTTTCAGCGTTTTAAACGAGTATCATAAAATGGTTTATGTTTTCTTTAATTATGTCTGAATTTGAAAATTAGTACACTATAAATTCTGAAAAATTTTCCTCTTTCAATGATTTCCATTCTTCTTTGATGATGCTATAATAAACATCATTTCTACTTTTTCCGTTTGAAGCAACATAGTTATTTCTAAAAACACCTTCTTTCTGTGCGCCAAGATTTTCTATAGCTTTTTGAGACCTTAAGTTATCTTGGTCTGTACTAAATTGTATTCTTCTAAATCCAATAGTTTCAAAACCAAATTTTAATAATTCGAATTTACACGCTTTGTTTAAACCGGTACCTTGGAATTCTGTTCCATACCACGTCCAGCCGATTTCACATTTTTTACTTGCGGAATTTACATTACCATATCTTGTACAACCAGCAACTTTATTAGTTTCCTTATCTATAATTAGAAAAGGATAACAAAGTCGGTTGTTTTTATCCTTAATTGTTTTTGAAATATAGTTTTTAAGCCCTTGTTCATTGTTTATACTCATTCCCATAAACTCCCAAATATCTTTATCGAAGATTATATCTTTGAGTTCTTCGTTTCTTTTATTATCAAAAGGTATAAGTAAAACTCTGTCGTTTTCAAGTTGAATATTCGATTTTAGAAGTTTGATTTTCATTATAGAAGTTTGTTATCGTATTTATATAATATCATTTGCTCGCGGACTAAGGTAGCAAAAATGAATCTTTAGTTTTGTTTAATCTAATTCAAAAAAAACGCGTCAGATTTACTATAAAAACAAAAAAAAGAGAGCAGAAGCCCTCTTTTAAGTTTAACAAATGCAATTGTTTTATTCTGCACTTTCTTCCATAGTATGATATACGTTTTGCACGTCATCATCCTCTTCTAATTTTTCTAAAAGCTTTTCAACATCTTCAGCTTGCTCTGGTGTAATCTTTTTAGTGACTTGTGGTATACGGTCAAATCCAGAAGAAATAATCTCTATATCATTAGCTTCTAAGTAAGATTGAATATCTCCAAAACTTTCAAAAGGTGCATAAATCATAACACATTTTTGCTCTTCGCCATTTTCATCTTCATCAGTATCTGCAAAAATTTCATCCACACCAAAGTCAATCAATTCCAATTCTAATTCTTCTAAATCAAAATCTTTGTCTTCAATTTTAAAATTACAAGTATGGTCAAACATAAAAACAACCGAGCCCGAAGTCCCTAAGCTACCATCTGTTTTATTAAAATAAGACCTTACATTGGCTACGGTACGTGTGTTATTGTCAGTGGCTGTTTCAACTAAAACAGCAATACCGTGTTGTGCATAACCTTCAAATAGTACAATTTTATAATCGCCTTGACCTTTTTCACTTGCTTTTTTAATGGCACGTTCTACATTGGCTTTCGGCATATTTACCGACTTAGCATTTTGCATAACAGCTCTTAAACGTGCATTACTACCAGGATCAGGACCGCCTTCTTTCACAGCCATTACAATGTCTTTACCTATACGTGTAAAGGCTTTGCTCATGGCAGACCAACGTTTCATTTTTCTTGCTTTTCTAAATTCGAAAGCTCTTCCCATAGTAAAAAATAGTTATAAATTATTAAGTAAAAAATTGCCAATTGAAAGGCAAAACAAATTTAAGAAAATATTGAAAATCTTAAAGTAACATTAAAGGTAAATATAATTTAATGTTATTCCTCTTCCTCAACAATAGCTTCAATAGCTTCGGCAAGTTTAAAATCTTTTATGGTTACGCCGTCTGCATCATGTGTGGATAGTGAGATTTTCAGAATATTATAGGTGTTGCTCCAATTTGGATGATGGTTTAAGGCTTCGCATTCAAAGGCAATTCGACTCATAGCACTGAAGCAATCTTTAAAATTATCAAATTCATATTCTGTGTGAATGGCATTGTCGTGATAATCCCATTCCGGAAGGTGTAATAATTTCTTTTCTATAGTATCGTCGTCTAATTTCATACCCTATGTTTTTATTAAAATTACTATAAAATTTATAATCACTACAAAAAATCACAGTCTTTATTTTAAAATCACTTTTTTAATTCTTCAAGAACCGTGTCGCTTGTAATTTGAAGGTGTTTAGGTAAAAGATTGAATTTTGGTAAAACCGCTAGATAACGGTCCTCATTAGTAGTAAATACTTGTTTAGTAACTACTTTTTTGTCTGTAATGAGTTTTAGTATTTCTTTTATAAAATCGTCATGATGTACTAAATCTGTACTACCAAGATGAAAAACACCATGTTTATTTCTGTTGATGATATAATGAATTTGTTGTGTCAATTTTTTGTCTAACATAACGTTCATTATAAGATTAGGAAACACTTCTACAGCTTCCTTGTCTTTTATAGCTTGTTTCAGTTCGTCTAATCGTGGCGAAGCAGGACCAAATACCATAGGAAGTCTAATTATGGCGACTTGCTTTTTGGGCATTCGTAATAATAAATTTTCAATCTTTATTTTAAAATGTCCGTAAACACTATGGCTTAATGTTTTGTCTAATTCGTAGCTAGGATACTGACTATACGCATCAAAAACATTAGCAGAAGACAAAAATATAAGTTTACACTTATGCTTTAAAACATATTCTGCAATATGTTGATGTGCAATAACTTGTGCGTTAAAATTTCCGCGAAGCGCAGAGATAATTATAGAAGGTTTTGTAGCTTCAAGAATTTCGTAAACATCGTCTTCTTCTACATTGTAGTGAAAGAATTGTTTGTTCTTTTCAAATTCCTTTTTCGGAATTCTGTAAGTGCCAAAGGTTCTAAAATAAGGACCCAGTTCTTTGTAAACGGCATTACCAATATAGCCACTTGCACCTAATATGAGAATACGATGTTTTTGCGCTGTTTCCTTCTTCATTAATCAATCGACATTCTATCTATTAACCTTTAAAAAACGGTAATTTAACAACCGTTGCAGGAATAGCTTTTTTACGGACTTGGATATGTATTTTGCTATCTACTTTAGAAAAGACTTTAGGCACATAACCCAAACCAATACCAATGCCTAAACTAGGACTCATGGTGCCAGAAGTTACAGTACCAATAGTTTTTCCACTACCATCTACAATATCGTAACCATGGCGAGGAATACCGCGTTCGTCTAATTTAAAAGCGACCAATTTACGTTCTGGTGTATGCTCTTTTTCAGCTTTTAAAGCCTCGCTATTTGTAAAGTCTTTATTAAATTTACAAACCCAACCTAAACCGGCTTCAATTGGCGACGTGGTGTCATCTATATCATTACCATACAAACAATAACCCATTTCTAAACGCAAGGTATCTCTTGCAGCTAAACCAATAGGTTTAATTCCGAAATCTGCACCAGCTTCTAATACTTTATCCCAAATTTGTTTTACTTCAGAATTTTTGCAATAAATTTCAAATCCACCACTTCCTGTGTAACCCGTTGCCGAAATAATAACATGCTCAATGCCTGCAAAATCGCCAACTATAAAGTTGTAGAATTTTATATCTGCTAAATCGTGGCTAGATAAAGACTGCATCGCTTCAATGGCTTTTGGTCCTTGAATGGCAAGTAAAGAATAGTCTTCGCTTAAATCTTTCATGTCAGCACCAACATCGTTTTTAGACGAAATCCAGTTCCAGTCTTTTTCAATATTGCTCGCGTTAACTACTAATAAATAGGTATCATCTTTAATCTTGTAAATTATTAAATCATCCACAATGCCACCATCATCATTTGGTAAACAACTGTATTGTGCTTTTCCAACTTCTAATTTAGATGCGTCGTTACTCGATACTTTTTGTATTAAAGCTAAAGCATTTGGACCTTCAATTAAAAATTCGCCCATATGAGAGACATCAAAAACACCAACGGCTTTTCTAACCGTTTCATGTTCAGCGTTTACACCTTCATATTGAACTGGCATATTATAACCAGCAAAAGGAACCATTTTTGCACCAAGTGCTTGGTGTGTAGAAGATAATGCAGTGTCTTTCATAATAAATACAGATTTCTTAATTTTTCATTATTTGAAAGCAAAATTAAACAAATTTTTAAGCTTTAGTCTAAAAATCCATAATCCATTCGTCAATAGATTTATCGCTTGTGCCATGTAAAACGGAAATGTCGCCTGTAGACTCAAAAACGACAGCCTTAACCTCAGATAATTGTATCACATTGGCTTCTCTTAGCTTGGCTTTTATGTCAGATTCTGTCACTTTACATTTCTTTAAATTAGTTTCTAATAATTTACCATCCTTCATTAATAATGTTGGTTGGTTATCTACTATGTCTTGCACAAATTTTGTTCTTCTGGCTGCAGCCACTAACATCTGTATAACATATATAATCGCCAACGCGCTAATGCCATATTGCAAGGACACTGATTTAGAAATTATAACGGTTGCCATTACGGAACCAATGGCTACTGTCATGGCAAAATCGAAACTCGACATTTTAGAAAAACTTCGTTTACCGCTAATTCGTGTTAAAATGACTAATGCCACATAAATACCAATCGTCGTTAATATAATGGCAAGAAAACCATCTGTTGAAAATTTAAACCACTCTTTCATAATTCTTTCGTTTTTAAGTTCGGAATAAATATGCTTTAAAATGGAATTACCGTTTAACTCAAATGCAATTAAGTTTACTCTAAATAATGCTTTTATGGCTTTTAAATTCTATTTTTTGATATGCGTTAAACCTTTTAGCAATTGCAATACAACCTTCTTTAAATATTGAAGACCTTAGTGGAAATTAATAATTAAAATCATTTATTATGAAGACTGTATATAAAGACGTTATTGAAGCTAATTTAGAATGTATTATAGATTGTAGAATCTGTTTTTCTGAAATGGCAGGCAAAGAAAGTTTTAACGATTGCCCTAAATGTTGTATTCAATGTGCAGATGCTTGCGGTATGCTCATAAAGGTAATGACTTCAGATAGCGTATTTGTTAAACAGTACGCATTATTGTGTGCCGAAATTTGCGAGTATTGTGCAGACCATTGTGGCGAGCACGAGCATGTACATTGCAAGACATGTGTTGAAACCTGCAGAAAATGTGCAGAAGCATGTAGAAAAATCGCAGCGTAATTAAAAACTTTAAAAACACATTATGGCTATATTAGGAAATATTATAAAAGGTGTCATTGAGCTGAAAGACACGTTTACTTCTGAAATTATTCACGAAGAAGCACAAGAAAACGTACTTAAGGAATTGCTTGAAAGGGCAAAACACACCCAATTTGGTGCTCATTTTAATTTTGAAGCTATTCTCGAAAGTGAAAACCCTCAAAAATCATTTGCAGCGCAAGTACCTTATTACGATTACAATAAGATAAATGACGAATGGTGGCACAAACTTCACAATGGCGAAACTGATGTCACTTGGCCAGGAAATCCATCGTATTTTGCATTGAGTTCTGGTACAACTGGAAAAACTAGTAAACGAATACCTGTTACCGATGATATGATTGAAGCGATTAGAGGTGCAGGAATTAAACAGGTGTTTGCACTCAATAATTTTGACTTACCTGCAGATTTCTTTGAAAAGGAAATTATGATGCTTGGCAGTTCTACAGATTTAATTGTAAAAGACAATCATAAAGAAGGCGAAATTAGCGGTATTAGCGCAAGTAATATTCCGTCCTGGTTTAGAGGATATTATAAACCTGGCGAAGAAATTTCGCAGATTGATGATTGGGACGACCGTGTGCAACGTATTGCAGAACGCGCAAAAGATTGGGATATTGGTGCATTAAGTGGCATTCCTTCTTGGATAGAATTGATGCTTCAAAAAGTAATTGAATATCATAATTTAAACCATATTCACGAGATTTGGCCAAACCTGCAAGTCTATACATCTGGAGGTGTCGCTTTTGCACCCTATGAGAAAAGTTTTAAAGCGTTATTAGGCAAACCAGTAACCGTTATTGATACCTATTTAGCTTCGGAAGGCTATATTGCCACGCAAGTGCGACCAGAAACAGATGCCATGCAACTGAATACAGATAATGGCATCTATTTTGAATTTGTGCCTTTTAAACCCGAATACATTAACCAAGATGGTTCACTTACTGATGAAGCACCTGCTTTAACTTTGAGAGAGGTTGAAACTGACCAAGATTATGTGCTCATCATCAGTACAGTAAGTGGTGCTTGGCGTTATTTAATTGGAGATACTATAGAATTTACAGATGTTAAACGTGCCGAAATTAAGATTACAGGTCGGACAAAATTCTTTCTAAACACTGTTGGTTCCCAATTATCAGTGAATAAGATGGATGCAGCGATGCGCGAATTGGAAGAAAAATTTGATACCACCATTTCAGAATACACCATTTGTGCGAAACGAGGCGATGATGATGAGTTTTATCATTATTGGTATTTAGGTTCGGATGTAGAAGGTGTTGATAATTCTGAAATTGCCAAGGCTTTAGATGAAAGTTTAAAAAACGCAAACAAAAATTATAAGGTAGCACGAAGTAAAGCCTTACATGGCGTCAAAGTGAAAGTCATTTCGCCAGAACGATTCTATGATTGGAATGAAAGAAACAAGAAAAAAGGTGGACAAGTAAAAATGGAACGCGTTATGGGCGAAGAGAAGTTTGCAGATTGGGAAGCGTTTATTAAAGAATCTTAGTAGATTCCTTCTCAATAAGACATTAAAAAAGCTATTATGAAAGTAATAGCTTTTTGTTTTTAAATTTTAAATGGTTGTGATTTATCAATCTTTAATTAATGTTTGTTCTGCATCTCTATGTGCTACTAATTCCATAATTTCTTCAGGCGATAGGTAATATTTTATAATTCTATCTTTATACGATTGCGTAATGTCAGCGTGGTTTAAAATGAAGTCTTTCGTTTTTAAAATATAGTCTTCCATACCTTGTGCAACGGCAAAACTATCAGCACAACGTTCGGCTTCAATAATAGAATTCTCAGAAAACAAATACTTAATTCCAAACCAAATAAGATTTCCTTTAGTTCTATCTTGGTAGTCCATAATATGACCCAATTCGTGTCCAATCCAACCAATAAAAATATCGTCTGGTATGTGACGGGTTAAAAATTCTTTATCTGCAATTTTAAATTTCTCACTGATAAGAATAACGTAGTTTCTGTTCTTTTTAGATTTAAAAAAGCTGCCAAATGTTGGTCGTGCTTGCATTGTCGATTTTTTAATATTCTTTTTAAATCTAAATTCTATATTAATATTGTCTAATTGCGGATAATAGGCTAGAGCCGTTTCTACGTTCGTTCTAATGTCTTCAGGTATTTTGTGCTGTGCACTCATATATTGTTTACTTAGTATTACTATTATAATCATGAATGTTTTCATAATACTTCAATGTAAGGATTGCTGTTTTTTCTGATTAAAGGTTATCGTAGAAATCTTAACGCATTTCATAGGATTAAGACACAATCACAGTTAATTTTATTTTACTACAAATTGTAGTAGTTTGTAGCTTTTATATGTAGTATTTTTTTGTGATTCAAAAAATTTTAAAGAAAAAGGAGGAAAAAGAATTGTCTTTTCAACGTACCCAAGAAAAATTAAAAATACTCGCAGATGCCGCAAAATATGATGTATCGTGCTCATCTAGTGGAAGTAAACGCGCCAATACTAACAAAGGTTTAGGCGATGCCACAGGCATGGGCATTTGCCATTCGTATACCGAAGATGGTCGTTGTGTGTCGTTACTCAAAATATTATTAACCAATTATTGCATTTTCGATTGTGCATATTGCGTCACTCGAAAAAGTAATGATATTAAACGTGCTGCTTTCAAAGTGCAAGAAGTGGTGGATTTAACTATTAATTTCTATCGTAGAAATTATATCGAAGGCTTATTTCTCAGTTCTGGCATTTTTAAAAGTGCAGATTATACCATGGAACGCTTAGTTGCTGTGGCAAAGAAACTGCGTTTGGAAGAAAACTTCAACGGATACATTCATTTAAAATCCATTCCTGGTGCTTCAGATGAATTAATGCGCGAAGCAGGATTATACGCAGACCGATTGAGTGTGAATATTGAAATCCCTACCGAAGCTGGACTCAAAAAATTAGCACCAGATAAAAATCGTGAAGATTTTATAAAGCCGATGGTTAAGGTTAAAAATGAAATTATTCAGTATAAAGCCGAAAAGAAGATTATTAAAACCACACCAAAATTTGCACCAGCAGGTCAAAGCACGCAAATGATAATTGGTGCTAGTGGCGAAAATGATTTTCAGATTATGCAGACCTCAAATCATTTTTATAAAAATTATAATTTAAAACGTGTTTACTATTCGGGTTACGTGCCCATAAGTTATGATAATCGTTTGCCACAAATAGGAAGTGCTGTGCCAATGCTTCGCGAAAATAGATTGTATCAAACCGATTGGCTCATGCGATTTTATGGTTTTGATGTCAGTGAAATTTTAAATCAACAACATCAAAATTTAGATTTAGATGTAGACCCAAAACTGAGTTGGGCACTACGAAATTTACATGAATTTCCTGTGGATGTGAATACTGCAGATAAGCGTATGCTCGCCAGAATTCCTGGTTTAGGGATGAAATCTGTATACAAAATTTTAAATGCCAGACGATTTAGACGTTTAAATTGGGAACACCTGAAAAAGATAGGTGTTGCTTTAAATAGAGCCCAATATTTTATGGTGTGTGATAGCAATCAGTTTGAAAAACGCGATTTAACACCCGAAAAAATAAAGGGCTTAATTCTTCAGAATTCAAATAGCAAGTATCAAAAAACATTAAGTAATCAATTAAGTTTATTCAGTTAGATGATAGCGAAGAATTTAATTTACGATGGCACGTTTGATGGTTTTCTGTCTGCCGTTTTCTATGTTTTTGAGCATAAATTGAAACAGGTTCGTATTCAAAATGAATTTACCATGCAGCAAGGGTTGTTCTCAGATAATGAAACTATTGTTACGGAAGAAGTAAAGGCCAATCGGGTCTGGAAAGGCGTAAAATCTAAATTATCTTCTAAAGGCAGTTATCAATTGTACTATGCATTTTTAAGTGAGCAAATAGGAGTAGAGGATTTTCTACTAGATTATATGCGGTATGCTTTTGAGAAAAAATCGAATGCTGATAAAGATTACTCGCATCCATCCGTTTTAAAAATTGCACAACTCGCTAAATCCGTTGGGCGTGAAAAGCATAGAATGGAAGCCTTTGTGCGCTTCAGGTTAACTAAAGACGACATTTACTTTGCGAGTATTGAACCCGACTTTAATGTGCTACCACTGATTGAAAAACATTTTAAAAGACGTTATGCGGACCAAAAATGGGTAATTTATGATATAAAACGTGGTTACGGTTTGTTCTATGATTTAGACCATGTAGAAATTATTAACATGGATTTTCCAGCTGGATTTGATTTTACAAAAACAGAATCCGAATTTTTTGCCACGCAAGAATTTGAATTTCAGAAATTATGGCAAGACTACTTTAAAGCTACGAATATTGAATCGCGTAAAAACATGAAACTTCATATTAGGCACGTCCCAAAACGTTATTGGAAATATTTAAGCGAGAAACAACCCAATTAAACTATAATTTGTTGACGTAAGCTGATGCCCAATTTTCAATGCGTGGACCAAAACACTCTAAAATAGCATCAACACCAATAACACTGCCTTTGGCTAAGCGACCTAAAACCGCAATAGGAATATCACGTTTACCGTCTGCTGTAATAACGTAAGCATCATCAGAGGTTTCAATACCTAATTTTGAATGCATAGGTTGAATTAAATCATCTTTCAGTAGGTTTTTTACTAAAGGCGAAGTAATGTCTAATAATTTTGGTGCATCCAAAACACTGTTAATCATTGTAGAACATGTAACGGTTTTGTTGTCTTCATTTTCTAATTGCCAACCATCATTAATCATATTAATAGTTGGGTCTTTTAAAAACTCTAAACTTAAAACTTCAGCATCAACTAAGGCTAACATTTGCTGCATACTTTCAATTGGTGGACCATAGGAATACCGTTTACTACGTTCATCTAATGCGATAAGATCTTCAATAATTTCGTTATCTAATTGTGCATAAGAAAAGGCTTTGTACAAGGTAGGTTGGCAATGGCGCCAAACTTGACCGACGCAAAAATCGAGTGAAATAGTAGCAGTGCCTAATGCCATATTCACATAAGCTTCTATTAAATTATATGCCGAAATGGTTTCATCTTGAAGCAATTCATGTTTATAATCGGCATCTTTTAACCAATTAGAAATGATGTTTTCTAATTCTTCATTACTGAAACTGTGATTGAATGCGTTTTGATTTAAATCGTTATAAATTCGTGATGCAATCTTAGCAATAGGTTTTATAATAAAACTAATATGAGTTGCTGTTGCGTCAGTTTGTGTAATCGCTTCTATTTCCGATTTAAAAAACTCTAATTCACTTTTGGTTGGCTTGTACCAATTATCAATATTTTCATTTAACGGTTTTGGCGCTAATGGCAAACCATCTAAAGAAAACGGAATAAGTTTTAGGTGCTGTGTTTTTGTTTTATAATACACCGTTTTAAAGGTTGAATTATCAACCACTTTAAAATTTCCGTAGTTGTTAATAACGAGATAACGCATTATATCTACCATGGCTAACCCAAAACCTCTAATACCAATAGTAATGTTTTCGGTATTTCTAGTGCTTTCTAACTGATTAACAGGGTAGGCATCTGCAAACACCAGCAAATTAGAATTATTTTCAGTATGCTGTTGCCAAGCTTTTATTTGGTCTGATGTTTTTGTGGTTTGATGACCAATAGTCAAAAGCACATCATCACATTGCCAAGATTCTGTTTTAGATTTCAGAATTAATTTATCATTTCTATGAATTATGGATTGAATTTCAGCAGAAATATATTTTATAAGGTCTAAATTTTCGGTTTCGGATTTAATAGAATTAAAACGTTCGTTAAGGTATTTGCCTAATTTTTTTCTAGGTGGAAATGTATCGTTTTCATGAGGTTCTAAAGCAAAATTACACCAATTATGATAGGATGGAAATGCTTCAATAGTTACATTTTTAAAATGTTGTTTTGGTCTACACCTTAGGCCAGTAAGCGCGCGCTCTGTTATATTAATCCAGTTAGAATTAGGTTGTCCTTCATACCAAACATGGCCAGCACCTGGTTCTTTTGAATTTTCAAAAATTAGTATTTCAACTTCTTTATCTTGTTGAGATAATTCAGTAATAACATTTTCTAAAGCATAAAAACCTCTTGGGCCAAGACCAATGATTGCGAGTTGTTTCATGAGGGAAAAGTTAATAAAAAAACCACCTAAAAAAGGTGGTTTCATTATTATTTATTCTTTTGGCCCTAAAACTGATATCTTAGACTTAAAGCAATATCAAATCCTAAGTCGTCTTTAAGTACATCTCCAAAACTAATTTCTGGTCTAAAGTCTAAAGATATTAATAATGGAACATCAAAATTATATTCAATACCTACGTCTCCTGCAGCAAAAAGAAATGCGTCTCCTGCAGAACCTAAACCTCCACCAGCACCTGCGTACCAATTGATTCTATCTTCTATAGGCCAAACCCACTGGTATATACCTGCTAATTTAAATCCATCTTCATTGTAATAATCTCTCCAGCCTAAATCAACTTCTAATCTATTATTGTCTCCTAAAGCACGTTGGTATGTAATTTCTGTTCCAAAACCATTGCTATCTCCAATTCTTAGCCCTATGGCATTGTCTGCAATCTCTTGAGCTGATGCTATTGTGGTAAACCCTATAAAAATGGTACTTAATAAAAATAATTTCTTCATAATAATTCTACTTTTTAATTCTTAGTTTTAACAATTGTAAAATTGCTTTTCTTCATAACGCCAAAATTATGTGAAAATTGAAGGACGAGCTTTGATTTTATGACAATTTTATAACTTGAATCCGTCAATTATTAACGTATATGCTAAATGTAAACCTTGGGAAGCTTAAAAAGCTAAATTCTGATTTGGAAGGCGAATTACATTTTGATGATTTAATGCGAAAATTATACGCAACAGATGCCTCAGTTTATAGAAAATTGCCTTTGGCAGTTGCTTTGCCAAAGCATAAAAAGGATTTAAAATCTTTAATAAATTTTGCCAAGAATAATAACACGTCATTAATACCAAGAACAGCAGGAACTTCATTAGCAGGACAATGTGTAGGCGAAGGTATTGTGGTTGATGTTTCTAAATATTTTACGCGAATTTTAGATATTAATGAGTCTGAAAAAACAGTAACAGTTCAACCAGGTGTGGTAAGAGATGAGTTGAATAATTACCTCAAACCTTTTGGCTTATTTTTTGGACCGAATACATCAACCTCTAATCGTTGTATGATTGGTGGCATGGTTGGGAATAATTCGTCTGGAACCACATCCATTCAATATGGTGTAACTAGAGATAAAGTGATTAGTCTTAAAACCATTTTGAGTGATGGGAATGACGTTGAATTTTCGGAATTAACTTCTGAAGAATTTCATAATAAAACCAAATTAAATTCGCTTGAAGGCCATATTTATAAAACCATATATAACACTTTAGAACCTGAAGCTATTCAAAATCAGATAAAGGATAATTTCCCTAAACCCACGATTCACAGAAGAAATACAGGTTATGCCATTGATGAGTTAATTAAGTCTGATGTGTTTTCAACTTCAAGTTTAGGTTTTAACATGTGTAATTTGTTAGCAGGAAGTGAAGGTACACTTGCCTTTACAACCGAAATTACGTTGCAGTTAAATGATTTGCCACCTACTGAAAACGCTATGGTAGCATTACATTTTAATAGTATTGAACATTGTATGAAGTCCGTTGCTCATGTGATGAAACACAATTTACATGCGTGTGAGATGATGGATGATTCTATTTTAAATCTTACAAAGCATAATAAAACGCAACAACAAAATAGAACGTTTATAGAAGGAAATCCGGTTGCTATTTTAATGTGTGAGTTGAGTGCTCATACATCTGAATTACTTCAGCTTGAAATAGATGCATTCTTGCAAACGGTATCGCAATTAAATTTAAGTTACGCACAACCTGTTTTAAAAGGTGCAGATATCAATAAGGCTTTTGAATTACGAAAAGCAGGTTTAGGTTTACTAGGTAATATTATTGGCGATAAAAAGGCTGTGGCATGTATTGAAGATACAGCTGTAGCACTTGAAGATTTAGAAGATTATATTTCAGAATTTACAGCGCTAATGACCACTTTTAACCAAAACGCTGTTTATTATGCACATGCAGGCGCAGGAGAGTTGCATTTAAGACCCATTTTAGACTTAAAACAAAAGGAAGATGTTCAGCTTTTTAGAGAAATTACAACTGCTGTAGCTCAACTTGTAAAGAAATACAAAGGTTCTATGTCTGGCGAACATGGTGATGGTATTGTGAGAGCAGAATTTATTCCGTTGATGATTGGTGCTGCGAATTATGAAATTTTAAAACAAATTAAATCTGCATTCGACCCTGAGAACATCTTTAATCCTCATAAGATTGTAGATGCCTATGCAATGGATGAGAATTTACGTTATGAAATCAATAGAGAAGAACCTCAAATTGAAACGCTGTTAGATTTCTCAAGTTCTGAAGGTATTTTGCGAGAAGCAGAAAAATGTAATGGTTCTGGTGATTGTAGAAAATTACCCGAATTTGGTGGTACGATGTGTCCGAGTTACAGAGCTACAAAAAATGAAAAAGATACCACTAGAGCAAGAGCAAATGCGTTACGAGAATTTTTAACGAATTCAGAGAAAGCGAATAAGTTTAATCATGAAGAATTAAAGGATGTTTTCGATTTATGTTTAAGTTGTAAAGCATGCTCAACCGAGTGTCCAAGTAGTGTAAATGTGGCGGCTTTAAAAGCGGAGTTTCAATACCAATATCAGCAAGCAAATGGTGTGCCTTTTAGAACAAAATTGTTTGCTTATAATAACAAAATTAATGGGTATGCGAGTAGAGTTCCTAAGCTAACAAATTTTATGTTTTCTAACGGATTTACAAGTTCGATTATAAAATCTGTTGGCGGAATTGCGAAAGAACGCAGTTTGCCTTTGATTTCTAATAAAAGTTTAGGTAAAGAGTTTCAATTAGTTAAAAATAAAATAGTTAAAGAAAATTATGTTAAAGAGGTGTTTCTTTTTAATGATGAATTTACGAATCATTTAGATACAGAAATTGGTGTAGATACTATTGCGCTTTTAAATCATTTAAATTACAAGGTTTCTATGATTTCTCATGCTGAATCTGGTAGAGCAATGCTCTCAAAAGGTTTGGTTGCTGAAGCTAAAAAAATGGCGAATGAAAACATCTCAAAATTCAAAGATTTAATAACGGAAAACACACCTTTAGTTGGTATTGAGCCTTCAGCGATTTTATCATTTAAAGATGAATATTTAAAGCTAGCAGATGATAAGGATTCGGCACAATCTATTGCAAAAAACACGTTTTTGATTGAAGAATTTATTCAACAAGAAACTGAATTAGGAAATATAAAACCTGAGCATTTTACTAAAGAATCAAAAACTATTAAATTTCATGGTCATTGTCATCAAAAGGCATTAGCGAATCAAAAATCGAGCTTTGATGTCTTGAATTTACCAGAAAACTATAACGTTACTATTATACCGAGTGGTTGTTGTGGAATGGCAGGAAGTTTTGGTTATGAAAAAGAACATTATGAAGTAAGTATGCAAATTGGAGAACAAACCTTGTTTCCTGCTGTGCGTAAAGCTTCAAAAAACACGTGTATTTCGGCAAACGGAACCAGTTGTAGACATCAAATTAAGGATGGAACAGGTCGCGTTGCAAAACATCCAATTTCAATATTAAAAGACGCTTTACTTTAGTTTGTCTTTGTCCTTATTTTTATCTTTGTTTTTTTTAGATTTTGGCTGTTCAACGATAGTGATTGCAGCAATTAGCTCTTTAAAATCCATGTCCTTTAGATCTTCATCTGTGTAGAAGGCAGACAATTTATCTTGATTGTAGTTATATACCTTCCAACGTTTAAACTGATATTCTAAGGCGGTAAAATTTTCTACCCAATCTCCAGAATTTAAATAAGTGGTTTTACCATGTTTGTTTCCAACCGAAAGCATTTTCGGTTGATGAATATGACCACAAATTACATAATCATAGCCGTTTTCAATTGCTAAATCTGTAGCGACTTTTTCAAAATCGTTAATATACTTCACAGCGCCTTTAACGCTATTCTTAATTTTCTTAGATAGGGAATACCGTTCTTTTCCTATTTTATCTAACCACCAATTTACAAATCTGTTTATTAGTATCAATAAATCATAACCATAGCCACCTAATTTAGCAAGCCATTTGGCATTCTGAATTGAAATGTCAAAGACATCACCATGAAAAAACCATGCTCTCTTGTCGTCTAGTTCTAAAACCAATTTGTTTACAATTGAAATATTGCCAATTTCGGTATCTGTAAACTTTCTCAGCATTTCATCATGATTACCAGTTATGTAAATAACTTCGGTTCCGTTTGCAGCGAAATCCATTATTTTTTTGATTACCGATAAATGCGATTTTGGGAAATAACGTTTCTTAAATTGCCAAATATCAACGATATCGCCATTAAGAATCAATTTTTTAGGATCAATACTGTTTAAGTAAGTTAATAACTGTTTAGCATGACAACCGTATGTGCCAAGGTGTACGTCAGATATAACAGCAATTTCTACTTTTCTTTTAATTTTCACATTATTGAATCTTAGTATGGCAAAGAACTTCAATATTTATAATTTTCGTGTTAACTCATAATTATTTAATTATGAGTTAATTGTTATTAAAAAATGAACTAAATGTTAAGTGAATTGAATCTAGTTTTTTAATCATTATTACAGGAAAATTAGAAAGCTATTTTCGTTTTAATAATATAACAATTACATTAGCGTAAAATAAGTTGCAATGGCAGGAAATACGATCGGAAAATTATTTAAACTTACAACATTTGGTGAGTCTCATGGAAAGGCAATTGGAGGCATTATTGATGGCTGTCCTGCAGGAATAGAACTCGATTTTGAAGCTATTCAGAATGAATTAAATCGAAGAAAACCAGGACAATCTAAAATTGTTACGCAGCGAAAAGAACCAGATACAGTAGAGTATTATTCTGGTGTTTTTGAAGGTGTCACTACAGGAACGCCAATTGGTTTCGTAATTCATAATACCAACCAAAAATCTAAGGATTACGGTCATATAAAAGATGTTTATCGTCCTAGCCACGCAGATTATACGTATGATAAAAAATATGGTGTACGCGATTATAGAGGAGGAGGCCGTAGTTCTGCACGCGAAACAGCCTCTAGAGTTGTAGCAGGTGCTATTGCAAAACAATTTTTACCAAAAATTGAAATTAACGCTTTTACGTCTTCAGTAGGCGATATTTTTATAGATAAACCTTATCAAGATTTAGATTTTAGTAAAATAGAATCTAATATTATTCGCTGTCCTGATGAAGCTACTGCAGAAAAAATGATTTCTAAAGTAGAACAAATTAAAAAGCAAGGCGATACTATTGGTGGTACAATAACTTGTGTTATTAAAAATGTACCTGTTGGTTTAGGAGAACCTGTTTTTGATAAACTACATGCCGAGTTAGGAAAAGCTATGTTATCTATAAATGCTGTGAAAGGCTTTGAATATGGAAGTGGTTTTTGTGGTGCTAAAATGAAGGGAAGCGAGCATAATGATTTGTTTAACGAAGATGGATCTACAAAAACTAATTTGTCTGGAGGAGTTCAAGGAGGAATTTCTAACGGAATGGATATCTATTTTAGGGTTGCCTTTAAACCTGTTGCAACGGTTATACAAAAACAAGATGCCTTAAATAGTGCAGGTGAAATTGTAGAAATGCAAGGTAAAGGCAGACACGATCCTTGTGTTGTGCCGAGAGCAGTTCCTATTGTAGAAGCCATGGCTGCTTTAGTTTTAGCAGATTATTTATTGCTAGATAGAGTAACACGTCTGTAATTTCTAATTATTTGAGTTTAGAAGAGGAAAATAAAAAGAAGCGTAAAGAAATTCCATTAACCACGGAAGAATGGCTAACTTTTTTCTTTTTTCCATTTCAAAGTAAGGGTGGTTTTATGAATACCCATGATTTAAATAAAATGGAAAATGAAAGGTTTGAAAAGTATGGTTTTGAAAAAAAAATTGAACAAGCTTCTCAGGTAAGAATATTGGGTATATTTTTCTATGTTGTAACTATGTTATTCATTATATCTATTATAAATGGATAAAGATCGTTTAGTACGGAATCAAACAATATCACACCAATTTTGAATAAGAATTAAATTAAAAGCATGAAAAAACTAGCATTACACTGGAAGATAATTATTGGAATGGTTCTTGGAATCATCTTTGGATTTGTTATGAATTCAATGAGTGGTCAACAATTTGTAACAGATTGGATTGCACCTTTTGGTAAGATATTTATCAATCTTCTAAAGTTAATTGCTGTTCCATTAATTCTAGCTTCATTAATAAAAGGGATTTCAGACTTAAAAGATATTTCTAAAATAAAAAGCATGGGATTGCGTACCATAGCGATTTATATAGGTACCACATTGGTGGCTATTGTTATTGGTTTAACCATTGTAAATGTGGTAAAACCAGGAGCAGGAATGCCAGAAGCAACCATAGAAAAGATTAAGCTTAAATACGAAAATGATGCAGGTGTAACTGATAAATTAGCCAAAGCGAGTGCGCAGCAAGATGCAGGACCTCTTCAAGCTTTAGTAGATATTTTTCCAAGTAATATTTTTCAAGCTATGGGAGAAGCTAAAATGCTTCAAGTGATATGTTTTGCTTTATTAGTTGGAATCTCTTTATTATTAATAGGAGAGAAGAAAGCCAAGCCATTAATTGATTTCTTTGACTCTCTCAATGAAGTCATTATGAAAATGGTAGATTTAATAATGCTCTTTGCTCCTTATGCCGTTTTTGCTCTAATGGCGAATGTTATTATAGCTTTTGATGATACCGAAATACTCCTTAAACTAGTACAATATGCGCTTTGCGTTGTCTTTGGTTTGGTATTAATGATTGGTTTCTATTTAATTTTAATAAAAACGATTACTAAAAAATCGCCAATGTGGTTCTTAAAGAATATGAGTCCTGCGCAATTATTAGCATTTTCAACAAGTTCTAGTGCTGCAACGTTGCCAGTAACTATGGAAAGAGTTGAAGAGCATCTTGGTGTAGATAAAGAAGTTTCTGGTTTTGTTTTGCCTGTTGGTGCAACCGTTAATATGGATGGTACAAGTTTATACCAAGGTATTGCTGCTGTATTTATTATGCAAGTGATTTGGCCAGAAGGGCTAACGTTTACTAACCAAATTGTAATTATTTTAACAGCTTTACTTGCCTCTATAGGTAGTGCAGCTGTGCCAAGTGCAGGAATGGTAATGTTGGTTATTGTATTAGAATCTATTGGATTTCCGGCGGAATTATTACCTATAGGATTAGCGCTGATATTTGCTGTAGATAGACCTTTAGACATGTGCAGAACTGTTGTGAATGTTACTGGTGATGCAACTGTATCAATGATAGTAGCAAAATCTCAAGGTAAGCTGCATGATAATCCTAAACCAAAGGAATGGGATGATAATTACGATGCTGTAAAGTAGGTAGCGAATTATTTGTAAGAATAATAGTAAATCGTTTGCTGAGCGAAGTTATAGGATCTAAATAAAATTTTAAAGTTGATTAAGTTTATGACCTTAAATACACCATTAATATCAGTTAATTGGCTGATTGAGAATAAAAAGGCTTCAAATTTAATTGTTTTAGATGCAACGATTAATAAAGTCATAGATTCCGATTCTAAACGAATTTTAAAAGCACGTTTTTTCGATATTAAAAAGAAATTCAGTGATGTTTCTGCACCTTTTCCTAGTACGTTACCTTCGAAAGAACAATTTGAACTAGAAGCTAGAAATCTAGGTATAAATAATGATTCTTGTATTGTGGTTTACGATGATAAAGGCATTTACTCTAGTGCTAGAGTTTGGTGGTTATTTAAAGTTTTTGGGTTTAATAATGTTGCTGTTTTAGATGGCGGATTACCAGAATGGACCTTAAAAGGTTTATCTATTAATGCTTATGTTGAAGAAACTTATCAAATAGGTAACATTAATGTTGACTTTAATCCAGAATTAATGACCAATTTTGATGGACTAAATCATTTTATTAAAGATCCAAATGTTTTAATTGTGGATGCAAGGTCAGAAGCGCGTTTTAAATGTTTAGTAGATGAACCTAGAGAAGGCTTAAGACGTGGCACAATTCCTAATTCTAAGAATTTACCATTCACAGATTTGATAAATGGTAATACTTTGAAGCCAATTAAGGAATTATCAGAAATCTTTAGTAAATTAGAGATAGAAAACAGAACAATGTTATTTAGTTGTGGTTCTGGTATTACAGCTTGTGTTGTTGCTTTGGCTGCCACACTTTGTAATTATAATAACTTAATAGTCTATGATGGATCGTGGACAGAATATGGAAGCTTAACCGAATAAAAATAATATAACCCTTAATATGAAAACCATAGATTGGACTAAAGATGAACTTGTAGCCTACGTTTTATTATTTGCTGCAAATGCTGATTTTAAAGAATCTGAAAAAGAACGTGAATTTATTATCTCTAAAGTAGATAAAGAGACCTTCAAAGAAATTCACGAAGAGTTTGATAGAGATAACGACTATCAAGGTCTTAAAAAAATTACCACAAGCTTAGAGCAACATCTTTACGATAAAGACGATGTAGATTTATTGCTAGAAGATATTAAAGTGTTGTTTTTTGCAGACGACGATTTTGACGTTACAGAGCAAAATATGCTAAAGGCATTAACGAGATTGTTTAAGTCAGTTTAAAAAAGAAAGCCTCAAAACCAAAAACAGTTGCTCTATCGTTTAACGACACTTATAAGAAGTTAGACTATTTTTTCTTATAAGAATTAGATTCGTTCCTAACTAACGGAAGCTAGGCTCTAATTGAAACTATTTTGTTTTGAGACTTTATTTTATTTATAAATTAATGCGTTTTCCTTTCGGAAATTTAATAGAATAGGCGTGTTTTAGTTTTTCCGTTTCACTTGCTTTTAGATTTAATCTCCATTTTAAAATTCCTTTGTCTTCATTATAATTAGAAGTACCTGTATCTATATCATCAATCTTAATAGATTTGTTCTGACTTTTTGGTATTCTATCTAAAAGAGTTAACAGTACGTTAGATGTTTTATTGTTTTTAATTTCAATTTCATAAGCTTTTTGAACCACCTTATTATTACCAATAAAAGTACTCTTTTTGTAATCGTTTAGTTGTGTGCGTTTTACTACAATATTTGGATCAACGCCAAGTGAAACTGTTAAACTGTCTGTAGTTGCTGCAGGATTAATATTTGTTTTTCCAGAATAACTTCCTTCAAAATAAACATTAGCTTCTGCTGGTAACAAATTGTATTGTTCCCAATTACCAATCTTTGCGGTTAAAAACACATTTTCATTTAGAACTGGTGCGGCAAAATAAGTATAGTTGGCAGGCACACTAAATTTATCTATTTCAATGACAACAACATCGCCATCTGATGGTATACTGTGCTTTTTGTCAATTTTAAAGTTGGTGTTCGTTATGCCTTCTTCTGTAATTACGCCAAATTCGTTTTTATTAGTTTTTGTAGAAATTAATATCACACCATTAGCGCCTCGACTTCCGTAAATAGCTGTTGAAGCAGCATCTTTTAAAATGTCCATTGAAGCTATGTTATCAGGATTTAAACGGCTCACATCGTTAGCACTAACCGGAACACCATCAACAACGTAAAAGGCCTTTTTGTTTGTTATCATCGAAGAATTTCCTCTAATTTTAACACCAGCTACAGCACCTGATAAAGCTTCATTCGTTGTCGTGCCATAACCAATTACTACAACTTCATCTAAAGAATTTCTGTTTTCAGTTAAAGTGACATTCATAATACTAGAATGAATTGGTAACTCTTCAGAACTCATGCCGACATAGGAATACACAATTGTATTTCCGCTAGTAGTATTTAGAGTGTATTTACCGTCAAAATCGGTTTGTACACCATTAGATGTGCCTTTTTCAATTACTGATACGCCTGGCACAGGTAATCCATCTGAAGCTAAGGTGACAACACCAGAAACGGTTTTTACTAACGGATTGTATTTATAATTGTAACTTTTAGTCGCACGACTTGTGTTATATTGACTGTAAGGACTAATGAAATTTAAATATTTAGGATTAACCATTGGTTTTTCATTATTTGTATTTGGATCGCTTGTGGAGAGTACTAGATTAACGTCTGTCCAATCACAACCAGAGTTTTGAAACACATGTGCTTTATATTCTAGATTAATAGGACTATAGATTTTTTCCGCTTTGAGATCATAAATAGGAAACCAACCAGCATTCTTAATATTATACTTTATTTTTAAATTTAAAGTGCTGGCAATTTCGCTGTTTAGTTTTAATTTAATCTCGCCAGTCTGCGTTTTGTCTTCAACATTAAATTCGGCTAATTGCTGTTGTATTTTTACTTCGGTTTGCTGAATATCTTTAATTTTAGAACGCGACGTATTAATGTCTGTTTTTAATTCCGTAATACGCGTTCTGTAGTAAGTTGCAAAGGACTTTAGCTTTTCTAAACTTACGACCTCATTAGCATTACCAAGTTTTTTGTTATTCTGAATTAAACTCAATTCTTCGTTATAACCAGAAATGAGATTGTTTTGATATTGAATTTTTTCTTCAATTTTTTTAAGTTCATTCTGCAATGAAACAATAGAATCGCTTGGTTTTTTCTTCGTTAAATAATTAATTCCATAATTAATGGATAGAATAGTAGCCGTATCTAGCCCTGAAATCTGAATACTATTTTCTTCTATATAAGGTGATAGATTATTTAAAGTAATTATGGATTTACCTGAATTAAGTTTTACTGAGGCTTCACGATTTATTTCTGCACCATCTAAATAAACGGTTACATTTTTAATTTTTGAATTTTGCTGTTGCGAATAGCCAAATTGATTAACTATTAGAATAAAAACTAATAGACATAGAAAATTAATTGGTTTTAAGCTGTAAATCATAATCTTGAATTTTTAGTTAAAATCAAAATTAAAGAACATGACATGTTGAGTAAATTAGAAATGAGTAAGTTGCAACTTTAGTGAAGTGAAACGGCTATTTCAGTTAGTAAGGCAATTACTACTTAGAGGTTATTGGCAGATATAATTGACACGTTTTAATAATTAATCATATTTAAGAGGGCTTACAACGATTTTATTGCGGCAATTCTTAAGACAGATTTATCTTTACTACATCAAAATTTGTGCTATGATACAATTCCATATTTTCCCTCATAATATTTAGAATTGAGCTTACATTTTTTGTAAAATTAATTTAGTTTTAAGTAAGTTGTTAATTTAAATTAAGCCCTTCATTTGGTTGTGAGAGGGCTTTTTTTTTGAACTATCATTAATCTATGAATTTTGATTTCAACTCTGGAGTAGGAATCATACAAGATTCTTTTTTACCATACCATTTATAACGATTTTTAGCAATATAATTATAAACCCAATTTCTAATAAAAGCAGGTACAATTAAGAAAATTGATATTAGGTTGGTAGGTAAACCTAAACGACTTGCAATTAGTAGTGCAGCTGTGGATTTATAGGTTAACTTATCCTTTACAGGATTATAAAGTAGTATTGAATCTGTTTTCTCCGTATCAATATTAAACTTCTTAATAATCTCAGTTCCAATTTTACTCTCTAAAGGCGCAAATAAAAAATTGTTTTTAGAATCTCGCTTAATAACATACAAAACGCTACTGTTGCAAAGGTTGCAAACACCATCAAATAGTATGAGTTGTTTGTTATTTGTAATCTGAGTTATCACAGTGCAAAGATAAAGCTAATACCTATAATGTATTTAAAAATTCAGTTAAATCCACGTCTTTATTTAAGGCTAACTTCTTCTTTAATCGGTATTTTGATTTTAGCACACTATCTGGTAAAACATTGAGCATTGAAGCAATTTCTTTGGTTGTTAAATTCATACGTAGAAAAGATGCTAAACGAATCTCTTTTTCAGAGATGTCCTCTGCAATTGTTTTTATTTTATTGTCGAAGTCATTATGTACTTCAGAAAAATAGCTTTTAAATACTTCCCAATCTTTATCTTCAGCACTTTCTTTTTTGAGAAGCATTACAAGTCTCCGGAATTCCACTTTAAACAATTCTGGGGATTTTTTTATTTTTTCTAAATTCTCTTTTAGCTCTTGAATGAATGCACTTTTTTGAACTAGGTGAAGAGTTTGTGACGCTAATTCTTTCTTTTTAAAGGCGATTTCTTGTTTGTATATTTCTTCTTGTTTTTCGCGTTCTATTCTATTTTTCTTCATACGTTGCTTAAAACCGAAGTAGAGTAGGCCTGCAATAGCAAGTAATGAGAACATGCCAATTCCATATAATGTTTTAATTAATTTGTCATTTTCAGCTTTTATAGTTAAGTTTTTTATTTCTTCTTGTTGTAAGGCTATTTCTGCTTCCTTTTTTTCGGTTTCGTGTATGGTTTGCAATTCAGAAAAACGATTATTTATTTCAGTATTGGAAATGTTATCTTCCAAATTTTTATAAATTTTGTAATATTTTAAACTACTTTCAAATTCTTCAGTTGCTTGATACGCTTGTGATAATAGTTTGTGAATTTTTGGTTTAAGTGCGTCAAGGTTATTTTTATCTGCTTCTGTTTTAGATTTATTTAGATACTTTATGGCATTACTATGCTCGTTAAGCAATATTAGACATTTACCTAGATCCATGTTTAAATGCGCTAGAGCGTAACTATTATTTAAAATAGATTGGTTACTAAGCATAGATTGGTATATTGTTTTGGCTTCATCAATTTTACCGCTCGCTATTAGAAATTGTGCTTTTCTTTCTATAGCATCATCAATAAGGCTTTGGTCTTTAAGAGAATTACTAATCTCTGATAATTCATTTATATACCTGTTGTTTTCTTCATTTTTTTCTTTGTTAGGTATTTGTAGACTAAGAATTAAATTTAGTGTACTAGCGTATTGTCTTTTTTGGTTCTCTTTTTTAAAGTATTTCAATATTTTTTTATGATAGTCAATTGCATTTATTGTATCCTTCATTTCGCCATATACACTCGCAATAACCAATCGATTTTGGTTTAAGTCCATAGACAATTTTTTAGTGGTGTATATACTTTCAGCCTTTAATGCTTTTTCTAATGCCAAATTGTAGTAGCCTTTCATTAAGAATACAATAGACTTTGAATTGTATATATCTGCAATGCCAACCATGTTATTAGCTTTAGAGTAATTTTTTTCTGCTTTATCATAATAATGGTATGCGCTATCTAATTTTCCAATCATGTTATAATCCTGTCCAATATTGCGTTCAATTCCTGCTATTTTGTTGTAGTCATTAAGTCGTGTATAAATCTTCAATGCTTTGTTGAAGTATACTTTAGAGCTGTCAAACTTATTCATATAAGAATAGGTTACAGCTTTTCGTTCAATACCAAATCCAATAATAGTATCAATTTTAAGTGCTTTACCTAGGCTTATCATATCCTTAGAGAATATTAAGGATTTCTCAATATTGTTATTAATATTTTCACTCCATAGATGATTAAGGATGTGAAACCTATCTATATCCATTTTTGATTCTGACAACGCTTTCTCTAAGCTGTCAATTTTTGTTTGCCGTTGAGCAAATATTGATGAAGAAAAACAAACTAATAAAAGAATAATAATCCGAAAAAACATATCACAAATATTTAATGATTAGCTGTAACGAAGTTAGTTAAAATTAAAGTGGCTTGGACAGCCTTAATATCTACACAATGATTTTAATTAATACCTTGTCTATGTATTGTCTATATGAATAGATATTAATTTTCTTGTTAAGGTATTTAAAATCAATTATTTGCAGTTAGTTAGATTTTTTGGGCTACATGGTAGATATATAAAATTTCGATTCCGCTGTCCATACTTTGTCCATGCCAAAAATTAGATTTTAGTGGATTTGACTTCTAGTTTTGACTCAGAAACAATTCGCAAAATTATGTATTATGAAAACAGCTATTAAAAATTTAAAATGTATTATGATGTGTACTTTACTACTCTTTGTATTTGGGTGTAGTAAAGAGGATGATGGATCTGGTGATAGTGTGATTGAAGAGGTTAACGGTATTGGTGCAGACGATTTAGAAAATTATGGAGGAGACTTAGGTTTATTAATAAACACAAGAGACTTGGTTAAAAAAGGTTATAATCCTGTAAAAGTTAATATCACAACTACAGCAATACAAGGTAATTATGACCAAGAGCTGGTTGTTGACCCATTTACAAACATAGCACAGCTAAAACTCTCAATTGATGATTTAACAGAAATTGCAGTTGATGAACTGAGAGATGGTGTTGGTCTTGAGGTTGAAGTTTTAAACCCATCAGATAACGTTATTTTATCTGAAACTTATAGTGTAGTTTCATTTGAAGAAAATGGAAACCAATTTGATATTGATGCTTCTAACTTAGAAGCAGTTTCTAACAACTTACATTTTAATGGTGATATGCGCTATTACTTACAGTTAGTTGATGCTGGTGGTAACTTTGAAAATACTATTGTATGGAAACCTGGAAGTGGTGATGATGGCAGTCTTAGGCTTGAAGAACGAACATCTTCTTTTAATCGAGGTATAACAAGTGAGCAATTTTATATATATCAATATCAAAACGAGGATAATACAGTTGCTGTTTATTCTGCTATAACCAATCGTTATTTAAGGATTGGGGAATCAACAAGAACATTTAGACAATCTGGTGCTTATTCCTTTCCATCTACGAATCCTAATTCTTTAGGCGCGGATTTAAAATTTATAGTTAAGAAAGAATCTAATGGTTTATATACTATCAGAGGTGCTTCTGATAATAAACCATTGAGAAGGATCGCAAATGGTTCTGATATGAATTGGCACACTAACGATAATGGTACCATTCAGTATTTTAGAATAATTAGTTTAGATATTGAATGGCAAGTCACTCAATTAGATACCGAATATTTACAACCAATTATGCCTGCGGTTGTAACCTCTTTTGGTTTTAACAGTACCTTAAAAAATTGCGGATCAGGAAACCTAGAGCAACAAGTAGGAATTGAAAAAGACGTTACGACTACATACACAAATGCATTTTCTGAAACTATTGGTTTAAGTTCTAGAGTTACTACAAATGTTGATGTTACTGTAAGTGCAACTGCAGGAGCCAGTTTTTTTGGTAATGGAGGTTCTGTAACCGCTGAAGCATCGGCAGGATTGGAAGTTTCAACAGAAGCCAGTACATCATCTACAGTCTCAGCTGAAGAATCGGTTTCAGATACAAACACCTTCTTTTCAAATAGAATTGTGACAGTACCAGCAGGTAGCGCTTCATTGGTTTATGATGCTTACCAAACATATTCTAACGTTAAAGTGCCTTATGTAAAACGCTTAAGATTAACAGGTAATCATACCCAAGGCCCAGAGTCTATGTCTGGATTTGAAATTGCCACACAGCTCGAAATTTCAAATTTTTTAGGTGTAATTACTAATATAGGTTCAGATTTTGTAGAGGTTACCATAAAAGGTAACATGTATTTAAATAATATTGTTGATTCAGTAACCGAGGTAAGAGATGTTGCAGCGAATTGTAACTAATATTGCTAGCAATTCTTGAAAAACGATGGCGTTATTGCCATCGTTTTTTTTATTTTTTAGCCTCAACCAATTCTAATTGGTCTAAGCTAACGTTAGTGGTAAACATGCCATAATTAACATTGGCTTTGCCTTTTTCTATAGAATCTATGCTACCAATGGCTCTTCCATCTTGCATACGTACACGATCCCCAATTTTTAAAATTGGTTTTGGTTTTTCTACTTTTACGTCTTTCTTTTTAGTCGCTTTTTTCTTTTTTCGTATAACTTCAACTTTCTTTTCTGCTTCAGCTTTTACTTGACGTTCTTTATGTTTCTCAGCACGTTTTTGTTTTGCTGAAAGCTTTTTTCGTTTTGAATTTTCTATTTGTACCAAACGGAATAATTCCGCCATTAATTCGCGCTTCTTTTTGTCTTCAAAATACTTTTCAGAGATGTCGTTGACTTTCTGACCTAAGTAAATTAAGCGTTGGTTAGAATCGTATAACTCTTGAAAGTTCTCTAATTTCTTTTGCACCTTAGCATTAATTTCTTCTAATTTATCTGCTTCTGAAATTTTCTTTTTTTCGTTTTCTTTAAGTGAACGTTCTGTACGTTCTAATTTGCTGCGTTCTTTCTGTAGCTTTGCTATAGTGGCATCAAACCTAACTTTGCCACGTTCTATCTTCTTTTTAGATTTATTGATTAGGCTATACGGAATGCCATTCTTTTGTGCGACTTCAAAAGTGAATGAACTTCCGGCTTGCCCAACGGCCAATTTGTACATTGGCTCTAGAGTACGCTCATTAAAAAGCATGTTGGCATTTTCAATATGAGGTAACTCATTAGCGAGCAACTTTAGGTTTGAATAATGCGTAGTTATAATTCCAAAAGCCTCACGCTCGTAAAAGACTTCCAAAAACGTTTCAGCTAAAGCACCTCCTAATTCGGGATCACTTCCAGTTCCAAACTCATCTATTAAAAACAAGGTTTTATTATTACACTTTTTCAGGAAATAATTCATTTGTTTTAAGCGATAGCTGTAGGTACTTAAATGATTTTCTATGGACTGGTTATCGCCTATATCACTTAAAATTCTATCAAATAAACATACGTAGCTTCGCTCATGGACAGGAATTAACATACCACTTTGTAGCATGGTTTGTAATAAGCCAACAGTTTTAAGTGTAATACTTTTTCCACCAGCATTTGGGCCAGAGATAACAATAATTCTGCTATCTTTTTTTAGGCCAATAGTTTGCGGAAATGTTGTTTCACCTTTTTCTTTATTGTTTAAATAGAGTAGAGGATGATAAGCATCGCGCAAATGCATACTGCGTTCCTTTGAGAATTCTGGTAAAATAGCATCCATGCTTTGTGCATATTTTGCTTTGGCAGAAATGAGATCTATTTGTGTTAAAAAGGACTGATAATCTTTAAGAAGTGGCAAAAACATACGAATGTAACCGGTTAGTTCTTTTAAGATTTTTATGACCTCTTCTTTTTCCTCATATTCTAAATTGTTGAGTTCTCTGGTATGTTGTAACGTAGTTTCTGGCTCAATGTAAACAATGCTTCCGGTTTTGCTTCCACCCATTATGGCACCACGTACTTTTCTGCGATACATTGCTTTTACAGCTAGTACACGTTTGTTTTCTACCACAGATTCTCTAATGTCGTCTAAATAATCTAAGTTGTGATAGGTGTTTAAAGCCGAAGAAAAACTACTATTTATTTTGCCTTTGAGTTGATTTATAGATTTACGTAATTTGGATAAAAGGGGAGAAGCGTTGTCTTTTATATCTCCAAAACGGTCCACAACAGCATCAATTTGTTCTATTATAGTCGTATTGATTTCTATAGGCTGGCTGTAAGTGTATAATTTAGGATAATACTCTTCAAACTTCTTTAAAAACTTTAAAATAGTATTTACAGTTAGTGACATGCTTACTATTTTCTGTAAGCTAGAAACCTCGAGATAAGTATTCTCTATTTTAAGTAATTTTAATTCTTTGGCAATAGTTTCAAATCCATGATTAGGAATTCTATTTTCATTTTCAAAAGATGATAGGTATTCATTAACATACGCCAGTTCTAACTTTAAATGTTCTTCTTCCTTAAATGGAAGAATAGCAAGCACAGCTTCTTTTCCTAGAGCTGTTAATGTATGTCTGCTAATTTGATCTAAAACTGTAAAAAACTCAAGGTCTTTTAGTGTTTTTTCATGAATATTTATCATGTAATTATCTTTCTTTTTTAAAGCCTTACAAATTTAGGGTAAAAGAGGCTATATGCCTAATACTGCAAAGTGCTTTTGTTCTATCTATAATTATTATAGATGTTTCTTTATTTTTGAATTTTAATTAGAACCTTTTATGAACTTAAAAATTGATAATAGCTGGAAAAAACATCTTCAACCAGAATTTGATAAACCTTATTTTAAAGATTTAATGGATTTTGTTGCGCATGAATATCAAAATTATGAGTGTTTTCCGCCAGAACCTGAAATCTTTAATGCCTTTAATCAATTTGATTTTAATGACCTAAAGGTGGTTATTATTGGTCAAGACCCTTATCACGATGTTGGTCAAGCTAATGGATTATGCTTTTCTGTAAATGATGGTATAAAGCATCCACCTTCATTGGTCAATATATTTAAAGAACTTGAAACCGATTTAAAAATTCCCTACCCTAAAAGAGGTAACTTAATGCCTTGGACTAAACAAGGTATTCTATTATTAAATGCTACACTAACAGTTAGAGCTCATAAAGCTGGTAGTCATCAAAAACAAGGATGGGAAACTTTTACAGATGCTGTAATTAAAACAATCAATGATGAAAAAAGCAATGTGGTTTTTTTACTTTGGGGCGGATTTGCTAAGAAAAAAATAAAACTAATAGACACTACAAAACATATAGTTTTACAAAGCGGTCATCCTTCACCTTTAAGTGCGAATAGAGGGTATTGGTTTGGTAATAAATGTTTTAGTGAAACTAACTCCCAGTTGCTGCAAGTTGGCCAGCATCCAATTGTTTGGTCTTTAGCTTAGCATGTTTAGTTTGAAGCGTAACATTTTTCTTTACCTTTAAATACGGAGGAATTCTATTATCTGCTTTTTTAGGTGTTTTGTTACAGCTAAATACCAATAACAAAAAATTCAATGCGACTAGAGAAGCTAGAATAATTGCTATGGTTAATATCATATTAGGTTAATTACTTGATTGGTTGTAAGCATGTGCTTACTTCAAATATAAATAAATTTTTGAAATATTAAAACATATAGCTAGAAACAGTTTTAATTTAGTTGATTTATTCTCAGAAATCAAGCGGTATGAAAAGAAAAAAATGAATAATCAATACATTATTTTAAATTTTATGTATTAAATCTAGATAGTCTACTTTTTTAGGAATAATGTTTAAATCGAATAATTGGTTCTGAACATTATTTATAGTGTCTTCAGTCATTACGGTTTGCGACCACTCAGTTAAAGACAACCACTCTTGCACATCTTCTAATTCTTGTTCGTATCTATTGGCTATAGTTTTATCTATACTAGGAATTGATTTAAACTCAGAAGTTGTTTGATTAATGATGTCTAATATAGTTTTTAAAGTATCTCCATCGTTTTCAATAAAGTCTTCACGTACAGCAATAACAAAACAAGGCCAAGGTGTTGGGAAATTTGCAATACGTCTAAATATGCCATCGTCTACAATAGGCTTTGTGGTAAATTTTTCCCACATAAAATAATCTGCTTTACCTTCTGTAAGACCTCTCACAGCGCCATCTAAGTTTTTTATAACTTCAAAATTGAGATCTTTTTCTAAATCCCAATTATTATTTTTGGCATTGATGTAAGCCATAAGATGAGAGCCAGATCCATATCTACTAATAGCCGCTCTTTTACCTTTAATATCTTCTACGGTTTTAAAGCTTGAATCTGCAGCCACATGAATTCCCCAATTTAATGGCGACTCTACAAATGTTTGAACAATTTTTGAAGGATTTCCATCAATAATATCCTTTATAACACCTTCTGTTAAGATCACTGCCATATCAATTTCTCCAGACCTAAGTGCTTTGCACATTGCACCTGTTCCTCCATGATAATCGTGCCATCTTAAATTGATGTCTTGATCTTTGTATTCCCCATTTTTCAATGTTAAGTACCAGGCTAAATTAAAATGTTCTGGTACGCCTCCAATATTTACTTTTTTCATCTTATGCTGAACTAGCTTCTGTGTTTTATCTACTAAGAAGAAGTTTTTTATATATTAACAATACGCTCTAAAGCATATTTTATCAGTTTTTCTACTGTTTTTTTAGGGTCTTTACTAAAATCACCATTTGCTCTATTTGCTATTATCGCATTTAAAGACAATGCCTCATGACCTAACAATTTTGAAAGTCCATAAATCACAGAAGTCTCCATTTCAAAATTTGTAATTCTGAAATCTTTATAACTAAAGTTATCTAATTTTGAATTAAGACTAGCATCTTGAAGAGGTAAACGTAAAACTCTGCCTTGAGGACCGTAGAAACCACCAGCTGTTCCGGTCATTCCTTTAAAGATTTTATCGCCCTCAAAATATTTTTCTAAATATTTACTATTATTTATAATAATTGGTCTGGCTTTATTCTTATCCCAATTAGTATGTTTTATAAATTCATCTTCAATCTCAGGATTACTAATACCTTCAATTTGATAAAAGTGTAACATACCATTGATATCTAATGCATGTGTGCTAATTAAAAAAGAGTCTACAGGAATATCATTTTGTAAAGATCCTGATGTACCAATTCTTATTATATTAAGACTTGATAATTCAGTTTTAGGTTTCCTAGTTTTAAGGTCTATATTAACTAAAGCGTCTAATTCATTTAAAACAATATCAATATTATCTGGACCAATACCTGTAGAAATAACAGTAATACGTTTGTCTTGATAATAACCTGTTTGTGTTTTAAATTCGCGCTTTTGTGTACTAAATTCTATGCTATCAAAATGTTTTGTGATTTTCTCAACTCTATCTTGATCACCGACAAAGATTATAGTATCTGAAATATCTTCAGGTTTCAGGTTTAAATGATAAACACTACCATCAGGATTTAATATTAATTCTGAATCTTTAATCGACATTTTTAATTGTTTTAATTAATTTATTTTCTTCAACATTAAACTGATATGCCAATCGATTTACACCACCATAGTCCATGTCATTATTTATTTCTGATGCAAAATTATGTTGTTTTAGTAGAGCTTCATGACCTTTTCTAGTCAATTTAACGCCATCGTCTTCCACTGAATAGAATAGTGCAAGTTTCTCAATTTTCCGTTCTAATTGAAGGTCTCCATATCCATAATAACCTTGATAATTGAGACAATACAAAAGTAGGTGATTTAAAGATTTAATATCATTCTCGTTTATAATCTTTAAAATATTTCCTTCTATTGTGCCTAAGCCACTTTTTTGGTCTGGAAAACGTTTTAAATGCGCTTTTAGACAATTGCTCATATATTTAAAGCTAGACTTTGTAACTATGTATGGTTTTAAAATGTTATGGTCTTTACCGCAATATGTTCGCCATAAGGCAATTGCTAAATCTATATCTTCTTGAGTAAGTAAAACCTTATTAGCGTAGTGCGCTTTTAATTGGCCAGAGCTTAATTCAGCTAACCCTTTTAAACTGTTTTCTCCTTTAATTCTTCCGCTACAAATAAGGTATAACGGTTTTTTAATTTCTTTTTGATGCAATAAATTAATAACACCAAGTAAATTTATATGGCAAAATAAATCGTACTCGAACCAAAGATTAATTTCATCATATTGTTCAATATGATCTAACTTTACTAGCTCTTTTTGAAGTTCTTTTTCGTTAACTTCAATATTATAATAAGTTTTTAAAAATTCTCGCCTAAGGTCAAAAAACTCTTTAGAATCTATTTTTGGTATGGTTGGTCCTTCACATAGTATTTCTTGCCATGTGAGTATTTCTTCAGTAAAATCGAGTTCTCTCAAGTAGTCTGTAAGTGCGTTACCGTTTGTGATATGCAATGCATTTTTTGTCATATAGATTAGCCTCCAACTCGTTTTACATTAAATCCTTTTTCTTCTAGCATTGCCATAATTTTATCTCTGTAATCACCTTGAATTATGATTTTATCATCTTTAAAACTTCCACCCACACTGAGTTTAGTTTTTAATTCTTTGGCTAATTTTTTAAAATCTTCTGTAGCTCCTGTATAACCTTCTAATATGGTAATAGGTTTGCCTTTTCGTTTTTCGTATTTACAGATTATAGGATCATCTTGTAACCAAAGGTTATCTTTAGAATCTTTAGATTGGTCTGAAGGTTCTGGTGTATGATCTGGAAACAGATTTTTTAATTGGTCTTGTAAATCCATTTTTTAAGTCTTCTGTTGTTAGTCTCAGTCTTCAGTCTCAGTTAATATTATTTGACTACAAACTGAGACTGAATACTACTTCTTTATAAGTCCTAATTCAATTAAACGTTCATTTAAGAATTCACCAGCCGTAATATCTTCAAATTGTTTTGGATTCTCTTCATCAATACAACTTTCTAAAACATCTAATTTCATCTCACTAATTGGATGCATAAAAAATGGCATAGAATATCGAGATGTTCCCCAAAGCTCTCTTGGTGGATTTATGACACGATGTATTGTTGATTTTAATTTATTGTTAGAATGCCTAGATAACATATCACCAACATTTATCATTAATTCATCTGGCTCAGCAATAGCATCAATCCATTCACCATCATGACGTTGCACCTGTAATCCACGTCCTTGAGCTCCCATTAATAAAGTAATTAAATTAATATCACCATGTGCTGCTGCTCTAACAGCATTTTTAGGCTCTTTGGTAATTGGAGGATAGTGTATTGGTCTTAAAATTGAATTACCATTATGAATATAATTATCGAAATAAGTTTCTTCTAAATTCAAATATAAAGCAAGTGCTCTTAATACGTATTTTGCTGTTTTTTCTAGCATTTGGTAAGTTTGTTTACCTACCGTATTAAACTCTGCTAGTTCATTTACTGTAACATTTTCAGGATATTCTTTACGTCGTTCCTCATCATCTTCAACATATTGACCAAAATGCCAAAACTCCTTTAGATCACCTTCTTTTTTACCTTTAGCACTTTCTTTACCAAAAGATACGTAACCACGTTGACCACCAATACCAGGAATTTCATAACTTTCTTTAACCTCAATTGGTAGATTAAAAAAGTTCTTTACTTCGTCATATAAATTATCAACTAAGGTGTCATCTAAAAAATGGCCTTTTAAGGCAACGAAACCTATATCTTCATATGCTTTTCCTATTTCATCTATAAACTTTTGCTTACGTTTTGGATCTTCAGAAATGAAATCCTTTAAATCTACGCTAGGTATTCTATCCATTGGATTAATATTTAAATTTTTGTCAATATACAAAGTTAACAATAATAGTGTAAAATTTTAGGTCGATTTTATTGACAATTTAAAGCCTATTGTGGTTTATTGAATCTATTTTAATTACATTTGATTCATTACTATCAATTACGATTTATGCCAACAATCACTAAAAGTATCATCACCTACGACAAGAGAAATCTCAATACTGAAGCCTTATTAGAACTTTATTATAATATGCTTAAACCGCGTTTAATAGAGGAGAAAATGCTCATTCTATTACGACAAGGAAAAGTGTCTAAATGGTTCTCTGGTATAGGACAAGAAGCAATTTCTGTTGGTGTAACTATGGCTCTAGAACAAGATGAATATATTCTGCCAATGCATAGAAATCTAGGTGTTTTTACAACTAGAAAAATTCCTTTACATCGTTTATTTTGTCAATGGCAAGGTAAAGCTAGTGGTTTTACAAAAGGTAGAGATCGCTCCTTTCATTTTGGAACACAAGACTATAACATTGTTGGAATGATATCGCATTTGGGACCTCAAATGGGAGTAGCAGATGGCATAGCCTTGGCTAATTTGTTGAAGAATAATGGTAAGATTACAGCTGTTTTTACTGGAGAAGGTGGGACGAGTGAAGGCGATTTTCATGAAGCTTTAAATGTAGCGTCTGTTTGGCAATTACCTGTTATATTTTGTATTGAGAATAATGGTTATGGATTGTCTACGCCAACCAACGAGCAATACCATTGCAGAAACTTAGCGGATAGAGGAAAAGGATACGGTATTGAATCGTTTATTTTGGATGGTAATAATGTAATAGAAACATATACTAAAGTTCAAAAATTAGCAGAAAGTATAAGAAAAAGACCAAGGCCAATTTTAATAGAATTTAAAACGTTTAGGAGAAGAGGACATGAAGAGGCTAGTGGTACCAAATATGTTCCTAAGGAGTTAATGGATGCTTGGGAAGCAAAAGATCCTATTGAGAATTTTAGAAGTTTTTTATACAGTAAAAAGATTTTAACACCGTCAATTGATGATGCTTACGTTGCTGAAATTAAAGCAGAAATTGATAGTGCTTTAGAATCTGCAAATGCGGAACCAGCTATTATACCTAATGAAAATACTGAGTTAAATGATGTTTTTAAACATTATGATTATGAAAATTTTAAGCCGAATGATTCTGTCGAAGATTTAAGGTTTATCGATGCTATTTCGCAAGGGTTAAAGCAATCTATGGAGAGACATAATGATCTGGTAATTATGGGTCAGGATATTGCGGAATATGGAGGTGTTTTTAAAATCACAGAAGGCTTTGTTGAAGCTTTTGGAAAAGACCGTGTTAGAAACACACCAATTTGCGAATCTGCAATTGTAGAAACTGCTATGGGTTTATCTATATCAGGTATTAAATCTGTTGTTGAAATGCAATTTGCAGATTTTGTAACTTCTGGTTTTAATCCGGTTGTTAACTATCTAGCAAAATCTTATTATAGATGGCAACAAGAAGCGAACATTGTGCTTAGAATGCCATGTGGTGGAGGTGTTGCGGCAGGTCCTTTTCATTCTCAAACTAATGAAGCTTGGTTTACAAAAACACCTGGATTAAAAGTTGTGTATCCAGCTTTTCCGTATGATGCAAAAGGTTTGTTGGCTACAGCCATTAATGATCCTAATCCTGTATTGTTTTTTGAGCATAAAGCGTTGTACAGAAGTATAAGACAAAATGTGCCAACCGATTATTATACCATTGAATTTGGAAAAGCAGCTATGCTATCATTAGGTAATGCTGTAACCATTATTACTTATGGTGCTGCTGCACATTGGGCGCTAGAAACTTTAGAAAATAATCCAAACATTTCTGCAGATTTAATTGATCTAAGAACTCTACAACCCTTAGATAAGGAAACCATTTTAAACTCAGTAAAAAAGACAGGACGAGCAATTATATTGCAAGAAGATTCTTTGTTTGGCAGTATATCTAGTGATATATCTGCGCTGTTAATGGAAGAATGTTTTCAATATTTAGATGCTCCAGTAAAACGTGTAGCTAGTATGGAAACACCCATACCGTTTATTGGTCAATTAGAAGATCAATATATGGCTAAAGGAAAATTTGAAACGGCTTTATTAGAATTACTAGACTACTAAGCGCACATTAGTATTAGTAGATAAAAAACCAATTTTGGTAGATAAATATTTTAGTTAGGTATAATATATTCTCGATAGACTCCCATGATTCATTATTTTTAGGCCCATATAAAAATATGCTCTTGTATATCATTTTATTCTATTAGATCAAAAAAATAAAATTCTTAAATCCGATTATTGTTAAATTTTAGAATAAAGTTTATAAAATGGTTAAATTTAGCATTTACAAAACACAACCCTTATGAAAATAAAATTACTGTTACCCTTATTATTTGTTTCTATACTAGCTTTTGCTCAGCAAATACCAGATGATATCAAGCCACCAAGTTGGAAACTTAAAAATTTAAGTAGTTTAGAACCTTATAAACTACAATCTTTTGATCTTAAAAAACTTCAGAAAGAAGATAAAATAAACGATGAAAACAAATCAATTCCATGGCGTTTTGGACATCAATTGTATGTTGGTCATAATTTTAATAGTGTTGGTCAATGGACAACATTAGAGAATGGAGATAGAATTTGGAGAATGTCTTATACCTCTGAAAATGCACATTCATTAAACTTTATGTTTGATGTGTTTAACGTCCCAGAAGGAGCAAAGCTTTATGTTTACAATAGCGAGAAAACAGATTTATTAAGACCTTTCTCCCATTATAATAATAACGAAGAAAATGTTCTAGGTACTTGGTTAGTGGAAGGAGACCATGCTGTAATTGAATATTATCAGCCAGCAAATGTTTCAGGTAATGCCTCTATTGTTGTAGGTTCAGTTGTCCATGGTTATAGAACTGCGGAATCATACCAAAAATCATTAGGTGATTCAGGTAATTGTAATCAAGATGTTGATTGTGATATTTCACCAGCATCTGATCCATATCAATTAGATACGAGGAAAGAAGAAGTTAAAAAAGCAGCTGGAATGCTGGTTACAGGTGGATCTGGTTTTTGTTCAGGTACGCTAGTAAATAACACCAATAATGACGGAACACCTTATTTTATGACAGCTAACCACTGTAGTGGTGGAGAAGGTAGTTGGGCATTTAGGTTTAATTGGAGAAGTCCAAATCCGTCTTGTAGTACAACAGCAAGTAGCCCTAATGGAACTTTTGACCAAACGGTTAGTGGTTCTGTTTTAAGAGCAAATAGTTCGCAATCAGATATGGAGTTAGTTGAAATTACAGATACAAGTTTTTTTAATAATAACCCAGATGTTGTTTGGGCAGGTTGGAATAACTCAACATCTGTAACACCTAATGTAAATTTTGGTGTTCATCATCCTAGTGGAGATATTCAAAAAACTTGTAGAGATGATGATGGTGCTACTAGAAATACAATTAGTTTTAATGGTAATGCAAACACTCAAATGTGGTATATCACAGAGTGGGAATTAGGAGTTACTGAGCAGGGTTCTTCGGGATCTGGTTTATTTAATGAAAACGGAGAATTAATTGGTATGCTTTCTGGTGGTGCTGCTGCATGTAATGGCACATCTAACAACGGTCAGTATGATTTTTATGGAAGATTTGGTGTTGCTTGGGATTATGGAACAACCTCTGCTACAAGGTTAAAAGATTGGTTAGATCCATCAAACTCAGGTGTGACATCTATTGGTCAATATCCTGCTTTACAAACCTATGATAACGATGCTACTGTAAGTGCAGGTTCTAATAACAGTGCAGAAATCTGTGGAGAAGACTTTTCACCTGAAATTACATTGACTAATCATGGAAATTTAAATTTAACGTCTGCTACTGTAGTGTATAACTTAGATTCAGAAACCAGTACGACAATAAATTGGACAGGGAATTTAGCGAGTGGAGCTAGCGTAATTATAGCGACTCCTACATATTCAGATTTAGCTTCTGGTAGTCATTCATTTTCATTAAATGTTTCTAATCCTAATGCAACATCAGATGAAAACACATCTAATGATGCTTCAACTTTTAATTTTGATATTTCACCTTCTTACACGACCTCTACAGTAACGTTTAATATATTAACTGATAATTATGGTTACGAAACTACATGGAGTTTAGAAGATAGCTCTGGTTCAATAGTGAGTAGTGGGCCAACTTTTAGTTATGCAAATAATTCAACAAATCAAGAAGTAATTACTTTACCAACACTCAATGCATGTTACACCTTCACTATTTTTGATTCTTATGGTGACGGTATATGCTGTAGTAACTTTACTGGAAATGGCTCTTATTCCTTAGAAGATGAAAATTCAGCGGTAATTCTTTCAGGTGGAGATTTTGCTTCTTCAGAGTCTGTGACCTTTAACGCTAAAGAATTGTTAAGTATTAATGACTTTGATTTAAGTAATGCAATAAAAGTATATCCAAATCCTATTAATAATTTGATAAATATTGAGTTAACTAACTTAAATTCAGAAGTTAAATATTCAATTTTTAATACCTTAGGACAAGAAATAATAAATGGTAACTTAGAATCTAATGTTGTAAATCAAGTTAATGTTTCAGCTTATCAAAGTGGTGTATATTTTGTGAAGTTAACTTCAGGAACGAATACATTAACTAAAAAGTTAATTAAGAACTAAAGCTTAGTTCATTAAAATTGAAAAGTCAGTTTCTTTAATTAGAAACTGACTTTTTTTTGGTTTAATGTTTTATAATGATGTCTTTAGATTAGACTTTTTTGGTTTTCAAGTCATCATCTAAACTATTAGATGTATTGACAATTTTTGATAATGCTTTCATAATTTTGATTGATTGATTGATTGATTGATTGATTGATTGATGACTAATAATTATCTGTAACGTCTTTTGCTGTTCCAAGAATAACTTTTTGATTCTGTTGATGTACTAGATAATTGGTTGCTGTTTAAAGTTCTCATAATATTTTGATTTTAATTGGTTATACTAGATAGACGACGGATTTGATAAAATGTTACAGTACTATGCAATACAATGTAGTATTTTAACAAATTTTAACAATTTTAAGTATCTTTATAATATGAAACGCTATTCTATAATTACCTTTTTTTCATTTGTGTTGTGCTATGCATGCTTGGGAAGAGAGGAGGATCAATGTGAGACAAAGAATATTGAAGTTATAGCAACTGCATATAATTCGTTGGCTTATCAAACGAGTTCTAATCCTTCAATTACTGCTTTTGGAGATAGTTTAAAACCTGGTTTAAGATATATTGCTGTTTCAAGAGATTTATTAGATTCTGGCTTAGTGCATAATACAAGGGTAAAGATTCAGGGTTTTGATAGTTTATATACTGTTAAAGATAAAATGAATAGGCGTTGGAGAAAACGAATAGACATTTATATGGGAAATGATGTTGGTAAAGCAAAAAAATGGGGCAAGAAAAAAGTAAGAATCCAATACTGTTTGACAGTAAAGGATTCAATTACTAATTAGATTATTTTACCATAACCTCAGAAACAATAAATGGATACGCCTCTTGTACTAACTTTAATTCAGACTTTGTTAAATCTTCCGGTAATTTATTAAACGTTTGTTGAGCGTAGCGCGCCCTCAATTTATAATAGGCTTTTGTAATTTCATCTTGTACTGCTAAAAAATTATCATATTTAGTTAATGACGCATGGCTCAATGAGATTACTGCTTTTTTAGGATGATCAGAAGATTCCGCATCTTTAGAACCTACACAATAATCACATGTACTTAAACCATTATTATCTAAAAAGGCTTCAACTTTTGGTTTAATTTCATGGAGTGTCACGATAGTGCCATCAATCATTATTTCTTGATTGTCATTTACACCTATGCGCAAAAGGTTTCGTTCTGCAATATCGGCAACACAGTTACCAGTTTCGCAAATTTTAGGTAATTGCCGTAATATTCCCTTGTCGGCAGAAATTGTGGTAGTCACTAAAAAGAAAATTAATAGTAAAAAGGCAATGTCTGCCATAGATCCTGCATTGACCGTTGCAGAATGTCTTCTAAATGATTTCATAATATAAAGATTTAAATGTTAATTCTTTAACATTCACAACAACAGTACCAATCTTGTTAAATCTTGTTAACAATTCACAATAAAAACCCTTACAATGTGCTATTTTTGCGAAATTAAACATTTGCTAAATATAATTTATGTCGTCAGAAATTGAAATAATAAAAAAAAATGCAACTGAGAAAAGTCTTTATGATTACCAGATAAAAGACCTTAATCGCATTTTTGATGTTATGCAAAATGAGTCTACAGATTTTAATCTGCTTTATCAGTTACCAACTGGTGGAGGAAAGACTGTTATTTTTTCTGAAATAGTTAGACGATACGTAGAGCAGCATAAAAAAAAGGTCGTAATCCTAACCCATAGAATTGAGTTGTGCAAGCAAACATCTAATGTATTATCTGGTTTTAATGTAGATAACAAAGTTATTAATAGTAAAGTTAAAACACTACCAGATCAGGACGAGTATCAGTGTTTTGTTGCCATGGTTGAAACCTTAAATAACCGATTGTCTGAAAATGATTTTGAATTAAAAAATATAGGTTTAGTAATTATTGATGAAGCCCACTATAATTCATTTAGAAAACTATTTAAATTCTTTGAAAATTGCTTTATTCTTGGTGTTACGGCTACGCCTTTAAGTAGTAATATAAAACTACCGATGAAGGATAATTATCAAAAGCTAATTGTTGGTGATGATATCTCTACATTGATTAAAAACGGATTTTTGGCCAATGCTGAAGTTTATAGTTATGATGTTGGACTTACGACGTTAAAAATTGGTATAAATGGTGATTATACTGTAAAATCTTCGGAAGCGCTTTACACCAATAGTTTAATGCAAACCAAACTGTTATCTGCTTATGAGGAAATGGCAAAGGGTAAAAAAACTTTAATATTTAATAACGGAATTTATACCTCTAAAGAAGTTTATTACACATTTAAAAAGGCTGGTTACAACGTACAACACCTAGATAATACAGCAAGTAAGCAAGAACGAAAAGAAATTTTAAAATGGTTTAAGCATACACCTGATGCTGTTTTATCTTCGGTAAGTATATTAACGACAGGGTTTGATGAACCATCAGTGGAATCAATAATTCTAAATAGAGCTACGAGATCATTAACCTTGTATTTTCAAATGATAGGAAGAGGAAGTAGAATTTATAAAGACCGAAAGACGTTTCAAGTTATCGACTTAGGAAATAATGAAGCACGTTTTGGCCCTTGGAACCAACCAGTTGATTGGCAACATATTTTTAAATTTCCCGATCTTTATCTTGAAAATATTGTTGATGATGAATTATTAGAGCGCGATTTTGTATATACCATGCCAGACGTGTTAAAAGTTAAGTTCAAGAAATCATTTACATTAAATTTTGATGTAAAAGCAGAATATAAAGATGTCGTAAATTCAGGCAAAAAATCATTTACAGTTATAGAGCGTTCTATTGCTCAACATTCTCAGATTTGTATAGATAACAGTGAAGATGTTTATGATGCTAGAGAGTTAATAAAAGATCTTCAAGATGAAATCGCATTTAGGGTAAAACAATATTGTTATTGTATTATGAATAGTACTCAAAATTATAAAGATTGGCTTTTTGAAGAATATAATAGGCGTCTCAGAATTAGTTTTAATGGGAAGTTTTAACTTTTTTTTGTTATTATTTCTATTATTATATACTTAATTTGAATATATTGTTAGTCAGGTATGGTTTTTGATTAATATCAAACAGTAAATAAAAATCAATTTTTTCATTGTGAAAATCTTTAAAGTCTTATTCGTTTTATGCAGTTTACTTTTCAGTACTGTGGTTTTTGGTCAGATAAAAGACAAAAAAAATAAAACGATTCATATACCAGCAGTAGAATCTAAAAAAGATAAGGATTCAACATTGATTAAAGTTAACGTAGCTCCGAAACTTAAGAAGGAAGAGGAGGAAAAAAAGAACGACGGGAAAACAAAAGACGAGCAGGAAAAATTTGTTATAAGAGAGTCTGAAAAACCTTTTTCAATGATTGAAAATGATGGGTTAAAAAGTCCAAGTGAGATTTATGAAAAACGTTGGAACAAGGAAGCTGTAAAAGGCGGTATCATAAGAGAAATGTCAGATCAGTTTTTAGGAGAACACAATGTTGATACTAAATTTGTAAATATTGTTTGTAGAGATCACCAATATCCAGATGGAGATCGGGTTCAGATTTTAATTAATGGTGCAGTTATTAAGAACAATTTACTATTAACAAGCAGTTATAGACGGGTTGAAGTAGATTTATTAGATGGTAAAAACACAGTGGATATTGTCGCTTTAAATCAAGGTGATTCTGGTCCTAACACTGCAGAATTTGTGGTATATGATGATAAGGGTAATGTAATTTCTTCAAAAGAATGGAACCTCTTAACTGGCGTAAAAGCGACAATCATTTTTAATAATGAAAAAATGATTATTACCAATAAACAAGCAGAAGAAAAAGAGGAAGAGGAGAAGGACACAGCTTCTAATAATTAGCCTTTATTTCTAAAATTTCTGAAGGTTGCATTTTTCCTAATTTGTACTTACCAATCTTGACTCTTACTAATCTTAATGTCGGTAAACCTACTTTAGCTGTCATTTTGCGTACTTGTCTAAATTTTCCTTCGATAAGCGTAATAGATAACCATGTTGTAATTCCATGCCGCTCGTCTCTTACAAAGCGATCAAAAATATGAGAAGCGTCATTTAAAATATGGGCTTTACAAGGTTTTGTTTTATAAGGTTTTCCATCTACTGAAATTTCAATACCATTTTTAAGTTCTTCAATAATATCTGCAGTAATAATGCCATCTACCATAACATGATACTCCTTTTCAATATTAGTGCTAGTAATGTAATTGCTAAATTTTCCATCGGTAGTTAAAAGCAATAAACCTTCAGATTTTTCGTCTAAACGACCTACAGCCATAAGGTTCTCAGGTAAGTTAAATATATCACTGAGCAGTTTTTTCGATTTTCGTTTGTTTTGATGATTAACGAACTGGCTGAGATAACCGTATGGTTTATAAATTTTATAATGGACTTCTTTATTCATTGTTTACCAAAACGTTATAAAGCATTTTTCAATTGTTGATTCATTATGTTTAAGCCAAATCATTGGTGATTTATTTATCTCAATAAACTTTTTTATGTCTGCAACAGCTTCAACATAAGTTATCCATTCAACCTCATTATGAGGAATAATAAGCCAATCTAACTTACTTGGAATATAAAATTCAAATTCATTAAAAGTAGATATGTCTTTAAATGAGCAATAAAAGCCCATAATACAATCTTTATTTAATAACTCTAAATTTAACTCTCGATTATTAAACGGTAAAAATAACTGCGCTTTAAAGCATAACTGCTGTTCAAATTCTTCAATTTCTATATTAATCTTTTTTAGCTGAAATTTGGTTTCATTTTTATAAAGTAAAGGAAACTGCTTTGATTTTAATTTTTCTAATTTGTATACTAATGAATCATTTCTATTCGGGCCAATCCAGTAGGAGAGAGGATTATTATATGTTTTTGAATGATCGTATAAATAGAATTTATAGACAATCTCTAGATGAATTGATTTATTTTCTCTAATAAATAAAGCGTCAATTTCTCCAATAGTTTGTTTTCCTTTTTGAATTTGAAGGTTTTCTGCAAGCCAGTTAACATTGGGTAATTGCTTCAATTGATAAAACACAAATTCTTCAACCAGTTTACCTAAACGTTGATTTGTAAAATTGATATTTTTAGCAAGATTATCTTCAACAGTATTTAATTCTATAGATTTAAATAACTCAAAACCGTTATCGAAAAAGAGTGAAGGTGTGCGATTATAACCTTTATATTGAAGAAAAGTTTTTTTACCCATTGAGCAATAAAAGTAGGAATTAATATTAAAACAAAAACGCAAAATCATTAATTGATTATGCGTTTTTCTAATTCCTTATCTTATTACTAATTTTTGTATTCGTTTTGAACCAGAATCTGAATTTAACTCTAAAATGTAAATACCTGTAGTTAAATTATTAACACCAATACTCTGTTCAGATGATCTTGAATTTAAATTACCATTTAAAATTAACCTTCCATGTAAGTCATATAGATTATAACTAGTATCGGAATCTAATTGCCCTAAAATATCAATTGTATTGTTAGATGTATTAGTTATTATTTTTAATTCATTTATTAAAGATTGATTAATGCCAAGTGCCTGTGATTCAGTTCTTAAATAAAAACGTCCTGGTCCCGAAATATCAGTTTCCGCAATGAAGACATAATCACTAGTATTTAATAACGTAAATGTATTATTAGCTGTGTCTTCTAAATAAATATCAATACTATCTGGTAAATCAGTTTGTAGAATACTAATTGTAACCTCTTGTCCTTGAGAAGCACTTACACCTAAAGAAATAGAAATATCATTCATTGCTGTTTCACTTAGTGCTTGAATACCAAATGGTATTCCAGAATTATTTTCAACTAAATAAGAATAGATAGAAAAGTTTGGAGGTGTACTGCTGTATAAAGCAGCATCATAACCTGGATCTAAACTAGACGTAGCATTACTATTAAAGTAAAAATCTGTACTATAGCTTAAATCAGCTGCACTAGAGTTAAGTCTAATATATCCATAATGAGCATTTGTTCCTCTACCTGCAATAAAATCATCAGTTGAACCACTTGTACGCATTTCAGGAGTAAATGAAATGGTTCCTCCTCCTGATTTACTTTTCACAAAAAAGGCTTGTCCTGGCGCAATTAATTGACCAGTAGTTAAATTATTTAAAACTGTCCATCCGTTATGCGCGCTACCGTCATAACCATATATAGCTTGGTAAGAACCAACATCTAATTGAGTTTTATTTAGATTGAAAAATGTATCAAAATCTATATATGAAGGATAAGGGTTTCCAATTAAATTCCAATCGCTAGCACCACCAGAATTAATAATAACATCGACGTTTCCTGTTTGTACAATACCTTCAAATGTATACGTATCTCCATTAGTTGACCCTGTTCTGTAGCCAATTGCTGGATCTAAAGTGCTACTATCATCAGATGGTGAATAATTAATATAAGCATCTGTAGTTGTACTAAAAGGACCAAATAAAAAGGCTAAATTACCTCCTATATTTCCTGATAGAATATTTGAATTAGCAGCTCTAAAATCTCCAAAAGATTGGCCTGTTACAGGTGCGCTTATAAGATCATTGGCATTAGTACTAGTACCTGTTCCGGCCGCATTATTCACATGACGCTTATATTGAACATTACCAGTAGAAGTACCTTCAACAATTAAATTTGAATACTTTGTTGAAATAGATTCTAAGATTAAATCTCCATTGTTTATTAAGTCTCCTTTAACCGTTAAACTAGCACCTTCTTCTATAATAATACTTGCACCACTTAAAATTTCTAAGTCGTTAATTACAACATTTTCATCTACCGAAATAGTATACGTACCATCCGCTATAATTGTGTTTGTTGTTTCTGAATTAGAATCTGGTCCATCTGTATTAATCCATGACCCATTACAGTATAAGATTGAATTAGCAGGAAGACTTACACCGCAACTGTTACCAGGTGATAAATATTGAATTAGTGTTGCCTTTGGTGTTGTAGCACTATCATTGTTATTATTTGCAACACCACCTCTAGCTCTTAAATGTATGCTTACTAAGCTATTGGAGCCATCACTATAGACTTGAACACGTAACGCATCTGCTTCAATTGGATCAAAATTTGGTCCTCCCCATTCATAAATACCATCATCAATCCAACCACCTTGACCTTGATCTAGAATGGTCCATACTCCATCTTTTCTGTGACTAATTATCCACATAGAATCTGATTGATCTTGATTAGCATAAGAGCCTCCAAATGTAATATAATTCATATATTTTACATTAGGCCAGTTAACTTGCCATTTAAAACCATCATCAACTCCGGGAAGTCCAAGGTTTTCATTATAATTAACACCATATTCGTTATATGCTGTTACAGTTCTATAATCATCAATTACAGGATCGTATAGTATATCAGTTGGTACTCCACGTCCATTACTTATTGATCCATATACCGTAGCTTCTGATAGTAAGGCTAGGTTAGAATTATCATCGGGTACATTGTCAGGTATGCCATTTAAACTGCACTTGCTTGGAGCTTCAAAACCTCTTTCTTTATTGTAAGTACAAGCTTCATCTGTAAAATAGGCATTTATATCTACATCAATTCCATCCGCTGTTAATCCTATAAGCGTTACCGTCTGAGGACTTGAACCTATAGCAAATGTTTGACCATTTACTACCAAAGAGCCAGTACTTGGAGCAACATTATAATTAACTATTAAATCTTGAGAATATGTATCATTATTACTATCACATGTTGGCATTCCGCTAGGTGAAACGTCAAGAATAGGGCAGTTAGAATTATAATATACTATTAATTTTGGATGATCATTTACTGATCCATTTCTTGATTCAGCTACACGTTTTCCTGACCCGGAAATAACAAATGTTACCGAATTTCCCATTTGCCAGCCTGGTTGAGTTATGATCTCAGTTATAATGGATTGTAAATATGGAGAACGCTGTTTATAACTTTTTTCACTAATATTATCCCAAGTCTCTACATTATTCCAAGTCTCAGAATTGCTAGTTAGTGATCTTGAAGAAATATTATTTGTGGCTGTAGTAAAGCCGCTACTATCATCGGTTAATTCTCCATGAAATGTTAAATTGGTAACGTCAGTGCTAATCTCATCAGTTTGAAATTGAATATAAGCACGATGAATTGTTGCACCTTTAGGCACATTAAAATCTTTATATCGCAATCCTATAATTTGATCTGAACCACCGTCACTTACCAATTCTAAATCTGTACTAATAATATCTACAGCTCCTGTAGAAATAAATTCTTCTGCATCATCAGCTTTATTTACAATACTGTAAGTTTCATTAGTTGTAGTTGCCTGATCCACTCCAATACAGTTACAGTTACCATCTTCTTCATCATAAATAGTGGTAGGATCATTATCATCACAAACAACACCTCGAGGCGGACAACTAATATCTGGAGAATTAGATATGGTTACTACATCTCCTGTTGGAGGGTTAAAAACATTTAAATTTGCCGGTAATGTAAATGGATCCGTATTAGACACTGAGCCGACTGTACTTGGATTATCAACTTCAATCGTTCTTAATTCAATTTTAAATTCGTCAACGAATATGAGTTTAAATTGATTGAAACTACCAGAATTTCTAGTCCATGTTTTATCATCATCATTATCACGTATCGGTGCTCCCCAACATCCTTCTCCAGTATAAACGGTACCGTTTACTTGTTCCACTACAAAACCTTCATCATTGCCAGAATCTGCAGACGGAACTACTGGCCATGTGGTCTTTGCCATATGAGAATCACAATCTACTACTAAACGTACACCTTCATCATAAAATAATTGTGCCCAAGCATCGTATAAATAATTGTTTTCTGCCTTATTATCGGTATGAGGTCGCATCGGTTTATGATATTGCGCCATTTTCCATTTTAAACTAGTAGAGGCTGTACTTAAGTCATTCTCTAGCCAAGTTTTTTGATTTCCTAAAACAGAAATTTCTGAATTAAGTGTATACGCTTTAATAAGATCGTTACCAAAAGTTACTGAATAATAAGAATCTGCATTTGGTGTATCAAATAATTTATAAATTGTTTCAGAATCAGATTCGTGATTTCCTCTAGCTGGTACAATCGGAAACATACGTCCATCACTTGCAATAGTTAATTGCCAATCATCAAACCAGTTTTGCCATTGACCAGAACTGTTAGAGTCTGTCATATCACCACCAAAGAATACAGCATGAGGCTTTAATTTACTAACAAGTGTATTGGCATCTTGTCTTGGTGTTCTATTGTTTCTTGAATCACCACCCGCAATAAATGACAATCGACTTAAATCATTTGGAGCTGTTCTAAACCAAAAGCGTTGACTTGTACCGTCACTATCATTAATAACAAAATAATAATTAGTGTTTGCAGTTAAACCGGTTAAACGTACAAAACGATTATCCATACCTTTAAAAGATACAGTTCTATCTACAGCTTTAGAATTTGCATACAGTAAATGGTTTGTTCCATGATCTACTGTATCATAGTGTACTATCGGTGAAGTACCTGAAATTTGATTCCACCCAATAGTAATAGTCGTAGAAGGATCATCCATAATCATTATACGATATTTATCATTGTTTGCAAAACCTAAGGAAATACTCAGCAAGAGTATTAAGCAAGTTAAAAGTAAATTATTTTTCATGCTATGCGAATTTTAGGGGTTGTGATAGTCCTTTTATTTTCTAACAAAAGAACTATTAAGGGAAGTATTCCATGTGCCAATCTATATATTGTTAAATAGCTTGAACCATGTAATGTTTGTGAAACAAAATTTATATTAAAACCAGAAGCTAATCTGGCGAATGCTGTAGCAAAACCCCAAATAATCATATACCAAAGTGCATACTTTGATACTTTTGGAACAAATGCTAACACTGCACATAAAACGTCTAAAAACCCTACTACAAATAAAAATTGTGAGGCTTGTGTTTCATTAGTGCCAAGAATCATAATAGTCATATCAATGAAATGGCCAGGACGATAAGGAAAGCCCATTGCTAGCATGCCATGAGGAATGAATGTTAGCGCTATCGCTATTTTTAGACCTCGAATTAAGTTTTTATTATTAGGATTCACGTTAATGTTTTTCCATAATAAAAATGGAGCTGTTAATTGAATACTCATTTCAAACAGTTGAAGAATATCATAATTTTTATCCTTAACCATGCAAATACCCAGAATAAATAATAATATTAATCCCAAGCCCATTACAAAAAGCTTTATTTTAATCCATTTTATTTGATTCCAAAACAAACTGAATATAGCTGCGAGAAAGAAAACAATACTGTTGAATCTTGTAAACCCGTCAATCCAACTGTTTACTATTGAACTCGTCGCATAATCAAACCACTTGTAATTAAAAACACCTTCTACAATAGGCGTTAGTAAACTTTCATCCCATAAAAATGCGCGATAAGGACCACCAAAAAAATACAATTGATATGCTCTACCTAAAAAAACGGTAAATGCACAAATCTTTATAAGCGATATTAATTTTATCTTATTCATTTAGAGCGCTTAAAATTAACTATTCTGATAGTAATAGAATTTAATAATCGATTAATAGACTAAATATCCTTTAAACTGAATAGGTATACGACTTTAAGCATTATTTTTAGGTGTAATTTTAGGGTAATATTGTAATTTTCGTACAATATATTTGAGACACAAAAAATTACTAAGTCACATTTAGATATACGAATTTTAATAATATTTGTTGAAATGCTTATATATACGATAAAAGTGATACTGTGGTTTTGTAGTGTTTACACAAATGAGGTCTTGGAATTAATGTAAATTCTCATTAATGAGAATAAATCAGTTAGGAGAACTATAGTTTTAAAAAAAAAATGACACACAATTTAAAATGCTTCATTATAGGTAGATATGAAATATTAATTAATGTAATTATTTCAATATATTTTTTAACGTTCATTAAATATTAGTAACTCTAAAAATGTAAAAAAACTGTGAAATAAATGTCAAACTAGTTTATTTCTCGAAGAATTATTGGTTCTTTACTGTAATTATGAAATTAATAAAACGTTTTTTCTTTTATAAAATAATCGTAGTAATAGGAATCTTAAGTCTTATATGTTGCTCATCGGATCAAAACACAGAATTAAATGAAATTACCAAAATTGCCATTCGAGATATTGGTAACAAAGTTTTATTAGAAAACAAAGATTCTACATCCTTAGTTTTACCTGTAATTCCCTTAAATTCTCATAAATATCAGTTATCGTTTAATGATCCATTGTCTATTGAACCAAGCACCTTAACCAAAATTATTGAAGAAAGTTTACAAAAAGCAGATTTATCAAATCAATATAGAGTAGAGGTAAAAGACTGCAAAACTGAAATAGTATCATATAGTTTTCAAGTTAATGATGAAAAGGAAAGGACAATTATTCCTTGTTTAGGTCGCAATTTACCTAAAGCTTGTTATATTATTCAACTCCAATTTATCGATGTTGAAAACACTACTAAATTCAGTTATAGTAATAGTGGAATAATTTTGATATTAGGCTTAGTCCTTGTTTGTATTCTGTATTTTGGTGTTAAAAAATATATTAGTAATGACAAGCATAATAATGAGACAAGTGAAAAATTAGGAATTTTCTACTTTTATCCTGAACAAAATAAATTAGTTAAAGAGCGCGAGGAAATAGCATTATCTAAAAAAGAATGCGAATTACTTGCACTATTAGTGGCCAACCCGAATCAAATCATTAAAAGAGATGAGCTTACTAAGCGTGTTTGGGAGGATAACGGTGTATTTGTTGGCAGAAGCCTTGATACATACATCTCCAAACTACGAAAAAAATTAAAAGCGGATAGCACTATAAGGATAACTAATATCCATGGTGTAGGTTATAAATTAGAAACAGATATATAATACACTATCTATAATAACTCTTACTCGTTCCTTTTGTACATGCACAATTACTAGCACCTTGAAATAAATCTAGTCCAATAGTGATCATATGTGTACCAGTATTGTAACCAGATAAATCATTAAATGTGAATTGATATGCATAACCAAAATAGAATTTGTTAAATGTTATTCCTGCCATAGGTCCTAAATTGAGCGGTTGAAAAAACTGATCATTTAGAAAGCGATATGACGCACCTAACCAATAGTAATCGCCTTTTCTGTTAAATTTTCGGTATTTAAAATTGAGATCTGTACTAGATCTTTTATCGCTATCAAAGAATTGAAAAAATACAGAAGGTTCATACTCCACATCTTTGTTGTTTTTTGTCTTTAAAACTAAACCAGAATATAACTGATAATTTAATAATCGACTAGGTTCTAAACCAACATAAGGATCAGTATCTTTCTTCATGAAATTGTTGGCATTAAAACTTAAATAAAATGCTTTCCAACGGTAAAGAAAACCTGCATCAAAGTTATTATTAGAGACTGATCTATCATCTGTAATACTAGGATCTAATATTGGAATATCATAAGTTGTATTAAAATTTTCAATATCAATTCTAAAGCTATTGATGTTATACGATAACCCAAAGGATAAATATTGTTTTGACTTATAATCTAAAATTAAATGATGGGCGAAAGAGAATTTAACACCTTTTTGCCTAGTGTTTCCATTTTTATCAGTGTATGCAGAGATACCTATACCTGTAGTATTTGCAATTCTAAAATCTGCATAAATTGATTGGTTATCTGGTGCGTTTTTAATTCCAACCCATTGTGTTAGTCCATTTGCTCTAATTTTTAAATTATCGCCTATACCTGCATAGGTGGGTGAAATAACAAAATTGTTTTCAGATAAATACTGTGTAAATACAGGTAAATTTAATTCTTGACCATAGCCTTGAGCAAAGATCAAAAAGAGAAAATATAGTGTGATTTTTTTCATAATGCTTTCTTTTAATGTTCTTTACTATTATCTATATAAGGTAAAATGTCCTACAAATTCTTTATCATGAGATGAGTCGTTTGTTTTAACTACAAACCAGTAATCACCTGTTGGTAATTCTCTACCATTATAACGTCCATCCCACACTTCTCCGACATGATATTCAGCTATTTTACGACCGTAGCGATCAAAAATATCAAAGGTTAGATTTGGATAATTTTCTGTACAACCAGGAGCCCAAGTGTCAAATTCACCATCACCATCTGGAGTAAACCAATTTGGAATACAGATATCTTCAAATTCTAATACAATTTGTGCTTTGGCAAAACAACCTGTGCTGTCCGTTACAGTAACTTCATAAATTCCAGATTCCGTGATAATGAATGAATTTTCAGTTCCATAATCTTCGCCATTCATAGTAAATTCATATCCACCTTCACCACCAGATGCATTAGCAATGAACTGATTTAACTCACCTTCAACTAAGGTTAAAGTAATAGGAGTAGTAGCTTCAATATCAAAGAATTCCGTAGTTTGTATACAACCGTTAGAATGTCTAACATCTATATAATGATCTGTTCCTACAGGTACATTAGTAAACTTTTCACTTTGTTGGTATGGTCCACCATTTAAAGAATAATCTAATTGTGTCAGATCAACAATTGAGTCATCTACTGTTACGGTAACAATATTACCTTGCGTATTATCTTCACATATATTTTCAATAATTACCTCTGGTAGAATACTTACAGAAGGAGGGAACGTAATATTCCACTCAGATTCACAACCTTCAGCATCTCTTACATAGACAATGTGATCACCACCTTCAAGATCTGTAAAATCGAATTCATTCTGTGAAATACTTCCTAATGTATAAGGTCCGTCATAGTTATCGAGACTTACGCTGTAAGGTAATGTTCCGCCAGAAATTGAAATACTGAACTCGCCATCTTCGTCTCCAGAACATACTTCTGGAAAAAATGAATCCGCTACGATATTTAAAATAACAGGATTTGGTTCTGAGATTGAAAAACTAAAGTTTATATAACAACCTAATTCATCTTGAACAATTAATTCATAATCACCTGGAGATAGATTGTCAATAGAAGTCGTCTCAAAAAACTGATTTAATTGAGGCGATATAGCAAATTTAACAACACCAGTGCCACCAGTTGCTGTAATTTCAACTGATCCATTGTTATTTCCTGCACACGAAACATTGTTAACATCAATAGTCGCATCTAATGGTGCATCTGGTTCAGTAATAGATATTGGTGCTGAAGTAGCTACACAATCACCACTTTCAACAAATACAATATAATTCCCTGCATAAAGCTCAGTAAAATAACCAGGACTATTTTGAGTTGCTGTTAATGGGTTACCTGACGAATCTTGTAATGTGTATGTGTAATTTCCTAGTCCTCCTAAAGCTGTTGCCGAAATAGTTCCATTATTATCACCAGCACAATTAATAGTTGGGTTTGTAGATTCTAAAGTAACCGTAAGAGTAGGTAATGGGTCTACTGTAATTTCATTTGAAACATTTGTAACACAACCATTCGCATCTTGCACATAATATGAATAAGTACCATCTGGAACAGAGAATGTTGTCGACGAAGCGAAAGTTCCTAGAATTGGACTAAAAGAAGGGTTTGCACTATATGAATATATACCTGTTCCGCCTGTTGCACTTAATGTTAAAGTCGATTCTGTTAAACATGATTGAGTAGTAGTTCTTACTAAACTTGCTTCAACAGGAGTCGGTTCATTGATAACAATATCAATGGAAGTTAATTCACAATCATATCCATCTGTAATTCTTACAAAATAGGTACCTGGACCTAAGTTTTCAAACACATTAGATGTTTGTGGGCCAGATGTACTTGCTGTTGGTAATACTGTATTAAGCGTATAAGAATAGTTAGATCCTTGTCCTCCTGATACATTAGTAATACTAATGCTCGCATCTTGATCTCCAAAACAAGACAATATTGCTGTACTTGGTGTAAACGTTGCAGTAATTGGCGTTGGTGTTTCTAAAGTAATAGATTCAGATACAATACAACCTCCAGAATCTCTTACATTAACAATATAAGAACCAGCCGAAAGATCTGTAAATGAATTATTTGAAGAATAGGCAATAGTAGCATCTCCTGTTAATTCATATTCTAAATCTCCCCAACCACCTGTTGCAGTAGCCGTTATAGTACCTTCGTTATTGTTACACGTAACATCTGATGTTTCAGAAACACCTAAAGTTAAAGGTGCTGTTGGTGATGTTATTATTACATCATTTTCTGCAGAACAGAATGGAAATTCTGTTTCAGTAATTATCACTGTAAAGATTCCTGCTTCCATACCAGAAACAGTTTCTGGATTAACTGAAGTATTAGCGTTTACAACACCTGTTACCGATGTGTTTGAATCATCAAGTACTTCATACGTATAAGAACCTGTATAGTTTTCTATGTTTATTTCAAATGATCCAGCATTGTCGCCAAAACAAACAACAGATGTTGGTTCTAAAGTAAAAACAGGAAGAATGGCTTCTGCTAATGTAACAGAAACTTCTTCTGTACAAGAGGTAACCGTATCAGTTATTGTTATAGTATATGTGCCAGATGGTACACCAGAAAATATGTTTCCTGTTAAAGCAATAGAAGCTGTATTTGGTGCTATACTATAAGCATAAGAACCTGAACCTCCATTACCAGTAATAGTGATTTCTCCATCATCATTAGCACAAGTGGGTAATGCTGTTACTTCTGGAGTTAATGTAATTGGAGAAACAATATTTAAATTCACAGTATTACCACAACCGTTGACATCTTTTATTGAAATAGAGTGAGCACCAGAATATAGGTTGGTAAGTGTGAATGGGAATGTTTGAGTTTGAAATGCACCTCCATTAATACTTACAGTGTAAGGTGGCATACCAACAGTATCTAAAGTAACTTCTATTTCATATTCACCTTCGGCTACTGTACATTGATTTGTATTTACTGCAGAAATAACAGGAGTAGGATCTATATTCAATATTTGAACTGGGCTCGTCACAATACAGTTATTAGCATCGATAGTATGTACGTAATAACTACCAGCATCTTGGTTAAAAGTACTAGTAGAATTCCAACCAGAATCTGAAGCTAAAGGTGCTGAAGCAGATGTTGTAATCTGGTATTTATATGGCGATGTTCCGTTTGATGCAATTGCGCTTATTATACCAGAGTTAGCGTTACAATTTGCATTGTTGTCTATAGAAACAGCTAATTCTAATGCAAAAGCAGATTCAGTAATATTAAAAGGAGCAGTTACTATTCCACAACCTGAATTTGGACCAGAAGTTTCACTTATCGAAACAAAATAATTACCAAAAGGTAATGGTCCAAGATTCGTAACATCAAGCGATCCATTTGCAGGAATAGTTCCTGTGCCAGTAATTCCAGTAGAATTCAATGACATTGAATCAAATATTTCATAATTAACATTTACGGCAGATCCATAAACACTGTTTACTGTGAAAGCAGCGTTACCATCTGCATTTCCAGTACACGTAATGTTATTAGAGCTAAAAGCAGACGTAGTTAAAGTAGAACTCGTAGGTATGGCAACTGTAGATGGCTCGTAATAGCTACAATTAGTCGATTGATCGAATACAATAAACGTATAAAGTACACCAGGCATTAAACCCGTAAACGTTGCCGATTGACTGCCAGGAGTATCCTCTGCTAACCATGTTCCTGTTGGATAAACAGTAGTAGGACCTTCATAAATACTAAAGAAAAAAGGACCAGAACTACTTAAAGAAGAACCAACGCTTACCTCAGCTTCGCCACCCGTTAAACAATCTACTGTAGATACAATGTTAATATCTAAATCTGTTGGAGGAGAGGCTACAAGTACATCTTGTACTAAGATAGAACATCCATTTGCATCGACTACATTAATTTGATATAAACCGAAATCTACAACATCAAAATTAACTGATGTAGAACCCGTATTATTTAATTCAGAATTAGAATAACCGTTTGTTCCTGTTACAAAATAATTATAAGGAGATGTTCCTCCAGAAACAGAATTTATTATCACAGATCCTTGAGATACACCACCAGTAGTACACGTAATATCGATGGCGTCATAATCTAAAACTATAGCATCTGGTTGATCTATTGTTATTGTTTCAGTAGCTGTACAAGATTTTGAATCCGTTACAGTTACTGTATATGTTCCTGCTGGTAAACTCGACGTTTGGGTACCGAAATCAGTTCCCGTTGTATCATTATTAACATTTACAGTGAAAGGCGCTGTTCCTACAGAAGTATCTATGGTAACTTCAATAGCACCATTAGTATCTCCATTACATAAAATAGGTTGTGTCTGAGCGACTAAGCTTAGTGCAGGCGTTGAAATAGGATCTACAGTTATTTCTGAAGATTCTGCAATACAACCATTAGCATCAGTAATTTGAAACTGGTAAGTCCCATTGTTAGCAGTAGCATAGGTAAAAGGTGTACCAGTTGATCCTAATGAAGAATATGCATCACCATTAAAAGAGACTGCATAAGTATAAGGCGCAGGACCAGTAATTGAACCTGTAATAACAGCATCACTAGATGTTGTACAATCTAAATCTTTGGTAAGAACGATATCTAGAGTTGGTACTGGTATTGGATCAATAGTATAAGTTTCTGAGTATACACAATCATTTTCATCTTTTACTTGAAATGTATAAGTTCCTGGTTCAAGATCAGAGAAACTAGTTGAAGTTTGATATGATGTTGCATTCGCAGATGGTGCTGTAATTTGATATTCTAGCGTTCCAATTCCTCCTGTAGAACCTGTAATTGAAACAGTAGATGTATTTGTAGGACATGTTACTGCTGAATTATCAAAAGTTAGATCTGTTGGAGGACTTAATTGATCAATTTCTATTTCGTTTGATGCAACTGAACAGCCACTATTATCTTTTATTATAACTGTATAAGTACCTTGAGATAAATCATCAAAAACATTATTTGTTTGAAAGTTAACACCATCTAAACTATACGTATATGGTGCATCACCTCCTGAAACATTAGATACTGTTATTGTTCCATTATCTAAACACGTTAAAGGAGTTGTAAGTTCTGCTGTTCCTGTAATTAAAGCTCCAGAATTAATATTAACGGTCTGTGGATCAGTAGTACAATCAGCAGTGCCAGTTGTATATTGTAAGATCACACTATAACTACCAGCTGTTAAACCAGTAAATGTATTAGAGTTTTGATAAGTAATACCACCATCAATACTATACAAAATACTATTTCCATTTGCGTTAGTAACGTTTACAGTAATAGCTCCAGAATTAGCTTCATCTGCACAAGTAATATCTGTTTTTGTAACATTAAATTCTGGTTCAGCAATAGCTTCTACATCAATAGTGACGTTAGTGCTACAATTGTTTGCATCAATAACTTCAACAGTATAAGTTCCTGCTGTTGATACAGTGATTTCTGGAGTCGACTGAAAATCTGTACTACCATTTACAAAATAGTAATATGGCGATGTTCCGCCAACAGGATAAACTGTAATAACACCATCTTCACAAGATAGAGGCGTAGTTAAAGCTACAGTAGCTGTTAATAGATCTGGTTCTGTTATAGTTATTTCTTCAGAAACAGTACAACCATTTTCAGATTCAATAGTTGCTGTATAAGTTCCTGTATTTAAATTTTGAAATGTATAGTTATTATCTACTATTGGTCCTACAGTATTTACTAAAGTAGCACCTTGATGTAGTGTAAATGTGTATTGTGGATCTACATCATTTGCCGCTAATTGAATACTTCCTTTGTCGCCATGACATAAAGGTTGTGTTACAGTTGTAGAAGCTGTGAATTCACGATCTCTTATGAGAACATCCGGAACTTCAAATACACAAGGGTTAGTTGTAGCTCCAATTTGTCTAATATAAACTGTATATATTCCAGCTGTATTAATTGGAAATACATTATTAGTTTGAAATGTTATACCATCTAAACTATACTCATATCCAGAAGGCACATTGTTTACTGTAATACTACCATCTGTAGTACAAATAATATCAGAGGCATCTACAGTTGGATTTAATAAGTTTTCATAGACGTTAAAATAAAATTGTACAAAACAACCACCTGGATAATTTATTGTTATTCTATATTGACCTGATGTGTCTGCAACAAAATCAGAACCATTGCCAACACTGTTCCAAGTACAAGCTGTATCTTCATTGGCGCAATCATTATTTGTAACTGCCGAACAACTTGTTTCATCTAACTTTTCCCAAATAATAGAAGTAGAGCTTGATATATTAGTTTGTATATGTCTTGAATCATTAGCACCACATAAAAATATGTTTGGTAGTTCTTTTCCATTATTAGGACAGGTTACAACTTCATCAGCGTATGGAATGACAGGGTTAGTCGTATTACTTCCAAATAATTCAACATTAAAACGTTGAATAATTGATTGACAAGGCGCAACTGCTGTATTATATGAATAATATGAACCTGATTCTGTAACCGTAATAGATTGTGATGTATCGATAACAGGTGTACCAGTAGGACTTGTAGACCACGCATATGAATCATATCCATTAGCCGCAGTTAATTCTACACTGTCTCCACATAATATCACACTTTCTTGAAAACCACAGTCTAAATCTGCCAAAAAGTTTGTGGCTTGTGGTGTAATTAAACAACCTGTATTAGAACTTAAACTAGGATCATCAGTTATAGTAAAATCTGGATTTATGGTTCCTTGATAAGAACAGAAAGCCTGATTTTGTATAATATTAGAACATGCTTCCAGTAATTCTGAACAAGAATCTACGACTTGCGCTTCAATTCTTATTTCTAATACTGGATCATTTTCTTCAACTATAGAATTATCTATATCAAATATTAATTCTCTTGTAACTGGGTTATAACTTGAAACAGTTACTCCAGCAGGTAATACTAAATCAGTAGGATGATTATAGACAATATTTACGGGTAAAATATCTCTAATTTGCATGTTAGTGGCATCATCATTTCCTGTATTTTGAAAACCAATTACATAGTTCACAGGAGACCCTAAACCTACAAGTTCGTCACCAATATTATTTCCTAAGTCATCTTCTACGATCTTTGTAAGTACAATGTTTGGTGCAATGATTTCGATTGCAAAGGCACTGAAGTAGTAATAGTATATATCTAAATTACTACCGAGAGTAATATTTGCTGAGGTAGCATTATTGGGTATTAATGTATTCCCTGGGTTCGGTATATTTACAATACCAGCATCAAACCCTAAGGTGTTTGAGCTATTCGGAATTCGATTAGTAAATAACTCAGAGGTATTTGTGATAGGATTAATATCTGAAACTGAACTATTAAAGAAATTATCTGCAGGTCTAATTACATCACCTGCGTTATTGGTAACACTAATTGTACTTCCATTTAATTGTAAGTAATCTCCAGTCCATTTTTTATCACCTTCAATTGTTGCGAATGCAAATTTTGCTCTTACTGGTCCTGTTGGAATGGTATTAAAACCACTTACCGGAAAAGTTTCGTTTATAACACTCGTAATTTTGGTAAAACCATCGAATGATGTAATATATTTACTTGGTAATAATGGATCTTCATATATAACGAATAAAGACCATCCTGCAGATAGTCCTTCACTATTGGGTTTAGACCCAACTCTTGTTGATATGTTTGCTACGCCATATGTTCCTTCTGGGTTTGGTAATGCTGTGAGCATTGAAGTTACATCATGGTAGTATGCGTAAGTGTTTGATTGATTGTCGTTTGGAGCGTTTTGATAGTATATTTCCGTCCCTGTAATGTCTACATAATCTCCCCCTGGAACTTTAAATTTTACATCAGAAATTGGTTCGTCGCCATCAACTACTGCACTCCAATATAAGCCTGCATACACGATTTGATAACAACTGTCATCACTAGGCACATCTAAATCTGCACTACTAGAGTTAAATGTTGTTGGATCACCATCTATATCTACATAGACTGCAGCATTTAAGGAATCGTTACTATTATCTCCGTTATATGGATTGGACACATGTAATCCCACATTACTGTTTCCAATTAATAACATATCTCCTTTTATTGCTTCATCGTACCTAGGAGAGAAGGGTACTAAGTTTTGAGAATATAATTGCTCTCCCAAAATTAACAATAGAGCAATTAGGACAATTCTAGAAAAAGTAGGTTTTTTCATGGTATTTTATTTTTAGTTTTCATCTTTTTCCTCAGGGCAGAGATAAAGATGAAAACAGCTTAACACTTATTAATTTTCAATTTTTACTATTGACATTTTTCCATTGTACGGTCTGTTTCCTTTAGTTTTTAATGCGTTATTCGCGTCTTTAATATTATCAAATTTCTCGTAGAAGATGTAGTATTTACTTGTACTTACGTCGTGGAAGAAATCAATATCAGTTCTACCTGCAGATACAACTTTAGTCACAAAATCATTTCTTCGTTTTATATCATTATGTACAGCGATAATTAGGTAGTAACCACTTTCTACATTTTCAATATTTTTTAGAATTATGATACTACTTCCTAAATCTTCGCCATAATCAAAATCTTCAGACGTGTAAGCCGTCTCATTTAATACTGTCGTCTTTTTAATGTTTTGAAGTAAAGATCTATCTTGGTTATATCTGTCTTCTTCATTAGTGTAGGCAGCGCGCTTAATACGTCTTCTTTTTTCTACCTCTGTAGCTATATTAATAGTCTCAAGTCTAGAATCTAATGCTATTTTAACTTCAGTTGCTTTTTCTTGCTCTAACTTTAACTTATCTATTTCCCCTTTATAAAATAAGTTAACTTCATCCATTGCAAATTCATCAATTTCTGCACGTTCATTGTATAGTTCTGTTAATTCTTCAATTTTATCATTTCTATTTAATATTACTTTTTCTAAGTCTGTTTTAATTGCATTTAGCTTATTGTTTTCTGCAGTAACACTTTTAAAAGGTTTAGGCGCTACAGTAATTCCCTGATCTCCTAAATCATTTTCTTCTTTAAGGTCTTTTAGGTCATTATTTTTAATTGTAACAATCTCATCAAACTTCTTCAATAAGTCATTTTGAGTTTCTTTTGAATCTTCAGTTGATTGTGATAACTCCTTCATCGATTTAGCAAGCTCATCTTTTGGATTCTCAATTAAATCTTCTTCTGAGGACAGCAATTCAGCTTCTTGTTCTGCAATTTGTTTCGCTTTAGCATCTGCTTCCTCTTTTACTTTAGCAGCAGCTTCTTCTTGCGCTTTTTGCTCAGATATTAGTTTCGCTTTGGCATCAGCTTCTTCTTGTGCTTTTTGCTCAGCTATTAGTTTCGCTTTAGCAGCAGCTTCTTCTTGTGCTTTTTGCTCAGCAATTAGTTTAGCTTTTGCATTAGCTTCTTCTTGTGCTTTTTGCTCAGCTATTAGTTTCGCTTTAGCATCAGCTTCTTCTTGTGCTTTTTGCTCAGCTATTTGTTTTGCTTTGGCATCAGCTTCTTCTTGTGCTTTTTGCTCAGCTATTTGTTTCGCTTTGGCAGCAGCTTCTTCTTTCGCTTTTTGCTCAGCTATAAGTTTAGCTTTGGCATCAGCTTCTTCTTGCGCTTTTTGTTCAGCTATTTGTTTAGCTTTAGCATCAGCTTCTTCTTGCGCTTTTTGTTCAGCTATTTGTTTTGCTTTGGCATCAGCTTCCGCTTCTTTCTTAGCTTTTTGTTCTGCTTTTTCGGCCTCTTTTTTAGATTTTTCCTCTTTTGCTTTTGATTTAGCAATGACACGTCTTCTATTATCTTTAGCTAAAATACTTGTTAATTCATCTTGAGGACTATAATCGTAGTAGTCTTGCTTTTCAAATCTATATGCAATAGTAAAATCGTGAGAATTACCAAAATTGCTTAGTTTTCCTATAGCATTTTCATAATTGTATTCTAATGCAATATTTTTTGTAATATTTAAACCAGCACCAACTGTGGCACCATATACAGAATTGTAACCACCTTGAAACCAGAATCCTTTAGGCACTGTTATCATTGCTAAAGCTGATATAATAGTTTTATTTTCATAAATATCAGATTTTAATAAACCCGTAAATTTACTTTCATCAAAAAATCCCTTACTATCCATGTAGCCTGTGTACATAATATGAGCTTCAATACTTTGCTCAGGATTAACATCTACAAGAGACGATGTACTAAAATTATATAATGCTAAATTGTTAATAGATAATCCAAAATCTAAATACTCAGTACCAAGATTAATACCTGGATTAATAGTTAATAACGTATTCTCTGGGACGTTTTGTAACGAAGGATCATCAAAATTAGAGACTATACGTCCTGTATTAATGCCACTTTTATATGCGCCAACATTTAAACCAAATGTAAGGTTGTTAACACTACCAATTCTGGCATTGTAGGCAAAGTTAAGTATACCACCAAAGGTTGTTAATACACCATAATTTTGTTGGAAAACACCAATTCCTGCTCCAATATTTTCACTAATTCTACCAGAATAACTGCCAAAATAGGTTGTAGGTGCATCATCGAATTGTACCCATTCTCTTTTGTTATTGAAACTGATAGTTGTTGTTTGTTCTCTTACAAAACTAAAAGTTGGGTTGATATTAAATCTATTAAAGGTTAATGAATTTCTCGCAGGTAAATCAAGTGAAACCACACCGTCATCATCTTCTTGCGAATAAAACGTCTGCGCTGAGCAGATACATAATATTAAAAGTAGAAGTTTTTTCATGATTTATTTAACTACGGTTATTGATCCTTTTTTTGTTTTATTGTCTTCTGTTGTAATAACGTAATAATACACCTGATTTACACTAGATAGGTTTAGGTCGTATTCAGGCCAATTATTTTGATAAGAGACCGTCTTTAATATTACTTTACCACGATTATCCATTATGATAACTTCAGTATTTGTATTGTCTGTATGATAGATTTGTGGAATAATCCATGTATCATTTATACCATCTCCATTAGGACTTATTACGTTAGGTATTTCTTCTACATCTGGGAAAAAATCTACAGCTTCTTGAACTGTAAATACATATTCTACTGAGGCTTCACAACCTGTAGTTGAGGTAATTACAGCTGTATATTCACCAAATTCAGTCGCTTCAAAATACGATTCAGTTTCTCCCTCAATTAAAATACCGTCTAAATACCATGAAAATTCAGGATTACTAGCATTAGTTGTAAGGTTCACTTCAATAGGATAGCCTTCTAAAGTTTCATTAAATTCAGGAACATCAATACTGCTTTCAAATAATTCGCTAACTAAGTCTATTGAACCAGAAGCTGAACAATCTCCTAAATCTACTTGAACTGAAAATGTTCCAGAATCATTAGTTTCATACATTTGAGATGTTGCGTCTGTGATTAACTCTCCATCTTTAAACCATTGGTAAGATATACCGTTAAATGTACTTAATGTCGTTGTGCCTTCACCTGGACAATATGGATTTCCTAAACTAGAAACGATTGTAGCATTTGCTTGACCGGAAACAACTTCGGTAATTGTAACACGATTAGAGAATGAATCTGATGTGCAGCTTCCATAGTCTGTTCTAGCAAAGTATGTACCGTTTGATGTAACCTCTAATGTTTCTCCTTCTGCTACAAACTCAAAAGTAGTAGGACTTGTTTCTCTATACCATTTATATGACAGACTTGGATATTGTAAAGGTGAATCGTTATTACTTGTGCCAGGATTATCTATGCTCAATATATAACTTCCACCAGCACAAAATGCACCAGTTGAAACTAAATTATTAATACTAAATGGTGAATCTTGCGGCTTAAAATAGGCAGCAAATGAAACGGAATTAGAACTTGTTGCTATAGGAGCACTGCTCGTTATTCTAATTCTATAATTTTCTCCAGAAGCTGTTTCTGGAATTGAAAAATCTAATGTTGCAGGAGACGTCGTCACTGAACCTGGTATTGATGAATATATAACTTCAGGATTTGTAAAATCGCCCTCAGAATCTGATAATTCTACTGAAAATTGGTTTGTAGGATATAAACCAGTCTCTGGTGAAAATATAAATGTTGTACTAAACGAATTAAAATCGTCATTTGCACATGCTTGTGTAAAACCAAGACTCGGTGTACCTATAACTATTTGCGCGTATAATCCTTCTTGCGTAAATAATGCAAAAAAGCAGAGTCCATAAATAAGACTTTTGAGGTAAGTAGGTTTAAGCATTGGGTTAAGGGGATTTTTTAATAAGGTTTAAAATGTATTAATTCTTATTAGATATGTTTTAATCTTGTTCTGTATCGTTAGAAGCTATAATTTTATTAATTCTTAATCTAAAATCAGGATATTTACTATGATTAGAGTTTATAAAAGTTTCAGAGTCTGGACCTTTAGAATAAACATTATCAAATGCTCTACTACCATACCAACTTTCTAAGTCATCATTATTGATATAATCTTTTCTAAAAATGTTTCCATTACAATTATTAAAATAAGATCTAGTAAATTTTATTTTATCTAAATTTTCACTGTTAATTGCCATATTAGTATCTAAGTAAACAGCCGGACTAAAACCAGAAATAACACTTTTGTTAATTTGAAATGATACGTCAGTACCTAAATAAATAGCTTCTTGTACTAGACCAACTTGAATATCTGATTCCAAATCGTTACTTACATTAAGCAACGTTAAGTTTTCTGCGATTACGTTTGTCTCTTTTTTACTTGTATCTGCATTTTCTTTTAGATCGTATGAATTAATATTTAAACATCTAGATCCATCTGCACTTGAGATATAAGGAGATCTTACTGCCAGAGAATTACGAAGACTGCATTGAGTTCCATAATTAAAGTTGAAATCATTTTTACTAGATCTGTAAGAAACAGATTGAGATATTGTAACATTTCCTCCTAATACATTATAAGAGTTCCCATCACTATAACTTACCATAACATTGTTTATCGTTGTTTTTAAACCAACTCCTGCCAAAGTAATAGCGCTATAATTTCCAAATTCTTTAGTTTTTTTACCTGCATATTCAACTCTCACATATTTTAGAATACCAGAGTCACTATTTTCATCATCTCCACCGTAACTAATACTTTCAGTAGAAGAAGGGTTTAATCCATAATTTAGTGACATTACTTTACCAAAAGTATTTATTGGCGCATTACCTAAAATAAAAATTCCGCCCCAATCACCAGCTTTCTTATCCATTTTGTTTGATGTAAAAATAATTGGGTCTGTAGCAGTACCTACAGCCTGAATTTTTGAACCTTTACTAATAGTAAGCGATCCGTTAGTAGAATAGTCACCTAGTATTACAGTTCCTGGTTCAATAGTTAAGGTAGCACAGTTTGTAACAAACACTTCACCCAATAGTAAATATGTGTTCCTTTTGGTTAAGGTTGTATTTTCAAATATGTCACCAGAAAGTATTTGGTTAGGTTCATCATAATTAGCTTTATTGGGTTTAAAATCTGTCCAAGTATCTAGCCAATTATTGTATCCTGTAATTCCTTTTTCTTGTTGTGCATTTAGTCCGCAATACAAAAAAATTAGTATAACTGTAGTAAGCGTAATTTTTTTCATAGTAGGTTAATATTTTAAATAGATTAATTGGGATTTCACTATTAGGTCCAAACATAAGATTTTATTCTATGAAACACAAATAATATCGACGAAATGCATAATTTAATTATGTTTTAGTATAATTTCTTACAAATAATAGGTGGATAACTGAATTTTTACATGTTTTATGGAAAGTTTGTAAAATCAATCATCCAGTCAGAATTAAAAAAAAACCTTGACTCAATGAAGTCAAGGCTTTAAACACTATAATAAATAAAACTAACTAATCTTTTTTGAAATCCTCATACGTATGTAATGCCTTTAAAGTTGATTCGTAAAACAAAATTGCGGCAATTAGATCTGACGTATCAGAATAGGGTAATATTGATTTTTGAAATTCGATGGTGCTTTCAAAATAATTATCTGAGGCCTCAATGTTTTCTTCTAAAGCCTTTTTATTATCTTTTGTTTCTGGAATTCCTAAAGATTCCATTGTAACTCCTGGTTTTGTTGCAAAAGCAATATTTGGTAGAATATTAACGATAACCTCTATACGCTCTATGTATAGAACTAATAGTTCGCCTTTATCCATATTTTTTAAGTCTTCACGACTATGATATTTTGAAATATTTACTTTGCCGCTAATGATGCTTTGAGACTCTTTATCTTTTTGTGCAAAACCCATCGTTATCATCAGTAAAAAAAGGGCACTAAATAAAGTAAATTTTAGTTTCATAATTATGCTTTTATGTTATTCTTAGTTGAGCAAATCTATACAATTATTTAAAGAAACCAACTATTTTTTAGATTTTTTTTGATTTATTTTACCGATTAAATACATTAAATACTAGTTGAACTGCGTATTTACTTGGTAAAATGCAGTTTTTATCGATGAAATACTTTTTCGCAAAAAATGCTGTGAATCGAAAATAAATCATAATTTTTTCTAAATCAGAACCTAAAATTGAACATTTTAAATGGTAAAAATTCATCTAAAATTTAATTGAAATTGATGGTAGTTGTACTTTCAAATATATATGTTAATATCAAGCTGTGTTAATCTTTTATTTTCGATAAAAATAATAGCTTATATACTTATAACGTTTTAAGAAAATGAAGGGTATCATATATAGTTAAGTGAATGTTATTTTTAAACAATAAGACTAACTCTCTCATTTTTAATTGATAATTAAAGAAAACCTGTACTTTGTCGGAGTTTTAAGTTTTCAATTTCTCTTTATCGTATAAATATTACATTGGTAAGATTTATATTGTTTTACTGAGAAAAAGCATGAATTTTGATTCAATCTTTAATGCTTAACCTATGAAAACTCGTATTTATTTAATTTTCTTTATTAGCTTTTTAGGAGCAACTACTTTAATTTCTGCTCAAGACTCTAAAAAGTTACCTATTTACAATCAAACAACTGCTAATTTAACTAATGTTGATACAATTCCAGATTATGCATCTAAAGTGAATAAGCTTAAAGTTTCTGGAATAATTTATAAAAGTGATGGCATAACACCAGCTAAGGATGTTATTCTATATATAGAACAACCAAATGAAAATGGCGATTTTGAGTTACTCGGCGAAAAAGATGCTCGTTATGTAAATCACAGAGGTTGGGTAAAAACTGATGCAGATGGCCACTATACGTTTTATACATTTGTACCAGGTGGTGATAGAAGATATAATCAAATGCAACAATTATATCCTATTGTAAAAGAACCTTCAAAAGATGCATACGAAGTAGAAACATTTCTTTTTGATGAAGATCCTTTATTAACAAAGACTTGTAGAAAAAGAATGGAGAAAAAAGGTGATGTAACAAGAATCTTAAAATTAAGTACTGAAGGCGATATTTTAGTTGCACAACGTAATATTGTTTTAAAAGAAAATACAACGTCTATTTAATAGACAATCATTAAATAGTAGAAAGTCCTGAATAAATTATTCAGGACTTTTTTTTATGCCAATATTTTAAGAACAATTCCCTCATTTTAGAAATTAAGAGATCTTACTTTAGTAAAAATCTAATTATTGCCTAACTTTAAAAAAGATTTAAATGACTAGTAAATGGGAAATGATAAAGTAAAAGAAATACAGTTTGAACCATTCAATAAAATTGGATTGTGTTTTAGTGGAGGAGGTTATCGTGCTACTTTTTTTACATTGGGCATTCTATCTTATCTGGATGCTATTTCCTATAAAAACAAATCGCTTTTAAAATCCGTAAAAGCATTGAGTACAGTGAGTGGAGGAACACTTACAGGAGTTGCCTTCGCCAAGGCTTTGCAGGAAAAAGATTTCGATTTTAAAACATTTTTTAAAACGTTTTATAACACTTTTACACCAACAAATGATGTGTTATTAAAGTCTGCAGTACGTAAGTTGAGTGACGACAATATTTGGAAAACTAACTCCCATAAAAATAGATCATTAATAAATGCTTTTGCATTAACGTATTCAGAAATGCCTTTGTTTAAAGGGGCGTTTGATAGTTTTAGAGAAGAATCAATACATCAGTTAGAAAATGTATGCTTTAATGCTACAGATTTCTCCTTTGGCTTAACATACCGATTTCAAAACAAAGGTTATTTTGGCAACAATCCTCTATTCAAATACAACCAGAGTGCAATAAACGCTTTAAAGAACCAAATTCAATTAGGTGATGTCATTGCATCGTCATCTTGTTTTCCTGTCGGATTTGAACCGATGGTTTTCCCTGATGATTATATAAAAATTAGAGATGATAAAGCTTATAAGGAATTAAAAAAATCAGACCTTTTTAAAAACGGTGTTGGTATCATGGATGGTGGTATAACAGATAACCAAGGTATAGGGAGTATGGTTTTGATTAATAATAGAATGAAAAATACTGACAATGGTGCTTTAGACCTCATTATTGTGAATGATGTTGGTAGTTATAAAATGAATCCTTGGGAACCAGATACCAGAAAAATTGAATCAAATAGTACTTTGCAGCAAGCCATTGACAAAATATTAAAATATTTCAGTTTTAAATTAATCTATGTACTTATACTATTCACAGGTATACTGATTATAACATTAAATTTCTTGAACGTTTTTGGAGAAAAAGCTTCTAGTAATATAAGCGTAATAGGTGGCTTTATTACAGGTTTTGGCGTCCTTGTAACGGTCTTAGGTTATATAGTTTCAAAAATAAAAGCTTTGCAGTTATCTAAACTCAATACTCTTTTTAACAAAAACGTACCAGAACCAATTGTAGACGATGTTATGTCCTTTAAAAACTTAGATATTAGCTTGATAAAAGTTATGATTTCTAATAGAATTTCGTCTTCAATGACCATGATAAATGACGTTTTTCTGAAACAAATTAGACGAATTAATTATGATTATTTCTATTCTAAATCTGAATATAAAAACAAACGTATCACGGCAACAATATATAAATTGAATGGTGTTGAAACACCATACAATAAAAATACTGACTATAATCAAGACATTAAACCATTTCCAAGTGATGAGTTAAAGAATATAAGCTTAATAGCATCTAAAACACCAACAACATTATGGTGGGATCAAAATGATATTGACAATAACAGAATGGAATCCTTAATTGCCTGCGGACAATTTACTATTTGTTATGAGCTACTAGAGTACATTTTAGAGCTGAAAGCAGATAAGGAAAGTGGTATTTCTGATTTTAAGGAAATTAATAAGCTAGAGTCTGTTTTAAAAACACAATGGCAAGCATTTAATAAAAATCCATTATGGTTGGTTAATGATTTAAAATAACAAACAGAAGGTTAAAAAAGTATAAATTTCAGTTAATATTGATGTTTTAAAATTGCTCAACGCTTTCTACCTTATGGTGCACCATTAAATGAAACATAAAGTAATTGATTTTGCGAAATCGCTAAAAAGAAACATTTAATTATCTGCCAATAATTATAAAAGCTCCAGAGATATTCTGGAGCTTTTATGGGTTTTAAGCCGTAGCATTTATCTTAAAATAAATGAACTATAAACTATTAACAAGGTTATACGCTTGTTTAGCAATTTCTAATTCTTCATTAGTTGGAATTACTAACACTTTAGTTTTAGCAGAGGAAGTATTAATTTCTCTTATTTCGGAAGATCTTAATTCATTAATTGATTTATCTATTTCAATTCCAAAATAGTCCATGTTTTCACAAACCATTGCTCTAATTACACTAGAATTTTCTCCAATGCCTGCTGTAAAAACAATAGCATCTAATCCATTCATAGCTGCTACATAAGCGCCAATATATTTTTTAATTCTGTAGGCATTCATAGCTAAAGCTAACTGGCAATCTTCATTTCCTTTCTCGGCTTGGGCTTGGATATCTCTAAGATCACTATAACCAGTTAATCCATACATACCACTTTCTTTATTCAACAAAGTATTCACTTTTTCTAAGCTGTAGCCTAAACTGTTTACTAAATAAAATACAATTGCGTGATCTATATCGCCACTTCTGGTACCCATAATTAAACCATTTGAAGGTGTAAAGCCTAAATTGTGATCTACACTTTTCCCATCAACAACAGCAGTCATACTGCAACCGTTGCCTAAATGGATGGTAATAATTTTTGAAGTTTTTAATTTTAAATATTGAATCGCTTTTTCACTAACGAACTTATGACTAGTTCCATGAAATCCATATACTTGAATCTTATGTTTTTTATACAATTCATTAGGAATCGCATATTTTTTTGCTTTTTCTGGTAAAGTTTGAAAAAATGCAGTATCAAAAATAGCAGCTTGCTTAGCATTAGGAAAAAGTGCTTCTGCTACTTCAATACCAATCAGATTATTAGGATTGTGAAGAGGAGCAAGTGCAGCAAATTCCCCAATTTGCCCTTTAACGTCTTCTGTAATTAAAGTGGTGTTAGAAAATGAATTTCCGCCATGAACAACACGATGGCCTACAATTGCAATTTCATCTGTGTTTTTTATAACACCTTTATCTACATCTAATAATAAATTTACGACACGTGTTAAACCGTCATTATGGTTTTTTATAGGATGTGTTTTCTTTAAATTTACAATATCTGTTTTATAATTGAGTATAGCATCCTTTTCGCCAATGCGTTCTACCAAACCACTACAAATTAGGGTTTTGGAAGGCATTTGTATTAATTGAAATTTAATGGATGAGCTTCCAGAATTAATAACTAGTATATTCATATATTTTATTTTAAAAATCTTGAGCTTGAATTACAGTAACTATCACAGTATTAAAAATATCATCTGTAGTACAGCCTCTACTTAAATCATTTACAGGTTTGTTTAAACCTTGAATAATTGGACCAATAGCTAATGCTTTAGTTTCACGTTGAACTGCTTTATACGTATTATTTCCAGTATTTAAATCTGGAAAAATAAACACATTTGCTTGGCCAGCAACTTCAGAGTTTGGTAGTTTAGTTTTACCCACTCGCATATCTACAGCGGCATCATATTGTATTGGGCCTTCAACTTTTAATTCTGGGCTTTTTACTTTTATTAATTCAGTTGCTGCTCTAACTTTTTCAACATCCTCGCCAACTCCAGAAGTACCAGAAGAGTAAGAGAGCATTGCTATTTTTGGATCTATACCAAAAGCAATACTCGTTTTAGCTGAAGAAATTGCAATTTCAGAAAGTTGTTCTGCAGTTGGGTTTGGATTAATAGCACAATCACCATATACTGAAACTCTATCCTCTAAGCACATAAAAAATACCGACGACACAATTGAAGTTTCAGGTTTTGTTTTAATAAACTGTAAAGCTGGTCTTATTGTATGTTGTGTTGTATGCACTGCGCCAGATACCATGCCATCTGCGTCGCCTTTATGTACCATCATCGTTCCATAATAAGACACGTCTTCCATTAAATCTTGTGCCATTGCTAGATTAACGTTTTTGTGTTTACGTAACTCATACAAGGTTTCAGAATATTCTTTAAACTTAGCAGAATCAATTGGGTTGATTATGGTAACCGAACTTAAATCTAAGTTTAAGTCTAAATTAAGTAATTTTTCTTCAATTAATTTTTTATCACCTAATAATGTTATTTCTACAGCATCTAGATCAATAAGTTGTTTTGTAGCTCTTAACACACGCTCGTCTAATCCTTCTGGCAAAACAATATGCTTTTTATTAGATTTCGCCTCTTTCAATAAATTATACTGAAACATTCTTGGTGTTACACCTTTGGTTTCAAACGTGATTAATCGTTCAACCAACTCTTCACTTTTTACGTGCTTTTCAAACTCTTTTATAGAGGTAATAATCTTTTCTGTATTCTCAGCGTAAATCTGAGATTTAATTTCCCCAATTTGGTTGGTTACATTATAAGTACCACGAGGCGCAGAAATAATAGGGACAATATCAGAGAGTCCTTCAATTAGTTTAATAATTGATTCCTCTGGCGTTAATCCACCAGTTAATACAATACCAGATAGTGAAGGATAATTATCCGATAGATTAGCTTGCAAAGCTCCTAATATAATATCTGCTCTGTCGCCAGGTGTGATTACTAAAGCATTCTCTTTTAAATGGGTCAAATAATTACGAAGCTGCATAGCACCAACACTGAAATTTCCGGCTTGATTGTTAATATAAGCTTCACCAAAAAGAACTTTAGCATCTAAGGCATCTACAATTTCCTTAATAGAAGGATTAGATAATTTTGGATTCAACGGAATGGCATTAGCAATGATTGAAGATGGTAAATCCTTTTCTAAATTGTCAACGATTAATTTTAAATTTTTAGGATTTACCTTGTTCGCAATTACAGATAAAACTTCTACACCTTTGTCTTTAAAGGAATCATATGCCATGTGCAAATTACCTACGAGCTCGTCTAAGGTTTTGCCAATTCCGCTTGCTAAAATAATTGCCGGAACGCCTAAGTTTTTAGCGATTAGTACATTGATATCAAACTCAATGATAGCACCTTCACCTATAAAACTACTGCCTTCTACCAAAACAAAGTCAAAACGATCTTCTACCGCTTTAAATTTGTCAATTATAGTACCAATTATCTCATCATCTTTATTTTCGTTTTTCTTTTTAATAACTTCACTTCGTTTAAAAGCGTAAGCATCCTCAAACTTTAAATCGAGATTAAAATAAGATATTACAGTATTTATATGGTTGTCTATTTCGCCAGGCTCTATATCGTCTATTATAGGTCTGAAATAGCCTACTTTGGCAGCCTTACCCAACAATAATTGCATTAAACCTAATGAAATTATTGATTTACCACTATTGGGTTCTGTTGTAGAAATGTAAACGGCTTTATTCGTTAATTTTTTGTTCATATGTTAAGATAAAACTATAGTTTCAGTAAAATCACTAATATTAGTTTACAAAATTAACGATTAAACGCCTTTATTTTGTGACATTTATCATGTTATTGAAAAAAACGTAACAGAATGGTGATACTTAGTTGATACCTTTGGTAGGATAAAAACAAAATGTAAATTTGTAGTACCAAATGAATTACAAATTAATGGCAGTTTAAAATGATATTACAATTTTTTAAAAACTTATTTAAAGGCAAAACATCGAGCGAAGTAAAACACGGTACAGTGAAATTTTTCAACTATACAAAAGGTTTTGGCTTTATAAGTATTACTGACTCTGATGATGAAATATTTGTTCACACTACAAATTGTGTAGATAAAATAAAACAGAATAATAAAGTGACATTTCAGGTAGAGCAAGGAAAAAAAGGACCAACTGCTGTTAATGTTAAATTAGCTTAGTCTATTTTCCTATTTTATATTGTATGTTTTATTGGCGAAGCTTGTTATGGCTAACAGCCCAACATTAGTGGTCGTAAAATTTTCTGAATATCTACGCTGTTTTTTTGTGGAATTAAAAAGGTATTTAAATCATCTATGTGATTTATCTGCTCGTCTTTATCTATAAATCCGTAGCCTAAGTATTGGCCTTCTTTAATCATTACAAAGGCTTCTTCATTACCGTGTCTACCTTTCTCTTTAAAAATAAGATCATTTTTTTGATGAGACATATCGTGGATGGCTTCTAGGACTCTATTATTATAGTCTTCAACAGATTCTTCATTTTTACATATGCCGTTACAGTTTTTAATGCTGTAGTGTGAACATTCTGAAACGGATTCTTGTAAATGACAATATTTTGGGCACAAGTTAAATTTAGCACATATCTTTTCCATATAAGAGCGAAGATCTCTAATATTAAAAAACGTAAGTATAGGATTAGGAACTAAACGTCCTTTATTACTCGCTAAATGTAGAACACCTTTTCGGTCTTCGTAAGAGAATATGGCGAAGGTTTGTATAGTACGTTTTGCCACTTTATTATAAATAGGAAAATGATGCTTTATCGCTGCATCTTCCATAAGTAGGGCAATTAACTCGCTACCAGAAATTTCAAAATCAAGATCTCTGGTTTCCCTAACCATTTCTAATGATTTTTTTGTTTTACTATAGAAATGACTTAAAACACGTTTTTTTATGTTTTTAGCTTTTCCGACATAAATAACAGTTCCTTTTTTATCCTTAAAGTAATAAATACCTGGTGTACTTGGTAAGGCCTCAAACTTTTCTTTAGGAAGGTTAGGAGGTAAGGTCGCTTCTCTAGAATTCTTATTTAGAAATTCTTTAAAGACTTCAGCGGCATTGGGTTGTTGTAATAATAATTCAAACAGAATAACCGTAGCTTCTGCATCGCCTCTCGCTCTGTGTCTGTCTACCAAATTAATGTCTAAAGCTTTACATATCTTTCCTAGACTATACGAGCGATGACCAGGAATTAAACGACGCGATAAGCGTACTGTGCATAGTTTTTTTCTAGTAAATTCTCTGCCAATACGTTTAAACTCTCCTTGAATAACGTTGTAATCAAAGTTTACGTTATGGGCGACAAAAATGGCACCTTCCGTAATATCTAGTATATTTTGTGCAACATCTTCAAACGATGGTGAATCTGCCACCATTGCATTATCAATACCAGTAAGTGCAGTAATGTGCTGAGGAATAAAACTATTTGGATTTACTAATGATGTGAACTCATCTACTACGGTTTCTCCATTATATCTAAAAACCGAGATTTCGGTCATACGATTGGTTTTTCCTGTGGTTTCAACATCAATGATGGTGTAAATCATGTATAGAATCTGAGATTTAGATTGAGAATTATTTTAAAAGAATAAAGATAATCAGTTTTAGTTAGTTTTTGAAATTTTACTATTTATTAGATTTCGATTCTACGTCCATTTAGATATTCATAAAAAAAAGCAACGTGCTAAACGTTGCCATTAATTCTAGTGACTTAAAAGAGAGTCATTATGTTTTTTGAATACCTTCACTATCACTATCTATAAATGTTAATACTTTAGAAGGATTTTTAATCTGCTTCGCTTTCCCCTTTGTAAAAACAATGGCACCATTTAAAGCATCTGGATTTTCCCTTAGAATCTTAGTACAATCATGGTTACTGAAACTGTCAATATTACCTTCAATTTTTTTAGGGTCAATTAATTGATTCAAATTTAGGTTAAGTCGTTTGCCTAAATCTATCCACTGCGTACCTGTTAATTTTTGTTTAGAAATATCAATACTCAAAACCTTTTTATCAGTAGCACTCAAGTATCCTAAGGTTTGCTTATCTTCATTGTCATTACCATTGTATATGCAGGTAATTTCTCTTTCATTCTCGCTCATAATTCCCATTTTAATATGTTTTCATTTGTTCTTTTCGTTTCTTCAGTTGCCTTTTAAGTTCGTTTACGGTCTCTTGAACGGCATCTTGAAATGTATTGTGTGATGATTCCGAAAATAGACGAGGACCAGGAGCACTTAGTCTAATACCACACATTTTACCTGTTTCGTCTGACGATGTGTTTTCGGTCTTAAAAAAAACATCGGCACGATGCACAAAATCATAATAAGTAAAAATGGTATCCAACTTTTCGTTTGTGAAACTCTCTAATGTATCACTTGCGTTGACATCGTGATATTCGTAAATTATTTTATCATTATTCATAGTGTTATATTTTAAGTTATACTCAAAACTAAGACTATACTTATGAATACCTTAACTGATTTACTAGAAATGTTCGCTTATATAATGAAGACTTGATTTAAATTGCCGGGATAAAAATGCACTAATTGGAGTGTTTTTAGAAGGCTAAATAAACTAAAAGTGAATAAAATTAAAGAGCAAATTTGAAATCTTTACGAATACAAGATAAGCCCAACACCAATCATTATGCCAACTAAAGGCACTAATTTCTTACGTTTGTTTTGTTCTTTAAAGATTAGACCACCAACAACAACAGAAATTATAATTTGGCTACGTTTTATGGCTGATAATAGCATGATAAGCGCATCAGGATCTTGTAAAGCTTTAAAATAGAAATAATCTGCTGCGACCAATAAAACACCTACGGCAACTATGGTCCAACGAAACTTGAAAGCTTTTCGTTTTTCCTTAAACGGAAACCAAGTGATAGACAATATTATTAGTAGGATTAACACAGTATAGAAACAAAACCAAAATTGCAATGTTTGTGGGTTTAGCTCTAAATTCTGAATTAAAAACTTATCATATAATCCACTAGAAGCACCTAAAAATGTGGCAGCAATAATGGCAAAAATCCATTTGTTACGCTTAAAATTAATACCTTCTTTTTTACCAATTCTAGAATATAATATCACAGAAAAGATAATTAGAAAGAAGCCAATCCATTGTAAAAAATTTGGTTGTTCTTGGTAGATTAAAATGGCGCCAATAAAAGTAAAAAATGGTCCAGCAGAACGAATAGGTGTTACAATAGTTATGGGTAAATGTTTTAAAGCTTGATAAGCTAAAACCCACGAACTAGCCATAATCGCAGATTTGATAGCGATAAAACCGTGAGTTTCCCAATCTATTTTAGAAATATAAAGACCCATTTCTATAAGTGATTCCTCATAGAATACTGAACCAAAATAAAGTGGTAATAAGAAGAGAAAACCAGAAGAAATAGTACCAAATAGTACAGGGAACACTTCGTTGCCTTGTACTGCATGTTTTTTGCATAAGTTGTGTAAACCTAAAAATAAAGCCGCTAAAAGTCCGAGATACATCCACATAATGCGCGCGAAGATATTGGTTTATTTGATAAAAATTCATTCCTGATTTTGTAAATTTCATGAATTGATTTAATCATATCTATACCAGGTTTATAATATCGATTTTAAAAGAGTTTTTACAGCGAGATTTGAGTGTTAGGATTACGCTTTGTAAATCATAAATTAACTAGGAAATCAGCCTAAATCAATGAGATCATCAGACTTTTCTGTTTAAAATGCATATCTTTAGTAATTAATATCTCTTATTTAGTTGAAATCGATACTGCTAATATGTTTTTTGTTTTTAGGAACGTTTGCTTACGGTCAATGTCCTTCGAGCGATGTTACATTAAATTCTCAAGCCGCTGTAACTGATTTTATTACTAATTATCCAAATTGTGACACCATATCTGGAGACTTAATAATTACTGGTAACGTTACTGATATAAGTGGTTTAGATAATATTACAAGTATTGATGGAAAACTTGTAATTAATAATACACAACTCACTTCAGTTGAAGATTTTAACAATTTGGCATATGTTTTATATAGTATAGAAATCACTAATAATGATTTCATTACTGAAATTGATGGATTTAATGGGCTAATAGATTTAGGCGCTTTATTTATAGTTGAAAACAATGCGAGTCTAGAAGCATTAACAGGTTTTAACGAAGCAACGGCCGTATTTGGCGATTTTTGGATTAATTATAATCCATTATTAGAGACAATTTCAGGGTTTGATATCCTTACAACAGCCTATGGTTTTTTTGGAATAACTAATTGTCCAATTTTAAGTAGTATTCCTAGTTTTAATAATTTAAATTATGTGAGTTGGGGAATACAGTTTAACAATGTAGGCTTAACCGATATTGCAGATTTTGATAACTTAACAGCAATTGGTGGAGTAGATGCTGCTTCAGGATTTATAGTCTCTAATAATCAGAATTTAATATCTGTATCAGGTTTTAATTGTTTAGATACCATTACTTTCGATTTTTTAATACAAGATAATCCTGTTCTTGAAAACATTTATGGTTTATCGAGTTTATCGAGTGTAGGTCAGTTTTTCACTATTAGAAATAATGCGTCATTGGCTTCATTAAACGGATTACAAAATTTATCTACAGTGTCTTCAACAGGCTACGAGAACACTGTGGTATTTCAAATCTTTAATAATTCACAATTATCTGATTGTGATTCCTTATGTAATATTTTATCTTCAGACGGTATAATTGGTCTTACCAATATAAGTGCTAATGCCACAGGATGTGATTCAGAGTCAGTAATTAATACAACAGATTGTGAAGCATTTCAAGGTTTAAGTTGTACTATGTTAAGTATGCCGTTGTTTGAGCAAGTAAATGTGGCGATTGACACCGATATTTCTTGGAATGCTATTGATAACGCTACAAGTTATCTCGTTACAATTGGTACATCATCGCAAGGCACTCAAATTATTGATAATTTGAATGTTGGTAATATTACAACTTACGACCTTCCTAATGATTTACCTGAAAACACAGAGATTTTTGTAAAAATTAAAGCATTTAATGGCATTATAGAATCTAAATGTTGTGCTGAGGAAAGCTTCACTACAGAAATTGTTATTCCGGAATGTACAACCTTATCAAGTCCAATAAACGGAGAGGAAAATGTGTCAGTTACTGCAGATATAAGCTGGAATTCAGTAGAATATGCAACAGGTTATTTAGTTTCTGTTGGTACTTCATCTGGTGGTACAGATCTAATCAATAATTATAATGTAGGCAATACCACAACTTATAGCTCTGATGTAGATTTCCCAATTAACGCAGTACTTTATGTAACAATTACACCATACAGTTCAGGTGGAAATAGTACCAATTGTATTGAAGAAAGTTTTACAACCCAAATGGCACGCATAGACTGCTCAAATTTATTGAATCCTGTTGATGGAGCAGACAATGTTGAAGTAACAACAGATATTTCGTGGAGTACATCTAACTCAGCAACTGGTTATATATTAAATATTGGTATAACAGAAGAAGGAACAGAGATCATTAATAACTTAGATGTAGGTAATGTAACAAGTTATAACTTTTTAGAAACATTACCATCTGACACAGAAATATTTGTAACTATAATTCCATATAATAGTTATGGTCAAAGCATGGATTGCGAAACTGAAAGTTTTAAAACAGAGTTAGTATCGCTAGTTATTCCTAAGTTTTTTACACCAAATGATGATCAACATAATAATTTTTGGATTGTTGAAGATCCGTTCAATGAAATTGAAAGAGTTACTATTTTTAACCGTTACGGAAAATTAATTAAAACATTATATGCTCAAAGTTTACCATTGGGCTGGAATGGGAATTTTAAAAATAATTTAATGCCTACAAATGATTATTGGTATAAAATTGAATTAAAGAATGGTAAAGAATTAAATGGTCATTTTACTTTAAAGCGGTAAGTATTAAAATGCATTACTTTTTAATCTATTATAATTGAATTCAATTCATCCCAAATAGGCTCATCAAACTCTTTTGGTGACAGTTTAAACAAAATAGCAGACGTGTTTGTCTCTTCAGAAAACACTTGGTTTCCTAGAATATTTACGGTTATTATTTTTCCTGTATGAAAACCATCAAAGAAAGTCATTTGTCCTTTAAACTGATGTCCACTTTTAGAAATATCTAAATCGTTTAGAACAAGTTTCGGATCAGGAAATTCTTGAGCCCAATGATTAGGATGCATCAGTTCTGTAAAATAGTGATTGAAGTTAAAGGTAATAGTTTCTAATGAAATTACAGATGTTGCTTCTACTTGCCAAGCCATAGCTAGCGTCCAAAATTCTTGATGTTCTAGTTTATTCCAATTAGGGGCAAAGCGTAATTCTTCAAATCCTATAAACGTTAGTTCTGGTAACCATTCTATTGGAAATGGAATAATTTCGGCACTCCATGTACTATCAGCTTTTACAATAGATTTTTGTATGCTGTCTTGAGAATGTGCTACAAATGATAGACTTAATAATAGAATTACAATTACAGATTTTGATAATAGTTTTAACATTGGTTTTGATTTGTTTTATGTAAAACTACGGTAGAGGATAGCAAATTGTGTCAAAAAAGTGTAAAATGAGTGTAAAATTTAGAATATTAAGCAGCATTTCTTGTTATTGATACTTATTACATTAAACGTTTGCTTATTATTAAGACATTAACATCATTGTTAGAAAAATTTCAATTGAAATGTTATTCGTTCACAAATATTCTGAATTAGAATATAGATTTCGTAATAAAGGGATTACAAAATTTTTAAATGGTAAATTAATAAACTCTTTAATTATTAGAATCGTAAACTCTACAGAGGCATTAGTATATGCCTTTATTTTTTTGTACTTTGTTAGAATACAACAGCTATTAATCGATTATCATTTTTTTATTTCGAATCCATATTAATTTGAAAATTAATAATTTAAAAAAAATGAGAAAGTATCGCTCTTTAAACCAACACTGACTTTATACGCTTATGCCAAAACTCAATTTATCCGCTTACGACACTAAAGGTTTTTACGACGAAATGTTTGATGAAAATAATAATGTAAGACCTAATTACAAATTGTTTTTAGATCGTTTACAAAAAATGAGTGTTAAGAAGCTAAACGCACTTCAACATTCTACAGATCGTGCACAGCTTTCTTTAGGGATGACTTTTAATGTTTATAATGATAATCAAGGTGTAGAAAGAATTCTACATTTAGATATCATTCCAAGGATAATTAAAAATAAAGAATGGCAAAATTTAGAAAAAGGATTACAGCAACGCATTAAGGCATTAAACTTATTTATTCAAGACATTTATAACGATCAAAAGGTGTTGAAGGATAAAATTATTCCGAAAGAAATGATTTTTTCTAGTGTATCATACCTTAAGGAATTGGAAGGCTTTAAACCGCCAAAGGATGTATGGTGTCATATTACGGGATCAGATTTAATACGAGGAGGCGATGGTCAATATTACGTTTTAGAAGATAATTTAAGATGTCCTTCTGGTGTTTCATATATGTTAGAAAACAGAGAGATTTTAAAGCGAACGTTTCCTGAGCTATTTGAAAAACTCGATGTAAAACCCGTTTATAATTATACGCACATTTTGAGAGATACTTTAGAATCCTTAACGGATAAAGATCAACCAACCGTTGTTGTGTTAACGCCTGGCACATATAATTCGGCTTATTTTGAGCATTCGTATTTGGCACAACAAATGGGAGCAGAGTTGGTAGAGGGTCGTGATCTTATTGTAAAGGATGATATCGTTTATATGATAACTACCAATGGTTTACATCGTGTAGATGTTATTTATAGACGTGTAGATGATGATTTTATCGATCCAGAAGTATTTAATAAAAATTCACTTTTAGGAACTCCTGGTTTATTTAGAGCTTATTTAAAAGGAAATGTTGTGTTAGTTAATGCACCGGGAACAGGAGTGGTAGATGATAAGGCGGTTTATGCTTATATACCTAGAATTATAAAGTATTATTTAGGTGAAGATATGATTTTGCCTAATGTAAAAACTTACATCTGTGATGAAGAGCCAGATTGTAAATATGTGATTGAAAACATCCATAATTTAGTGGTTAAACAAACAGATGCTTCTGGAGGATATGGTATGTTAATTGGTCCTAAATCAACTAAAAAGGAACAAGAAGAATTTATAGCTAAGATTAAGGCTAATCCAAGAAATTATATTGCACAACCTATGATAAATTTATCAAGAGTACCAACCTTAACGGATGATACTATTGAAGGTCGTCATGTAGATCTACGACCATATGCTTTATTTGGTGATGACATAAAAATTATTCCAGGCGCATTAACGCGTGTTGCATTAGAGAAAGGATCTATAGTTGTAAACTCGTCACAAGGCGGAGGAAGTAAAGATACTTGGGTATTAAACAGTTAAAATTAAATGTATGTTAGGTAGAGTTGCAAACACCATTTATTGGATGAATAGATATTTAGAACGTGCTGAAAATTATGCACGTTTTATGGATGTAAATTTTAATTTATTTTTAGAATTACCTACAAATAAAGCACAACAATGGAAACCACTTGTTGCAATAACAGGTGATTGGCCATTATATGAAGAGCTGCATGAAGACGTAGAGAAAGATGAAGTGATTTATTTTATGGCTTTTGAAGCGCAAAATCCAAATTCTATATATAATTGCATTGTTAATGCTAGAGAAAATGCACGTGCTATTAGACCAGATATCACAAAAGAAGTTTGGGAACAAATTAACTCACTTTATTATTTAGTTAAAGCGGATTGCGCCAAGAAACGACACGATGATAAAGATTTGAGACAGTTTTTTAATAATATTAAAAACGGTTGTCAGTTATTGTACGGTATGTACGACGCTACTATTTCTAGAAATGACGGTTGGAATTTTGGAAAACTAGGGCAACTTGTAGAGCGAGCAGATAAAACATCTAGAGTTTTAGATGTAAAATATCATCTACTCTTAGGTTCTGTAAAACAAGTAGGTTCTTCCTTAGATTTAATTCAATGGGCAGCACTTTTAAAATCTGTTAGTGCTTACGATATGTATAGAAAAAAATATGGCAAATTAAAATCGGCGAATATTGCAGAGTTCTTAATTTTAGATACTGAATTTCCTAGATCTATTCTTAATTGTTTATTACGTGCAGAACAATGTATTATAAGGTTATCAGGTAGCTCATTTGGTTATAGTAATTCAGCACAGAAAAAATTAGGAGCATTAAAATCGCAATTAGAGTATACGGACATTAATGATATTATTGAGAAAGGGTTACATGAGTATTTAGATAATATTCAACTTAAACTAAATGATATTTCTACAGCTATTTATGATTCATTTTTCTCTGTAGAGCAACATATTAACTAGTTTCAGTCAGATTATTACTAGCATTTAATAGTTCGTTTTATTTCTTGAAATTTCATTGGATGAAATATCAGTAATTAGAGTACATTTGCCGCGTTTTATTTTACCCTTTTATATATGAAAATATTTCAATGTGGAAATTGTAATTATTCTGTGTATTTTGAAAATTACACATGTGATAACTGCGGACATTTAACTGGTTACAGAGCAGAAGATCGTATGATGCTTTCTTTTGATCCTAACGTTGATGCCCTTATTTCAGATAGAGAACATCTTGAGTATAAATACTGTAAAAATAAAGCGTACCATGCTTGTAATTGGATTATTGAAAAAGATAATCCTGAAGATTATTGCAGCGCATGTCAATTAAATAGAACCATCCCAAACCTTTCTAATCCTGCATCAGATAATCTCGATAACTGGAAAAATGTTGAAGTTGCTAAGCATCGTTTAATCTATCAACTCCAAAAGTTTAATTTATCCTTGCCTAGCAAATTAAAACAAGAAGATGGTTTATGTTTTGATTTTGTTGAAAGACGTGATAATAAAAAATTGATGACAGGTCATGCTAATGGTGTGGTTACCATATTAATTAAGGAAGGAAATTCTGTATTACGAGAACAAGCAAGGAAAGATCTACGAGAACCATACAGAACTTTAGTAGGGCATTTAAGACATGAAGTTGGTCATTATTTCTGGATTAAATTGGTAAGTGAGCATCCAAAAATACTAGCAGAATTCAGAACTCTTTTTGGCAACGAAACACTAGATTACTCTGAAGCTTTAGATATTTACTATAAAAATGGAGCTCCGAAAGATTGGCAAAATTCATTCATTAGCAAATATGCCACCTCACATCCATGGGAAGATTGGGCAGAAACGTGGGCGCATTATTTGCATATTATGGATATGGTAGAAACAGCCTTTTTTTTTAGAGTAAACGTGAAACCAAACTTTAAAACAAAAGCTTTAAAAACTAAAGTATCATTTGATCCTTACACCAAAACAGATTTTGATGTCATTGTTAGAAAATGTGTACCGTTATCACTAGCTGTAAATAGTATAAATAGAGCCATGGGAATACCAGACGTTTATCCTTTTGTTATTTCACCTAACATCATAGAGAAACTAAAATTTGTTCATCGTCTTTTATTGCCGAAACGCTAGTGATATGATTTGTTTTCTACTGCTGAGATTGACTTTGCATTTGTGTTAAATAGTCTTTTGAAGGTCTTAAGTCTACTGATACTTCCATAGAATTATTTCCCATGCTATATATAACACCTTTTAGAGGAGGTACATCATAGTAATCTCTACCATGTGCAACAACAATATGTTGGTTTTTTGGAATTTGATTATTTGTAGGGTCAAAATCTACCCAACCATAGGTTGGCAAATAAACAGAGAACCAAGCATGTGAAGCATCAGTACCAATTAATTTTTCTTTACCAGCTGGTGGAATCGTTTCAATATAACCACTAACATATTTAGCAGGTAAACCCATAGAACGAATACAGGCAATTGCAATCTGAGCAAAATCTTGACAAACGCCTTTTTTGGCTAACATGACATCCTTTAATGGTGTCGCAATATTTGTAAAACCAGGTACAAAATCAAAATCCGTATATATACGCTGCATTAATTCAAATGTAGCATCAAAAAAAGAGCGTTCTGGTTTAAATGAAAGTGCTGCATAAGCCGCTATTTCTCCACTGTTATTAGAAATTAAAGGCGATGGCATTACAAATTGCCTTACATCTATAATTTCTGAATCTGTACCTTTTAAGTATGCTTTAGTCTCTTCAATAGTTACATCCTTTGCTTTTGAAAGTTCAGTTTCATTAACTTGTTTGGTATAATCTCTTTCTACTTTGCTTCTAGCAATTACCACCAAATCTTTGTGATGCTGCTGTATTGAAAATCGCGTAACAGAATTTCCAAAAAAATCTAGACGTTGCGAAATATCAGTTGGAGTAGGTGTAATTTCTAAGGAATAATCTATTAAGGTTTGCCCAGGAAAACTTTTAGGTTTTATGGTTGTCATATTATGACAGAACGAAGCACCATGCTCGTATTTATATTTTGTTTTATGCCAAAGATCAAAAATCATACTAACTAGTGATGGTTCTATTAACCAATTGTTTTTGAGGTTGAGAATGATTAAAATAGGTGTCAGAGATTGATAACGATGTAATATGTAATAAATCGCTTAATTCTGATAATATATTATCGAGATTTTCGCGCATATTAGATTCTGAGTTTACAACCAACATGTCCTTTAGGTTTAAACTTTCCATTTTAGAAATAACAAGATTCATGTTTTCTTGGCAGATGGTCAAATTTTTTCGCTCATTTGTCGATGGCAGTTTGTCAATATCTTTTTTTAATCTATGCATTTGGTAAGTTAAAGATCTGGAATATTCTTTATCTAAAATGATTAAGTTAAGTACATTTTCTAGACTTAGATAGGAATTGTAACTATATCTGTAAATATTTAAACTTTCGTGACTATTGAGTAAGGATTCTAATATTTCATATTCAAGTTCTTCATCATAATTTACAATTAATAAAGCTCTAAATTTTTCAATGTTCATTGCACTAATTTCTAATTGTAAACCAATAAAGTAGAGTAGAAGCCCTTGCCTTACTAATATACTCTCTTCAGTTAATGCCATAAATGCAATCAGTCTAGTGATTATTTTATCGAAGAAATTAGTAAGCTTAAAAACGGAATAATCATCATCAGCTTTTAAGTTTTTTACATGTTTTTGAATGCCGTCAAAAACGCGCCACATATCTCTAGACCACAGATTTCTTAGGGCGTAATAAGAATTACTAAAACTTTGCATAGATTGAGCAAAGCTTCCAATTTTATGTTCGTCTACAATAATATCACTGATTTCTTTTAGTGGATTTTGTAAAGCGTCATCTTCATTTTCTCCAATAAATCCAGGGAAAGTAGACGTAATTTTTGTGATAGATTGAAACAGTGTTTTAAGACTTTCAGATTCCGATTTACGATCGTTATACTGTGCATGTGTCATTTGGTTTAACACCATTCTTAAATATCTCGCTGTAACTAAAGCTCTTCCAATATATCGACCAGACCAAAATAGGTTTTCTGCGGTATGACTTGGTACATCATTAATTGCTGTTGATGGACTAGAGTTTGTTTTATTCCATGAATAATTTTGAAGATTGGGCTGTGGTGTATCTGTCACAATCCAAAAATCCTTACTCGTTCCACCGCGTTGATTAGAAACAAATAATTCTTCGCGTTCAGGAGCAACTCGTACTAAACCGCCAGGCATTACACTATAACTATTTTCCTTAGCTATGGCGAACGTTCTACATAATATTTTACGAGGTTCTAATTGGTTTTCTATAAAATTAGGAGCCGTTGAGAACGCAATTTTTTCTTGTGCTATAAAATTAAAAGGGAATTCTAAAATTTCTTTTTTTAAAGCGTCAAGAGCAGCTTTATCTAAAAATTCACAAAAATAAATATGCTCTCTGTTAGATCTATCAATTCTTTTTAAAACAAAAGAAGGTAGATCTGCCAATACGTGTTTTCGTTCCTTTTCTTGTCCACACCACCAAGATGCTATTTGTGGCAATATTAAATCTTCATTTAAAAAATACTTGCATATATTTTTCATGAAAGGATTCAAAGCCGGATTTTCTAAAACTCCACTTCCTATAGGATTAATAATAGCAACGTTTTGCAATCGTACAGCTTCTAGTAAACCCGCAACACCTAAATAAGAATCTTCTCGTAATTCTAAAGGATCCATGAAGGTATCATCAATGCGTCTTAAAATAACATCTACTTGCTTAAGACCTTTTAAAGATTTTAGCCAAACTTTACCATGTCTTACCACTAAGTCGTTTCCTTTTACCAAAGGATATCCTAAAAATGAGGATAGATAAGAATGTTCAAAATAGGTTTCATTATGTGGTCCTGGTGTTAAAATAACAACCATAGGGCTTTCTACATTTGTTGTTGCAGAATTCACTAATAACTGATTAAAGTCGTTAAAGAAATTAGAAGGTTGAGTTACATTGATATTTGTAAATAACTCTGGAATGATTTTACTTGTGGAAAACCTATTTTCTAAAGCATAACCCATTCCCGATGGTGCCTGAGTTCTATCATTTACAACCCACATTCTACCATCTGGACCTCTTGCTAAATCCGCCGCGTAAATAGAGAGTTGTTTTGAATTTTTATATTGAATTTGATCACATGCACGCAAAAATCCACTATGTGCATAGATAGCTTCTGCCGGAATTATACCGTTCTTTAGTAGGTCACGTTTACCATATAAATCTTTTAGAATTAGATTTAATAATTCTGCTCGTTGTTGAATCCCTTTTTCTACACCTTTCCATTCATTTTGATGAATTAAGTACGGCACAACATTTAATTCCCATGGACGGTTAAGACCTTTGGGATCATTATAAACATTGTAGGTAACACCATTTTCTGCTAAAAGCCAATTAAGTTCAGTTTGTTTTGAAGACAGGTTTTCTGTACCTATTTTTAGCAAATTTTGAGACAATATTTTCCAGTTGTCTTTAATACCCATTTTAGCCGTGAGTAATTCATCATACTTAGATGATGCCGAAAAATAATTCTTAAATATGGTCTTTGTTAGTGTCTTCATTTTGTAAACAGGAACATGTTTTATTTCTTACGTAAATCTAAGGTGTAAGGAAATTCAAAATTAACTGGTAATTCTTTATATGAAAAACGTTTAGAGCTATTTTTCTTAGCGACGTTTCTGCTAATAGGTTCTGTGTCTAAATTAATGTTTTCCACTGGATTAATCTCGCCTTGGGTATGTCCAAACTCCCAAAAGCGATTAATTCTTCTAGATTCTGCTTCAAAACTATTCACAGGATGCACATCATAAGAGCGTCCACCAGGATGTGCGACATAATATGTACAGCCACCAATAGAACGCTTATTCCAAGTATCTACTATATCAAACACTAGTGGAGTATCTGCAGGAATTGTAGGGTGTAATGCTGAGTAAGGATTCCAAGCTTTATATCTTACACCAGCAACATATTCGCCTTTTACACCTGTACTTTTTAGTTGAACTTTAACACCATTACAGGTCAGTACATAACGTTCATCAATGAAATTATTAACTTTCACTTGTAGTCTTTCTAATGAAGAATCTACGTAACGAGCCGTTCCACCACCTGTCATTTCTTCGCCTAATACATTCCAAGGTTCAATACCAGCACGTAATTCTAAATGAATATTATTAATCTCTAGCATACCATGTAATGGAAATCTAAACTCGAAGAATGGATTAAACCAATCCTCTTCAAACTGATAACCAGCTTTATTTAATTGTGCAACAATATCTTTAATATCTTCTCTTACATAGTGTTCTATTAAAAACTTATCGTGCAATTCAGTTCCCCAACGTACTAAGTTATATTCGTAAGGTTTCTTCCAAAACCAAGCGACTAATGTTCTTACTAACAACATTTGCACTAAACTCATTTTTGGATGAGGCGGCATATCAAAACCTCTTAATTCTAAAATCCCTAAACGTCCTGTTGATGAATCTGGCGAATATAGTTTATCGATACAAAATTCTGCTCTATGCGTATTTCCTGTTAAATCAGTTAATAAATGCCTGAATAAGCGATCGGTTAACCAAAACGGAACTTCGCCATCTTTAGGAATTTGACTAAAAGCAATTTCTAATTCATATAAACTATCTGTGCGTGCCTCGTCTATTCTTGGCGCTTGACTTGTAGGTCCAACAAAAGAACCCGAAAATAGATAACTTAAACCAGGATGATGTTGCCAAAACGTAAGTAAACTTCTTAATAGACTTGGTTTTCTTAATAATGGACTATCAGCAGGACTTGTGCCTCCTAAGGTCACATGATTTCCACCACCAGTTCCGGTATGTTTACCATCTAACATAAACTTTTCGGTACTTAATCTCGATAATTTTGCTTGTTCATAGAACGTCATAGTGTTGTGCACTAAGTCTTTCCAGTTGGTTACCGGATGAACATTAACTTCTATAACACCTGGATCTGGTGTTATTTTAAGAGAATCTAGTCTGTTATCTTTTGGAGGATCATAACCTTCCATTATAACAGGTACTTTTAGTTCTTTGGCAGTAAACTCAATAGCCGCAATTAAATCTAAAAAGCTTTCGGCCGAATCTAAAGGTGGTAAAAACAGGTACAATTTCCCATCTCTTATTTCTGAACAAATAGCGGTTCTAACAAAATAATTTGGTGTATTTGTATCCACTCCATTTTCTAAAAATGCTTTGTGTCGTTTTTTTACAATATCTCTATAACTTGGTAATCGCTTCTTTTTGGAAAATAAATCGGGTTCATAGGAAGGAAATACTTCATGACCAGGTTTTTCCATCAATGAATTTAAAGGCAGTCTTAATCCCATAGGAGAGTTTCCTGGAGTTAAGAAAAGATGTTGTCTTCTAAAAGCCCATTCGCTTGTAAACCATTTCCCTCGTGTAGTATTTAAAGGTAATAAATAGCCAACAGGAGTAGATGTCCCATTTTCTAGAATATCTTTTAGCTTGTTCTTTACTAATGCATTATCTCTATCCTTTGTTGGATCAACATCAATTGGTAAATTGCCATGTTCCCATAAAAAATAGAAAGCATCCTCAAAACCAGGAATAATATGATTTGTTGATACGGCTAGATACCTTGTTAACGTTTCTAGAAACAATTTATCTGTATTTGGTGGTACTGTAAAATTATCTGAGTACGTGGCTAAGAATTTTTTATTGTACCAAATTGGTCTTCCATCTTTACGCCAACAAATTTCAATTTGCCATCTTGGTAAAGGTTCGCCAGGATACCATTTACCCTGTGCATGATGCAGTACACCACCTTTTCCAAATTCTTTATGTAAGCGCTTAGATAAGTCTTTAGCTAATTCACGTTTGTGTGGTCCATCAGCAGCCGTATTCCATTCAGGAGATTCTAAATCGTCAATAGAAATAAACGTTGGTTCGCCTCCCATTGTTAATCGAACATCGTTTTTTTGGAGCTGTTTTTCAACTTTATTACCGAGTTTATCAATGGCTTTCCATTGGTCTTCTGTGTAGGGTTTTGTAACTCGTGGAGATTCAAAAATGCGTGTTACTGAGTTTTCAAAAAAGAATTCTGTTTCACATTTATCGGTCATACCAGAAACTGGAGCGGCACTTTCAAAAGAAGGCGTACAAGCTAAAGGAATATGACCTTCGCCAGCAAGTAAACCAGATGTTGCATCAAAACCAATCCAACCAGCACCTGGTAAGTATACTTCTGCCCAAGCATGTAAATCCGTAAAATCCTCTTCAGGACCAGAAGGACCATCTAACGATTTTTCATCTGATTTTAATTGAACGATATAGCCAGACACAAAACGTGTTCCAAAACCTAAATGACGTAAGGTTTGCACAAATAACCATGCATAATCTCTACAAGACCCTTTTTTAAGGCTCAGTGTTTCTTCACAAGATTGCACACCAGGATTCATTCTGATATTGTAATTGAGGAATTCATAAATTTTTTGATTGACATGAATCAGAAAATAAATGGTTTTTCTAGGTGAATAATCTAAAGTTTCTAAAAACTCCATTAATAATGGACCTTTATCTGTAATTTCTAGATAAGGCTGTAATTCTTTTTTTACCGTTTCAGTGTATTCAAACGGAAATTCTTCGGCATATTCTTCAATAAAAAAATCGAAAGGATTTATGGTTTTTAAATCTGCAATTATTTCTACATCGATAGAAAGCTCATCAGTTTTGTCTGGAAAAACTAATCGTGCGACATAATTACCAAATGGATCTTGTTGCCAATTAAAAAATTGATTCTCTGGAGTGATCTTAATGGAATAAGACTCAATAGGTGTTCTAGAATGTGGCGCAGGTCTTAATCTAAAAACATGAGGCGACAATGAAACTTTTCGATCGTATTTATAAGTAGTCTTGTGAGAAATTACAATTTTTAATGCCATAAATTTAGATTAGGATTATAGTTAAGTGCTAGAATAAAGAAACACCTGCTTCCTATGCAAAATAAGCTATTTAACCTAAAAAATGAATTGATGACCAGACTTTGTTTTGTTTTTTAGGTTTATCTCAAAAAAAACAAAAAAGGTTTTTAGAATCGTAAAATAATGGTTAGAAAATACTCATTTCAGAATGTGTAGTAACCGTTTCCAAAAGTTTCATGCCTTTATAAGAATTTCCGTTAGCATTTAATTTAGGACTCCAAACGGCAATTGTAAAGTTATTTGGATATAAAGCAACGATACCACCACCAACACCACTTTTTCCTGGTAAGCCTACTTTAAAGGCAAACTCTCCAGATTCATCATAAAATCCACAAGTAAGCATTAATGCATTTATTCGTTTTGCTTGACTACTGGTAATAATTTCTTTACCATCTTTTAATTTACAACCACCATTGGCTAAAAATGAAAAGGTATGTGATAATTGTTGACAGTTCATTTCTAAAGAACACATATCAAAATAAAAATCTAAAACAACGGCAGGATCGTTTTTTATGTTACCCAAGGATTTAATAAAATTGCATAGTGCAACATTTCTAAATCCAGTTGCCTTTTCAGAATCGGCTATTTTATCTGAGTAGTTTAGGTCTGGAATACCACTCAAGTCTCTAACAAACTCTAGGAACTCTTGGCGAGCATTTTCTAAATGAGAAATTAGAATATCACAAATAACAATGGCACCAGAATTAACAAAAGGATTTCGTGGAATCCCGTTATAGGTTTCTAATAAAAGTAAGGAGTCGAATTTAGTGCCAGATGGCTCTACATCGATACGTGTCCAAATATCTTCGCCTAAAAACTTAACAGCCAATGCAAGGGAAAGCACTTTAGAAATACTTTGAATTGAAAACTTTTCTAAGTGATCTCCAATACCAAAACTAGTACCATCAACTTTAGTCATATGAACTCCAAAATTTGAAGGATTTACATTTGCTAATTCTGGAATATAGGTGGCTAATTTACCTTTATCCTTAATTGGTTTAGTAAAGTTATAAGCGTTTTCTATGATTTCATTGTAATTGGAATCCATTACTTTTTTGTTTTAAAAAATTATTAAATGTAGTATCAAAAATACTTGTTTTAATTGCAAGTTATAATTAAATCATATTGAAAAACGCAATTTTTTAATTTTACTATTATCCACATAATTTAGTGTTTGTAATCAGCCAAAAATAATCCAATTTTAACAATTGAAAAACACTAATACTATTTTATAATTTAGATCTCAATTGAATTTGGATTTTCACTTTAATAATTGAATTCATTGAGTTTGTGACGAACACATCAATAATAGTGATGAATATTTTAAACGTTTTTGTTGTAGATATTTGTATGCTATTAAAAATAGTATTTTTGTAAAAACCTTATGTGTTGATTAACTATAAACATTCATTTTTAGTTGTTTTATTACTAACTATATTTTTCTTTAGTAATGCGCAGGAATCCATTTATAAACACTATGGCGTTGATGAAGGTTTGCCAAGTTCTGAAATTTATGATGTCTATCAAGGTAAGGATGGAAATATTTGGTTTGCTACAGATAAAGGATTGTCTCTTTATAATGGTTATGAATTTAAAAACTTTGACATTAACGATGGACTACCAGGCAATGTAGTACTTCGTTTTTACCCACAAACAAATGGTCAAATTTGGTGCTATACCTATCATAATCAAGCGTTGTTTTATTTTAACGAAACTTTTGATGGATTTACTGCATATAAGTACAATAACAGGTTACAAAAGGAATTTAGTCCTTCGAGTATTATAAAAAGTTGTTTTATTGATGAAACTAATACAATACATATTGGTGGTACAAATATAAATGGCGAGTTACTGATTAGCAAAGATGGAGAAGTTACCAAAAAAACATACTAGTGATGCTTATTTTCGTTTTGATTTTTTTCCAGAGCGCTACGTTGTTCTAAATAAATACTCTGAAGAATCTATATCTTATTTTACGTCTTCAGATAAGGACGTCTTATCTAATCGGTTTTACAAAAGAAGAGGTATTGGAACACACTTATATGCTTCTTGGTTCATACCTAATAAAAAAGCCATTTTTATGGATGGAGATTCCATTGAAATTATTAGTGATAAAAAACACATTAAATTAAGGAACTCTAATAGCAAAGCACTTGGCATAAAAGTAATAGATAGTACACAGTTTTTTATTGGCTATTTATTTGGTGGTAGTAAAATATTAAATGACAAAGGTGAGGTTGTCAAAGCATTTTTAAAAGGTAAATCGGTTACTAATTTCTTAATTGATCACGAAGGTGGTTATTGGTTTACAACCTCAAATTCAGGTGTTTACTATATTAAGAATCCATTAGTTTCTATTAATTTATTTCCTAATGGTAACACTTCGTCTCATATAAATTCTTTAATAAGAAAAAATAAAGATCTCATCGTTGGTTTTAGAAATGGAACGGTAGCCACAATTACTTCTGATAAAACGATAACCTATACAAAATCGAATACATCTAATGCACCTTCAGCTGCTTATGTAGAATATGATTCCATTCTTAATACAATATATACAGCCAGAAATAATTTATTTGAGTTTAACCATGAAACACAGCATGATTTCTATTTAACCAAATTATCAGAACCCGTAATTAACCAAACTATATATGCGAGTAACCCAAATGGTTTATTAGATTTAAGAAAAAATGAACTTATAAAACTTCCCAAACGTGTACAAGATGTCTGTATTTATAAAAAAGATACTTTAATAGGAACACCTTTTGGATTGTTTAAGAAGCATAAAGACAGTTTAGTGACTTTATCTCATCAATCCGAATTATTAAACTATAGAGTAGAAGACATTGATTTGAGTAAAAACGGAGAATTGGTATATATCGCTACGCAAGGAAAAGGTATTGTAGTTTATGGAAAGGACGTATATAACATCTCAACAAAAGAAGGTCTTACAAGTGATGTAATTAAAGAAATTTTTGTAGACAATGATTCCACTATTTGGGCATGTACAAATAAAGGTTTAAACCGAGTAGCGTTTAATGAGTATGGTTTTAATATTACAAGTATTGATAAAAATGCTGGTTTATTAAGTAAGGAAGTAGAAGATGTTGAAATTATAAACGACACCTTATGGGTTGGTACAAAGGATGGATTATGTTATTTTCCAAAACGCGCTTTGGACTATAAAGAAATTAATTCTAGTTATTTAAAATTAGAAAAAGTTACTGTTAATGATAAAGATTATCTTAATGAGGATACACCTAAATTATCTTATAAAGAAAACAAAATTACGCTTTTAGTTCAAGGTATTTCTTTCGCCAATAATAGTAATATAGAATATCAATATAGATTAAAAGAAGTTGACCAATCTTGGAACACTTCTAAAAGCCGAATTATAAGTTTTCTTAACCTAAGTCATGGCACATACACATTTCAGGTTAAAGCTTGTATTGGAAATACTTGCTTTACAGAAGAACAAATAGAATATAAATTTATTATAAAACCACCATTTTGAAAATCTGCATGGTTTTATAGTTTTTGTTTTATTGCCTTTGTTGGTTTAGTCTATCTTTTCTTTAAAATAAGAGTGCTGTCTTATAATAAAGATATTACAAGAGAATTTATTCGTTTACTTGTAAAGAGGTTAAAAGGCGATGATAAATTTTTAGAAATAAGAATGAATGGCGAGGATATTAAAATACCAACTAACGCAATATTATACATTAAATCTTCAGGTAATTATTTAGACATTTTTACAGTTTCTAAAACCTACACCATACGTTGTAAAATTGGAAACTTTATAGCTACAACACCATACGCATTAGAATATTTGCGTATCCACAGTCTTATATTATTAGAATAGATAAAGTTACTGGCAAATCTAAAAATTCAGTAACCATAAAGGAGCAAACTATTCCGGTTGGAGAAACTTTTTTAGATCAATTAGATAAAATACACTTCTAAGTCAATTTTTTTTCTAAAGACATACTTTCTTCTAGCGCTCAGGCTAAACGGTCATGTTTTTCCGTTGTAAAACACATTCTTTTAATCAATTAAAATAAAAGTTTCATCACTAATTTATAGGGTATCCGTCACAAACACAATGTTTATAGCGGTTTTGGTGTTAACAATTAAATAAGTTTGATCCATATAATTAAAACCTACAATATTTTATGCAATCAATTAAACCCAATTTAAAACGAAATCAATTGAAAAAAGTAACCTACAAAATGGTGCTTGTAATAGGCTTCTCTTCTCTAATTGCATGTGGAGGAGGCTCAGAAAAACAACCAGCAATTGCAGACGGTTTTTCGGATATAGAAAATGATATAAAAAATGAATTTGGGAGCGATGCTTATTACACGGATTTAACTATAACCTATAAAAAATCTATTGGCAATATTATTGGTGTTACAGTAACTGAAGATCTAAGCACTTTAAAAATAATTTTAGCCATAAACACTTTAATTACATACTAATTAAATAATTTTTCTGAAACATTTTATCATAAATATCTACACTAAACATATATAGTTGTGAAGGTTTTTTAGATATACCAACTTGTTTCTCATCTAAAGCAATTATGTATTTTTTATTAATTAGTTTTCTTCTAAAGTTTCTGTTATCAATATCTATACCAAGAATAGATTGATATAAATCCTGAACCTCATTGATAGTAAATTTATCTGGAAGTAATTTAAAAATAATTGGCTCAGACAAACATTTTACCTTTAAATCTTCATACGCTTCTAAAATAATATTTTTATGATCGAAACCAAGTTCTGGTAAATCATTAATAGGAAACCACTTTGCTCTATACTTGTTTTTGTTTAAATCTACATCTTCTGTTTTTAATAAAAAGTAATAGGCTATTGTAATTGTTCTCAGATTAAATTCTTCATTTTTAATCCAAACGAGATCTTTGTCACCCATTAATCGATCTGGACTTCCAAATGCTTTAAACTGTTTTTTATATTGATTAGTTAAACCTGTTAATTCTTTTAGAACTCTAGTTGCCGTCTCATCTAAAGTTTCATGTTGATAAACATGATATCCAGTTAACACATAATCATCTACCAAGATTTCGTTTTTAGATTCTAGATAACGTTTTATTAATAAAACATTTAAAGACTTAGTTTTTAGATCATATCCAAAAACAACACAATCCACAGATATATTCAATATTTTTTCGAATTCCATAAACTAATTTAAATACAAAAATAACTAAATGTTTTGTTTACTTCAAAAAAAACAATAATTAATAAACGTCAAAAATACATTAAATGTATATTACACCAAATACAATAAAAACTTAACATATTAATTATTTAACAACAATATATTATCATAAACACAAAAAAATTACAAATAATTTGGTAATTACTATTTTTTTACAGTACATTTGAAAAATAAGCGTACTTATGACGTTTATAAAAACTAACTAATAAACTAATATAATATGGAAACAAATTTTAAAAGGCGTAGTGATGATCTATCATTAATTAATGTAAATTTTCAACTTAAATCTAAATCCCCAACTAAATCGATTTTATTTTGTTTAATAATGCTCCTATGCATAACATTTGCTGATGCTCAAGATGAAAAAATCGAACAATTTGAAAACGACAAATCTGATTCTACAATGATGGAAAATTATAAGCCATTTAAGTTTGGAGCTCATTTAAAAAACATGCATACCTGGCATGGATTCGTTGTGCAATCGGGTCCAATATTTGCAACTAATTTAGAATATAATACTAGAAATAAGAAGTTTACTTTTGGTTTTTGGGGAGGAAGTAGTTTTGGTACTTCTGGCAATTCTTATAAGGAATTTTCAATTTATGCGGTGTATAGATTTACGGATAAGTTTTTTACAGAGATAGTAACACATAATAATTATACAGGAGTTGAAGAGCGAGGAGAAAAACTTCATTATTGGGCATACGACAAGACAACTAGCTATAATTTTGTTGATGTAAATTTTGGCTATAATTTTAATAAATTCTCAGTATATTATGGTATCATACTTTTTGGTCAATCTCAAGATGTTGCCAAAGATTCAAGTGGAGCCTTATTATACGATGCAAATGGTAATTTAGAAGATAGTTGGACTAACTACGCTGAAGTAAAAGCTACTCTTTATGAAAAAGAAGGCTATAAATTGAGTGGTTTTGTAGGTGGAGCTTGGTCTTTTCATACAGATAATACGTTTTACACGCAACATAAAGGGAATATTATTAATGTAGGTCTCGCTTTAGCTAAAGACGTAGATGTTATTGGTTATAAGCTACCAGTGGAAGTTACTGCTATGTGGAATCCAGAAAAGCAAAAAACAGTACTACAATTAGATATTACTTTATTTTAAAAAACAATAAACAAACAACAATAAACAAACAATAATATAAAGACAACAATTATGAAAACACTAAATTTTAAATCCGCTTTAAAAAGTATGTTATTACCAATAATGGTATTAGCATTGATGGTAAACTTAACTGGTTGTGTAGAACAAACAGCTACAACCGACGAAAATGTAAATAGTGCTGAAGACACAAGTGAAGTTGTAAAAAGTACTATAGACTTAAAAGGAAAGAAAATAGGATATGCAACACCTTCATTAAATGCACCTTATTACCAAGCTTTATTACAGAGTATAAAAGCTAGTACAGAAAAAAATGGAATGACATTTTTGTCAGCTGATGGCCAAAATGATATAAACAAACAAATTGCTGCAGTAGAGGATTTAATAACCAAAGGCGTAGATGCTTTATTATTAAATCCTAAAGATCCAGATGCATTAGTAGGTGTAACTAAAATAGCTAAAGCAGCTGGGATTCCTGTATTTATTATCGATAGTTCTATTGATCCATCTGCGGATTTTGTAACCACTATTCAGTCAAATAATCACGCAAATGGAGCTTTAGCAGGAGAATGGGCTGCTAAAAAGTTTGGAAATAAAAAAATGAATATAGCTTTATTAAGTGGTAATGCTGGTAATCCTGTAGGAAGAACACGTAAGCAAGGTTTATTAGAAGGTATTACAGAAGAACAACTAAGAACACAAGGAAAAATTAATTTAGATGTAAGAACGCAGATGTATACCGAGTGGTCGTATGCTGGTGGTTTAAAAGCAATGGAAGATGTTTTAGTTGCCCATCCTGATATTAATGTAGTTATTACAGAGTCTGATGTTTGTGTATTAGGTGCTATTAAAGCAATTAAGCAAGCCGGAAAAACTGATGATATTTTAATTGTAGCAGGAGCTGATGGACAAAAAGAAGCTATAAAATATATAATGGATACAGATTTTTACGGTTGCACAGCAATGAATAGTCCAGTTCAAATTGGCAAAAATGCTGTTGAATACGCTATTCAATATATGAATGGAAAAAGAGATTTTCCTAAAACCTCATTTACACCACCATTATTAATCACTAAAGAAAACGCAGCAAAGTATTACAACCCAAAAGCATTATTTTAATATAAAACTTATTTGATATGAATAATTCAGAAAGTGAATACCGAGTTGAAATGACCGGAATATCAAAGAGTTTTGGTGTTGTTTCAGTACTCGAAAATGTAAATTTAAAAGTAGAGCACGGAGAAATCCATGCTTTACTTGGCGAAAATGGAGCTGGCAAATCAACATTGGTAAAAATATTAAGTGGTGTCCATCAAAAAGACGGTGGCAAAGTATTGCTTAATGGAAAAGAAATTAATCCTAAAAACACCCACGACGGGCAGGTTTTAGGTATTAGCGTAGTATATCAAGAGCTATCTTTAGTAAATGATTTATCAGTTGCAGAAAATATTTATTTACACAAATTAGGTGCAAGTAAATTTTGGATGAACTGGAAACAACTCATTAAAGATGCACAAGAACTAATCGACTCTTTAGGTTTTGAAATTGATGCTTCCGCAAAAGTGCGAGAATTAAGTATTGTTCAAAAACAAGTCGTAGAAATTGCAAAAGCATTATCAGAAGACACTAAAGTTCTCATTTTAGATGAACCAACTACTGTTTTTGACCCTACTGACACTCAAAAATTATTCGACAACCTATTCAGACTAAAAGAAAAAGGAATCTCAATTATTTACATTTCTCATCATTTAGAAGAAATATTTAAAATTGCAGACTCTGTTACCGTTCTAAGAGATGGACTTGATACAGGAAGTATGTCAACAGCAGAAACAAACACTGATGGCGTAATTAGATTAATGATTGGTAGAGAGCTTACTGACTTATATCCTAAACGTGATGCGAAAATCGGTAATAATCCTATTTTCGAAGTTAAAAATTTAACAGCAAGAGATAACCTAGTTCATAATGTTTCTTTTAATGTTAAACCAGGGGAAGTACTTGGAATTGCTGGTTTAGGGGGAAGTGGGAGAACAGAAACAGCAAAACTTATTTTTGGAGCAGACAAGAAAAAGTCTGGAATTTTAATGTTAGATGGTAAAGAAATAAAAACTAAATCACCTGTAGATGCGGTTGCTCAAGAGATTGGTTTTGTTTCAGAAGACCGAAAAGAAGAAGGAGTCTTTTTACCGTTATCTATAAGAAGAAATATAAGTGTTACTAGCTTTAGATCTATTTCCGGTAAACTAGGCTTTATTAATACAGATAAAGAGTATAAAAAAGTTTTAGGTCTAATAGATAAGTTAAACATTAAGGCTCCAAACTCCGAGGTTGATGTTAAAAATCTATCTGGTGGAAATCAGCAAAAAGTAGCCTTAGCAAAATGGTTAAGTATTGATAGTAAGATAATTCTTATTGATGAACCAACTCGTGGTGTAGATGTTGGTGCAAAAGTAGAAATTTACAACCTAATTAACGAAGTCGCTAAGAAAGGGGTTGGCGTAATAGTTATTTCTTCAGATATGCCAGAAATAATGGGGATTTCAGACAGGATACTTGTAATGCATAAAGGTACTATTTATGGAGAATTAGCAAAAGAGAAATTCTCTGAAGAAAATATTTTGCGCTATTCTATTGGAGAACCAATTAAATAATAATTCATTAAATAAACGAAATTATGGCTTTAACTATAAAAGAACAATTTAGTAGTCCTGGTGGCATACTAAAGTTTTTAATAAAATATAATACAATATTTATTTTCATATTACTGGTTGTTTTTTCAGCAGTAATATCAGATGTGTTTTTTACATCAGTAAATTTATCTAACTTATTAAAACAAGTTTCAGGTATTGGAATAATTAGTATAGGTATGCTAATTGTTATTTTAACTGGTGGTATTGATTTATCCGTAGGATCTATGGTAGCATTGTTAGCTGTTACATTTGCTATATTAGTCAATACAGTTGTCTTACCTATTGCAATTGTACTTACCATTATAATAGGATTTTCATTAGGCAGTGTTGCTGGTTATCTCGTTGCTTTTCAAAAAATGGCACCATTTATAGCCACATTAGCACTTATGACTGTTGCTCGTGGCTTAGGTTTTATTTATTCAAAAGGTTCACCAATTACTTTTAAGACACCTGGAGGAGAATTCATGTCTAATTTTGCAAATAATTCTATTTTAGGTATTCCAAATATTGCTCTTGTATTTTTCATTATCGTAGCTTTTGCCGCTGTGATGTTAAGATTTAATGTCTTCGGACGACTCATTATAGCGATGGGAAGTAACGAAGAAGCTTCACGATTATCTGGTATCAAAGTAAATAAATATAAATTTTTAGTTTATGCTATTTCTGGCTCATTAGCTGCAATTGCAGCAATTATTGTTGCTTCTAGAACAAATTTAGGATCCCCAAATATGGGTATGGCATGGGAATTAGATGCTATAGCTGCTGTTGTTATTGGTGGTGCTAGTCTAAATGGAGGTAAAGGATCTGCTATAAATACTTTAATGGGTGTTTTAATTTTAGGTCTCATAGGAAATATACTTAATTTATTAAATGTACCATCTTATCCGCAACAAGTTGTAAAAGGGGCAATTATAATTTTTGCAGTGTTATTGCAACGTTTTGACAATAAATAACTTTTAATTATTCAAGAATTCTCAATGAAAAATTTTAAATTAAACAATCAAAATATATCTCAATTTAGCGAGATCGTTTCTATCCCTAAGTATGATAGATCTAAAGTAAAAACAGGGATAGTTCATGTTGGTGTTGGTGGCTTTCATAGAGCACATCAGGCACTTTACACAGATCAATTATTACACGATAATTCTGTTACTGATTGGGGAATTTGCGGTGTAGCTTTATTAGACTTTGATCAAAAAATATATAATACGCTTAAAGACCAAGATGGATTATATACTTTAATACTAAAAGAACTAGACGGTTCATTAACTAGACGTGTAATAGGTTCTATCGTAGAGTATTTATATGCTCCAGAAAACCCAATGGTTGTTATTGAAAAAATGGCGCATCCAGATGTAAAAATAATTTCTCTAACTATTACAGAAGGCGGTTATAATTATAATGAATCGACAGGAGAATTTGAGTTTAAAAACCCAAATATTATACACGATCTTGATAATCCAAAAGCTCCAAAAACAATTTTTGGATTTTTAACTCAAGCCTTAAAATTAAGGAAAGAAACAGATAGAAGTGGTGTAACTATTCAATCTTGTGATAATATTCAAGGAAATGGTCACATTACTAAAAAAATGGTTTTAAGTTATATTGAGGTTGCTGCCCCAGAAATTCTGACTTGGGTTAAAAACAATGTCTCTTTTCCAAACAGTATGGTAGACAGGATAACACCTGTAACTTCGCCATTAGATATATCCAAACTAAAAGAAGATACTGGTATTGAAGATGAATGGCCAGTTGTTTGCGAACCATTTAAGCAATGGGTTATCGAAGATAATTTTATTGCTGGTAGACCACAATGGGAAAATGTAGAAGCGCAATTTGTTAAAAATGTAGAGCCTTATGAAAAAATGAAGTTAAGTTTACTTAATGCTGGTCATTCAATTTTAGGGATTTTGGGAGCTTTAATGGGGTATACTACTATTGATGAGTCCGTTAGTAATGCATCAATTAGTAATTTTCTAAGAATTTATATGGGTAACGAAGTGACTCCCACCTTAGACAATTTAAATGGTATTAATCTTAAAAACTACAAACATTCATTAGTGCAGCGTTTTGGAAATGAATACATAAAAGATCAGATTGATAGAATTTGTTCCCAAAGTTCTGCTAAAATCCCAATATTTATTATACCAACTATAAAATCCCAATTAAAATATAAAGGAAGTATTAAGCATGCAGCTTTTTTGATTGCTGCATGGGCAAAATATAGTTTAGGTAAAAATCAATATGGAAAAGAATTGAACATTATTGATGTTATGAAAGAGTCATTAAATGAAAAAGCAATATTAGCAAAAGAAAAACCTGAAGAGTTTTTAGAATTAGAAACCATTTTTTCAAATCTAAAAAACGATCCGATTTTTGTCAGCACATATACAAATGCTTACAAAAATATTTCAGCGTATGGCATACAAAAAAGTATAATAGATATTAACAGTACTATATTAAACGAAATATAAATGAAAGACTTGGTTTGTTATGGAGAAGTGCTCTGGGATGTATTTCCAAAGCATAAAAAAATTGGAGGAGCTCCATTAAATGTTGCCATACGGTTACAATCACTAGGTAACAATGTTGAAATAATTAGTTGTATTGGTAAAGATAAAAGAGGGGATAAAATAAATACGTTTTTATTAGATCAAGGTATAAATACCGATAATTTACAGGTTAATGAGAAGTTAAAAACAGGAAATGTAAAAGTTATACTGAACCAAAAAGGTTCGGCTTCTTACGACATAAAATTTCCGAGAGCGTGGGATAATATTCAATTAACAGAAAGTGCAAAACATAGCGTAAAAAATGCAGATGCCTTTATTTATGGTAGTTTGGTTGCAAGAGATGATACATCTAGAAACACATTATATCAGTTATTAAAAATAGCTAAATATAAAATATTCGATATAAATTTAAGAGAACCTTATTACACTATTGATTTATTAAAATATTTAATGAATGAAGCAGATTTTATTAAATTTAATGATGACGAAATTTTTGAAATTGGCAAAGCTTTAAATTCAAAAACGCATTCTTTAGAACAAAATATAAAATACATAGCCTCGATTACAAATACACAATCTATTTGTGTTACCAAAGGTAAACATGGGGCTATTCTTTATTATAACGAAAAATTTTACTATAACAGTGGTTACCAAATTGAAGTTATAGATACAGTAGGTGCGGGAGACTCTTTCTTAGCAACTTTAGTTGATTATTTAATAAACAGTAAGAATCCTCAAGAAGCGATTAACATTGCTTGCGCTGTTGGTGCATTAGTAGCAGGAAGTGAAGGGGCTAACCCCAAATTAAATTTAGAAATTATCAATAAATTTGTTAATCAAAACTGAATTTTTAATAATTAACTATCTTCTATTTATTATACAAATTAGCTATTTCTTAATTAAAATATAAAGGAAGTAAAATAGAATGATGATAAAAACTATATTATAAAATTAATAATTTTTTACTTTAAAATTAATCCAACGTAAATAATAATAATAATAACAATTCATCATACTTATCGTACAGTTCAGAATTATATAATACACTTTCATTTACAGTTAACATATTTTTGACTAATATTAATATTTTTTTAGTTAGAATTATGGAAAATATAAAAAGGAAAACTAGCAAAGGCAAGCAAGTATTTAGAGTATTGTTACTTCTTAGTACCTTTATTTCCTTATGGTTTGTCCCTTGGATATTATTAAAAGCATGGATTCTACCTTTACCAGAGACAGTTCAAGCGCAAGTAGAGCAATCATTGAGTTATGGGTTCGATGGTGTTATTGTATATGTAGATGAAGCCGGAAAACCACCAGCATTTTATACCGCAGGATATCATAATACAAAAGAGAAAATACCTGCCAGACCTGATGCCTTATTCAAAATTGCGAGTATTAGTAAGTTGTACGTTGCTGTGTCCATTAGTCAATTAGTTAACGAGGACCAAATTTCTTTGGATGAAACTGTAGCATATTATTTTCCTGAGCTTAAAGATAGAATAGAGAATTCAGATAAAATTACAGTGAGGATGATGGTTCAGCACCGAAGCGGCATTCCTAATTTTACTGATAATCCAGAGTATTGGGAAAACCAACCTAACACCAATATAGACGTGCTTAAATATGCGCTAGATCTACCAGAAAACTTTGAACCAGACCAAGAATACGGCTATTCTAATACCAATTATTTATTGCTTTCTAGAATAATTGAAAATGTAACAGGTCTTAACCGACAAGACTATTTTAAAAAGAGAATTTTTACACCTCTTGGTCTCAATAATACGTTTGGTTCAATTAGTGAAGTGAAAAATTTGGATAACGTGATGAGTGGGTATTATGTTGGTTTAGATGACGATTTTAAAACAGAAGACCAAGGTATGATAGCCACAGCAGAAGATGTTGGGATATTCTTAAGAGCTTTAAATGATGGTAGCTTACTTAATGAGGAAGAAGTGAAAATTTACGCATCACTTTATGAATTTAATCATGGTGGATTGGCAGCTGGTTATCAATGTATGGCAGAATACCATAAAGATATTGATGCTGTAGTTATTCAATTTATGAATACAACGGATTTTGAAGGTTACCAATGGAATTTATTAGAAATAACACATAGTCGTGTTGTGAAAATTTTACGGAAGGCAAAGGAGTAAAAGCACTATTTGTGCAACGCTGTAACAAATTTAGAAGTATCTCGTCGATTTATAAATAAATCAATCAATCATGACAGAATCAATCGAAAGTAAATATAAAACCTGGAAAACAATTTTTATATTTCTCGGGCTTGTAATTGCATTAACTTCACCTTTTCATTATGCCATAGTCAATTTATATCCATCAAGAATCTATGTTGGAGCAATTATGTGGTGTCCTGCAATAGCTGCAATTATTACTTTAAAAATTAAAGGACGTAAAATTTCATCTTTAAACTGGAATTGGGGAGATTGGAAATATATACGATGGTCCTATTTTGTGCCTGCCGTATATGGCGTAATCACATATTTATTAATCTGGATTTTTGGATTCGGAAGCTTAGCTAATGAAGACGTAATTACAGAATGGGGAAAAGAGCTTGGTTTGTTTGGCATAGGAACTTTAAGCCCAACAGCAATAACAATCATCGCTATTATTTTATTAGGCACTGTTGAAGTGATAAGAGCTTCGGCAACAACTTTAGGAGAAGAAATAGGATGGAGAGGATTTTTTATATATGAATTAAGAAAAGTACTGTCCTTTACTGGTGTTTCTATTTTTAGTGGAATTATATGGGCTGCGTGGCATTGGCCACTGTTGGTTTACTATAGTAGTAATGTGTTATTAGAATTCATAACATTCTTTATTGTAATCATTTCTATGTCATTTGTTATGACTTACTACACTTTTAAATCTAAAAGCCTGTGGCCTGCCGTAATTTTTCACGCCGTAAGTAATGTCTATATCCAAAAAATAATGCCTTCGCTAACCATAAAAGTAGAAGGAACTGAACATTGGCTTGGCGAAAACGGAATTATGTTCGCCATAGTAACCTTTGTTTTTGGGTTATACTTTTGGAGAAAGGCAGTAAAAGAGAATTTATAGAAATAAAAATAGATCATCAATCAATCAATCAATCAATGAATCAATCAAAATCAGTATGACAGTTTTAGTAGTAGGCGCAAGTGGTGCCACAGGACAAAAATTAGTAGAACAATTACGTCTTCAAAAACATAAAGTTAAAGTCATCGTTAGGTCACCAGAAAAATTACCAAAATCATGGCAAAACGATGCTCATATTCAAATAATTTCTGCAAGTGTTTTAGATTTAAGTGATAGCGAAATGTGCAATATTGTAAGGGGTTGTAATGCAGTGGCATCTTGCCTTGGACATAATCTAACGTGGAAAGGAATTTACGGACAACCAAGAAAATTGGTTACAGATGCTACAAAACGGTTATGCAACGCCATAAAAGCAAACAATCCACAAACGCCAATAAAGTTTGTTCTAATGAACACTACGGGAAATAGAAATAGAGATCTCAATGAACCTATTTCATTTGCACAAAAATGTGTCATTGGGTTGCTTCGTATATTATTACCACCTCATGTAGATAATGAAGCAGCAGCAGATTATTTAAGAACTGAAATTGGGCAAAATAATACTGCAATAGAGTGGACAGCAGTGCGGCCAGACGGATTAATTAACGAAGACGAAGTCTCTGAATATGAGGTTTACAAGTCGCCAACACGAAGTGCCATTTTTAATGCCGGAAAAGTAAGTCGAATTAATGTAGGTCATTTTATGGCTAGTTTAATTACAGATGATAGCTTATGGGCAAAATGGAAAGGTCAGATACCTGTCATTTATAGTGCATCACATTAGGTATTATATATCAATCAATAAGAATTTATCAATCAACAAATTAAATCAATCATGTTTTTTAAATCAGAAGAAGGAAAAACAGAGATCCTCGAACTTTATAATCAAAAATTACAAGAACTCAACATTATTTATACGGAAGAATGTATAGATACACAATTTGGAAAAACTAATGTTATCATAACTGGGAATGCTCAGTTGCCACCATTAGTACTTATTCATGGTACAGGTGGTTGTGCTCCATTAATTTTAGAATCCTTTTCGGATCTTTCTAAACATTATCGTGTATTTGCTGTAGATGTTTTGGCTCAACCAAATAAAAGTGATGAGCATCGCTTAGACATAAAATCCTTAGACTATGGTCATTGGCTATTAGAAGTAATTATTAAATTAGGTCTTAAAAATGTTACTTTAGTTGGGTTTTCATTTGGTGGACTCATAAGCTTAAAAGCCCTTGAGTTTAGTCAAATTCCTATAAAGGAAGTTTTTCTTATTGCTCCTGTTTATATTGTAAATGGAAACCCATTTGTAAACCTATGGAAACTATTTATTCCATTAAAGAAGTTCATTAAATCAAATGATAAAAAGCAGATCACTAAAGTGATGAATGTGCTTTTTTCAGAATATGATGTTTTTGCTTTTAACTTTTTATCGCGATCGTTTCAAAATTGCAATATGGATTTCTCGCCTTTACCTATAATAACTAAAAAGAGCGCAAGAGATATTGAGACACCAATTACAATTTTTGCTACTGAAAATGATATTATGTTTCCAGGTAAAAAAATGATAAAAAGAGCTAAACGCATATTTCCATCATTAGAAGAAGTTATTTTATTAAAAGCGTCTAAGCATGTGCCAAATACAACGGATTTTAAAACCATAGAAAATACTATTATTAACGCTACGGAAATATCTAAAAATAATGAGTTTAAAAGCTTCACGATATAGTGTCAGCTTTTAAACAAATTAGTTAAAATCAGGTACTAGTTAATGTTGATGAAGTTGATTGTAGATTACGAATCTTTAGAATTATCAATATCTAACTCTAAGTTTTCATTATGATCACTACCTAAACTGTGATGACGGTTTTCTTCATCAGAAAGCTTAACATTTCTTAACGGTCTCGATGCTCTATCACCAGGTATATCTAAATCTTTAGCAGCAAAATCTGGTTCAATTTCTCGTTTTTTAAGAATTTCATCGTCGCCATTATCTTGTCTTAAATTCCCAGTCTTATCGCCGAGTATGTTTTCGTCTTCTTTAGTAATTTCAGAATTATACAATTCTTTATTTTTTTCATTTTTCATGATATTTTGTTTTTAGATGAATTCAAAATTAGAATTTAAATACGGCGTTCATTGACCTTAAACCTTAAAATATTGATGCTTTTGATAAATGCGACATGCGTTTAACAACCTCTTTTTTTATAATGAAAGTTTGGTTAATGTCATCCTTTTTACAATAAAAATAGAGTGGTTATACATCGTTAACAATTCATCATTTCAAATCAACAGTTCAGACATAAAACTTCAAAATCATTAATTTTTCTTGGGAAATTTGAAAAATCATTAATCAATAAATCATTAATCAAAATCAATTTAAAAACGAACAATTATGAAAACAATTAAAAAACAAATTATGTTAAGAATGGCTTGTGTAGCCTTTGCATTACTATCTAGTATAACATATGCACAAAACACAAATGAAGAAACAACAACAATAAGGGATGGCTTCATCTTTGAGTTTAGTTTAGGTGCTGGCCTTATAAGTATAGAAGATAGTGAAGGTATTCAAACCTTTGATAAATCTCAAGGAACGTTTACTTTTCCAGATTTAAAGTTTGGCTATATGTTAAATGACAAACTAGCTATTACTGCTGTTATGCCAGGAGCTATTTACGAATTTCAGGATAACGACAGACACTTTGGTAGTTTTATACCTTCTGTACAATATTGGGTAAAAGACCGTTGGTGGATTCATGGTGGAATTGGCCTAGCTATTGATGCACCAGCATTGTACGATATTAAAGACGATGTAAATGACGATTGGAATTTTGGCTGCGCAGTAATGGCAAGTACAGGTTATGAAATTTACAAAAAGAAAAATTTTGCACTTAACTTACAGTCTAATTTAGTAATTGGTAGTGCTTATTTAGATGAAGATGCGCATAGAGATGTAATTACGTTTAATGTAGGATTAGGGTTTAGCTGGCTCTAGGTTAGAATTAACAAATTCACTTAAATTTTTATTATGAAAAAAACAATATTTACTTTGATTTTGTGCGGACTAACTTTTATCGCGAAATCACAAAACACAAGTGTAGAAAAATCAATATTTGGATTACAAACTGGAGTTTTAGGAATCTGGGCATATAATGAAGCAAAACTTTCAAATACCATAGCATTAAGAACAGAACTTGGTCTTGATTTTGGTATTTGGGAAACTACTTTTTACGATGATTATGATGCTCCATTTCTATTAACACCTGTTATAGTTGTGGAACCAAGGTTCTATTACAACCTCAAAAAACGATCAGAAAAATCAAAAAGAATTGATGGTAATAGTGGCAATTTTATTGCTTTAAAAATGGGCTACCATCCAGATTGGTTTGTCTTATTCAATAAAGACAATGCTCCTGTTGTGAGTGATTTTTCCATTATACCAACTTGGGGAATTAGACGGAATTTAGGCAAACATTTTAATTATGAAGCAGGTCTTGGAGCAGGATTTAGTCACACATTTGCTAAACGAGCTGGTTATTCAAAGGACAAGAGTGAGATGGAATTAAATATGCACTTACGTATAGGGTATAGATTTTAACTTAAAAAAAGAAAATACTAAACATTAATCTATTACCGTGTATTCTATTGCTAGCACTTATTTGAAAAAAATGAAACGATTAACCAATTTTATTGAAAAGAATAGTTCAGGAAAAAAAGTTTTAGGACTTTTTATCTTGACAAATGTTGTTTACATCTTTATGCTCACTGTTACAATTCCTAAAACAATGGAATTCTCTAACGGAATGAAATTACTGGATATGATGCCTATAGGTTATGATTTAAATTATGTAAGTGAATTATTCAGTTTGCTTGGAGAAAATGGACGTTTGACTTATCTAACTAACCAAATACCTGTGGATATGATTTATCCTCTACTATTCGGACTCTCTTACTGTTTGCTTTTGGGATATTTCTTAAAAAAACTGAACAAATTCAATTCCCCTTATAGCTTTCTCTGTCTATTACCCATAATTGCCGGGATTGCAGACTATTTGGAGAATTTCGGAATTATTACAATGCTTAAAAATTATCCTGAATTGAAAGAGGCTACAGTTTATGCAACCAATATATTTTCGGTTATAAAAAGCATTTCAACAAGTATATTTTTTATAGCATTGATAGTAATATTAATAGCACTTGGAATTAAAGTATTAAACAAAAAAATTAAATGAAAAAAGCGTCATGGATGACTATATAGGCTTTATTTTCGGGGTTTCTATTTTATAATATTGAGTTCATGAATCTCGCATACTCGATTTGGGTTAAAAGCGCATATTAGTAATCTTATTCTATAAAAATTTAATCTATAAGCTTCTTCTCTCAGTTATTGGAACACTCTTTTAAGGATGGGTAATGGAATGGAAGAAAATATGTGGAATAGTTTGCAATATAATGACTTAATAGGATTTTTTTTTGATTCTATTATGTTTTCATACTTTTACATTGCTTTAAGTAAACAATACGTTGATTAACCAAAAATCTATAGCTGTATTACCTTTTGTCAATATGAGTAATGATATTGATAACGATTATTTTTGTGATGGAATTACAGAAGAAATAATTAATGCACTTACCAAGGTAAAGGGTTTAAAAGTTATAGCAAGAACCTCTTCTTTTGTATTTAAGAACAATAATTTAGATGTTAGACACATTGGCAACAAATTAGGTGTAGCGACAGTTCTAGAAGGAAGTATAAGGATTTTCAATAAAAGAATACGTATCAATATTCAATTGATACGCACAAATGATGGTTTTCAGGTTTGGTCTCAAAATTTTGATAGAAAATTAGATGATATATTTGAACTTCAAGATGAAATCAGTTTAATCATTGCAGATCAAATAAGAGAAAATTTTGGTCATCTCGATATTTCAAAACGAATCTCTGTTGTTGGCACTAAAAATATTGATGCTTATAAGCTGTATTTAAAGGGAAGGGCCTATCAATTAAATTGGATTTTAGAAGACTATATTGAAGCCATTAAATACTACAAAAAAAGTATAGAAATAGATCATAATTTCTATGATGCCTACTTTGCACTAAGTAGATCTTATGGTATTTTATCAAGTTGGGGATGTATTGATAAAAAGATAGGAGAGGATAGTGCTAACCACTATCTAAATCAAGGTTTAAAGATTAATTCTAAATCGTATTTAGGTTATTTTTCTGAATCTTCTTTAAATTTCTGGAACGAGTGGAATTATACCAAAGGCATAAAACTTTTAAAAACCACCTTAGTTAAAAATCCGAGTTATGCTATAGCTTACGAAGGTATTGCTGAAATTTACATGGCCACCAATCAATTAGATGAGGCCTTGTCAAATATTAATAAGGCCATAGAAATTAGTCCATTATCTCCTAATCATCATTTTACAAAAGGGAATATCTATTTTCTAAATCGAGATTATATTGAGGCCATCAATCACTTAGAAGAATGCTTAAGAATTGATCCTAATTTTACTTTAGCAATTGAAACAAAATTGGCGTGTTTCATGTTTTTAAATGATACTTCTAAGTTCAAAGATTATATCGCTACGATGCCACAACTTATAAGCCCTAAAGTTTGTGAAATTCTATTTAATCTTATTAATAATGAAGCCTCTAATAATGTGATAAATGAGGATCTTATAGACATTGAAACGAGTTTTAAAAGCATTTACCCATGGCATTTTTATTACCTCATACATGCTGGTAATATTGAAAAAGCATTTCAAATATTTGAAGATAAAATGAAATTGAAAATTGGGCAACTTGTCAATTTTCAATTAGATCCATTTTTAGATCCTTTGAGAAAGCATAAACGATTCCAGTTTATAGAAAAACAAATTATGTCTTCAGGATTCTCTAATTTAAATAATATAGCTTCAAACAAAGTAGAAAAGGAAACTCCAAAACCTCTTACGCAATCTGAAATTGAGAATTACAAGGTCGTTTTAGCAAACTATATAAAGGATAGTGAACCTTATTTAAATTCTAATCTTTCATTAAAAGCGCTTGCCAACAGTATCAATTTGCATCCAAATAAATTGTCTTGGTTGCTTAATGCTGAATATAATAAGAACTTCAACGATTATATAAATCAATTCAGATTAAAACATTTTAAAACCATTGCTTTAAACCCAAAATTCAATCACATCACAATTTTAGGATTGGCTTATGATAGTGGGTTTAATTCTAAAAGTGTATTTAATACTTACTTCAAAAGAACAGAAGGCATTACGCCAAGTCAATGGGTGAAATCCAATAAAAAATAACTGTTCAATACCAATTTATTTTCTGCCGTATTTAGGTTCTGAATTATATATCAGAACGATTGATGCTGTCTTAACTTCTAAGTTTGAAAAAGTTTTTTCGTGAAATGTGTGATTTTATTCAGCATGTAACGATTAATGGATAAAGAAGCTAAAATAGCAATGAAAGGCTCATCGACAGAGATTGACATATCAGATATTATAGAACAAAACAAAAACCTTATTTACAAGGTTGTGAATAGCTATTGCTCAGATATCAATGAGCAGGAAGATTTAATTCAAGATATTATTTTTCAGGTAATAAAGAGTTATAAAACATTTGATCATAATGTGAAAGTTACAACATGGTTGTATAGAGTGGCATTTAATGTATCAATTTCATATTACCGAAAACTAAAAACTAGACAGAAACATGTAGTTGCTATGCCTTCAAAAATGGTGTCAATCCAAGAGGAGCAAACGAATAATACAGATGAAAAAATCAAACAATTAAGACAGTTTATACAAGAGTTTGACCTATTAAACAAAGCCATTGTAATAATGTATTTAGATGGTAATAGTCATAAAGAAATTTCTGAAACCTTAGGGATTTCAATTAGTAACGTTGGCACCAAAATTAGTAGGATTAAAAACCAATTAAAGAAAAAATTTAAACAATAAAATCATGGAACACATCGAAATCATAAACCTTTGGAAAAAAAGTGAATCTCTATTACAAGAGAACAGAATTTTAAACTTAAAACTTTTAAAAGAAATAAAACTAGAAAAAGCAAAAACGTCCATAAAAAGCTTACTGTTTTTGCCAATTAGCTCATTAGTGTTTTATACCATACTGGGATTCTATGCTATGTATTTTGCGATTTCATACGCTCAACATTGGTATTTTACATTCTCTGGAGTTGTAGTTGCATTTTTCTCATTCTGGTTAGTTTGGTCTTCTATAAAACAGCTCAAACTCATTTTTTCTATTGACTATTCTAAAGCAGTAGTCAATATTCAAAAAAAGTTAGTAAAACTTAAAATATCAGTAGTTCAAAATTTCAGAATTGTGGCTTGGTTATTACCATTTGGTCCGTTTGTTGGTATTTTCTTTTTCAAAGTATTATTTAACCTGGACGTTATGACTTTACTCAACTTTAATATGATTATTTCATTTGGTATAACCACAGTTTTACTTGAAGTAGTTTCATTAATGCTATTAAAGGCATTACATCCAAAAAATATCAATTCAAAATGGTTGAATTGGTTACTAAAAGGTAGCGGAAGTCAAGTTAATGATGCCTTGCAATACCTTAATGCTATTGAGGAATTTCAAACTGAACCATCGCACTAAACACACATCATATTCAAAATAATTAAAAGAAATAATTCCGAACGTTTGAAATTATAATCTAGAACGATTGGAGCCCTCTTTAATTTCAAATTTGCATCATCAAATAATTATCAATCAAATAAAAACGAACACAAATGAATTTATCAAATCAATTAGTCTCAAACCTTACTAAAAATAGTATGTGTAAAACATTAAACCAATTAAAGATCGTTGTATTACTATCTGTACTAACCTTAGTAACATCTTGCTCAACAGATGATGACAACAACGCGCAAAACAATAGTTACACAAGCGCAGAAAATGTATTAACGGATATTGGTTTTCAAGGGTATGCTATTATCACTAAAAACGGAAATGATTTAGTGCGTCAAGGTTTTGGATTAGCAAACCAAAGCAGTGCAAAACCTCAAGATTATAATCTTGCTTACCGCATTGGTTCTGTTACAAAAACATTAACTGCAGCAGCTATTGTGCAACTTAAAAGAGATGGACTAATTAATAGTTTTAATCAAACATTAGATGAATTTGATCCAGAGTTTCCAAACGGCAATCAAATTACAATTGCACAATTATTATCACATCAGTCTGGTATTCCAGATTATCAATTTGTAGTTGAAGATGCCTATGAGCAAGGTGCAACTTTAGATGAAGACGATATATATGAAGTTATAACCACAATGATTTTAGAAGATGGTCTCAATTTCACACCAGGTTCTGGTAAACAGTATAGCAATTCAAACTTTCTTATTGCAGCTTTGCTAGTACAAGAATTATCTCAAATGTCTTACCACGATTACATTCAGCAAAATATTTTTACACCTTTAGGAATGACAAATACTTACAAGGGTAACAATAGTATTAATACAAATAACCATGCAGAAGGTTATAAAAATGGTAATGTGAATAGTACATATCCTATGACTATTGCATTTGGTGTAGGCGACTTTAGTAGCACACCAAATAATATGGAAATTTGGACAGATGCCGTAAAAAATGATTGGTTTACGGCTTCTGAAAAAGCAGAAATATTTGCTCAAAATGTGCCTAGCGGATTTGTTGATTTTGGTTTAGGTTGGTTTACAACACAAGAAGGTGATACAACGATGTATTGGCATGGAGGCGATATAAATGGGTATTGGAGCATGATAGGTTTTGTGCCTGAATATAACGCAACCATTGTGCTATTAAGTAATAACCAAGATGATTCTGGTTCACAACGTAGTACCATTATAGAACAACTATTAACAAACGAGTTTAATTAAACACATGTAAAGCTCAATTAAAGGCTGTGCTCTTAAAGCTAGAGTATTAATCATTCGCTATATCAGTTCAGCCTTAAACAAAAACGTAGTTAAAACAATCAATCAAATCAACACTAAAAATGAAAAAACTTTTAATCATAAGTTTTATGCTGTGTGCCTTTAATGGATATTCGCAGAACGAAAATAACTTCAATAGCAATAACACAGTTTATAAATACAGAGTGAGTTTTCCGGCAATAATACTAGGAAACATTGGCAAAGGAGGTGAAAGAACCAATACAGAACACATTGAACTTCATTTTAAACGTGAATTAGATGCCAAGAATATAATAGGTTTAAAATTTGCAACTTGGAGATTATTCCAACCAATGGGAATACAATGGTGGGACGGTCTTTTAGATAAAATAGATTCTAAAACTGAGTTTTATCCTGGTCATCTTAGAGAAACAGGTGTAGGATTTACGTATCAACGTATGCTTTGGAAAGGCTTATTTGCTTCGGTTGAAGTGTTACCACAACTCAAAACTTATTTAGATGAAAAAGACAAAAAGATAGCAAACGGTTTCAAACTCTACACGTCTTACCATGTTGGGTATCATTTTTCATTTGGCAAAAAGAAACGATTCTTTATAGAGCCTCAAATTCATTGTCAAAACTGGATTTTCGATACCAATACACCAGCAGAATTTAAAGCGATAGATAATCAATGGAAATCTTACTTTCTGTTTGAACCGAATTTGTATATAGGATTCAAATTTTAATGTAAAATGAAAAAATACAATTCACAAACCGTATTATTGGCAGGTGCAACAGGTTACTTAGGCGGCTACATTGCTAAGGCATTAGTAGAAAGCAACTTTAACGCTAAACTTATTACAAGGTCATCTAAAAAATTGCAACAATTTAATAGCAACGCCGTAAAAATAATAGAAGCAGAAGTCACTAAAACAGAATCTATAAAAGGTATTTGTGAAGGTGTAACTACAGTTATTTCTACCGTTGGTATTACAAGACAAAAAGAAGGATTAACGTATATGGATGTAGATTACCAAGCTAATGTTAATTTACTAAACGAAGCCAAAAGGGCAGGCGTAAAGAAATTTATTTATGTATCTGCTATAAACGGTAATAAGTACAGACATCTCAAAATATTTGAAGCCAAAGAAAAATTTGTAGATGTTTTAAAAAATTCTGGTTTAGAATTTACAGTAATTCGTCCTAATGGATTCTTCTCAGATATGAAAGATTTTTTGGATATGGCCAAACGCGGAAAAATATATCTATTTGGAAATGGCGAGCAAAAATTTAATCCCATTCATGGTGAGGATTTGGCAATTGTGTGTTTACAAGCTATTAACACAGCAAATAATGAAATTGTTGTTGGTGGTCCAGATATTTTAACCTTAAATGAAATAGGTGAGATGGCCTTAGATGCGCTTGAGAAACCAATAAAAATCATTCATCTACCAGATGGGTTGAGAACATTTGCAATTTGGAGTTTGCGTACATTTACATCATCTAAAACTTATGGACCAATTGAGTTCTTTTTAACGCTTATGGCTGATGATAATATTGCACCAAGATTTGGGACTAAACGGTTGTATCATTTTTTTAGGGAAAACAAATAATTATAATGAGGTTATGTTAGAAAATAATAAGATTCTAAAAGTGAAAATACGAGTTATCTGTCTATTATTTTTTTCTAATTTGGTCATAGGTCAAACCGATTCTATTAGTCAAAGAATTGTTAGTAAAATTAATCCGCACTCAGAAGCTCCTGTTCATAGTATTTTACTTTATTTGAAAAATGAGAATAATGGCGCCATTTATAATGAAGGTTTTGGTACAGCCTCTAAATTAAGCGATGCGGTTACAAAACAGAGCGCTTTTAAAATTGCGAGTAGCACCAAACTTTTTGTGGCTACTATTATTCTTCAGCTTGAAGAAGAAGGTAAATTGAGTTTAAATGACACCATTAGCAATTACTTAAATGCTATTGATTATCTCGATTTTAATAATCTGCATATAAAAGATGGTATTAAATATTCACAAGAGATTACCATAGAGCAACTATTAGCACATCGTTCTGGTTTAGCAGATATTTTTACGGATCGTGAAGATGAATTTTTTGAACTGCTCTCTCAAAATCCAGATAAAGATTATACGCCAGAATCTATAATGGAATTGTACTATCAATTCAATTTAAATAAAGAACCAAAGTTTAAACCTGGTCAAGGTTGGCATTATTCTGATATTAATTATCTCTTATTAGGTTTAATTATAGAGCAATTAGATACTAGTAAACTAGCGCAATCTATACGAAATAGAATATTGCAACCCTTAGAAATGAAACATACGTTTTTTGAGTATTATGAAAATCCAATAGCCGAAATTAATATGATCCATCAATATGTTGGTGCGATTAATTTTTCTAAACTCAATACCTCATTCGATTGGGCAGGAGGAGGGCTTGTATCTACAAATTCTGATTTGGCGCTATTTATAAAAGCACTATTTAATTATAAGCTTATCAATAAAGAATCTTTAGCCAAAATGACTGCTGTAAAAAACACAAAGGACAACGAAAGCCGTTATGGACTTGGTGTTTATGAGTTTAATATAAACGGAAACATTTACTATGGCCATTTTGGATTTTATAACACCTTTATTGGTTATTGTCCTGCATCAAAATTAGTGCTTTCTTATAGTATAAGTCAGACGAATCCAGATTTTAATACTTATGGGTTTGTAAGTGAATTGAGCATTCTTTTTGCCAATAAACAATAAAAGCTTCGTAGAAAGTATAGGAAATGGTTTATTTAAAATAATTTTTATATATTTACGTAATCACTTGATAATAAGTGGTTAATCCTCCTTGAAAATTACCGATAATTGCAGGTTATTCCCTTTTTAATAGATTTTATTCTATCTATTACTATTAGCTATTAATTTTATTTAACCGTTAACCAAAAAGCAATTATTATGAGATTATTTTACTTCTTTATTCTAATCCCAATGGGATTATTAGGACAAGATTTGCAGAAATCTAATTCTACAATCGACTATTTAAAAGATTTTAGTTTATCGCAATCTGACTATTTAAAAAAACTAACGTTTAATCCAGCCATTGATTCTAAAAACAATTTATATGAGCAATATGAATTGGCAAAAATGGCACCACCAACTAATGGACCAAATCAATTCCATATTGATTTTGTAGGTACAGCAAATTTGCAACAAAACATTAACGAAGCTAATGAAGATGTGCAGGGTTCTGCAGGATTAGGAGTTATTTTTGAACGTTACTTTCTAAAAAAAGGCAATGATGGAAAGCCAGATAGTGACTCTAAAAAAAAGCTCGTAGAAAGTTTAGATATGGAAGCTTATATAAATGTTGCGTCGAGTATTGATTCATTAAGAGCCAAAGTAGTTAATAATGAAGTAACAAATCAAAGGTTATTTGGACATTACATTCTTAATCCTGTAAGCCCAAAACAATCTATTTTTATTAATACAAATATCTATTTTAACCCAGAGCTCGACTGGGAAAAAGGGAGTTGGATTTCAAAAGTTATAAGCGGCATGAATATGAGAGTTAACGCCTCTAACGTACTATGGAACTACAATAACGGAACAGATAACATTAGCCAATATGCTGGTTCAATTAGTTTTAGGTATGGTTTTTTTCATGAGTTCTTACCCAATGATAGAATAAGAGACGACGAAAACAAGAGACGATATAGTGTGCGTTTTGGATTATACTATGGATCTAGACATGTCACAGGAGACATATCATCTGAAGCAAATAACGATTTAAGAAATCAATTTTTAGGAACTGTAGATAAAAATTATAGTGGACTAGAACCCGCTTTTAGTTTTAGATTAAATAACATAATAGCAGAATTTACAGCTCCAATGATGCGTGGTTCATCAGAAAGTGCTATTGAAGGATTAACAGATATCCAATTTCAATTTTCCATTCGTTTTGTCGGAGGATTTAGTTTAAAGGTAAATGAAAAAGCTAAGAATGATGACGACGATAACGATGACGATGATGACGGTATTAAAACTGTTGAAGAAGTTAAGGAGGAGTAATGTGCTTGCGTTCAGCTAGTATCTTTCCACGAGAGCTGCACAGCATTCACGAACTTTTAGAACAATATTAAACTTGTGAGTATTCGTCTAAAAATTTTTATTACGTACATTTTGTCGTTTACGTGATTTTTAAATGGAATCAAAAAATTACAAATCCACAATTAGCTTGTACATAATCTGTAGCGTTATATTAAAGCATAGCTGTCATAGAACTCAGATTATGTCAAATATCGCCAAAAAGCGCTAATACTCTAATTGTTATAAAATGTCCTATAATGTACTTGCGCTATGTACAACATGGGCTTTATTCGCAAGACTTCTATTTTCAATTAAAGAACTCATGAATCTTCGATGTGGTTAAAAGCGTATGCTAGTAATCTTATTCTAGAAAATTTAATCTATAATTTTATTTACTCAGTTAATGGAACACTCTTTTTACGAAGCGACGATAGGAGCGCAGTGGAATGTGTGTGGAATGGTAACATAGAAGTAAGTGAAATAAATAACTGATTTTTTTTTAATGTTAGACTACTATTTTTTTAATTTTTACTAATTTATTGTATTATTGAGAATGCATAAATCTACCTTGATAATTATTTTTTCTTTTTTGTTTATCTCGGCGTTTGCCCAATGCCCAACTGGAGATGTTATTTTAGAATCTCAAGCTCAGGTTAATTATTTTGTCGCCAATTATCCAAATTGTCAAAATATTGATGGTAATTTAATAATTGGTTCTGGTGTAACGGATATTTCCAATTTACCCGAAATTATAACTGTTCAAGGTTCACTAAGAATTTCTAGCCCAAATATTACATCAATTTACATATTTGATAATTTAGAGAGTATTGGTAATGATTTAGAAATTTTTGACACTTCATTACTAACTGAGATTGTTGGATTTAATGCCTTAGCTACAATTGGAAATGATTTAATTATCGAAAGCAATAATATTAGTACTACAGGTCTTGAATTAATTAATGGCTTTACCAACCTAACTTCAATCGGAGGGGATTTTGATATAAGCGATAACCAAGTTCTACTCCAAGTTGAGGGTTTTATTGCATTAACTACTGTAGAAGGGGATTTAGCAATTTATAATAATAACTCTTTAGTAAGTATACCCAGTTTCGGCTCTTTAATTTCAATTGGTAAGAGTTTAACTATTATCAATAATGATGCGCTAAATGAAATCAATGGTTTTTCTAGTTTAGAAACTATAGGTGAACTTGCAGATTTAAACCAAGAAGGGGATTTGAATATTACAAACAACGATAATTTAAATTCTATTTCAGGATTTGAAAACTTGAGAACTATCTATCGTTTTTTTGGAATAGGTAACTTCTTTGAAATAAACACAATTTATAGTATACCTAATTTCAACTTATTAGAAACCATTGGCGCTGGTTTTAATATCACTAATACTTCAATATCAACTTTGTCTGGATTTAATAGTCTAATTTCAATAGGAAATGAGATACCTGGTTCAGGTTGGTTTAATTTAACGGATAATAATAATTTAACTACAATTGACGGATTCAATGACTTAATTCAAATTTACGGTTCAGTTCAAATTATTACAAATAATGCTCTAGAGAGTATTGTTGGATTGAATTCACTTACAATTGTAGGTGGTCTTATGCAGTTTAATGCAAACCCAGCGTTAACATCTTTAACCGGATTAGAGAATTTAATTGATGTTGGTGGTTTAAATTCTAGTATAGATACGTCGTTAGTATTAACAGATAATATTTCATTAACAGACTGTTCAGCAATATGTAATCTTTTAAGCATTAATGGTGTAACAGGATTAACACAGATAGAAGGAAACCCATCTATGTGCAGCAGTAGAGAAGAAATTGAACAAGATTGCGTACCAGACTTTGATGATGATGGTATTTTAAATGATAATGATCTAGATGATGATAACGATGGGATATTAGATACAGTAGAACAAAATGGTGATGAGACTAGAGATACAGATTCAGATGGTTACCCAGATCATATGGATTTAGATAGTGATGGAGATGGTTGTTTTGATGCAGTTGAAGCAGGTTTTTCAGACAATGATCAAAATGGAACTCTTGGCACTTTACCAGATAATGTAGATGCTGATGGGTTGATTATTAGTGAGCCTGATGGTTACTCAACACCTTTAGACAATAATTCAAATTTTGTTTTTGATTTTCAAGAAATTAGTATTCTAAACGCAGGAGAAAATGGTAATTTAGAGATATGTATAAATAGTACTTCTGTAGATTTATTTGATAGTCTTAACGGTTCACCAAACATGGGCGGAATTTGGACACCAACTTTATCTAGTGGTACTGGGATATTCAACCCTTCAATTGATGCTATAGGGATTTATACATACACAATTAATAATGGGGTTTGTGGTACTAATTCTTCTGAAGTAAGTGTTGCTGTAGATACATTACCAAATGCAGGAGAAGACGGAAGTTTAGAACTTTGTGAGAACGACAGTCCTGTTAATTTATTTATGCATTTAAATGGTTCACCAGATACCAATGGTGTTTGGTTACCTGCTTTGTCTAGTGGAACAGGAATCATTGATCCTTCAATCGATTCCGCTGGTATTTATACTTATACTGTCGCAAATGGTATTTGTGGTGAGGCTACAGCAGAAGTCAATATTATCATTAATGAATTACCAAATGCAGGTGAGAATGGTAATTTAGAAGTTTGTATAAATGGTACTTCTGTAGATTTATTTGATAGTCTCAACGGCTCACCAAGTATAGGTGGAGTATGGACACCAATGCTATCTAGTGGGTCAGGAATTTTTAATCCATCTGTTGATGAATCAGGTATTTATACATATACAGTAAACAATGGTATTTGTGGCACTAATTCTTCTGAAGTAAGTGTTTCAGTTGATACAATACCAAATGCAGGACAAAACGGAAATTTAGAGCTTTGTGAATCTGATAGTTCTGTTAATTTATTTGCATACTTAAATGGTTTGCCAGATACAAATGGTGTTTGGTCACCAACATTATCAAGTGGAACAGAAATATTTGATCCATCCATGGATTCTGCAGGTATCTATACCTATACTATTACAAATGGTGTTTGTGGTTCAGCTACGGCGGAAGTTAATGTTCTCATTAATGAATTGCCAAATGCAGGTGACAATGGTAATTTAGAAATTTGTATAAATAGTGCTTCGGTAGATCTATTTGATAATCTCAATGGTTCTCCTGATCTAGGTGGAATATGGACACCAACATTATCTAGCGGAACAGGCATTTTTAATCCATCTGTTGATCCTTCAGGTATTTATACCTATACAGTTAGTAATGGTGTTTGCGGCACTAATTCTTCTGAAGTAAGTGTAATAATAACTAATGTTGAACCTATAACAGACTTTGAATTTATAATTACCGAGTTAAGTGATAATAATAGTATCGAAATCATAATAAATTCAAGCCTAGATTATCAATTTTCATTAGATGGGCTCAACTATCAAGATGACAATATATTCTATAATTTAGTAGGAGGTGATTATACGGTTTATGTTAGAGAGATTAATGGCTGTGGTATATTAGAAGAACATATTATAATTATAGATTTTCCAAAATTTTTCACACCAAATAATGATGGTTCTAATGATTTTTGGGGCATAAGAGGTAGAACAGATAGACTTTATTCAATTTTTATATATGATAGATATGGGAAATTGCTAAAAGAAATTAATGCATCAGGAGGACAATGGGATGGTAAGTATAATAATCATGATATGCCAACCAATGACTATTGGTTTAAATTAGTCTTTGATGATGGACTTACTAAAACAGGACATTTTACATTAAAGCGCTAAACCTCATTCTTATTACTAAAGCTTTCAAAAATATATAATAATCTTATCCCATAAAGCGTTACAAAGACATTTTACATAACGACAAATTATAGGAACAATGCTTTTTTAGATCTGCGAAGCAAACCGTTTCTAGTTTAATGCCCAAGTACTACATATTCTAATGGAATTATAAACTATGTGGGATATAATGGTATGTTCTTAGTAAATAATCAATATTTGTCCTATAATGTACTTGCGTTATGTAAACATGGGCTTTGGTTAAAAGCGCATGTTAAATATTACTTTTCTTTATTTTTTTCTTCTAAAATGTTTCTCTACTCAGTTAATGGAACAATCTTTTTCTGAAAGGGTAGAGTAGTGGAGAAAATGTGTGTGGAATGTTAATTATAACGTAAATTTCGTTGCATAAGGTATATTTTATTATTATTTATGCTATATTTGATAATAATAAAACGAAAAAATCGTCATAAAATGCTATTAAGATATAATGTATCCAATTACTTATCTTTCAATAAGTCAACAGAATTCAACCTATTTACTGGTGATTTTAGAAGATTAGATAATCACGTGCACAGATTTAAGAGTTTAGATGTTCTTAAATTATCCGCAATATATGGTGCTAATGCTTCTGGTAAATCAAATCTAATTAATTCTATAGATTATCTTAGAGATAGTGTTTCTTTTGGTAAAGTTATAAATATTGAGTCTTCTAATTTCAAGAGTAATAAAAACAAGCCTTCAGTTTTTGAAGTCGAATTCTTAGCTCATAAGAAAATTTATATTTATGGAATAGAAGTAAATAAAGGTGATATTGTAAATGAATATTTATATAATTCAATAATTGACAAAGAAGACAAATTAATTTTTGATAGAACTGTATCGAAAAAAGGTGTAAATAAAATAAATGTTAGTGATAACTTAATTAAAAACCAAAAGCACAAAATTTTATTAGATCATTATAAAGGTATAACAAAATCTGACGAATTATTTTTAAGTACAATAAGTGAAATTGATTTAGGGAAATTATCTAAAGAAGCAGAAGTAGCTGCTAATTGGATTTTAAGTATGCATATAATCTTCCCTTCTTCGAAACCTAAATACTTATTAAGCAATTTCATATTCGAACCATCTTTTATGGAATTCACACGGGATATGCTTTGTAGTTTTGATACAGGAATTAAAGATTTGCATATTAAGACCTTTGATATAGAAAAATATTTTGGAGAAGATGATAAAGATTTTGCAAATGAAATAATTGAAGATCTAAGCAAGGATCCTGACTCTTTTTATCATATTGATATGGATATGATTGCAATATTTGAAAACAAAAAAGTAGTACTAAAGAAGCTATATATTGAACATATTGGATTTGGTAGTGATAATTTATTTTCTCTTAGTGAAGAATCTGACGGCACTAAAAGGTTAATAGAATTCATGTCTATGCTTTATAACCTTACAGTGCATGATGCAGAATTAGATGTTTTTATTATTGACGAAATTGGTAGAAGTATTCATCCAAGTCTTTTAAAAGGTTTTTTAACTAAATTATCGAATGAAAAACTTATTAAGGGACAATTGATATTTACAACACACGAATCTAATTTATTAGATTTAAACATGTTGAGGCCAGATGAGATTTGGTTTGCGGAAAAAAACAAAAAAACTGGAAGTACTGAATTTAAAACTTTAGCAGATTATAAGAAAATTAGAACGGATTTAGATATAAGAAAAGGTTATCTCAATAGAAGATTTGGAGGAATACCGATGTTAGCAAATTTTGAGGATTTAAATTGGACTGAGTATGCCTCCAATTAAAAAAGAGAATAGAAAATATAAAAAAGGAAAACCTTTCCGTGATGCCAGAAAATTCATCTTGATATGCGAAGGAGAAAGAGAGGCTGAATATTTTAATTTTTTTGATAAAAAATCTCAAAAACTGATAGTAAAAACTATAGCACCAGTGGGTGAAAATAAAGGGGAATCTGCTCCCAATCATTTGCAAAATAGAGCTTCTGAATATATAGAAGAAAATGGGTGGGAAAATGAATTTGAAGATCAATTATGGTTTGTATTAGATGTCGACAGATGGAAAAGAGCTAGTATTGAAGAATTATATCAACTAACTGAACAAACCGATAATTGGCATATAGGAATTAGTAATCAGTGCTTTGAAGTATGGCTATATTATCATAAAGAAAAGACAAAAGTAGTCCCTGATAATCCTACACATATGAAACAGTTGTTGAGTGATCAAGTTGTAGGAGGTTATAAAATTGAGGATTATGCACCTGATATAGAGACTGCCTCAGTTAATGCAGAAAAGCTAGACAACAATAAGCTTGGATATTTTCCAGATGTTGGAATAACTAAACTATACGTTTTAGGTAAAGAAATAGTGAGTTTATTAAAATACGAAGAAGGATCACTCAAATTATGATTTTTTAAAGACATTGATGGCTGAGTGGCTTAAGGCGCTTGATTGAAAATCAAGAGTACGGTTTACTGTACCGAGAGTTCGAATCTCTCTCTTTCCGCAAATACGAAAGTATTATAACCCGTAACAAAATGTTGCGGGTTTGTTGGTTCAGTAGTTATTTTAGAACAGATAAAAACTATTTTTCTGCCGACCTCATAAAATTTTGGTAAAACAATAGGTGAATGAAGCGTAAGATTTTAGGGAGCTAGTAATACATTGTCTAAAGAGTTACGTTATTTAATAGATCCTTAAACAATCTTAATAAGTTCAGAAGTTTCCTAAAATGTAGCGTAGAGAGCCGTAATTGTTTCCAAAATTATATGCAGTCTTGAATTTTTGTTTCTTTTGTTTCAAGACAAAAGATATATAATTAAAATTTGGTTAGTTCTAATGTTTCAAATTTTGTTTTACATAATATAAGTAGTTACAATTAAAAAAGACAAATTGGAACTAACAATATAGTAAGTGCTAAGAATTTTATTTTCTTAAAATTTTAGCTCTTATGGAATGCCATGAGAATCGTCTAGAAAAAAATATGTAGTACAAATATCCAAATACCTCAAAATTTTAATGATTACTAAAACGTAGCTTTTATGTGTGGCTGGCAAGCGTTGGATAATTGTGTACAAAATAAATTGCCAGAGCAATTTGATTTTATAAAGCAATCGAGCGTTTGACAGCGGACATTTTACATAACGTCAAATTATAGGATCTAATGTTCTAAGTTTCCTAAATTGTAAAATATTATTAAAGGATAAAGTTTAATGACCCAAGTTCTGTGTATTGTAATGAAAACAAGTGTTTCTGGGTATTTTACATAATATCATTATAGTTGACTAATGGTACACTTTGACTAAATAACCAATAATAGCATTTGTCCTATAATTTATATTATGTAAAATAGAATATTTCTAAACCAACTTCTATTTGAGTTCTTTTATATTAACAAGATGCTCTATGTAAATATTACAAACCTATTGATCTTCTATAAGAGCATTCAATTCTTCTAAATGTGTTGCATACATTTGTTCAACTTCCGCAAGAATTGAGTCGTAACCATCTACATATAAAAAACGCATGTGTAGCACACGGTTTTTATAATCATCTGAACCAAAATATTTATATTCTTCAACCGTAAAACTACCGTTATCGCCAACCAATTTTTCATACCACGAGAAATTGTCCTTAATATGATTAATATTTTTAATTAATTCATCTTTCATAATATCTTCCATTGGTCGCAATGTTTTGTCAACAACATTGTAATCTTGTTCTATTTCTAACAGTTTGTTAGCCAATGCTGTATTTTGAGAAGATACTTTATCTAATGACGATGATAATACTGGGTTTACAGGTAAAAACTGAATACCAATGGTTACTAAAAATGGTGCTTGAGAAACAATCGTTAAACGTTCGGCTTTCGTTTTATCCTTTTTAAGGTATAAATTATACAGTTTTAAATTCTCGCTAATTTCTTCGCGTGTCTCTTTAATAATAGCAATATCAGAAGTTAATTTTTGCTGTATTTGTTTGGCTATTTTCAAACATTCTTTTTCAGCTTTTTTATCTTCATTATAGTTATTAATAGCCACAGCAACCAAGATACCAATCACTACTAATATAATTTCGCCTATGGCATAGAGAAGAAATTTTTAAGGCGCTTCCCTTCTATCATTTTAAATCTATTCTTGTTAAATAACTTCATATATAGGCTTAAAGTTAAGAAATATAATCGCCTTCAACATATTGATCTGCATATTGTTTGGTAAAATGTGCACCAAACAATAAAATTAAACTCGTATAAGATACCCATAGCATTATTAAAATAATAGAGCCTGCAGCACCATATGTTGAACCTGGTTCCATGGTATTAAAATATAAAGCTAGTAGATATTTACCAATTAAGAAAAACACTGTGGTTAGGCCTGCACCTACGCGCACTGATTGCCATGTAATTTTGGCTGATGGCAAATATTTAAACATGGTTGCAAACAATACGTATATAAATCCTAAAGAGATTAAAAAGTCTACTAAATATAAATAATCAAACCAATTATCTGGTAATAAACGATTTAACTGTGTGCTAAATGTGCTTAATAATGATGTTAATACAAAACTGGTTAACAACAAAAACCCTAAAATTATTATAAAACCAAAACTTTTTACTCTACTCATTAGTGTAGAGATAATACTGTTTTTGTACGTTGGGACTTGTTCCCAAATATCATCAAGTGCAGATTGTACTTGGAAGAATACACCTGTGGAACCATATAATAAAGTGGCAATACCTATTATAGTTGCAAATATTGACGTTTTCTTTTCACTTTGGTTTTCAATCATTGTTCTTATCGCATCTGCAGCATCTGGTCCTATAGCCTTTGTAATTTCGTCTAATAATTCACCTTGTACTAAGTCTTCTCCCCAAAAATTACCAACTACTTTTAAAATAATGATCACCAGAGCAGGTAACGACAATACAGCGTAATATGCAACAATTGCACTACGTTGAAATGGTTCTCCTGCAAACCATGATTTAAATGATTTAACAAGTAAACTTGGTAGATGTGTAATGTTAAATGTTTTTGTTTTGGCCATATACTTCAAACTTTCACCATAAAATTATTAATTATTCTCCACGTGAATTAGCTTATATGCTATGATTGTTATCTTATAAAATCGCTTTTTCAAATAAAAAAAGCCCATCAAATTAATGATGAGCTTCCATAAATTCTAGGTTAAGCCAAATATTTTAGATAACTTTTACGTTTACTGCGTTTAATCCTTTTTTGCCTTCTGTAAGATCGAATTCTACGGCATCGCCTTCACGAATTTCGTCTATCAATCCTGAGATGTGTACAAAATGCTCTTTGTTTGAACCTTCTTCTGTTATAAATCCGAATCCTTTGTCATCGTTGAAGAATTTTACTGTTCCTTTAATCATTGTATTTATATTTTATTTTAATAATTACTTAGTAGTATTCAACAATGATGCCAAAAATTGAAAGGTTGTTAATTATCCGATTTTAAGGTGATTACATCCATATCGTCGGAGAAATGGGTTGGTTTAACTCTCATTTTAGTTGTGGTATCCATTAGTCAATACCTTCGTATGTAGATATCCCTCAGTCTATTAAAACCTATATATTATGGAAACAAAATTCTCTTTGTTTAACCAGATTAATAGTTTATGTTACTGGTTATTAATTTCTAGTGAGTACCGAACTTCAGTAAAACTAGATGCTGACAACGATACCTACAGCGTTTGCATTATGCATGCTGGTGTTGAACTCTATGCCAATACTATACAAGGATTTAGTAAACGAAATGCTAATTTTTTAGAGCATGAATTAGACGGTATGGTTGCAGGTTTATTGCATTTAAAGCAAAATGTAGAACAGAAATCGGCTTAAGATAGTTCACAGTTGTACTTTATTCAGTTGTGTATATTAACTAAATCTATATTGGTTTATATTTTTTTAGATTCTGAAACAAGTTCAGAATGACAAATTAATAGGAACTATGAAATATGAGGATAGTTAATTTTTCTAGCGTTATAATCATTTTATGAACTGTCATGCTGAACTAGTTTCAGCATCTCTATAAGGTTTAAAAACTGAGCCATTCATCACTTCTGAGATTTAATAGTCTGTCATGCTGAACTAGTTTCAGCATCTATCTATCTATCTATCTATCTATCTATCTATCTATCTATCTATCTATCTATCTATCTATCGTCGACAGTAAAATCAGGCATCACTCTAACATAAGCTTGAATAGATATAATATTAAAAGACATATAGATTTAATAGTTTGTCATGCTGAACTAGTTTCAGCATCTCAATTCTGAAATAAATTACTATCGCGCTAATTTCCTAAGTGCAACCCATTGCTTAAGCATTTCTCTAGAGTCTACAGCAGGATAACCCAAAACGGTTTTTCCGGCAGCAACATCATTCATTACACCAGAACCAGCACCAACAGTTGCACCAGAGTGTATAGTTGTATGATCTTTTATAGAAGCAGATCCACCGATTATTACACCATCACCAAGCGTTACAGAACCTGCAAGTCCTGAACTTCCTGCCATAATGCACGAGCGTCCTAATACACAATTATGTGCAATTTGAACCAAATTGTCAATTTTACAACCATCACCTAATATAGTAGAACTAAATTTCCCACGATCTACACAAGAATTGGCGCCTATCTCAACACCATTACCAATAACAACATTACCAATATGTGGGATCTTTACCAAACCTCTACCATCATCACTTGGTCTATAACCAAAACCATCTGCACCTATACTTACATTATTATGAAAAATACAATGCGCACCAATTACAGATCGCTCTCTAATAATGGTACCAGACCAAACTGTTGTATGATCTCCAATGGTTGTATCATCGAGTATTGTTACGTTTGGGTAGATGGTAACATTATTTCCTAAAACAACATCTTTACCAATGTAAGAACCAGCACCTACTCTACTTCCACTGCCGATTTTAGCAGATTTATCAACCGTAGCTGACGGATGAATTTCAGTTTCAAAATGAGGTGTTTCAGGTGTAAAAGACTCTAATAATTTAGCCATAGCTAAATCGGCATTCTTAACTTTTATCAACACACGATTATCACCAGGTTCTATATCTAAATTGTCATTCACAATGGCCAAACTTGCTTTAGAATCCTTCCAAAGCGCAGCAAATTTTCTATTGCCTATAAAAGTTGCTTGATTTTCATTTGCCTTTTGAATTTGCTCTAATCCAGTAATATTATTTGTAGTTGTACCTACAACTTCGCCATTTATAAAGGCATTGATGTCTTCAATTGTGAATGATTTCATTAGTGTAATCGTGTTTGTTGTTTATTAGACACACAAGATAGTATTAAAATACGAAAATGCAATTCTCTCTTGCTATGAGATTGGGATTTTTGTGCTTAAGTTTTGTGGAAGTTAATTTAGTTTTTAGAACAATCTCTCTCGATTTGTCATCCTAAATAAGTATCAGGATCTACATACACGCTCTATCTAGATGCTGAAACAAGTTCAGCAGAACAGAAACTTAAGAAATCCTGTAACTAATCTATGAGGAACAAATACTCATGATTTGTCATCCTGAACTAATTTCAGGATCTAATACAAGGTCAAGCAAGATGCTGAAACAAGTTCAGCATGACAGAAACTTATGAAATCTTGCAACCAACATATGAGGAATAAACACTCTTGATTTGTCATCCTGAACTAGTTTCAGGATCTATCTAATAAATCAATCACTAATCCTTTTAGAATCTAACCGAACCCAAAGGTCATCCCAATTAGGATTAGACTCTTCGATTAAGTTAATTTTCCATTGACGCCTCCAATTTTTAATCTGTTTTTCTCGCTTAATTGCATCATTTACATATTGAAATTCTTCAAAATAAATTAAGCGCTTTAATTTATATTTTGAAGCAAAAGAACTCCCTTTACCTTCGGTATGTCTTTCCATTCTATCATCGATTCCTCCTGTAAAACCGATATATAACACACCATTTTTTTTATTTGTAATTATATAAACCCAATAGTTATGGTAATCGCGTTTTGGCATCGATTGATATTTTTTAGTTATCGATGTTTAAGATATTTAATTTTTAATGAATCTACTCGAAGTAGCTATTATTAGTAATGAGATGCTGAAACAAGTTCATCATGACAAAAACTTAAGAAATCCTGTAACTAACATGTAAGGAACAAACATTCTTGACTTGTCATCTTGAACTAATTTCAGGATCTAATACATGGTCAAGCAAGATACTGAAACAAGCTCAGCATGACAGAAACTTATGAAATCTTGCAAATAACCTATGAAGAACAAACACTCATGATTTGTCATCCTGAACTAGTTTCATGATCTCTTAAATTTGTCAATTTAAACGAAGAAAGTAAGTCAACTACATCGTTATCTCTCTAAACACAATACCTAAAGCTTTCTGAGTATCAATTACTTTCTGCATTTCACCACGAATGATAAGTGCAATAGATTGTCCTGTTTTTCCTGCTCTTGCTGTTCTTCCGCTTCTGTGTGTATAGTAATCTAAATGTTCTGGTAATTGATGATGTAATACAAAAGCTAAGTTATTAACATCAATACCTCGTGCTGATACATCAGTAGAAATTAAAACTTGTATGCTTTCATTTTTAAACGCACGCATTACCTTATCGCGTTCCTTTTGTTGCATATCACCTTCTAAAGCACCAACGGCAAAACCTTCATTTTGTAATTGCTCAGCTAAGGCTTTTGTACCTGCTTTTGTTCTGCAGAATATTATACCTCGCTCGTCTTGACGTTTATCCAAAATTCGGATAATCATATTAACTTTGTCTTTTATTGATGTTTGAATAAAGTGATGAGAAATATTTTTATTTACCAAAGCATTTTTATTTACTTCAATTCTTACAGCACTTGGCGACATGTAGTTTTTAATTATGTTTTTTATTTCTTCAGGCATGGTTGCAGAAAATAACCATGTATTTCTTCGTGAAGTGTTGAATTTTAAAATTTTATTTAAGTCTTCTTTAAAACCCATACTTAGCATTTCATCAGCTTCGTCTAAAACTAAGGTTTTAATCTTCGAAATATCTATAGAACCTCTTTCAATTAAGTCTAATAAACGGCCAGGAGTTGCCACAACAATATGAGTAGTTCTTGTTAGGTTTCTAATTTGTTTATCAATTTTTTCACCACCATATACACCTTCTGAAAATATCTTTTGGTCTACATATTTAGTAAATCTGAAAAGTTGTTTTTGAATTTGTTGAACCAACTCACGCGTTGGCGCAATAATCAAAGCTTGCACGTCAGAATTATTAGTGTCAATACTATGCAAAACAGGTAAGCCAAAAGCTGCTGTTTTTCCAGTTCCTGTTTGAGCCAAGCCTATCAAATCAGTTTTAGATTCAAGTAAAATAGGAATTACGGTTTCTTGAATTTCCGTTGGATTAACAATATTGAGTTCTTTTAATCCTTTTATATAAGATTTGTGAATTCCTAATTCTTTAAATGTAGCCATAGTGTATTTATTGTTGCGCAAAGGTAATTTGTCCTTTGAATAAACACTACAATTTATTGTAAAATATAAAGGATATTTCTAGTTTATGCTTTAGAGGCTTAACGCGTCTCTATTCAGATTCATCTTTTGCTCTGAGTCTTCCGCTATATTTAATAAAAGTCTTGTACGTCGATGTAATATTGACAGCTACTTTATTATTAGGAAATAGTTCTAGTTTTACGTTATAAGTTTCTGAAGGCTCATTAATTTGCTTAATTTCAAATTCAATGTCGAGTCTTTTTTTGGACTCATTAATAGTCTTTACATATTTTTCAGGAATTCCATTAAACACAATACCACTATTGCGACCACCATAATTACCTGCGCTCAAACGTCTTTCTCCAAAAAATGACAAATTACCTGATACAGAATCAGTATTTATTTCGATAAAATGTCCGTCTTCTGTGACATCTATTCTACTCGCATTATTGCCTGTTTGAGATAAAAATAAGGCATTGGCTACTCGTTGAGTCGCTGCGGTATTAAAAGGATATACAACATCGATATCGATATAATACTCCTCTCTTTCTAATAATTTTTGTAATGTGTTAATGGCATCAGACGGTTTATTAGCATCATCAACGTTGCTAGATTTACAACTCCACATCGTCGTTAACACAACTAAAACTATAAATACATTAAATATTTTAACTATTTCTTTTTTAACCATAATAACTAAGATACCAACAAAAGATTGAATTATCAGTAACATTAACAGTCTTTTAAGTTCTGAAATCTATGCTGAATAGCTACCAATTACCAGCTAATGGGTCTATAATCTTTTAAGAATTTGCCAGACCAATGCTTACCTGTGTTTATACCATCAAATAATGGATCCATAACACGTGCTGCACCATCCACAATGTCCAAAGGTGGCTGAAAATCGTGCAATTCTTGTTTTCGTTTTGCTAACTCAGCTGGATCTTCATCTGTAACCCAACCAGTGTCTACAGCATTCATAAAGATACCTTCTTTAGCTAAACTACCAGCTGCAGTATGCGTTAACATATTTAAAGCTGCTTTTGCCATATTAGTATGTGGATGACGATCTTCTTTAAAGAAACTATGAAACTTGCCTTCCATAGCCGAAACATTGATAATGTGCTTCTTACCTGTGTTCTCTTTCTTCATTACTTCAGATAAACGATTGCACAAAACAAAAGGTGCTACCGAATTTACTAATTGGACTTCTATCATTTCTGTGGTCTCAATTTCTCCAAGTTTTAATCGCCAACTATTGGTTTTTCTTAAGTCTACTTGTTGTAAATCGGCATCCAGTTTTCCTTCTGGGAAAACCTCTTGAGAAACTAAGGTATTATCAAAACTATATGGAATTTGGGATAATTTAGCTGAAGCTCTTAATCCAATGCCTGGTTCTGGTCCATGCCAAGTCACTGGCATATTTTTATTTGATGATGCACCAGAGGTTAGTTGTTTTAATTCATTTAAACATTCTGTATGATCATTGAGTAAATCACGTGCAAATTTCGGTAACTCCTCAATTGGTCGTTCTTCATTTGGCATTAAATGGCTATAAAAACCTGCTGGTCGTCTAACGGTTTGTGCTGCATTATTGATAAGTATATCAAGCTTTTCGTAACGTTGCTCTATAAAATTACAGAAGATCTCAACACTTGGAATATGTCTTAAGTCTAAACCATGAATTTTTAGTCGGTGTCCCCATTCTGTAAAGTCTTCCTCTTTAGAAAAACGCAATGCAGAATCTACAGGGAAACGTGTTGTGGCAATTACTGTTGCACCACCACGTAAAAGCATTAATGTAATATGATAACCAATTTTTAATCGAGAACCAGTGATTACAGCGACTTGTCCTTTTACATCTGCAGTTTGAAAACGTTTAGCATAGTTAAAATCGCCACATTCTTCACACATGGTATCGTAAAAATGATGCAGTTTAGTAAACATCGTCTTACAGACGTAGCAATTTCTAGGTGATTCTAGCTCAAATTGTTCTTTGGCTTTTAGATCAGCTTCTGGCAATAATTTTGGCGCAACAAAAATATGCGCTTCTCTGGCACTACGTATACCTGTTTCTTTACGAGCATTTTTATCTCGTGCAGCCTGTTTTCGCTTAGCGGCTTTTTTTGCGTCTTTTTTACGACGCGAAAATTCTTCTCTACTAGGACGTGATAATTGTCCGGAAGCCTTTATTAAAGCCGTTCGTTGTGGCTTAGGAATTTCAAATATCTGATCTGTATCAGCAACTAAACGTTCTAAAATAGAAATGCAGTTTTCAATCTCATTGATAGAGATATCGTCAAGTTTCTCTGAATTTTCGTTGCTCATAACTAATTGATATTATGCTTCTTGAAGTTCCCTCTTAGATTTTCTGTATAAATACGAATTAAAAATACTTCGTCTTGCAAAACGCATTTGTTTATCAGAATTTAAAAATTTGATAAAAACACCTTTAGGCACTCCAAAATACTCATAAGTAGAACCGTCTAAAAATGTGATTTCTAAAAGTTGACCTTTATGCTGAAAATCTAAAATTGAAGAATTTGTTATTGTATTGGTATATTCTTCAAGATTTAAAGCTTTAGTTTCTGGCGCAATACTCACTAAAAAATGATAGCCATCGATAATTTCAACACTCTTTTGCTCTGCCTCTTCTTGGCCAGCATCTCCATCTTGAAATTTATCTGGATGCCACTTTTTTACAAGGTTTCTATACGTTTTCTTTAAAGATTTTAAATCAATAGAATCTTCAATTGAAAATAACTTTTTGTACTGGTTAATACGTTTCATTTTTAGTGCTTTAATTTGAGGCGCGAAACTACGCTAATTTATGAAGCATAAAGCAATTAAATGACTTTAATTACAAAGTCCTTGGTTTACTCATCCTCTGGAGGAAACCCGTGGATTTCTTCAAATTTTTCATCGAAATTAGTCCTTAAATATGAGTTTAACTTCTTTTGATAATCATCCTTCAACCATTTTAAGAAGTTGTAAGTACTTCTACTTATACACTTGGCATAGGTCTCAATACGTTGATTAATATCTTCCTTAAGAAGTTTTGCTAAAGCAAGGGCATCGTATACATCTTCACTATTTTCAATACAAATTTTAGCATGATGTTCAATAGAACGTTCTAACACAACTTTACTAGATTCTCCTTTAGCAACAGCATCCTTATAAGTTTGTTTAATATCAAAATATGTGTCTTCAGATTTTGAAAACTCTTCTTTAACTTCCTCTGATAAATCGTGCTTAAAATTAGACTCAATAGCCTCATCATCTTTAATACGATCAGCATACCAATTTGGTGACTTAAAAATAAGTTGCCAATCTAAATCTGCGCCCCAAGGACCAAATCTGTAAAGGTTGTTTCCTAAATCTATTGTTGTAAATTTAGATTTGTTGTTTAGAATACGAGAACCACGACCAATCATTTGATAATATAGAGTCAATGATTTTGTAGCTCTGTTTAAGATAATAGTATCAATGGTTGGCTCATCAAAACCTGTAGTTAAAATACTTACTGAGGTTAAGATAGCATCTGGCGTTTCATGGAACCACTCTAAAATTTGTTTACGTTGTTTTTTAGTCGCTGTATTATCTAAGTGCATAATAGGAATTCCGGCTTCCTTAAAGGCATAATACACACTAATAGAAGTGTTAATTCCGTTATTAAAAATTAAAGTCTTTTTACCTAGCGAATGTCTTTTATATGCATCAATCAACTTTTGCAACATCGCAGGACTAGAATATAAATCTTCAGAAGATTTTACAGTATAATCGCCATTAGATCCTACTTCTAAAGAGGTTAAACCCATATCATAGGCATACGTTTCTGCACGTGCTAAAAACTCATTCTCGATAAGATTCTCAATTGTTTCTCCTGTAATAAGTTCGTCGTAGTTATCCTTCATAGGTAACTCTTTATTAGAACTTAAAGGTGTTGCAGTAACACCAAGAATAAAGGATTTTTCAAAAAACTTAAACAGTTTGGTAAAAGAATTATAATGGGCTTCATCAATAATAACTAAACCAACGTCAGAGATATCTAACATATTATCGTTTAGTCTATTGTTAAGCGTTTCTACCATGGCCACAAAACAAGAATAATCTGCTTGGTCATCTAAATTAGCCTTACTATTAACCACTTTGTTTGTAACACCAAAACCATCTAACATTTTAGAGGTTTGATTACAAAGTTCTACTCTGTGCGTCATAATCAAAACCTTCTTTTTGTGATTCTTTAGGTATTGACGCACCATTTCAGAGAAAATAACCGTTTTTCCACCACCTGTTGGTAATTGATACAGTAAGTGATAATCTTCGCGTTCGGAATCAAATTTTTCGAAAATCTGACTTATGGCACCTTGTTGGTAGTCATATAATTCTTTATCAGTTTTTTTTGCTTGAACAGCTTGATTTGTTTGAGACATAAATATAATTTCGGATTATCTTTTGAAGCTGCAAATTTACAACACTTTCGCTCACAAAAAAAGTATCAATCCTATAGATAAGTAGTAAAAGTAAAAAAGAATAATTTTAATAAAAATTGAATAACTGATTTTAGAAATTAAATATTGAAAATAATATTTATTATATATTTACGTTTCAAAAATTATTAGATCATTAATCCCTCTATGAAATATCTTTTTTTCTGTGTTGTTTTTGTCTGTACTAGCTTATTTATTTACGCACAGAAAGACTCAATTTCTACTTCTTTAAAGATTGAATTAAACACAAGCAAGTACAAAAAAGGTGTAATTAAGGAAGCTATTGAAATTCCATTAATTGTAAAACCTACGAAACCTGTAGTAGATATAAAAGCAGATCATTGGGATAATACAGATCATCATCCATATCATGACTTTGGTCAAAAATTTCCTTTAGAGTTGTTTTTTACCGATAGTACGTATGCTTCACCTGTTTCACATAAAAAAGTCATTACATCGCATTATGGTTGGCGACGAGGACGACCTCATAATGGTATTGATATTGACCTAGTGACTGGTGATTCAGTAGTTTCCATTTTAGATGGTATTGTGAGAATTGCGAAATACTCCAACGGATTCGGAAACGTTGTTGTTGTTAGGCATTTTAATGGATTAGAATCTACTTATGCGCATTTATCTTACATTGCAGTAAAAGCCAATGACACTATAAAGAGAGCACAATATTTAGGAAAAGGTGGTAATACAGGAAATTCAAGGGGAAGCCATTTACATTTAGAACTGAGTTATAAAGGTCAACCCATCCATCCTGAATATTTATTTGATTTTTCTTCAAATAATAAAATTAGATCTAAGCATGTTTGGGTAACACAAAAATGGACACACGCACGTTTTCACAATTCAAAACGCGTAAGTAAAATTAAAGTAATTAAGTCTGCAGATGAAGCTGCTATGGCTAGTTTAGCTAAACAGCCTAAGTTCTATGTGGTAAGAAAAGGAGATACGCTCTATGGTATTTCTAGACGAAATAATATGTCTGTTTCCAGACTATGCAAAACAAATGCTATCAATCAAAATACAACCTTAAAGATTGGGCAAAAATTAGTTTTAGAACTCTAATAAATTCCTTATTCAACTATAAAATTCTGTATTTTCGCAGTCATTAAACTGAAATCTATTTGAAAGTCTGTATAGCCGAAAAACCAAGTGTTGCAAGAGAAATTGCAGCTGTTTTAGGAGCAACCACGAAGCGCGATGGTTACTTTGAAGGCAATGGCTTTGCCGTAACCTATACTTTTGGACATCTCTGTACCTTATACGAACCAGCAGATTATAAACCGTATTGGAAAAGTTGGGACCTAAACAACTTACCAATGTTACCAGAGAAATTTGAGGTTAAGGTGGCCAAAAATGATGGTATTAAAAAGCAATTTAATATTGTAAAAAGTTTATTTGATAAAGCCGACTTAGTCATAAATTGTGGTGATGCTGGCCAAGAGGGAGAATTGATACAGCGTTGGGTCATTAATAAGGCGAATTACAAAGGTAAAGTACAACGCTTATGGATTTCATCTTTAACCACTGAAGCAATAAAAGAAGGCTTTAAGAATTTAAAGCCTGCAGAAAATTACGATAATCTTTATTACGCTGGTTTTTCTCGTTCTATTGGTGATTGGCTTTTAGGAATCAATGCAACCAGGTTATATACTGTGAAACATGGTGGATATAAACAAGTGCTTTCTGTTGGTCGTGTGCAAACTCCTACGCTTGCGATGCTTGTAAACCGTTTTAAGGAGATTGAGAATTTTGTACCACAACCATATTGGGAATTACAAACTCTTTATAGAGACACACTTTTTAGTTATGAAGAAGGTCGTTTTCTTAAAATGGAAGATGGCGAAATATTAGCCAATAAAGTCAAGGAAGATCAGTTTGAAATTGTATCTACAACCAAAAAGAAAGGTACAGAATATGCACCTAAATTATTCGACTTAACTGGGTTACAAGTATATTGCAACACCAAGTTTGGTTTTTCTGCAGATGATACGCTTAAAATAGCTCAAAAACTATACGAGAAAAAAGCAGTAACTTATCCTAGAGTTGATACTACATTTTTACCAAACGACGTGTATCCTAAGGTAAAAGGCATTTTATCTAAATTAACGGATTACGCGACGCTTACAGCACCTGTTTTAAGTAAGAAGATTAAGAAATCTGCTCGCGTATTTAACGATAAAAAAGTAACAGATCACCATGCCATTATACCAACAGGTATGCAAACACATCTGCAGTATAATGAACAACAAGTTTATGATATTATAGTCAAACGATTTATTGCTGTTTTTTATGACGATTGTAAAGTTTCTAATACAACGGTAATTGGTAAAGCAGCAGATGTCAATTTTAAAACCACAGGAAAAGAGATTATATCTAAGGGTTGGCGTGTTGTTTTTGAGAAAAAAGATGAAGGAATAACCAGCAGCACATCAAAAGATAAATTATTACCAAATTTTGAAAAAGGTGAAAAAGGACCACATGAACCGTCATTTTTAGAAAAACAAACTAAGCCACCTAATCAGTTTACAGAAGCTTCGCTTTTGCGTGCTATGGAAACTGCAGGAAAACAAGTTGAAGATGACGAGTTAAGAGACTTAATGAAAGAAAACGGTATTGGTCGTCCGTCTACACGTGCCAATATTATTGAAACACTTTTTAGACGTAAATACATAAAACGAAATAAGAAACAGATACTACCAACAATAACTGGCATCCAACTCATTGATACCATACAAAATGAGCTGCTTAAATCTGCAGAATTAACGGGTTCATGGGAAAAACAATTAAAGGATATTGAAAAAGGTGAATTTAGTGCAACAGCTTTTATTCGTGGAATGAAACGTATGGTTGATGCCTTAGTTTACGAAGTACGAAGCGAAAAAGTAGAAACTAGAATTTCTGCGGTTAATAATAAACCTGTTGGAAAATCTAAACCTAAAAGTAAACCGAAGTCAGCAGCTTTAGTTGGTAGCGCTTGCCCAAAATGTGAAACTGGCTCACTTTTAAAAGGAAAATCTGCTTATGGCTGTAATTTATACGGTAAATCTTGTGATTTTACATTGCCGTTTAGTTTCGGAAATAAGAAAATATCTGAAAAGCAATTTATTCGTTTAATCACTAAAGGTTCTACTGTAAATTTAAAAGGCTTCAAAGTTGAAAATCAATCTGTTGAAGGGCTAATACGCTTTGATGATAATTTTAAACTAAAATTAGAACCTAAGCAAACCACTAAAAAAGCAGTTTTAAAAGCAGGAGATGCATGCCCTAAATGTAAAACAGGGAAAGTGCTAAAAGGAAAAACAGCATTTGGTTGCAGTAATTATAAAGTAGGTTGTGATTTTAGAGTAGGATTTTAGAATTTAATTAATTACTAATTTTACTGGTACATAAAAATCTTCTTCAGAATCAGGACTTCCATTAATGTACTTTGCTCCCATCACTTGAAAATGTGGTCTATTATCTATTTTATAACCAGAAGACGGTAACCATTCGGTCATAATTTTTTGATAGGTTTCTGATGCATTAATGCCTTTATGAAGAAAAATAGCATAGTCTCCACTAGGTATTGTAAACGTTTCCATTTCAGTTGGTATATTTTCAAAATTAGAAACTTCGGCACAAGCTCTTATTTCAAATGGTTTATCCATAGCATTAAAATTACTATATACTTGAATAGCTATTAATTCTGTATTTATTAATGCTTTAATTTCATTTTTCCGAGGCATAAATTGTTTCCAAAGTGCAATAATTTTTCCGTATTCGCCATGACGCATTGTACTTTTCTTGCCAATTAGTTTTTTCTCTGAAATCGAAATTATTTTTGGTGTCATTTACTAGTTATCATTAGAAACTTAAAGGTATAAAAAAAAGCACAAGTATAAACTTGTGCTTTTCCAGAATTAGCTAACCAATCAACAAAAAAGCTAATTCTTCCCTAACCAATTTATATATTACATTCCTGGTAATACTACAGTATCTACAACGTGGATAACACCATTTGACTGATTTACATCGCTTATTGTAACCATAGACGTGTTACCAGATTCATCTTTTAATACTAAATTTTTTGCATCCATCATTGCAGTTAACGTTCCACCTTGTACAGTTGTAAACGTTGCTTTGCCATCTCCTTTTTTTATAGCTTTCATAATATCTTTTGCGCTATATTTCCCTGATATGACGTGGTATTTCAATACAGCTTGTAGACTTTCTTTGTTCTCAGGCTTAAGTAATGTTGCAACTGTTCCTTCTGGTAGTTTATCGAAAGCTTCATTAGTTGGTGCAAAAACAGTAAAAGGACCATCACCTTGTAATGTTTCTACTAAATCCGCAGATTTTACAGCAGCAACTAATGTTGTATGGTTTTTAGAGTTTACGGCATTAGAAACAATATCTTTTGAAGGATACATAGTAGCTCCTCCTACTATTTTAGTGTCTTTATCCATTTTAGAATCTTGAGCCATTACGGTAGATCCAAATATTAAAGCAAATGCAAATGCTATTGAAGTAATTATTTTTTTAGTTTTCATAATATGTGTTTTAAGTTTATTGTTACTCTATTTACGAAGTTATTAGAAGTATGGTTTTACAAAACTCGATATTTTTTTAAAAACACCTCTAAGTACTTGATAAACAATTCATATAAATGCATAAAAAAAAGCCACTATCTAAGATAATGGCCTTCAATTTTATAAGAAGTAAAAGAATTAAGCTTGTTTTACACGTACGGCATTCATTCCTCTTTGTCCTTTTTCTAATTCAAAAGTCACTTTATCGTTTTCTGCAATATCGTCAATGATACCACTAACGTGAGTAAAGTGTTTTTCGTTTGTTTCTGTATCAATTATAAATCCGAATCCTTTAGAACTATCATAAAAAGAAACTTTTCCGTTTCTAATTGGATCAAATTCTTCTACATCAGAATCGTCTTTTTGTGGTATTCCAATAACAATGTTTTCGGCTTTAACCTTTACTTTCATTGAAGGATCTGGTGGAGTATCTGTAAGATTACCATTATGATCTACATAAGCAAGTGGAATTCCACCTGAACCATTCTCTTCCTTTTGAAGCTTACGCGCTTCCATTTTCTTGCGCTTGTCTTCTCGTTTTTTTAATCGTTTTTTTTCTTTTTCACTTTTACTAAAAGTTTGTTGTGATTTAGCCATTCGTAGTTTTAAAAATTAATATATGTGTGCTTTTGAAAATATTGTAATGCAAACAAGTTAATTAACTTAACAATGAATAGTATTAAAATCTAGCACAATAACTTATAAATTAAGCTATTTTTTGTAGTATATCTTCAATAAGACAGTTGCAAAGATACAATTTCTATACCAATTATTAAAATGTCCTCAACACAAAATAGAATTTCTATTACGTTACACTTGATATAATTAGTTTAATTAAAGCTTAACTAATTTACCACCATACTTTAATTCGTTACCATCCATTTTTGTAATGACCAAAAATGCATTGCCATTGGGTTTTACTTCAATTGTAATCTTGTGCGATATGGCGTCAATATCAATTAAAACTTCCTGCTTTTCATCATTATAATCTACGCTAATTTTACTGTTATCCTCATTTATTGATAAAATCATTCTATCTTTTGAAAAACCATTTAAGCGACCAGATACAGATGATTTATTAATTTGAATATTATTAAGCTCACCATCTAATGTCTCTCTGCCTTCATCATTATAGATCACATTCGCTACAAATTGATAATTGTCTGATTTTATGGTAGACTTCGTGATATTATAGATAGGTTGAAATCTTTCTTTTTGAGTTTGTTTAGTCTGTGCAGTAACAATACTACCAGCAGATAAACTAAATATTAAGGCTATTAAAATTAACTTTTTCATAATTATTTTGGGTCTAAAATTGCATTTATTCTTTCAATACCGTCTTTATAATGATATTGTGTCTCAGTGTTAATATTAGTTCTTGATGCTGAAGTTAACATGCGCTTAACAACATTTAACTCGCCTCTAACTAAGGCTCTAACATCTGATTGATTGACATTATAATATTGTCTGCTTCGTCTAGGATCTAATTCTTCTGTCATTAAATTAAACATAGCATCCAAATATACACGTTGCAAGTTACGTCTAAATACTGAAACATTTTTACCAGAATTGGTCTCAGACCATATCCCTTTTCTTAAATCTCTAAGCATTTCTAATGCTGAATAGTTTTTTGAATCTAATGCGTCATGATCTATAAGACGTCCTAAACGTTCAAAACTCAGTAAGTTATTTAAGTGCCTGGCTTGGTAACGTCTAATTTTTTCTGTGTAACTCGCGTAATCAATGTTTTGAAGAATACTTTTATCAATCAAAAATGTTGGTGTTTCAAAAGCATTTTTATGTAACCATTGAATAGCAGATTTCTGATAAGCCTTATCTACCGGATTATAAACCAAACCGTCTTGCGATGGATTTTTTGTATCTTCCACAACACCACCAACGTGTGTTACGACATGGCCAATATAACGGCTCCAAACACTTAACAATTCGCCGTAAAGTTCTTCTAAGTCTTCATAGTTATCAGTTTTATCACTTGTCCAAGACGGTAAATTTTCAGCAACAATTTTTAGGTTTTTTATTCCATAAGTACTAGCTAATATGCTGTTATTTCCTATATCTTCAGTCTGTGCTGTTGGATCAAAACGACTACTCTGCTTACCAAATTTATAAATTGGATCATTTGCTTTCTCTATAATCCATTTATTTAAAGTTTCTTTTTCATCATCTGCAGATTTTGATGCATCTATATATCTATATCCATAATTAATAGCATAATTATCATAAGGTCCTAACTGCCTAACAAACCTTATGTTTTCATCACCTGGTTGCGCTATGTAATTGTAACGTGCGTAATCCATTATAGTCGCAGCAATTCCGTTCTTTTGCGTAAAAGCACCATCTCTATAGCTCTCTACATCATAAGCGTAGCTTGCACTCATGTTATGTGGCAGACCTAAAGTGTGACCGACTTCATGTGCAATTACCATTTTCATCATTTCTCCAATTTCTTCATCTGGTGTATTTAACGTTCTTGCAGAAGGATTTGCTGCACCTGTTTCTAATAAATAACGATTACGATAAGAGCGTAAATGATTATGGTACCAAATAATATCACTTTCAATTATTTCGCCACTTCGCGGATCTGAAACACTTGGTCCTGTAGCATTTCTTGTAGTACTAGCAACATATCTTACTACTGAGTATCTAATATCCTCTGGGCTAAAATCTGGATCTTCTTCTTTAGTTGGTGGATCTTTAGCTATAATAGCATTCTTAAAACCTGCAGCTTCAAAAGCTTGTTGCCAAAGCTCTATACCATCTTTCATATAAGATCTAAATTTCATTGGTGTTGCAGGATCTAAATAATAAACTATAGGCTTTATTGGCTCAACTAGCTCTCCTCTATTATAAGCTTCTATGTCTTTTGGTATAAGTTTCCAGCGTCTCAAATAAGTTTTTTGGTCAGCTTTTAATTCTTCACTACTATAATCGTATTTACTTAACGTAAACCAACCTACACGTTCATCAAAATGTCTAGGTTGCATTGGTATTTTAGGCAATAAAATCATCGACTGATTCATTTGTACACTAATCGTTTCGTCTCCTGTATTTACAGGAGGATTAACCGCGTTGTATGTGAAATCTTGTACAACTTCTATGTTTTCAGGAAAACTTTTGACAGAATTTATGAAGCTTCTACTCTTATCTAAATTTTTAACTTTATAGGCAGATCGCAGTCGCGATGACATACCACTTATGGACTTTACATCAGATCCATAAAATTTAGTTACATCAATAACTACTGATGTTGAATCGTTTGAAAAGGCTGCGATATCAAAAGCGTATAAAGTAGGCTCATAATTATTAGCCTTAACAGACACATTAATTGGTAAACTATCTGATGCAACTGCACTTGAAGATTTCTCTTTAATTAGTATTTTAGATTTAAAACGTTCCCAATTTATCAATCTTGTATTAGTTTTTGTACCAGCGTTTACATAACCACCTCCTAAGTTAGACGGTAATTTGGCAAAACGACTCACTAACAACATATCTGTATTTAGATATTCCATTGGAATTTCAAAGAAATACTTCTCGCCTACTAAATGCACATCAAATAATCCCTTATCGGTTATTGCATCTTTAGTAATTACTTGGCTATAAGCTTTTATTTTACCAGATTTCTTTTTAGTTGATGGAGGTTTGGTTTGCGTTGTATTAGAATTACTTTTCTTTTTAGCCGTAGATTGTGCAGTGGCACAAGAAAGTACAATTAGAGAACTAAGAGCTAATGTCAAGATTTTTTTCATGAATTGTTACGTGTTTTAAAGAATCATTTTGCTAAAGATACTTAAAGAATTATAGTTATAAAAAAAATCTTAAAAGCTGTTAAATTCTACTCTTATCTCTTCAAACTACAGTACTTTTGCAGCAAAATTTAAACCATGTTAAAAGTCTTACCTATTTTTAGAATTGTTGCGTTATTAGAAGGTATATCTTATATCTTATTATTATTTATTGCGTCTCCTTTAAAATGGTTTTATGATGATCCTCAGTACGTAAAAATGTTAGGAATGCCTCATGGTATCTTGTTTATGATTTACGTTGTCATGGCAGTACTAATTAGTTCTGATATGAAATGGACAACACGTACCTTATGGATTGTATTAATTGCATCTATACTACCTTTTGGTACATTTTATATTGAAAAAAAATATTTAAATAAGACGAGTCGTGCTTAATATTAGACACATTGTATACGATATTTTAATAGATAATGGTCTCTCTGTAGAAACCGCTATTTTTATAAATATGTTAGCATTATTGTTGGCAGTATTAATAATAGCATTTGTAGTAGACTATATTACAAAGCGTTTACTTTGGCGATTTTCTTCGGCAGTAGCTGCACGTACCAAAACTAATTTCGATAATATTTTAGTAGATAATAGGTTGCCAAGAAATATAGCTCACATTGTGCCTCTTATTATTTTAATAGAATTTGTACCACAAATTTTTTCAGATTTTGAATACGCAGAAACATTTATAAGTAAAACACTTAGAGTCATTGGTATTGTACTTACTTTAAGTATTATTAGAAGTTTTTTAAAATCTATAAAAGATTACCTCAAAACAAAATCCAGTTATAAAGACAAACCTATAGATAGCTATATACAAGTCTTTATGATCTTTGCTTGGCTCATTGGAGGTTTTTCTGCAATAGCTATTTTAACCGGAATTTCATTTATAAAATTTGCCACGACTTTAGGTGCAGCATCAGCGATAATTATCCTTATTTTTAAAGATACCATTTTAGGATTTGTAGCAAGTATACAAGTCTCTATAAACGATATGGTACGCATTGGCGACTGGATTACTTTTGAAAAATATGGCGCTGATGGTGGTGTTACCGAAATAAATTTAGCAACAGTAAAGGTTCAGAATTGGGATATGACTATTACCACCATTCCAACCTATGCGTTGATTTCTGATTCGTTTAAAAACTGGCGAGGCATGAAAGATTCTGGTGGTCGTAGAATTAAGAGGTCTGTAATTATTAAAGTTTCTACGATTAAATTTTTGAATGCTGAAGACATTGAAAAACTTAAAAAAATTCAGTTAGTTTCCGATTATATAGAAAATAAATCAAAAGAAATCATTGAATATAATACTGAACATGGCGCAGATAAATCTGTTTTGATCAACGGAGTTAATCTTACCAATTTTGGTGTGTTTAGAAAATATCTTCAAACTTACGTAGAAAACCATTCTGCTATCAATGAAAATATGACATTGATGGTACGTCAGTTAGAGCCTACTGCTCAAGGCATCCCAATGGAAATCTATTGTTTTAGTAAAGATCAACGTTGGGAAAACTATGAGTTTATAATAGGTGATATTTTTGATCACGTTTTAGCGGCTGTTAAGTATTTTGATTTAGAAATTTACGAGTTGGCCTTAAGTAAATAAGTTTATTTATCGGCTAATCTATCTTTTACAAATTCAATTTCAGTTTTTCCATGTGGCTTAGGTTTGCCATCCTTTCCTAAGTTTACCATAACTATATTATCTACTGTTAGAATTGTCTCTCTAGTCATTTTGTTTCTAGCTTCGCATTTTAATGTAATTGATGATTGGCCAAACTTAATTACTTCAATTCCTAGCTCAACAATATCTCCTTGTACAGCTGAACTCATAAAATTAATTTCGGATATGAATTTGGTAACAATTTTTGAATTTTCGAATTGTATTATCGTATAAAGTGCAGCTTCTTCGTCTATCCAAGCTAAAAGTTGTCCTCCAAACAAGGAGCCATTTGGATTTAAATCTTCGGGTTTGACCCATTTTCTAGTATGAAATCTCATATGTATGTTTTATTTTTTTATTTTAATTATACTATAAAGGTAAAGCTTCAAGTAATAATTTTCTTCAAATCTTCATTCGTTTTTTAGATACTAAAATGCACATTGTTAATAACAGCGTTAACAAGAAACTGCTATTCTAATTTTAGCGGTATCTTAATTAGTTAATTTAGTTGAGTATTAATCCTTAATGTTTTCAATATGGCTTCAAGATTGAACAACCTACTCTCTATAAGACCACAAATATTATCTGCTAAAGTCTATGAAACTACGAGTGCAGAAGAGTCCTTTCAGAATAAAACTTTAAGACCAATAATAAAATTACAACATGATTTATTAATAGCTGTGTTTAAAAATTATATCAGAAAACATAAGAATGTTTTCTTAGATTTAAACTTAGATAAACAATTGAATTACATTTCTAATGCCATTCAAAAAGACATAAAATTTAGAAATTCTTTAAAAGGAATGGTTATAGGTCAGTTTACGGTTGATGAATATGAAGAATACATTAAAAACTCATCTGCTCTTAATAAACGAATGACGAATATTATAAAGGAACGTTTAATACAGAGTGTTCAGCTTTTTAATTCTGAAGAAGTGCTTCAAAACTTATAATTTGTTTAAAGTAATGATTCTCCATTAAGGTTAGTGGTAAGTACATCACTCATATAATCAAAAAATGGTCTTATGTTTTTAAAAGATTCATTGACTTCTTCAATAAAACCATCTGCTAATACTTCTTTATCTGTGTAGTTTTTGGTAAATATAAATTGCTTCTTACGTATTAGATCTATGGCAGAATGTTCTTTATTGAAGCCTTTAGGTGCTGTTTTCAATTCCTCACCCACAAAATTCCCCCAAGTTGATTTAAAAGTATTGTCGTTTAGAATGTCTCGCATCTCACTGTCGTCCATTTCAAACTCTTTTCTAATTCTTAATAAGTCTTCTTTACTAGGTTGCCAAAAACCTGTTGCTATAAACGATTCGTTATTAGGCTGAATATGTAAATAATAGCCACCTCTTAACTCTGGCTTTTTTCTTGCAAATGAGCCACTAAAGTGAGTTTTATATGGCAATTTATTCTTTGAGAAACGCACATCTCTATATATCCTAAAGATTTTAATCTTTTCAATCTGATCATGGGTATTCATTAAGTCGCCCAGATGATTATAAATGGTTTTCATTTTGGCCTCAATAGTTTTAAACTCGGGCTTATTATCATTAAACCATTCACGGTCGTTATTTTTTTCGAGTTTTTTAAAAAAATTAAGGACGTCCTTAGGTATTGTATAACTCATAATATGTCTGAAATTTGATAATCTAATTTTTATAAAAATATAAAAAGCCATCGAAATGATGGCTTTTTAATTTTAGTATTTAATAGACACTATTATTTATTATCGTCTACAGCATCTTCTGCTGCATCTTCCATAGCATCACCTGTATCTTCTACAGCGTCCTCAATTTTTTCTCCTGTACTTTTTTGCTCTCTGCAGCTTGTAGTTAATAAACTTAAACTGAATAAGGCTATAAATAAATAACTTAATTTTTTCATTTTGAATTGTTTTATTGATTATTATATTACAAATATCGCATTGATATTATTGTTACGTTTGCTCTTATGAGTATTATATTAACTTGTATCACATAAAGCAAACACAGATTATTAGTTTTGATTATTAGCGAATGCTTCTTTTAAATTTGAGGCTTTAACATCTAACTTATTATCGAACTGTAATGTTCTTATAGGGAATGGAATATTGATATCTTCCTTATCGTAAGCTTTCTTTATTTCAATAATGGCTTTTGTTTTTGCTCTCATTTTCTCTAGCATACTTTCTGCATCAATCCAGAATCGACATAAGTAATTAATAGAACTTCCACCAAACTCTGTGTAATAAAACTCTACATCATCAGCTGATTTAACTTGATCGAAAGTGTTAGCAATAACACCTTTTGTTAATTGTTCTACTTTTTCTAAATCAGATTCATAACCTACACCACATTCTATAAATACTCTCATTTTTGTGGTAAGTGAGTAATTTTTTAGTGGATTATCTAAAATTGTCTTATTTGGTATAATCACAATGTTGTTATCTGCTTCTTTAAGTGTAAAATCTTTAAGATTTATATCCATCACTTCTCCAGAATACCCTGTAGTCTCTACCCAATGTCCTATTTGTATTTTCTTTCTAAAAGACAGAATTAAACCTGCAAATGTGTTTGCAAGTGTGCCTTGAAGTGCCAAACCTATAGCTAAACCAACTACACCAGCACCTGCAAGTAATGACGTTAAAGCTTTTCCTAGATTTAGAACTCCTAATGCCATGAATAAACCAAGTGCTACCACAATTACTGCACTGACTCTAGATATTGCTCCTTTAATTGATTTTTGCTCCACCCTTTTATCAATAAGTTTAGTTACTAACTTACTGACGTATTTGGCCGCATAATATGCAGCAACCATAACGACAATTGCTAGTATCATATTCGGTATGCTTTCAATAATGGCATTGAACCAACCGATTAATTTTTCATATAAATTTCCTAACGCTGTATTAAATTGCTCTTTCATTTATTTAAATGTTTTTAAAATATTAATGTAATAGAAACATGGGTATAGACGTAGATCTTAAAACTGCCTCAATTTGGACCAATATTATTGGTTTAATACAAAGGTGCAATTCCTTGTTTGATCTGATTTGCTCTAATGCAATAAGTCTTAACTCAAAACAATAATCCCTGAAAACATTTAAAATAAGTGAGATAAACTAATAGTGGATAAGTGGTTGACAATTGTTCAATAATAAACTTGTGAGTTGTGAGATTTTTTGCTATTATGCACTACTTTTAAAAACATATATAATATTTATGGGTAGACCAGCAACAAGACCAACTAAACTAAAGGACGGTTACTATATTGAAATTAGAAATAAAGGCTCAAGATCAGGTGTTAAACTATACAGTGGTACTAAATTACAGATGCATCGTGCAATTAAAATGTACGAACGTTCTAAAGAGGTACTAATCTTAGGTGAATCTGTTGACGGAAAATTTGTAAACAAAGAGCCAAAGCTTCATGTTGTAGGTTAAACTTTTTAACCTTATTATAAATTAATTACATATTGCAATTCATAGTTTTACAATTTTTTTCATAAATTGTTAATTGATTTGGTGTGAAATTTCACTAATAGCTAACTAACTAATTAACTTTATTATGATTAACTCTATGAACAAACCTCCAATTTGGTATTGGATAGTGAGTGTATTAGCATTATTTTGGAATGGTGCTGGTGTTATGGCTTACTTAACAAGAGCATTTGTTACTGATGAAATGATTGCTCAGTTACCAACAGATCAACAAGCAGAATATTTAATTGAATATCCTACTTGGTATACAGCAGCATTTGCGTTGGCTGTTTTTTGTGGTTTTTTAGGCTGTATAGCCTTATTAATTAGAAAAAAATGGGCACATGTGCTTTTTATTATTTCGGCGTTAGGTGCGATAACTCAACATGTTTATTTATTTGCAACTGTTGATATGACTGGAGTCACTATTATTATGCCTATTATGGTAATCGTAGTATGCATATTTTTAATATGGTTTGCAAAGCTTGCAATAAAAAAGCAATGGGTTAATTGAAATTTAATAATCAACCAATTAAAAAAAGGTATTAGATGTAAATCTAGTACCTTTTTTTGTGATTACACATTTATTGAAATTCTACAGAATGTAAAATTAAACCTGATGCGGGAGCTATGTAGTCCATAACCTCTGTACTATCTGGCTTTAGGGTAGATTCAATATAATCTAATGTAACTTCTCCTCGACCCAATTTAATTAGGCAACCAAACATTAATCGTATCTGATTTCTCATAAAGCCTTTTCCAATAACTTTAAAAACATATGATGATTCTGGGAAGAAATTAGCCTTATAAATAGTATTGTCAACAATTTCTGAAACCTCGATTGCTCTATAGTACTCTCCTTTATCTGTTGCTCTATAACAGTAGGTTTTAAAATTATGAGAACCTTCAAATAGTTTTGCTCCTTTCTTCATTAAATCAACATCTAGAGGTTCTAATATTGTTGTTAATATTGGTGCACAAAATGGGTGGTTTTTTCTACCTTCAGAAAATACGTAGTGATATTCTTTTAACTTTGAATCTTGAATAACATTAAATTTATTATCAACTTCTTTAATGGATAAAGCTCTAATATCTTGAGGCAAATTATGATTAAATAGATCTAAGAATTCTACAAAATCTAGAATAGGTTGATTATATATAAACAATTCTAAAGCCGCTTCATTTGCAGAAACCATAGCATCAGTTCTCCCAGCGCCTAATGTTTTAAATTTTACATCTTTAAGAATGTACTTTAAAGTACGATCTATCATTAAATGAACCGTTTTTACATCAGGTTGTTTTTGCCAACCATGAAAACGATAACCTAGATATTGAATTTTAATGAGGTAATAATAACGTTTATCAAACATCTTAACAAGAACGTTATTTTAAATTAAATTCCAAAAGTATTCTGAATTTTAAAATTGTAAAAAACAAAAAAATGAACAGAGATAACTCTATTCATTTTTTTTAAAAACTACCATAATCTGGGTTAGGGCATCGATTATGGTAGCTATTAAATAAACAACAACTTAACTAACAATCAATAAAATCATTTAATTTATAATTAATTTTTCTACTCTCTTTTCATTTGCTTTATTTCCATTTAATGCAAGGATATAAACTCCTGGAGTTAAATATTTAACATCTAAAATTTGAGTTGTACTTTTTGAATTTAAGGCGCTTTCTAATATTAAACGACCATTTGTATCATATAATTCGGCTTTTGTATCACTATATAACTGTCCTTTTATCTCAATTGTTTCATTATTATTATTAGAAATAATACTAATCGCTTCTAATTCTGAATCCACTACACTCAATGCGTTAGTAGTATAGTTAAGATAAAAACGACCTGTTCCTGAAATATCTGATTCTGGAGTGAAAACAAAATCATTTGTATTTAATAATGTTGACGTATTATTTAATGTATCTTCTAAATAGATTTCTACATTATCTGGCATATCAGTATCTAAAATACTAATAGTAACTAATTGACCTTGTAAAGCATTAACACCTAATGGCACTACAGCATCATACATAGAATCTGGATTTAATGCCTGAATAGCAAGAGCTACACCTGTATTCTCTTCAACTAAATTAGAGTATATTGAAAATTCTGGAGCCGTTTGTCCATAAAGACCTGTATCATATCCTGGATCAAAGCTGCTTGTTGCATTACTATTGAAGTATATATCGGTACTAAAATTAGAACCATCAGAACTAGAATTTAATTTAATATATCCATGGTGAGGTGAAGTTGTTTCTGATCTTCCTGCGATGAAATCATCTGAAGTTCCAGTAGTACGCATAGAAGCTGTAAAATCAACTGATCCTCCTCCCATTTTAGACTTTACAAAAAACGCTTGACCTGGAGCTAATTTTTCTGTTGTTATAGGAGAATCAATAACTGCTTGGTTCCAAATTACCCATCCGTCTGAGGCATCACCATCGTAACCATATATAGCTTGATAAGCACCTGTCTGAAACTGAGTTTTATTATGATCAAAGAACGCTTCGAAATCAATGTAAGAAGGATAAGGGTTTCCTATTAAATTCCACTGAGCTCCAAAGGCTCCATCAGAAATAGGAATTCCTAAAACATCACCAGTTTCAACCGTACCAGTAAAGGTTAATCCAGCGCCATCAGTTGTCGCAGCTCTATATCCTTGTCCTGCACTTATAAAAGTGGTAGCATTACCTAAGACATCATAATTAATATAAGATCCTAAAGACGTATCAAAAGGTCCAAAAGCTCTAAGGTTTCCTGAAGATGCTAAGTTCGTATTAACAGTAGCAAAAGCTGCAAAGGCTTGACCCGAAACTGGTGCTGAGATTAAATCATTAGTACCAATTTGTTCTGTATGTCTATGGTAGTTAGCTAAACCAATGTAAGTTCCTTCACATAAAAAACTAGAATATGATGATGATGTAGATTCAAGATCTATTAAAGTGGCTGTTAAAGTAACTCCTGTCTCTACAGTTAAAATAGATCCTGGTTTTACAGTAATGGTTGCAACAGTCATATTAGTATTTATATTTAAAGTACCAGACTGAATGATTAAATTATCTATTGATGTAATAACACCTGAAGGACTCCTAATACCATCGATATAAGTATAATCAGTTTGAGCACCAATAAGATTTGTTAAAGAAAGGGTTAATAACGCAAGTAAAGTAATTTTTTTGAATTTCATAATATTTGATATTTAAGTTAGGTTAAATTTCTGGTTCAAAATTATAAAACATTCACATACAATCGATTAAACGCAAAAAAAATCGATTAAAAAAATTATTTAATCGATTAAAGATACAAAAATCCGACAAAAGGTATATTTGTTCGATAAACGGTTAAACGTCTAAAAAAGTAGTTCATCGATGAAGTCCACGACTTAATGGATTGTCTGCTTATTAGCCAATATGCAGTACTTAAAAAGGATCCAAACCACTAAAAAACGCCATTATAGCCTTATTAAACAATTGTTTATGTATATATTGAAAGTCTTGTAAACTTTCTATTAATTATATTTGAGCCTATATACTATTTATAACTACGTAAAATTATTAAGGCCACTAATATATAAGTAGCCTCAATATTAATTTATTTTATAGATTTTATTTTAGTACTACTTTTTTAGTTTTGAAGTTATTTTGGTCTGAAATTTTTAATATATAGATACCAGTACTTAACGAAGACACGTTTATCCTATTAGAAACATTGGAAGAATTTAATTGTTTATTGAGTACAAAACGTCCTTGTATGTCATATAACTGAGCTATACTGCCTGAGTTCAATAATCCATCAATTACTATGCTATTAGTAGATTGCTCTGTAAATATAGTAAGGTTGTTTAATTCATTATAATTGACTGATAATGATTGAGTGGCATATTGAATATAAAAACGTCCTGTACCAAAAAGATCTTGAGATGGTGTAAAACTATATTCACCTGTATTTAATAATACTGACGTATTTTCTAAAGTATCATTGAAATAAATATTTACATCTGTTGGTATGTTAGAAAAGCTATCAATTGAAATTGTTATTTGTTCATTCGCAGTTGAGTTAATACCTATAGGTACTATAGTATTGTTTAAATCATTATATGGTAACGATTGTATAGCGAGGTCTAACCCTTCATTATCCTCTACTAAGTTAGAGAATATTGAGAACTGACCAGCACTACCTCTATAAGAACCTGCATCGTAACCAGAATCTAATCCTCTTGTAGTTCCCTCAATAAAATAGATTTCTGTCGAAACAGTCTTAAAATCACTAGTTAAATTTAGCTTACAAAATGCAACATTAGAATTTGAACTTCTACCAGCAATGAAATCATCCGACGTTCCAACACGCCTCATACTTGTGGTAAAATCAATTAATCCGCCTCCAGATTTAGATTTCACATAAAACCCTTGTCCTGGAGCAATTAACTCTGTTACTGTTGTGTTTGCAATAGTTGCTAAATTCCAAACCGTCCATCCATCATTGGCATCACCATCATAACCATATACAGCCTGAAAAGCTGTTCCAGTAGCAAGTTCAGTAGAATTCTCAGTGAAAAAGTCTTCAAAATCAATATAAGATGGATAAGGGTTACCTATTAAATTCCAAGCAAAGCCAGCAGAAGCATCTGTTATAGGTATATCTAATACATCAGTATTAATTGGAGAACCAATAAATGATAATGTTCCTCCATCAGTGGTAGCAGTTCTATAACCTTTACCAGCTTCGATTGTGGTTAGTAAATTAGTTACAATATCATAATTTTGGTATTCACCTGCAGCTGTATTGTAAGGTGCAAATGCTCTAACTAAAAGTGAAGCTGGCAAATTAAGAACATTTAATGTTGCAAAATCAGGAAAAAGTTGTCCAGATATTGGAGCAGAAATTAAATCGTTAGTTCCACCAATTTCAAATCCTACCAAGGACACATATCTATTATACACAACTGAACCTGTTATAGAGCCATCCGAAATTAAACTAGAAAATTGTTGTGAAGTAGAATTTAATGTCACTAAAGAAGTAGAAAGTATTACTCCCGAATCTATAGTAAGGGCTGCTCCTGGATCTACCGAAACCGTATTACAACTTGTATTAGCAGAGATATTTGCAGTACCTGCTTCAATTATGAATGTATCCGAAGAATTTGATACACCTATTGGGTTGGTTGGTGACCAACCATTATTATAAGTATACGTTGTATTTACATTGGATTCCACATAAATTGAATAATCTTCTGATTGACCATAGATTAACGACGAATAACATGATGAATTAATTAGACCTACACCAGTATAACCATCATCTACATCGGTTATTAATCGCATTCTCACATAGTCTCCATACGGTATTGCTGTTGGATAGCTTAACACGATAGGTACAGTTGCGTTAGCAGATATATCTTGAGAAAAATGCTGAAATTCAGAATCATCGTCAAAATCTCCGTCATTATTCCAGTCTATCCACACACCTAATTGTTGAAAATTATTAGTATACATTCCTACATTTAAAGTATTAGAAACCGATGCATCTATAATAAAAGAATTTGAACAAGAAGCGAGATCTATGTTTCCACCATCATTTTGTGAATATGAAGATGATTCAATATTTCCATTTAACTCTACGCTTAATATTCCGGCATATACAGAAGGAGAAGAATTAGTGCTACATGCTGTCATAGGAGCAATATAACTCGGATCTAATGGCGTAGCTCCTTTAGATTTAACAATCAATGTGCCTTCCATTATCCCTCTTACTCTAGTTTTTTGATCGTTTGTAAGTCGGTCTGAACAGCTATAATAACCCATTATATTATTGATGGTATTGCTATCTACCCAAGGCAGTCCTGTACAACTATTAATTACAGGACATGTACTTGTTTCTCTTCTATGTGGCACTGTATCTGCACAACCATCACTATCTGTACCAACAACAGCATCTAATGGGCAATCATTTCCTATACCATCACCAATAAATGTATGATGTAAATTTAAATAATGACCTGCTTCATGAACTACAGTACTATTATCTCCATTTGAATTTAATCCCCAACCATTTGTATTTCCTGGGTCGTAACCAAAAACGGAAGCCATCATTACAGAGCCATGATTCGTATAATTTTCACCATAATAATAGGCGTAGCCTTGATAGCCATATCCGCCATCATTATTATCTAATTCCGTGACAATCCATATGTTGAAATATTCATTTTTAGGCCAACTACTAAATGTTACAATATCCGAATAATCAGCTCCATTACTATTTGAAACATTTACACCATAATCAGAATAACCAGGTAATCCTGAAGCATCAACTCTCAGAATTCCATCTGTTGCGTTACAGTTGGGATCTCGTTGTGCTAATACAAATTCAATCTCAAAGTCCACTGCACTTGTTGGAATTTGACCACGATAATAATCATTAAGATTATCTATGCTACTTTGTATTTGAGCATCTGATATATTTGAGCCTACACCTTCTGCCTCTCCTAAATGCAAAACATGTATAACAACTGGTATTGTTAAGACATTTGTCATTTTAGATAGGTCTCTATTTTTTAAAGCCTCCATAGCCTTTTCCTCAGTTAACCTTTCTAATTCAACAAAATTAGGATCTAAAAGCAATTCTTGTCTTTTTATGTCAGTAGCACATTTCTGTTGAGCTTCAGAAAATGTTGAAAAAGTAAAAGCAATTAATAGTGCAAGAGCAAGATTGAAACGATACATATTAAAGAAATAAAAGAGTTATTTTTAACAAAATTATTCCGTAAAATACTTATTTAAACGATAATACGTTTAAAATTTACATTTATTCTTAAAAATTTAAATTATATGCAAAGATTTTAATTTCTCTTTAACAATACGTCAACCACATCATTTAATTTAAACCCTTTTGCCTGTAGTAACATTAAATAATGAAACAATAAATCTGCACTTTCTTCTAAAAACAAATCATCATTATCGTCTTTCGCTTCAATAACAACTTCTACAGCTTCCTCTCCTACTTTTTGGGCAATTTTATTAATGCCTTTTTCAAATAAAGAAGCTACATAAGACTTTTCAGAGTTACCTGCTTTTATTCTTGATGTAATAGTGTCCTCTAATTCTGAAATGAAACCATAAGTTTGAACATTAGATTCGTTCCAACACGTATCTGTTCCTTTATGGCATGTTGGACCTGCAGGATTTGCTTTTACTAATAAAGCATCGCTATCACAATCTAGTTTTATGTCTACTAAATTTAAAACATTACCGCTCTCCTCACCTTTAGTCCAAAGTCGCTGCTTAGACCTGCTGAAAAATGTGACTAATTTAGTATCAATGGTTTTCTTTAATGCATCAGCATCCATATAACCTAGCATTAATATTTTGTTTGTTACTGCATCTTGAATTACAGCTGGCACTAAACCGTCTGGGCTTTTATTGAAATCTACGTTCATAATTATTTCTTTTTTGTCATTTCGACATAGCAAAGCGACGAGAAATCTCATATTAATTGTGAGATTCTTCACTTTGTTCAGAATGACATTTATATTCTTACAGGAATTCCTTTATTTTTTAATTCTTCTTTTAATTCTAAAATTGGTATTTCTCCAAAATGAAACACACTCGCTGCTAATGCCGCATCTGCTTTACCTTCTTTAAAGGTATCTACAAAATGTTGAATGGTTCCTGCACCACCTGAAGCTATAATAGGAATATTAACCAAATCAGATAGATGTGCTAAAGCTTCATTTGCAAATCCGGCTTTTGTACCATCATGATTCATAGACGTAAATAGTATCTCTCCTGCGCCTCGTTTTTCTACTTCCTTTGCCCAATCGAACAATCTTATTTCTGTTGGAATGGTTCCGCCTGCCAAATGCACCAACCATTCTCCATCAACTTGTTTGGCATCAATAGCTACAACAACGCATTGACTTCCAAATTTTTGAGATAACTCATTAATTAATTCTGGTCGTTTTACAGCCGAAGAATTAATAGATACTTTATCTGCTCCACAATGTAGTAAGTCATCAACATCTTCTACAGACGATATTCCGCCACCCACAGTAAATGGAATATTGACTTGTTCAGCTACTTTTAAAACCATGTCATGCATGGTTCTTCGATTTTCTAAAGTCGCAGCAATATCTAAAAACACCAATTCATCTGCTCCTAAATCTGCATATTGCTTTGCCAGTACAACTGGGTCGCCTGCATCTCTTAAATCTACAAAGTTGACACCTTTAACGGTTCTCCCGTTTTTAATGTCTAAACATGGTACTATTCTTTTTGTTAACATAGTTTTCTGTCATTCCTGCGAAGGCAGGAATCTAATTATTTTATTCTTCAAAGTGGATTCCTGCCTACGCAGGAATGACAACAATTTGATTACCCATTAATTATAAAATTCTCTAATTCTTTTAAACTAATTCTATTCTCGTAAATGGCTTTACCAATGATTACACCTTCGCAACCCATTTCTTTAAGTTGAGGCAATTCATCAAATTTTGAAATACCACCAGAAGCAATAAGCTTTATATTCTTATTTTCCTCTAAAATCCTCTTATACAACTCAAAACTTGGCCCTTCTAACATACCATCTTTTGAAATATCTGTACAAATCACATACTGAATACCTTTAGCTTGATAGTCTTTAATAAAAGGAATCACTTCTAACGTACTCTCTTCTTGCCATCCACTAATCGCTATTTTTTCGTTATTGCAATCGGCTCCAAGAATGATGCGCTCTGCTCCAAATTTTGAAATCCAGTTTTGAAAAACTTCTGGATTCTTTACTGCGATGCTTCCTCCTGTAATTTGATTGGCTCCAGAATTAAATGCGATTTTCAAATCTTCGTCAGATTTTAAGCCTCCACCAAAATCTATTTTAAGATTAGTTTTAGTTGCAATGCTTTCTAAAACTTTATAGTTTACGATATGACTTGCTTTTGCACCATCTAAATCCACCACATGAAGATACTCAATACCTGCGTCTTCAAACGATTTAGCTACTTCTAATGGATTTTCGTTATATATTTTTTTAGTGTCGTAATCGCCTTTTGTAAGTCTTACGCACTTTCCTTCTATGATATCTATTGCTGGTATTATTCTCATCTTTTAGCTTTTAGCTTTTGGCTTTTAACTTTTAGCAAAGGGCTAACAGCTAAGGGCAAATAGCTTTATAATTCAATAAAATTCTTTAATATCTTCTCTCCTGCCTTCCCACTTTTCTCTGGATGAAACTGAACGCCATAAAAATTATCATTTTCTAATGCCGAAGCATATTCTAATTCGTAATTTGATGTGGCAATGGATTCATCGCAGTTTTCAGCATAATAACTATGTACCAAATACATAAATTCGTTATCCTTAATATCTTTAAATAAATCAGATTTTAAGTTTGAAATGGTATTCCAACCCATTTGAGGCACTTTGACCTTGTTTGAAAACCGTTTCACTTCAGTATTAAAAATCCCTAAACCTTTAGTATCGCCTTCCTCAGTGTGGTTGCACATAAGCTGCATACCCAAACAAATACCTAAAACCGGTTGTTTTAATGTTGGAATCAATTGGTATAAACCACTTTCTTTAAGCATTTTCATTGCTGAACTCGCTTCGCCTACTCCTGGAAAAATCACTTTATCTGAAGCAATAATTTCATCTGGATTGTTACTTAAAACAGCTTCTACACCTAATCGCTTAAAGGCGAATTGGATGCTTTTTATGTTTCCTGCTCCGTAATTTACTATTGATAATTTCATTGACAATTTATTGTCATTCCTGCGAAGGCAGGAATCTAATTATTTAATTCTTTAAAGTGGATTCCTGCTTTTGCAGGAATGACAAATCTTTACAACATTCCCTTTGTACTCGGCAAAATCATTTTCTCAACATCTTGCTTTACAGCCATTTTAATCGCTTTTGCAAAGGCTTTAAAAATGGCTTCAATTTTATGATGTTCGTTATCGCCTTCTACTTTAATATTAAGGTTACATTTTGCGCCATCTGTAAAAGATTTAAAGAAATGATAAAACATTTCGGTTGGCATTTTCCCAATCATTTCACGTTTAAATTCCGCATCCCAAACTAACCAATTTCTACCTCCAAAGTCAATACCTACTTGCGCCAAACAATCGTCCATTGGTAGAGAAAATCCGTAACGTTCTATACCTAGTTTATTTCCTAAGGTTGTTGCAAAGACTTCACCTAAAGCGATTGCTGTATCTTCTATAGTGTGATGTTCATCAACTTCTAAATCACCATCAACTTTAATGTTTAAATCTAATTGACCATGACGCGAAATTTGGTCTAACATATGGTCGAAAAACGCAATACCAGTATCAATGTTGCTTTTTCCGGTTCCATCTAAATTTAGGTCGATTTTAATTTTTGTTTCATTGGTGTTTCGTTCTATAGAACCAACACGTTCTGTGGTTTTCAGGAATTTATAAATAACTTCCCAATCGTTTGTTTCTAAAGCGATGTAGTCTTCTAATTCAGCATTACTAACGGTAACTTCATCAGTTCCTAAATTGGTGTTGTCATTAATAAAAATGCCTTTAGCACCTAAATTCTTAGCTAATTCTACATCAGTTAATCGGTCTCCAATGACAAATGAATTTGCTAAATCATAATCCTCAGAAAAATACTTGGTTAATAAGCCTGTATTTGGCTTTCGGGTTGGCGCATTGTCTTTGGCAAATGTTCTGTCAATGAACTGTTCTTTAAAAACTATACCTTCAGCTTCAAACGTTTTTAGAACAAAATTATGAACTGGCCAAAAAGTATCTTCAGGATAAACCTCAGTGCCTAAACCATCTTGGTTGGTTATCATCACGATTTCAAAATTCAATTCTTTAGCGATTTTGCTTAAATATTGAAATACTTTTGGGTAGAACTCTAATTTCTCAAACGAATCTATTTGCTCGTCTGCAGGTTCTTTAATTAGTGTTCCGTCTCTGTCTATGAATAATACTGGTTTCATCTTTATCTGTCATTCCTGCGTTGGCAGGAATCTATTTTAAATTATAGTTTATCATTTTGGATTCCTGCCTTCGCAAGACTGACAACCATTGTTATAATTGGTTTAATACTTCGATTAATTTCTCATTCTCAACCTGAGTTCCAACTGTGAACCTCAAACAATTTTCACACAAAGCTTGAGTTGTTCTATTTCTTACCACAATTCCTTTTTTAACTAATTCCGCATATCGTTTATTAGCATCATCTACCTTGACTAGCAAAAAGTTAGCGTCTGATAAGTAAACTGTTTCTACAAGTGAAATATCTTTTAACTTTTCCGCTAATAATTCGCGTTCAGATAAAATTGTGCTAACTTCTTCCTTTATTGTTTCCATAGTATTTAATCGTTCTGAGGCTTTATCTTGCGTTAGTTGATTAATATTATATGGTGGTTTTATTTTGTTTAAAACAGATATAATTGCTTCAGACGCAAAACAAATTCCTAATCGGATTCCGGCTAAACCATAAGCTTTAGACAAGGTTTGTGTTACGATTAAATTTGGAAATTCTTGCAAACGTTTTAACCAACTTTCTTCTTTTGAAAAATCGATATACGCTTCATCAATCACTACAATTCCTTTAAACTTATGTAATAATTCTTCTATTCTATTCGCTTCAAAACTATTGGCTGTTGGATTATTTGGCGAACACAAAAACAACACCTTCGTTTGCTTGTTGGCAGCTTCTAAAATTGATTCAATATTCGGCTGAAAGTCCGATTGTAATTGAATTTCTACATTCTCCACCGCATTAATATTAGCCAACACAGAATACATGCCGTAAGTTGGTGGCAACGTAATAATTTTATCACGATTTGGTTCGCAAAACGCTCTAAATATTAAGTCTAACACTTCATCACTTCCGTTTCCTAAAAGGATATTTTTTTCTGAAACTCCTTTTAAATCTGCTAATTGACGTTTCAATTTGACTTGCTGAGGGTCTGGATAACGATTTACGTTTGTATTAAACGGATTTTCATTGGCATCAATAAACAGCATTCCGTCTGTAATGTCCTTATATTCATCTCTTGCGGAAGAATAAGGTTTGATGTTACGAATGTTATCTCTTAATAGATTATTTATGTTGAAATTTTTCATATTGTCATTCTGAATTTATTTCAGAATCTTTAGTTTAGTTGAGATACTGAAACAAGTTCAGCATGACACAACATTTTATTTTTAACTTATTTATAATACTGAAACGAGTTCAGTACATTTTCTCCAAGTCTTTCAATCTTAGAGTTACCGCATTCTTATGCGCTTGCAACCCTTCTGCTTCTGCCATAAGTTCAATAGCATTTCCTATATTTTGAATCCCTTCTTTCGATATTTTTTGAAAGGTCATACTTTTTTGGAAACTGTCTAAATTCACACCTGAATACGCTTTTGAAAATCCATTAGTTGGTAAGGTATGATTAGTACCTGAAGCATAATCGCCTGCGCTTTCTGGTGTGTAATTTCCAATAAAAACAGAACCAGCATTACTGATATTTTCAACAAAAAAATCATCGTTTTCAGTAGCAACTATAAAGTGTTCAGGACCATAAGCATCAATTAATTCTAAAGCAGTTTCAAAATCATTAACCACAATTGACTTTGAGTTTGAAATGGAAATCTCAGCCATATCTTTTCTCGGCAAAGCTTCTAGTTGCGTTTCAACTTCTGTACTTACTTTATCTGCAAAATCTTTAGATGTTGTTACCAGAATCACTTGGCTATCTGCACCATGCTCAGCCTGACTCAATAAATCTGAAGCTACATATGCCGGATTTGCAGAATCGTCTGCCATTACCAAAAGTTCACTTGGACCAGCTGGCATATCAATAGCAACACCATATTGCGTCGCTAATTGCTTTGCAACCGTTACAAACTGATTACCAGGGCCAAATATTTTATAAACTTGTGGAATTGTTTCTGTACCAAAAGTTAAACTAGCAATGGCTTGAATTCCTCCAACCTTTACAATTTTAGTAACGCCACATAATTGTGCTGCGTATAAAATTTCATTAGCTATTTTTCCTTCTTTATTTGGTGGCGAACATAACACAATGTCTTTGCAATCTGCTATTTGTGCAGGAACTGCCAACATTAAAACCGTTGAAAACAAAGGTGCTGTTCCTCCAGGAATATAAAGTCCGACTTTTTGAATAGGTCGTTTTTCTTGCCAACATGCAACACCAGACATGGTTTCTACAGAAACTTTATCTGTTTTTTGAGCACTATGAAATTTTTCAATATTAGCTTTAGCTAGTTGTATTGCTGATTTTAGATTCTCATCAACGTTGTTGGCTGCTTCTATTATTTCTTCTTTAGAAACGATGTTGTTTTTTAATGTAACACCATCGAACTTTGATGTGTATTTTTCAACTGCACTATCGCCATTAGTTTGAATCTCATTAAAAACTGTTTTTACAGTGGCTTCAATATCTCCAATGGTTTGAGTTGGTCTTTTTAACAACGCTGACCAGGTTGATTTATCTGGATTAATATGTAATTTCATATTTTTTTAATTCTTAAAGCACTCAATATAATCTTGAGATTCCTGTCTTCGCAGGAATTTATAGCACCATGTTTTCAATTGGACAAACTAATATACCTTCTGCGCCATTTGCCTTTAATTCATCTATAATTTCCCAAAAATCATTCTTGTTAATTACTGAATGCACAGAACTCCAACCTTCAGTAGCTAAAGGTAATACCGTTGGACTTTTCATACCTGGTAATAAACCAATTATTTTTTCAAGGTTTTCGTTTGGTGCATTTAACAAGACGTACTTACTACCTCTTCCTTTCAAAACAGATTTTAATCGAAATTGAATTTTATCAATCAATTCTTGATTTTCTTCAGAAATTAAAGGCGATGTTGCCAATACAGCTTCAGATTTTAATAAGACATCTATTTCTTTTAGTCCATTTTTAAATAAAGTGCTTCCACTAGAAACAATATCACAAATACCGTCTGCTAAGCCAATATTTGGTGCAATTTCTACAGAACCATTAATGATGTGTAAATTGGCTTTTACACCTGCTTTATCTAAAAACTGATTTACTGTATTTGGATACGACGTAGCGATTCGTTTACCATCTAAATCCTTTAAACTCGTTGCGTTTGAAGATTTTGGTACAGCAATAGAGACTTTACATTTAGAAAACCCTAAACGCTCAACTATCGTTAAATCGTTTCCTTTTTCAATTAAAACATTTTCGCCAATAATAGCTGCATCCACAACACCATCTCTTAAATATTGAGGAATATCGCCATTTCTTAAGTAAAAAACTTCCAAAGGAAAATTACGTGCAGACGCTTTAAGTTGGTCTTTGCCATTATCTACAGAAATTCCGATTTCTTTTAAAATTCTCATGGAGTCTTCATTAAGACGTCCTGATTTTTGTACTGCAATTTTTAGTTTATTCATTTTTAAGTTTGATAATGTCTAAGAATCTCTGAGTTTAAAAAATAAAAAACCCGCTTGAAATTCTCAAACGGGTTTTTATAATATATCTTGAAATTATTCAATACAAATTCACCTCGCTTGATCGCTAGTATGAAAATGATGATGTAATTGAATAAATGTCATGTTTTTGTTTCTTATTACAAAGATTGTGAAATAATATTTTTAAATCCTAATTTATGATTAAAAAAATCACATTTTTAGGAAATAATTATTATTTCAACTTAAACTTTATTGATTTCCTAAAATAATTGGCATTCCAGAATCTCCAGAACCAATAACAATAACTTTACTATTTTGTGATTCCGATAGTTTTACTGTCGCTTCAATTCCTTTATCTTGTAGAATCTTATCTGTAAGCGACGCACTTAAAATACGGTTAGATTCTGCTTTACCTTTAGCTTCAATAATTACTTTTTCAGCTTCTTTTCTAGCACTTTCTAGTCTAAACTCATATTCTAAAGACTCTTGTTCTTGCTTTAATTTACGCTCAATAGCATCTTTAATAGTGTTAGGTAGTTTTACGTTTTCAACTAAAACACGCTTTACATTTACGTATTGTCCTTCTAATTCTATTCTTACTTGTTCTAAGATTTCGAGCTCAATAATATCTCTTTTACTAGAATATAATTGCTCTGGTGTATAACGACCTACGACACTTTTTGCAGCTGCATTAATAGCAGGACTCAATAATTCATTGACGTAATCTTCTCCTTTCGTCTGAATTAATTTTCCTAGATTTTTATATTCAGGTTCAAACCAAATTGTTCCACTTACGGTAATATCTAGTCCATTTACAGAAAGTACATTCATGTTATCTGATATAGATTGCTGACGTACTTTTTGAATAATCATATCATTCCAAGGTGCAACAATATGAAAACCTTCTCCATAGGTTCTTTCTGTATTAATCCCTTCTCCTAAAGGCTCAAATAAAACGCCTCCTTCTCCTGGCCCAATGGTTACTGCTGATTTTGCCACTAAAATGACGAGTATAATAATTCCGATTAAAATCGGCAATCCAACTTTAGGTAATTTTTCCATGTTTATTTTATGTTAGTTTATATTAGTCCGTTGTATTTTCTAATAAACCACTCAGCAAAAAGACTTAAAACTATGATGCCTAGCAGATATTTCCAATCTATCAAAGGTACGATATTTTTAGTGCTTTTTTGTATGGTTGCATAGCGCTTATCTGCAAGAAGATGCTCTATTAATAATTGAGATTGATTGGCAAAATAAGCTTCACCTTCGCTATTTATTGCCAATGCTTTTAATTTGGAAATATCTGCGTTAAGAAATTGTTGCTCCACATTATATTCTAAAACTTGGAAACTACCAGAGGATGAAACAGACTCTGAATTATGCTTTATCGTAAAATCATATAAACCAGCACTAATACCACTTAAATCTACTGTGTAGTTGCCATTATTTAGCAAAAGAGGCACTTCTCTAATACTCTCATCTTCTTTATTTTTTAAGATGATACTTAGTGAAGCTGAATTATCAAACTCAAAATTCTTATTAAAATATTGCGCTGAAATTATAACATCATCATTTCCATTATAAAATGATTTGTAATCAATATTGATACGCTTTCGTTTTTTATTAGAACTTAAATATTGAACGAATTTATTAATAAATTCATCAAAATTGTTGAAGCTATTGGTGTTTAGAAAAGATTGTGCTCTCCATTTCCAAATATCTTCTCCATTAAGAATGGCATGTTTTGTTCCGTCGACTTCAATCGTGGCCAGTAATACATCTTCAGTAGTAATTCCGTTTACTGATTTGTATAATAAAGTTTCAAAAGGCACTGAAATTTGAAGTGTTCCAAACTCCGATTTTAAAGGTGGAAAACTACTGAAATCGAGATTTTCTACGATGAATGTTCCATAGTTTCTGTTTAAACTCGGTTGGTAATTTTCGGTTTGATTTGTTATTTTTTGTTTGAAATAATCTTGACTTTCATTTAAGATATTCCAGTTGGTCGTTTCGCCAGAAATAATAAATGTATTGATTTTTTGGTCTTGAATTTCTTTTAAAACTGAATTAAATGTATTGTTTGGCTGATACAATACAACTAATTGAAAGTCATTTATTTTAGACAAATAATCATTTGGCTTTAATATTGAAACGCTGCGTCGCTCATTACTTTCAATTGACTTTTTAAGTGCACCTAAATCTGGATGCATTCTGTCGTAAACCAAAGCAATATTTGTTTTCTGGTCTATGACTTCAATACCAAAATTCTTAGAATTATTGACTTTATTTTTTTCACTTTCTAAAGGCACCAATTCAACACGATACGTTTTTACACCAACACTATTTGCCATTAAGGCTGTTGATATAATTTCGGAGGTTTTTGATGCACTAAACTGAAGTTGTTTTCTAAACACAACGGAATTACCAGACCAAATTTTTAGTTCTGTAGTTATGCTTTCCGTACCACTGTAGTTTGCAATAATTTCAACCGGAAACTTATTTTTTAAGTACACATAACGATTAACATTTAGTTGCTTTATGCTTAAATCTGAATACACCGTAGAATCTCCTAATATCAACGGATAAACAGGATGTTTAATGCTTTTGGCTACATAACTATAATCTGAACCGTAGGTTTGATTTCCGTCGCTAAGCATTACAATTGGTGCTGTTTGGTTAGCATAGACTTCGCCAAATTGTTTTAGTGCTAATGCTAAATTAGATTGACGCTTGTTAAAATTTAAACTATCTAAAGACGACACTGATTTGCCAAAACTGTAGGTTTCAATGTTAAAACGGTCGTTTAGTTCTGAATTTTCTTCTAATGCATCTAACAACTGCTTTGCATTATCGGCTTGTTTTAAATAAGAAACCGATTCTGAATTATCAACAGCAAGCACTAATGTTGGTTTTTCGTCAAAATACGTAAAGGATTCAAACTTAGGATTAATGAGTAATAGTAAAATACCGAATATAGAAATGGTTCTTAGTGCTGTAAGTAGGTGTTTTAAATTAGACTTAAATTTTGATTTATATATATACTGAAACAGCGCTAATAAAAGCGCTGTAACTGCAGCAATGGCTATGTAAAATATTGTTGTGTTTTGCATTACTTTAATTCTGGATGTAATAATTTTTAAACGTTAATTACATTCTCTTATTATTACGATCGCATAAGTTTCAAAATTACGAATAATTAGAAGATTTATTATAAAATCTTAATAAAACAAAAAAGAGAATAATTATAAAAACTATCCTCCTTTTCTATCAATCAACTAATCAATCTAATCAAATATATTATCTATTCCATGTCTATAATACCCACTACTTCGTAAGCTCTAGTGCCATCTATTTGTACTTTTTCGTATAAAATATTAGCATACTCGTAATACGTTAGACCATCAATGTTTACTTTTTCGTAGTCGTCTGGTAATTCGTAAACAATTGTTCCTATTTCTGGCTCTACTACTTCATACTCATTATCTATTTGTACATAAAAAGTACCATCTACATTATAATAATTATGGGCATTATGTTTTACCTTTTTAAAATGTGTAGGTAATACTTTAATTCTAAAACCTACTTTTGGTGCTATAACGATATAACGGCCTTGAGACTGCGTGTAATACTTATTATTAGCATAGTAATACGTTTGTCCTTTATGTTTTACCACTTTTTTATTAGGCACTGAACGTACTGAAACCACTTTTTTCGTTGGTTTTTTATAAGTTACTTTTGAACTAGGTATTCTTTTTATTTTAGTGACAACATTCTTTTTTGTAGTCGTCGTTTTCTTTATTGCTGAATTCCTTTTTGTTTGCGCATTTACCTCTATTGAAGTTGCCATTATAATTATGGCTGGCAAAATGAATGCTTTTATAAATGTTTTCATAATATTTGTATTTTAAGATTAAACTTATTCTCATTATATATGACTTAATTTCATAATGATAATTTAAAGATATTCGCATTATATCTGTAAAAAAAAGGAAATAGATGTTTCATTAAATTTCATCTACCAATTGGCTTATTTTATAGATATGCATTTTTAACTTTAACTATAAGCTACAAAAAAAGCATACAAATTAATGTATGCCTTATTATTATCAAGGGTTTCTATTTATTTTAGCAAACTTAGTAAACCTGTTAATTCAGTTAAGTTTAAGCTAGAATTATTATCTGTATCCAACACATTAAAATTATCTGACACTGAACCAATAGCTTCTGTTGAGCTAATAGCTTCATCTTTATTGGTATCTAACAAACCAAAAAGCGTAGTAATTTGCTGAACTGTTGAATTAGAGCTTAATGAACCTAATAATGTTGCTGCATCTGATAAATTTGAAGTATTAACATTTTTTACACTATCACAACTAAAAATTGTGATTACTACTGCTAATGAAAGTAAGATTTTTTTCATAATTGTATTTATTTATAAATTTTGACGCAAAAGTAATTCTACCTATTGAATTTCTAAAGAAGAATAGACCAACCTAGAATTTATATCTGTTAATTATATAATTTTATAGACGAAACAAAATTGAAAAGATTTACAAAGAGTTATTATTAATAAACTCTAAAAATTTTGGTTTATATTGTTCTGAAACAGTAATACGTTGATCTCTAATAATGATTTGGCTACGCTCTATAACATCAATATTATTTAAGGATACTATAAAAGAACGATGTATACGCATAAACTGAGTTTCAGGCAACTCTTGTTCTAAAGATTTTAAACTCATTAAGGTTAAAATTGGTTTTGGGTTGTCTTTCAACCATATTTTAATATAGTCTTTTAGACCTTCAAAATATAAAACATCTGCTAGTTTAATACGTAATTGTTTGTACTCTGATTTTACAAAAAGGAATTCTTTTTCCTCCGAAACAATAGGCTTCTTTTTCCCTTTTACCAATTCAAACCAAGTATTGGCTTTATTAGCCGCAGCTAAAAACTCTGCATAATCAAAAGGTTTTAAAAGGTAATCTATCGCTTCAACTTTAAACCCTTCTAAAGCATATTGATCGAATGCCGTTGTGAAAATGACACGTGTATCTTTTGGTAACATTTTTGAAAACTCAATACCTGTTAAATCTGGCATTTGTATATCTAAAAACAATAAATCCACAGGATTTGTTTTTATAAATTCCATAGCTTCAATAGCACTACTACATTTTTGTTTTAATTCTAAAAAAGGCGTTTTTTCAACGTAGCTTTCTACTAAATTAAGTGCCATTGGCTCATCATCTACAACAATACATGTTATTTTAATACTGCTCATGTTTAATTGGTTTCAATTTCTAATTGTGCTACAAATCGAGAATCTTTTACAAAAGTCTTAAAATTATTTTTGTTTGGATATAACAATTCTAATCGTTTTATAATATTAGGAAGTCCTATTCCTGAACCACTTTTATCATCTGTTTTTTTAGGTAAATTATCATTTTCAATTGTAAATAATACTGTTTTTTCGTGACAAGTCATGTTTATCTTTATAGAACTTGCTTTACTAGCAGACACACCATGTTTAAAAGCATTTTCTATTAAAGAGATAAACAATAAAGGTGCTATTTTAATTCCTTTTTCTTCTACAGGAAAATTATAACTTATAGTTGTTTTATCTGATACACGAAGCTTCATTAACTCTATATACTTTTTCATAAAATCTATTTCTTTAGATAAAAGAATAGATTCTACATTAGTTTCATATAGCATATAACGCATTAACTTACTTAAACTATGGATAGATGTTTTTGCCTGATCTGGCGAAATATCTACCATAGCATAAATATTATTTAACGAATTAAAAAAGAAATGTGGCTGTAATTGATAATGTAAATGTTGTAATTCTGATTTTAACTTAAAATTAGCTGCTTCCTTACGTTCTGCCTCTGTTTTTACCCAACGTTGCGTACTTTTTAGAGCAATGGCGAAAAACAATGGAGCCATATAAGTCAATATTTGAATGTATAAAGCCATTCTAAATGGAGGCTCTGTTCTTCCTGTGTTTTCTATTCGTTTTTTAACTAACTCTTGAAAATAATGATCTTCAATATATTCTTTTAAATATAAAAAGAGAGCTATAAACGCTAAATTTATAATTATAAATTGCAGCATTTTTTTAGGAAACAAATAACGATCTACTAAAACAAAATAATTGAAATAAAATACTATTGCTGAAAAAAATAATGGAATCCAAAAATGTGCTTTTATCCTATCTATTTCTTGTTCTTGTCCATACGATAAAAGGTAAGGCAAGGAAAATAAGGTTAGCCATACAAGCACATGGGAAAGGATCGTAATTGTTTTGTTTTTATACATAATATATTATTCGTAACGTAACGCAGTTATAGGATCTAAAGCAGAAGCTTTTCTAGCTGGATACCATCCAAAAAAGATACCTGTTACAGCACATACCGCAAAGGAAATCACAATAGAATATAAAGCTACACTTGTAGGCCAATTTAAGAATTTTTCTATGAATACCGTTACTCCTAGCCCTAATAAAACACCCAAAACACCTCCTGTAATACTTATTAATATAGCTTCAATAAGAAACTGCATTAGTATATCTGAGCCTTTACCACCAACTGCCATACGCAAGCCAATTTCTTTGGTTCGCTCTTTTACAGAAACATACATAATATTCATAATACCAATACCACCAATTAATAGCGAAATACTGGCTACTGCAACTAATAAAATGGTTAACATTTCGCTAGTAGAACTAAAAGTAGAAATTAACTCTTCCATAGAACGCACACTAAAATCATCTTCTTCGTTATCCAATAATTTATGTTCTGTTCTTAAAATTTCAGACACTTGAGTTACAGCTGCAGGTGCATCATCTTCGCTAATTGCAGAAGCTACAATTTGGTTTAAATGATCTATTGCTAAAATACGTTTTTGTACCGTTGTGTATGGTGCAATAACTACATCATCTTGATCTTGACCAAAAGTGTTTTCGCCTTTTTCTTCTAAAACACCAATAACTTTAAACGGTATGTTATTAAAACGAATCATTTGCCCAACAGGTTCTTGACCATCTGGAAACACATTATCTACAACGGTTTGTCCTATGACAACAACTTTAGAAGCCGATTTAACTTCTGCATCTGTAAACATACTCCCACTTTGTAAACCAACAACCTTAATATCTAAATATTCAGGGTTTACACCATATATAGAAGATGGCCAGTTGTTAGAGCCATTAATAACCTGTCCGTTACCATTAACTACTGGTGTTATGTAACTAATTAAATTAGATTGCTCTTTTATAGTTTCATAATTAGCTAAAGTTAATGTTTGTACATCTCCTCCACTACCTCTTGCTGGTCCTCTACTATCTGCTCCTGGTTGTATAGTTATCATATTAGAACCCATTGCAGAAATAGTAGTACGTATACTTTCTTTAGAGCCTTCACCAATAGCTAACATAGCAATTACAGAAGCTACTCCAATGATGATACCTAACATGGTAAGCAATGTTCTTGTTTTATTAAGAATAATTGCCTTTGTTGCGATTTTAAATAAATTTAATAGTCTCATAATTAATGGTCTTGTTTAGGTAATTTTGCTAATTCAGTTGCTGCAGATTGTACATCATGATTTTGATAATCTTGCATAATCTCACCATCTTTTAATACAACAGTTCTACTACTAAACGTAGCAATGTCTGGTTCATGCGTTACAAAAGTTATGGTTATACCTTTTTTGTTCAACTCTTGAAATAACGACATAATCTCGTAAGAGGTTCTAGTATCTAAGTTACCAGTGGCTTCATCTGCAAGAATCATTACCGGATTATTAACTAGAGATCTTGCTATGGCTACACGCTGTTGTTGTCCTCCTGAAAGTTGCGAAGGTGTGTGATGCAATCGCTCGCCCAAACCAACCATCTCTAAAGCTTTGATTGCTCTTTCTCTTCGCTCTTCAGAAGTTACTTTACTGTTATATAATAAAGGTAACTCTACATTTTCTATAGCCGATGTTCTTGCTAATAAATTGTAGGATTGAAAAATGAACCCAATCTTTTCATTTCTAATGGTTGCCAGTTCATTTCTACTAAGATCTTTCATACTCACACCATCAATTTCATATACTCCAGATGTTGGCTGATCTAAACAACCCAAAATATTTAACATGGTACTTTTACCAGATCCACTTGAACCCATTATGGTTACAAATTCGCCCTCTTGAATAGAAAATGAGATGCCTTTTAGCGCATGAACCGTTTCGGTTCCCATGGTAAACTCACGCTTTAAATCTTGTATTTTTATAATTTCTTTACTCATAGCTTTTCTCTTATTTTCTGTTACCTCCTGGACGTTGTGGCATAAATGGGCTTTCGCTTTTTTCTGAAGTTCCAGCCTCTGATTTAGAAACGCCTTTTAAACTGTATACTAATTTATCGCCTTCATTAACACCACTTAAAATCTGCACATTAACACCATCACTGGCACCAAGTGTTACTGTTTTTGGAGTAATAGCACCATTAGACTCTAGTACCCAAAGCGATTGATTATTTCTAGATCTTTCTGCATTATTTGCTTCTAATTGCTGTTGCTGATTATAAGCAGTAAGCGTTTCTTTTTCTGGCTTAAAGTTGATCGCTTTAGCTTCAGCAGTTAGGACTTTGTTTAACTCTAAAGTGAAAATAGAAATGGTTGCGGTGAGACCTGGCTTCAGTTTTAAGTCTTCATTTTCTGCTTTAATAACCACAGTGTAAGTCACTACATTTGAGGTTACTGTAGGATCTAAACGCACTTGTGTTACTACACCATTAAACGTTTCACCTATATAAGCATCTACAGTAAACTCTACACGTTGTCCTTCTATAACTTGACCTATATCTGCTTCATCTACATCTGCCTCTACTTGCATTTCTTTTAAATCTTGTGCAATTGTAAACAAGGTTGGTGTACTTAAACTTGAGGCAACGGTCTGTCCTTCTTCAATATCTTTAGATAATACAACACCATCTATTGGCGAGTAAATATTAGCATAACCTAAATTGGTTCTGGCAGATTGCAAATCTGAATAACGTTGTGTTACCGTACCTTTTGCAGTTTGATAATTATAGTCTGCATCATCAAAATCGGATTTACTAATTACTTGATTATCGTATAAGGTTTTCTGTCTATCGTAAATCGTTTTAGTATAATTTTTTTGACTAATAGCATTATCATACGCAGCTTGTGCTTGTGTTAAAGAGGCTTGTAAATTTGTTTTATCTAGCTCTGCTATTAATTGTCCTTCTTTAACTATCGAGTTATAATCTACATACACTTTTTCTACAACACCAGAGACTTGTGTACCAACATCTACTTGGTTTATAGGCTCTATAGTACCTGTTGCGGTTACCATAGTTGTAACATTAGCTTTTTTTGCTAAAACTGTTTCTGGCTCTATAATTACTGTATCTTCACCCTTAAAAAAACTAAAGGCTACTATAGCAAGTACTACTAGTACACTACTAATTATTATGGTTTTCTTATTTTTTTTCATGATTAAAATGATTAAAGTTTAATGTCGTTTCCTTGATAAAATTGTAATAATTGATGGTATAAAATATTTAAGTATTTCGCTTGTAAATAGTTTTGTTGTGCATTGGTAGATGTATTTTGACTTATCACTAAATCGGTTGTACTCAACGCACCTAATTCGTACTTTTTTTGAGCAAGTTTATAAGTTTGTTCAGCTGCGATTTTTGACGCTTCTGCCGCAATCATTTGCTCTTGGGTAGATACTGCATTTTGATAGGCTGTTTCTACTTTTTTATACACTTCCTTTTCAGTAGTTTGCTTACTAATTTCTGCCTTTTCAATATTTATTTGCGCCGATTGAACAGCTGCCTTGGTTTGATTTCTATTAAAAATTGGAATATTCAATGACAAGCCAATTCTTTGATTAAAATTTACATTGAATTGGTCTGAGAAATTGTTGTCATTAACACTTGTATATCCCGAACCTAAACTGCTCACAAGAGATAATGTTGGTAGATAAGCACCTTTTGCAATTTCTAATTCCTTTTCTTGCACTTCTACTCCTAGTTTACTTGCGTTTATTTCTGGCAGAATCCCTAAAGCACTATTATAAATTGAAAACTTATCAAGTTGAAGTGTAACGTAATTTGTATCACTACTTAGGGTTTGAATTTCAATGTCTTCAGTAGGATCTAATTCTAATAACTGCTTTAATTCAATAATGTATTGTTGATAAGTGTTCTTAGCGGCTATTATTGCATATTTATTCGTTGCCGCTTGGCTTTGCGCTTCTGTATAATCACTTAACGAAATTGAGCCAACGTCTAATCGTGCTTTAGATCTCTCAACTTCTTTTTCAGTTGCGATTAAATTATTTTCAGCGATAGTTATGCCTTCCTTTGCATATAAAATTTGCAAATAGTTTTCTAGAATACTCAAAATGATATTGTTTTGAGTTTCTTCGTGTAAAAACACACTTTGATTTTTCAACAACTCATTTTGCTGTATTTGATTTTCTATTTGATGCCCTTGAAATAAAGTGAATGAGCTATTTAAACTCACATTTGTGCTATAAATCTGATCCGATACGAAATCACTTGTAATAGGATCTATAGAATTTCCATTTGAGAAGGTTTCTGAAGCAGATCCATATAAATTTGGAAGACGTGAAGATTTTGCTGCACTATAATTGATTTCAGATTGTTCTAGGTTTAAACTAGCATCTTTTATGGTGATGTTATTCTCTAGTGCATAATTTAAACAGTCTTCTAAAGTCCAAATTTTAGTTGATGTAGAATCCGTTGTTTGTGCAACGACAAACTGGGAAGCGATAAGTGTTATTATAATAAAAAAACGTTTCATGTTTTCAGTGTTTTTAATTTACACTTCAAAGATGAAACGATATCTATTTTAAATAAAGTCTAATAGACGTTTGAGGTTATTTTCTATACTAATTGCCTTATTTTATAGAAGTCTTTTTTCCTATTTATAGGTATCTTAATTATATTTTCGTTGTTGAAACCATAAATCAGAAAGAGAAATATTGATATTAAGAGTGTTTACATATTCTTTTATTAGGATACTTTCCGTTGTTCCTTTTTTACCTAAAGTATATGAAATATTCAGTAAAGATCGTTTACCTAATGGCAAGCCTAAACCAATCGATGCCGCATAAGTATCAATTTTGGTATCATCTACCATTAAGTAACCAGAATTATAGTTTAAGCCCATTCTAAAATCTACGCGTTTCCAATATTTAAAACTTTTAGGATCTACAGAATACGATGCACCAAAACCATAAATATTTTGATCTACATAATCGCCAATGGCATCAGATTGATTTGTTGCAGACCAAAGATTCTTAGTATAATCTGCAGTTAGCATTAAGTTTTTTATTTTGGTGCTGTAACCAAAACCTAGTTTTAATGGCATATCAAAACTGTCTATTTCTTCGTCTTCGGTTTCCTCTAGTAAAGTATATGCTAAATTTGAATATTTACCAATCACAACATCTTTAGTTCCTTTTAAAACCGTTGGGAAATCTATGGTGAATCCAAAAGCGTGCTTATCTAAAAGATTATATTGAACACCTAATCCTAATTGCGCTCCTCTGTAATAGTTAACTTCGTTAACTTCTAAGAAACTATTTGTAGTTAAAATTGATTCACTTTCTTCAATTTTTCCAAATAAATATGATGCTTTTATACCAACATTTAGATTATTAAAATAAGTTCTTCCATAATCTAATCTAATTTCGTTTAAACCTCCCGAACCTTCAATATTTGTTACAAACTCGTCGCTACTTCCTTCAACATTACTTTGCAGACCAATTAGTGAATATCCTACACTTGTAGATGGTTTTAAAGTAAATGCTAAACCATATTTACCATCACTATTAAACCCAACAGAAACATTCGTAAAATTATAAGTCGATTGATAATCATCAGTATCACTACCTGAAAAACTAACAAGTTCAGCAGAACCGCCAACGTCTAAAAAAAACTCGTCTGGACGCAATGTTGCAACTGAAGATGGATTGTAAAGATTAAGCCCATAAGTTGCATCTAAAGAAATACCTGTTTTTCCGAGGCCACTATTACGGCCTGTTCCAGAATTACTTTCTACACCTAGACCAAACAATGAATAAGGAGAACTCGTTAAATTATTGGTTTGAGAATAGCCAAATAATCCTAATGTCATTGCACAAATAATTGTGTATTTTAATTTATTCATAGATCGCATAGGTTAAGACTAGTTTAGTTTTGAATTCAGACTTTTCACTGTCGTTAAATATTATTTTGTTTATAGAAGAATTGTAATCACTCGGAATTAGAATAAGAGCATCTTCCGTTTCTGGACTTTCACTTAATTTTTGATCTATAAAATCTATAACCGGTATTGTGTATAAAATTTCATTAAACTCTGAATTATCTGTTGTAAGGCTTGCACTAACCACATCTGCACTGTTAGAAATTTGACTTGCCAAATCGTTATTTTGATCTATAGTATAAAGTAATAATGCATCGCTTAATGGTTGAATATCAGAGTGCGACGTTGTATTTGGCTGAATATATAAGGTAGCTTCTAAGATAGTACCAGATTCTCCTACATCATAAATATCCTTTAATGTTGGAAATTCAATTTTAGTCACATAACCTGTACCAGACTGATTATAACTAATGCCATTACTATCTGAGGATGATAAATTATATTCTTGATCAGTTATTAATTCTAAGGGTAAGCCTGATACATCAGACTCAATATGATTGTAAAATTCATTTATAGATAAATCATAAGTGTATTCATCAGTATCTAATTCATCTGGAATTTTATAATAAAATCTCAAATATGTATCTTCACTAGATACGGAATAACCTATTATTGAACCATCGTCATTTGCTCCAGGTCTTATAGTAATTCCCTTTAGTTTTTGATAAAGAGATTCATTGTCTGTAATATTATTATCTCTAATATCATTAAATAATTCCTCGCCAAAGTCATAAGGTAACGTTACAAAAAGTGAATCTTTGCTTGGTGTAGGTATAAAGGTTCTGCTTACTAATGGTGTTGCTTCATAAGACGTTTCTGTAGTATTATAATAATATGAATCTTCACTACTCATTTTTTCAGTTAGTCTATGGATGTTTAGTGTAGAAACCTGAGTAGTATCATTATAATAATACGTATCATAGCCAAGAACTAAACCAACACTATCTAGAATTGCATCGTTATCTATATAGTAAGATGCCGTATTAAGTTGGAAGTTTGATGATGCTGTTACAACACCCATATCATCATCTATATACTTACCAATTAGTAAACTACTACTCTCAGAAGTAATTATTGAATCGAATTTCATAGTAGAAAATGCCACGGAAAAAGTATCAATAGATAATACCCTAATATGTGTATTTGTAAAATCTTCGCCAGCATTTATTCCTTCTACCTCTGTGTCTGTAGAACAAGAGGTTACAATTAATGCTAATGCAATAACCGTTGCTATTTTATTATAATATTTAATCATTCGGTTTGTATTGTTTATACAAATCAACTAATCAATAGAGGTAATAAAAAGTAAAATATACTGATAAGAATTATTTATCTACAAAGACGAGATTTTATACTATAAAAACATAGTGCCGGTTTTGTAGATTAAAATTATGGTTTAGTCTACAAAAAAAGTATGTCAGTCTATTTTATAATTATAGTACAAGTTGGGCTTAGTAAGTTAGCACTCTAAAATAGAGAATCTCTTTACTAGACAATCAAATAAGTTTAAACATAAATTAAAAATGAAAATGAAAACATTCAACCACAGAGCAGGTTTAAGATTACTTTTTTTATCTGCAATACTTACACTTTTTTACAACTGTAGCACAGATGATGACAGCGATGATACTTTAGGGAATTGGGTAAAAAAATCTAGTTTTAATGAAGAAGCTCGAAGCAGTTCATCCGCTTTTACAATAGGAAATATGGGTTATATGGGAACTGGTTATGATGGCGATGATTATTATAATGATTTTTGGAGTTATAATATGGATACAAATTCTTGGCAACAATTATCTGATTTCCCTGGAGAAGAAAGAAGCTCTGCTGTTTCATTTGTAATAAATAATGAAGGTTACATGGGAACTGGTTATAATGGAGATACTAATGAAGAGTTAGCTGATTTCTATAAATATAACCCTTCAACAAATAGTTGGACACAAATTGCGGATTTTGGAGGTTCTGCTAGATATGGAACTGTTGGTTTTGGATCAGATCAATATGGCTATGTTGGTACAGGTTACGACGGAAGTGATAAAAAAGATTTCTGGAAATACAATCCAATAAGTGATTCTTGGGAAGAAATTTATGGATTTGGTGGCGATAAAAGAAGAGACGGAATGACTTTTACTATAGGTAATGATGTTTATTTAGGAACTGGGATTAGTAATGGTGTTTACGAAACAGATTTTTGGAAATTTAATTTAGATACAGAAGTATGGACAGAACTCGAAGATATTGATGAAGATGATGATGATTATGTTTATAGATCTAATGCTGTAGCATTTACATTAGATGGTAAAGGATATGTGGCTTGTGGAGAATATGGCGGAAGTATTAGTACCGTTTATGAGTATACACCATCTTCAGAAGTTTGGGAAGAAAAAACAGATTTTGAACTTTATGCAAGAAGAGATGCCATTTCTTTTAGCAATGGAGAACGCGCTTTTGTTACACTAGGAAGAAACGGCACATTGTATTTAGATGATAACATGGAGTTTTTTCCTAACGAAGAACAAGATGACGATGATAATTAATAGTATTGTTTAGATTGATTGATAGGCTATTAACTTTAAGACACTGGTTAATAGCCAACCTAGAGTCAGGATAATGTTGGATATCCTTCAGAACTTCTGGCTCTTTTTTAATAGTAATACAATGAAAAAAAATTATACATACCTTTCTATCTTTATAGTGATTTCAATCTTTACGCTATTATTTATGTACTTTATAAATGCAGGAGATGAAAACCAAAACCTAGAAGCAAATCCTTATACTTTACAAGTCTTAGAAAAAGAAAGCTCGTGGATTTACGAAATATATAATCACGAAAACTTATTTATAAGACAAGAATACATTCCGTCAGTTAAAGGTAAACAATCCTTTAAAAGTAAGACAGATGCTGAGAAAATAGGAAAATTGGTGGTTAACAGATTGTCAAAAAATGCTTTTCCCAATATCAGTAAAAGAGATCTTAATGATAATAACATTAATTTTGAAGATATTAACTAGCATCTAAATTATTTAATAGTGTTGAAAACCATCTCACATAAAGAATTAATAGTACATATCCTGGTTTGGATATGTATTAGTATTTTCCCATTATTTTCTGCTTACATAGATTTGGGTAAAATTCCTTCGGAAATGTATCTGAGACTTTCTTTACGTCCAATTTTATTTTATGCTAATTATTTAGTTTTTGTTCCTTACCTACTACTCAACAGAAAGTTACTGCTTTACATTTTTGTTTCAATTGCATTTTTAATTCTATACAATTATGTTTCAGAAGAACTAATTACTAATACAATTACCAGAGAGTTTAGAGACTTCCCTAAACCACCAAATATGCCAGCAGGTCCTTTTGGTATAAGACATGCTATTCCTGTGGTATTTTCATTATCTATTTTTCTATTAGGTGGTATTTTTAGTTTAGTGGTTGATTTTTATAAAAGAGATAGAGAATCTAAAGAACTAGAAAACGAGCAGAAAGAAATTAAACTTCAGTTTTTAAGAAATCAACTTAATCCTCATTTTCTATTTAATTCTCTAAATAGTATTTATGCACTTGTAAGAAGTAAGTCAGATAATGCACCAGAAGCCGTAATTACTTTATCAGAATTAATGCGTTACATGCTTTACGAAGCTGGTGATGAGCAAGTTTCTTTAGAAAAGGAAATAAATTACATTAAAAACTATATTGCTTTGCAGCGTCTGCGTCTTAAAAACACTGAAGCTGTTAAACTTAACATAAAAGGTGAAACAAGACACCTAAAAGTCTATCCATTGTTATTAATTTCATTTATTGAAAATGCTTTTAAGTACGGAACTGATTATAAAGGAAACACGCAAATTGATATAAAAATTATTGTAGATAACAATAAGTTGCATTTATATGTTGAAAATATTATCGGCCTTTATAAACGTGATGATAAAAACTCTGGTGTTGGCTTAGAGAATATTAAAAACCAACTGAATCACTTATATAACAATAATCATCAATTAACAATTAATGAGAGTAAAACTCATTTTAAAGTGGAATTAACAATTAATTTGAAGGAAAATGAAATGTATAATAATTGATGACGAACCTTTAGCAATTGATGTTATTGAATCTTATTGCCAAGCTTTAAGTTCTGTAGAGGTTATTAGCACATTTACTAGTGCCATTGAAGCCTTAGATTTTATTAATAATAACAGTATTGACTTGGTGTTTTCTGATATAGAAATGCCTAACATTTCTGGTATAGAACTCATAAAATCTATAGAAGGAAAAGTCCCGTATTTTATTTTTACAACAGCTTATCCGGAATATGCTTTAGAAGGTTTTGATTTAAACGCGGTAGATTATTTGGTTAAACCTATTCCGTTTCCTCGTTTTTTAAAAGCCGTAAATAGAGTTAAAGAAATGATTAAACTTAATGACGTGAGCTCGTCCTTTAATGTATCTTCTGCAGGTGGCGAAACAACTTCTATTTTAGAGGATGATTTCATTTTTGTTAAGTCTGAATACGAAAACCTGAAAATAGACATCAAAGCCATTAATCTTATTCAAGGACTTAAAGATTATTTAAAAATTCATTCCGAAGCTTCAAAACCTATATTAACGCTAATGAGTTTTAAAGAAATTCAAGATAAATTACCAGAGAATACTTTTATAAGAGTGCATCGTTCCTTTATTGTAAATGTGAATAAAATTACATCAGTTCAAAAGAATAGAATCGTTATTAAAGACGAAAGAATTCCTATTGGAGAAAGCTACAAATCGATGGTTTATAGCCGATTAAATATTTAGTTTTTTTGAATAAAATAATATTTCAAGAAATAAAAAACAGCGCATAATAGCGCTGTTTTCTTTTATAATATTAATAGAGTAAAAAATTAAGTAAGCATTCCTCCATCTACGTTTAAAGTCTGTCCCGTAACATAGGCACTTAAGTCGCTAGCTAAAAAGACACATGCATTAGCAATATCTTCTGGTGTTCCACCTCTTTTTAATGGAATACCTGCTCTCCAACCTTTAACAGTTTCTTCATCTAATTTTGCAGTCATTTCAGTCTCAATAAAACCTGGCGCAATGACGTTGCTTCTAATATTTCTAGAACCTAATTCTAATGCAACAGACTTAGAAAAACCAATAATTCCAGCTTTAGAAGCCGCGTAATTTGTTTGGCCTGCATTACCTTTTACACCAACAACAGAACTCATATTAATAATAGAGCCTTTGCGTTGTTTCAACATGGTACGTTGTACCGCTTTAGTCATGTTAAAAACAGATTTAAGGTTAACTTCAATCACTTTGTCAAAGTCTTCCTCTCCCATTCTCATTAATAGATTATCTTTTGTAATACCTGCATTATTAATAAGGATATCAATAGTTCCAAATTCCTCTAAAACATCTGCTACTAATTTCTGAGCATCGTCATAATTTGCAGCATTACTTTGATAGCCTTTAGCTTTGATGCCTTTAGAGTTTAATTCCTTTTCTAACGCATTAGCTGCTTCAACTGAAGAACTATATGTAAATGCTACATTGGCACCATGATCAGCAAATACTTCTGCTATGCCTTTACCAATTCCTCTACTAGCTCCAGTAATTATAGCCGTTTTTCCTTCTAAAAGTTTCATACTATATATTTAGTTTATATGTGTTTAATCTAAAATGAAAAATAATACGCCTTCTAATTATATAACATACTTTTCACTTCAATTCAAATATACCAATAACTAGTTGTGCGACATAAAAAAAACCTCATATTTTTATATCAATATGAGGTTTAGTTTAAGCTTACTTATAAGCTTATTGCTTCAGCTCTTCGGATTGATTATAATTAAATAAATAATCAATATCTAATTCTTTAATTGTTCCTAATTTACTCAAGGCATCAAAATCCATGTCTTTCTTGTTACCTATAACCATTACATTATATTCTGCACCTTTTATATTCTCATTAAAGAAAGTTTTCAGGTCATCCATGGTCATGTTTTTTATAGCATTATAGATCTCTTCTCTGTTATCATTATCAATACCTCTTTTTTGCAATCTTTCATAAGTCCAAAAAATATTTGATTTTGTTATACGTTGCGCTGCAATTTTCTTTAATGTGCCTTCCTTTGCTTGATTAAATTGATCTTCGGCTTCTGGCATATCAGTCATTAATTCCATCATAGCACTAACCGCTTGTTCTAATTTATTTGCTTGTGTACCAACATACGCTGTAGTATAATCTGGTTGACCTGCTTCACTTGCCATTCGGTAGCTAGAAAACGCAGAATATGCCAATGATTTAGATTCTCTAATTTCTTGAAAGACAATTGAAGATAATCCACTTCCAAAATACGTATTAAACAATTGTGAAGCTGCCATTTTCTTAGGATCAAATTCTTCACCTTTGGCTACCAATAATATTTCACTCTGAACCATATCATAATCTACGAAATAAACATTACCACCAGTTTCTAAGTTTACATATTCAACTTTTTCTGGATAATCTAATAAAGTTTCTGGTATTTTATGATGTATGTTTAAAGCCGTTTTAGCCTCGTCTACAGCATTTCCGTAGTAGAATATACGTTGTTTGTAGGCACGCATTTCTTTTATTTTATTTACGAGTTCTGTAGGGCTTATAGCTTTTAATTCCATTTGAGAATAAATATTTCTTAGTCTAGAATTTTCGCCATATTGTCCGTAACTCATTAAACCATTCCAGAAAATATTCCCTTTTTGAGTTTTCCCATCTTCTCTACCTTTTAAGATACTTTCAACATATTTATCGTAAGTTTCTTGATTTGGTTCTGCATTGTTCCACAAATGTTCTAATAGTTTTAAACCTGCATCTAAGTTTTCTTTTAAACCAGAAATACCAACATAAGTTTTGTCATTAGAAGAAAATACATTGTAACTCACTCCTATTTTGTAGAATTCTTGTTTTAGCTGTTCTGGAGTATAAGTGTTTGTTCCTAAATAATCTAAATAACCAGCAGCAAGAGAAACCATTCTATCGTTATCTTGTCCCATATCAAAAATGATATTTAAATTAAAGATATCGTTGTTTGGGTTTTCTACATAAGATAATTTAAGTCCGTTATCTGTTGTAAGCTCTTTAATTTCAGATTTATAATCTACAAATTTCGGCTTTAAATCTGGAGAAGTCATAGCATTTATTGATGCTAAAAAATCAGATTCCACGCCTTTATTTAATTCAATTGGTGTAATGCCTGGATTTTCAACCTTAACAATTGATGTATCTTCTCCTTTAAGTTTATGTACTTCTACATAATTATTTCCATAAAATGAATTTGCAAAATCAACAACTTCTTGCTTAGTAATTTTCTTCATTTCATCTAACATCTTTAGACGACTTTCCCAATTTTGCTCTCCAATAAAAGCATCTAGATAAGCGTAAGCTGTAGCAGATCCGTTTTCATATTCTCTGATTTGAGATAAACGCATATCATTAATAACGGCATCTAATAACCAATCTTCAAATTCTCCTTTTTTAATTTTTTCAACTTGATCTAAAAGTAAATCTCTAACTTCATCTAAAGATTGATTTGCTTTTGGAGAACCATAAAGTAAATGGAAACCATAATCATTATCAAAATTTGTAAATGATGACGCTCTTTGTACCATCTGCTTTTGATTAAGATTTAAATCTATTAATCCTGCTTGAGAATTAGCTAACATGTAATCCACGAGGTTTAGAATAACTTCATGATCTGATCCTTTTCCTTTAGACCTAAAAGCAACATAAATAGATTCTGCTGTTGGACCTAAAACTTCTTTTTTAACTGGCGCAGCAATTGGTTCTAACTCAGGGAACGTTGGGTGCTCAACTTCTTTTCTCTCATAACTTCCAAAAGCATCATTCACTTTTTTAATAGTTGTATCAAAATCTAGGTCACCAACCATTATTACAGCCATGTTGTTTGGCACATAATATTTATCAAAGTAAGCGTTAATAGCTTCCATTGAAGGGTTTTTTAAATGCTCAGAAATACCTATTGTAGATTGCGTACCATAAGGATGTGTTGGAAACAAACCTTCAAGCGTTGCAAAATATTGCTTACGTCCATCGCTATCTTGTCCTCTGTTAAATTCCTCATAAACAGCTTCTAATTCTGTGTGAAATAAACGTAGAACTAATTTACTAAAACGCTCGCTTTCAATTTTTAACCATTTATCAATTTCATTAGACGGGATTTTATTTACATAAACAGTTTGCTCGTTTGATGTAAATGCATTTGTACCTTCGGCACCTAATGAAGTTGACATTTTATCATATTCATTAGCGATAGAAAGTTTTGATGCTTCTAGTGAGATTTCATCTATTTTCTTGTAAATTTCTGTTTTCTTCTCAGGGTCTTTTTCTGCTTTATGTTCTTCGTATAAATCAGAAATCTGTTTAATTAACTTAGATTCTTCCTCGTAATTTGTAGTGCCAAACTTATCCGTACCTTTAAATACCATATGTTCTAAGTAGTGTGCCAAACCTGTGTTATCTGCAGGATCATAGGTAGAACCAGCTCTAACCGCAACGAGTGTTTGAATTTTAGGTTCTTCGTCATTTTTACCTAAATAAACTTTTAGTCCGTTGTCTAAGGTGTAGAGTCTTAAACCTGTTGGGTCGTTGCTAACTGTTTCATAATTAAAACCATTACTGTCTTCATGATTTTCAATTGTGTAACCTTGTTTCTTTGAATCAGTTTCGGTTTTACAACCAAAAATGATAGAAACCAATAGCAACAGCATTAGTGTCTTAGTGATTTTCATTTTTTTGATTAATTAATTGATTAGTAATTGTGAATTGATGGCATAAAAAAATCCATCAGCTATAAATATAGCTAATGGATTAATAACGTGAAGTTTTTAAAAATATTTTAACAGAAGTTTAGCCTAAAACTTCAGCAACTTTTTTACCTATTTCAGCCGGAGAATCTACAACGTGAATTCCACATTCTCTCATGATGGCCTTTTTTGCTTGAGCAGTATCATCACTACCACCAACAATAGCACCAGCATGTCCCATTGTACGACCAGCAGGAGCAGTTTCACCAGCAATAAAACCAATAACTGGTTTTTTACTTCCACTCTTTTTATACCAATTTGCAGCATCAGCTTCTAACTGTCCTCCTATTTCACCTATCATCACAACAGCTTCAGTTTCTGGATCGTTAATTAATAACTCAACAGCTTCTTTTGTCGTTGTACCAATGATTGGATCACCACCAATACCAATAGCAGTTGTAATTCCTAAACCTTGTTTTACTACTTGGTCAGCTGCTTCATAAGTTAAAGTTCCTGATTTAGAAACAATACCTACATTTCCTGATTTAAATACAAAACCTGGCATAATACCAACTTTCGCTTCTCCTGGTGTAATTACTCCTGGGCAGTTAGGACCAATTAAACGACATTCTTTATTTTTAATATAATTTGAAGCTTTAATCATATCTGCAACAGGAATACCTTCAGTAATTGTGATGATTACTTTAATACCTGCATCTGCAGCTTCCATAATTGCATCTGCAGCAAATGCTGGTGGTACAAAGATAATTGTGGTATCAGCAGCTACTTTTTCTACAGCTTCTGCAACTGTATTAAAAACAGGTTTGTCTAAATGTGTTTTACCACCTTTCCCTGGAGTTACACCTCCTACAACGTTTGTACCATATTCAATCATTTGTTCAGCATGAAAAGTACCTTCACTACCTGTAAAACCTTGAACAATTATGTTAGAATTCTTGTTTACTAAAACACTCATTGGTTATATCTATTTTTAGTTTTATAATTACTGTAACAAAAATAAGAGATTTAAAACGCAAATGCGACCTCTTTTATAATTTTATTTCTTTATATGAAGCCATACTTGTCATATCATTTTCATTAGCTTGATGACTGATTTCGTAACCTCTAAATAATTTGCCTTCTTTCACTTCCCAAATTGCTGTAAAATGAGCAATAATAGATTCAATTTCAGGTTCTTCAATTGTAAATCCAAACAATGTATGACGTGTTGTTACAAAGTTATTGGCCTCAATAAAATGCGTGAATTCAAAACGAACGCTTTCAAAAGATTGCCTCGTGCCTTTAAAAAAAAGTTCTAATTCTTTATTGCCTAGTAAATCAAACCCTTGACTACTCGTCCAGTGTAACTCACATTCTTTATGAAAATATTTTGAAACAATATCTACATCATTAGCGATATCAGATTCATAGAATGCTTTAACAATATCCTTTGCTGACATTATAGATTTTTTATTTTTTGAAGAATTTCAGGTATTTTTTTAATATAAGCACGTTCTTTAAAAAATGCTCTTGCATCAATTGCAGGTGAACCAAAATATGTTTTGCCTTCATCTGTAGAGTGCCCTAAACCAGATTGCGCAAATAAAACCGTTCCTTTTGCAATTGTAATTCCGCTTTTAACACCAACCTGTCCCCAAATTGTGACATTGTCTTCTACAACAACACAGCCTGCAATAGCTGTATGTGAAGCTATTAAACATTTTTTTCCCAAAACGGTATCATGACCAATTTGAATATGATTATCTAATTTTGATCCTTCACCAATAGTAGTGTCTCCTGTAACGCCTCTATCTATAGTACAAAGTGCACCAATATCTACATGATCTTCAATAATGACACGTCCTCCAGACAGTAATTGGTCATAGCCTTCTGGTCTGTTTTTGTAATAAAACGCACTTGCTCCTAAAACGCTTCCTGCATGTATGGTAACATTATCACCTATAACGCTATCATCATAAATACTAACATTAGCATGTATTATGCAATTCTTTCCTATAGAAACATTGTTTCCTATAAAACAGTTAGGTTGAATAATAGTTCCTTCATCAATTTTAGCATCTTCCGCAATTGTTGAATTTGCCTTTTTAAATGGCTTAAAATGTGCTGTAATTTTATTAAAATCTCTAAAAGGATCGTCTGAAATTAAAAGCGCTTTACCTTCCGGACATTCAACATCCTTGTTAATAAGCACAATTGTGGCTGCAGATTCTAATGCTTTGTCATAATATTTTGGATGATCTACAAAAACAATATCACCTGGTTCTACCACATGAATTTCATTAATGCCTAATATTTCAAAATCTTCTGAACCTTTAAATTCGCAATTAATTAAAGTTGCTATTTGTTTCAAGGTATGTGGAAAAGGAAACTTCAATGGCTAAATGTTTTATAAATTAGATGGATACAAGAACAGATAAGACCTATTCTTTAATACGTTCTTTATAAGTACCTTTTGCAGTTTCTACTTTAATTTTATCGCCTTCATTGATAAACAAAGGAACGTTTACAATTGCACCAGACTCTACAGTTGCTGGTTTTGTAGCATTAGTGGCAGTATTACCTTTTACGCCAGGTTCTGTAGCCGTAATTTCTAATACAACAGAAGCCGGTAATTCTACCGAAAGTGGCATATTGTCTTCTGTGTTGATTTGAATGGTAACAACTTCACCTTCTTTCATTAAATCTGGTCTGTCTAAAGCCGATTCTAATAATCTAATTTGAGTGTAATCTGCTTCATTCATAAAATGGTAAAATTCACCATCATTATAGAGGTATTGAAACTTATGAGTTTCTACTCGAATATCTTCTATTTTATGACCTGCAGAAAATGTATTATCTAATACCTTACCTGTAGTTACACTCTTCATTTTAGTTCTTACAAATGCTGGTCCTTTACCAGGTTTTACATGTAAAAATTCTATAATTTTATAAATGTCATTATTGTATTTAAGACAAAGTCCGTTTCTTATATCTGAAGTAGTAGCCATTATTTTATTTATTTAATCTTTAATTATTAGTTTATTGATGATGCGTATTAATTGGATTTAAAATACCCTTTCATAATTCCACGATGAGAATTCTTAATAAATTGTAGTATTTCATCACGCTCTGGAGTTGCTTCCATTTCTGCTTCAATTAAATCTGACGCTTGTGTATTATTATAATTTTTTTGATAGAGCATTCTGTATATATTCTGAATTTCTCTAATTTTTTCTGTACTATAACCTCTTCGTCTTAATCCTACAGAATTTATTCCAACATAAGATAAAGGTTCACGAGCTGCCTTAACATAAGGAGGAACATCTTTACGTACTAATGATCCACCTGTTACAAAAGCATGATTACCTATTGAACAAAATTGATGTACAGCTGTCATACCAGCCAAAATAACATAATCACCAACAGTAATATGTCCTGCAAGTGTGCTATTATTAGAAAAAATACAATTATTACCAACTATACAATCATGAGCAATGTGACAATACGCCATAATTAAACAATTATCACCAATAACAGTTTTCATTCGGTCTGTTGTTCCTCTATTTATAGTAACACATTCTCTAATAGTAACATTATTACCAATTTCTACTGTGGTATCCTCGTCATTATATTTTAAATCTTGAGGAACTGCAGAGATTACTGCTCCCGGAAAAATATTACAATTTTTTCCTATACGAGCACCTTCCATAATGGTTACATTACTTCCAATCCAAGTACCTTCACCAATCTTAACATTGTTATGTATTGTAGTAAAAGGTTCTATAACGACATTCTTTGCGATTTTTGCACCAGGATGCACGTATGCTAACGGTTGGTTCATTTGTTTTCTTTTTATTTTAATAAGGCAATTAAAATGCAATAGCCTTTAAAATTATTTTAATACTAATTAATAAAGTAATGTTTTATTTAACTTTTGATATTTGTGCCATTAGCTCTGCTTCTGCACATAATTTACCATTTGCGTATGCATAACCTTGCATATGGCAAATTCCTCTTCTAATTGGCGTTATTAACGAACACTTAAATATTAAAGTATCACCAGGCACTACTTTTTGTTTAAACTTTACGTTATCCATTTTCATGAAAAATGTTAGATAATTTTCAGGATCAGGAACCGTGCTTAGTACTAAAATCCCACCTGTTTGTGCCATCGCTTCTACGATTAAAACACCTGGCATTACTGGTGCTCCTGGAAAATGACCTCTAAAGAACTCTTCGTTCATAGTTACATTTTTCATACCAATGACATGGTTGTCAGATAACTCATATACTTTATCTAACAATAAAAACGGTTGTCTATGAGGTAACATATCCATTATTTGATTCACATCCATCAAGGGTTGAGAATTCAAATCTACTTGTGGTACATTATTACGTCTTTCGTTTTTAATGAGCTTAGACATCTTTTTAGCAAATTGGGTATTTACAAAATGTCCGGGTTTATTTGCTATAACTTTACCCCTTATACGAGTGCCAATTAAAGCTAAATCGCCTAAAACATCTAATAGTTTATGACGAGCAGCTTCGTTAGGATGATGAAGTGTTAGATTATCTAAAATTCCGTTTGGTTTAACAGCTATATTGTCTTTATTAAATGCTACTCTTAATTTTTCCATGGTTTCTGGAGATAATTCTTTATCTACATAAACAATAGCATTGTTTAAATCACCACCTTTTATTAATCCATGTTCTAAGAGCATTTCAATTTCATGCAGAAAACTAAAGGTTCTAGCATCTGCAATTTCAGTTTTAAAATCTGAAACTTTGTTCAACGTTGCATTTTGAGTTCCTAAAACTTTGGTCCCAAAATCTACCATTGTAGTAATTTGATATGCACTAGATGGCATTAAAATAATCTCACTACCTGTTTCTTCATCTGTATAAGAGACTACTTGTGTTACTTCATAAACTTCTCTAAAAGCATCTTGTTCTGCAATACCTGCTTCTTCAATAGCTTCAACAAAAAACTTTGAAGATCCATCCATAATTGGTGGCTCTGAAGCATCTAATTCAATTATAGCATTATCAATATCTAACCCAACTAATGCCGCTAAAACATGCTCGCAAGTTTGAATTGTAACACCATTTCTTTCTAAACAAGTTCCGCGTTGTGTACTTGTTACATAATTAGCATCTGCCTGCATTTTTGGACTTCCTTCTAAATCCACACGCACAAATACAAAACCCGAGTTTTCTGCTCCAGGTTTAAATACTAATTTAACATCAGCACCAGTATGAAGACCTACACCTTGTAGTGTTACTTCTTTTTCAATGGTTTTTTGTTTTATATCTGTTTTAATTATTGCCATCTACTTTTTTTTCTAATTCATTAATAGTTTTTGCAAGCTTAGGTAAATTTTTAAAATACACGTAAGATTTATTCCAATCAGAATAGCCAAATGAAGGCGATCCTTGTAATATTTCGTTATCCTTTACATTTCTACCAATACCAGATTGAGCCTGTACTTTTACATTATTACCAATTACTAAATGGCCAGCAATACCTACTTGACCTCCAATTTGGCAATTCTCTCCGATTTTTGAAGAACCAGCAACACCTGTTTGCGCTGCAATTACGGTATTTTTTCCAACTTCAACGTTATGCGCAATCTGAATTTGATTATCTAGTTTTACACCAGCTCTTATAATTGTAGAACCCATTGTTGCTCTATCTATAGTGGTACCAGCTCCTACATCTACATAATCTTCTAAAATAACGTTACCTATTTGAGGAATTTTGGCATAACCACCATCCTTTGTAGGCGCAAAACCAAAACCATCTGCTCCTATAATAGCACCAGAATTAATAACGCAGTTACTTCCAATAATACAATCTGAATAAACTTTTCCTCCTGAAAAAACAATTGAGTTTTCTCCTAATACCACATTGTCACCAATATAAGCATTTGGGAAAATCTTCACATTATCTCCTAATTGTACATTATTACCAATATACGCAAAAGCACCAACATAAATATTATTACCTCGACTCACTGAATCAGAAATAAAACTAGGCTGTTCTATACCTGTTTTATTAAGTTTAATTTGATTATAGTACTCTAATAATTTTGAAAAACCTTCATAAGCGTCTTCCACTTTTATTAAAGTAGTAGAAATTGGTTTATCAGGTTTAAAATCTGTATTTACAATTGTAATAGAGGCTTCAGTTGTATATATATAAGGTGTGTATTTTAAATTAGATAAAAAGGTAAGTGACCCCTCAGTTCCTTCTTCTATCTTAGATAGTTTAGAAACCTCTATATTAGGATTACCAACAACAGTACCTTCTAAAATACCTGCGATTTGTTCTGCTGTAAATTTCAATTATTTATTTTTATAGTCTTGATTGATTTTCACAAAAATAGAAAAAAAGGATTACATTTTCTTTTTAGGATAGCACATATAATATTTAGTTATCGGTTTACTTAGTGCTTTTAAGTTTAATTGGTCTGATGCTTTAACGATATCCTTTATCTTTCCTGATTTAAATAGGATGTTAATTTTTTGAAACTTATTCTGATAAGCTTGATTTGTAAGCTCTCCGTGAAAAACGAAGTAATTAGCTTCTTGCTCAGTAATATTATGTTTTTGCATTAAAGCTTCTGTATGGCTTGCTAATTCCGAAGATTTAATGGCTTTATTTTTCAACTTTACCTTCAGTAAATTTCTCTCTAATATCATTTGACAAAGATTACTCAACACAAAATCTTTGTGGTTTTGCCATTCTTTTAAAGCCGCAACGATATCATAATCGTCTAGTTTTGAAAAAACTTGTAATGTTTCATTTGTAAAACTATCTGCATTTATCTCCGAAAACAGAAAATAAAACAGCGCATCACTACAGTTTAGTTTTTCGCCTTGCTGCACCAATTCTTTAGCACGTTTTAAAACACTCATTAACAATTGCTCTGCAACAACACCAGTTTTGTGCATATAAACTTGCCAATACATAAAACGTCTCGCAATTAAGAACTTTTCTACACTTAAAATACCTTTTTCCTCAACGACTAATTGATCATTAACTACATTAAGCATCGTTATTAATCGTTCACTATTTATATTCCCTTCTGCAACACCAGTGTAAAAGCTATCACGTTTTAAATAATCTGCTCTATCCATATCCAATTGACTAGAAATAAGCTCGCACATAAATTGACGTGGATATTCTCCTTTAAAAATAGAAATGGCTAACGTTAAACTTCCGTTAAACTCTGTATTAAGTTTTTCCATAAATCGCAACGAAATTTCCTCGTGAGAGACATCATTTACAATACTATGTTCCATGGCATGAGAAAATGGTCCATGACCAATATCATGTAAGAGAATTGCTACTAGCAAACCATTTTCTTCTTCACCAGAAATTATAACTCCTTTAAAACGAAGCACATTGATAGCTTTTTGCATTAAATGCATGCAGCCCAAAGCATGGTGAAAACGTGTATGATGAGCACCTGGATATACCAAATATGATAAACCCATTTGACTGATTCTTCTTAATCGTTGAAAATATTTATGCTGAATAATATCAAAGATTAACGAATTAGGAATAGTAATAAATCCGTAAATTGGGTCGTTAAAGATTTTAAGCTTATTTTTTGTAGGCAAAATTATAGTTTTTATTGCTAGTCGTTTGTTGCTAGATTTTTGCTTTGTCGTTCTGAATATATATCAGAATCACATATTTAAAAATTGATAATTACATTGTTAGATCCTGAAACGAGTTCAGGCTGACAAAAACATGTATTCAGCAAGCAAATAATTAAATCATTATTAATAATAAACAAATATACCATAACATGATAAATATTCTCTGGGTTGACGATGAAATCGATTTATTAAAGCCACATATTATTTTTTTAGAACAGAAAGGTTACGTAGTGACTAAATGCCAAAGTGGAACTGAAGCTTTAGAAATAATAAATGATACTAATTTCGATATTGTCTTTTTAGATGAGAATATGCCAGGACTTACTGGATTAGAAACTTTAAACGAAATTAAAGAAAGACGTGCCAATTTACCAATTGTAATGATTACCAAAAGCGAGGAGGAATATATTATGGAAGAAGCTATTGGAAATAAAATAGCTGATTATTTAATAAAACCTGTTAACCCTAATCAAATTTTATTGAGTTTAAAAAAGAATTTAGACCACTCGCGTTTAGTTTCTGAAAAGACAACATCTAATTACCAGCAAGAATTTAGAAAGATTGCTATGGATTTGTCAATGGTTAATTCTTATGAAGAATGGGTGGATTTATATCAAAAACTGATTTACTGGGAATTACAACTGGAAGGAATTGAAGATGTTGGAATGACTGATATTTTAGAATCTCAAAAAACAGAGGCGAACAATCAGTTTGGAAAATTTATCGAAAAAAATTACGAAGATTGGTTTCTGCCCAATACTGATGCACCTGTAATGTCTCATACCTTATTTAAAGATAAAGTAGTCCCAGAACTCAGTGATAAACAACCAACAGTTTTGGTAGTAATTGATAATTTACGTTACGATCAATGGAAAGCATTTGAACCAATAGTTAATAATTATTACAAAAAAGCATCAGAATTAGCATTTTATAGCATTCTGCCGACAGCTACACAATATGCAAGAAATGCCATTTTTTCAGGCTTAATGCCTGCGGATATGGAAAGCTTATTTCCTCAATATTGGAAAAACGATACTGATGAAGGTGGTAAAAACATGCACGAAGGCGATTTTCTAAGAGAACAATTAAAACGTCTCGGTCTTGGGAATTTAAAGCATACATATCATAAAATCACAAATCTAAAAGCTGGAAAAAAATTAGTTGAAAATTTTAGATCCTTAAAAGATAATGATCTTAATGTAATTGTATACAATTTTGTAGATATGCTGTCGCATTCTAAAACAGAAATGGAAGTTGTTAAAGAATTGGCATCAAATGATAAAGCTTATCGATCACTTACGGTTAGTTGGTTTAAAAATTCGCCTTTATTAGAAATGATTCAGCTATCTCAGCAGCTAGGTTTTAAATTAATCTTAACTACAGATCACGGAACAATAAATGTAAAAGCACCTTCAAAAGTTATTGGTGATAGAGATACCAGTTTAAACCTACGTTACAAAACGGGTAGAAGTTTAACCTACCAAGATAAGGATGTATTAGCCGTTAAAAATCCAAAATCCGTTCACTTGCCTTCATTAACTATGAGTAGCTCATTTATATTTGCAAAAGGAGATATGTTTTTAGCTTATCCTAATAACTTTAATCATTACGTAAGTTATTACAGGAACACTTATCAACATGGAGGTGTTTCTTTAGAAGAGATGGTTATTCCTTTTGTTGTTATGGAGCCTAAATAGAAAAATTATTCTTTAAATGATTAAGTAAATTAAAGACATTGTCTTGAATAATTCTTTAAAACACTGAAAGAATAATCCTTAAAATGCAAAATTAATCGATGAAATACGCTTTTTTTTAGGTTATCCAAAATATTTTTCTTACCCTTGTATCGTTAAATTATTTTAAAATTTAGTGGAAACAATAAAGTTCACATATTATTTAAAGGATATCGACGCAATTGCTGCTAGTATATTAGAGCATTTAGATTCTAAGATAATACTATTTAGTGGTAGTATGGGAGCTGGTAAAACAACATTTATTAATGCACTGCTTAAAGCGATGCAAAGTGATGATGTTGCCACGAGCCCAACCTTCTCTATTGTAAATGAATACACTATACCTGACGATAAAATTTACCATTTTGACTTTTACAGAATAAATTCTATTGAAGAAGCATACAATTTTGGAATAGAAGATTATTTAAGTAGTGATTCATGGTTATTTATGGAATGGCCAGAGCGCATTGAAGAATTAATACCTGATAACTCTCAAACCGTTACTATCACTGACATTGAAAATAATAAAAGATCCCTCAAATTAACAATAAACGACAAACATTTAACCCATAAGTTAGCTATGAAAACAGTAAATCTATAATTTTACTTATAGAATAATTCCTACAGAAACCTACTAGTATTACGGTAAAACCGTAACTAATACCCCATAATCTATCGGATTTTAACTACTTTAAATTTGTAAGCACTTGATAATGCTTTTATTTTTGAAGTATTAATTAATTAAATCCCTTTTATTATGAAAACTAAAAAAAACCTAGTACTAGCAATTGCTATTTTCGGTGGAATGTTATTTACTGTACAAGCTACAAACATTATTGATTTAGATGGACAGACTACAACAAAAATCGAAAAAAAGAAAAGAAAACTCGTTAAATGGGGTTAATAATAATTTAAGTAGAACAGCAATACTAGGTACTATTATTGCTACTTTTATTAGTTCTACTCCATTATTATATTTATTACACGAAAGTGTTCCAGATACAGCTGTTTGGGACACTTTTTTGGGTACATACGAAAGCGGTTTTTGGGAATCTGCTCAATATGCCATGTGGGTTTACACAGGTAAAGTAGTTCCTCTTATTTTAATGTTTATTTGGTTTTTTACTTGTAAACATTGGTGGTATCACGCTCTACTTGTACCGATTGTTATGTATTCGTTTCAAATAATTACTAGCTATCACGCCGAACTCGAAAATACAGATGAAAATCAAATTTTAATATTGTTACCCGTTTTAGTCATTGTAGTGCCTTCAATATATTTAATTAGAGCCAAAATGTTTAACAAAATAAACATGTCTAATAAAACACTAGAAGAAATGGAAGCCGAGTTTATGATAAAACCTAAAGGCGTTTGGAGCAAGGTTAAACAATATTTTTAAAATTCACTTTCAATTAATATTCAAAAATTATAAATAATTTAAGGTTAGATTAATTTTAGTAATATTTATAACGTTTCGTTATATTGCATTACTATATAAATTAACTGACTCAATGAGTATATCTTTATCTCCCTTTACTAAAGCCCAATTATTACCTCAAGAGGAAACCTTAGAAATATTAAAGCAAAAAGGTGAGCTTTTTATAGGCATTCCCAAAGAAGCACATTTTCAAGAGCGCAGAGTTTGCTTAACTCCAGATGCGGTCTCAGCTTTAACAGCAAACGGCCATCGTGTTTTATTAGAATCTGGTGCTGGTGAAGGTGCTAATTTTAAAGATAAAAATTATAGCGAAGCAGGCGCAGAAGTTACAAAGGATACAGAAAAAGTGTACTCCTGCCCTATCATCCTCAAAGTTGAACCTCCTTCATTAGATGAAATTAAATTAATTAACCCTCAAACCTTATTAATTTCTGCACTTCAAATTAAAACTCAAGAAAAGTCTTATTTTGAAGCTCTTGCAAAAAAAAGAATCACAGCTTTAGCTTTTGAATATATAAAGGATGATGATGGCGCATATCCAGCAGTGAGTTCTTTGAGTGAAATTGCCGGAACGGCATCTATATTAATTGCATCTGAATTATTATCTAACGTAAATGGAGGAAATGGTTTAATGATGGGTAATATTAATGGCGTTCCTCCTACCGAAGTGGTCATATTAGGTGCTGGTACTGTTGGCGAATTCGCAGCGCGTTCAGCTATTGGTTTAGGAGCCAATATTAAAGTTTTTGATAGTTCTATTACAAGATTGCGACGACTTCAAAATAATTTAGGTCGCACTATCTATACATCAACAATGCAACCTAAAAACCTCATAAAAGCACTTAAACGTTGCGATGTAGCCATTGGCGCTGTTAGAGGAGTTAATAGAGCACCTATTGTAATAACCGAAAGTATGCTAAACCACATGAAAAATGGCTCCGTTGTTATAGATGTCAGTATAGATATGGGAGGATGTTTCGAAACTAGTGAAGTTACCACTCACGATAAGCCTACTTTTGAGCATAATGGCGTAATACATTATTGTGTACCAAATATTCCTGCAAGATATTCAAGAACTGCTTCAGTTTCAATAAGTAATATCTTTACGCCATACCTATTAGAAATTGGAGAATATGGAGGCATAGAAAATGCCTTAAGATTTGATAGAGGTTTAAAAAATGGGTTGTACTTTTACCACGGCATTTTAACTAATAAATCAGTAGCAGAATGGTTTGGTTTAGATTACAACGATGCTAATTTATTAATCTTTTAAAATTTAGTTGACTTCTTCTAGTCTACTGACAGAACATTTTATTTATCTATGAAATTTATAAATCGATTAGGCTATTATCTAGGCGGATTTGCAATAGGATTAATTCTATTAATGTTTTTTTTAAACGGTAAAGATGCATCTTGCGATTATAGTCCAAATGCTAGAACGGTAAAAAATATCAGTTCAAAATCTATTAACTACACTTCTGATGCTTCAAAATTTATAAATGATAATAAAATCGACTCAACCACAGTTGTTGATTTAATAAAATTTGGGAGTGTTAATTTTTCTAAAAGCAAGACAAAATTAGATTCTTGTAAAGTCTATTTTATAGATAATGCCTACAAAGAGCGCGAAATGGAGTTGAAAATTAAAAATTGTGACTCAATAGCGACAATCCTCGATATTAAGTATACAAACATCTAATTTGTTGAAATTGATTACCATAAAATTTAGAGGTATCACACAAAATTTTAATATTTGACATCCCTCTTTAAAATTGTAAAATTATTTTATCATGAAAGTATTAGTAACAGGAGCAGCAGGTTTTATAGGATTTTATGTATCAAAAATACTTTTATCTAAAGGTCATCAAGTGGTTGGTTTAGATAATGTTAACGATTATTATGATGTTAATTTAAAATATGATAGACTTAAAGAGTTAGGTATAGACAAAACTGAGGCTGAAGAATTTAATAGTATTTGTAAAAGTAATTCTACCAATTTTACATTTGTTAGAATGAATCTTGAAGATCGTATTAAACTTCCTAAGCTATTTGAGAGCGAAGAATTTGAAATCGTTTGTAATTTAGCAGCCCAAGCAGGTGTAAGATATAGTTTAGAAAACCCAGAAACGTATGTAGATTCTAACTTGGTTGGATTCTTAAATATTTTAGAATGCTGTAGAAACAATGCTATTAAACACTTAGTATATGCAAGTAGTTCTAGTGTTTATGGAATGAACAAAAAAATTCCATTTTCCACTGACGACAACGTAGATCACCCAATTAGCCTCTATGCTGCTACTAAAAAAAGTAATGAATTAATGGCACATACCTACAGTCATTTGTTTAAAATACCAACTACTGGTTTAAGGTTTTTTACAGTTTACGGACCTTGGGGAAGACCTGACATGGCGATGTTTTTATTTACAGATGCAATTGTTAATGATAAGCCTATAAAAGTATTTAACCATGGAAACATGGAAAGAGATTTTACTTTTATTGATGATATAGTTGAAGGCGTTGTGAGAATAATAGAAAAATCTACAACCGAAAGAATTGCTTCAAAAGAATTATATAAAGTCTATAATATTGGAAATAATGATTCTGTAAAACTTTTAGATTTTATAAAAGAAATTGAAATTAACTTAAATAAAGTTGCAACCAAAAACATGATGGAAATGCAACCTGGTGATGTAGAAAGAACTTGGGCAGATGTAGATGAATTAATAAAAGATTATGATTACAGACCTAACACATCTATAAAACATGGTGTTAAGTCTTTCATTGATTGGTTTAAAAATTATTATAAATAGGATTTTATTATTATTAAAAGGTCACGAAATCTATGTTTAGGTGGATACTTATCGTAAAAAAGTGTTCTTTATATATTATATTGCGCAAATAAAATAATTTCAATCAAATTTGTTGTCTTTTACGACAATTAACTCAAGTCTAAATAAACTTTAAATAATGAAAATAACAAATATTTGTTGTATCGGAGCTGGTTATGTAGGAGGTCCTACAATGGCAGTCATTGCAAAAAAGAATCCAAATATAAAAGTTACTATTGTTGATATCAATGCTGAGCGTATCGCAGCTTGGAATGATAAAGATGTTTCTAAACTGCCTATTTATGAGCCTGGTTTAGCAGAAATCGTTGAAGAAACAAGAGGTAAAAATTTATTCTTTACAACGGAAATAGATAAAACTATAAAAGAATCTGAAATGATTTTCATTTCTGTAAACACACCTACCAAAACTTATGGTAAAGGAAAAGGTATGGCTGCAGATTTAAAGTATGTTGAATTATGTGCAAGAAATATTGCGGAAGTTGCGACTACCGATAAAATTGTTGTAGAAAAATCTACATTACCTGTAAGAACAGCGCAAGCAATAAAGAGTATATTACATAATACTGGTAAAGACGTTAAGTTTAGTATTTTATCTAATCCTGAATTCTTAGCCGAAGGAACAGCCGTTCAAGATTTACTTAATCCTGATCGCGTATTAATTGGAGGAGAGTCAGAAGAAGCCATTGAAAGTTTAGCCAATGTTTATGGAAGTTGGGTTTCTCAAGATCGTATTTTAAGAACAAATGTTTGGTCTTCAGAATTATCTAAATTAACAGCGAATGCATTTTTAGCACAACGTATTTCTTCAATTAATGCTATTTCTGAATTATGTGAACATACAGAGGCTAATGTTAACGAAGTTGCTAAAGCAATTGGGATGGATTCTCGAATTGGACCTAAATTCTTAAATGCTTCTATTGGATTTGGAGGATCTTGTTTTCAAAAAGATATTTTAAATTTAGTCTACATTGCAAGAAGCTATAACTTACAAGCTGTTGCTGATTATTGGGAGCAGGTAATTATATTAAATGATCATCAAAAACGTCGTTTTTCTGATAACTTGATTAGTACTTTATATAATACAGTTTCTGGTAAAAAGATTGCAATGTTAGGTTGGGCTTTTAAAAAGGACACTAATGACACTAGAGAATCAGCAGCCATTTATGTAGCAGATCATTTGTTAAGCGAACAAGCTAATATAGCTGTTTATGATCCAAAGGTAAACGGAGAAAAGGTTCAAGTGGATCTGAATTATTTAAACACTAGATCTGAAGCTGAAAATAACGATTTGGTTAAATCTTACAATGATCCATACGAAGTAACAAAGGATGCTCATGCAGTTGCTATTATGACTGAATGGGATGAGTTTAAAACATATGATTGGCAAAAAATTTATAGCCAAATGAAAAAGCCTGCATTTATTTTTGATGGTAGAAACATATTAGATCCCGTTGAAATGAAAAAGATTGGCTTTGAATATTCTTCTATAGGAAAGTAATCCTAAAACATAGTAATATTACTTACATTCTTAACTTTTTTAAGACATTAATTAGAAAAATAAAAATTACGCTAAATGTTAAAAAAAGATTTAAGTCATATGAATTTGTTAAGAGCAGTTGGTATAACATTAGTTGTTCTTAGACATTCCTTTTCTCCTTTTCGAAATAGTTGGGATGTAAGTAAATATTATGAATACAATATTATTGCAGATTTCATTGGTAGATATACATCTACTATTTCTATGCCTCTATTTGTATTTATTTCAGGTTATATTTATTTCTTTTTACGAAATAATTACAACAAGTATTCCAGTTTTAAAATTTTATTTGAAAAAAAATCTAGGAGATTAATTGTACCTTATTTAATTCTTGCTCCATTTTACATTTGGGTATTTTTAGATTATAATTCGGTATTATCATTCTTGTCACATCTATGGGTTGGAGCCGGACACCTGTGGTTTCTTTTAATGATGTTCGTAATGTTTCTGTTATATTATAAATTTGAAACGTACTTATGTAAGCATTATGTTTTTAGCATCATTCTCGGTGTTTTCTTATATCTTATTGTACTACCGCTTAATTATTTTCATTTACAGCCTTTAGGTCTAGTGGCTAGGTATTTTATCTTTTTTCAATTAGGCAATCTATTCAACAAAAATTCAACAGTTATATTAAGTTTTTTGAAGGGAAAAGTGTTATGTATATTTTTAACACATTTGGTGTTATTTGTAATTTACTTTTGTTCAATAAAATTCTTTGACAATAAGTATATTCAATTTTCCATAAATCAAGTACTACTAGTTTTAAGTATTTTGTCTTTATTTTTTATATATGGGTTTTTAAATGTGATCATAACAAAACATGATAACTTAGTACAAAAAATTAAACCAACAATTTCATTTATAAATCACAATAGTTACTATTTATACCTCATTCACGAACCATTATTAAAAATATTTTTCACATTCCTCTTTGTGCAAAATCTACCAATTATACTAGCTATTTCATTGGCATTTGTGAGTTCTATGACAATTTCATTAATCTTAGGAAGTTTGTTGATGAAACTTAAAATAGGAAGAGAGCTAATCGGTGGTTCCTAAAATTTTGTATTATTCCTACTAAATTAATTTAACGGTAAAATAATAAGGCATTGATATAGCAAACTAACTTATTATGCAATCTCTGAATTATAAGTTCTATTGAGATTCAGTCAATTTTAATTTTCAACACTCAAATTACTACCAATAGATTTTATTAGTTAATAAAAAATCTTTAGACATAGATCAAATAAGTTTCAGGTCAATTGTAATTATTATTTAATAGTAAAATAATCTATTCTACGAGTAACTTTTTTGTTACGTTATTTCGTTCATCTACGAACTTTACAAAGTATACTCCAGCTTGGAATGATCTAATATCAATAGTCGTTGTTGTTGAAGGATTCATTTCTTCATTAAAAATTTGAGCCGTATGAACTAATTTACCGGTAATATCAAAGAATTGAATATTAGACACTTCTAATCCACCTGAAAGTTTCACATTAACTTCGTTAAAAGCTGGATTAGGATAAACAACCAATTCTACATTTTCACTATCGATTGGATTATCTGATTCCGTAGTACAAGTTAAATCTACTTCAACTCTAACCGTTGCTTCATCAAAATCTAATGCATTAAATACCGTAACTATATAATCTGTAGTTTCTGATGGAGATACTTCAATAGATTGAGTTGTCTCTCCCGTATTCCAAACGTAGTCATCTCCACCTGTTGCTGTTAAGGTTACAACATCGTTAACACAAATAAACATATCATCACCAGCATCTGCTATTACCGGGTTAAGTACATTAACTGTTACTTGTTTTTCATCGTAACAATCACCTACATAACCTCGTACTTCATATGTAGTTGTAATAGTAGGACTTACTGCAATGTTTGGCTGTGTGGCACCATTATTCCACTCATAACTATTAGCTCCTGAAGCTGAAAGGGTAATAAAATCACCATTTAAAATATCGACATTGTCACCGTTAGAAATAACAACTTCTGGACTAGGATCTACGTAGACAGTAACCGAATCTGAATCTTGTTGTTCCCCTTGAGTAACAATAACATTATACGTTGTTGTGGATATAGGAGAAACGATGATTGATTGCGATGTTTCACCAGTACTCCATGAATAACTATCTCCTTGGTTAGCTGTTAATACTACTTCATAGCTTAAGTTATCACATATGTATTCATCAGTACCCGCAGAAGCAATAAATAACGGTTCAACTGTTACTGTAATTTCTTGTGGCTGACTATCACATGAGTTTGAAGATCCAACTACAGTGTAGGTTGTGGTTTGGGTCGGGTTAACGGTAAGAGAACTTGTTGTATCTCCAGTGTTCCATAGATAAGTTACAGCTCCACTTACACTCAAAGTCGCACTCTCTCCTTCAATTATATATATATTTTCGCTTACACTAATTTCTGGTATATCATTAACCGTAATTACAACACTATCCGTATCAGAGTTTCCAAATTCATCATAAACAGTAACCGTATAACTTGTTGTTTCATTTGGTGTAACCGTAATTGATGCATCAGTGTTGCCAGTATTCCATAAGTAGCTTATTCCGCCAGAAGCATTCAAGGTTACACTTTCACCAATACATATTGAAACATCATTACCTGCATCAGCAATTATTTCGGGTATAACGATTACAGTAACTACCGCTTGACTTTGACAGCCTTCTGCTGTATAACCTATAGCAAAATAAGTCGTTGTTTGCGTAGGACTGACAGTAATTGTCTCTGTCGATTCACCAGTACTCCAAATGTATGTTTCCGCACCAGTTACAAATAGAGTTGTGCTGTCACCTTCAATAATTTCTACATCTTCAGATATAGTTAAAGTAGGTAACTCGTTTACAGTTACAGTAACACTGTCCGTATCCGAATTTCCAAAATTATCTGAAACAGTTACAGTATAAACTGTCGTTTCTGTTGGCGAAAATGATTGAGAAGCACCAGTTGCTCCTGTATTCCATACATAGTTATCTCCTCCAGTTGCTGTAATTACAACACTTTCTCCAATACAAATTGATACATCATTACCAGCATTAGCATCAATCTGAGGTATAACAGTAACGGTAACTTGTAATTCTTCACTTGCACAACTATTAGATGAATAACCTGTTACAGAATACGTAGTTGTTTGTCCAGGGCTAACTTCTATTACGTTAGAAGTTTGACCAGTACTCCAAACATACTGATCTGCTCCATTTACAACTAAAGTAGTACTTTCACCAGTATAAATAGATACATCTTCACTAAGTGTTACTGTAGTCATATCGGGTACGGTAACAATAACACTATCTGTGTCCATATTTCCATATTCATCAGAAACAACTACAGAATATGATGTTGTTTGTGTTGGATTAACCGTAATTGAAGCACTAGTTTCTCCTGTGCTCCATAAGTAATATAAACTTCCTGAGGCAGTAAGAGTTACACTTTCACCATTACAAATTGCAACATTAGACCCTGCATCTGCAATAACAATTGACGCAACAACAACTATAACTTCCTCGGTAATTTGACATCCGTTTTCTGAGTAACCAGTTACACTATATGTGGTTGATTCTATAGGAGATACTGAAATCATATCCGAGGTTTCTCCTGTACTCCATAAATATGAATCCGCTCCACTAACAACGATATCAGCACTTTCACCTTCAAGAATTGTAATTTCATCAATTAAATTAATTGTAGGTAAATCATTAACGATTACGGTAACACTATCAGTATCAGAATTACCATAATTATCACTTACCTCAACAGTATAGGTTGTTGTCACTTCTGGGTTTAATATTATGGAAGCATTATTTTGTCCTGTATTCCAAGAGTAATTAGTTCCTCCAGTTGCATTTAAAGTCACAAATTCTCCATAACAAATTTCTACATCCATTCCTGCATCAGCTATTACTTCAGGAATTACTGTCACAACAATTTGTTCCGTAATTTCACATCCTTCTATGGAATAACCCGTTACTGAATACGTAGTAGTTACAGCGGGTGTTACAATTATTTCATTTGTATTTTCCCCTGTATTCCATAAGTATGTATCTGCACCATTGGCAACCAAGGTTGTACTTTCTCCTTCGTTAATAAGTACATCATCACCAACATTTATACTTGGTAGTTCATTTACAGTTACTGTGATGTCATCTGAATCTGAATTTCCGTAATCATCTGTAGCTGTAACAGTATATGTAGTATCTTCAATTGGGTTAACTGTAATTGATGCACCAATTTCCCCATTACTCCATTGATAAGTAGTTCCACCTGAAGCCGTAAGTGTCACGGTTTCTCCTGCACATATTGATAAATCAAAACCAGCATCTGCAACTATCTGAGGTATTACCGTTATTGTAACTTCGGATGTAGCTTCACATCCATTTAATAGATAACCAGTAACAGAATAAGTAGTTGTTTCTGTTGGTGTTACCGTAATAGACGTAGTGTTGTCACCAGTATTCCATAAATACGAATCTCCTCCAGAAACTTCAAGAGTAGTAGATTCGCCGATAATAATAACTAAATCTTCAGTTAATACAATTTCCGGAGTTGGTAAAACAGTTACTTCTACATCATCTGAATGAGAACATGTGCCATTAGAAACTTCTACTGTATAAATTGTGTTTTCATTTGGGTTTACAGTAATCGATTCTGTAGTTTCTCCTGTATTCCATAAAAATATATTTCCTTCAATCCCAGTAGCTGTTAGTGTTACAGATTCACCATTACATATTATTTGATCTTCACCAGCATCAGCCGTTGGTATAGGGTTTACAATGATAGTTACATCGTCAGTATCAGAATTTCCATAGTCATCTGTAACGGTTACAGTGTAAGTAGTATCTTCAGTAGGTGTAAATGTTGGAAACGCACCTTCATCTCCTGTATTCCATACATAACCAGTTCCTCCAGAAGCATTTAATGTGATGCTATCTCCTATACATATTGAAGTGTCTTCTCCTGCGTTAGCTTCAAGTAACTCTACAACATTAACTGTAATTTCTGAAAAATTTTCACATCCATATTCTGAAGTCCCTACAACAGAATACGTTGTAGTAACATCTGGAGTTACGGTAATTTCTGGAGTTATTTCTGTAGTATTCCATAAATATTCAACACCACCACTTGCTGTAAGGGTTGCTGAATTACCAATCATTATAAATATATCATCACCAATAGTAATATTTGGTAACTCTATAACATAGATAGTAACACTATCTGTACTTGTGTAACCATAGTCATCTTCTGCAGTAACCGTATATGTCGTTGTTAATGTAGGATTAACGATAATTTCAGAACCTTCTTCTCCATTATCCCAAGTATATGTAGAACCACCTGCAGCATTTAATGTAACAGATTCTCCACTACAAACCGTTACGTCTTCACCTGCATATGCTACAACTTCTGGTATTACCGTTACTGTTACGTTAACAGAGCTCGTACAGCCATTAACTCCAACAGAACTCACACTGTAAACTTCTGTAGAAATTGGACTAACTGTAATAGAATCCGTAATTTCCCCTGTGCTCCATTGATAATTATCACTACCACTCACTGTTAATAAAGTAGATTCACCTTCAACAATTACTATATCTTCTGAAATTATTAAATCAGGTGCTTCGTTTACAAAAATTGTTACGTCGTCTGTACTTGTACAATTATTAGAACTAACTTCTACTGAATATGTAGTTTCTACAGTAGGACTAACTTCTATAGATTCTGTTGTTTCTCCATTACTCCACAAATAAGAAGTTCCTCCTGAAGCTGTTAAGAAAATAGTAGAACCTTCACATATCGTCTGATCTTCTCCAGCATTTGCAACTGGTAATTCATTAACGTTTACTGTAACGCTTGCATCAACAGAATTACCTTGATCATCTGAAATTGTAACTAAATAAGTTGTTGTTTCTGTTGGTGTTACATCGATTGATGGCGTTATCTCTCCATTATCCCATAAATAATTTAATCCACCAGATGCGGTTAACGTAGTTGTTTCACCAATACAAATATCAAAATCTTCTCCTGCAGTAGCCGAAGAGAGTGAATCAAAAAAAAACGTTAATGCAAAATTATCAACAGCAACAACACTGCCTGTTCCACCATTCCCACTGTAATAGGTTATTACAAAATCATAAGTTCCTTCTTCAACTAAATATGGTTCAAAATTTAAACCAACGTGTCCGTTTGGTAATCCTGCATAAATAGGATCACTTTCTATCCAGTTACCACTTGATGGTCCTGTCCACGTAACACCAACACTTTCTACTGCAGAGGTATCATCACCACCTTCTGGTATACATCTAAAGTTGATATATTCACTTTCATTTTCTAAATTAATATCAGTATCTCCAATAATATCATGTATAATTACATCTGTATCTGCATTGTATAAGGGATATGTTCCAAAAAAATCATCAACAACAGTGATTGATGAGCTATCTGAAAATCCGCCATCATTAGCAGTAAACGTAATAGTTACTTCTCCAACCATTAATGCTGTAACGTTTCCATCTTCATCAACTGTAGCAATAGTGTCGTCACTACTACTCCATATTCCAGAAATATCAGATGTGTTAGATGGAAAAAATTCTGTTGTTAATTGCAAGTTATTTCCTAATTCAATATTCGAAGTTTCAGGTGTTACTATAACAGATTCTAATGGAATTACAACATTTGTAACTGTTATAATTGCATCATCAGTAAAATCGCCATCACTTGTAGTAAAAGTTATAGTTACCTCTCCTTCAGAAACTGGTGATACTATTCCACTTTGACTAACAGTTGCAATAGATTCATCACTACTACTCCATGTTCCATTTTGATTAGTAGCGTCTGAAGGCAAAAAAGTTGCAGATAAGCTTGCTGTATCAGGTATATTAATCGTTGCTGTCTCTGGTGTTACTTCTACACCTGTGACATCAATAATTTCGACACCATTGAGATCTATTTCATTCAAATATTCCTCTACACCAACATATCCACTTGGCCAAACTAGGCTAGAAATATCATCATCTGCAGCATATCCTCTAGATGCTTTCCAAACATCTGGCATCCCATCATTATTTGTATCAAAACTCGCTGGTCTTGTATTTTCTGGAACGACAGGGTAAGGAATTAATGCTTTCGCATCATAATAACTACCAGCATATGTATCATTTTGAATCATTAAGATATCTTGAGCATCTTTATCATCATTGTAAGGGTAAATAGTTCCGTTTGCATTCAGTGTTTTGTCTGCACCAACATCCAACAGTATATCTTCATAAAGTTGATGTGCCGTTTTTATTGGATAACTATGACCCACGATTGGGAAGGCAACTGAAGTAAAATATTGGCTTGGCACTTGAGTGTTTTCCGTTAAATGAGATCCTGCAAAAACAGTCCACATATCACTATCATCTGTTTGAGGAGTTTCTCGTTGGCCAGTAACTATACTACCTGCTGAATATATGAGCGGATTATCCGAGGCTTGCGTTTGAACTTTTTGTAACCATGTACCAATATAGCCATCTCCAAACCATCCTGGTTTTCTAATTCCGTTTACTGATGTTTTGTAGTAGTTATTTATAACATTGTAAGTTCCCTCACCTGATACTCTAATTAGTCTATATTTCCAGTTATATACAAGATTATTAATTATATCATATTGTCCATCTCCTTTTGGATTTGGAAATCTATGGGATATATTACTGAATACATTATTAACAAAAGTAAAATCACCTATAAGATTATCTGTACCCAAAATACTACCCGTTTTACTATCTTGGAAAAAACAGTGCTGCATAGTCATATCTGACATAGGTCTTGAACTTGAAGCTAAACTTCCAGATTCATCTCCTCCATGACTAAAAGTACAATGGTCTATTATAATATTATTACCACCTGTAAGCCAAACTGCATCTTGATAACTATTTATACCTCCTCTGAAACGTATATAACGAATGATTACATTACTTACGTTTGTAAACATAAATTCTGTTGTAATAAGAGTAATTCCACCTGCTGGAGCTGATTGACCAGCTATTGTAATATTATCATACTCTGGCCCTGTAATTATTGGTGTATAAGCCCCTTGACTCGTTGCATCTATTTCTCCACTTACATCAAAAACAATTATTCGAGGTCCAGGTGTTTGAATCGCTTCACGTAAACCTCCTGGTGCATCCCAATCTAAAGTTGTAACATGTATAACTTGGCCACCACGTCCACCAGTGGAATATGCACCAGCACCTTTAGCGGTAGGAAACGCTAATTGCTGAGCATTTAGGCTAGAAAAAATAAAGAATAATATTAATATTGGTATATAACCGATGTAGTTCAGGGTAATTTTAGGAGCTCTCATAAATTTTTAGGGAACATTTTTAATTAACATAAGTAAATATTGCAAGCTATAAAATAAAAATGTTTTTCAAGGTTTAAACGCTAAATTATTCGACAAAGCGCAGTTAATTGTTATTTTTTTCGACCAAACGCATGTTTAAGTAGGGAAAAACATACAGAACTAAAGTGGAATTTTTTGTTTAATTATATACGATTACAAAATACTTTTGGATTATACTATATTAAACTTTAACACTTTATCGGATTTTTTTACAAAAATAAAAAGCTAAATAAGGTATTTACAATACATTAATTATAGTTATACAGAGTTATTAACAAACATGAACGATTTCTTATAAATTGTCATAAGAATGCATAATATTTCAGTATACTTTGATAGAACACCACTTTATAATTTCAATAAAGTTGGTTTATTAATATTAAAATTTGTTTTTTTGAACTTTTAATCTCTTATTTTTTAAAATAGCATGAGAAAATTACGAGTTGCTCTTATAACGTATTCATCTTACACTTTTGCATGGCAAGAAAGTTTGATACAAAACCTGATTAATTCTGATTTTTCTGAGATAGTTTTAGATCTTAATTTTGAAGATGAATTTAAAGATTTAAAATATTTATATCATAATCTTCCATTCTTTTACAAATCTTATTTAAGACTAGATAATAAGCTTTTTAATCCTGCTCCTTATGCCCTTTCAAAATCGTATAACAAGGAATCCTTAAAAAATACACCAACCTACTCTCTTTCAGGAGACAATAATCTTAATGAACTTAATGAGAGCAACATTGATATTATCCTTAATCTTACGGAGTTAGATCTTAAATACGATTTCGTTAACAAGAGTAAATATGGCATGTGGTTTCTAAATCATTGTGATCTTGAAAAAGTAAATTTAAGACCATATGGGATATGGGAGTTATTGAATAAAAATCCAGAGAACGCAGGTGTATTGAGATTTATAAAAAAGGGTATGGAGCTTCCTGTAACTATTGATAAAACTTTCGCTTGTACAGATGGTCTTAGTTATAAAAGAAACATAAATGATATTTTGTGGCAAACGATGCCGTTAGTAGAAAACAACATAAAACTTTTAGCATTTAACGAAGAACTATTTATTGAGAAAGTAAAATCAAACTCTAATATATATCCTGAAAAAGACATTAATCCATCTTTTAAAGCTCCTTCAAACTTAAAAACATTATTTTTTATATTGAATTTATATGGAAAGAAATTCTATCACTCCATAAAGAATAAATTCTATTTTAATCAATGGGCTTTAATTTTTTTAAACAATAAAAAAAAGGAAGACCCATTTAATTTAAAGAACTACAAAACAATATTACCTCCAAAGGATCGTTTTTGGGCTGATCCTTTCTTAATAAAACATAATGATAAAACTTATTTGTTTATTGAAGAGTTAATTTATAAAAATAAGCTTGGTCATTTATCTGTTATGGAAATTGATGATAATGGAAATTACACAAAACCAGAAACTATACTTGTAAAAGACTATCATCTATCTTATCCCTTTGTTTTTGAAGAAAATGGAACGTATTACATGATTCCTGAAACTAGTGGCAATAATGATATTCAACTATACAAGGCTACAGAATTCCCATTAAAGTGGGAATTTGAAAGACTCATTATGAATAATGTTGTGGCAGTAGACACTACGCTGCACAAAGAAGGCGACACCTATTGGCTTTTCACAAATATGAAAAATCACAAAGGAGGATCGAAACATGTGGAACTTAACTTATTTTCTTCAAAATCTTTATTTGCAGATCAATGGGAAGCCCATCCCTTAAATCCAATAGTGTCAGATGTAAAAAGTGCCAGACCTGCAGGTAAAATTTTTAGCAGCAATAACAAACTATACAGACCTTCTCAAAATTGTTCTCATCATTATGGTTACGGTTTAAATATTTCTGAAATAACGGAATTAAGTAAAACTAAATTTAAAGAGAAATTAATACATGCTATAGAACCTAATTGGGATAAATCAGTAAATAGTACACATTCATTCAATTCTGCAGATCAACTTTATATTAGTGATATTAAAATTAAAAGGTTTCGCCTTTAAAATCAGCAATTAAGTAAATAAAATTAACGATAAATGGTGTTTGTCCTTAAAAGTATGACGTTGATATAATAAAAAGACATTTAATGATTATTTTTTTTCATATTTGCGACTAATAATGATTAACCCAAATCTAATTCTTACTAGTATTTTAAAATGTTGTTTTGCGATAACCCTTCCATTTTATATTACTTTATATCAACCGATTAGACTAACGTTATTAACTAAATATATCTAGACTGATAAATTAATAGTCTATTATGTCAGTTTTTAAACTAAAAAATATTAAGCAAAAGATCAATACATCGATGAGTAATCCACTTATTCGAAGTATGATTATTGTTGCTGTTATTGGTTTGGTTATAAAAGTTATTGCTGTTTATAAAGAAACCATTATTGCGGGTAGTTTTGGATTAGGAGAAATAATAGATACTTTTTCAGTAGCTGTTCTAGTTCCTACATTTATTCAAAGTGTTTTTATAAATTCTATAAAAAATTTATTTATACCTAATTATATAACAGAATTAAAGAATAATGGTAATAAAGGTAGTTTTCAGGCACTTGTTATACTCATAACTATAGGAGTTTCTTTATTTTCTTGCATTATCGCTTATTTTGGAACAGATCTCTTTTTAAATTTAGTCTATTCAGAATTTCCTGAAACTTATTTACCTCTTATTAAAGATCAATTATATTTTGTTTTACCATGCTTGTTTTTCTGGGGAATTTCCTCGGTCCTTTCAGGGCTGTTAGAAGTTTCTAATCGTTTTTTAATTTCTACACTGGCTGAGTTATTTCCGCTACTCACAATGATTTTCTTTTTAATTTTCTTAAAGGATCAATTTGGCCACATGGTTTTGGCTTATGGAACTTTTGCAGGTAGTATTATCGGTTTTAGTTATTTATTATTTTTCTCCATAAGATATAATGATTTTGAATTAAAAAAACCCGTTTTAAATGATAATTCAAGGTTAATGATTAAGCAGTTACCACCAAAAATTTCCTCAAGTTTTTTAACTGCTATGAATAATTATATTGATCAATTTTTTGTTGGTCAGCTTGTCATTGGTTCACTAGCTGCAATTAATTACGGTAACAGATTACCTGCGTTTGGAGTAACCATCGTTATTATGGCTTTAGGCAGTGTACTTCTGCCCCATTTTTCTAGACTGGTAAATGAGGATTTAAAATCGGCATATCATCAACTTTTCAAAGCTTTGAAACTAGTGTTAGGAATTGGTGTTTTTCTTGTGATCGTAGGTGTCTTTATGTCCGATTGGATCGTAGAACTTTGGTTAGAAAGAGGAAAATTCACACATAAGCACACCTTAAAGGTGTCTGGAATTCAGCAAATATTACTTATTAGTGTACCTTTTAACATATGTACATTAATCATGGTTAAGTTTCTAACTAGTATAAACAAAAACCAATTCATGGCTTGGATTTCATTAGCGAATTTAATTCTGAATGTAATACTAAACTTTATTCTTATAAAATACTATGATGTTTTTGGGTTGGTTATGAGTACAACAATAGTATTGATATTAGGTAGTATATTTTATTTCAGTTATACATACAAACAATATAAATTAATTAGGTAATGAAAGTACATTTTTTAGTTAATTCACTAGTTGCTGGTGGCGCAGAACGTGTTTTAATATTGCTAGCCAATTATTTTGAAGAACAAGGGCAAGATGTAACGATTATTACATTCAATGAACCCGAAGTTTTCTCAGCAAATAAAAATGTAAAGCGTATACGATTACATGGTGGTAAAATTAAAAACCACATGGTGCGCAGTACTAAGAATTTAGCAAGTTTGTATTTTAAGAAAAAAAATAGACCAGATGTGCTTATTCCTTTCATGACTCAAACAAATCTTATAGGCATTATTATAGGTAAGTTATACGGTATTAAAGTGGTCTCTGCAGAACACAATAATCATTTAAAAGAGATTAATTCCATTGGAAACTTTACCCGAAATCAAGCTTACAAGTATACTGATGCTCTAACTGTTTTAACAGGATTTGATAAAAAATTCTATAAAAGCAAAAATGTTAATGTTCATATCATGCCCAACCCAAGCACATTTTCTGTGTTTAAAGAAACCGAAAGGAATAGAAAAAAATTAATTCTAGCTGTAGGAGATCTTAATAGGTATCACCATAAAGGTTTTGATAATTTAATACCAATTATTGCTCCTGTTTTAAAAAAACATTCTGACTGGAAATTAAAATTAGTTGGCGGTGGCGATGAAGGAATGTCCTTTATAACTAATTTGGTAGAGAAGCACAATATCGCTGATCAAGTAATATTTGAAGGCTATTCTACTGAGGTAGCTAAACTTATGAGCGAATCAGAGATTTATATCATGACATCTCGTTTTGAAGGACTACCTATGGTATTATTAGAAGCTATGTCTCAAGGCATGGCATGTATTTCTTTTGATTGTAAAACAGGTCCATCAGATATAATTACAGACTCAAAAAATGGTATTCTAATTGAGGATCAAAACTTTGATGCTATGAGTAATGGACTAGATCAGTTAATAAATAATCCTGAACAAAGAAAAGAGCTAGCAGCAAATGGAATAAATTCTTTAGATAATTTTAAAATAGATGTGATTTATAATAAGTATTTAGATATTTTTGAAAGTATTCTGTAAACATGAAAACTAAACTTATTACTCATATTTGTTTTTTAGTACCTTTTATACTAACTACTTTTAATTTACAAGTTTTTGTAACCCGTTTAGTTTCTAATGTTTTAGCCCAAATTATTGCTTATGGTAATTTAGGTCTATTGTTTCTAGGTATTGCATTGACTTTAAAAAACAAAGGTCCTTTATCTAAAACTGCTAGGCTTTGGATTATATTTTATTTGTTGTATTATCTATTTGCAACATTAGCCAGTGCCATACACTTCAATCCTGCAAACATTTTAATTAGTATAATTCCATTTGTGTATGTTTTGGCTTTTTATGTTTATTTAAGTCATACTGAAAATAGAAAAGTCTTTATTAAGGTTGCCATTATAGCATTTGTCACATCAGGAATTTTAAGTATTCATTTATTTAATATCAATTTTGATCTAGATCGTGGTGGTATTTATATTTATAAAATGGACCGTTCTGGTGGTGTATATGCCGATGCAAATAACACAGCATTAGCTGCTATAATTACCTTTGTTTTAGTCTTTAAGATGTATCAACCGCAGAAAAAGTTTTTTAAGATTTTTAAACTACTAATTCTTGCCATAACAACGTATGGTCTACTGTTAACATTTTCTAATACAGGGTTTATGGTATTTATTATTTGTTTAGTGATGCTAAATCACAAATTCTTTACAGGTGTAAGGTTGATAGCAGGTATATCTATGCTACCTTTTGTTTATTTGGCATTGGCCAATCTTAATACCTTAACTGCAGATTTAAACTTGGTTGGTCAACAGCGAGACAAAATAAACAATATCGTAAATATAGTTACTTTCAATACAGGTGAGGTTGATGACTCAGGAAGAAATGAACTTGTAATGAGCTTAATAAACGACTATGTTTTTGTAAATCCATTTATTGGAAATGGTGTAGACTTTGCTATTTCAAGACATGCACATAATACTATTGTTGGAGTTTGGGCAGATGCCGGAATTTTTACACTCGTTTTTTTCCTTTTTATGTTAGGTAGGTACTTTTTAGGCGCATTGAGAAGTCCACCAGATATCAGGTATTTTGTGTTACCTCTGTTATTTGTTATGTGTGTATTTATGTTAAGTCTTCAAAGTGTTATTAATCAACCTTATCTAATGGCACTATTTATATATCTAGGTTATTTAGTTGACTTTGGAAAAGATTACAATACAGAATAGCAATTTACATCTAAAATTTACATATTTAAATAGGATTTAATTTTGATAATAAATTTTAAAACACGACACTTAATTGTCACTTAATAAAGGATTTAAGCGGACATTATAACATATTCAATTGTTATTAATAAGACCTTTTAAGGTGCTAAAATGTCAATTCACAGAATAAATTTGATTATTCGACTTTAAAATAACATATTTACAGCTCGAAATTATGAATATTCATAATGACGACCCAAATTTAACCGAACATGCTATTTAATCTACTAGAAGTTTTATTATTTCTATTTCCTGTCTTGGCCTTATGTCTTGTTATATTTAACAATTTTGATATAAGAAACCATTATTATCCCTACACAAACAAGCCTTTTATTAAGAATCAAGCACTTAGTCCTAAAAATCAAGCTTGTTTAATCCCTCATTATTTATATTAGCGGTTTATTAAATTGATCTAAGTTTTGGTTATGCCATAATTTAAAATTTTTACTATTTAAAATGAATAAAATGAATCCGATTTTTAGCTTTAGAGAGCTTCAAAAAACAGCAAAAAACACTACTGGTAATACTACTGAAATTAAAGTTGCAGTATTAGGAAATCATACCACAAACTTTTTTGTTAAGGCTTTAGAAAATCAATTAAAAGTAGCTGGTTTTAATCCATCAATGTTTGAGTCTGATTATGACCAAATAGATATAACTTTAATAGATGGAGATTCTGACTTATATAAATTCAATCCAGAAATCATTGTAGTTTTTGAATCTGTCTTAAAACTAAAAGATAAATTTTACTCTATAAAAGATACTGAAAGTCAATCTGAATTTCATGCATCAGAACAAAATATTATTCAAAATAGGGTATCAAATATTAGAGCAAATGGATCTGATGCTAAAATAGTATATTTCTCTTATGAACTATTAGATGATGAAGTTTATGGAAATCTATTTTCAAAAATTCCACATAGCTTTTATAACAATTTATGGCAACTAAATAATTCAATGATTGAATTTTCTAGAAACGAGCCAGATTTTTACGTATTTGATATCAATAAATACTTAAAAGGTATTGAAGAATATAGAGATTGGACAGCGTTAATAAATTCAGACTTACATTATTCTATTGATACATTCGCCAAATTTAGTCATTATTTAGCGCAATTTTTTAATGCCTTTAAAGGACATTTCAAAAAATGTTTAATTCTAGACTTAGATAATACAACTTGGGGAGGAATTATTGGAGACGATGGTTTAGAAAACATTCAAGTTGGTTCTTTAGGTATAGGTAAAGCGTTTACTAAACTTCAAAAATGGGCTAAACTTTTAAAAGAAAGAGGTGTCATTTTAGCAATATGCTCTAAGAATACAGAAAGTGTTGCAAAAGAACCATTTGAAAAACACAACGAAATGGTGTTAAGGCTTGACGATATTTCAATATTTGTAGCTAATTGGAAAAACAAAGCTGATAATATTAGATATATTCAAGAGGTATTAAATATAGGTTTTGATTCCATGGTTTTTTTAGATGACAATCCTGCAGAACGAGAGATTGTTAGACAAAGTTTACCTGGAGTAACTGTGCCAGAATTACCAAAAGATCCTGCATATTACATTCCATATATAGAAAGTTTAAATTTATTTGAAACTGTATCTTATTCTGCCAACGATAAAGATAGAACATCTCAATACCAGCAAGAAGCTAAGCGAAAAAAATTAATTTCTTCGGTAACAAATATGGATGATTATCTAAAATCTTTAGAAATGGAAGGTAATATAAGTCCATTTAATAATGATGATGTTTCTAGAATAGCACAATTAACACAGCGTTCTAATCAGTTTAATCTTAGAACACAGCGTTATACTGAAAAGGATATTACAGAATTTATGAATTCTGAAAATCATCTAACTTACGCCGTTAAGCTTAAAGATAAGTTTGGTGATTACGGATTAATTTCTGTAATTATACTCGAAAAGAAAAACGACAACTCATACTTTATAGATACTTGGATAATGAGTTGTAGAGTATTAAAACGTGATGTAGAATATTTTGCACTTAATAAAATAGTAAATGATGTTAAAGACAAAGGAATTAACATCATTAATGGTGAATATTTACCTACACCGAAAAACAAGTTAGTTGAAGATTTATTGACTAAACTAACTTTTGAAAACGATACAGAAGAAAATAAATATCTTTTAAATACAACAAATTATAAATCACATAAAAATTATATAGAAAATGAGTAATTATATAGCAGAATTTGAAACCCTTTTTAGAGACGTCTTAGAAAATGATGACATTGTTTTAACAAATGAAACAACAGCTCATGACATTGAAGAATGGGATTCTATTAACCATATTTATTTGGTTGTTGAAATTGAAAAACATTTTAAAATTAAATTTAGTAGTTCTGAAATTTTACAATGGCAAAATGTCGGTGAAATGATACAATCGGTAGAAGCTCAAAAATAAAATCGCATGTTATTTAATTCATTTGAATTTTTTATCTTTTTACCTATAGTTTTTGCTTTATACTGGTTTGTATTAAACAAAAAATTGAGTATTCAGAATGTACTTTTACTAGTAGCTAGTTATGTGTTTTATGGTTGGTGGGACGTTAGGTTTCTATCACTTATAATGCTAAGTACAATTCTCGATTACTTTGTAGGTCTTAAAATACATAATACTGAAGAACCAAAGAAAAGGAAATATTGGCTATGGTTGTCAATGGGTTTTAATTTAGGACTACTTGGGTTTTTTAAGTATTTTAATTTCTTTGTAGATTCATGGATTACTGCTTTCAATTCAATTGGAGTTAAAATGGATCCGTTTTCTTTAAACATTATATTACCTGTTGGTATTTCGTTCTACACGTTTCAAACAATGTCTTACTCATTAGATATTCACAAAAGAAAGTTAGTACCAACTAAAAACTTCGTTGCGTTTGCCACATTCGTTGCATTTTTTCCGCAACTTGTCGCTGGTCCTATTGAGAGAGCCTCTAACCTACTTCCGCAATTTTTAAAACGTAGAAAGTTTGACAATAAGCTTGCCATAGACGGTCTTAGACAAATGCTTTGGGGTTTATTTAAAAAAGTAATAATCGCAGATAATTGTGCACCTTATGTAAATGACATTTTCGCTGATTATAGCGCGCAGTCTAGTGGAACATTAATATTAGGAGTTATAGTATTCGCTTTTCAAATCTATGCCGATTTTAGTGGTTATACTGATATAGCCATTGGTACGGCAAGATTATTTGGGTTCGATTTTAAACGAAATTTCAACTTTCCCTATTTTTCTCGAAACATTTCAGAGTTTTGGAAACGTTGGCATATTTCTTTATCTAGCTGGTTAAATGATTATGTGTTCACGCCATTAGCTATTAACTTTAGAAACTATAAAAAACAAGGCATCTTCGCTGCATTGTTCTTAACCTTTTTAATCTCTGGTTTATGGCATGGCGCAGGTTGGACTTTTATAATTTGGGGAGGATTACATGGTTTGTATTATATACCAGTTATTTTTTCTAAAAAACGATTTACAAGTATTTCTACTAATAAAGGCGGATCTAAAAAACAAGAGTTTGTAATTAGTGATGTACCTAAAATGATTTTAACATTTTTGATGGTATGTCTTACTTATATCTTTTTTAGAGCGGCATCTGTTGCAGATGCGCTTGGATATATAAAAATAATATTTACAGAGCTTCCTAGTTGGCCATCTGGAGTACCTTATAAAAGCATCTTATTTATAATAATATTAATGACAGCAGAATGGTTTCAAAGAGGAAAAGAACACGGACTTCAGTTTAATGAAGACACAAGAGTACCTGTATATCTTCGATGGATTATTTATATCTCTTTAGTGTTATTGATCTTAATATTTAGTGGAGAACAACAACAGTTTATATATTTTCAATTTTAATATAAAATGAAAAATTTCTTAAAAAAACTAAGCTTATTTCTAATTCTGTTTATAGTAATAAACGGAATTATTAATCACATATATGAGAAGGATTCTAATGAAGCTATTGAAAATAAAACTCATAAGAATTATTTAAAATGGAGTGATATTCATAATAATCAAAACACTTACGATTTGGTTGTTATTGGTGCTAGTAGAGCTTATACTGCATTTGACCCCAAGGTTTTAGATACAAATCTCAACTTACAATCGTATAACATGGGTACTTCTGCACAAGACATAGCAGAAAGTTACTATACATTGAAAGAAATTTTAAAATATCAAAAGCCAAAATATGTAGTCTTAGATTTATTTTTTCCAAGCTCAGATGACACACATGATTATTATCAAATATTTTCTAATGCATCCTTTTTTAAAACAAATGACATTAAATACGACCTTGTGACTAAAGGTTATGGAGCATCTGGTATTATTAATTATGCTGTGCCTGTTATTAAATTTAAAAATTATCTAAAACAAGATATTAACGGTTTATTTTCAAGTAATAACGAAATTGAAAAAAAGTCGGTTTGGTATAAAGGCTTTCTACATGATACTACAACAATTACCAATAAAGGACTAAAAAAATTAACACCGATATCAAACTATCAGAATACTACTTTTAATAAGGATCGTTTTGAACTGTTCTTCAATAAAATAAAAACATTGTCTGAAGAGAATGATATAATGTTAATTACTTTACGTACACCATATCCTCCATCAAGATTAGCATTAAATACTGTTGATGATGAAGCAGATTTTTTTACTGAATATATGCAATCGTTAAGTATTCCATTCTTTGATTTAAACACCTATAAAAAGAAAAAATATCAATACGAAGATTTTGACTTTTCAGATTATCACCACCCAAATTATCGTGGTGCTAAAAAAGCCAGTTTACAACTTTCTGAAGCAATAGAAGAAAGTAAATAAAAAAAGAAAAATCTAAATTTAACCCAACCGACAACTCATATGTTTTTTAACTCGATAGAATTTTTTGTATTTCTACCAATTGTATTTGGGCTATACTGGCTTATTGGTGGTAAAAATATAAAACTTCAAAATATTGTTGTTGCAGCTGCCAGTTACGTATTTTACGGGTGGTGGGATTGGAGATTTCTTTCGCTAATCCTTTTTAGTTCTTTAGTGGATTACTCAATAGGTATTGCGTTAGGAAAAAAAGACAAACCATCTACTAGAAAAATTTTACTATGGATTAGTATATGTGTTAATTTAGGATTCTTAGGTTTCTTTAAATATTACAATTTTTTTGTAGACAGCTTGGTGAATTCTTTCACGTTTTTTGGTTCAGATTTAAGTATCAATACACTAAATATTATATTACCTGTAGGTATAAGTTTCTACACGTTTCAAACTCTAAGTTATACTATAGATGTTTACAATAAAAAGCTAGAACCAACTAAAGATTTTGTTGGTTTTATGGCATTTGTTAGTTTTTTTCCGCAGTTAGTTGCAGGTCCTATTGAAAGAGCAACTAATTTATTACCTCAATTTTCTATAGAGCGAAAGTTTGATTATAGAAACGCGGTAGATGGTCTTAGACAAGTACTTTGGGGATTATTCAAGAAAATAGTTATTGCTGATAACTGTGCAAAATATGCTAATATTATTTTTAATAACCATACAGAATATAATGGTAGCACACTCCTACTTGGTGCCTTTTTCTTTGCATTCCAAATTTATGGTGACTTCTCAGGATATTCTGATATTGCCATTGGTATTTCAAGGTTATTTGGTTTTGAATTAAAGCGAAACTTTGCATTTCCATATTTCTCTAGAGATATAGCTGAGTTTTGGAGAAGATGGCATATCTCATTATCAACATGGTTTAGAGACTACTTATACATTCCATTAGGTGGAAGTCGAGGTGGCTTATCTATGAAAATACGTAATACATTTATAATTTTTATTGTCAGTGGTTTTTGGCATGGTGCTAATTGGACCTTTGTAATTTGGGGAGCTTTAAATGCTATATACTTTTTACCTTTATTACTTACTAATAAAAATAGAGTCAATACAAACTTAGTTGCAGAAGGGAAGTATTTTCCAAGCTTAAGAGAGTTTTGGCAAATGGGAGTTACCTTTTTTATAACCTTAATTGCTTGGGTATTTTTTAGAGCAGACAATGTTTCTCACGCTGTATCATATCTTCATCATACTTTTAATACGTCATTATTTTCTTGGGTTCAAATATTTCCGGCAACGATACTAAGTTTAGTACTCTTTTTTATAGCCGTGGAATGGCTTGGCAGATCTAATGAATATGCTATTGCTAAAGTAGATTTTCTAAAAAAACCATTACGTTGGGCATTTTATATTCTACTAATAGTATTAATGTTTGCTTTTACAGGTGAAGAACAACAATTTATATACTTTCAATTTTAAATCATGAAGAAATTCTTAAAAAATATATTAGTATTTTTTCTTCTAGCTTTAATAGTTGGAGAAATTGTCGTTAGAATGACACATACCATGTCAGATATTCCTCAACGTACTATTGATGAGCATGGAATACAAAAGTATTATCCTAATCAAGACGGTTATTGGAAAGGTGGAGACCATAAATGGGACATTAATAAATTGGGTTGGCCAGGCGAATTACCTCAAAGTTACGATAATCTAATTATGGTGATTGGAGATTCGTTTATAGAAAACTTTATGAATCCTAATGAATGTCATCAGTCTGTATTTTTAAAACAGAATTTAGAATCTTATAATTTTATGGAAGCTGGCCGTTCTGGTGTCTCTTTAATTGAGGCTATGGAAATAAGCAAAAACCTAGACTCTTTAAAGCCTGTAAAAACTTTAGTATATGTTAATGACAACGATTTTTATGAAAGCATTGTTGAAGTTAAACCTATGCAAGACATAACACAATTAAATCTTAAAAGTAATACTATTGTTTACGGAGAAATGAAAGCTCCTGTTTTTAAAAAGATATTATACAACTGGAAATTGTTATATTATTTCTATACTCGATTTCCATTAAACAGTACTTCTGACGTCAAAGAAGAACCAGCTATTAAAAAAGTTGAAAATAAATCTGGATTAAAGTCTAAAGCCGAAGTAAGCCAATTAATAGAATACATTATTGAAAACTATAATGTTAGTAACAAAACATTTGTTTTTCATCCTAAGACTAATACTGAAATAATTGAACTATGCAAACAAGCTGGTATCAATATAATTACTTTAGATTCTAGCAAAGATAATAAATCATGGACATTTGATTATGATAGACATTGGACCTGTTATGGACACGAACAAGTGGCCAAACAAATAGCAAATGCGTTATCAAAAAGTTAATATTGAATTTAAGAAATGAAGAGTCAATCTAAAATAAAAATAATGTTTATTCTGCCATCGCTAAGTGCTGGTGGAGCAGAACGTGTTATTTCCTTTGTCTCTCAAAGTATTGATAAAAACAAATTTCAGCCATTACTTGTTGTTGCCGGTTTTGAAAAAGATTCGGCTTACGATGTAAGTAATGTTGATGTCGTTTACCTTAACAAACCAAGAATTCTTACTGCATTACCGTCTATAGTTGGTACAATTAGAAAACACAAACCACAAGTTGTTGTTAGTTCTATTTCTCATGTGAATACAGCCATGTCAATGCTTTCTCCATTTTTTAGAAAAACGAAATTTATAGGTAGAGAAGCTACTGTTTTAAGTAAGAGAAGTAATGAAAAAAAAGCAAGACAATGGTCGCCTCTTCGATTATTACCTAATGGATTTAAAAATTTAGATGCCATTATATGTCAATCTGAAGATATGGCTGAGGATATGATCACTAATTTCAATATCCCAAAAAGCCATATTCACGTTATCAATAATCCTATTTCAAATTTACCTAAGGTAAAACCCACTCAACCGTTTACTGACGTCCGAAAATTTATTACTGTCGGAAGATTAACTGAAGTAAAAGGCCATTTAAGATTATTAGATATTCTTTCTAAATATAAGCAACCCTTTAAATATACCATTGTAGGTAATGGTGGTTTAAAAGATGAAATTTTTCAAAAAGCAAAAGATTTAAACATTTTTAAACACATTGAACATGTTCCTTTCACTAACCAAGTAAATGACTACATCGCGCAACACGATTTATTTTTACAAGGCTCTTTTGTAGAAGGGTTTCCTAACGCATTATTAGAAAGTTGTGTTGTTGGTACGCCTGTTATAGCATTTAAAGCACCAGGTGGCACTAAAGAAATTGTAGAGAATAACGTTAATGGTTATTTGGTAGAAACTGAAGACGAATATCTAGAGAAACTTAAGCTTACTGAGAATTGGAATCCTGAAATCGTTAGAGAATCGGTTTATAAAAAATTTAATAAAGAAGTAATTCTTCAACAATACGAAGCATTATTTACCAATATATTAAAAAAGTAACACTACAATGAAACTAGGTATATTAATATATTCATTATCTGGAGGAGGCGCAGAACGCGTGGTATCTTACTTAGTAACGTATTGTGTAAATAACGATATAGATGTTCATTTAATTTTGATGAATACAACTATAACTTATAACATTCCAGAAAACACCAAAATTCATTATTTAGAAACATCAGAAGGAAATGAAAGCGGTATAAAAAAAGCTTTAAAGATTCCGTTACTAGCTTATAAATACGCTAAACTAGTAAAGAAATTACAATTAACGCATAGCTTAAGTTTTCTGACAAGACCTTCATTTATAAACGTTATTGCTAGTAAATTAACAAGCCATAATTTTAAAGTGATTACAAACGAAAGGGCCTTCCCTAGCCTACAATATAGTTACAAAGGATTTCAATCCTCGTTTAATAAAACATTGATTAAAGCACTTTATAAAAAGTCTGATTTAGTAATATCTAATTCGTATGGAAATGCAGGTGATTTAGTAGATAATTTTGAAGTGCCTTCAGAAAAAATGAAGGTAATTCACAACCCAATAGATTTAAGTAAAATTAAAGATGCTGAACCTAATACAACATTCTTTGATTCAGAAAAATTCAATATTATAACACTCGGTCGTTTAGATATAGGTAAAAATCACGAGATGCTTATTAGAGCTGTGCACAAGTTGCAAAATCCTATATTGCGATTATATATTTTTGGCGTTGGAGATTTAAAAGAAGAATTTGAACTACTTATTGATGAGCTAGATGTAAAGGATCAAGTTTTCTTAATGGGCTTTAATACAAATCCTTATCAATACCTTAAAACTGCTGATTTATTTATATTTGGATCAAACCATGAAGGTTTTCCAAATGTATTATTAGAAGCTATGGCTTGTGGTTTACCTATTCTAACCACAAATTGCCAGTCTGGTCCTAGTGAAATTATGGAACTAGAAACGGTCTTAGATGATATAATGATTACAGATTATGGAATTTTAGTTCCAATTAAAAATACAGACTTAATGGCTAAAGGAATTAACCATTTTGTAGACAATAAAACTTATGCTGACAGCTGTAGAAAAAACAGTAAACATCGAATAAAAGATTTTGAAAAAGACAGCATTTTAAAAAAATATATAGATCTAGTAAATAGCACAACCTAGGCTAATTAGATAAAACGAATTGAAGTATGTGTGGAATAAACGGTATTATAACAAAAACCAATAGAAACAAGGAAGAAATTCTATCTGTTCTTAATGCTATGAATGATTTAATCATACATAGAGGACCAGATCAAGATGGCTTATTTTCTGAAGAAAATGATCAGTTTACTGTTGGTATGGGAATGCGAAGATTATCTATTATTGATTTATCTTCAGGTAAGCAACCAATTTTTTCAGACGATAAACAAATCGTTATTGTTTTTAATGGAGAAATTTATAACTACAAAATTATCAAAGCTAAATTGTTGGCTGAAGGTGTTACGTTTAACACATCAAGTGATACTGAAGTTATACTAAAAGCCTACGAAAAATACGGTGTTGATGCTTTTAAGGAGCTTGATGGTATGTATGGATTTAGTATTTACGATAAAAACATAAACAAACTATTTATCGCACGAGATTTCTTTGGAGAAAAACCTTTGTACTACACACATACTGATAAAGAGTTTATTTGGGCATCAGAATTAAAATCTATTATTAACACCATAGATTTTACTCCTGAAATATCAAAAAAAGGATTGAATCTATATTTTAGATTAACCTATATACCTGCACCTCACACTATTTATGATAATATTTATAAGTTAGAAGCAAATCATTATATAGAGTATGACTTGGCGTCTCACAAAACAACAATTCATAAAATTAATGCAGAGCCTAAGCCAGTTGAGTCTAATATTTCTTTTGAAGACGCAAAAGCTAAAACTAAAGATTTAGTATATAAAAGTGTCGATAGTAGATCAATTGCAGATGTAGGTTTAGGTACGTTTTTATCTGGTGGCGTAGATTCTTCAATAATTTCACTTTGTTTAGCTCAGTCCACAGATAGAAAAATAGATACATTCTCCATTGGCTTTAAAAAAGCATCTTATGATGAAACAGACAAATCTAGAGTTGTAGCAGATATGGTTAATGGTAATCATCATGAATTTATCATTGATGAGGATGACCTTAAAAATAACATACATGAGATTTTAGTTAATTTTGATGAGCCATTTTCAGACACAGCTGCATTACCAACACACTTATTATCAGAAAAAACAAGAGAACACGTTACTGTTGCCTTAACAGGAGATGGTGGTGATGAAGTATTTGGTGGATATAACAAATATTACGTTGGTAAAATGAATAAAAGGTATACTGGTTTAATGCCAAAAGGCCTTCATAAAACAGTTTCTAAATTAAGTAACAAATACCTTATTAATAAGGATGATACGCGTGGTAAGAAATTTCAAATTAATAAAATGTTGAATGCCATTAACTACGATGGCGATTTTTATTGGGATATTATTTCTTTAGCAAACACAAGTAATCAGCTTGCAGAAATTATGTCTCCAGATTTTTATGATTCTAACATTTTTAAAGAATACAAAGACGTTTTAGGAAAACAAAAGATTGAATCTTTAACTGATTTTAGATCTGTAGATAAAATTTTAAGCTTAGAAGGCGGAATGCTTGCTAAAGTAGACAGAACTAGTATGATGACTTCTTTAGAATGTAGAGCACCATTTTTAAATAAAGAATTATGGGAATTTACTAACACTTTGCCAGAAGACTACCTAATGAAAGGCTGGAATAAAAAGCATATATTAAAGGAAGCCTTTAAAGATCAATTCCCTGATGAATTTTTAGAAAAAAGTAAAAGAGGTTTTGGTTCACCTACTGGCGACTGGTTAAGACAAAGTCTTAGAAAAGAAATTGAAAGCTACATTGAGCCAGAACTATTAAAATCTCAAGGTATTTTTAATGTGGACGTGATTACTAAATTAGTTCAAGACCATTTAGATAGTAAAAAAGATAGTACGTTTAGAGTTTGGTCTTATTACTGTTTCCAGAAATGGTATAAGTTCAATTATTTAAAGCAAAAGTAAATCATAATGGAGAAAAAAAGAATATTACTTATAGCATCATTAGATGGTTCTCTCATTAGGTTTAGAGGCGATTTTATCAAAAGTTTAGTTGATACTGGTTTTGAGGTTTTTACTGCTGCACCAGATTATTCAAATGAGTTTAAAGAAAAAATTTCGAACTTAGGAGCTACACCTCTAGAATTTAAGTTACAAAGAACAGGATTAAATCCTTTTAAAGATTTTAAGTCAATATTAGAGTTAAAGTCTTTAATGAAAGACAACAAGATAGATTTAGTTTTCCCATATACTGTAAAGCCTGTAATTTATGGCTCTATGGCTGCTAATATGTGTAAAATCCCTGTGATATCATTAATCACAGGACTTGGATACACCTTTACTGGTTTATCAACAAAAGCAAGAATTTTACAACGATTTAATGAAACATTATATAAGCTATCGATAAGAAAAAATAAAGTTATTGTATTTCAGAATAAGGATGACCACCAATTGTTTGTAGATAGAAAAGTAATTTCAAAAAATCAAACTGTAGATTTCGTTAGTGGTTCTGGTGTTAATCTCGATCAATTCTCCTTTAAAGAAAAGAATGCCACAGATAAAGTCAGTTTCTTATTAGTTGCAAGATTAATAAAAGAAAAGGGTATTGCCTTATATATGGAAGCTGCTAAGATTTTAAAAGCAAAATACCCTAAGGCTGAATTTCACTTAATTGGTGTGCCCGAAACGTCCCCTTCTGCTATTAGTTTAGATGAGATTAATGATCTTCATAAGAACGAAATTATTGTTTTTCATGGACCACAAACTAACATTCCCGAACATTTAAATGCTAGAGATATTTTTGTATTACCAAGCTATTACCGAGAAGGTTTACCAAGAACAACTTTAGAAGCCTGTGCTTGTGGTAATCCAATAATCACAACCGATTCAGTAGGTTGTAGAGAATCTGTAAAAGAAGGTATTAACGGTTTTTTAATAGAGCCGCAAAGTTTAAAAGCTCTAATTGAGCCCATGGAATTCTTTATTACCAATCCTGAAAAAATTAAGGAAATGGGAATAAATAGTAGAAAATATGCTGAAGAACGCTTTGATGTGAATATCATAAACAATGATTTAATCACACTAATAAAGCGAGAGCTTAAAATGTAATTAATTATGAAACTTTATAGAAACTTTATAAAACGTTTATTAGATTTTACTGCAGCATTAATTGGTTTAATTTTAATTTCTCCAATCTTTCTAATATTAATTATAATATTAAGTATTTCAAACAATGGAAAACCATTCTTTTATCAGAGAAGAACTGGTAAACATGGCAATATTTTCACAATTATTAAGCTTAAAACAATGACTGATAAAACTGATGCAAAAGGTGAATTATTACCAGCATTAGAGCGTGTTACAAAAACAGGAGATATTTGTAGAAAATATTCTTTAGATGAAATACCACAGCTCATTAATATTCTAAAAGGAGATATGAGTTTAATAGGTCCTCGCCCACTTTTACCAGAATATTTACAACATTATAATAAAGAACAAAATAGAAGACATGAGGTAATGCCAGGTATTACAGGTTGGGCGCAAATTAATGGTAGAAATACCATTTCTTGGGAAGAAAAATTTGAATACGATGTTTATTATGTAGACAACCAGTCATTTGTTTTTGATTTAAAAATTTTATGGCAAACATTCTATAAAGTAATTAAGAAAAGTGATATAAATAGCTCTGAAACCTTAGATATGCCAATGTTTACAGGTACAAAACCAGCACAAGACAACTAATATTAATTTTAGAATAAGTTAATAATAATGAGGGAAATTACAGAAAAGAACGAGTGGAATACTATTTTAGAACAAATTGAAAATTACGATTTTTATCATACTTATGACTATCATAATATTTCTAAAAACAAGAATGAAACACCAATATTATTAACTTATACCGACGCAAAGTTTATAGTAGCCTTACCAATGTTATTAAGACCAATACCTAATACTGAGTATTTCGATCTAACTTCCGTATATGGTTACGCTGGTCCAATTTCTAACATTGACATTAATTCTTCGAATTTTGAAGGTTTTAAAACAGCATTCAACACCTATCTTGAGTCCAAAAATATAGTTTCTGTTTTTAGTAGACTTCACCCTTATTTAAAGCAAGAAAAAATAATAGAAAACTTAGGTGATACAATTAGTTTAGGTGAAGTAGTAAATATAGATATCTCATTACCAGTTGAGCAATCGCGCATGGCCTATGGAAAGTCTAATAAAAATCAAGTTAATAAATTAAGAAAACAATGCGAAGTTGTTAAAGCAGAATCTAAAGAAGAGATTTTAGAATTTGTAGATATTTATTACGAAAACATGAAACGTCTCGAAGCTAAAGAAAGTTATTTCTTTAGTAAAGAATACTTTCTTAACTTCATGGATATCAAAGATTTTGATACAGATATTTTATTAGTAAAGCATTTAGAAACAGGCGAATTCATTGCTGGCTCTATGTTTGTAAAAACTAAAAACATTGTTCAATACCATTTATCTGGTACACGTACAGAGCATTTAAGATTAAAACCTTCAAAATTATTCTTAGATGAAATGCGCTTGCAGGCCACTGAACAAGGATACAAAGTCTTTAATCTTGGTGGTGGTTTAGGCAGTGAACAAGATTCATTATTTGAATTTAAGGCTTCGTTTTCAAAAGATTTCAGAACATTTAAAGTTTGGAAATATATAGTGAACCAAAAGGTTTATGATGAATTGTCTCAAGGAAAACCAGATTCAGATTTCTTTCCTAAATATAGATCTTAAATAGTCATTAAAATTCAATTCGATTTAATTAAAGAAATTAGGAATAAAACACAAAGATTGATTAAGCTATTAGACTAATTATCTAATAGTTACATTATTTTTATTAATTCGTCAAAATTGATGCGAATTAACTGCAAAAAGCATCAATTATCACTGCTTTTTATCTGATTTATATACATTTACAAAAGGTGTTCAACATATATATCGTTTAAAGTAAACAGTTTATCGTAAATTATTATTTTTGTTTCTTTGTTTAAAGATTTAGGACTTATATTAGCACCTCAAATGCTATTAATTAAATAGGTCCCAAACACCTTTAATTATAAACTTTAGGTACAAACTTAAAGAACTAACCTATGAATGAAAAAATTTGGCTTTCATCACCACACATGAGTGGTAATGAACAAGCTTACATAAAAGATGCTTTTGATACTAATTGGGTCGCACCATTAGGTCCTAATGTAAATGGCTTTGAAAGTGATTTACAATCTTATCTTAAAGAAGATACACATGTTGCAGCATTGGCATCTGGTACTTCTGCCCTACACTTAAGTCTTATTTTATTAAATGTTGGTCAAGGAGATGAAGTTATCTGTCAAAGTAAAACCTTTTCGGCTTCAGCAAACCCTATCGTTTATCAAGGTGCAATGCCTGTATTTGTAGATAGCGAGAGAGAGACATGGAATATGTGTCCTGAACAATTAGAGATAGCGATTAAAGATAGAATTGAAAAAGGTAATAAGCCAAAAGCTATTATTGCTGTGCATTTATATGGTATGCCATACAAAGTAGATGAAATCAACAAAGTTGCTAAGGCTTATAACATTCCAGTAATTGAGGATAGTGCCGAGTCATTAGGTAGTCTCTACAAAGGTCAAAATTGTGGTACATTTGGCGATTTAGCAATACTTTCATTTAACGGAAATAAAATTATAACAACCTCTGGTGGAGGCGCGTTGGTTGCACCTACTAAAGAACTAAAAGATAAAGCTGTATTTTTAGCAACGCAAGCTAGAGATAATGCTCCACATTACTTACACTCTCATATTGGTTACAACTATAGAATGTCTAACATAGTTGCTGGTATTGGTCGTGGACAAATGACCATATTAGATAGCCATGTTTCTAAGCGTAGATCTAATCATGAATTTTACCAAAGTGAATTTAAGCACATAGATAAAATTTCATTTTTAAAAGAACCTGAAGGTTATTTTTCTAACCGTTGGTTATCCTGTATTTTATTAGATTCTAAAGATACAAGAGAAGGTTTACGGTTAGCTCTTGAAAAAGAAAATATAGAATCTAGACCGTTATGGAAACCAATGCATCAACAACCTATATTTAAAGATGCACCGAGCTACCTTAATGGAGTTTCAGATGAATTATTTGAAAAAGGACTATGTTTACCTAGTGGCTCTAATTTAACTGATATGGAGTTAGATAGAGTAAAAACGGCTATTAACTCATTTTTTGAAAAATGTTAGTAAAATACCTAAATAAAATATCGAAAAAATATGCCTCAAAGTGGATGGTACTGTTGTTTGATATAGCAATAGTAATTACAACATTCTTCTTTGCCTATCTAATACGTTATAATTTTACACTTAATTTTGACTATTATCTACTCATTGATCAAATTCCGTATGTAGCGGTTGTTGCTGCAATCAGTTTAATATCAGTCGGTATTTATAAAGGTGTTGTAAGGTTCACTGGTTTTAAAGATATTGTAAACATTATAATTGGAGCTAATATATTGGCAACTATATTAATATGCTTTACATTTTTAAGCAGAAAATTTATAGGAGAAGACAGCCTTTTCAGTATTTCGGGTTCTATTGTTTATATACATCTCTTACTTAATATTTTATTTTTAGTAGGGTCAAAACTCTTCATAAAATCAATTTATAATTATATAACCCAAGATTTTCAATCGATTTCAAAAGTTTTAATTTTTGGTGCAGGTAATTCTGGCATGTTAACTTATGATGCTATTGTGAATGACACAAAAAATGGAATTGATGTTGTTGGTTTTATTGATGATGATGAGCAAAAAATTGGAAAAAAAATAAACCTATTAAAAGTATACAGTGTTAACAGCATTGACGAAAAATTTATTAAAAAACATAATGTTGAAGATGTAATTATTTCAATTCAAAATATTGACCCAACCAGGTTACTTCAAATTACTGGAAATCTATTTTCATTAGGATTGAAGGTTAAAATTGTTCCGCCTGTTCAGAATTGGATCGATGGTGACTTAAGTGTTGGTCAGATAAAAGAAGTAAAAATTGAAGACCTACTTGGTAGAGACCCTATTAATATTAAGAACCCTGATTTAGAGGACCAATACGATAATAAAGTCATTTTAATTACAGGCGCTGCTGGTTCAATTGGAAGTGAAATAGCAAGGAAAGCAAGTTTATACAATTTTAAGAAATTAATCTTAGTTGATAATGCAGAATCTGCATTATATGATATTCAACAAGAGTTTAGGCAACAAGGTTTAGAAAATATTGAGGCCATTGTCGCCGATGTAAGAAACAAAACTAGAATTGACCAAATATTTAATCAATATAAACCTAAAGTCGTTTTTCATGCTGCTGCATATAAGCATGTCCCTTTAATGGAAAACAATCCTTTTGAGGCTGTAAGTGTAAATATTGGTGGCACTAAAAATGTTGCTGATATTGCTGTTAAACATAGTGTAGACAAATTTGTTTTAATTTCTACAGATAAAGCGGTTAATCCTACTAATGTAATGGGTGCCACAAAACGAATTGCAGAATTATATGTAACTTGCCTAAAAGGAAAAGGACATACAAAATTCATAACCACTAGGTTTGGTAATGTACTTGGATCTAATGGGTCTGTAATTCCTTTATTTAAAAAACAAATTGAAAAAGGTGGACCATTAACGGTAACACATAAGGAAATTACAAGATATTTTATGACCATACCAGAAGCATGTCAACTTGTATTAGAAGCTGCTGCAATGGGAAATGGTGGAGAAATTTTTGTATTCGATATGGGAGAACCAATTAAAATATTCAACCTAGCAACAAATATGATTATATTATCAGGCTTGAGATATCCTGAAGATATAGACATAAAAATAACTGGATTAAGGCCAGGCGAAAAAATATATGAAGAACTTTTAGCAGATGGTGAAAACACTAAGAAAACGTATCATGATAAAATAATGATTGCAAAATCTAGAAAAGTTGATATTGTTAGTGTAGAAAATCAGATAAATCAGTTAACTGCTGTTAATACGTTAACGCAACCATTAGAAATAGTATCTTCAATTAAGGAGTTAATCCCTGAGTACATATCTAATAATTCAACATATGAAGTATTAGACCAAAAAAAATAACCCAAACTATAAATAAACCTATAATTCTTATTATATGAAAACACGCATCCTAATCATATCAATTTTAGCAGTTTTTATTGCTACATCTTGTGGATCTAGAAAAAATTTCATTTATTTTCAAGACGAGCCTATAGAAGAAGGACAGTTAGTATCTGAACCTACTCAACTTATTTATAAACCGGACGATATTTTAACAATAAATGTATCTGCTAGAGATCCTGAAACCGTAAGACCTTTTAATTTGCCGGTAGTTTCTAATAATACCTCAGATGTAAGAAATGCACAAGGTACAATGCAACAGCAATCATATTTAGTTGATTATAATGGTAATATTGAATTCCCTGTTTTAGGTACTTTAAAGGTTGAGGGTTTAACACGTACTGATCTTACAGCATTATTAGTAGACAAAATAAAAGTAATGGCTACTGATCCTATTGTAAGTGTTCGTTTAGCCAATTTTACAGTTACTGTAATCGGTGAAGTTAAAAGTCCAGGTACTTTTACTATGCAAGATGAAAGAGTTACATTGCTAGAAGCACTTGGGTATGCTAACGATTTAACAATTTATGGAAGACGTAAAAATGTTAAATTAATTAGAGAAGTAGATGGCGTTAAGAAATTTGCTTTTATTGATTTAACTTCTATAAATACAGTAAATTCTCATTTGTATTATTTGCAACAAAACGATGTGATCTATGTTGAGCCAAATAATGCCAAAATAAGATCTTCATCATATAATCAAAATAATGGTGTTTTAATTTCTGCCATTGGTACGCTTACCACTATCTTAGCAGTATTTTTGATTAAATAGTAAAATTTTTAAAATCTATTATGGATTCCAAACCTACTGCTAAACCTAATGAAATTAGACAGAGTGTAGAATTATTTCTCTCTTATTGGAAGATAATTTTATTCTGTGTTGTCGTAGCAATTTTTCTTGGTTACACCTATTTACGTTATGCAACTTATGAGTATAGTGCTTCTGCTACTATAAAAATAAGGGATGAGAAACAATCTAAAAAACTACCATCTATTGGAGAAATGTCTACCGAAGGACTGTTCTCTGATGGTACTAATAAAATAAAAGACGAAATTGAAACGCTTCAATCTAGAACGTTAATTTCTAATGTTGTGAAAAATCTCAAACTTAATATTAGATGCTTCGCAGAAGGTAGTATTAAGGAAAGAGAAATTTACAATAATCCACCTGTAAAAATTGATTTTTACGCCGCTGACTCAATAATACATTTTGTTGATACCACTTTATATCTCAAAGTAAAATCACCAACAAAATTTTTGGCCTTTAAAAACGAAGGAAAGTCTTTATTAGATAGAGATGAGAAAAAAGGAAAGTCTTATAGTTTTGGATCTAGAATAAAAACTGGATTTGGAGACATGGTTCTAACACCAAATACAGGTAAGCATGCGCCAATTGTAGGAAGCAATCTAAAAATCACCATTAGTTCTGTAAGTAAACTTGTAAATAGTTACCAGAAGAAGATAAAAATCTCTTCAGAAACAGGGTCTAGTGTTTTGCATTTAGCATTAAATGAGAGTATTTCATACAAAGCAGTTGATATATTGAATGAACTCGTTTCTGAATATAACAAAGATGTATTAAAAGAAAAAGAAGAAGTTATTAAAGCTACGTCTGACTTTATTGATAATAGACTCGCGCAAGTATCAGAAGAATTAGAAAAAGTTGATTACACGGCTGAGAGCATTCAAAGAAAACAAGGTTTAACTGCATTAGATTCTCAAGCTGATTTAAATCTCCAAACAGGACAACAATTACAATCTGAAATTGCCACAACGTCAAGAAATATTCAATTAATTGATTATTTACAAGAAGACATATCAAGAACAGATAGAACAAGTGATTTATTACCTGCTGGTCTCGCTATTGGTGATGCTAACACCGACCAGGTAATTAAAAATCATAATGAGTTGGTTGCCAGACGAGATAATTTACTTAAAAATTCAACGGAACAAAATCCAGTTGTTATTCAGCTTAATAGTCAAATTTCAGCCTTAAAATTAAATATTCAAAGCTCTTTAAAAAATATAAAGTCTAGCTCACAAATGACTTTAAGTAGTCTGAGCAGAGAAAACAGTAGAATTCAGGGTAGACTCTCTACAGCTCCTACTAAACAAAGACAATTCAGAGACATATCTAGACAGCAAAATATTAAGGAATCACTATATCTATATTTACTTGAAAAGCGAGAAGAATCTGCTATTAAATTAGGTATGGATTCTCCGAATGCCAAAATTGTTGATATGGCATTTTCATCACATAGACCCGTTGCACCTAACCGAATGATTGTGTATATAGCCTCGTTGCTATTTGGCTTAGGTATACCAATTGCACTAATTTATATTTCTGACTTAATAAACACTAAACTTTATAGAAAAGATGATTTAGTAGATTTATTAGATATACCATATTTAGGTGATGTTCCAAAAACATCTAAAAAGCAAAAACTAGTTAAAAAGGTAGATTATTCACCAAAGGCGGAAGCATTTAGAATCATAAAGTCTAATATAGATTTTATGCTTAGAGATATCAAAGGACGTGCTAAAAAGATTTTTGTAACCTCTACGATTCCACAAGAAGGAAAATCTCATACTAGTACCAATTTAGCAACATCTATAGCTCACTCTGGTAAATCTGTATTATTAATTGAGACAGATATACGTGTACCTAAAATACTAGATTATTTAGAAATCACAGATCAACCAAAACAGGGATTATCAGACTATATAGCCGATCCTTCTATAAAACCTCAAAGCGTAGTATTAAAACATAAAGAAAATAAATTTTTAGACATTATACCATCTGGTACAATTCCTCCTAATCCTTCAGAGTTATTAATGAATGAAAGAGTAGTTGATTTGTTCACATATTTTGAGGACAAGTATGACTACATAATTGCAGATACTTCAGCAGTAGGAATTGTAAGTGATACGCTGTTGATTTCACATTTAGCGGATACTTTTATATATGTTGTGAGTGCTGCCAAAATAGACAGGCGTTTACTACAACATGTCGCACAACCATTATATACTGAAAAGCGATTACCTAGAATGACAATGCTTTTAAATGGTGTTCGTGCAGGTAATAAAGGATATGGTGGCTATGGCTACGGTTATGGTTACGGAAACAACCCTAATAAAAAGAAAAAATGGTATGAGTTTTATAAAAAATCATAACATTAAATAATCAAACAAAAAGCCACTTAAATAAGTGGCTTTTTGTTTTTATTCAAATACTTTTTAGTTTATGTACTATAATTTACGACGCCTCTTTTCAGCCTTTAATAAAGATAGCTCTCTACTTGTTTGACCTGCAACAGACGTGTTCTCTTCTGCCCTTCTTATTAAATATGGCATGACATCTTTAACCGGACCAAAAGGAATATATTTAGCCACGTTATATCCTTCTGCAGCTAAATTGAAACTAATATGATCACTCATTCCATATAATTGGCCAAACCACACATTATTATCCTTCTTAGATATATTGTGCGTTTCCATAAGCTCCATAGCTAAATAACAACTCAACTCATTATGAGTGCCAATAAACACAGAAATGTCTTTTAAATTTTGAATAATATAGTTTAGTGTTACATTAAAATTTTCATCTGTAACCTTTTTATTTTCACAAATTGGAGAATCATATCCTTTTTCTATCGCTCTTTCACGTTCCTTTTCCATATAAGCGCCTCGTACGATTTTCATCCCAATTTTAAAACCATTTAATTTTGCACGCTTGTGCAATTCTTTTAAATAATCAAAACGGTCCCAACGATAAAGCTGTAGTGTATTGTAAACAACTGGCACCTTTGTATTATAGCGACGCATCATTTCCTCTACCAAATCATCAGCAGCATCTTGCATCCAACTTTCTTCTCCATCGATTAAAACTTCAACGTCTTTCTCTTGTGCAAGTTTACAAACAGCGTCAAATCTATTTACAATTCTATCCCATTCAGCTTGCTCATCTTCTGTGAATGCTTTCCCTTCTGTCTTTTTTTGATATAAATAAAAACGTCCAAAACCTGTTGGTTTAAAAACCACAATAGGCATGGCTTCCTTCTCATCACAGAAATTAATAATCTTTAATATTTTTTCTAATGCACTATCAAATTGATTTTCAATTGCCTTACCTTCCACAGAATAATCTAATACAGAGCTAACACCTTCTGTATACAAATCGTCAATAACACATAAACAATCATCTTCATTTACACCTCCACAAAAATGGTCAAATACAGTAGACCTTATTAAACCTTCTACCGGCAAATGTGCTTTTAAGGCAAAGTTTGTTGCAGCTGTCCCTATCCTTACCAATGGTTGAGAAGAGATCATTTTAAATAAGAAATAAGCGCGCTCTAAAGCCGAATCGGACTTTAACACAAAGGCCGTTTTTGTATTCTCAAAAAGGGAACGATTTATCATTTTAATTGAAGTTTATATACAAATATATTTATTATTAGGTTCATTTTTATTGAAAAAGGAAGTATTTTCACCTAATCAAATTAGATCGTTCATAATGGATTCAATTTCAACCAAAAATGCAATCGTTTATTTTAATTCAGACGTTTATACAGAAATAAACAAGTACTTAGAAGTTAGCAAGCCTTCTAAAATATTTGTACTTGTAGATACAAACACGCACGAGTATTGTTTACCAAAATTCTTAAGCGAACTACAATCTGGAGATATTGCAATTGAAGTTATGGAAATGCCTAATGGAGAAGAGCATAAAACAATTGATATTTGCACAGGTGTTTGGGAAGCTTTATCAGAATATAATGCAGACAGAAAAAGTCTTTTAATTAATTTAGGAGGAGGCGTTGTCACTGATTTAGGTGGTTTTGTTGCAAGTACTTACATGCGAGGAATTTCGTATATCAACGTACCAACCTCTTTATTAGCAATGGTAGATGCTTCTGTAGGTGGAAAAACTGGAGTTGATTTAGGAGCCCTAAAAAACCAGGTTGGTGTTATTAACGAAGGCGAAATGGTCGCTGTTGATACTACATTTTTAGACACCTTACCACAGAACGAAATGGTTTCTGGTTTTGCAGAAATGTTGAAACATGGTTTAATTTATGACGAGAAATATTGGAATACCTTAACAAATCTTGAAGCTTTAGATATTTCAGATTTAGATCAACTTATTTACGATTCTGTGATTATAAAAAACAAAGTTGTTACCTCTGACCCAACAGAACAAGGCTTAAGGAAAATACTAAATTTTGGTCACACTTTAGGCCATGCCATTGAAAGCTATTTTCTTGAAAATGCTGACAAAACACCTTTACTTCATGGCGAAGCCATAGCCATTGGCATGATTTTAGAAACATATTTATCTACAAAAGTATGCGGACTAACTATTGATGCATTGCAAAATATTACTGAAGGTATCTTAAAAACGTTTTCAAAAGTTGAAATTTTAGATAACGATATAAAGACCATTATTACCCTTTTACAACATGACAAAAAGAACAGTCATGGTATAGTAAAATTTGTTTTACTCGAAGCTATTGGCCAACCTAAAATTGACTGCGTGGTAAGTAATGAACTTATTCTCGAAGCTTTTGAATATTACGCTAATTAAAGGTAACGATTATTAATAATTTCAATGTGGTGGTTTTCGTGTCCTATAGTAATATAAGCTAATGCTCTAACTGAAATAGGATAGCCACTAGCCTCTCCTATTTGTAATAATACTTCAGAATTAAAACTTGCATACAAGGCAATTGTTGCTTGTCTTACAGCAACAAATTCTTCTATTAGATTCTCCAATGAACGATGGTTAGCATAAGATTTGTCTACATAACCATTTTGTTCAAAACCAGGTAATGCTGTTTTATCATATCTTGCTACTCTTAAGGCTCTATAAGTAAATATACGCTCCGTATCTATAATATGAAGTAATATCTCTTTTATAGTCCATTTCTCTTCAGCATATTTATAATTGTGCTTATCCTCAGGAATTGCTGAGAAAAATGAAACCACTTTATCTAAATTTCCTTTTAAACCATCCACAATAGATGCATTTGTAGATTTTTCTATATACGACTTATAATAATAACCGTACTCATGTTCTCCAATTATAATTTTATCCATAGTTATGAGATATAAAAAAAGCCCTTAGCGATTAACAAAGGACTTTATTATCAATTATTTAATCGATTAACCTAACTCGTTAAAAATAGTATGCATTAATCGTTTTTTATCGTTCAGACTTTCCTCTAATGAAATCATAGTTTCTGTTCTATAAACACCATCAATATCATCTAACATAAAGATAATATCCTTTGCATGCATAGTATCTTTTGCTCTAATTTTACAGAAAATATTAAACTTTCCTGTTGTGATATGTGCTACAGTAACATAAGGAATTTCATTAATACGCTCTAATACAAACTTAGTTTGCGAAGTATTTTGAAGAAAAACACCTACGTAAGCAATAAATGAATAATCTAGTTTATGATAATCTAATGTTAATGAAGAACCTTTAATAATTCCTGCTTCTTCCATTTTTTTAACACGCACGTGAACTGTACCAGCAGAAATCAATAATTTCTTAGCTATATCAGTAAAAGGAATACGTGTATTATCGATAAGCATATCGAGGATTTGATGATCAACTTCATCCAATTTAAACTTTGCCATTATTTAATAATCTTTAGATTAAACGCAAAAATAACACATTTAATATAACGATAACGCATAAAAACTGAATAATTTTAAGAATTTAGTGAGATTCTTTCATTATTCAACAACACGAAATCGATTTCGTTACCTAGTTTTAGCTCTGTATTTGAAATTGTTTTTACCGTATTTCCATTTGCCTCTATTTCTTTGTGACCAAATTTAGATTCTAATTTAGAAATTTGAACAATTTTTGGAATAAAACAGACTTTATTATCCTTTAGCACTTCTTGAAACTGAAATGCAACATCAGTAAGTTGATTTTTAGTAGAATTCAGCTTTGCATTCCTTATAATAACATCATAAAAGCACTTCCCATTTTCTGGTATATCTAAATAAGCAATGTAGTTGTCTTCATTTATACCATCAGCAATAACATCTAATCCTTTTAAAAGTGACATAAACATCAAACGCCTTACGGTTTCTCTTTGGTAATCATCAGCAAAATGACCAGCTTCATATAATATAGTAGGTACTCCAAAATTTTGGAACGTGTCTCCTACACAATTAATATTGAATCCATCATCATATCTTCCAACAGCATTAGGAATCTCTTCTTGTAATAAATTATTAATCTCTGCGACTATGGCCATTGCCACTTTCCTATTCTTAGTAAGGGATCTTTCCTGATCTTGAGCAGGAGATAAAAACGACAATGTTGCGATATTATTCGTTTCACCAGCACTAAATATGGTGCGTTGACCATGAAGATTAAAACAATAATCTGGGAGAAATTCATTATAAGTACGTCTTAGGACTATACTTTCTGGCTGGCTTAAATCTTGTGCATCTCTATTTAAATCAACTAAATTGGCATTAATACGTGTATAACGTTCTGCACCATCTGGGTTTAAAATTGGGATTATAAGTAATGTGCAATTCTCTAATATCGTTTTTACAATGTCATTATGAGTTTCAAACAAATTAAAACAATCAAAAAGTGCTTTTGTCGATGTTGATTCATTGCCATGCATTTGCGACCATAACAAAATTTTCATTGGTCCATTCCCAAATTCAAAACTATAAATTGGTCGTTCCTCTACAGAATAACCAATAGTTGATATTCTAGATTTTGAAAATTTATCAAAACAATTTTCTATGTGAGAATTGGTAATATAACGTCCAGATAATTCCTTCGTTTTTACAGTTGGGAATATGGTGTTTAAAAGTTCTAAATTCATGTGCTTAAATTATCATTTGCAAATGTAATCATTTGATAATTTACAATTGTAAACAATCAATATCAGTTAATTTTTTACAACCGTAAACCTAAATGATATATTTTTCTGTGCGAAGCTATATTGAAAATAACAAATTCTAACTAATGCTCTAATTTATAATGTAAAATATTATTTATCAGTCAATTATATTCAAAAATCAATCTTATAGTTTAATACGAATACAATTATTAATTTATATTTAACACAAATTAAACACCTTTTGTTTACATTTGTGTACTAGTATTTACAATTATAAAGTTTACAATGATAAACTCTGTTGATTTTACAAAAAGACTTCAAAAAGTCATTGATTTTTACAACGAAACAGCTTCAAGTTTTGCTGAAAAAATTGGTGTTCAACGCTCAAGTATTTCGCATATTTTATCTGGAAGAAATAAGCCAAGTTTAGACTTTGTGATGAAGGTTCTACACTCCTATCCTGAAGTAGAATTATATTGGCTCATGAATGGAAAAGGTAATTTTCCGAGTGATTTAAAAAATTCAGAAAATCAAAACTCTCAAATAACCGAAACTAAAACTCCACCTCAATTACCTATATCAGAATCCAATTCTGATTCCGATATTGAAAAAATTGTCATATTCTATAAAGACGGAACTTTTAAAAGTTATAAGCCCTAATATTCTTTTTACTATTCATTATCTTTGTTAAAAAGATTTTATGAGAGTAATAATTTTACTTTTTTCACTGCTATTTTTAACGAGTTGTTATGAAACTGAAAGAAATTGTACAGATTTTAAAACTGGTACTTTTGATTTTACATATACGCTAGATGGTGTAGAACAAACAACACGCTTTACACGAACAGAAAACTTCAATATAGATTATCATAACGGGAAAGTAGACTCATCTTCCGTGAGATGGATAAATGATTGCGAGTTTATACTTAAGAAGTTACATCCTACTAGTAATTCTGAAAAAGATGCTATTCACATGAAAATATTATCTACTTCTCAAGACTCATATATGTTTGAATATAAATTAGCTGTTAAGCGACCAAACAAACCGCTTAATGTTGAAAAAGGTATTGCTGTAAAAATAAAATAATTTTATGTTAGATTTTCTACTTACTTCAGATGCTATAATGGCATTGTTAACCTTAACGTTTCTTGAAATTATTCTGGGAATAGATAATATTGTTTTTATATCTATTGCTGCTAATAAACTTCCAGAACACCAACGAAATAGAGCAACCAACATTGGCTTAATTCTAGCTATGGTGCAACGTATTATACTACTTTTCTTTGTGTCATTTTTGGTTGGTCTAAGTAAGCCATTTTTTACCGTAGACAATAATTGGCTTTCCATTGGAGTCAGTTGGCAAGCGATTATTCTGTTTGCTGGCGGTTTGTTTTTAATTTATAAAAGTACTTCAGAGATAAGAGAAAAGGTCGAAAACCCGTCTCACGATGAAGATGAAGTTAAATCTAAGCCTATAAAATCTCTTAGTAATGCTATTGTTCAAATTGTTATTATTGACTTTATATTCTCTATAGACTCCATACTTACAGCAGTTGGTATGACAAACGGATTGCATCCTAACCATAATTACACTTTAGTTTTAATGATCATAGCAGTAATGATATCAATTGGCATTATGATTGGTTTTGCAAACCCAATAAGAAAATTCATAAACGCTCATCCTAGCATACAGATACTAGGTTTAGCATTCTTAATTTTAATTGGATTTATGCTCATTACAGAAGCTGCACACCTCTCACATACAGAGTTTTTTGGCAAATCCGTTGGCGCAATTCCTAAAGGTTATCTATATTTTGCTATAGCATTTTCATTATTCGTAGAATTTATAAACTTTAAAACGACGAAGAAAAAATAAATACAACTTTAAAATTGAAAAAAATTAAAGTTGTAGAACGTTGTTTTTAATCCGCTTAACTAAAATTCCTCATCTAATTAGGATACGCGAATTTGGTTTTACTATATTTCGACAAAATTAACATGTTTTTAAAACAGACCCAAATCTATAAAACACTCAGTTAATGCTTTTTAACTCGTTAGAATATCTTATATTTTTACCTATAGTCTTCATTATCTATTGGTTACTAAAAAACAGCTACAAGAAGCAGAATATCTTATTGCTTATCTCGAGCTATGTGTTTTACGGTTGGTGGGATTATCGTTTTTTATCTCTAATCATTTTCAGTTCTTTTTTAGATTACTTTGTTGGTCAAAAAATCGAAGAAGCTATTGGCAACAAAAACAAAAAGCGCTGGCTATTAGTAAGCTTATGCTCTAACTTAGGTTTACTTGCCGTATTTAAATATTACAATTTCTTTGCAGATTCATTTTCAAGTACGATGTCTAGTATAGGCTGGGAAGTTAATGACCTTACGTTAAACATCATATTACCTGTAGGTATTAGTTTTTACACTTTTCAAACGCTGAGCTACAGCATTGATATTTATAGAAACGAAATAAAAGCGAGTAGAGATATTGTTGGTTTTTTTACGTTCGTTAGCTTATTTCCGCAATTAGTTGCTGGACCAATTGAACGAGCATCTAACCTAATGCCACAAATAGAAGGCAAAAGAAAACTAAACGCTACATTAATAAAAACAGGCGTATTTCAAATCTTTATAGGTTTATTTAGAAAAGTTGCCATTGCAGATAACCTAGGTGTCTATGTAGATTCAGTTTACGGAAACTATGAAATACATAATAGTTCTACACTTCTAGTCGCAACTGTTTTTTATGCATTTCAAATTTATTTTGATTTCTCTGGTTACTCTGACATTGCTATTGGTAGCGCAAAACTCTTTGGGTTTAATTTTAATAGAAACTTTAATTTCCCTTATTTCTCAAGAACGCTTACTGAATTTTGGCGACGTTGGCATATGTCATTATCCTTTTGGTTAAGAGATTATCTTTACATCTCCTTAGGTGGAAACAGAAAAGGAATTGTTATTACCTACCGAAACTTATTACTTACAATGCTAATTGGCGGCTTATGGCATGGAAGCTCTTGGAATTTTGTGATTTGGGGAGGAATTCATGGGTTGTTTTTAAGTTTAGAAAAGTACACGTTTTCCGCTTTAAAAATTAAAACCTTTAATGCATTTGGGTACATCTATACATTTATTGTTGTACTAGTTGCTTGGATATTTTTTAGAGCGCCAGATTTTCATTCTGCCTCAACTATAATTGTAGAAATATTTAGCTTTAACTACGGAAGCCTTTTTGTTGGAAACATTAATACTTTTATCAATGGTCTATTATTGCTAGTTTTAGGGTTCTGTATAGATTTAAAAATCTTTAGGTCTAAAACACCTCTGGAAGATTATGGTATTAAATTCAATACCGTAAAATTATCCATTATTGTTTCTGTTATAATTATAATGCTGTGCTTGTTCTATTCAACAGCTGAAAACTTTATTTATTTTCAATTCTAGATTATGAACTCAGATATCACAAAAAAGCTTTTAAAAATTGTTGTGCTGACCATAATCATTAGTTATGGATTAGATAAACTTGTCTTCTTTGGCTTAAACAAGATTAGCGACAATGTAATGACAGGACAAGCCATCGGAAAGCTTAATCAATTTCTATCAGTAAAAGACAATACAGATTTTTTGGTTTTTGGAAACTCAAGAGCCAACCACCATATTGATGTCGATTTATTTAACGACAACAGCTACAACATGGGAGTTGACGGTGTTGGTATTGCTTATAATAGCACTTTAATTAACACCTTGCAAGAAGATAAAAAACAATACGTTATAGTTCATATTGATACTAAAAACTTTTTTGATAAGGATTACGATGGATCAGACATTAGAGGGTTAAAAACAAAGTATCATAGAAACGACCAAATTACGACAGCTTTAAATAATTCTAACCGATTATCTTTACTACAGCATATCTATTATAGCATGAATTATAATGGAAATGCGATTGGAATTATTAAAAATTACTTTAAACCTGGTTACGACTTTAAGACTTATAATGGTTATGATCCTTTAACAATAAATAAGTCTCAAGAAGAAATGAGAGACACCATATTGTCTAAAGCTGATACCAACGAGGAATGCAACAAAAACCTTGAAATGAATTTAGTTGCAATTGATTATTTAAAATCGATGAAATCATTTATAGATAAAGCACCAAACAAAACTTTTCTATTTGTCACATCACCTATCTACAACGACACTTGTGATAAAGACAATAAAATGCTAACAGCATTAATGAATGAACTCGGATTAAATTATTTGGATTACACCAATTTATACAAAAACCAAAAAGACAATTCATTTTGGAAAGACCCAACACACTTATCTAAAGAAGGTGCTGAGGCATTTTCTTCTGTATTATTGAAACGATATAAAACGCTTAATAATTAAAACAAAGTAACCTGGCCTTTATCGTCGGTTTCTAAATCATCGTCATTATCATCAGTTTTATCTGTAGCATCTAAATTTTCAGCTTTAATTTCTGTTTTAGAATCAGTATTTAAAGTTTCTTCGCCTACAACTTCCAAATCATCTGCATGCACTTCTTCTGGTGCTTCGTAAGGCAAAGATTCTAGTAAATTAACTTGATTAATTTTATCTTTAGTTAATTGATTCCCTTGAGCAGTAATACCTTTTATTGATATAAACGCTTCTAAATCGACTTCCATATTAGGCTTACGATCTTTACCACGCTCTTTGGTAAATTCTACTTCTGCCATTGGTCGCCAATCGGTAGAAACTATTTCTAATTGAGAATCTGCATGATCTGATATAAAAGATTCCTCCTTTCCTTCTTGCTCAACTATAAATCGTTTCACATAATAACGTTCTTTTTCTCCATCGTAATAAATAGCAGAAATTGGTTTTTTAGGAATCCATTTTTCAAGAACAATCATATCACTATCAAAATGCGTCGTTAATTCAGGAATAATGCATTTAATGATTCCAGATTGATTTATAATTAAAAGTCTATCCTCTCCTCTAAATTCACCTATTAGCTCACCTCTTCCATCAACATTTAATCGCTGAACAGTATCGTCAAACCATATTTTACGTGGTTTTAATGTTGATACTCCTTTTTCCTTAAGTTCTATGCGTTTTATAGGATGCTTAGTTACCGTATTTCCTTTAGATGCTCTTCCTTTAATTAGGACGTTTGCAAAATCTAAATCCCACTTCATCTTTTTAATACCTCCTATTTGCCTCAACATAATAGTAACAACTTCAGCTTCACCATTAGGATTAGCAGAGAAATATAATAATGGAGAATTTTTACTACCATTAGTTAAATCGTATTCTCGATCTCTCGTCATACTCGTTACCGCAAAACGTTTAACGTAGGACGCACCTCCTTTGCCATCACGATAAATCAAATTGTAAATAGTACGTTTATCTTTTTTCTTAAAGACAGCTACATGAATTATGTTTTTTCCAATAAAGGTTTTTGAATCTACTTTGGTAACCATCATTTTACCGTCCTTAGTAAAAACAATAATATCATCAATATCACTACAGTCACAGACGTATTCATCACGTTTAAGTGCTGTTCCAATAAAGCCTTCTTCTCTATTAACATAGAGCTTAGTATTTCTAATAATTACTTTTGTAGCATCTACATCTTCAAATATCCTTATTTCAGTTTTACGCTCTTTACCTTCACCGTAATCCTTTTTTAATCTTTCGAAATATGCTATGGCATAATCAATTAGATTTGCTAAGTGATGCTTTACTTCAGCTATCTGATCTTCCAAAGCATCTATTTTCTGTTGTGCTTTATCGATATCAAATTTAGAAATACGCTTAATTCTAATTTCGGTTAAACGCGTAATATCTTCTACTGTTATAGCACGTTTTAAATGTTTTATATGAGGTTGAAGTCCTTTGTCAATAGCATTTATCACACCATCCCAAGTTTCTTCTTCTTCAATATCGCGATAAATACGTTTTTCAATAAAAATACGCTCTAACGAAGCAAAATGCCATTGTTCTTGAAATTCACCTAATCTAATTTCTAATTCACTCTTCAAAAGCTCTACAGTATTATCTGTAGAACGACGCAACATTTCGGTTACACCAACGAAATAGGGTTTGTTATCTTCAATTACACAACCTAATGGCGAAATAGATGTTTCACAATTTGTAAAAGCGTATAACGCATCAATAGTTTTATCTGGAGATAATCCAGAAGGCAAATGAATTAAGATTTCAACTTCAGCAGCTGTATTATCTTCTATTTTTTTAATTTTTATTTTGCCTTTATCATTTGCTTTAAGAATAGAATCAATCAATGAAGATGTTGTAGTAGCAAAAGGAATCTCTGTAATAACTAAAGAGTTTTTATCGCGTTGAGAAATTTTTGCTCTCACCCTAACTTTTCCACCTCGCAGACCATCATTATAATTTGTAAAGTCTGCTATACCAGCTGTTGGAAAATCTGGCAAAATAGTAAAGCGTTTACCTTTTAAGTGTTTTACAGAGGCATCTATAAGTTCAATAAAATTATGTGGTAAAATTTTAGTTGATAAACCAACGGCAATTCCTTCTCCTCCTTGTGCTAAAAGCAAAGGAAACATAACTGGTAAATTAATTGGCTCCTTTCTTCTTCCATCATAAGAGGCCTGCCATTCTGTAATTTTTGGATTATAAACAACGTCTAAAGCAAATTTTGATAAACGTGCTTCTATATAACGTGATGCTGCTGCTCGATCTCCTGTGAGTATATTTCCCCAGTTTCCCTGTGTATCTATTAGTAAATCTTTTTGACCAATTTGCACCATGGCATCTGCGATACTCGCATCACCATGCGGATGGTATTGCATAGTATGACCTACAATATTTGCCACTTTATTATAACGACCATCGTCTAAGTCTTTCATAGAGTGCATTATACGGCGTTGTACTGGCTTAAAACCATCCTCAATAGCTGGTACAGCACGTTCTAAGATTACATAAGATGCATAATCTAAAAACCAATCTTTATACATTCCGGTAACCTTCTTAATAGTTTCTTGGCTACCGTTATCGTCATTTAACAACTCGTCATGTTCTTCTGTCATTTACCCTAGTTTACTTTTATTTTCTTTAATAATTTTTCTTAAAGACTGCTTAACATATTTTATCTTCTTACTTTTTAGAAGTGATACATTAAATCGTTCTTTAGAAATACTACCATTTTTATTTTTTCTAGAAATTACCAAAGTTTTGTAAACTTTATAATTATTAATCTTATAACCAATAACCTTGTGTTTAGCAATTTCTATTTTGCGCTCTCTATAATTGATATAATCTGTTAGAATTAAGCCTTTATTAATTATAACCAATTTAGTACCATCACTATCGTACTCAAAATAACTGGCCACAAAATGAACTACCACAACTGCTATAGCCAATCCTATAACAACCCATAATGAACTCCCTTCTAATACATGAAATGATTTAAAAACCGTTGCCAATAATATAGCAAAGACCAACAATATAAAATAGATAGAAATTATGGTGCTTTTTACGCTTCTATTGTCTGTTCTCATACGTTATCTTCAACAACATCAAGTTCAACTTTAAGATTGTCAATAATAAATTCTTGACGCGTAGGTGTATTTTTTCCCATATAGAAGGATAATAACTCTTCAATAGACATATCCTTATCTAACATTACAGGATCTAAACGAATATCATCACCAATAAAATGCACAAACTCATCTGGCGAAATTTCACCCAAACCTTTAAATCGTGTGATTTCTGGTTTGTTTTTTAATTTCTCAAGGGCATCTTTTCGTTCCTCTTCGGAATAGCAATAAATGGTTTCCTTTTTATTTCTTACTCTAAATAAAGGTGTTTGTAGTATATATAAATGACCTTCTTTAATCACTTCTGGAAAAAACTGCAAGAAAAATGTAATTAACAACAAACGAATGTGCATACCATCAACATCGGCATCAGTTGCAATAACCACATTATTATAACGTAAATCTTCTAAGGATTCTTCAATATTTAAAGCGGCTTGTAGTAAGTTGAATTCTTCATTTTCATAAACAATCTTCTTACTTAGTCCATAACAGTTTAAAGGCTTTCCCTTTAAACTAAATACAGCTTGCGTATTCACATCTCTCGATTTTGTGATACTGCCAGAAGCCGAATCTCCCTCAGTAATAAACAAGGTCGTTTCAAGATTACGTTCATTTTTAGTGTCACCAAAATGCACTCTACAATCGCGCAACTTCTTATTGTGTAAACTCGCTTTTTTAGCTCTATCCTTCGCTAATTTTCTAATACCAGATAATTCCTTACGTTCACGTTCTGCCTGTAGAATTTTACGTTGAATTTTCTCTGCAGAATCCGGATTTTTATGTAAATAGTTGTCTAAATAGCGTTTAACGTAGTCGTTGATGTACGTTCTAACGGTTGGCAAATCGCCACCCATATCTGTAGAACCTAATTTGGTTTTTGTCTGACTCTCAAAAACAGGTTCCATTACTTTAATAGCAATAGCTGCGACAATAGACTTTCTTATATCTGAAGCCTCATAACTCTTTCCGTAAAATTCTCTAATGGTTTTTACAATAGATTCTCTAAAAGCTGCTAAGTGCGTACCACCTTGTGTCGTATTTTGTCCGTTTACAAACGAACGATATTCTTCACTATACTGAGTTTTACTGTGTGTAATTGCTATTTCTATATCCTCTCCTCTCAAATGAATGATAGGATACAACATATCAGATTCATTAATATTTTCTGATAATAAATCCTTTAAACCATTTTCACTATAATATTTTTCGCCATTAAAAACAATGGTTAATCCAGGATTTAGATACACATAGTTTTTAAGCATCTTAACAACATACTCGTTACGATACTTATAATTTTTGAAAATAATTTCATCCGGAATAAAACTAACCTTAGTTCCTTTTCGTCTACTTGTTTCGTCTAGTAGTTCTTGATTTGTTAAGTTTCCTTGTTCAAATTCTGCAGATGCCGATTTGTTGTCTCGTGTAGATTCTACTCTAAAATAAGATGATAATGCATTTACAGCTTTTGTACCAACACCATTTAAACCAACTGATTTTTTAAAGGCTTTAGAATCGTACTTTCCTCCAGTATTCATTTTAGAAACTACATCAACCACTTTTCCTAAAGGAATACCACGACCGTAATCTCTAACAATAACACGTTCTCCTTGAATGGAAATCTCAATGGTTTTACCTGCTCCCATCACAAACTCATCAATAGAATTGTCTAGAACTTCTTTAAGTAGTATATAAATACCATCATCTGGTGAAGACCCATCACCTAACTTTCCGATATACATACCTGGTCGCATTCGGATGTGTTCTTTCCAATCGAGTGAGCGTATATTATCTTCGGTATAGTTAGACTGTTCTGCCATAAAGTTGAGGTCGAAATTTTGTTGGAACGCTAATATAATACTATACCATAAAAAATAAAATATGGTTTTAGTAAAGTAATTAACAATAATGCATTAAAACTGTTGAGAACATTGACTTTGCTTCAATTTTTGCTCTAAAATTTGAAATGACACCTAAAAATCCTAATTTTCTTTCCGTTTTGAAATTAATAGTATGCCAGAAATAACCACTAATGTACCAACCACTTGAAGCACAGTTAAGCTTTCATTCAAGAAAATAACCGCTAAAATTATGGTTGTGATTGGCCCAATACCTGCCACAACTGCAAAATTTGAAGAATTGATTAATTTAATTGAAATAGACACTAAAAACGATGGAATTACAGTTGCAAAAACCGCAATACACAATCCTAATGCATACACTTGCCAAGGATAATTAAGAATATCTACTCTAGAAAACAAGCCATAATGCACAAACACACAAATACAAGAAACCAACATAGCAAATGCCGTAAAACGCATGACACCAAATTTAGGAATCAACCAACCACTACCAACTAAATACGAGGCGTAAGTCACGGCACTCAGCAACACAAAGAAACCGCCTAAGTAGGTATTAGATCCTGATATTGAAACCTCACTACCAAAGGTTATAATAATACCAATGTACGTGATTAGTATTGCTAATTTCTGAAGTTTAGTGATTGCTTTTTTAAGGAATAACTTGTTAAACAGCAACACAATCGTTGGATAAATAAATAAGATAATACGCTCTAAACTGGCTTTAATATAGGTTAAACCAACAAAGTCAAAATAGCTAGCGAGATAATACCCAACAAATCCAAAAAACACTAACCAAAGGTAGTCTTTGCGCTGTGTAATTTCTTGTTTTTCATTTCTATATACATAAGCAATAACCACATAAAACGGAAACGCAAATAGCATTCTAAGCAACAGCATACTAAGCGCATCAATATTATAGCGATATGCCAATTTTACCATAACAGCTTTAGAAGAAAATAAAACAATCCCTAAAACTCCAAGTAAAACGCCGTAAATGAACGTTTCCTTCTTTTTCATTGAACGAAAATAAGGGTAAACTTTTTAATTGAAAATGAAAAATATAAGATTTACGATGTTCAGTTTAGAAAACTAAAACCTAAAACCCAAGACTAACAAGAATTCTATAAACCAAGTAAGCAAATTTTTATTTCTTCCTAAAATCGAATCCCAAATTAAGCTGAAACATTATTGGCCAAATATTTCCATTTCCTTTAGTATCCATATAATATTGAGGTCCAACATCGAATAGTAAATGAAAGCGCTTTCCGTATTTTCTTTGAATTCCCCAAGTTGGTCCAAACGCAAAATCAAAATCTGAAGTTCTATTTACATTTTCTGCTATAGAATTTCCACGCGTTACCAATCTAAAGGATACAAAATTTCCAGAATTGTTTGTTGTATTTCTATTTTTGTCTGTTCTCTTATTTAGATTGTAAAACCACTTATGCTGAAAATCGGCAAATGGACTTATAACATATATAAATCCGCTTCCTCCTGACGTTAAATCAGGATAACCTCCACCATAATCAACACCTAAGGATGAAGAAAATGTAGAATATTGACCTGTAGGAATTTCGAGTTCAATTGCTGGATTTAAAAAATTGACACGCCAAACTTTTTCAGTTCCAATATCGTTAGTGTTTTGGGCATAATTTAATGTGGTCATCAACCCAAAAATTAATGTAAATAGGATTTTTCTCATTGAATGTTGGTTTTTGAGATTCTAAATATTGGACAATTTGAATCAAAAATTATGCCGTTAAGACGTCATTAATGCCTCTGCCTTTATTTTTAAGAATTCATTTCTAGTCCTTAATAAATTGGTCATATAACGTTTTAGAAACAAAACATTTGCCAATTGACCTAGAATACCAAAAGGCGATTGAAAATGAAACACATCAACCATTAAGGTTTTATCTTGTTGTGTAGAAAAAATATGTTCGTGTTTAAAACTTTTAAAAGCACCAGAAACCATTTCGTCCACAAAATACGAAGGACTTTCAAACGCTGTGATTTTTGAAGTAAGCTGCTGTGTAACACCAAAATGTTTAGCTTCCCAAGTTACCGATTCTCCCAACGCTATTAATCCTGAAGTTTTACCAGCTATTGCCTTCTCTTTAGAATGCGCCATGGAATCTTTGTGAAAATCAATATTACGCGCTAAATCAAAACAGGTTTTTAGGTCTGCTTTAATTAGGGTTTTGATTTCAATTATTGGCATTATGTATATTTTAATTCGTCATTAAAAGGAATGCGAAACCTATGACGAGTTAACCTATTACAATTATAGCATAAAAGGTTAAGACTGTGCTCAACCAAACAAATAAGCTAAGTTAATAGCCAATACCAATAAGCAAAAAGCTACTTACACGTTAAACAAGAAATGCATTACATCGCCATCCTTAACAATGTAGTTCTTCCCTTCTACTTTCATTTTACCAGCTTCTTTTACTTTGGCTTCACTTCCGTATTCTACGTAATCATTATACGCAATAACTTCTGCTCTAATGAATCCTTTTTCAAAATCGGTATGAATAACACCTGCTGCTTGTGGACCAGTTGCTCCAACATTTACAGTCCAAGCTCTTACTTCTTTTACACCAGCTGTGAAATACGTTTGCTGATTTAAAAGTTTATAAGCCGAACGGATTAATTTTGCCGAACCTGGCTCTTCTAATCCTATATCTGCCAAGAACATTTGGCGCTCTTCGTAGTCGTCTAATTCATTAATATCTGCTTCTGTACCAACAGCCAACACTAAAACTTCTGCGTTCTCGTCTTTTACAGCGTCTCTTACTTTATCTACGTAAGCATTACCTGTAGTTGCAGCACCTTCATCTACATTACAAACATACATTACGGGTTTGTCTGTGATAAACTGAGATGGTTTTACAAACTCTTCGTAATCTTCTTCTGAAAACTCTAATGCTCTTACCGAAACACCAGCTTCTAAACTTTCCTTTATTTTAAGAAGAATAGCTTCTTCTTTCTGAGCTTCTTTGTTTCCTGTTTTTGCGGCACGCTTAACTTTATCTAACTTTTTTTCAGTTGTTTCTAAATCTTTAAGTTGCAATTCCATATCAATAGTTTCCTTATCTCTTATAGGATCTACAGAACCATCAACGTGAACAATGTTTTCATTATCAAAACAACGCAGTACATGCAAAATAGCATCAGTTTCTCTAATATTAGCTAAGAATTGGTTACCTAAACCTTCACCTTTAGAAGCACCTTTTACCAAACCAGCAATATCTACAATCTCTACAGTTGCAGGCATTACACGCTCTGGATTTACCAATTCTTCTAATTTCTCTAACCTTGGATCTGGTACATTTACCACACCAATATTAGGCTCAATAGTACAAAACGGAAAGTTAGCACTTTGCGCTTTAGCGTTAGATAAACAGTTAAATAAGGTTGACTTTCCTACGTTTGGTAATCCTACAATTCCAGCTTTCATCGAAAAACTTGTTTTTCGTTCTCACACAAGTGAGAATCTTGTTAAATATTAATCGCAAATTTTGCGTTTGCAAATGTAAGTTATTTGTGGAATAGTTATTTAAAAAGTTTTAGGAATAATTAATTACTTTTTAATTATATTTTTACTAAATCAAGAAATTTTAACTGAAAGACATTATTACTATATATATCTTTCGATTAACTTGTAATTATCTGGCTCAGTAATAAATTCATTAATCGATTTTTTAAATTTTATCTCTGTCTCATCAATAGTTTCTATATGTTCAATAAGTAGTTCTATTTCTTCAAAACTAAACCCATATTTCAAAAGCCAAATCTCTGTTTCATCATTAGTACCAAATTTTATGTAGTTACTTAAAATAAGTGACCTCTTATCATTTGTTTTTTCAAAGTAAAGTATCAATGCACTAGATATTGGGTCTTTTACAGAAAGGGAAAGAACTTTGTCAATATAATCATAAGTGTCATAAATTATTGTATCAAAATCTATATCAGTTACACTAGAGTTTCTACGGAATAAAGGTACTGGTTTTTTAAAACTTTTATTTGGAAGGGCTTCAGCTATACAAGAAAACCTTACTTTTTTTTCAAAAAGTTGCTTTTTAAATTCATTTATCGAAATTTCCTCTTTTTTCAACTTTTGTCTTAACTTTCGTCTAAAATCTTTCTCAGATAAAAATGCGTGTCTCAATGAAATTATTTCAGCGAAAGACTTTCCTTGAATCTGCCAAAGTAAAATAGGAATAGATGCACTTAGGACACTTTTCTCACCATCACTGAGTTCAGTTCGTCTTAAATGAGCTGTATAGATATTTTGAAGTGCTTTCTTTATTTTTCTTCTTTTATAGTCAGTTAATACATAATATTCCTTTACTGTTAAAGGCTCTAATTCTTGGTTTAAAAAGTTGTCTAAAATAAAAGAGATTTGTTTATCTAAATCAGCTTTTTCTATTCGTGATATTTGGCTTTCTGTTAATTGTAAATCAGAATTAAAAGTGTCATTTTTTATTGCATCTACTATATCAATAAAGTCTTCATTATTTGGGTCTGTCGGGTTATCAAGATTTGATAATGGTGATAATGATGATTCAGTATTTAATCTATCTATAAAAGTTCCTTTGTTTTTGCTCTCTACTACGACATAGCCATAATCAAAGTGATTGTCTTCAAGCGTTACTCTACCAGCTCGCCCTATTAAATTTTTTAAACTTAAGGTCTTTTGGTCTTCATTACCTCTGAAATTAAAGTTGTTAATCCAAATTATATCAAATGGCATATTAATGCCTTGAATTAATGTAGAAGTTGAAAAACAGATTTTAGCGTGATGACTATTTACAAAATCTTCAATTATTAATCTTGCGTTTAAAGGAATTGAACCGTGATGAATTACGATACCTCTTTTCATTAAGTAGATAAGCATAGAACTCTTTTCACTATCATCTTTAGTTCCAAAAAAGGACTCTATTTTTTCAATATAGCTTAAACTTTCTTTATCTGTTATTATTGGACATAATTCGATATAGTCTGCAAAAGATTCAATAAAATTCCCACTATATATTTTTGATTTTGAAATGTATATTAGTGCTGTGCCATTATTTTTAATAGTTTCTTTAACAATATCACTTTCAATTTTTTTTCCTTTCATTTCATCTTGAAATGGTGAGAAATATTTAAAGCTACCCTTTGAATGTTCAATGAAAATTTTACCAACAGTTTTTTGATTATATGTTTCTGAATCAATACTCTGTGTGATATTATTTTTTTGGAATTGTGCTTCAGGATTAAGTATAAAAGGATGAGTAAACACCTTTTTTATATTGCTTAATTTTTTATCAATTCTTCTGACTAGAGAATCAAATTTCATTCCTCTTATACCTTCTTCCGAAATTTGGGCTTCATCTAGTAAAATTAATTCAACATTTAGTTTTGGAATGTTTTTAAACAATTCTTCACCTCTTTCAGGTGTTATAATATAAATTCTATTTTTAGTTCTTTTTGTATTTACTACTTCAATGAATTGCAGAACTAAAGTGTCTTTTGATACAAGTTTTTTGACTTTAATTAAATACTCTGAAATTAAGGCTCTTGATGGCAATATGATAATGATATCTCCTTGAGTTTCTTTAATTAATTCTTGAAATAAAAATGATTTACCAGCACTTGTTGGTGCTGAAAATGAAAAATTAGTATATTTTTTTATTGAAAGATACGCATCTGCTTGTATAGGAGTGAATTTGTGTCCTGTGTCTGAAATTATTGTTTCAGCATATGCATTGTATATTGCTTCTATGAATGAATTTGGTTCTTCTGTTTTGTAAAACAAACCCATAAGAAACATTAGTTTAGATTCGTATTTCTTAAAAGATTCGGCATTATATTTTTTCAAATACGATAAAGTTTCTAGATGGCTATTGTCAGTTGGACCATTTTTATGAAAATCATAAAGTATTTCTTTTATTAAATTTTCATCAAAACCTTGGTTGAATATTATTTCACTTAACATAGCTCAACTGCGATTAGATAAAGTTCATTATATTTAATAATCTCCTTTATTGGTTCTGAATCAAGAGCATTATTAAGTGTATCAATTATGTTTTCATTATTATGTGAAAAAGCAGCTGAATATCCTTTTTTATTCTCTATGATATTTTGTTTGGTTTTTGAATCTAAAAAAGGAAGTAATGATAGTAATTCAGCGCTATCTCTGTCTCCAATAAAATCAATTATTTGGTTAAAGGCTTTGGCTCTTGGAGTTCCTTCTAGACTAAACTTAGCCTCTCCAAAAACTAAATAACTATTAGAGCTTATAGAGTGATAGTCAAAACCAGGGTTTCCTGTAATTTTTTCTTTGAGTAATTCGGCTAATGGTATTAATTTATGCGAATGTTCAATTTCTAAAGCTTGTTGAGCTGCGTACGAAACAATAAATTCTCCAATTTCAGTATTTACATTTGAAGATATTTTAGCAATTATTTCATTTACAATTTTATCAATAGTTTTTTTTGAAGTAGCTCTAAAAGTTATTTGAGAAATTTCATCAAGATTGTTTATCCAACTTGTATCACAAATATGTTCTTCAAACTTTTCAACAATTGGTCTAAAGTTTTTAATTTTTATATGGATACAATTAATTTGACAACTACTCCCAGTTGGTAACTTATTTAGGTACTTATTGTCAATTTTATTAATTTCCATCTCTATATCCTTGCTTCAATGCCTTGTCTCAAATGAAAAGCGAAGTTACCGATTTCAAAACATAAAATCTATACGTAGAACTACGTATTTAACAAGAAAAATCCCAAGCCAAAGACTTAGGATTTCTATATTAATTAAAATTGGCACCTATTGTTATTTAGCTTCAATTTCAATACTTTCCGTTGTACCATCCATTGGCACATTTTCTTTTTTAAGATGTTTATCTAAAAACTTTAAAATTCTACTATAAGATTCTATTTGATTTTCCTTTTTAATAAAACCATGCCCTTCATCTTCAAACAACACATATTCTACCGGAACACCGTTTTTTCTAACACCAGCTACAATTTCATCACTTTCTACCTGCAACACCCTTGGGTCTTGAGCGCCTTGTAACACAATTAATGGTTTAGTAACTTTATCTGTATGAAATAAAGGCGAAATTTGTTTCAGCCTCACAGAATCTGCAGAAAAAGGGTCTCCTAATTCTAGGTATAATGACTCTCTAAATGATTCCCAATATGGCGGAATACTCTTCATGGTACGTATCCAATTGGTCACACCAAATAGGTTAACGCCAACATCAAACTCTTCTGGAGTATATGTTAATGCAGCCATAGTCATGTAACCACCATAAGATCCACCAATGATACCTATTTTGTCGCCATTAATTTCTGGTTGTGATGCTAACCAGTTTTTACCTTCTACACAATCTTGTAAATCTTTCTCTCCATGATTACGATCATCCATTTTAAAAAATGTTTTTCCGTAACCACTACTACCACGATTATTAACTGCTAAAACGGCATAACCATGATTAACCATATATTGAATAAGAGAACTAAACCCTTGACGAGACTGTCCACCAGGACCACCATGAACCCAAACCATTGCTGGCACTTTGTTTTCTACTGAAGCTTGATGTGGTAAATAATAAATAGCAGGAATTTCAACACCATCAAACGATTTATAACGAATTACTTTTGCGGTTACTAAATCTTCTACATCTATAGCATCGTTAAGAACATTAGTTAGTTTATGTTGTTCTTTAGTTTCAATATTATAGGTGTATAAATCTGAAGGCGAATTAGATCCACCAACATACATACGCATCCATTTTTCATCATCACTGAAACCAACACTTGTAATGCTCTTATCTTCAAAATCTGGCAAATCAATAGGTTTCATTGATTTAGAATCTAAGACTTCAATGGCATTTTTACCATCTTCGTTCACATAAACAATCATATATTTTCCTTTGGAGGTAAAACCACTTCCTACGATATCCCAAGGTTTTTCTAAAACTTTTTTCTTCGCTTTAGTTTCCAAATTATAAGACATTAAATAGGAGAATTCGTTACCATCATCTGTTGTGTAATAGAACTTAGAATTATCTTTTGAGAAATCTTGAGATGAATTCTTACTTTGATTTTCGTTTATTTTAATCATTTCCTTAGTTTTTACATCATAAAGAAATAAGTCGCTATCATTTGTGTTTATCGATTTAGTAAGTGCAAAATAATTTTCGTCACTTGACATTCCTGAAAAACTGAGCCCACTATCATCTTGATAAATCATTTCAGACGTAAAATCATCAATAGACATTTTGTACACATCAAAATATTTCGGATTCCTTTTGTTAGAACCAATATATAAATACTGATCATCATCTGACCAGCCATAAAAACTAGATTTCACACCTTTGTCTGGTGTAATATCTTTGATGTTTCCCTCTAAATCCCTTACAAATAAATGATCTATTTCGTCTCCATTACCATCTGCACTTAACAACATTCTATTGTCATTTGGGAAATAAGATTCTGCAAAAACCGAAGTACTATCAGAGGTTGTAATTGCAATCAATTCTCCTCCTGTAGAAGGAACAATGTAAACATTATAGACTCCTGAACGATTACTAGATAAAAGTAAACTACTATTATCTGCAGAAAAGCTTCCACCTGTTACAGCTTCGTTATCCATAAATTGTTCAATAGTATATTGCTTAATTTCGCGATTAACCATTGCATTGTCCGTTTTATTGTCTTTGCAAGAAAACAGGAGTACAACTAAGCATAAACCTAAAATTTTTGTTTTCATAATATTAGTTTTTTGATTTTCACTTAAATGTACAACATTCTAATTAACAAGTGATTATAATCTTATTTTAATTGATGTTGAATATCAATACGCAGTACATCATCTTTTTTGTACAAAAAAATCCCAAGCCAAAGACTTAGGATTTAATATTATATTTCGTAACCTATTTTATATTTTTCTAATTCTGAGTTTTGGCTATTGTATTTAAGTGAGAAATTAACTCCTTCGTAAACTTTTTTGCTCCAACACCATTTAAGTGATCAATATTAAAAAAGAGCGAATCTGGGTAGTGATCTGTTGTTCTATCAAAAACTATATGGCTTTTACTGTACTTTATATTTAGTCTTAAATATTCTTCCATAATGTCAATTGGAATCTCATTTATATATTTTTTATGCAAAGGATGACTTGTAAGCACTAATGATATATTTTTAACTTGACACAAATCAACAATTGAATCTAAGTAATTTTTTGAAATCTCTGAAACTTGCAACTCTTTTCTACCATCAAAATAGTGCGTTTTTACTGTTTTTTTCCATTTAGAAAAATTAGTAGACGTACTTTCATTTGAAAATTTTGATAAATATATGATATGATTCTGCTTTGGATAAAATGCAGTTTGTTTCCACAAAACTTGACGATAAATCGAATAATCTATTAAAGGAGTATCAAATTCAATTATAGGGTAAGCTCTTTTCATCATTTCATTAACCCATGGTTGACGTGTAAATTTAAAATCATTGAATTGAGAAATATTATGTGGAGCAAAACCAAGAATCAAAGTATCCGGCTTGATAGTATTCAATATTTTTTTAAGTTTCCAAAAGGTTAAAACATAAGGCTCTGCAGTTTGCGAAATATTTTGAGCGTTGCTAAAATAATTCTCATTAATACTTAACTGTGGATGTGAATCTCCAGCTATGAGAACATTTTTATAAGTCATTGGCAACTCTTCATTGACATAAATAAATCTATTAATAAGCATATTTGCACCAAAGTATATGGATGGAATTGCTAAGAAAATTATTAAACTTTTTATGAATTTTTTCATACTTAGAATTGAAAATAAATAAACTCTTGTTCCCTACCTCCAAACCAGAGTATCGCCATCACGATAGCGTAATAAAATATATACCTTAAAGGTTTTACCCATTTAAAACCAATTGTTTGTATTGCAAATTGACCTTCTCTTCCAACCCATTCAATTAATACGAAAATTCCAATAAGAATTATCGTCGGGATTGCTAAGCTACCATTTACAAAATATGGAAGAGCAAAAACCTGTGTAGAAAATATTTTACTAATAATTTCAAATGCGTGATGAATGTTCTCAGCTCTGAAAAATATCCATGCAAAAACTACTAGAGAGAAAGTCATAAACATACTAAACAACTCCTTTAGTGATGGGAAATTTTTACCTTCGGCAATACTATCAATAAATGTTCTGTTTTTATTTAACAAAAGTAATGGCAAAAAATAAATTGTATTTAAAGCTCCCCAAGCAATAAATGTCCAATTTGCTCCATGCCAAAAGCCGCTGACTATAAAAATAATAAATGTATTTCTAACTTTCATCCAAGTCCCACCTCGACTTCCTCCTAAAGGAATATATAAATAATCCCTAAACCAAGTTGAGAGGGATATATGCCAACGTCTCCAAAACTCAGCCATATCCCTTGAAAAATAGGGGAAGTTAAAGTTCTGCATTAGGTCAAAACCAAATAGTCGCGATGTACCAATAGCTATATCTGAATAACCTGAAAAATCCCCATAAATTTGAAACGTAAAAAATATAGCGCCAAGGATTAAAGTGCTTCCGTTTAAATCAGCGGAATTATTAAATATCTGGTTTGCAAATTCAGCACAATTGTCAGCAATGACAATTTTCTTAAATAAACCCCAAAGAATTTGGCGTAATCCATCAACAGCTTTTATATATTCAAATTTTCGCTTTCTATTAAACTGAGGTAGTAAGTGAGTTGCTCTTTCTATTGGCCCTGCAACCAATTGTGGAAAAAAACTAACAAAGGATGAAAATGCAATAAAGTCCTTTGTAGGTGTTAATTTTCGTTTATAAACATCTATTGTATAACTCAAGGTTTGAAACGTATAAAAGCTGATTCCTACTGGTAAAATAATATGTAAAGAATTCGCTTTTATATTTGATCCAAAAAACGAAAAGACAGTGACGAAATTTTCAAGAAAGAAATTATAATATTTAAAAAAGCCTAAAAACCCTAGGTTCACTAAAATACTTGTCCAAAGTAAAATTTTTCTCTTAGTTTGATTTTCTTCTTTATTAAGTTTTTGGCCAATAGTGTAATCAACAATTGTACTGAATAAAATCAACAATAAAAACCTCCAATCCCACCAACCGTAAAAAAAATAACTTGATGCAACTATTAGAAAATTTTGAAGTTTTAAACTTTTATTAAATACAAACCAATATAGGATAAAAACTATAGGTAAGAAAACAGCAAAGTCTATTGAGTTAAATAACATTATTATCTTTTATGCTTTATTGTTAATCTTTAAATTGATAGTTAATTCATTAGATCCAAAACTATAATGTGAGTCCGTTTAAACATCTATTTGCGTTTGCAAATGTAGAGAATTTGAAAAAATAAATGTCATTTTAATTATCATAACTTTTTAAAGTATTTATTCGTTAAATCGTCAAAATCAATTCATCAGATATAGTTATTTTCAAATTTTCCCTTCCTATTAAATTAAGCATTTTTTCAGGATCAATTGTTGTTTTCAAAACATGGTATTCTAAATCAGGATCCACATTTTTTCTTAATTCTTCAAAATTCATTTTACAGTCTATTTTATTCAACAAAAGTAAATTAATCGTAATATTTTAAAAATCAAACTTATAAACAGTTATAAACAAGAAAAATCCTAAGCCAAAGACTCAGGATTCAATATAACATTTCGTAATCTATTTTATATTTTTCTATAGTTAAGTTACATTTTTAAAAGTAGGATAGTTCTCGGTAATACTACCAACACCTTTTTTATTCATTTTAAAAACCACATCTTTTTTTGTTGTAAACAATAACACAGATAAAAAAGAGGATTTTAAATGCTGCTTTACAATAGGCAAAGCGTCTTCTAAAGTCATTTCTTCTTCTATATCTTCGGTTTCTCGTGGTCTAAAGCTATACTTTAATATGACTTTAAAGTCGTCTTCTGCATAGATTGGCCTTAAGAAAATGTTTTTTAATTCCGGTTTACCAATGGTTTTTGCCATGGTTAATTTTGCAAAGGTTTTAGCTTCTATGCTTTCTTTTACTTGTTCCCAGAACTCATTAAATACATCTTGGTAGGTCATAGATTTTATTATTTATACTGGTTTGTCTCTATTTGTGGTGTTTGTTTATAATTGAATTTTACACTAAGGTTATAACATATTTATACAACAAGCCTATAAATATGGCCATACCAAAGCTTATTAATGTACCTATAAGCATGTATTCGGTAAGCTTTCTGTCTTTAGCTCTAGATAAATCGCCAAATCTAAATACGGATTTTGCCGCAATAAGCAACCCAATGGCACTCCACTGATTTAGTAATATAAAACTAAACACAAATAGACGTTCTAAAATACCAATGTATTTACCTGCGCTTTCTAATGAGTCCTCAGAATTATCTTCTTCTAAACTCCACTTTCCCATTAACATTTTCATAATGATAGAGGACACAGAAGTTATTAATAACAATGCAAGCAGTAATAACAAGGCTTCTTTAGAATATAATTTTTCAATATCTAAGCTATAAGGCGCTTTAAAATAAACGACAGCACCTATAATTAGTATATGAAGTATTTGATCTACAAAAAACAGCCATCTGGTATTAGCTTTTGCCTCGAGATTTATTTTAATGATATCAATGACCAAATGACTAATAACTATGATTATAAAATAGGGTAAAAACGACCAATTGAATTGAAACAGTACTAATAATGCTGCAAAATGAACTAAACCATGAACGTATAAGTATTTTGATTTATGCTTTTTATCCTTTTTATCTTTTACCCAACTGTTTGGCTGTAAAACAAAGTCTCCAATGATATGTGCGATTAAAAATTTAGTAAATAAGAGTATCATTATTGAGCGATTTTTGCTTTATAAAAATTGTTCATAGTCATTATTTCTTCAAAACCTCCTCTTTTTAAAGCTTCACTAATACTACTTTGAGATTTATTGAGGAGTTGCGCTAAATCTTCTTGTTTTTTATCGGAATGCTCTAAAGTTGTTGTAATTACTTTAGCCACTGTACTACTCCAGTTATTTGCCGTTAACAATGCTAAACTAAGCATAATATTAATAGATTCATTGAAATTTTGGTCCGTTGTTTTTATGGCTAAGGTTTGCTTTTTTAAGGCTTCAAAGCAATCACCAGACATTATATATGCAGACCCATTAGATTCTGTTATTTTGCTAGATGCATAGGTTTCTTCACCTATACCAATGGCCATCCTAACATCTTGTGATTTTAGTTGTTTAATTGTTGCTTTAATATGCATAGCTGCAAGTAATGCTTTTTGTGGTGCTATTGAAAGCTGAAAACTATCGCCTCTAAATATCTCCCAACTATTAGATTCTTTGCCATAATAATTAAGCGTTTTTTTTAGAGGTGCTAACCAACGCTCTGTATCTATCTCTCTAGAATTGATGATATCTCCTGTGATTACTGCAATCATTTTTCTTGGTTTTACACAAATATATCGGTTTTTTAGCCAATATACAACTTTATCGGCTTAATAACCGATATTTTTAATTATCGGATTTGTAACAGATAATTAAAAGTGGAATAAAAAAATCCTAAGCCAAAGACTCAGGATTTATATTTCTAAACTTTTAAAACTATTCACGCTCCAAAAGCTTTTTTGACACCTTATAAGTTGCTGCATACGCTAAACCTTCTTGTCGTTTTTTAAAAGTTGCAAATGCTCTGGTGTACCATTTGGGATCTGTTGCTTTCTTTTTAAACTCTTCGTGACTTAAAACGTCGTACATTTTACCATCTAACCAAGGTTCTATACCATAGATACCAATGCCAAAGTGCTGTACGCGCTGGAGTACGGTTTCAAAATCTGTTTCAGAGAAATAATGCGTTTCGCCATCGAAACCATCATTTACATTTTTTAAATCAGTGAAAACGTGTTTTTCTAAAAATTCTGTTTGTGTCATTATATTGCTGTACCTTAATAATTATTATCTATTCTATAATCTAAAATTAAGACGCTTTAATGTCATTAATTTCTGGACGCAAAGTTAAGCCTTCTTAAACCGATTACTTCATTTATTTAATAAGATGATAGCTTATTTTGCCAATCATTTAACTTAGGTTACAATCTTAAACATAGGATCGTTTTCCGTGATACTGCCTACTCCCTTTCTATTCTCTTTGATTACAATATACTTTTCGTTTGTAAATAACAGAACAGATAAAATCAATGAAGCACCTAAAACATCACAAAAAAATCCTAAGTCAAAGACTTAGGATTTCAATGAAACATAAGGGCTAACAAAACGGCTAAAATTTAGCTTTCATTTTTTAGTAATGGCGAATGATGTTCGCTCACAATTTTCCAACCTGCATTTGTTTTCGCAAATAACAATGACATCTGATCGTTAACTACTACAAGATTTTCTCCAAATTTTAATTGAAAATCAGTATGCATTGTCACATTAGCCACATCGCCAAAAACAGCTATATGCATATCATTGGCATCAAATTTTATAACCTCTGTAACCTGACTAAACGTATTACGTTCAAATTCTTCATTCTCCTTGCTGTCATTTCGAGGTTCTCCATTTTTAAACTCAGTAAATTTTGGTCCATAAGCATGAAAACTAATTAACTTATCCATATCACCATCACGCAGACTTTGCTCTATAGCATTCCAGGTTTCTAATATTTCTTTTTTTGCTTCTGGAAACTCGTCATTTATTAAATCTACTTCCTCTACCTCTACAATTTCGGCTTTTTCTTTGGTTTGCTTGCAAGCAAATATTGCAACACCAACAACCACAAGTAACACTAATTTCATTTTATAAATCATAATACATAATTAATTGATTAATAGCGAGTTAAAGATACAGCTAAAAATTGTAAGAACGCATACGTATAACTACGTAATTTTTTAATAATCAAATAATTACACTATATTTAAGCGTAGTTCTTAATAAATACTATGGTTGTCTTCATAAAAAATGAAGGAGCAATACCAGACGGCAGTTTAAAATGCAACTGGCAAACTAGGGAATTTCTGTATTAAACTGTTATATAAATAGATACGACTAACGCAACCATTTGAATCTTTGTGCGTCTACAACATAACTAATCCATTAAAACCTCACAAAAATGAAAAAATCAATCGCTTTTATCTTAGTGCTGCTCCTAGCCTATTCGTGCTCAAAAGACAAACAAGAAAACAATGATGGAGATTTTAATCTCAGCGGAAAATTTGTCGCGCCTAATGGCACTGATGCTGTTTCTAAGGCTAATGTAAAATTATACGAAGGCAACACCCTTATAAATGAAACGCTTACAGATAGTGAAGGTAACTTTACATTAACTGGTGTATCACCTGGAGATTATGAGGTCATCATCTCAAGAGGACTTTTCTCAACAACTCTTAGTACAACTGTAAATACTGACAATGATATTTTTGATATAGACCTGAGTACTATTACCATTACAGATCTGCCAAACATCGCTGTAGTTACTGGTGATTACGATAATATAGAAACTGTTTTGTATAATATTGGGCTTGTAAATCCTGTAACAGGAGAACCATTATTTGATATTATAGATGGACATGATTTAGCAGGAAGACCAAGTAGTTCTCAACAAGGACACAGCCACGACACTAATACTAGCTTAAGTAAAACTACTACTAATGAACAGTTAGAACCTAATGTAGATTTTGGATTTGGAAGTTTAATTGAATCGCCTGCATTATTAGCAAATTATGATATTATATTTTTAAACTGTGGCTTAAGTGAATACAAAACAGAATTCACTAGTAATCTTACAGATTTTGTTGCCAATGGTGGCTTGCTTTATGCTACCGATTACACTTATGTTTATTTATATGACATTACTAATTATGGAACAGATTATATCTCTTTTAGAGACCCTTATCGTTCAGGTCAGTCATTATCTACAACTGCAGAAGTACTCAACGAAGATTTATTAGATTGGATGACCTTAAATTTTAATATTTCGACTACAGATAATACCGTTACAATTGATCAGTTTCTAAATAGCTGGCAACCCGTGGCATCTTACGACGACAATACTGTGTTGCCTTGGTTATATGGTCCTGTGGTGTATAATGACGGTATTGAAGAAGATATCTATTTAGCCTACACGTTTGCGCATGGTAATGGTGGTGTGTTATACTCCTCTTTTCATACTAAAAATAGTGCAACACAATCTGAAGCTGTTGAGCGTTCTATTCAATATTTAGTTTTTGAATTAGCGAGCTTAAAATCGGAATAATACATACCAAATAAAATTAAAAAACCCGAAGCCTTAGACTTCGGGTTTTTTAGTTATTTCTTAGTTTTGAAATTAACCTTCAGGATGCATAAAACGTTGCTTACCTAATAACTCTTCTTCAGTTTCTACATTATCATCATCAGGAATACAACAATCCACAGGACAAACAGCAGCACATTGAGGTTCTTCATGAAAGCCCATACATTCTGTACACTTATCTGGTGCTATGTAATACACTTCATCATCAATAGGTTCTTGTGTTTCGTCAGCATCAACTTCTTTACCATCTGGTAAAACAATTTTACCGGTTAAGCTTGTACCATCAGAATAACGCCAATCATCGGCTCCTTCGTAAATAGCTGTATTTGGGCATTCTGGCTCACATGCTCCACAATTTATACATTCGTCAGTGATTATAATTGCCATAGTTTTTATCTTTTTCTTTAGTAATCTGCGCGTTAATTAATTAAAATGTCAGATGTATTTCGCAAAATTTAATCCATATTTCACAACAAACTTTTTCTTGCTCATTTGGTTTGCGTAATTTTGCAAATGCAAAAATAAAGCCAAAACATCGTATAACCAAACCATATATGGATTTACAACAAAGAATTAACGCTTTTATAAAATTAGGCGCTTTTTTAAAGCAATTTGAGAATAACGAAGCCGTTATAAATAATAATATTGAAGCAAATGATTTATTTTTTGATGGCTTTAAACACCAAATAAAACTTGCTCAAGAAGCCAATGGCTGGTTTACAAAAAACAACATAACTTTTACGCTAAAAAATTGGTCTAATGCATTGACCAACAAAAACATTAGCGAATGGTTAGAAAAGTATAACTTTAATATTGAAAACCCAAAGACCGTTGCTATTATTATGGCAGGAAATATTCCTTTAGTTGGGTTTCATGATTTTTTATGTGTCCTTATTTCGGGCCATAATGTTTTAGTAAAACAATCATCTAACGACAAACATTTATTACCATTTTTAGCTAAATATTTAGAGATAGTTGAACCTCATTTTAAAGGCAAAATAAAATTCACTGAAGAAAAGCTTGAGGATTTTGAAGCTGTAATTGCTACAGGAAGCGATAACACTGCTCGCTATTTTGAGTACTACTTTAAGAACAAACCTTCTATCATTAGAAAAAACAGAAATTCAGTGGCTGTATTAACAGGTAATGAAACATCTGAGGATTTAGAATTATTATCTGATGATATTTTTAGATATTATGGATTAGGTTGCAGAAACGTTTCGAAACTTTTTGTACCAAAAGGTTATGATTTCCAAGCCCTATTTAAAGCCGTTTATAAATGGCATCCCATAATAAATGAATCTAAATACGCTAATAATTACGACTACAACAAAGCCGTGTATTTAATGAGTGAGTTTGATATGTTAGAGAACGGATTTCTGATGATAAAGGAAGATAAAAGCTACGCATCTCCTATAGCTACGCTGTTTTATGAGTATTACGATTCTATTGAGGATTTAAAACAACAAATAGCAGATAATATAGACCATATACAATGTGTAGTTGCTAAATCATTTAAGGATGGAGAAATAGAATTTGGTGACACACAGAATCCAAAGCTAAATGATTATGCGGATAATGTAGATACTGTTGAATTTTTGTTAGAAATATGAGATAAAAATTATCAATTTAATAACATAAATTAAGCATTTAATTAGCACCTTTGTAACGGTTTAAAAAATTAATAAAATTTCTGGTCTAGACTATTATTAAGTCTAATAGAACGGAAATGAAAATAAAATTTTCATGAAAAAACACAATTTTAGTGCAGGTCCATGTGTATTGCCAAAATCGGTAATGGAACAAGCAGCAGCAGCAGTTTTAAACTTTGATGAAGGCTTATCCCTTTTAGAAATATCACATCGTAGCAAACCATTTGTTGATGTCATGGAAAATGCTCGATCTTTAGCTTTAGAGTTATTAGGTTTAGAAGGAAAAGGTTATAAAGCGTTGTTTTTACAAGGTGGCGCAAGCACACAATTTTTAATGGTAGCATTAAACCTACTAGAAAAAAGAGCTGGTTACTTAAACTCTGGTACTTGGGCAGACAAATCTATAAAAGAAGCAAAAATATATGATGATATTTACGAAGTAGGATCATCTAAAGCCGCCAACTTTAACTACATACCAAAAGGATACGATATCCCAGAAGATTACGATTATTTTCACTGTACGTCTAACAATACCATCTTTGGAACACAAATGAAGAGTTTTCCAAACTCTCCTGTACCAATGGTGTGTGATATGAGTAGTGATATATTTTCGCGTCAGTTAGATTTTTCTCAATTTGATTTAATCTACGCTGGAGCTCAAAAAAACATGGGTCCTGCAGGTACAACTTTAGTTGTTATTAAAGAAGATATTTTAGGTAAGGTGTCTCGTAAGATTCCTTCAATGATGGATTATAAAGTTCATATAGGAAAAGGTAGTATGTTTAATACACCTCCTGTATTTGCCGTTTATGTATCTATGTTAACAATGCAATGGTTAAAAGATTTAGGTGGTATTAAAGCTATTGAAGAAATCAACGAAAAGAAAGCAAGCTTAATATATTCTGAAATTGATTTAAACCCATTATTTAAAGGTTATGCTGTAAAAGAAGATCGTTCTAACATGAATGCAACGTTTACATTAGAGAACGAAAACCTTAAAGAAACATTTGATGCTATGTGTTTAGAAGCTGGTATCAACGGAATTAATGGACACAGAAGTGTTGGTGGCTACAGAGCATCAATGTACAATGCGTTGTCTTTAGATAGCGTTAAAGCACTTGTAGAGATTATGAGTGATTTAGAAAGTAAAGCTTAAAAAAGTAAGGAGTACTCTATGGAGTACGATTTAAAAATAATTATAATTTAAAGTCTTTGAGTTGAAAAACTTTTAAACTTTTAAACTTTTAAACACAAACATGAAAGTATTAGCAAACGACGGAGTTTCTCAAAGTGGTATAGATGCCTTAGAAGCTGCAGGTTACGAAGTTATAACAACAACAGTTGCCCAAGAACAATTACAAAACTACATTAATACAAATGAAGTTTCTGTATTATTAGTAAGAAGTGCAACAACAGTAAGAAAAGATTTAATTGACAACTGCCCTAGCCTGAAAATTATTGGTCGTGGTGGTGTTGGTATGGATAATATTGATGTAGAATATGCACGTGAAAAAGGCTTAAGTGTTATAAACACACCAGCAGCTTCATCTCATTCAGTTGCCGAATTGGTATTTGGTCACTTTTATGGTTTAGCACGTTTTTTACATAACTCTAATAGAGATATGCCATTAGAAGGTGATGCCAATTTTAAAGGCTTAAAGAAAGCTTATGCAAAAGGAACAGAATTAAAAGGTAAAACTTTAGGTGTTCTTGGTTTTGGTCGTATTGGTCAAGCAACTGCAAAAGTAGCTTTAGGTGCAGGAATGAAAGTTGTAGCCTTTGATCCATTTTTAGAGAAAGCAGATTTGCAATTAGATTTCTTTGATGGACAAAAAGTAAATTTTGAAATAAAAACAATTTCTAAGGAAGAGGTTTTAAAACAATCAGACTTTTTAACGTTACACGTACCAGCTCAGAAAGACTATGTTATTGATGAAGCTGAATTTAACCTAATGAAAGATGGTGTAATCATGGCAAATGCAGCACGTGGTGGTGTTGTTAATGAAATTGCACTTGTAAAGGCAATTGAAAGCGGTAAAGTAGCAAGAGCAGCTTTAGATGTTTTTGAAAAAGAACCAAAACCAGAAATTCAATTACTAATGAATTCTTCATTATCGCTTACACCACATACTGGTGCAGCAACAAATGAAGCGCAAGATAGAATTGGTGTTGAATTAGCTGAACAGATCATTTCTATACTAGGTTAATATTAAAATGTGACCAAAGCAAAAAAAGTGAGTCCTACAATTGTGGGACTTTTTTTGTACCTTAACAAACAATATTTAACATAAATTAATTCAATAAAAAATGGCAGGAATTTTAGACTTATTAAACAGTGACTTAGGAAAAACAATCATAAGCGGTGTTTCTGGATCAACAGGAACAGATCAAGGAAAAACCAGTAGTGTATTAACTATGGCTTTACCAGTACTTATGAAAGCAATGGAACGTAATGCTTCTACACCAGAAGGTGCAGCAGGATTAATGGGTGCATTAAGCGGTAAACATAACGGAAGCATATTAGATAACCTTGGTGGTTTATTTGGTGGTGGTGTTGATGAAGAAGTAACTAACGATGGTTCAAAAATTCTTAACCATGTATTAGGAAGCAAGCAACAAGGTGTTGAGCAAGTAATTGGTCAAAAAGCTGGTTTAGATTCTGGCGCAGTTGGTAACATTTTAAAAGTAGCTGCTCCTATTTTAATGGGTGTATTAGGAAAACAAGCTAGCCAAAACAATGTAAGCTCACAAAGTGGAATTACTGGTTTATTAGGCGGTTTACTTGGTGGTAGCGATACAGCTAACGAACAAAGTTTCTTAGAAAAAATATTAGATGCAGATGGTGACGGTAGCGTTATTGATGATGTAGCTGGTATGGTTTTAGGAGGTAGCAAAAGCTCTGGAGGACTTGGTGGTCTTTTAGGTGGTTTATTCGGAAAATAAAATAACTTCCCTTTTATATAAAGCAAAGCAGTTCTTACTATAAGAGCTGCTTTTTTATTGATTGCATTATTACACTTTAAAATTAACTAGGTTAACGTACTCAAAAGGAGTGTTCACATAATATAGGTTGTTATACCATTTAGTTTTCTATTGCTTTGTAGTGTTAATTCAAAGTGAAAACTCAAAAACACAAACATTTTTTAATATCTTTAAGTATGAAAAAGTTAATTCCATTTATTATTATTCTTATTTTAATTGCTAGTTGTAAATCTTATAACAACAACCAAACTATTAACAATGAGAACGAAAACAGCTTAGTACAGAGTGACACCGTAACTATAAGTAGTGACGAGAGTGATTATGAAATTATTATTATAGAACCTGGATTTAATACGTGGTTACTTACTACAGCACGACCAGAAGGCTATTATTCGCAAGAATGGCTAGAAACTAGAAATGCACTTATGGTACAAACATGGAACCAACGCAACTTACAACCTAGTGCTTTTGATCCATCACTATACGAGTTGCGAATTGATTACGACACCAGAACCGATTATGGCTATGAAGTAAATTATAAGCTATACAATTACTTTGTTTACTTTCAATTAAAATACAAACAAAGACTTTCTTCTTTTAGTCCTCGAATTTAGACTTATAATACATCTTTATTTATTAATTTTGAGGCACGATTAAAGTGCTATGGAAAAATTTAAAAAACATTGGGAAATACAACACAATTGGCAGTTGTTGTTTCCCTTTTTTGGTTTAATTGGTTTAGGATATTCTGCATTTAAAATTTCGAATTCAATTTTAAAGGACAATCATTTAATTCTAATAATTGCTGTCGCTTCTATCCTATTTTTCCTTTTATTGAAATTAACCCTTTTCATTTTTAAGAAACTTGAAAAAAAATGGATTCTAGATTATAAATGGGAAATGATTCGTGTTTTTATGGTATTTGCCATAACAGGCTCATCTTCATTGATAGTTGGAAGACCAATAATAAAGCTATTAGGAATTACTAAAGAAAACTTAAACCCTATCCTTTATTTGGTATTATTTATTATCATTGGGCTCATTTTTTATCAAATACTTTTAGTTACCTTTGGATGGTTATTTGGGCAATTCAAATTTTTCTGGGAATTTGAAAAGAAAATGCTCAGAAGATTTGGATTAAAACGGTTCTTAGATTGAATTTTAAAACACTAATATCATCAATATTTAAAAGCTTAGCGGTTCTGCTAGTGCTTGCTGTATTGTTGCCTTCTGCCGTAAAATTTAATCATGTTTTCACGCATCATTCACATAACGTCTGTGATGAAGATGATTCTACGAATACACATTTTCATGAAACAGATTTTGATTGTGATTTTTATAAATTTAAACTCTCAAATAATTTATATTTAGTATTCAACAATTTTGAACTAGATGTAAAGAAGACAAACGCTCAACAATTATCTTCATATTATAATTTTTCAACGAATTATAAGCCATTAAATAGATTTCTAAGAGGTCCTCCTCTAGCTGTGTAACTTTGAAATAAAACACATCAATAATTAAATCTAATTAATGAAGCAATTCATTATTGGCATGGCTCTAACATTAACTTGTTTTAGCTATAGTCAGACCTGTACATTTACTTTTTTAGGAGAACTTTCAGATTTCCATGACGGAACGCTAATCTCTTCAGCTACAATACATATCAAAGAAATTGATAAATATGTGGTATCTGATTTTGATGGAAAGTTTAAGATTGAAAATCTATGTAGTGGTACCATTACTTTAACCATTTCTCATGTTGGCTGTGAAACTAAAACGGTTTCATACCAACTAGATAATGATATGTTTAAGAAAATTTACTTAGAACATCATTTAGAAGAACTCAATGAAGTTACAGTAAGCACTAATCTTAAAACGGAAAGTACCAGTATAGAGCAATCTATCAATAAATCGGTTATAGAAAATTACTCAGACAAATCGTTAGGAGATGCTTTAAACTCATTAAGTGGTGTTTCTTCTTTAAATACAGGAAATACTATTGTAAAGCCTATGATACATGGTTTGCATAGCAGTAGATTATTAATAATTAATAATAATGTACGTATGTATGACCAAGAATGGGGAGATGAGCATGCACCAAATATTGATATCAATTCTAGTGGTAAAGTTGTTGTTGTGAAAGGTGCAAACACGTTAAGATATGGAAGTGACGCTATTGGTGGATTAATTCTTGTTCAACCGCAAAGGTATGCTGCAGTAGATAGTTTATTTGGCAGTTCTATGTTGTCATTAAATTCTAATGGATTTGGTGGTAATATTAATTCTGAAATTATAAAAACCTATAAATCGGGATTTTACGGTAGACTTCAGGCAAGCTATAAAAAGTTTGGGGATTTTAAAGCACCAGATTATTACTTAACCAACAGTGGTTTAAAAAACTTAAATGCATCAGCGAGAATTGGTTATAGAAGTTTTGAAAAAGGGTTTGATGCCTATTATAGCGTTGTTGATAACGAAATAGGCATTTTACAATCGTCACACATTGGAAACGTAGGTGATTTAGTTGCTGCTATTAACAGAACTGAGCCTCGTGTTATAGATGATTTCTCATATAATATAGATTATCCTAAGCAAAATATATTGCATCATTTAGCTAAAATTGAAGCTTATAAACGATTCAAAAATTTAGGAAAACTAACAGTACAATACGATTTGCAAATCAATAGACGAAAAGAATTTGATTTAAGACGAGGTGATCTATCAGACACTCCTGTTATTGATCTAAGGTTATTTACTAATGCTTTGCAATCTAATTTACATATGGATTTTATTGAAGGTCTAAAATTAGATATTGGAGCCTTAGTACGCTTTCAACAAAATGATGCAGTTTCTGGGACTGGTGTTAGTCCATTAATTCCAGACTTTAAAAAATTTGAAGCTAGTATTTACACAATAGGTAACTATAATTTAAATGCGTCTTCTAAAATAAATGCAGGTGTTCGCTACGATTATTCAAGAATTGAAGCAGACAAACGTTACAACCTAACTGATTGGAATGAAACCTATAATTATGATGAGTTATTTCCTGAATTTGAAACAAACACTATTGAAAACACAAGTATTTTAACAAATCCTGAGTTTACATATCATAACATTTCTGCTAATTTAGGCTACTCAAAACAGTTTGAAAGCGATTTATCGGTTTTTGCTAATTATGGCTTAGCAACCAGAGTACCTAATCCTTCAGAATTGTTTAGTGATGGTTTACATCATAGTGCCGCAAGAATTGAAACGGGTTTATTAACATTATACAAGGAAAGGGCTCATAAATTTGCAGCATCTATAGAGCGAAACAACGAGGATTTTGGATTTTCGATTAGTCCATATTTCAAATATATTAAGGATTACATGCAGCTTATTCCTGTGGGTATAACCACAACGATTAGAGGTGCTTTTCCTGTTTGGGAGTATAATCAAATCAATGCACAAATATTGGGTGTTGATATTGATGTTACCAAAAAAATTACAAATAGACTTAATTATGTAGGTAACTTAAGTCTTTTAAGAGGCCAAAATCTTTCAGATGACATTCCTCTTATTCATATGCCTGCAACAAACCTTACAAACAGTATATCTTATTATAATGATGAATTAAATCAATTAACAATGCGTTTAATTCACAAAACTGTATTACAACAAAAAAGATATCCAGATTACAACTTTTATACATACGAGCCAATACTACAAGAAGATGTCTATGTAGATATTAGCTCAACAACTCCTGCGTATTCATTATTTAGTTTTAATAGTTCAATGAGCTTCAAAGCTTTTAAAACAGGATCATTAAAATTAGAGTTTAATGTCGAAAACATATTTAATACCAATTACAGAAATAACTTAAATAGGCTTAGATATTATGCAGACGAATTAGGCAGAAACTTTAATATTAAAATTAAAATCAATTATTAACTCAATACATTAAAATTAAAAATTATGAAAAATATAAAATCAGTAAAAACAATTAAATTATTAGCCTTACTTCTTGTAACAAGTATCGCTTTTGTTAGCTGTTCTAGTGATGATGACGATCATGATGATCACGATCACGAAGAAGAGCTTATCACTACAGTAACTTACGAGCTTATTAACGGAACAGACATTGTTACTTTAGTATATCAAGACTTAGATGGTGAAGGTGGTGCAGATGGTAACACAACTGTTTCTGGTCCATTAACTGCAAATACAGTTTATTCTGCAACTATTGAATTGTTAAATGAAACTGAAAATCCTGCAGAAGATATTACAGAAGAAGTTGAAGCAGAAGGTGACGAGCATGAGTTCTTTTACACATCTTCTATTTCTGATGTAACAATCACTAAATTAGATGAAGATTCTGATGGAAACCCAGTAGGTATTGTAACAACATTTGTTACTGGTGACGCAGGATCTGGTTCATTAACTATAGAATTAATTCACGAGCCAACAAAACCAAATGATGGTACGTCTGCAAGTGCAGGAGGAAGCACTGATGTAGATGTAACTTTCCCTATCGAAGTACAGTAATTTAAGTTTGTAATACAGTTAAAAAAGCACTCTAACGAGTGCTTTTTTTATGCCTTATTGTAACTTTTTTGTGCACTAAAAACATAAGTATAAAACCACATAATAGTAAACGTTGGTATAATATCTAAACCTGGTAATCCTTCTTCTATTAAAGTAATTACTCCAGCTACTTTACCTGCTTTTCCATCGTATAATTTCGTCATTAATAATGCTGAAATTGGAGCCCAAACAATATCTGTAAATTCTCCAAAACCTGGAATTACGAATGAGACCATACCAATAGCATCTAATAACATGCCTAATCCTAATAATTTGTATTTATTCATATATAATATTTATTACCTATTATAACACAATAAGTATTCCAAAACCTATAAATCTTGAACTACTAACATTTCCTTAGTACAGTTTTTAACAAATAATTAAGACGTATGCAGAACATCTGAGGTTAGATTTGTAATAATAAAAATGTAACAACCGCTAAATAATTACATTTATATAGTATCATCAATCATCAGAAATCAATCAATTATGAACTCTCGTTCACACCTCTCACTCCTACTGTACTTTGTTTTAACGCTTTGTGTTTTCTCTCAAGATAAAAAATCACTTCAAATAGAACGTACAGAAAACGCGCCTAAAATAGATGGTCTATTAGATGATTCTGTTTGGGAGCATGCGGAAAACGCTACTGGTTTTACCCAAATTAGACCAGAAATTGGCAATAAACTACCACATGGAGAGCGCACAGAAGTAAAAATAGCTTACGATGATAATGCCATTTATATTTCAGCCTATCTCTACGATGATCCTTCAAAAATAATGAAGCAATTAACGTCTAGAGATAACTTTGGACAGAGTGATTTTTTTTTAATTGCACTAAATCCTAATAACGACTATCAAAACGACACTTATTTCGTAGTCTTTAGTTCTGGTCAGCAAGCAGATGCTATTGCAAACCCAACAATTGGTGAAGATTATGGTTGGAATGCCGTTTGGGAAAGTGCTGTAAAAATCAATGATGATGGTTGGGCTTTAGAAATGAAAATTCCTTACAGAGCTTTACGATTTGCAGATCAAGAAGAACCAACTTGGGGAATTCAATTCCATAGACATTTTAGACGATTTAGATCACAATATACGTGGAATCCATTAGACCCAACACAAGGATACGTTGGTTTATATCATGGAGAGTTAAAAGGATTGGATAATATTAAGCCACCTGTACGCTTAAATCTTTATCCATTTTCAACAGGCCTTGTAAATACCTATGATGGTGATACAGATACAGACCTCACATTTGGCATGGACGTAAAATATGGAATTACAGATAATTTTACTTTAGATGCTACATTGGTACCAGATTTTAGTCAAGCTGGTTTTGATAATGTAACTCTTAATCTTGGTCCTTTTGAGCAAACCTTCTCAGAGCAACGTCAGTTTTTTACAGAAGGTGTAGATTTATTTTCTAAAGGCGGTTTGTTCTTTTCCAGACGAATAGGAAATGGTCCAAGTGGGCAACTCAATTTAGCTAATAATGAAGAGGTAAATAGACCCAACGAAGTAAAAGTACTTAATGCATTAAAAGTTTCAGGTAGAACAAAAGACGGACTTGGTATTGGTCTTTTTAATGCTATAACAGAAAAAACATATGCTACCATTACAAATACAGACACACAAGAGTCACGCAGAGAAGTTGTAGAACCTTTTACAAATTACAATATTCTTGTTGTTGATCAGCAGTTTAACGGTAATTCTTCTATAGGTTTAATTAATACCAATGTATTAAGAGAAGGTAATTTTAGAGATGGTAATGCAACAGCTTTAGTTGGTGACATAAAAAATATAAGAAATACTTATAGAATTCTTCCTCAGTTAAAAATGAGTAATGTAAACTATCAAGACAGCGATTTAGAAACTGGTTATAGTACTTTTCTATATGTAGGCAAAACCCATGGCAATCTAAGGTACAGTTTTGATCACAGCTATGCAGATACTAAATACAACATCAATGACTTAGGACTAATTTTTAGAAATAACTATAACAATTTTGGTGTTGATATTTCGTATCAGATTTTTGAACCTAAGGGAAATTTAAATAGCTATAGCGTTAATGCTTACATGAATTATGAAAATTTAGCTAATCCAGGCACTTTTTCAGGCACTAATTTTGGCGCAGAATTCAATGCTCAAAACAAAGGATTAAACAACTTTGGTTTCTGGGCAGATTTTGAACCAGGTAAACAATATGATTTTTTTGAATCTAGAGATGGAAGACCTTTTATCTTTGAAAACTTTGCAAGTGGAGGTGGTTATTACTCATCTAACTACAACAATAAATTTGCGTTTGATATTAATGCTAATTCTTTCAAAATATTTGAAGAAGGCAGAGATTTATTTGGTTACAACCTTACTTTAAGTCCTAGATTTAGATTTAATGATAAATTTTTACTGATTTATTCAGCAAGACTTAATGTATCTAATGGATCTAGAGGTTACGCAACTTATGCAGATGATCAGCCTATTTTTGGAGAACGAAATAGACAATCCTTAACAAATAGTATATCTGCCAATTACACTTTTAATCCCTTAAATACTTTAGCCCTAACCTTCAGACATTATTGGGACACTGTAAAATATGATAATGAGTTTTTTACCCTTTTAGATAATGGACTATTAACTACCGCTTCTGGTTATACGTTTGATAATATTGGAGATAGTCCTAACATTAATTTTAGTACATGGAATATTGACTTTAGTTACTCATGGCAATTTGCTCCAGGAAGTTTTTTAACGACGCTTTACAGAAATCAACTTTTTAATAGAGATACCTTAGCAGAAGAAAACTATACAGACACCCTAAATAATCTCTTTGACCAGCCTATACAGCATACTTTTTCTCTAAGAGTGCAATATTTTATAGATTTCAATGGTATAAAATCTGTATTTAAAAGTAACAAATCTGCATCTTAGTTTTGTGCATTAATTCATTAAGTATTACTTTCACATCTTATGAATAAGACCGTAATTTCCGCAAAGCAAATAAAGAAAGCCTACAAAGATCTCCAAGTTTTAAAAGGTGTTGATCTAACGATATTAAAAGGCGAAGTCATTTCTATCGTTGGTGCTTCTGGTGCTGGTAAAACTACACTTTTACAGATTTTAGGAACTCTAGATAAACCAGATTACAACTCTGATACTGAGCTTGTAATAAATGATCAATCCATACAAACATTAAACGATAAAGCCTTAGCCAAATTTAGAAATAAGAACATTGGGTTTATCTTTCAGTTTCATCAATTATTACCTGAATTTTCGGCATTAGAAAACGTTTGTATTCCAGCTTTTATAAATAACACGCCAAAAGCTGAGGCGGAACAACACGCAATAGAGTTATTAGAATATTTAGGCTTAAAAGACAGAATACATCACAAACCCAACAGCATGTCTGGAGGTGAGCAACAGCGCGTTGCTGTAGCTAGAGCACTAATTAATAAGCCAAATATTATATTCGCAGATGAACCTTCTGGTAACTTAGACAGCGAATCCGCAGAACAATTACACAATCTATTCTTTAAGTTAAGAGATGAGTTTAACCAAACCTTTGTAATTGTTACTCATAACCAAGAATTGGCAGCAATGGCAGATAGAAAGCTAACAATGGTAGATGGCAAGATAATGGCTAAATAAGCTTTACTGTAACTAAAATCATCATTATTTACTCAGATCATTAATAATAAGATTTAACCAATTAATTGTTTAGTTCTTCACGCAACCATTTTACAATTTTTACATCTATTAGAGCAACCTAATCAGTCAATTTGAAAAACATAATTTTATTTCTTTGTTTAATATTATTCTTAAACTCGTGTACAACCATATTAAATAGCAAAACAACACGAGTAAATATTTATGCTTCTGATGATTCTAAAGTTGAATACAAAAATGAAGAAATTCAACTCAAAGAAGGTCAAGCTATAATATACCCTCTTCGCTCTAATGAAACTTTGCAATTCACTATTTCTAATGATAGCGTCTCAACTGATTTTAGATTTAATAGAGAAATATCCTCATTAATATACTTAAATATACCCTACACTTATGGATTAGGTATACTGATTGATCTTACTAATAATAAACGATTTACATACAGGAGAAATATATTTTTTGAGTTAGATTCAACTACAAATAAGTATCAAATTTTTGAAGGAAAAACGAATCCTTTTAAACAACATCAAACTTTTATTTACACATCACCAATGTTGGCAATGGATGTGTTTTCGCAACCGCAATTATCATTAGGAGTCGAATACTTTTTTTTAAACAATGCCAGTTTTAGTGCTGAATATTCAACCGTTTATACTAAAAGATTAGGATCTAGTTCTCGCTTAGAGGTTTTCGAAAATAAAGGTCGTTCCTTCAGATATGAACTTAAATACTACAATCTAACAAAGTTTATTAGAAACCCTAAAGTGAACGAATATTTAGGGCTAGAAGCACGCTTAGTGAGATATCAGTACAACAAAAGAATTAATTATTACAGATCTAATCAAGACATTAACTATTTTGTTAGTGAACAAATTGCTGTTCAAAAATCATTAGATATTTTTAACATAAAATATGGATTAAATTTTCCTGTAGGCAAGAAAATGTATATTGATTTATATACAGGTTTAGGTCTACGAAAAAAGACCTTTAAAAACCCAAATATTAATTACAATCCTGAAACCGATCGTTTTTTGGATGATGACAATCACTCCTTTTTTGGAATTAACAACAATTACCTAGAAGGTGTTCATGATCGTAATCTTCTCAATTTCTCTCTTGGATTTAAGTTTGGCTTTAAACTTTAAAGAATTGTTGAAATCTGTTTCTATTTTTATGGCAATACAACCCATAAAATAGTATTTTCGCTTAGAACTCTTTAATTTCATTTTTACATTATCCCAAGCCTAAAATGAACCCATTTTAAAGAGTTATTACCTTAATTAAAATATATGACAGTGAAGGAGTTCGAACCTATAATAGAAGTTCTAGAAGAAGCCTACGAAATACCGCGTCTAAATGCTACGCGAAAAATCTCAGCATTATTACCACATGATTATTACGAAACAGATAGACGTTACCCTGTACTCTATCTCCAAGATGGACAGAATTTATTTAACCCTTCTGCCCCTTTTGGTGATTGGGCAATTGATAAATCTATGGCAAAACTTGCCGAAGAAGGTCTTAGAAACCTTATTATCATCGCAGTAGATCATGGAAATGAAGAGCGCATCAATGAATATCTACCCTATTTTCATCCTAGATTTGGTGAAGGAAAAGGTAATTTTTATATTGAATTTATGATAGAACGGTTAATCCCTTATATCAACAGTCATTACAGAACCTTAACCGATTTTGAAAATACTGGTATTGGCGGAAGCTCAATGGGTGGATTAATTAGTCTTCACGCAGGACTCAAAAATCCCGGTGTATTTGGTAAAATGATGATCTTTTCGCCAAGTTTATGGATTTCTAATAAGATTTTTAAGAGTACTAAAACGTTTCAACCTTTAGAAAAATCTAAAATATACTTGTATTCTGGAGGACAAGAAAGCGAAGAACATTTACCTAATGCACATCGCTTAGGAAACCTAATTCAAGAGAAAATGGGAAAAGGGTATGATATCGATTTTCATTTTTCAATAAACGAACACGGAAATCATTCAGAAGCACATTGGCGAGAAGAATTCCCAAAAGCCGTTAAATGGCTTTATTTTAATTCATAATTATGACGTATAAACACAGCAAATCATTAGATATCACAAAAGACTTTATTCTTCCCTGTAGAAAAGATGAACTTGATTCTATAAAGGAATTTTTACCAATTGAAAATCCAGATTTTGATGGCAGTTTCTCTACTCATCAATTACTTTACGGAACACAAGGTAATAGAATATACCTCATAGGTTTAGGAGAAGAAAAACACAATTCTCAATTAGAGAAAACATTTCAGAAATTAGCTTTTGAAACTCAAAAGTATTGGAATAAAAACATTCAAGTTTATACTGAAAACCTAACAGAAGATGACATAAAAAAAGCTGTTATTGGCTTAAAAATGGCACAATATGCCATTGGTGAATTTAAATCTAAAAAAGAGAAAACTAATAAAATTACGGTTTCATTTACATCTTCAAAAACTATAAAAAATGTTTTAAATGAGGGGAAATACACAGGCGAAACCATAAATAGAATTAAAGCTTTAGTTGATTCGCCACCAAATATAAAAACACCAGAATTTTTAGGGAAGTGGGCAGAGAAATCAGCTAAGGATACGGATTATAAGTGTTCTATATTAAAACATAAAGAATTAAAAAAGCAAGGATTTGAAGCTGTGCTCTCTGTTGGAAAAGGAAGTGTAAACAAACCAGTGGTTATCATCACAGAATACACACCAAAAAAGAGCAAAAAAATTGATATTGCTCTGGTTGGTAAGGGAATAACTTTTGACTCTGGAGGATTATCTATAAAACCCTCTACCAATCTTCATTACATGAAAAGTGATATGGGAGGCGCTGCAGTTGTTTTGGGTGTTGTGGAACTCATTGCTAAACTAAAGCTAGATATTAATATCGTTGGTATTGTGTGTTCTGCAGAAAATGCTGTAGATGCAGAAAGCTATAGACCTGGTGATGTTATCAACTCCTACTCTGGTAAAACTATTGAAATTATTGATACTGATGCTGAAGGCCGTTTGGTTTTAGCAGATGGATTAAGTTACGCCGTAAAAAATATAGAACCAGAATACTTAATTGATTTAGCCACCTTAACAGGAAGCGTTGTAAGAACTTTAGGTTATGAAGCAGCTGGAATGTTTACACACAACGAAGAAATGGCCAAAACCATGTCTGAAATTGGATATAAAGTACATGAGCGTGTTTGGCAATTACCAATGTTTGAAGAATATAAAAGTGATTTACATAGTGATATTGCAGATCTCAGAAACTTTAGCGGCAAACCATTAACTGGTGCAACCAATGCTGCACAATTTTTAGAGTCATTCACTGAAGAACACAAAAATTGGATGCATTTAGATATTGCAGGTGTTTCTTTTGGAAGTTCGCCTTATGCTAAGATGAAAAGTGCTTCAGGTTATGGTATTCAGTTAATTACTGAATTTATAAAATCAAAAATTTGAAGCTGTTATTGCGTTATTAATTTTAAATCACTAATTTAATATCTAATTTATATCAAAACCAATACCATGGCTAACCAACCACTAAACTTTCTTTGTATTTCCACTTATTTTAAAGGAGAAGATTTTTTAAAAAGTGTAAAAGCTGAAGGAAATAATGTTTATTTATTGACTAAAAAAAAATATGATAATGAACCTTGGCCTTGGGATGCTATAGACGATACATTTTACATTGAGGAATGGAATCACGAAGATGTAGTAAAAGGTATTGCCTACAAATTCAGAAACATAAAATTTGATCGGTTTGTAGCTTTAGATGATTTTGATGTTGAAAAAGTAGCACTTCTAAGAGAACATTTTAGAATGCCTGGTATGGGAAGAACCACAGCCCATTATTTTAGAGATAAATTGGCTATGCGAGTTAAAGCTAAAGAAGAAGGCGTTAATGTACCAGAATTCACAGACTTATTTAATAACGACTCTATTAACGATTATGCTGACAGTGTAAGTCCTCCTTGGTTAATAAAACCAAGAATGGAAGCTTCTGCAACTGGAATTAAAAAAATACATTCTAAAGATGAATTGTGGCACGTCATTAATGAACTTGGTAATGAACGCGATAATTATTTAGTCGAAAAATTTGCACCTGGAGACGTATATCATGTAGATGGTCTAAATGTAGATGGAAAAGTTGCGTTTGCAAGAGTAAGTAAGTATTTAGATACACCATTTGAAGTGGCTCATGGTGGTGGTATATTTAGGTCTGCAAGTTCAGAAATTGGCTCTAAAGTAGAAAAAGCGCTGCAAAAAATGAATGCTGCAGTTATGAAAGCATTCGGTATGCAATTTGGGGCATCACATACAGAGTTTATACAATCTAAAGCCACAGGAGAGTTATTCTTCTTAGAAACATCATCTAGAGTTGGTGGTGCCAATTTAGCCGAAATGGTAGAATATGCTTCTGGCATAAACCTTTGGGGAGAATGGGCTAAAGTAGAGTCTGCTAATCTTTTAAACAAAACCTATAAACTTCCAAAAATCAATAATCAATATGCAGGTATTGTAGTATCCTTAAGTCGATTTGAACATCCAGACACGTCAAGTTTCACGGATAAAGAAATTGTTTGGCGTATGGATAAAGCATGGCATATTGGACTCATTGTCGTTTCAGATTCTAGTGAGCGTGTTTTAGAACTATTAGATCGCTATACAAAACGTATTGGCGAAGAATTTCATGCTAGTTTACCTGCTCCTGATAAATCTGAGTAAAAAATCTTTCAATTTCAAAATAAAAATCAACCTTACCATCTTTTTTAAAAATGCAAGAAATCGCAGAAAACCAATACCAATTAGCTAGTAGAAAAAGACGAATTGCTGCCTTTCTCGTAGATCACTTTGTGATGACATTTTTAATCGTTTCTATTACTTTTTTAGCATTAGGACCAGATTACTTAAACGAACCTGATTTCTCCAAAATAACAGCCGTAATGCTAACGACACTATTATTAGGTTTTGCTGTTTATTTTGGTAAGGATTCTATCAAAGGTATTAGTATTGGTAAATGGATTTTTGGAATAATGGTTAGAGATGAAGATAATCCTGAAGTTGTACCATCTATGGGAAAATTATTTTTCAGAAACATATTTATAATCATTTGGCCTGTAGAATTTATTGTATTAGCAACAAGTAATGAAAAGAAGCGTTTAGGCGATAAAGTTGCGAAAACAATTGTGGTTAAAAACCCTAAAAAACCAGCCAAGCTTCCTAGAATACTTACTTTAGTTGGTGCTGGTTTAATTTTTATAACGTTTATGATTCTATTTGTTGGTGCAGCAATGAAAAACTCTGATGCTTATAAAGTCGCTGTAGAAAACATAGAACAAAACGAACGTATTATAGAAGAAACTGGTGGTATTAAAGGTTATGGAATGATGCCTTCAGGAAGTATAAATATAACTAACGGATTTGGAGAAGCACAACTATCAATTACAGTTTTAGGCAATGAAAATGATGTAAACGTTGGTGTTTACTTAACTAAACAACCTAATGGAGACTGGCAATTGATAGAGATGAATCCATAAACTAAATTTTGAAATTTTACAATCCTAAATTCTCTCTTGCTCTTATCATCATTCAGCTTTTTTTTTCGTTGAACCTTTATTATGATTTTGTAATGTGGGGAAAAAACAATCCAAAATTAGATGCACTCGTTAATCGAGATTTTAATGGAGACGCACTATTTATTTTCGTCGTGATAATTGGACTTTATGAAATGACAACAAAGCGAGGTCATTATAAAAAAATACTTAGAATTATTATGAATTGTATTGTCTTTGGTACTTTCTTATCAAAGAAAATACCAATAAAAAATCTTTATGATGCTATTTTTAATTCTGCTTGGTTTATAGCAAGCATTGTTCTAATACTAATGGTCATTAGAATTATATTCATTAGCAAAAAGTATTCAACTTTCAGTAATTAGAATACAATTCCACATTCATAAGAATTGTAATTTTGTTTTAGAATTAAATAAAATGATTAAAAAGATTTTAAAACGAATAATGATTACAACCCTTATTATAATTGGTTTATTGGTAACAGCATATTTTGCTTTCACCAACTACTACCCTAGTTTTGGTGGCGATGTTTCTAAAGAACAAAAAGCTATTTATTCAAAATCAGAACAATTTAGAGATGGAAAATTTAATAATACAAATCCTGTTCCTAAAGAATTAAGTTTTTCTGAAACTATGAAATTGGTATATACGTTTTTTACAACAAGAGTACCTAATGGAAGACCTAAACACGATTTAAAAGCAATTAAAATAGATTCTACAAATATTGCAGAATATAATGGCGAAGCCAGAATGGTTTGGTTTGGTCATTCATCTTTTTTATTGCAATTAAAAGGTAAAACCATTCTATTAGACCCAATGTTTGGCAAAGTGGCTGCACCTTTAGATATTTTAGGAGGCAACCGGTTTAATGAAGAGTTTCCTTTAGAAATTGCGAAATTACCCAAAATTGATGCCGTTATTTTCTCACACGATCATTACGATCATTTAGACTATAAATCAATTTTAAAAATTAAAGATAAAACCAAACATTTTTATGTGCCATTAGGCATAAGCACACATTTAAAAGCTTGGGATGTTCCGTCTGATAAAATTACAGAGTTAGATTGGTGGCAAAACACAGAATTTGAAGGTTTAAATTTAGTCTGTACACCTGCTCAACATTTTTCTGGACGTAAAATGAATAATGGACAAAGCACCTTATGGAGTTCTTGGATTATTCAATCTAAAACTGAGAACATCTATTTTAGTGGAGACAGCGGTTATACTAACCACTTTAAGGAAATAGGCGAAAAATATGGCCCTTTTGATTTGGCTCTTATGGAATGCGGACAATACAATGATAGATGGTCTGATATACACATGATGCCAGAAGAAACTGCTCAAGCAGGAATTGATTTAAAAGCCAACAAAATAATGCCAATACATTGGGCAGGATTCAAGTTAGCCTTGCATGAATGGACAGATCCAATTGAGCGTGTTACTAAGAAAGCAAAAGAGCTAAACCTTAACGTTATTACACCTAGAATTGGTGAACAAATAATAGTTAAAGACTCTACCCACACGTTCACTGATTGGTGGAAAGATTAATAATTTCCTTATCTTTATTTATACATGAAAGAAATTGTTCAAATAAATAGTATTGCCGAAGTACATGCTTATTTTGGATTAAAGAAACCCAAACATCCTTTAATTTCTATTATTCGTGTTTCTGATAGCGTAGAAGATATAGATATTGAAAACTTTAAGTATGCTTTTAATTTATATCATATTAGCTTAAAAGATAATTGTGAATACACCATCTCTAATTATGGTCAAAATTCTTATGATTATCAAGAAGGTTCCATGGTTTTTGTGGCACCCAATCAGGTATTAGAAATTGAAAGACAAAATATTAACCAAGAAGATTCAGGTTGGAGCATAGTGTTTCATCCTGATTTAATTAGACAATCTAAACTAGGTAAACGAATTGACCATTATTCATTCTTTGAATATGCATCAAACGAAGCGCTTCACCTCTCTAACGAAGAACGACAAACCGTAACTGAGATTTCTCAAAAAATAGAAAAAGAATTTAGTAGCAATATAGATGCTCATAGTCAGACTTTAATAATTTCGAATTTAGAATTACTTTTAAATTATTGTGTACGGTTTTATGATCGTCAATTTTTTACAAGAACTAATTTAAATCAGGATATTGCTAGTCAGTTCGAAAAACTTCTTAAAAACTATTACGGTAACAACAAGCAATTACAATTTGGTATTCCGTCTGTTAAATATTGCGGCGAAGCTATGAATATGTCACCAAAATATTTGAGCGATTTATTAAAGAAAGAAACAGGTCAAAGCACACAAGACCATATTCATAAATACATCATTAATAAAGCTAAAAACAGATTACTTAATTCTAATGAAAGCGCAAGTGAAATTGCATATAGCTTAGGGTTTGAATATCCACAATACTTCAGCAAAATTTTTAAAAAGAAGACAAGCATGAGTCCAAATGAATATAGGCAACGTTTAAATTAGTAAGTAACTTGACTATACTTATAAGTTTTCTGCATGTAATTTTAATTCTGCATTCATTCTTTCAAATCCCATTTTAGTATCCTCATCTATTTGTTTAGAGAACATTTTAACCAAAATGCCACAAAAATTCTCCCTTTGCTCGAAAAGCGTTGTACCATTGCCGTTATCTGATAATTTAAAAGCATGTTCACCATCAAAAAGTCCTTTAAACCATAGATGACCAAGCCATTTCAATTCTTTTTCTTCATCTCTCACCAAAACAGTTGGTCTAAAAGTCATACCTTGTATTTTAATTTTAATCTGGTTACCAACTTTTACATCGCCTGAGACTGACTTTATAAAAGAATTCCATTTAGGGTAGTTATCAAAATCAGTTAAGATTCTCCATACTGTCTCTATATCAGCATTAATAGTAATTGATGTTGTAATCTGCTTTGTCATTATAATAAATTTATAAAACAAAGATCTATACTATTATAGGTGCTCCTCTTGACAAATATCAAGAAATCTTTTTTTGTCGAATTCTGCTAAATGTTTCTGGAGACATACCTAGCATTGAAGCTAAATATTGCAAAGGTACTTGGTTAAATAAGGCTTTATTATTTTTAAAAAGTTTATCGTAGCGTTCTTCAGCACTAAGAGATAAATGACTAAAAACGCGTTCTTCAAGATGAACAAAACAACCTGCAATAAATTGCTTTTCCATTTCCGCCCAATTAGGAACTACTGCATTTAAAAGTGCATAGTTTTCACTATTAATGGTGTAAAGTTTACAATCTGTAAGTGCTTGTATATTGAAACGTGCTCTTTGTTTAAAGCTAAAACTATATAAGTCCGTGATGAACGAGCCTTCAGTAGATATCCATTGTGTAATCTCTTTATCATTATAATTAGCAAAGACACGAATAATACCACTTCGCACGAAGCTCAATTTTTCACAATATTGACCATTCTTTGTAAAATACTCACCCTTTTTTAATTCTGTTTCATTAAACAAGGATGTAATTTTATCCATATTTTGGTTAGATACACCAAAATATGATGTTATATATTTCTCTAATTCTGTCAATGAAATAATTTCTTTAACTTAATATGGGTAATTAATAAGCTTTAATTCTCAAAAAATCCTGTACTACCACCAACCCAAGTTTTGTCTTTATTATACTTTACACCTACCATTTCGCCTTTACTTAAACGCATTAAATTGCTTACAATTTCTGTTTTGTTGGTTTTTGAATTATGAAGCATCATCATTCTAATTTCGCATTTTGCTGGCACATCCATTGTCTCAATTACTGGTGCATAAGCGACTTTTTCTTGCAGTAGATAATTAGATTTATTGGATAAACCATCAATCATTTTTTTAGTAACATGAATCTCAACACCTGCACCAGCAAAGGAATATAAAGGTTTTAAAACGTAATTTTCTAAATCAGAAGGGATTTCTTTAAGTTGGTCTAAATAATAAGATTTAGGTACATAATCTCCTTTTAATAATGGCATTGTGTATTTACTGATTCTATAAAACCAATTGGGATGGCCAATCCATTCTACATCAACTTCATCTTGAAAACTAAATTCAGTTTTTAAATCTGTTCTCTGGTGTAGCTCATCAAAAATAATTCTGTTATAAATTTTTGATACTTCAACTTCAGATTTATTTTCATCTAAATAATAAAGTATCTTTCCTCTTTTCTTTAAATCAGTTATGCAGAGCACCTTAATCCCTAATTCTTTTGCTGTAGCATAAAAATCAACTGCTGTTGCTTGTTTTTCTGGTTCTATTTCTAAAAGTACAACCTGTTTAGGATTGGTATCTCCTACAATCTCTTGTTTTAAAAGTACTAAATAATCATCGGCAGTCATTCCGTTTAAATGCTGAGAAAAACCTTCAGGAATTACATTACCAAAATGCTTAATATATTTTCGTCCTAGTAATTCTTGAAAATAATATAAAGAAGGAAATCCTTGTAATTCGATTAATTTAGGCGTTAAATCGCCATTCTCATCCTTACAAATCCCAAAATCGAGTTGAATAAATTTAGATTGTTCATCTTCATTTGGTACAATTGTGTTTGTATCAAAAAAAGCACCATCAGTCAATTCTTTAAAATTAGATTTATTAATAACAGACATGATATCATCACAAGCCTCTATTAATTTCTCCTTAAGTGCTTTAGATAAAAACACTGGTGTTTCTGCAATTTTAAACGGAACATGATAATTATAAGTCCCATTTATATCTTTTAAGAAAGCATCATATTTTTCTTCCGAAAAATTAGCATTATAAACGTCTCTAATAGGCTTTATCATTATTACTTAGACATTAAAGGTTCCTTAATCTTAATAATTGCGTTTTCTATAAACTGAGGTAAAATTGTATTATAGGTTAATTCAATCTTTTCAGGATCATCAATCCTATCCATCATCTGACTGTATTTTTTCTCGCCAAAACTAGAAATAACTTTATTTTTATTTTCCTCTAGTTTAAAATAAGCCTCCATACTAACTGGTTCTGCTTCAGGATGAAACTGTGTTCCCACAAATTCCTCCGAAAACCTAACAGCCATAATAGCACGCTCTAACTCTACATGCGTTCTAATTTTTTCAAGACTTAAAATGGTAGCGCCATGTTTTTTAAAAACCGTTAATTTAGGCTGAATCAACTGCCAATCTCTTGAATCTACGGCGTAGAAAGGGTCATTTAAACCTTTAAAGATAACATCGTTATGTCCTTTTTTAGTTTGATGCACTTTTAAAATTCCAAATGACGTGCTGCGTCTTGGCTTTAGTTCTCCTAATTGAAAATAATCACAAATAACTTGAAACGAATAACATATAAAGAAAACAGATTTCTTCTGGCCGTTAGAGGTTTTATTAAAATCCCAAAGATTTTGCATTAACTTCAAATATGGTTTTCGCCATTTGCCTTCATCTAAAGGACTTCCTGGTCCTCCACTTGATATATATATATCAAATGATGTATCTGGTAATTCATCTTTAGCTCTTACATTGAAGATTTGGTAATCAACTTCAGAACTAAAACTATTTACAATTTCAGTAATACAACGTAACCCTTGATTGGGTTCGTCGTTATTCATATCTAAAATAGCGAGTTTTAATTTTTCTTTTATCATTGGTAAAATGTAGGTAATTTATAATCCTGAAATAGTTTGCTCCGTTATATAGTCTACTACTTTGGTTAGGTCGTTTGTTTGTTTAAAAATTTCGAGCTGACGGTCTGCTCCTGTTCCATTTTTAATCATTTCATGCACATATTCAATTTCTTTTCGAGAGCCTAAATCATCTACGACATCATCAATAAAATCTAGTAATTCTAACATTAAAAGTTTTGTTTCAACTTCTGCTTCTTTACCAAAATCTATCATTTTCCCTTCTAAACCATAACGACTTGCACGCCATTTGTTTTCATTTATTAAAGCACGATGGTAATTCATAAAATTAAGATTATGTGTTCTTAAATCATATAATTTAGCCACTAAAGCTTGAATAATTGCCGTTATACAAACAGTTTCATTAACGGTTAAGGGAATATCACAAATTCTAACTTCTAACGTTGGAAAAAATGGATGTACTCTAATATCCCACCATATTTTCTTAGGATTATCAATACAATTTGTTTTTACTAAGACATTAACATAGTTTTCATACTGCGCATAATTTTCAAAAACACCAGGAATTCCTGTTCTAGGAAATTTATCGAACACTTTAGATCTAAACGATTTAAAACCTGTGTTTCTACCTTCCCAAAATGGCGAATTAGTAGATAAAGCGTACAAATGCGGTAAAAAGTAACGCATAGAATTTACAAGATGAATGGCCATTTCCTTATCTTCCATGCCAACATGTACATGTAAACCAAAGATTAAATTAGAACGTGCTGTATCTTGCAACTCCGTAATTATTTCATCATACCTTGGATTTGGTGTTAACAACTGGTGTTCCCATTTAGAAAATGGATGTGTACCAGCAGCTCCTATTTTGTATCCCAAATCATTAGCAATACCAGAAATAGATTTACGTAAATGCGTAATTTGATGTCTTGCATCTGTAATGTCTTCACAAATATTTGTACCAACCTCTACAACAGCTTGATGCATTTCTGCTTTTACCTGGTCATTTAAAACCTTGGCAGCTTCTGTAACAATTTGTTGGTCGTGAGAAATTAATTCTCTAGAAACAGGATCAATAATTTGATACTCTTCTTCGATACCTAAAGTGAATTTCATATAAAAAATATTGGAGGTTAGTTAGGCAAATAAATTTATGAATAAATTGAATACAATTTGAGCGTAACTTAAAATATAAACTTTAGTCTTTAGTCACGCTCAATTTTGAAATTAGTCACAAACTGATAAAATATAGTCAGCAACAGTACTGAAGAATGGTTACTTTACCTTTCCTCCATTTAATTCATCCTGTAATTTTTTTAGCTCATCCCATTTTCCATTAGCAGCTAATTTCGCTTGTTTTGGCCAAGTATCGGTAACATGATTACCGCGCACATCTACAATAATTTTAGTGATTTTTGCAGATTTGGTTTTTGCCAATTCGGCAAACGTAGTAATACTCGCTTTTGCCAATGTCGCTGCAATTTTTGGTCCAATACCTTCTATTTTCTTTAAGTCATCTGGCTTTACATTTTTAGCAGGAGCCTTTTTTACAGCAGTTTTCTTAGGTACTGTTTTTTTAGCTACAACATTTTTAGCAGGTGCTTTTTTAATTGCCACTTTTGTAGCTACAGCTTTCTTATCAGCAACTTTTTTCACAGCCTTCTTTTTAGCTGTAGGCTTCTTTTTAGTTGCCTTTTTAGGTGCAGCTATTTGATCCTTTACAAAAGTTCCCCAAGTTAAGTTCATTTGACCCTTTTTGTATTGTTTTGCTCTTGCGATTGCCATATTAGCAGCATTCTCTACAATCCATTCAAAATTGTCTTCGCCTACAGAATTTATATCAGCATCTGGTGCAGGATTACAAAAATCAATAGCATATGGAATTCCGTCTCTTACAGCAAATTCAACCGTATTAAAATCATAACCTAAAGCTTTATTTAATTTAATACAATAGCTCTCAACTAAATCTAATAGCTTCTTATCAACAGGAGGACCATCAATGACGTAGCGCAAATGATGCGGATTACGAGGCTCATATTGCATAATATGAATCTGGTCAGTACCTAAAGCATAACACCTAAAATATTCCGTGAAATTAATTTCTTCTTGAAGCATCATTACTAAATTCTCCGTTTCACCATGCTTAGCCCATAAATCTTCAGGACTTTCTACACGATAAACACTTTTCCATCCACCACCATCATGTGGTTTCATGTAAGCAGGAAAACCAATAGTATCGAACATTTTTTCCCAATCGAAAGGGAATTTCATGTTTCTAAAAGAATTTTCATCAGTATCTGGTGGACGATGAGAAGACGGTAAAATAAAGGTTTTAGGCACAGGTACTCCAATAGACTCTGCTAAAGCATTATTAAAGAATTTTTCATCTGCACTCCACCAAAACGGATTGTTTATTACTGCAGTGCCAGTGATAGCTGCATTTTTTAAATAGGCTCTATAGAAAGGTACGTCTTGAGATATTCTATCAATAATAACAGCATACTCATCTGATTTTGCTTGCTCTACAGTATCGATAGAAACAGCTTCAGCCATCATATCTTTAATACCTTGTTCTTCTATTTTTTTATTAACTCTATCAATAAATGCCCAAGGGAAGGTGTTTTCTTGACCGAATAAAATTCCTATTTTTCTCATACTTAAAATGGATTAGTTGGTTTAATTAATTTAGTTTGTAAGCTTATAATTTAGATAAATAATGTGGAAACATTCTATTCCACAAAGGCCAATCATGTTCTGCCCATTTATGCTCGTCATACCAGAAAGGTATGTTTTTTTCTGTTAATATGCTAGCCATTTGCTTATTAGAATCTAAACAAATATCCCATTCACCTACACCAAGAACTATTTTCATATTCCACAATTCAGGATGACTTGCTCCTGGTAAGAAATCTACAGGATTATTATAGAATACATTATCATCGTAATGACCATCTACAAATGATTTAATATCAAAAGCACCACTCATACTAAACATATGACTTACACGCTCTGGATGTCTAAACGCAAAATTTGCGGCTTGATAACCACCAAAACTCGGTCCTGCCACGGCAACCTTATTCATACCTTTTTCATCACAAATTTTATTAACGAGTTCATTCATAATAAACTCATCATACCACGCATGGTTTTTAGCACGATCTGCAGGATGAATACTTTTGTTATACCAACTTAATTCATTGATACTGTCAGGACAATAAATCTGAACTAAACCTTGTTCTACAAACCATCTCACAGACTCTACAAGTTGCATATCTCTGCATTCATTATGCTTTCCCATTGTTGTTGGAAACAAAATTACAGGGTAGCCAGTATGTCCAAAAACAAGCATTTCTATATCTTTACTTAGTGTTGGTGAATACCATTTAAAGTGTTCTTCTTTCAATTGAATAATTTTTAGTTAATTATTAAAAATTTTAAGTTGGCAAAAGTAAGCTATTTCAATCATTAATATAACCCTTTATCACTGAAAACAAAATAGTTAGCCTCAAATTTATTTCGCTTTAAATTAATGTATCTTTAGTTTTTCTTACTTATTTTTCTGCAATGACAATTCAGCAATTAATATTTTGATAATTACATATTTATGATAGATAAAATTCACCAATTTCATAAAAACGAAAAATAAACATACTCTTAAAAATAGTAAAAAAACTTATTAACTTTTTTAATTATTACCTGTTCACATAAAAGCTTGAATAATCGCTTATTAAAATTTCAAAATCTTTAAATTTGTATAGCATTAAATAAATCTAATATGAATTATAGAATTGAAAAAGATACGATGGGTGACGTAAAAGTGCCTGCCGACAAACTTTGGGGAGCACAGACAGAACGTTCTCGTAATAACTTTAAAATCGGAGCTTCGGCCTCAATGCCATTGGAGGTTGTTTATGGGTTTGCTTATCTAAAAAAAGCAGCAGCATATACTAATTGCGAACTAAACGTTTTATCTAAAGAAAAACGTGATTTAATTGCACAAGTATGTGATGAAATTTTAGAAGGTAAACACAATGACCAATTTCCACTAGTAATTTGGCAAACGGGTTCTGGGACACAGAGTAATATGAATGTGAACGAAGTTGTTGCCAACAGAGCACATCAAATTGCCGGAAAAGTAATCGGTGATGGCGAAAAAACAATTCAGCCAAATGATGATGTTAATAAATCACAATCATCTAACGATACGTTTCCAACTGGTATGCACATTGCAGCTTATAAAAAAGTTGTAGAAACTACAATTCCTGGTGTTATTCAATTACGTAATACATTACACAAAAAATCTATTGAATTTAAGGAGGTTGTAAAGATTGGACGTACGCATTTAATGGATGCTACGCCATTAACTTTAGGACAAGAATTCTCTGGATATGTATCTCAATTAGACCATGGTTTAAAAGCATTAGAATCTACACTTGCTCACTTAAGTGAATTAGCTTTAGGAGGTACTGCAGTTGGTACAGGCTTAAATACGCCAGAAGGTTATGATGTGTTAGTGGCAAAATATATTGCTGAATTTACAGATTTACCATTTATAACAGCCGAAAATAAATTTGAAGCTTTAGCAGCACACGATGCGATTGTAGAAACTCATGGTGCATTAAAAATGTTAGCCGTTTCACTAAATAAAATTGCAAATGATATTAGAATGATGGCATCTGGACCTCGTTCTGGTATTGGAGAAATCATAATTCCGGCAAACGAACCAGGAAGTTCTATAATGCCAGGAAAAGTAAATCCAACACAATGTGAAGCGTTAACTATGGTTTGTGCTCAGGTTTTAGGTAATGATGTAGCTATTTCTGTTGGTGGAACACAAGGTCATTATGAGCTGAATGTATTTAAACCAATGATGGCTGCAAACATTTTACAATCTGCACAATTAATTGGTGACGCTTGTGTAAGCTTTGAAGAGCATTGTGCGAGTGGTATAGAACCAAACCATAAGGTAATTAAAGAATTACTAAATAATTCTTTAATGTTGGTAACTGCATTAAATACAAAAATTGGGTATTACAAAGCTGCTGAAATTGCAAATACGGCTCATAAAAATGGAACAACATTAAAAGAAGAAGCTGTAAATCTTGGTTATGTATCTGCTGATGATTATGACGAATGGGTAAAACCAGAAAACATGGTTGGTAGCCTAAAATAATTGAAATTAATTAACCATTTAAAACAATAACATATGAAACACAAATTACTATTTACATTTGCTTTATTAGGTTCTTTTGCATTTGCACAAACTACATTTTTGCCAAAAGTAACCATTAATGGATCTACAGGTGATGCACCTTATGCTATAGATTCTGGTTTAATTGATGGTGATGCTTTTATAGATGTTGTAATTGGTACAAACCTAGGCAACACTATAGAATGGTATAAAAATAATGGAGATAATACCTTCACTTTACAAACGTTGGTATCTAACGTTCTTGACGGTATCGTTGAAGTTAAGCTAGTTGATTTAAATAACGATGGCTTTTTAGATATTCTGGCTTCTGCTTATAATAATGATCGTGTTGTTTGGTTTACAAATGATGGTGCTGGTAATTTTTTAACTCAAAATGTCATTTCTAATTCTGTTTTAGGTGCTTCTGGTATGGCTGTTGGTGATATTAATAACGATACTTTTCCTGATGTTGCTGTATCATCATATGATAGTGACGAAGTGATTTGGTTCTCTAACGATGGAACGGGTTCTTTTACTTTAGAAACAAATAAAATTGATAATACTTTAAACGCACCAGGCGCAGTAAAATTAATAGATATTGATAGTGATGGCGATTTAGACGCCGCTGTTGGTACTGCTGCCTATAGTGGTGATGTTATAGAAATATTTAGAAATGATTTAATTCCTGGAGGAACAGTGTCATTTATTAAAGATGCTACTTCAGTTGCCACTGGTAAAGTTGGAATATTTAATCTAGAATTTGAAGATTTAGATGGCGATTCTAATTTAGACATTTTAGTATCTGAAGTTTCCTATGGAGGTGGTCCAAATGGTAATTTATATTGGTATGAAGATAATGGTTCTGGTTTTACAGAAACAGTATTTACAACCTCAGTAAGCAATCCTGCGTTAGCGCGTTTCAAAGATTTAGATAATGATGGCTTAAATGATATTGTTCTAGGCAATGGAAAATCAAATGCTGGTAATGACCTAGTTTGGTTTAAAAATAATGGTGCTGGTGTTTTTGCTGCAGAAGAAGTTATAGACGCTACCCAAAGCCAAGCATTTGTGCATGCCATTGAGGATTTTGATGCCGATGGTGATTTAGATATTGCCACGTGTGCATATAATAATGACGCTTTAAATTATTTCGAAAATCAAAAAGTTGTGCTTAGTATTCCTGTTTCAGAACTAGAAACGGTGTCTATATTTCCTAATCCAACAACAGATTTTTTAAATTTTGAAGGTTTTGATACATCTATGAATGTGACAGTTTTTGATGCTTTAGGAAAACAAGTTTTAACAAAAACAATATCTAATGGCGAAAAGCTTGATGTATCACAATTAGCTACTGGTATATACACAATAAAGTTGAATGATAAGTTCTCAACAAAATTCATTAAGGAGTAAATTATTATTAAATAATTAACGATTAACGCTGGTAAATATCAACTAGCGTTTTTTTTTGTTCAAAAATTTAACAATCTTTACAAAAACACCAATCTCTATGTCTATTCTAATTTTAAATATCAAACAACTTCTACAGGCACATGAATCTAATGTAACCATCTTAAAAGGAGATGAAATGAAAACGCTTTCAGTACTCGAGGATGCTTATGTTTACATAGATCATGATACCATTATTGAATTTGGTAAAATGGAAGATTATAGAACTATCGAAGCTGATACTGTTATAGACGCTACAGGTAAATTGGTTCTACCCTCTTGGTGCGATTCTCATACGCATATTGTATATGCTGGTGATAGAACTTCAGAATTTGTAGATAGAATAAATGGCTTATCCTATACTGAGATTGCGAATAAAGGTGGTGGAATTTTAAATTCGGCTAAAGTACTTCAAAACACATCCGAAGATGAATTATATGAACAATCTATAAAACGATTAAACGAACTTATAGCTATGGGAACTGGTGCTGTAGAAATTAAAACTGGCTATGGATTAACCGTTGAAGCAGAGTTAAAAATGCTAAGGGTTATAAAACTCATTAAACAAGAAAGTTTAGCTGTTATCATTCCTACACTTTTAGCTGCTCATGCCATACCAGAAGCCTACAAAACAAAAAAACAAGATTATATAAAATATATCACAGACGAATTAATTCCTAAAGCGGTAGAATCTAATATTACACATTATTTAGATGTATTCTGCGAAGAAGGCTATTTTGATATTAACGATACCGAAACCATACTTAAAGCAGGTAAAGCTCACAATTTAAGACCAAAAATACATGTTAATCAATTTAATATTTTAGGTGGTATTGCTCTTGGTGTAAAGTATAATGCACTCTCTGTAGATCATTTAGAAGAATTAAACGACGATGATATTAAAGCTTTAAAAGGCAGTGAAACTATACCTGTTGCATTACCAGGTTGTTCTTACTTTTTAGGAATCCCTTACACTCAAGCTAGAAAAATTATTGATGCAGGTTTACCATTAGCAATAGCCACAGATTACAATCCCGGTTCTGCACCAAGTGGAAACATGAATTTTATTGTGAGTTCTGCTTGTGTAAAACTAAAAATGACACCTGAAGAAGCTATTAACGCTGCAACAGTAAATGGCGCTTATGCCATGGGAATTAGTAATATGTACGGCAGTATAACACGTGGAAAAAAGGCGAATCTACTCATTACAAAACCAATGAATCATTATAGTGAAATACCTTATGCTTTTGCTCACAACCCAATTGAGCAAGTCATTATAAACGGTCAGTTATTATAAAACAAAAAAAATCCAGAAGTAACCTTCTGGATTTTTTTGCTATCAATCAATCAAATAATAATTTCTTATTTCAATGTAAACTCTGAAGAAGAAATTAATTCTTTATTGTTAAATACATTTATTTTATAACGACCAGCTTCAAATTTAGAATCCTCTGAAGGCGAAACATATTCGCAAATATTTAAATTTCTGTTTTCGTAATTAAATCTACTAATTAAACTGTAGTTTAAAACTTGATCATCAAACTGCATCTGATCATTAGCACCTAATACATTATTCATTGGGTCAATAACCTGAACGTATAATTCCTTATCACCTGCTTCAGTTAACATGTTTTTTGCAACCGTGAAACAAACTTTAATTTTATCGCTACGTCTTGCACGCTCCATTGGTACTTGTTTTCCACTAGCTCTTTCTAAAACTCCCATACCAACTAAACCTACAGTTTGTAAAGCTGCCGCATCTTTAACAACACCTGCCAATTCTGTGTTTTGAACTAAAAGTGAATCTGTAAACATTGTACGCTCAGCCAATTGTACTTGTGTACTATCTAAAGACGTCGCTAAATATTGGTTTTCAACTTTTAAACGATCGTTTTCAGTTAATAAAATCTCCATTTCTTCTTCTAGCGCTTGGTACTTCTTTTTGTATCTCCATAAACTGTTAACACTGTTCTGAGAGATTTTAAGCGAATCCATTAAACCTTGAATACGGTCTCTAGCTGCAATTAAATCTTGATTTTTTACTTCACTATCAGCAATAGCTTCATCGTAATCTTTAGCTAAATTGCTTAAGTCATTCATTACTTGTTGCTTTTCGCTAACTAGTAATTTTTCATTTTCCTGCTTTTCATTATACAACTTAGATGTATAAAATGCAGTTACTAAGAATAATACAGCTAAAATAGCTAAACCTACTTTTAGTGCGGTACTTGATTTTTGTGAACCATTCATAAATTGTTTCGTTTTAGTATTGTTAATTGTTGTTTTAATTGTTTAATTGAGATCAAAGTAATTAAATAAAACTGTACTTTTATTCTATTATTTTAATTTTTTCCAAATGAATCATTTTATCTTATTTACTGAAAAAGAAAAACAAGAGTTTTTAAAGAAACGTAAAGATGAATCAAAATTTGGTGAACATATTCAGTTAATTCCTAACCTCACTAACATATACGATGATATTGTTAATTTAGACGTTGACTATGTAATATTTGGAATTAAAGAAGATATTGGAGTTTATGGAAATCACGGAAGAACAGGCACTTACAAGGCTTGGGATGCCACTCTAAAAATTTTGTTAAATATACAAAGTAATGCCTTCACATTAGCAAAACGGGTATTGGTATTAGGTCACTTACAGTATAATGAACAGCGTGAATCATTACTTAATCTAGATAATTCTAAGAAAAAAGATTTACATAAAATTAGAAGTTTTGTCGAAATTATAGATAAAGACGTCACATGTTTAGTTTCAACAATTGTGAAGGCAGGAAAAATCCCAATTGTCATAGGAGGAGGACATAATAATGCTTACGGTAATATTAAAGGTTGTGCTTTAGCTCACAATGAACGTATGAATGTTGTAAATTTTGATGCACACACAGATTTTAGAGCAGAAGAAGGCAGACATAGTGGTAATGGATTTAGTTATGCTTATGCGGAAGGCTTTCTTAAAAATTATTTTGTTTTTGGATTGCATGAAAATTACACCTCAGAAGCTTTGCTAAAAAAAATGAAGAAAGTAAAGTCCATAAAATATAATACTTACGAATCTATTGAGGTTAGAAACGATGTTGATTTTAAACCTGAAATGAAATCTGCTTTAGACCATGTTTCAGATAAGCATTTTGGCATTGAGATAGATTGCGATGCTATAGAGAACATACCAAGCAGTGCAAAAACTCCAAGTGGATTTAGCATTAAACAAGCCAGACAGTTTGTAAACTATTTTGGAAAACATAGCAATGCCACCTATTTACATATTTGTGAAGCTGCACCAACAAAGAAAACCGCTACCAAAGTTGGCAAATTAATTACATACCTGATTACAGATTTTATTAGAGCAAATGACAATTAAAATTATAGAATTCAATAAAAAGTACACACAAAACTTCTACGATTTGAATATTGAATGGCTTAAAACCCATTTTTATGTGGAAGCTTATGATGAGGAAGTTTTAAGTCAACCAGAAAAATATATTATTGATAAAGGTGGTGTTATATTCTTTGTACTAAAAGATAAAAATGTTGTTGGAACAGCTGCTTTAATGCTTACAAGTAAACCTAATATTCTAGAATTAACAAAAATGGCTGTTCTACCAGAACTGCGTGGTCAAAAGATTGGACAACAATTATTGCAGCATTGTATAGATTACGGTAAATCTCAAAGCTTAAAAGGCCTACTACTCTACTCTAGTCGAAAACTAGAAAATGCTATACACTTATATCGTAAATATGGATTTGTAGAAATTCCAGTTGAGGAAAACTGTCCTTATGAACGCTGTGATATAAAGATGATGTTAGAGTTTTAGTTTTGTTATACTGAATTTATTAGATTCTGAAACCAGTTCAGAATGACAAACAAGTAACTCAGTTTATTTACTATTATTGGATTTAAATATTTTCAACTTTAAGGATAAAAATTATAGAGCCTATCTCGTGCTTTAAGATATTCTCTATCTTTTGATTTTGTCATGCTGAATTTATTTCAGCATCTCATTTCAATAAGTGTTAGATTCAGATTCTGAAACGAGTTCAGAACGACAAAGAGGACCGTTTCATTCATTAAATAATCGAATGAGATAAATCTTATTAACTAAAAAGACCTGTCAGGTTTTAGAAACCTGACAGATCTGAATAATTTAAAATCAATTTTTTATTGTCCTCCTATGGCTTTTAACGAATCTAATTCGCGTTGAAGTGCATCAATTTTATCGGTATTATCTTCAACTTTAGGAATACTCATTAGTGAATCCATTTCTTGTTCTATTATATCTTCATCCTTTGGCACTTCCTTAAAGTAATAACCAATGCCTTCACTAGATCTCCAAGCTTCGTTTAATTGGTTATAAACTTCCTCATCCCAAGTGCTTGGATGCTTAACATCTATCCAAATCACATCTCTATATTCACTATCAATCAATACTAAATCTGGTGTGGCAGATCCATCAAATTGTTGTGCATCAGTAGAACTTATTGAAGAAATTGTACCTAAGAAAAACATACGTTTTCTACCAGCTATATTCTTTATATATGGTCTAAATTCTACAGGTGTACTTGCATTCCAATCATATTCTTTACGCGATTCTTTAACTTTTAATGGCATTGCAGAAACACCTGCATAACCTTGTTTTTTGGTCGCGTGATCATAGTAATACAATTTATCTGTTCCGTCTGCAGGAATAAACACACTATAACTTAAACTGGTGCGCTCATCGCCTACTGGCTCTAAACCAAACCAATGGTATAAACCACTAAATGCATCTGAATTAGAACCTGCAAAATCAAAATCTGTAACATATGGTTGTTGATTTTGGTCTTTTGGCATCATTGGAATTTTTACGGCTGTTTCCATATTCCAAGGTAATGGATCGCTAAATCCACCCAAGAATTTTAAAGATTCTGCTTCAAGTTGAGAAACTTTTTCTGATAAGGTATTTTGTTTCATTAAAAAAGGATGATTCTTAATCTCATCTGGACTCACAAAGGTTCCTTTACCAATTGTAATTCTTTCTATATAATCGTTAGCATCATGTTCTCCACTATCAATTATCATCACACCACCAAATGATGGATAAGGAAAAAAGAATCCTTTCCACTTTATTAAACTTACTACTTCTACCCATTTACCAGCATCGTTTTTCATGTAAAAGGTGTCACTTGGCTCATAATTAAAAAGCATCCAAGGATTAAATCGCTGCACTACAGCATTGTATGTATTTCTACTAAACTTTAAGGATTCTCCAATTGAAAACGTAACAGGTATTCTATTTTCATTAGAAAACCTAGGAAATGGTGTTGTACTGCTAACAGCAAATACTTCTTCAGTATTGTCACTTATTTGTTGCATTACGTACTTTTCGCTTGGCTGTATGGCCATAGTCCATTTGTTCTCTGTTCCTATTCTTACTAAATGTGGTAATGAGACATCTTTTGTTTCTCCAACACTTTCATTTGCCATAGAAAAAATGTTTCTTAATGGCTGAATACGTTCGTTTTGTGTTAATGGTAATTCGTTAATTTCAACTTTATTTAAACTGTTGAATACATTATAAGTTCTCATGTAATCGTACATTTTAAAATGCCATCCTACTGTATATAAAATACCAAAGAAAATGATGAGTAGCGCGAGCATGCCTAATCTTCCGCCTGTACTTGCCGAATTTCTGAATTTTCTCAATCCAAAGAATAGCACCAATACACTAACGAGAATTATAAATATGTATTTACGTAGAAATAATAAAACAGGTTGGTAATCGTCTCTAAAAAAGAACAATAGCACTAATAATAGCAACACCACAAAAATTGTGATTCCCTTTTGTTTTCCGCCTTTATTCCAGTAATTTTTAATCATTTCTTAAATTTTGTTGTTGTAATGCTTACTTGTTTGTAGTTAAAATTGACAGAGCCTGAAACGAGTTCAGGATGACTACATGTTTTACATTAGACCCTTATCCTTCAATCGGTCACGCGCACTTTGCTTTTCTACTTCTGGTTTTGATTCTAACTCTTGTTCCGTTTCCACATTGTCCGAACTTTCTTTTGCTTCTAACTCTTGTATAAAGTCTTTTCCTTTTTCTACGGTGTCTTTTACAGCATCCATTAATGAATCTCCTTTTTCATCTATAACTTCAGACGATTTAAAAACAAAATTTGCTAAATATGTCCCTAATAATGTACCAAACATACTAGATGCGAATAAAGAAATAGTCATTAAATCAATTGGAATTAAAAATCTAGCAATAAGAATACCTACTAAAAAGAGTACAGCAATATAGACCAATCGCATTAAGAAAGATTGTTGATATAGAAAGCCCTTTTTACTATTGGCGTCCATTTGTAAATCTTTAGAATAAAAGATTTTATTAAAAAATTTATATACTTTATTGCTCTTAGATTCTCTCCAATACAATACAATTCCGAATAGTATGGAAGCTACAAAAGCTATTATTTCTAGTGACATCATGTTTTACGTTTAAGGTTCTTATAAAATTAGTCTAAAATAATTAGATATTGTTACGGATTTTTTCAATTACCCAATCTTTAAATGAATCGTCCCAAGTTTCGTAACTCTTATAAAACTGCTCTTTATCATACCAATACAAGAATAAAACATCTTTTGATGAGATATTAATCAGTAACTTATGTATTAAGTCGCGATGCTCAGAGGACAACGATGAATGTGGCTGATGCAGTGCAAAATAAAAGGATTGGTCTACAATATCTTCAATCTTAAAAGCATTGCTTCGTTCTAGTTTTTCTAGATAAAGCTCCACTCCCATGACTTGTTTTCTAGCTTTTAAATCAATTTTATTGAGATAACTCTTAAAGAGCACTTTATCATTTAAAATATCTTTTATAGGATGTTCCGTTTCTGATAGAAACTGCGCTAATTCGTACTTCTTAGTTCTATCGTAAATTGGTGTTTTTACAATCTGTTCTAAATCACATTCTATAATGATGTGATCTTTTAGTTTATCCACCAATTCTGGTTGTGCAATATGATAGATTAAAACATCATGAATAGTATCTTTTATTGCTTCTTTGTAATGCTCTAAACTTTCAAAAACCACAATAGGTTTAATAAAATCTCTAAGTAAATAAACACCATCAAAAGCTCTTGAGAAAAACGAATCTGTTGAAAAATGTAAAGGATGTAAACTGAGATCTCTATTTCTTAAATCGCCAAATGTCTTAGCTGAATTTAATAGTTCTTGATGAATATTTTCATCTATAAAATTATTTTCGGTCCTAAATTTATCCACCAATTTTAGTTGATCTTTTTGAACTTGCTCTAGATTATCTATGAGACGGAATGTGATATTTACATTATCGTATTTCAAAATATCCAAAGGCTCATAAAAAACATCTATATTTTGATCAAAATCTATACAAATAGCGGAATCTCTTGTAATATCATTGATTTTTTGCCCATGAGTTCTAAAGATATGTTGCATCATTTCTTTATCAAATGAATGAAATGGCAGATATACAGGTTTTCCTTTTTGCAATGGCGAAATAATAATACCATGTGGATTAGCATCGCCATGATTTAGATACTGCGTATTGTTTTTTTCCTCTGCAACTTCTGGACTCCAACCAATACCATCGATATAAAACGAGGTTAGTTTGGTTGCTTTAAAACCCAATGTTTTTAAGCATTTATTATAGCGTTCTACTAATTTTCCGCTTATGGGAATTAGTTCACTTCTGTATAAATTTGCTTGTTTTAATTTATTCATATTCCTTTCCCACAACTATGGGAATCTATTTGTTTATACTTTTTTAAATAGTTGACTTTTTAGACCTATCAATTATTTTATCAATTGATTAATCTGAGCATATTGCAACAACATTATTGTTTTTGCATCAACAATCTCTTCTTGCTTTACCATTTCAATCGCTTTAGAAAAATGAACTTCTAACACCTCAATTTCTTCATTTTCACTTTCTAAACCTCCTCCTTTTGTAACCTTCATATTTTCATCATACTCAGCTACAAAAAGAAACATTTTTTCGGTGATAGCTCCTGGCGACGTATAAGCGGTTAATACTTGTTTTGCTGTGCTAATTCTATAACCAACTTCTTCTTTTGTTTCTCTAATTACGGTTTCTAGTGCGCTATCATTGTTGTCAATAGCTCCTGCACAAACTTCAATAGACATGCCTTCGTCGTTATTGACATCATAGATTGGCATTCTAAATTGCTTGGTTAGAATTACATTTCCACTCATGGGATTATACAGCAATATTGCAGCTCCATGTCCTCTATTATAAGTTTCTCTCGATAACCGTTTCCACTCGCCATCTTTGAATTGATAATCGTAATCAATTCTATCTAATTTTGCCCAATCGTGAGAAAGGGTTGTTTTGCTAATGTTTTTTAATTTGTCTTTCATATGGATTTATCCTTGAGATAGATCTAATTGTTTTCAGTATAATAAAATGGAATTGACCAAGACTTAATATTATCCATGCTGAATTCTTTTTTTATAGTAATAGTCTGCATTCCGAAGGTTACATCCTTTAAGGACACATAACCTACAACGCCAAATTGTTTGGTTACTGGATGCTTATATTTTAAGAAATCGGCATCTACTTTTTCATCATTTAAAAACACTGTATTATAGGTTTTATAGCAGTTTAAAAAACTTAAACTACTCGCTTTTCGCTGTTCTGATTTCGTTAGATTTTCATCTTCTTTATAAGTTTCACAAGTGCCTTCTCGTAGTCTCTTTTCGTTATCAAAAATGGGAATAAAGACTTTAATTACTTTAGATTTTATAACATCAGATGCAATTTCTGGTGCTAAAAGAAATGTGCTGCTTGTATTTTCGGATGCATAATAATTTGGGTCTATTTTTAATTCATCTCCTTCAATACCAATTCCAGTTTTAATTAAATACGGAATGTTAGTTTTACTCATTTGAATAACAGCCAAAGGCATACCAACAATTAAAAATGATAGCATTAAGTAAGCAAGCGATTTGTTTTTCTTAAAGTTAGAGCCAAATATCATTGTCACTTGCAGAATAGACTTATATAAAGGCCCAATCATAATAAGTGAGCTATATTTTACAGCTTTAAAATATAAAATCTGAAGACTTTCTTTTTCTTTGTTTTTCTTCAAATTAGCTATAACACCAATAATCATTTGGAATAGCATAGCTCCAATAAATAAAACTAATGGAATTAAAAGTATTAGTGTTGGGACGTAATCCGATAACAAATTAAATAATAGCAAGTAAAGACATGCTATTAAAGCCATATAAGTATACATCAGCAAAAATGTAAATGCTGCTGAAAAAATAACGCTACACAAAGCATCTACTTTCTTTATAGAATCTTCTAGTTTTGGAAGAATAGTGAGAATCTTCTCCGTATATATTTTTGAATACGCACTATCTTCTATACTGTAATCTGGAAAAACAGAATTTAAGCCTACTAAACCAATCCAATATGCACGAAGAAAAAAATGAATAACGAACATAGATGCCAAAATACTTATGGCAAATAACCCAATAAATAAAATAGCATAACCCACTAAATATTGACTTGGATTTAATACGTTAATAAACTTATTTGTTCCCCAATCAATAACATCAAACATCTGAAATATACCAAAAATAGCAATGGCAGAGACTAGCAATTCAGCTTCCCAGCTTTCATCCTTTAGTCGTTGTAACCAACCTTTTGTGGGTTCGTTAACTACTTTATCTGGCTCTATGTCGTTGTTCGTGTTATTATCCATTTTTAGCCTTTTACTCCAAATTGCTCGCGAGCCTTTGTTTCAATATTCATTTGATTCACTCTAGAATCTACTTTTCGTTTAAAGTCTGTATCTGCAATTGTTGCCACGTTATCTAAATAACGAATTACTTCTTGTCTTCTAATATCTGAAAAGTTTAAACCTTTCATGTTAGACTTCATTAATTCTTGAAGCATATTAAATTTAGTCTCGTAATCTTTTTTGAAATACGTTTCAGGATTTTCAAACCAATCTTGTTCTAAATCGAAATCCGTCAAACGTAATGAAATGGCAGACTGAATATTTCTAACATCTCTTGAAGAGAAAAATGGAAATATTTTCTGAATTTCTTTATACAAAGCCGCATAAAACATATGGTCGTTATTTTGATGTAGTTTTTCAACTTTATCAAACGTATCATGTACTCTTGCTTCCGATGGATTTTCAATAGCATTAAGAATTTCGCCCATACTATTGGCTAGTCCTTGGTCTGACAAATATTTATACACTTCAGGATCATTCATGTTTACAAAATCTGGCATGGTATCTTGTAATTTTTTCCACCAGATGTAATCTTGGTCAACAAAATCGTGCTCCGTACGTGCACCATCAATTTTAAATCGTCCTTGTACTCTAGAAATTACAGCCTTATCTAACATTTCTGGCAAATTGGTAAATAAACCAATAGAACTGTTTCCGTAATTAACGGCATAAGCACCTTCTGTATATCTTAAAAATACACCAATTACTTCTTTTACACCTGCAGAAACACCTTGTGCTGTACGCTCTTGCAAGTTATTTTCGGCATCATCAATTGGTGCAAAAATTAATTTAGTTGGGTCTTGTAATGGCTTCATCCACTCTACCATTTTTTCGGCAGAACCACCTTGAAACGTGCTAATTAACGTATCTGGCATGGGATGAAATAAAAACGGAATATCTAAATTATCTGAATGTTCTTTTAACCTGGTTGCAATAGCTGCAATCAACATACTTTTTCCTGTACCAGGAATTCCGTAACCCATAAAAACAGGCATAAATCCACCTAATTCTTGAAATGGATTTTTCTTTGCTTCTATATCGTAACTCAATAAGCGTTCTGTTAAGCGACGTGCAAAATGTTTAGCATCTCTGTTACCTACAATTTGCTCAAACTGAATTTTATTGAATTCAATACTCTTTGCTGTTCCTGAGAATGAATTTTCCCAACCAGAAACTGCAAAATCACTGTTTTCTAATTTATAAGTTCTGTCTGAAATGCTTTCCGTGTACTCTAAACTACTTTTTCTTAATTGAATTTCGTCTATTAAGGCTTCAAAATAAACCACAGTAAAATCAATAACATCTTTGTCTGATTTTATAATTTCAGGATGACCTAAATACTTATCGTAGTAGAATAACTGACAAGAAATTCCTTTTAAAGGCGTTAATAGTGATACTTCTGGTATGCCCGCAAACTTCTGTTTCATTACAGATAAATCATCCGAAGCATGTGGTTTTAAATCATGAAGAATTTTATATGCTGTTGAAAATAACATGAAAGCAGTTGCTGTATGCATCTTACTTTCATATTCACGTCTTCCTGAACTATCTAATGCCGATTTATTCTCACTTAAACTCGATAACCCTGAAGCATCATAGAATGAATCTTTTATCCAAATTCCTAGAGTTAAACCTTCTTGTACGGCATACAACGTTTGATTTAAAAAAATAGGAAGCGCTACAGACTCAGGTAACAAACGTTTTTTTAATGCCAAAATCGTTTTAGACACTGAAGTGACATTAACGTTACTTCCGTTGTTTGCTCTAGACAAATACAATAAAATAGATTCGTCTTTGGCATCAGTATCTTTATTTTTTGCACGTTGACTTTGTTCCCATTGAATGGATTTTAGATAGGTTGTTGCTTCATCTCGAAGCATGTCTAATTCATTTTGTTTTATAGGGAAAGTTGAGTTGTGTTCCATTTTTTTTAGTTTTCAGTCTCAGTTAAAAGTAAACAGTTGATTACATCGCTCTGATTACTCTTCTAAAACTGTTTTTTGATAATTATTATTTTCATTTTCCGCAATACTGAAAACTGCGACTGGGACTGTATTTTTTTTTCTATGCGACTGTAAACTTATTTCATTTCTAAGTCCGAAATTTGAATAGGCGACATCGCCAACTTATTCATAATCTCTGGTGTTTTATTATAAAGTAATTGTATAATTCTATGTGGCGCAAATACGTAGCGTTGTCTAAAAATAGCATCCCAACGTTGAAAGGTTTGTTTGCTAAAAAAACTGCCTTCTTTAAATTCGCTACCCGATTTTAATTCGTCTATTTTAAATGAAATTGCGTACGATTCTAATGGCACTTCCTTACTAGCTATACTTTGTAAAATTGCATGTGTCACTTTGTTTTCATCTTTAGCGAACACATTATGAATTGGTCCTAAATCGATACGTCTTATACGTTTAGGAAATACTTTTGGCAAACGCTTATCTATAGCATAAGCCATGGTATCTAAATTCATATCACGATCAGCTGCATTTTTTAGAACTGAATATATTTCATCCTTATAGTCTTGTACATTTTTACCATCGTAATTAAAATACATATAGCAAATGTATGGTCTGTTATGTGTTACATCATAAAAGCTCCAACTTACCAAATACTCTTCTTCAGAATTTTCAGTAGCTTTCATAATTTTACCTTGTACAAAACGATTAAAAATATATTCTTTCTTAGCAGACGTGTAGTATACTATAGATGATGCTTGAAAGAGTTTGCGCTTAGCAATGGGCTCTTTTTTCCGCATTAAAGTATCTAAAAATTCTTCTTTTAGCGTTTCTACATCCGTAAGTTTGCCCAGATACTCTTCACGTAATTCTAAATCATTAAATAAATATCTAAACTCAAGGTAATTAGGAAAACCAGAATCGGTTAAATCCACTTTCATGTTTTCCTCATCATCATACATGTATTTTACACGCATGGCTTCAATAGAATACAACAACAAATCACTGTATTGCTTAAATAATTGAACTTCTTGGTCGTTTAGTAATTGTTTTTCTTGAACCGCATAAATAAGTTCCTTTAATGTGAAATCTATCATTTTGTGATAAAACACATACTGTTCTTTGGAATCTAATATTGCGGAATCTAAGGGTGTAACTATCATTATGGTTGGTAGTTGGCAGTATTCTGTTTGCAGTGACCCTCAACTATTTGAAAGGCACTATTAAAAAATTTATCAAATTATAGCGTATGGTTTTTAGTATTCAATTCGTATTTTCTACCAACTGAATACTAAAAACCAACAACTATTTTTTATCCTAAAAGGTCATCGTCACTAGCTTCTGGCTTTGGTGGATCTGCTGGTTCACCTGCGCCATCATTTGCTGGTGCATTTCCATCTGCTGCGTAATAATCTTCGAAAATCTCTTTCATATCAATTCCGTAACGGTCAGCAAAATTAGACTGGATAGACTTATCCTTTTCTCTAATTTCTTGCAACGCTTCAGCATAACTTCCATAAACACCTTGCATCACTTTTTCGTGCACAGGAATGTTGTCCATCATTTCTTGACGTGCTTTAGCACTTGCCGTATGCATTGCAGCTAAAGTTTCTCCAATATGCTCATCGGTTTTAACACCTAAGTGTTCTAAAATAGCCGCAAATTCTTGGTCAGTACGTGCTTTTAATGCTACAACGTAACCATCGTAATATTTAAGACGCTCGTCTGTATCACTCTTTAATTTTGCTCTATGTGTTTGCAAATTACTACGTAAAGACGTTAATACTTTAATAGTAAGATTATGTTTGTGTACAAAACTATCTTTTGAAGCTGCTAAGGTTGTATAAGCATTTTTAAGACCTTCTAATTCTTCAACTTTTTGCTCTAAAGTAGTTACTTTACCTAACGCATCAGAGTATTCAGTAGATTGCTTATCTGCAACTTCTTCTAAAGCTTGACGTGCTTGTTTTAGTAAAGCATATTCCGTTTCTAGCTTATCTTCTACTTCTTTTTTCTTTTGAAGCGCTTTTGTATGGTTGTTAGAAGCTTCAACAATTGCCGTTTTAAGACTTTCTTCAACTTCTTTTATTTCAATTTCTCTATCTTTTAAACGCTTAATTGCCGCTTGACTCTTAAAAGACAATTCATTTAATAATGTTTGTACATCAGCTGTTTCAATACGTTGTTGAAACATGGCTTTTGCCTTATTATCCGCAGCATCACGTACTTTTTGAGCATCTTTTAATTCTTGTTCTGCTTTTTGAATTTTTCCTTTTCTACCAAAAAGGTTATTCCAAAATGTGTCTGGCTTTGCATTTGCATCTTCTAATTCAACTTTTGCACGTTCTAAACGTTTTATTGAATCGTCTATGATTTTTTGTTCTGAGGCATTTAAAGCAGAGAACCCTTCAAACATAATACCAACTTCATCTTGGTAATCGGTTAAATCTTTTATAGCATCTAATAAGGTAGTTCTGTCTTTTTCAGCCATATCTACAACATTATCTAATGTTGCATTTAATATTTTCTGACGACTTTCAGGATCATCTTCTTGAGCCAATTTAGACTTCATTTGGTCAATGGCCTTTCCCCAATTTACATCGACTTTCGCTGTTTTTTCGTTGGAATTTGTTTCTAATAAATCAAAATCATCAGACATATTTGTGTAGTGTTATTAAGTTGAACAATTTAAGGATAACAATTTCGGTAATTTTTTAAGACTATAAAAACTTTACTTACTAAAATATAGGTAGCTTGAATTTTAAAAATGTTACAATTTTCGTAATTATTTTTTAGCAATACTTTATTCTAAAAAAAATACTATTGATATAATCAGTTTTAAATTTAATTATCGTGGTAATATTATCAATTTTATTTATTCATTTTTTAAATAATAAACCCTAAAACAAAAGGCTTAATATACCAACAAACACAGCTGTTTATCGGATTTTACAACCGTTTTATCGATGAAATTGTTGATATAAAATGGTAAATAATTTAAAATTAAGCATTTAAGAATAAGATTTTTTCTATATTAGCATCCTAGAACCCCAATTCTAAACCATTATATATGTTTATGCAACTTCTTACAAAGGCTTTGATTGTGACAACGACACAACTTACCATTATACTCATATTAGTGGCTTCGGTTTTTCTAGTTCTTATTGCAATCGCAATTATTAAAATGTATAAACTTAAAGCTGAAAATAAAAAATTGATGCAAACCAACGCCTTCAAGGACTACGAAAATTCAAATGAAGAAAGGCCTAGTGGACATCTTTATGGCGATAATTAAATTATTATAAAGTGATGACGTATATTAATAGAAAACTATAGTCTATTACGCAAAAATATAAAACTAAAAAGCCAGCAAATTGCTGGCTTTTACATTGTAAAATGAGTGAAAATTATCTCACTAATTTTTTATATTTAATTCGTTTTGGCATTAAATCTCCACCTAAACGTTTCTTCTTATTTTCTTCATAATCACTAAAGCCTCCTTCAAAGAAATAGACTTGAGAATCACCTTCAAATGCTAATATGTGTGTACATATTCTATCTAAGAACCATCTATCGTGACTAATAACAACAGCACAACCTGCAAAATTCTCTAAACCTTCTTCTAATGCTCTTAATGTATTTACATCTAGATCATTAGTAGGTTCATCTAAAAGTAAAACATTACCTTCCTCTTTAAGCGTCATAGCTAAATGCAAACGGTTTCGCTCACCACCAGAAAGTAATTTTACTTTTTTGTTTTGCTCACCTCCTGAGAAATTAAATCGGCTTAAATAGGCTCTAGAATTTACTTCCTTTCCTCCCATCATAACCAACTCTTGCTCATCACTAAAGTTCTGCCAAATTGTTTTTTCCGGATCAATATTAGAGTGTTTCTGATCAACATATGCAATCTTGGCCGTTTCACCTACTTTAAACTCTCCTTTATCAGGTTTTTCCTCTCCCATAATCATTCTGAATATAGTCGTTTTACCAGCACCATTTGGTCCAATAACACCAACAATACCAGCTTGAGGTAGATTAAAGTTTAAATCGTCATATAGTAACTTGTCATCATAGGCTTTGGCAACACCTGCAGCTTCAATTACATTAGTCCCCAAACGCGGACCATTTGGAATGTAGATTTCTAACTTTTCATCGAGCTGTTTTTGATCCTGACTCATTAATTTGTCATAGTTCTTTAAACGTGCCTTTTGCTTAGTTTGTCTTCCTTTAGCTCCTTGACGTACCCAGTCTAACTCGCGTTCTAATGTTTTTTGACGTTTAGAAGCTGTTTTACTTTCTTGTGCCATACGCTTTGATTTTTGATCTAACCAAGACGAGTAGTTTCCTTTCCAAGGAATCCCTTCTCCTCTATCTAATTCTAAAATCCAGCCTGCAACATTATCTAAGAAGTATCTATCGTGCGTTACCGCAATTACAGTTCCTTTATATTGTGCTAAATGATGCTCTAACCAATGTACAGACTCCGCATCTAAATGGTTGGTTGGCTCATCTAATAACAAGACATCTGGCTCCTGAAGTAATAAACGACATAAGGCCACACGACGACGCTCACCACCAGAAAGAACTCCTATTTTCTTATCGCCATCTGGAGTGCGTAACGCATCCATAGCAATTTCTAATTTGGTATCTAATTCCCATGCACCTGCCGCATCAATTTGATCTTGCAACTCTGCCTGTCGATTCATTAGCTTTTCCATTTTATCGGCATCGCTATAGACTTCTTCTAAACCAAACTGATCATTAATACTATTATATTCATCAAGAATAGCAACTGTTTCTGCAGCACCTTCTCGCACGATTTCCATAACCGTTTTATCATCATCTAATTGAGGTTCTTGCTCTAAATAACCTACTGTGTAACCAGGTTGAAAAACAACATCTCCTTGATAGTTTTTATCTACACCTGCAATAATTTTTAATAATGTAGATTTTCCTGATCCATTAAGACCAAGAATACCAATTTTAGCTCCATAGAAGAAGCTTAAATATATATTTTTTAAAACTGGTGTATTTGCACCTGAAAACGTCTTTGTAAGACCAGACATTGCAAAAATCACTTTTTTATCGTCACTCATAATTTAAGTATAAAAGTTTATTGTTATAAAGTTAAAAGATATTCTGGCCAAATTAAACTCTGCCTTTCAAGGCATTAAACACCCATGATATACAGAAAAAACCACCACCAACAGCAGCAAATCCCCAACCTGCAACATCATCGTATCTAAATGCACCTAATGCTATTAAACCACATCCTACAAATATCATTATCCAAGTTGCCCAAGCTAGTACTGTGTTTTTATTCATCGCCATATTCTTAATCTTTAATTTGGTTAATTAGTTAGTTGAATTACAAATATCGTATTTTAAATAAAAAAAGCATCACAAATTGTGATGCTTATATAATTATTCATGTTAAAAATCTATAATTTTATCATTGGTACTTCAATGAATAATAACTCACTCTTTGATTTTGCTGTAATTTTAAAACTATCCGTTTCAGAAATTCCTATAGCATCACGCGAGTTTAAATCTTCATTTTCAATACTACTATTTCCTGCTATATTCATGATGTAAACACCATGATCTTCACTTTTTAATGTATACTGAAACGAATTATTTTCTAACAAATCAATTCTAGAAAGTTTAACATCTTGATGGACTTTTAAACTTGCATTGTCCTTATCACTAAATGAGGTTACTAAAGTTTGAAGTTGTCCTTGTCTATCTTCAGCTTTAAATACCTTTTGATCGTAACGCGGTTTTACATTTCTTTCATCTGGAATAATCCATATTTGAAATAAACCTAATTCGTCATTAACAGAACCATTAATTTCAGAATGTTGAATCCCAGTGCCTGCAGACATTACTTGCACTTCACCTGGTACAACAGTTTGCCAATCATTATGCATGTTATCACGATGCTTAAGAACACCTTTTAATGGAATGGTAATAATTTCCATATTATCGTGTGGATGTGTACCAAATCCCATTTTAGGTCCAACAATATCATCATTTAACACTCTTAAAGCGCCAAAATGAATTCTATCTTCACTAAACCAACCTGCAAAACTAAAGGAGTGATTAGCTTTTAACCATCCATGATCTGCAAATCCTCTACTCTCTGCTTTATGTATTACCTTTTTCATCTCATTTTATCTAATAAATCACTTAATTGTGATGCTTCTTCTTCAGTTAAATTTTGAAAAATACTTTTACGATCTGCTTTAGAAATCTCTTCTAACAGATTTAATCCTTCTTCAGTAATATTGATATGTACAACACGTCTATCATTTGGGCAAGCGATACGTTCAATCAAGTGTTTTGAACTGAGCTTATCCATTAAACGCGTCGCATTTGGAGATCTTTCAATCATGCGTTCCTTTATCGTTTGTACTTTTAAAGGTTGACCTGCTCCTTTTAAAATTCTTAATATATTATACTGCTGTGATGAAATTTTAAAAGGTTTAAAAAATGCAGCCTGATAACTATTAATCCAATTAGCCGTGTACAAAATATTAAGCATTGCTTTTACTTTTTGATTCGGAAACGTAGAATTAATATCTTTAGAAAAATCGCCCATATATTCTGAATAATTAAATTAATATAATATTAAAGGAGAAACTTATAGAGTGGCTTCAAATTTTTTGACCTGTTCTAATAATTGTGCATTTGATGCCTCATCGGTAATTTTACCTTCAGAAAAATTATCATAAAAAGAAGGTAATGAAAACGTACCTACAATTTGTGCATCATGATACGGAAATCTACCTTTTGCGATTTCTAAAACTGTAACTCCTCCTCTAGCTCCAGGAGATGTTGCCATTAATAACATAGGTTTATTTAGAAATGTTTTTTGCTCAATGCGAGAAATCCAATCAAATAAGTTTTTGAAAACTGCACTGTACGCTCCATTATGTTCTGCCAACGAAAGAATAATACCATCAGAATTCTTTATGGCCTCTGCAAAACGTTTTGCATTTTCAGGAAATCCTTCTTTCTGTTCTAAGTCTACTCCGTAAATAGGTAGCTCAAAATCGTTTAAATCTAAAATATTAATTTCAGTTTCTTTTACTAAACTAGAGGTATACTCAACTAATTTTTTGTTGATTGAAGTAGTGCTATTACTACCTGCAAATGCTATTATATTTTTCATTTTAGTTTTGGTTTTTTTTGTTAAATATATAAGATACTATCAATAAAACAAACGCTATAAGCGCTCCTGTTTGTTCGCCATCGCCAATCATGTAATGCGCGAAAAATGCCAATATAAATGCAAAGAAAAATCCTGCATAAGCCCATTCTTTAATCACTTTAAATTTAGGGTTCCAAATAGCAAAAAGCCCTAAAAGTTTAGCCACAGCGTAGGGATAAATAATATAAGTTGGATAACCAAAATTAGTGAACATTTGAGACACATCTTCATGTTTAAAAAAATACATGCTTACAGAAAACAGCATCAATAAGGTTAACAATCCTGTGGCTACGTAATAAATAATTTTATTTTTTTTCATTTTATAATATGTTTAGTTAGAGTGCAAATATAACATAAAATTTATTTACATTCCTAGGAATATATTTCCATGTTATATATTTTTAGAAAACATTAACTTTCCAAAAATAGTTTCGTTTTGTAAATTCGTACAAAACAAATCTATATTAATGGATATCAAATTCAACCAAAACGAAGACCACAATAAACTTTTAGTTTCTGACTTAAAAAAGCGATTTGCGAAAGTCAAACTAGGTGGTGGTCAAAAAAGTATTGAAAAACATCATGCTAAAGGTAAAATGACAGCCAGAGAGCGTGTTGATTATCTATTAGATCCTAAAGCCAAATCTATAGAGATTGGTGCATTTGCTGGAGAAGGTATGTATGAGCAATATGGAGGTTGTCCATCTGGAGGTGTTGTTGTAAAAATGGGATATGTAAAAGGTAAACAATGTATTGTAGTGGCTAATGATGCTACTGTAAAAGCTGGCGCCTGGTTTCCTATTACAGGAAAGAAAAATTTGCGTGCACAAGAAATCGCCATAGAAAACCACTTACCTATTATTTATTTGGTAGATAGTGCTGGTGTCTTTTTGCCAATGCAAGATGAAATTTTCCCTGACAAAGAACATTTTGGACGCATTTTCAGGAACAATGCTGTGATGAGTAGTATGGGAATTACCCAAATTTCTGCTGTTATGGGCAGTTGTGTTGCTGGAGGAGCTTATTTACCAATAATGAGTGATGAAGCCATAATTGTTGATAAAACAGCGAGTATTTTTTTAGCAGGAAGTTATTTAGTAAAAGCTGCAATAGGAGAATCTATTGATAATGAAACTCTTGGTGGCGCAACAACACATTGTGAAATTTCTGGTGTTACCGATTATAAAGCTACAGACGACAAAGATGCTCTTGATAAAATTAAGAACATTGTGGACAAAATTGGAGATTTTGATAAAGCAGGATACAATAGAACTGCATCAATAAAACCTAAGGAAAATCCTAATGACATTTATGGTATACTTCCAAAAAGCAGAGCTGATCAATACGACATGAAGGACATCATAAAACGATTAGTTGATGATTCTGAATTTGAAGAGTACAAAGAAGATTATGGAAAAACTATTATTACGGCTTACGCCAGAATTGAAGGTTGGGCTGTTGGTATTGTTGCTAATCAAAGAAAACTAGTAAAAACTAAAAAAGGCGAAATGCAATTTGGAGGTGTTATTTACAATGACTCAGCAGATAAAGCAACACGATTTATTGCTAATTGTAATCAGAAAAAGATTCCTTTAGTATTTCTACAAGATGTTACTGGCTTTATGGTTGGAAGCAAATCTGAACACAGCGGAATTATTAAGGATGGTGCCAAAATGGTAAATGCTGTCAGTAATTCTGTGGTTCCAAAATTCACGATTGTTTTAGGTAATAGCTATGGTGCAGGAAATTACGCGATGTGTGGAAAAGCGTACGACCCAAGACTAATTGCTGCATGGCCAAGCGCAGAGTTAGCTGTAATGAGTGGAAATTCTGCGGCTAAAGTACTATTGCAAATTGAAACAGCTTCACTTAAAAAGAAAGGTGAAACAATTACTAAAGAAAAAGAGGAAGAATTATTTAATAAAATAAAATCAAGATATGATGATCAAGTATCGCCTTATTATGCGGCTTCTCGCATATGGACAGATGCTGTAATTGATCCGATAGACACAAGAACTTGGATTTCTATGGGAATAGAAGCTGCTAACCACGCTCCTATTGAAAAACCTTTTAATATGGGTGTTCTTCAAGTTTAATATGCAGCAACAAACTAAATCTAAAAAACAGCCTCTGTACATCCTAATATTATTGATATTAGCCGCAGAGGCCATTTTTATTTTACCCTTTGTTCTACAACGCGTTTTTAGACCGACATTTCTTGAAACTTTTTCAATAAATAATGAAGATTTAGGCTACTGCTTTTCAGTCTATGGTATAGTTGCTCTTTTCTCCTATTTATTTGGCGGACCAATAGCTGATAAATTTCAACCTAAAAACTTAATGTCAGTTGCGCTGATTTTAACTGCGTTCGGAGGTTTCTATTTTGCAACATTTCCTGAATACCAATATTTAAAGTTATTATATGGATATTGGGGATTTACTACCATCTTTCTGTTTTGGGCTGCAATGATAAAAGCCACAAGAATTTGGGGAGGCGATAATAACCAAGGTATAGCTTTTGGATATTTAGATGGAGGAAGAGGTATAGTTGCTGCGACCTTTGGTTCGCTTGGTGTTTTTGTTTTCTCTTTTTTTATTGAAGGTACAATTACTAATTCTTCTTTAATTGAAAGGCAATTTGCTTTTAAACAAGTCATTACAACTTGTTCAATTATTGTGGCTATTATTGGACTAATAGTCTATTTTTTTCTAAAAACCTCTACTGAGGAAGTAACAGATTTAAAATCGGACTTTAACAGTTTATACATTAAAAATTTTAGGAGCCTATACTGGTTATAAAGCTACCGATTTATTTACACTTTATGCAACAGACGTAATGCGTTATAACGCCATTAAATCTGCAGAAGTTGGCACTTATTTACTCTACTTAAGGCCAGTCATTGGTGTTATTATTGGTTTAATGGCGGACAAAAGCAGAGCTTCTTTTTGGTTAATAATTGGGTTTTTACTTACCACCTTTTCTAGTCTTATATTTAGCTTTGGAATTATTGATAATAACACAACAATGTTATTTATTATAAATATTCTCTTAATGGCTATTGGTGTATATTCTTGCCGTGTTTTATATTTTGCAACCTTACCAGAAGCAAAAATTCCTGTTGCCTTAACAGGAACTGCTGTAGGATTGGTGTCTATAATTGGCTATACACCAGATATCTTTTCTGGACCAATGTTTGGAATTTTAGTTGACAATCCTAATAAAACCGCAGGCTTAGAAAATGCCTTTTTAGTCTTGAGTGTATTTAGTATTATTGGATTTTTAACCGCATATAGATTTTATAAAATATCTAAAAAATAGGAACAAAAAAAGAGCACAAATATAAAATCTGTGCTCTCTTATTATAAAATTAAGAAATACTAATCTAGCGTTTAGCCTTCTTCTCTGCTCTAATTTCTTTTAAACGCTCAATTGATGAACCAAAAATCCAGTAAGGTACCACAAAAGTTAAAAGGAAAATCATTAACCAAAAACCGATAGTTAATATGGTTAAAAAAGCTAAAAATCCTAAATATTGATCAAATTCGAACATAATTTTTGTTTCGTTTACGTTTATTGGTACAAAGATATAACCAAAATATAAGTTTTACAACAGGCTTGCCTAGTTTTATTAACAGGTTATTAAAAATTATATCGCTTTTATAAGTAATTCTGCTGTTGCAGGATTTGTAGCCAATGGAACATTGTGCACATCGCATAATCTCATTAACATTAAAATATCTGGCTCATGTGGATGACGATCTAATGGGTCTCTAAAAAACAAAACCATATCGCACTGTCCTTCAGCTACTCTAGCTGCAATCTGTGCATCACCTCCTAAAGGACCAGACAACAATGCATTAACTTGCAAGCCAGCTTTACTTACCTTCTCTCCTGTTGTACCAGTAGAAATTAGCGTAATATTTTTATGTTTTAAAATTTCACTATGCTGATTTAAAAACTGAACCATTTCAGCCTTTTTTCCATCATGCGCAATAATTGCAATTTCCATATTAAAGATTCTTCACGTGATAATCTACTAATCCCTCAATTGGTCGTCTTACAAAGTTACCAACCTTAAACCCGAATTCTTCTGCTACTTGCTTTATTTCTTCTTGTCCAAAATAAGCGATAGAACCAGCAAAATGAACAGGAATTCCTTCTTTTAATTCTTCTTTATATTGAAGTATCATGTTTTCTGCAAACAAGCGAATACCAGTAGTAATTACTTTACTAATGTATTCTGAATCCTTATTAATGAACATAAATTCAGCATGATCTGCTAAATAAGCACTAGGATTGGTTTGCTTATATAAATTATATTTTATAAAATCAGCTTCAAGATTGTGTTTATGAGCAAAAGCTACACTTATGGTGTCTGGCATTTTATTAAAATAGTAATCTCTAATTAATTGTTTACCAAAATAATTACCACTTGCATCATCCATTAAAATAAAGCCTAAGCTAGATACGCGTTGGTGCAAATCTCTACCATCATAATAACTACAGTTAGATCCTGTTCCTAGAATACAAACTACAGCTGCTTCATCATTTTTATCAATACAGGCTCTTACGGCTGCATATGTATCTTCTCTAACTTCTACTATGGCATTTTTGAAATAATATTCTAAAATCGATTTTAGTAAAAGTGTTGGTTTATCTGTTCCACAACCAGCACCATAAAAATAAATATGAGTTACTTCATCTGCAATTGACATCAGCTCTTTACTCTTTCGAATAATTTTGTTAAGCTTCTTTTCTGCAACAATAGCAGGATTTAATCCTTTGGTTCTTATTTTGTCTACGGTTTGATTTCCGTTTTCATCAATTGCAATCCAATCGCATTTTGTAGAACCACCATCTGTAATTAAAATCATGATAAGGTATATAAATAAAAATTCCGTAGTCTATGACAGAACATAATCCTACGGAATTTTCAGAATTAATATTATGTCTTAAAGGCTATTTACCTTTTGAGCTAAATCAACTAATTTATTAGAATAACCAAACTCATTATCATACCAAGATACTAACTTGAAAAACGTTGAATTTAATTCTATTGAAGCATCAGCATCAAATACACTAGTTTTAACCTCACTTACAAAATCTTGAGATACTACAGCATCTTCAGTATAACCTAAAACACCCTCCATAGAACCAGCAGCTGCTTTTTTCATAGCCGCTTTAATCTCTTCTAAAGATGTTGCTTTTTTAGTTTTCACTGTTAAATCTACAACAGACACATCTACAGTTGGTACTCTAAATGCCATACCTGTAAGTTTTCCATCTAATTCAGGAATAACTTTTCCTACTGCTTTTGCAGCTCCTGTAGAACTTGGAATAATGTTATTGATGGCAGAACGTCCTAAACGGTAATTTTTACGTGATGGTGCATCTACTGTAAATTGAGTAGAGGTTGCTGCGTGAATTGTAGTCATTAAACCTTCTTCAATACCAAAATTATCTTCAATAACTTTAGAGATTGGAGCTAAACAGTTTGTTGTACAAGATGCATTAGATACAATTGTATCGCTCGCTTGTAATTTACTATCGTTTACTCCCATTACAAACATTGGTGCATCTTTACTTGGCGCAGAAATTACTACTTTTTTAGCACCACCATCAATGTGGTATTGAGCCGTTTCTAAAGTTGTAAAAATACCTGTACATTCTGCGACTACAGTTGCACCTGCTTCATCCCACTTTAAATTTTTAGGATCTCTTTCTGCTGTTACACGGATTGTTTTTCCATCTACTACTAATTGTCCATCTTTTACTTCAACTGTACCATCAAATCTTCCGTGTACAGAATCATACTTTAATAAGTATGCTAAGTGATCAACATCCAATAAATCATTAATTGCTACAACATCAACGTCATTACGTTTTACAGTTGCTCTAAATACAATTCTTCCTATTCTACCGAATCCGTTAATTCCTAATTTTAAATTTGCCATTACTCTATCTTTGTTTTAATTTTTGTTCTTATTAAATTGTCATTATATCCGAAACTCTTAAAAGTTCCATATTAATTTTTGATTTTCCTTTTACGGCTTGATCAAACGGTGTTAAATCCATAACATCGTTTTTAATACCTACCATATAATTACTTTTACCGGTAATTAAACTTTCTACGGCTTTCACTCCCATTCTACTTGCCAAAACACGATCAAAACACGATGGTGATCCGCCACGTTGCATATGTCCAAGAACAGAAACTCTTACATCATAACCTTCCATATTTTGGTCTACGTAATCTTTTAGTTCAAACACACTTTTACCGATTTTATCACCTTCGGCCACGACAACAATACTGGAAGACTTTCCTGATTTTTTACTTCGTCTTAATGACTCCACAAGTCTGTCTAATCCTAAATCTTCTTCAGGAATTAAGATCTCTTCTGCACCACCAGCAATACCAACGTTTAAAGCAATATGCCCAACATCTCGTCCCATTACTTCAATAAAGAATAATCGATTATGCGAACTGGCTGTATCTCTAATTTTATCAATGGCATCTACAACCGTATTTAAAGCGGTATCGTAACCAAGTGTATGTGATGTACCAACGATATCATTGTCAATTGTTCCTGGAATTCCCATTACAGGAAAATCGAACTCTTGATTAAATATCATTGCACCTGTAAAACTTCCATCACCACCAATAACTACAAAAGCATCTATTTCTGCCTTTTTTAATTGTTCGTGCGCTTTAGTTCTACCTTCTATTGTTCTAAATTCTGTTGAACGTGCAGATTTTAAAATTGTACCACCTTTATTAATGATACCTTTTACACTACGAGCATCCATTTCAATAAAATCCCCATCAATCATCCCTTCATAACCTCTATAAATGCCGATGCATTTGATATCATGAAAAGCACATGCTCTAACAACGGATCGTATTGCGGCATTCATTCCTGGAGAATCTCCTCCAGATGTTAAAACACCTATCTTTTTAATTGTATGTAGCATTTCTATAATTTGTTTACAGTAAAATTAAGAAACAATACATAGAATTATGTGACTATTGTCATAAATATTTAGTGAAAAACCAATTCAAACGTTTTCGTTAATAAGTATTTTAATAAAATGAAGATAAATGTGAATTTTAGGACTTGGTTTTATCCTTTTTTTCTTTCACTGACATAAAATCTGGCAAGAAATCATCATCGTTTTCTTGGTCTTTTTGCTCCTGACTTTTTACAGCTTTTTCTTTTCTATTTTTCCCAGAAAATATAATTTGAAGAAATTCTTTAAACGTATCAAATTCTACATTGTATGACAAACCAACACCTTGGGTATAGCCAATTTCATCAACAAGATTAACGATACTGTTTTCTCTATTGAAGACTTTGGCTCTTAACGTACCATCTTCATTTAATAAAAAGTCTATCTGTACATCGCCACTAATTACCGTTTGACTAGCACTACCAAATGGTACACCAACCTTACCGTTAACTAATATTTTATCGCTTATTTTAGTTTGAAGTGTTAGGCCTACAGTTGAATTGGTCTGTAACTCTGGTGTATCTTGACCCAATTCTAAATCGATACCAACATCTAAGTTTCCATTATTAGTACCAAACAAATTATTTACGATTCCTGATAAACGTTCTGAGATGGTACCTGTAAAATTAGCGCCTTCTATACCATTAGAGAAGCCTCCTGTAGCTAAAAATATTAAGGCTTGGTTGTCTTTTTCTTCTTTTGAAGATAATCTATATTCTAATTCTGATTTTACGGTAGAACTCACACCAGGAAATCTAAAATCGAATTCCGGTACTGGTTGCTCTAATTGTCCTGTTAAGTGAATTTCTACTTCTACATCTATACTCTGAGTAATAGGATTATCTAGTAAAACAGACGGATTGGCATCGCCAGAATACACCGCTTTTAAATTTAATTCTGCACCTAAAGGATCACCTTGCCATACAATGTTTCCGCCTTGCTCAACTTTAAATTTCTTTTCAACAAAACCACCATATTTAAAATTATAAAAACCTTCGTAAACTGTAAAATCACCGAACATATTAAAAGTTCCGCTTGTATTGATATAAAAATTTAAAGTACCCTCGCCTTTTCCTTTAATCGTACTGCCAGCTTCTTTATCAATGACGATTTCTATAGTTGCATTTTGATTTACGTTAAGATCAAAATCTAAAATCAGTCCCTTAACTTCAATCTGTTCTGCTATTTTACCTTTAACCTTGGCTAATTTTTCTTCAGGACTTAAGAAATGAATATATGAATTGTCTCCAAAGCTTTCAGCATCATTAAGTGGAATAAAAAATTCTGTTCCTGCTTCTGTTCTACCATTGTTAACTTCAATAACTAACTGTTCTGTAGGCCCTTTTATTTCTGCTGTACCTGAAATAAACCCTGTACCATAATAAAGTTCGTCTTCAGATTCTTCTGTATTTAATACTAAAAGTCTATTTGTATTTAACCTTAAACCTAATCTCCAATCTGAAAAGTTATAATGTTCTATAAAACCATTTAAATTTCCTTTTGAGAAGTATTTAGAATCGGTCATTGCCACATTCTTAAAAATGAATTGTTGCCCTCTTAGTTCTACTTTAGAATCAAAATCAAATCCATAATCTACATTTAAATATGGGATTGACATACCTGCTCTATCGAGCAGTAATTCCCCATCTATACTAGGCTTATTTAAACTACCAGATACTTTTGCATTTCCTGATACTAGTCCCCTAATATTATTAATCACACCTTCGCCTAGGGGATTTAATGGGTCTAATAAAAACTCTTCAAAGGCGACATCTAAATTAATTGTAGGATTGTTTTCTGCTATATCAATGAATCCTTTTGCTCCTAACGACTTAATATTATCATTAATTAACGATACATCTACCTTATAATCAGTTAAAGAATTATTACCCTCAATTTTAGCTTTTAGATCACCTAAGTCAAAATCATTAACAAAAAGACTACTTATTTCTACATTAGATTTTGGAAGATATACGCCATTATTTTGAATCACTTGAAGCTTTCCGTTTACAATACCTTTAAGGGCTAGACTATCTATACGTGGTGTAATTTTAACGAGTTGTACGTCCTTGAAGTCTACATTAAAATTCTTATTAAGCGAATCATTGATTTTACCTGATACTAAAATCTCCTCGTTGCCTTGAGTAATTTTTATTGGAGAAATATCAAACGCTTTAAAACCTCTATCAAAACGAATTTTATTTAATGAATCTTTCTTTGAATTTAAAAGCCATTCATACCCTTTAAAAAGCACATCAGATTTTCTAATACCAACTACAGATTTGTTAGATTCATCAATAGTATAAAATAGATTTAAGTTGTAATTATCCCTGTTATTCTTACCTCCTTTAAATTCAGTTTTTACTAATAACGTATCTCGTTTTGTGACATTAATCAAGCTAAATTCCGAAGCATTATAAATTCCCGTACCAATACTATCTATCTCAATATAAGTATTATACAAAGGATTACTATTATCGATACTTATATTGATTTTATTTGCAAAATAATCTTTAAATTTAATTTCTGGCGAGTTAAAAGCTAACTCAAAACCTTTTTCGTCAGTTTCTATTCGGCCTTCAATAAATGTATTTTTTCCTAGTGTTAGATCCTTAAAAAAAACAGCTGCAATTTTTGAGTGGATATTAAATTTAAAATCGAGATATTGACCTTCTTCTAAAACGTTTGGTACATAATTAGTATAAATACTTCCAACTGAATTCTCTATTAAACCTACAACATCCTTAATATTGAATTGTCCTTTAATCGTCCCGCTAATAATGTCTGGTGAATTAATGGTAAGTGTACGCACTTGGTCTTTAAATGAAGATACAATATCAAAATCTTCAAACACATAGCTTCCATCTTGGTTTTTATAGGTTGTATTTTTTATATTAATTGCGCCTATTGCATTATCCAAATTTGATCCTGTACCATTCATGGTAACCAGCCCTCTAAATTCAGAGATATTATCTCTTGTTATAAAGTTTAATTTATTGAGGTTAGCATAACCAACTTGAGCTTTAAAATCGAATTTATTGATGTCTTGTGAAAAATCTACTAAGCCATTAAAATCAAGCTGTAAGTTAAGATCTTCTACACTTAGTAATCCATTAAAAATATTATTACCCAAATCTCCTGAGAGCTTAATATCTTGGTAAGTGTAACCATTATATTGAAGCATTGAAACTTCTCCTTTTACATCTGTCCTTAAATTCTTAATGGTAAAACCTTTACCATCCACATCTAGATTTAAGCTCGTGGTTTTTACCAAAGGATCATTGATAAGTTTACCGATATCAAACTCATCTAATATCACATTACCTATATAATTGGCATTATCAATATTGTCTATGTTAGTTAATTGTAGATCAGATTTAATTAATCCTAAATCTGTATTAATATTTACATTCGCTTCTACACTTTTTGCCGTAATGTAAGATGTTCCTGTAATGTTAAAATTACCAACTTTAGAAATTACACTTGGTATTGAATTCCCTAAAAGTCTTGGTAATAGTGCTGTTAAATCATTATAGTTTGATGCTAAGTTTTGAAACGTACCTCTTAAAGCGAAACTATCATCTTCTCTACTAAACAAGTTTTGAAACGTAATATCTCCAATAATTCTTGTATTTGTAGTTGTACTAACATTGAGGTTTGTGGCTACTAAATTATTTAATGTACCAGATAAATCTGCATTAAGATTTGCATGTTGATTGGTACCAAACTCGTCAAAAAAAGCATTTAATTCGGTTAAAGAAATATTTGAATCTCTGAAACTCGCATCAATATTAACTTTATCTATAAAATATTTTAAATCTTCTCGTTTATAGTTGAATCTTAAATCGCCTATTAATTCTGATTGATCAGTTTTAATATTTAAGTCACCAAACGTCATATGGTCTAGTGTATATTCAAAATTTGCCATTAAGTTTTTAACGGCAATTCCTCTACTATCTTTAAAACTAAATTTATTAATACGAGTACTGACTTCGGGACCATTAATTAGAAAATTAGTAGCATTAGCATTAAGTTCAGTAAACTCAAAGACTTTTGGCGTTTCTAAATTTTCATTTACTAATCTAAAAACTCCGTTTTCTATAGACACATCACTAGATGAAAATAAGAACTCACTTGGCTCTAATCTTGGATTATCACTATCAAACTTAGCCACGAAAATATCTAAATTAGATTCGTCTTCATCTAAATATGTTTTGTGATTAAATAGAACATTCTGAAGATCTATATCTCCAAAATTCAGTTTGGTATTATATAGATTTCTAAAACTAATAATTGAACTATTAAGCTCGCCAACACTTATTAGAGTATCTTTTTTATAGTCTCTAATTAAAATTTCTTTCAACTCAATATCACCATTAAGTTGCATGCCCACTCTACCAATATTGATATTGGTTTTAAATTCGTTGTTTACTCTAGTAGTAACATATTTTCCTAAACGTGTTTGAACGGCAGGAATGGACAACACTAAAAACAAAATGAAAAATAACAGCAAGATTATTGCTAGTATTTTACCTATTATTTTGAGTATCCGTTTGATAGAATTTTACGATTTAAAAGTTTGAAATCTTCCTTACCTTTGTACTTACAATATGCTGTAATTAAAGCAATGGACTTAAACTTGTAAAATTAACAATTATTGTGCCGAATATCGACTATGAAAAAAGAAAATATTTACATCCTAGGAATAGAGTCATCTTGCGATGATACGTCTGCTGCTGTATTATGCAATAACACTATTTTGAGCAATGTTGTTGCAGATCAAAAAATACATGCCGAGTATGGTGGTGTTGTTCCAGAATTAGCGTCTCGTGCGCATCAGCAAAATATAGTTCCTGTGGTGCATCAAGCACTAGAAAAAGCAGGTATAAATAAAGACCAATTAAGTGCTGTAGCATTTACTAGAGGTCCTGGTTTAATGGGATCTTTGCTTGTTGGTACCTCATTTGCAAAATCTTTGGCTTATGGATTAGATATTCCGCTTATTGACGTTAACCATATGCAAGCTCATATTTTAGCGCATTTTATTGAGGAAAAAGATCATAAAATACCACCTTTCCCCTTTTTAGCAATGACTATTTCTGGTGGACACACTCAAATTGTTAAAGTGAACAATCATTTTAATATGGAAGTGATTGGAGAAACTATAGATGATGCTGTTGGTGAAGCTTACGATAAAAGCGGGAAGATTTTAGGATTAGGTTATCCTGCAGGACCTGAAATTGATAGACGTGCGCAGTTAGGTAACCCAAAAGCTTTTCAATTTACAAAACCCAAAGTAGATGGGTTAAATTTTAGCTTTTCTGGCCTAAAAACAAACATCCTATATTTTGTGCAGCGCCAAGTAAAGACAAATCCTAATTTTATAGAAGAAAACCTTAATGATATTTGTGCGTCAATTCAATTTACCATAATTGGAATTTTAATGTCAAAATTAAAACTAGCTGTTAAAGAAACAGGAATAAAGCATATTGCTATTGGTGGAGGAGTTTCTGCTAACTCTGGTATTAGAAAAGCTCTAAAAGATGCAGAACAAAATTTTGGATGGACAAGCTATGTACCAAAGTTTGAATACACCACAGACAATGCCGCAATGATTGCTATAGTTGGTTATTTGAAATATTTACAAAAGGACTTTTCAAATTTTGATGTCATGGCTACTGCTCGATTAAAGATATAAAATGAAAAGAATAACACTTTATTTCTGGCTAATTTCATTTTTCTTCTTTCTACTTAGTTTTTACTTTTTTATATTTAAAAACACATTAATTGATGTAAATATTTACGACACCTATTATGTTATTCTCAACTCACATTTATCATTATTACTTGCTTTAGTGTATACCGCGACAAGTATTATTTACACCCTTATTTCTATCAAAAAAATAGCATTAATTAGTTGGCTTACAAAAACACATTCTATAATTTCTATTACTATTGTTCCGTTATTTTTTATCGGTTATTTTATTTTAAATAACAATGTAGAATCTGAATTTCCATTATTTGATGATAGCCAAAATTTGAAGTTATTTCTAATAGGAATGGGCATACTTTTTTTACTCACTCAATTCATTTTAATCATCAATATTGTATTCAGTACTAGTATATCTTTAAAATTAAAAGCACGGAACTGATCAAAAATTGTTAAAACATCTGTTAACATCCTTTCTACCTTTCCTTTTTATCTAGCTGAAAATTTAGTTGCTTTGTATTATCCTAAATCAAAATTATAATTAAAACATGAAACATTTTTTATTATTACTTCTGCTAATTCCAATCTTTGCGTTTTCTCAAGGCACTTTAGAGCAACAACTAGATTCAATTTCTACGTCGGAAGAAGCCTCCACATTTTTAAAAGAGAATAAACCAAAACAAGGCAAAATTTTTACATTTAATAAAGCCAAGCACAAAACTAGATTAGCTGATGATCTTTTCAAGTTGTCTAAAGGTGGTAAAAAAGTAACAAGAACCGATTTCAAAAAAACCTACTATAAGGTTATTGATAAGTCTGAAGTAAATTATTCAAAATTCAACATAATTGTATTTGATGCTGCCAAAACCAGTGAAGAGGACGCAAAAATAAACCGCGAAAAAGTAATAAGTCAATACAAACAAGGTTATAAATTTAAAGACCTAGCAAAACATTACTCAACAGGACCTACAGCAAAAATGGGTGGCGATACTGGCTGGATAAAAGCTGGAGACATGTCTACCGCTTTTGATGATGTCGCTTTTAATGAGACGCACAAATTGAATGACATTTTTCTAGTTGATGACCCTGAAAGTAAAAAATATTATTTGGTCATTAAAACTGAAGTTGAAACACCAATTGAAGAAATTACTGTTTTAAAATTTTCTGAAGATATCGATTAATGCAATTATTCTACAATCCTAATATAACTAAAAACGATTCTAGCTTTAAATTTGATAAAGAAGAAAGTAGGCATATTGCTAAAGTATTACGAAAAAAAGTTGGTGATACTCTAAACATTACCAACGGTAAGGGTTGGCTTTTTACTGCAGAAATCACAATAGCAGAGCAGAAAAATTGCGCGGTATCTATTACATCCAAGCAATTACAACCAGAAAAAAATTACAAATTACATTTAGCTGTTGCTCCAACAAAAATGAACGATCGCTATGAGTGGTTTTTAGAAAAAGCAACCGAAATTGGAATAGACAGCATTACACCCATCATTTGTGATCATAGTGAACGTAAAGTGGTAAAAACTGAACGCTTTGAAAAAATCATTCAGTCTGCAATGAAACAATCTTTACAATGCTATTTACCAAAATTAAATGAACCAATAAGTTTCAAAAACTACGTAAATAAAGCGTTCAATGATCAGATTTTTATTGCACATTGTGAGGAAACTGATAAGAAATCTTTAAAATCTGTTTTAAAACCAATTACGGATTGCACTATTTTAATCGGTCCAGAAGGTGACTTTAGCGTTAAAGAAATTGAAATGGCTTTGCAGCATAACTTTATTGCAGTAACTTTGGGTAACACACGCTTAAGAACAGAAACCGCAGCAATCGCAGCCTGTCATTCTGTTGCTTTTTTAAATGAATAACCTTTAGGTTGATGAAAACTATTTTTACAATTTTATTTACGCTTTTTGCCGTTTTTCTTTCTGCACAAGATGTTGCAATCCTTAAATATAAAGGTGGTGGAGATTGGTACAGTAACCCAACAGCATTGCCTAATTTGGTAAAGTATTGCAACGATAATATTGATACAGATATTAATGAAAGTGTACAAACTGTTGAAGCAGGAAGCACAGATATATTTCAATTTCCTTTTTTGCATATGACGGGTCATGGTAATGTATTCTTTAGTGATGACGATGCAGAAAACTTAAGAAATTATCTAATTTCTGGTGGATTTCTTCATATTGATGATAATTACGGAATGGAACCATATATTACTAAAGAATTAAAAAAAGTATTTCCAAATAACGAATTGATAGAGATCCCTAAAGATCACGCAATTTTCAGTTCTGCTTACGAGTTTAGCAATGGTTTACCAAAAATTCACGAACACGATGGCAAAGCACCACAAGCTTATGGGATTTTTAATGATAGTAGACTAGTTTTGTTATTTACTTTTGAAAGTGATTTAGGTGATGGATGGGAAGACCAAGAAGTGCACAATGATCCAGAAGATGTAAGAGAAAAAGCATTGAAAATGGGTGCCAATATTATTAAATATGCTTTTGAGAATTAATAGCATATTTATATCTTGAAGATTAAAAGTAAATTTTTATGAAACTTACCTATCGTTGTGCATCTTGCAAAAAAGATAATTATATTAAAACCAAAGCTTCTGATAGATACGGTTTATTAATGGAAATGGGTAAAAATGAATTTAATCATCGCTGCAAACATTGTGGTTATTTTACAAAAAAGCATATTAATAGATTGTATGCAGATGATAATTATATGCTTGTATTCGTTGGATTTATGCTTTCTGCAATTGCCACATTTTTTCTTTGGGAATTTGGTTGGGTTTCGACTTTAACTGGCGCAATTCCGCTTTATTTTTGGATAGAAATGAAAAAGAAATCGAGTGCATTTAATGGCACGTTAGTAAAATAAAAATGAAGACATATTCAATCAAATATAGAATTATAGCTTCATTTTTAGTTATCGCTTTTACCTTTCAATCAATGAAATCGATTAATAATCACACTTATACAATTGGTGTTAATAGTTTTCATGTAGATTACTCTTGTATGATGAGAATTCCAACACATTTAGCTATTCCTTGCAGTTATTATAATTGTAACATGTAGTTGTAAAAAATTAAATTATAAAATGCAACTCAACCATTACAATTCTAATTTCAAAAAGCAACAACACGCCATTAAAGTGATCTGTGATAACGTTACAAACGCACCTAATATTGGCAGTCTATTTAGAGTTGCTGATGCATTTGGTATTGAAGAACTTATTTTTTGCGGTAAGAACATTCAATTGGGAAGACGTATGACAAAAACGTCTCGATCTACTGAAAAATATGTGAATTATAGTTTTAATGATTCAATTGAAGAACAAATACAAAGCCTAAAAGCAAGCGGTTATTTTTTAATAGCATTAGAAATTGCAGAAAATAGTGAAGCTTTATCAAGCTTTAAACTACTAACTAATCAACCTATTGCTTTAATTTTAGGTGATGAGAATTTTGGTGTTTCTGAAACTTTATTAAACCTTGTAGATGCAGTCGTTCATATTAATATGTATGGAAATAATAGTAGTATGAATGTCGTACAAGCCACTAGCATTGCTCTTTTTGAGATTACTAAACAACTTAATTCCTAAATTTGTCTTGCTGAAATTATTTCAGCATCTTTGAGTAAATTAAAAGAAATGAACTCCAAAACTATAGCCAATGGTATAATTAGAGCCTTAGGTATTATTTTAGCAATTGTATTAGTCCTTTTTTTTCTGTTTAAAATTCAATCTGTAATAGTTTACATTGCTGTTGCAGCCGTAATATCACTTATTGGACGGCCAATAATTTTGTTTCTCAGAAGAAAATTAAAATTTAATAATACCGCAGCTGTTATTGTAACCATGGTATTGTTATTAGGACTTTTAATTGGTTTGGTAGGCTTGTTTATTCCTTTAATTGTGGAACAAGGCCATAATTTATCTTTGCTAAACATTAATCAACTACAAATTAATATTGAAGATCTATACGATCAAATTGTAACATATTTTGAGTTTAATAATATTGATGTAGAACAATCAATAAAAGATTCTAACTTATTATCTAAACTAGATTTTGCCTTGATACCAAACTTTTTAAATTCATTTATTAGTGGTTTAGGAAGTTTTAGTATTGGTTTGTTTTCAGTACTTTTTATTTCATTTTTCTTTTTAAAAGACAGTAAATTATTTGAAGATGGTATAATGACATTTGTGCCAAGTGGCAATGAACAACGATCAAAAAGATCAATTAACGCAATTAAAGATTTGCTATCTCGCTATTTTGTAGGTCTCATATTTCAAATATTAATCTTGTTTATTATCTATACTATAATTCTATTAATTTTTGGAATAGATAACGCAATAGTTATTGCGTTTTTGTGTGCGCTTCTAAATTTAGTACCTTATGTAGGTCCTTTAGTGAGTGGCTTTTTAATGTTACTGTTAAGCATGTCTAGTAATTTAGGAGAAAGTTTTAGTGATGTTATATTACCTAAAACAACATATGTAATGATCGGTTTCATCATTGCGCAACTCGTAGATAATTTTTTTAGTCAGCCTTATATCTTTTCAAAAAGTGTAAAATCACATCCACTAGAGATCTTCTTAGTAATAATTATAGCTGGTATTTTATTTGGTATTGTAGGAATGATTGTAGCGGTACCAACCTACACTGCGATAAAAGTTATATTAAAAGAATTTTTATCTGATTACAACATTGTGAAAAAATTGACAAAAGGAATTTAGATTATTTTGAAAAAAGCGATTCTAAATAAAGAAATTCAGGAATTTATATCTTTAAATTTAAATTCTGATATTTCTAAATTGTTGCTAAAAGGCATTCCTTTTAACACAATAGATCAAAAAACAGTCATTGAGCAAATTGAAGCTAAAAAACGTTGCCAGAAAAAACTACCTACATGGTTTAATTGTGATAATATATATTATCCTAATAAACTTAATATTGAACAAACCTCTTCTGAAGTTACTGCCAAACACAAAGCAATTTTAGTTTCTGGAAAAAAGTTAATTGATTTAACTGGAGGGTTTGGTGTAGACATTTATCACTTTGCTAAAAAACTTGATAGCGTAATACATTGTGAGATTAACGAATCGCTTTCGCAAATTGTTAAACATAATTTTAATGTCTTAAATATTAAGAATGCAAAATGTCTTAATGAGGATGGTACAAAAGTTTTAGAACAATTAAATGAAAATTTTGATTGGATCTATTTAGACCCTTCCCGTAGAGATGCCTTAAAGAAAAAAGTATTTTTGTTAGCCGATTGCGAACCTAACATAAAAGAACATAGAGATTTACTCTTTAAATACACTAATAATGTAATGATTAAAACCTCTCCATTATTAGATTTAACCGCTACTCTTAATGATTTACACAATGTAAAAGAAATCCATGTTGTGGCTAATAATAATGAAGTTAAAGAACTTTTATGGATATTAGAGAAGAATTATAGCGCACAGGTAAAAATAATAACCTCTAATTTAAAAAATAATTCTACCCAAAGTTTTAATTACATATTTAATGAAGAACAAAGGGCTATTGCTACATACAGCAAGCCCTTAAAATATCTTTATGAACCTAACTCTGCGGTATTAAAATCAGGCGGATTTAACTCTATTAGTACGTTACTAAAAATCGACAAATTGCATCAGCATACACATTTATATACTTCTGATGTACTTATGGAATTTCCAGGTAGACAGTTTAAAATAGTGAATATAATTCCGTATAATAAGAAATTGTTCAAAAAAGAAAATATATCCAAAGCAAATATTACAATTAGAAATTTTCCGATTTCAGTATCTGAAATTAGGAAAAAGTTTAATGTAAAAGATGGAGGAAATACCTATCTCTTCTTCACAACTGATCTTTTAAACAAAAAAATTATTATTCTTTGTTCTAAAGTACAGTCGGAGTATATGAAATAATTTCGTTATTGATATCTACTTCAATTTCATATGCCATACAATTATCCATTTGTATAAGAACTTTGTCATCCGAAACATTTTGATCAGATCCTTTTAAAGAAAACATAACTTCAGCTTCAGAAAAAGTAGCCCAAGATGTTGTAGAATTTGGAGGAATGTTCAAAATACTTACAACAGTAGTTCCGTCTGTAAGAAATACTTCAAGATTAAAAGCTACTGTTCCATTATTTACAACCCTAGTTTTAGGGTCTTCTTCATTACAAGGAGGATTTAAAGTAGTAGATTGATTTTCAACAACAAGATCATCTGTTGTTTCAGTGCATGCACTAGTCAATAAGATTAGACCAAAAATGGCCGATAACTTTAGTAGGTTTTTCATTTTCTAAAAATTTTTGAAATAAGCCTTTGAGATTATTTCACTTAATTTGGGACAGCAAACATATAAAACGATTTACATAATACCGACAAAAAGTTATTTTTTTTCGATGAAATGCATATTTTTTACCATAAATTAATCAATAAATGTCCTTTTTGACGATGAAATACCGTTCCATCCTATAAAAACGTACTCAATTACATACTTCTAATAGGTTATATATTAGAGTTTTCTAACAAATTCTATCTAATTGGTTAACCAGATAGTTCAAATTTCAGAGAAAATATCAGGTAATTTTACCAATTTTTGATGATTTAAATTGTCTTAAAAACACCAGGGAAAAAATTTTAATAAAAACCCTACAAAAATTTTGTTTACTTTAAAATGAACTGTTATCTTTGCACCCGCATTTAAATGAATAGCGTTCATTTTTTTAACTGGAGAGGTGCCTGAGTGGCCGAAAGGAGCGGTTTGCTAAATCGTCGTAGGTGGAAACACTTACCCAGGGTTCGAATCCCTGTCTCTCCGCAAAATTTACTTCAGCGTATGCGACTGTAAGTATTTTTTTTAACCAATTTCGGGGTGTAGCGTAGCCCGGTTATCGCGCCACGTTTGGGACGTGGAGGCCGCAGGTTCGAATCCTGCCACCCCGACTTTTATTGAATTTTTAGAGTTTATCTCTAAATGGTCGCATAGCTCAGCTGGATAGAGCACCTGCCTTCTAAGCAGGCGGTCCTAGGTTCGAATCCTAGTGCGATCACAAGAAGCCTTACTTTAATTAGTGAGGCTTTTTTGTTTTTGGATACTTATTAAGACTATTATGGTCTTTCACTTTGCGCCTTGTTATCAATTTATAGTTTATTAATTAAATCTCTTTACTATTTGAGCTAAAATAGCAACTGAACGGAACAACAACACCATATATTTAGTTGTTAATTGCAAGAAAAAATTAAATGAACTTTTTTATATGCTTATTCTTGGGTGTTATCGTTGCCACTTCTGGCAGTGTAGTGCCTAGTTATTTAAATTTAACTGTTGTTAAGTACAGTTTAAAAAGTGGTAAAAAAGCTGCTTTTTATCTTATTGGTGGCTTTGCTACTGTGCTATTTTTTCAGGCCAACATAGGTGCTTATTTATCCAATGTTCTAATGGAGAACTCTGAGTATATTTCTTTAATACAAAAAATTGGTTCTGTAATACTAATGCTGCTATCCATTAATTTTTTCAGACTACACTTTACTCCAAATGAGAGAAAGAAGAAAATAGAAATTAAAAAATCAAAAGCATATCTAAGTGGTATTGGCTTATCAATAATAAACACTACTGCTATTCCATTTTATTTCACATCTATATCACTACTAATTAGTATAGACTATTTTGAATATTCTTTAGAGAATAGTTTATACTTTTCTCTTGGCTCAACAATAGGCTCATTTTCATTGTATGCCCTATACGCTATTATTGCCAATAGAATAGCACATAAACTTCAAGTTATTGCAGATAAAATGAATTTAATTTTAGGCTTTCTTACCGCAACAGTTTCTATAATAAACTTAATATATCTATTTGTATTATAATTGTAAATGCTTATTCTGGATACTCAATTCTAAGATGGTATATATTAGCCAATTTAGATTTTAAAACTTTTTTAATAGATTGAATTTCTTTAAATGTAATATCAGCATTTAAAAACTGACCATTCTCCATTTGCTTATTAATTATATTTTCTACAAAATCATTAATCTTTGTACTTGTAGGTTCTTTTAAACTTTTTGAAGCTGCTTCTACACTGTCACACATCATAAGTATAGCAGTTTCTTTACTGAATGGTTTTGGTCCTGGATAAGTAAAGTCTTTTAGGTCTACAACTTCGTTTTCTGCTTTTTCCTTCATATAAAAGTAGTAAACCAAACTTGTACCATGATGGGTTCTGATAAAATCAATTACTCTATCTGGCAAGTTATACTTTTTTGCAATTTCGATTCCTTTTATAGCATGATCTATGATAATTTTAGCGCTTTCTTTGCTAGACAATTCATCATGAGGATTTATACCTGTACTTTGATTTTCTGTAAAATACGTTGGATTATTCATCTTACCAATATCATGATACAAAGCTCCTACTCTAATCAACATGGCGTTTGCTCCTATCTCGTTCGCGGAAGCTTCAGCTAAATTCGCAACATTTAATGAATGATGAAATGTACCTGGCGCTTTATTAGATAATTCCTTCAACAGTTTTGTATTAGTATCAGACAACTCTAATAACGATACATCAGACACAAGACCAAATATTTTTTCGTATATATATATTAATGGTTGTACAAAAAGTGTCGCAAGACCACATAATATAAACAATCCAAAGGTTTGCCATTTTAAACCTGTTAATTGACCTTCGTGAATAACAAAAAACGCAAAATACGCAATGATATAAATAAACGTAATTTGTCCTACTGATATAAATAGGTTTGCTCTTTTGTACAATTCAGAAACCGTTAAAATGGTTACCATTCCGGCTATAATCTGAAGAAACATATATTCATAGCTATTAGGAACAATAAACCCTAATAGTAAAACAGTTAACACATGAGCAAATAAACCTAATCTCGCGTCAAAAAAGGCTTTTAATACCAGTGGTAGAATACATAAAGGAACTACATATATATACTGGGAGTTAAAATTAATTACTAACGTAGTCAACAATATCATTAAAGCAATATTGAAAAATATAAAAGTAACCTTAGTATTATTGAGAAAAACTTCTGTTCTGTATTTTTTAAGAAACAATAGTAACATCAGTAAAGCCAAAGCTACCAATAAGGTATAGGCAACTAAAACCCAGTTATAGTTTTTAGTATTCCAAACATGAGATTCATACTCCGACTTTAAAGAGGTTAGAATATCATATTGATCTTCTTCAATTACTTGACCTTTAGAAACAATTAATTGGTCTTTTTCAATATGTCCTCTTGTTAAAGAAATTTGAGATAATTCTTCTTCCAGTACCTTTTCAGTAATGCTTTTATTGAGACTTAAGTTAGGTTTTAAAACATCAAAAAATAGAGAAACCATCCGTTTTTTAGAATTAAGCTTAATTCCATTACCTAATTCTTTCTCAACAATCTTACGTAGCTCTCCAATTTTATACAATCTACCATACTGTAATTCATTTTGAACTTTATTAGATGTAACTAAAATTACAGACCGCTCATTTGAATAACCGTATTCTGAATCCAATATTCCAGAATTGTACAACTTATTAATTAATACTTTACCTTTTTTAAACAAGTCTGAATTTTCAATACTAAAAGCACTAGAATCTACAAAGACACGATTGAATCCATCTAAATAATTGGATAATACTTGTTTCTCAACGTTCTTATTGACATCAAAATATAAGGGGCTTTGATTTTCAATTTCGCGCTTTTCCTTATCAATTTCATCTATAGATTTTTTTATCGCAAAATTAAAAGGAGCATAAAGACTTTCGGACTGCCATGGTTTACTCTTCTCAAAGGAATATCTGAATTTCCCTGTTTTAGGAAACAAGTAAACTATAAAAAGAGTAGTAACTAGATATAGTAAAATTTTGTAGCCTAAGGCATGATTTTTATACCATTTATTGAAGAATGTATTCATAGACAATCAAATGTAATAAATATTAAAACTTTAGAAGTGCAATATCATTAATACATTCTCAAATCTCTTAAAAAATGTTTAATTTCGCAAAATATAACAACAAACTAAATAATAATGAATAAGGAAGTCGTAATCGTTTCAGCCGTTAGAACACCAATAGGTAGTTTTTTAGGTCGTTTATCTTCTGTTCCTGCACCACGTTTAGGTGCTGCAGCAATTAAAGGAGCACTTGATAAAATTAACCTAAAACCAAATCTAGTAGATGAAGTAATTATGGGTAATGTAGTGCAAGCTGGTACTGGTCAAGCACCTGCAAGACAAGCTGCAATTTACGCTGGTTTGCCTAATACAGTTCCTTGTACTACCATTAATAAGGTTTGTGCTTCTGGTATGAAAGCAGTGATGCAAGCCGCACAAGCAATTCAGTTAGGTGATGCAGAAATTGTCGTTGCTGGTGGAATGGAGAATATGAGTGCTATACCTCATTATTTTCACGCAAGGAAAGGGACAAAATTTGGACCAGCTACACTTGAAGATGGAATGCAAAAGGATGGTCTAGTTGATGCTTACGATAAAAACGCAATGGGTGTTTGTGCAGATGCATGTGCTACAGAATATAAATTTTCTAGAGAGGATCAAGATGCTTATGCTGTTCAATCTTATGAACGTTCTAAAGCAGCTTGGGATGCCGGAAAATTTAAAGATGAAGTTATTTCGATAGAAGTACCTCAACGACGTGGCGAACCTGTGATAGTTGATACTGATGAAGAATATACAAACGTAAAAATGGATAAAATTCCTGCATTACGTCCTGCGTTTACTAAAGATGGAACGGTTACAGCTGCAAATGCATCTACAATAAATGATGGTGCAGCTGCTTTAATTTTAATGAGCAAAGAAAAAGCCATTGAATTAGGATTAAAACCTCTTGCAACCATCAAAGGTTATGCCGATGCTGCCCACGAACCAGAATGGTTTACAACAGCACCTGCAAAAGCACTGCCCAAAGCATTAGCAAAAGCAAATGTAGATTTAAGTGATGTTGATTTTTTTGAATTCAATGAGGCGTTCTCTGTAGTAGGCTTGGCAAACATGAAAATATTAGGATTAAACGATAACAATGTTAACGTTAACGGTGGCGCTGTATCTTTAGGACATCCTCTTGGATGTTCTGGTGCAAGAATTTTAGTGACATTAATTAATGTGTTACGTCAAAACGACGCTAAATTAGGGGCTGCCGCAATTTGTAATGGAGGTGGTGGAGCTTCTGCTTTAATATTAGAACGCGCTTAACCAAACTTTATGCAATACGGCATCTGCAATCTTGGAATTGTACCCATAAGATTAGAACCTAGTGATACCAGTGAAATGGTAACTCAGGCTTTATATGGAGACTTTTTTAAAGTATTAGAACAACGTAAAAAATGGAGCCGAGTTAGATTTGCATTTGATAATTATGAAGGTTGGATCGATAATAAACAATACAAAGAAATTGATGTAGAAGATTATAATACGCTAAAATCCGCCGATATTAATCTATCCAAAGATATTATCGAATTTGTAACAGATAGTTCTAACAACTTATATCCTATTCCTGTTGGATCTAATTTAAATGGATTAGAATTATTAAACCATCACTTTGATGGCAACTCACATACTTCTGTTTCAGTTAAATCTAATATTATAAAAACTTCTTTTCTTTATTTAAATGCACCTTACCTTTGGGGAGGAAAAACACCTTTTGGCATTGACTGCTCTGGTTTTACTCAGATGGTTTACAAACTAAATGGGTACACTTTACTTAGAGATGCTTCTGAGCAAGCGACACAAGGTGAAGCGTTGAGTTTTATTGAAGAAAGTGAACCAGGAGATTTAGCATTTTTTGATAATAGTGAAGGTCATATAACTCATGTGGGAATTATAATGGAAGATAATTATATCATTCATGCCCATGGAAAAGTAAGGATTGACAGATTAGATCATAGTGGTATTTATAATAAAGAAAAAAATACTCACACCCATAAACTTAGGGTTATTAAGAAAATTATATAAAAAAAAGCGACTAATAATTTAGTCGCTTTTTTTTTATAAATTATAGTATATACTAGTTTCCTGCACTTTCTATATTTTCAATTTTAGCTTTCATAGCCTTGTACTTTTCTCCTTCATTTAAAGCACCATAGATATTTTTTAATTGCGTTAAAATATCTAAGTTTTTAGATAAAGGGTTGACATTTAAGTAGTTTTCTAAAATTGCAGCACCTTCAGAAAAGATCGCTTTCTTTTCTACTCTAATTTCTTCATATCTCTTGTTATCTGCTGCGGAATTACCTAATGCATTCATTTCGTCATTCATGGCATTACCAATGTTTACCTGAATACTAGATAAATTAAGTGCTGCATCAGCATGGTCTGGTTTTAATTTCAATGCTTTATTAAAATAACTTTTTGCATCATCAAATTGACCAGCGCTCATTGCTAAAACACCTACATTATAATTTAAATCAGGATTCTCAGGATCCATAGATAATGCTTCTTTGTATAACTCAGATGCCTTCTCTTTGTTATCAAGTTTCAAGTAAACATTTCCTTCAGATAAAATTAAATTATAATCTTCTGGGTTTTCAGCTTTTGCATCTGCAATAGCACCTAAAGCTTTTTCATTTTCTCCTTGAGAAACATAAATTAATGCGATATTTTTTACGATTTCAGATCGTCTTGATTCTGCTTTAGAATCTCTTGGTTTATCATGCGTTTTAATTTTAACTGCAAAATCTCTACCTGACTTATTATCACCATAAAAATCTTCTTCACCAGTTTCTAGGTTTGTTGCATAATAATTCATTGCAATTCCTGTATAACCTAAATCTTCAAGTTCAATGTAATACTTTAAAGCACTATCATAATCTTCAGCTCTCACTGACGAGTATGCTGCGCTATACAAATAAGAAGTGTCTTTTGGAGAAACTCTATAAATTTTCTCAAATCTCGCTGCTGCTCCTTCATAATCATTACTCTTAAATGCATCATTTGCCTTAGTAATAAAGGTATTGTACATTTTAGATTTCATATCGTTAGCTTGATCAGTATATTTCAACTTACCCATTGATGATTCTAAAGTTTTCAACTTATCTAGCGTTACAATAGCTTCATCAATATTTGCATCTGTACCAGCACCATTGGCATATAAAGCTTGCGCTTTCAAAAAATAAAATTTTGCCTTAGACTTACCGTCCATGTTATCAATTAAAGCTTCTGCAGTAGATACTGCTGCTTTGGCATCTGAGAAATTTACATTCTTAAGTGCTTTTTCAATTGCCTTTAACTCATTCTTTTGAGCATAGGACATTGAACCAATTGCCAATAAAAGCACTAATGTCATTAATTTTTTCATCTTGTAATAAATAATTTATTGTTATAATTTAGTTTTCGGTTTCAGTATTATCAATAGCCGTGCCATCTTCAGTTGAGCCAGTATTTTCAGTACCTCCTTCAGTCTCTTCAATATCTAACTCCTCAATATTCTCTTCATCATCTTTCATTACTTTCGCAACTGCAGCAATAGAGTCTTTACCTTTTAAGTTAATTAACTTTACCCCTTGAGTTGCTCTACCCATTACACGCAAGTCTGCAACGGCCATACGTATAGCGATTCCTGATTTATTAATGATCATTAAATCATCTTCATCCGTTACATTCTTAATAGACACTAAATTACCTGTCTTTTCAGTAATAGAAATAGTTTTCACGCCTTTTCCTCCTCTATTAGTAATTCTATAATCTTCTAAACTTGAACGCTTTCCGTAACCATTTTCAGAGACCACCAAAATATTGCTCTCCATATCGTTAACCGCAATCATTCCAATAACCTCATCAGTCTTTTCATCTTGAAGTCTAATGCCTCGTACACCAGATGCGTTTCTACCCATTGGTCTCGTCTTAGCTTCCTCAAAACGAATTGCCTTACCAGATTTTAAAGCTAACATTACTTGACTCTCACCTGTCGTCAACTTTGCTTCCAATAAAACATCATCTTCCTTAATTGTAATAGCATTAATACCATTTGATCTTGGACGAGAATACTGTTCTAAAGATGTCTTCTTAACCTGACCTTTTTTAGTAGCCATGATTACATAATGGCTGTTTATATAATCTTCATCCTTCAAATCTTGAGTACAGATGAAAGCCATAACTTTATCATCTTGCTCTATATTTATTAAATTCTGAATTGCCCTACCCTTAGATGTCTTAGAGCCTTCTGGGATTTCATAAACACGCATCCAGAAACATTTTCCTTTTTGCGTAAAGAATAACATATACTGATGGTTAGTACCAACGAATAAATGTTCTAAGAAATCTTCGTTACGTGTAGTAGAAGCTTTTTGACCAACTCCTCCTCTATTTTGAGTTTTATATTCTGTAAGTGACGTACGTTTTATGTAACCTGCATGAGAAATTGTAATAACAACTTGAGCATCTGGAATCATATCTTCAATACTCAAATCTCCACCAGCATATTCTATAATAGAGCGACGATCATCACCATATTTATCTCTAACAACTATTAACTCGTCTGTAATGATACTCATTCGACGTTCTTTTTTGTCTAAGATATCTTTAAGATCAATAATTGTTTTCATTATTTCCTCATACTCAGCACGCAGTTTATCTTGCTCTAAGCCTGTTAACTGACGTAATCGCATTTCTACAATTGCCTTAGCCTGAATTTCTGACAGTTTAAAACGTTCAATCAAATTGTTACGAGCTTCTTCAGCATTAGATGAAGCACGAATTATTTTAATTACTTCATCAATATTATCTGAAGCAATAATTAAACCTTCTAATATGTGTGCTCTTTCTTCTGCCTTACGTAATTCGTATTTTGTACGCCTAACAACTACTTCATGTCTATGTTCAACAAAATAGTGAATCAATTCTTTAAGATTCAACAATTGTGGCCTACCATTAACTAATGCAATATTATTTACACTAAATGAAGATTGTAAAGCTGTATATTTATAAAGTTTGTTAAGTACAATGTTTGGTATTGCATCACGTTTTAAAACGTATACGATACGCATACCATTTCTATCAGACTCATCTCTAATGGTAGAAATACCTTCAAGTTTTTTATCATTAACAAGGTCAGCAGTCTTTTTAATCATGTCTGCTTTATTCACTTGATAAGGAATCTCTGTTACAATAACACATTCTCTTCCTTGAACTTCTTCAATTATTGCTTTACCACGCATTACAATACGTCCACGACCTGTATGAAAAGCTTCTTTCACACCATCATACCCATAAATGGTTCCACCTGTTGGAAAATCTGGTGCTTTGATGTGTTGCATTAACTCATCAATTTCAATATCATTATTTTCTATATAAGCAATAGTTCCATTTACAACTTCAGTTAAGTTATGTGGTGGCATATTAGTTGCCATACCTACTGCAATACCAGATGCACCATTAACTAATAAACCTGGAATACGTGTAGGAAGAACAGTTGGTTCTTCTAAAGTATCATCAAAATTTAGTTTATGATCTACCGTTTCCTTATCAATATCTGCCAACATATCTTCAGATATCTTACGCATTCTTGCTTCGGTGTAACGCATTGCTGCCGGACTATCACCATCTACAGAACCAAAGTTACCTTGTCCGTCAATTAACATATAACGTAAACTCCATTCTTGAGCCATACGCACCATCGCATCATATACTGAAGTATCTCCATGTGGATGATACTTTCCTAAAACTTCACCGACAATTCTTGCAGATTTTTTATGCGCACCACTTGCTCTAACACCTAGTTCATGCATACCGTAAAGTACACGTCTGTGAACGGGTTTTAAACCATCTCTTACATCTGGTAATGCACGTGACACAATGACTGACATCGAGTAATCAATGTAAGCCGATTTCATTTCATCTTCAATGTTAATTGGAATGAGTTTTTCTCCTTCTGCCATATATAAAATTAATTAGTTTTTTTTAAATTTCAATAACGTGCTAATATAACCAAAATACCACTGTTTTTAAACAAAATCAATCCCCTATTTGGCTTTTTTTATTAACAATATTTGATATCTTTTTAGTTAATAAGTATCTCACTAATTACTTTGATATAAAATGCATTTTTATTCTCTTCGTTAACAACATAACACGAACAATCATTTAGTCATTAAAATTGTTCAAATAATCTCATTTAACTGCACTTGTATATCTCTAAATATTAAAAACTTAGCATTCAACATATGCTGCTTTTTTGATTGTCTTAATTACAAATTATTTAGAACTATACGTAACACATTTTAAATTTGATTTAGTTTAGGTATGGTTTTTGCCACTTACCTAATATGTTTTTATTATTTTTAAAGCAGAAAGGAAATTAGTATGGATGATAATTTTTCACCAAGAGTAAAAGATGTAATTGCTTATAGCAAAGAAGAAGCCTTGCGTTTAGGTCATGATTTTATTGGTACTGAGCATTTAATGCTTGGTCTTTTAAGAGACGGTAACGGAAAGGCTATAGATATTTTAGGTGCGTTAGAGGTAGATCTCAACCACCTTAGACGTAAAGTAGAGATTCTAAGTCCTGCAAACCCAAATATCGTTACAACGTCTAACGAGAAGAAGAACTTGCATTTAACAAGGCAAGCAGAGCGTGCATTAAAAACAACTTTTTTAGAAGCTAAACTGTTTCAGAGCACCTCAATAAACACAGCGCATTTATTATTGTGCATTTTAAGGAATGAAAATGATCCTACTACAAAGCTTTTAAATAAGCTTAAAGTGGATTATGATAACGTAAAAGAAGAATTTAAATCTATGGCAACGAGCGAAGATGATTATTTAGAAACTCCAAAAGCAGAGTCGTTTTCTGATGATGATATTAACGAAGAGGAAGATGCAAAGCAAAATCCATTCGGTGGACAAGCTGGCAAAACCAATAAGAAATCAAAAACACCTGTATTAGATAATTTTGGAAGAGACTTAACTGTACTTGCAGAAGAAGGTAAATTAGATCCTGTTGTAGGACGAGAAAAAGAAATACAACGTGTATCTCAAATTTTAAGTCGAAGAAAGAAAAACAATCCTTTATTAATAGGAGAACCTGGTGTTGGTAAATCTGCAATAGCAGAAGGCTTAGCGCTGAGAATTGTAAAAAGAAAAGTATCACGTACCTTATTTAATAAACGTGTTGTGACTTTAGATTTAGCGAGCTTAGTTGCTGGTACTAAATATAGAGGTCAGTTTGAGGAACGCATGAAAGCCGTTATGAACGAATTAGAAAAGAATGACGACATTATTCTTTTTATTGATGAAATTCATACCATAGTTGGCGCAGGTGGAGCAACCGGAAGCTTAGATGCCTCTAATATGTTTAAACCAGCATTAGCAAGAGGCGAAATACAATGTATTGGTGCCACTACTTTAGATGAGTATAGACAATATATTGAAAAGGATGGTGCTTTGGAACGTCGTTTTCAAAAAGTAATTGTTGAGCCAACTTCTGTAGAAGAAACTATAGAAATACTTAATAATATTAAAGGTAAATACGAAGAGCATCACAATGTTGATTATACAGATGAAGCTATTGAAGCTTGTGTAAAATTAACTAACCGTTATATGACAGAACGATTTCTTCCAGACAAAGCTATTGATGCTTTAGACGAGGCTGGTTCTCGTGTTCATATTACCAATATTGATGTGCCAAAACAAATTCTTGAATTAGAAAAGAAGCTTGAAGAAGTTAAAGAAACTAAGAATAGTGTTGTTAAAAAACAGAAATACGAAGAAGCTGCTAAGCTAAGAGATGATGAAAAACGTCTTGAAAAAGAACTAGCAACGGCACAAGAAAAATGGGAAGAAGAAACCAAACAACATAAAGAAGTTGTAACGGAAGATAACGTCGCTGATGTAGTCTCAATGATGACAGGTATTCCTGTAAATAAAATTGCACAAACTGAAATTAACAAGTTATCTCAATTACCAGACCTTATTAAAGGAAAAGTAATTGGTCAAGATCAAGCGGTTGCAAAAGTGGTTAAAGCAATTCAGAGAAACAGAGCTGGACTTAAAGATCCCAATAAACCAATTGGTTCATTTATATTCTTAGGTCAAACAGGTGTAGGAAAAACACAATTAGCTAAAGTATTAGCAAGAGAGTTATTTGATAGTGATGATGCATTAGTAAGAATTGACATGAGTGAATACATGGAGAAATTTGCTATCTCTCGTTTAATTGGAGCACCTCCTGGATACGTTGGCTATGAAGAAGGCGGTCAATTAACTGAAAAAATAAGACGTAAGCCTTACGCTGTTGTCTTATTAGATGAAATTGAAAAAGCACATCCAGATGTTTTTAATATGTTATTGCAAGTTTTAGACGATGGTTATTTAACAGATAGTTTAGGACGTAAAATTGATTTTAGAAATACAATTATTATAATGACCTCTAATATTGGAGCTAGAAAACTTAAAGATTTCGGTTCTGGTGTCGGTTTCGGAACTTCTGCTGCAATAGCTCAAGAGTCTGATCATGCAAAAGCTGTAATAGAAAATGCGCTTAAAAAAGCATTTGCTCCTGAATTCTTAAATAGAATTGATGATGTTATTGTCTTCAATGCGTTAGAAAAAGAAGATATAGGAAAAATAATTGATATTGAGCTTGTAAAGTTAATTGACAGAATCAAAGATTTAGGATACAATCTTAAATTAACGAGTAAAGCAAAAGACTATATAGCTGATAAAGGATTTGACAAACAATATGGTGCAAGACCTTTAAATAGAGCTATTCAGAAGTACGTTGAAGATGCTCTAGCTGAGGAAATTATCAATTCTAAAATCCATGAAGGTGATACAATCACTATGGATTTAGATGAAAAAAATGATGAATTAAGTATTAAAATTAAATCATCTAGTAAAACTACAGAATCTTAAATTACTTCAACTTTATTATAAAAAACTCCTTCCTTATGAGGGAGTTTTTTGTATTTTAGAGATTATACTTAAAATAAGTAATGGAAAAAACTGTACAAATAGAATTCTGCACTATCAATTTTTATGAGGATTATATAGTGACAATTATGAATGAAGGAGTTCATGTAGACAGATACCACAATGAGACACTTATTAATATGGCTGAAGAATATTACAATGGTAAACCATTTGTTTATATCACACACAGAATTAATTCATACTCTGTTAACCCAAATATTTATAAAACCACATCAAAAATGAGAAGCTTAGCTGGTTTTGCTGTAGTTTCTGAAGACTTTAAAGCGATTAAAAATGCACAAATAGAAAAGTTATTTTTAAATAAACCCTTCGGTATTTTTTCAAATTTAGAAGATGCTATTTCATGGAAAGACGAAGTGATTAAATTAGATATTACTGATTAGGTCTACTTTACTCAAATATTTCAAAATGTTTTTAACTATATTTTTTCTCACTAACAACGGAAACTCCCCAATCAGCAATAGATTGAATTAATGGTATCAATGTTTCTCCTAATTCAGTTAAAGAATATTCCACTTTTAGTGGTGGTTTAGACGTATAAACCTTCCTTTTAATTACACCATCTTCTTCTAAAGTCTTTAATTGTAGGCTTAAAGTGCGCTCCGTAACGGATGGTATTTCCTTTCGTAACTCATTATAGCGTAAAGTTTTATTTATTAAGTGAAATAAAATTACAGTCTTCCACTTGCCTCCTATAATACCCATTGTAAGACTAGTGCAGCAAGGATACTCTTTTCCTTTGAATTTATGCATAATACATTTTTAATGTTACAAAAGTACATCACTATACTTAATTATACAACTATACTTTTTATAGTTTATTTAACATAGTCTTGAATCCTTCGATATCATTGAGTTAAAACCATTTTAATAATAATTATTTTGTACTATCATTTTTGACCGTTCTTGTATAAAAAATTTACTATACATACTTTTGTCACTATACTTTTGATAGTTAAAATTTTAATCAACTAAAAACAAGCATTAAATAATGAATTTAAAAGAAATATTAAACTGGAGATACACAACTAAGGAATATGATACAACCAAAAAAATATCTGATTCAGATATGGCTGAAATCAAAAACTTATTGAGAATGAGTCCGTCTAGCGTCAATCTACAACCTTGGCACTTTATTGTTGCCGAAACTACTGAAGGTAAAGCACGTATTGCCAAAGGAACACAAGGCTTTTTTAGTTTCAATGAACCTAAAGTAACTAATGCTTCTGCAGTAGTATTGTTTTGTGTTAAAACTGATGCTGATGATTCATATTACCAACACATTGCAGATACTGAAGATAAAAATGGACGTTTTCCAAATGAAGATATTAAAAACGGATTTCTAGGTGCTGTTAAAGCTTTTGCCGGAATACATAAATACGATTTAAAAGATTTACAACACTGGATGGAAAAGCAAGTATACCTTAATATTGGAAGTTTCTTACTAGGTGTAGCAACTTTAGGAATTGATGCAACTCCAATGGAAGGAATCGATGTAAAAGCTCTGGATGAAGAGTTTGGATTAAGAGAAAAAGGATATACTTCTTTAGTGGCTGTTTCAATTGGCTATAGAGCAGAATCTGATTTCAATTCCACAGAAAAAACGCCAAAATCTAGATTACCAGAAAGTGAAACTTTCACTGTAATATAAATTGCTATCGATTTTAAATTCAAAATCATGAAAAATCAATTTTTAATAGTATTAGCAATTGCCACAACCGTATTTACTCAGGCACAAACGCCAACCACAGATAATATTAAGTCTGTGAATGAAGTTGTAACTGCAGACAACGTGGAATGGGGTTGGTTAAATCCGCTACGAGGCAATAAAAGTCCAGCAGCAGGAAAACTTTGGGGAGACAGAACAAAAAACGAACCAGCAGGATTCTTAGTAAAATTCAATAAAGGATTTTCTTCACCACCACATATTCACAATATTACGTATCGTAGTATAGTAATTAAAGGATTGTTGCACAATGATGACGAACAAGGCGAAAAACAGTGGTTGACAGTAGGTTCTTATTGGCAACAACCGGCAGGAGAAGCCCATATTACAGCTGCTGATGATAATGATAACATGGCATTTTTAGATATTCAAGAAGGTCCATATTTGGTAAAACCAACATCGGAAGCTTTTGATAATGGTGAGCGTCCTGTCAATGTTGACAAAACAAATTTGGTTTGGCTAAATGCTAACGATATCGAGTGGGTTTCTTCGAAAAGTAATGTAGAAACCGCTTTTTTATGGGGAACCCACGAAGAAAATCAATTACGTGCAGTACTTTTAAAATTACCAGCTGGTTTCAGTGGGAAAATTAAAAACTTGAGTTCAAATTTTAGAGCGGTCGTTATTTCAGGAGGATTAACACTTCAGTTTTCTAAGAAAGAAGAAAAAAGCAAATTAGAACCTGGATCTTATTTTGGAGTTGAAGAAGATTCTAAATCAATAATAACAACAGATAAAGAAACAGTTATTTATATTAGAAGTAACGGAGATTTTAAAGTCAAATAATTATTGATTAATAGCAGGAAAAGCCACAATAAACTGTGGCTTTATTTTTTTTAAATATGTTGTAATTTTATAAATAATATTATGGCCAGAACAATTATCGAAAACATTGTAATCACGCAATATAAAAACCAAACGTTTTTTGAGTTTTGCCAGTACACAACCATTCGTTTTTTTGAAATTGTATATTTCGAAGAAGGCTCAGGAACCATAAAAATTAATGGTAAAACGGTAAAGTATACAGCCAATAGCGTTTTTGTGTTTATTCCTGATGATATTTATATCTTAAATCCGGAAACAGAAACTTCTACGGTAGCGATTAAATTTTTAAAGAGTTTTTTCAGAAATACAAGTTCGCAAAATATAAATCTTCCGGTAAACGATTGGTTTCGTAAAATTGAAGAAATCTTAAATAGTGAAAGTCATGAGCTTCGTGAAATGCAGTTTGAAACCGAAGCAGATCGTTCGCATTTAGTAGCTTTAGTAAACATGGTTGCAACTGAGTATCTGAATAAGCAATCCTTCGACATCTTCATCATTCAAAATTCATTATCCGTTATTTTACATCTTATTGCTCGAAATATTCAATTTATAAACACTTCAGATTCTGTAAAGGAAGTGAAATCGTCTAAAATTCAGCAAATCATCAATTATATCCATTCCAATATTTATAATTCTGAATTGCTATCGACTAAAAGTCTAGCTGAAGAATTTCATATGGCAGATAATTACATCAGTGAATATTTCAAAAAACACACCGATGTTTCTTTAAAAAAGTACATCATCAACTACAAATTAAAACTTGTGGAGACCAGATTGAAGTATACCGATTTGCAATATTCTGAAATTGCAGTAGAACTAGGTTTTACAGATTCTAGTCATTTAAACAAAACATTTCAAAGTTATAAAGGCACCAGTTTAAGTGCTTTTAGAGCAAGTTTGGCTTAATTTCATACAGAAACCTTTTTTTTTACTAATACCACTTTGTTTTCTACCAAAAAAAACCTTGGTGTCTATTTTAAATTTGCAGTGTAATTAATACACACAAAAAACAATTTAAAAACAGATATCATGAAATACAAGAACTTTCAAACATTTACAGCAGAACAAAAAGGAGGAATTTTAACCGTAGATATTAACTTCGGACCAGTAAACGTACAGGGACAAGAAATGTTAGCAGATTTAAGCAGTCTTTGCTTACGATTAGAACGCGACAGAAGTGTAAAAGTAGTAGTTTTTGAATCTTCAAATTCGGGGTATTGGGTTTGCCATTATGATACCGATTTATTAAAAGATTTATCTACAGAAGCCGTTCCAAGAAACGAAATTGAGTTATTAGACTTACAGTCTGTTTTAGAAAGATTAAGCAATGTACCACAAGCAACCATTGCAAAAATTGAAGGATTTGCACGTGGTGGCGGACACGAAATGGCATTAGCATTAGATATGCGTTTTGCAGCAAGAGGAAAAGCTAAATTTATGCAAATGGAAGTTGGTATGGGAATCTTACCTTGTGGTGGTGGAGCTTCTCGTATGGCAAGACAAACAGGGTTAGGAAAAGCATTAGAAATTATTTTAGGTGCAAGAGATTGGGATGCTGATGAAGCTGAAAAATTCGGAACCATAAATAAAGCCTTAGATGCTGATGAAATTGGACCTTATGTAGATGCTTTAGCTCAACGTATTTCAAAATTTCCAGCAGATTCTATTACAGCTTCTAAGCGTGCAGTTTATGCATCGGTAGACTTACCAATTAAAGAAGCTTTAAAAAAAGAAGCATATCAATTATTTCAAGCTACAAGCAAAACTCCTGCCGTAAAACGTTTTCAATATGCAGATGATAATGGTGCGCAATTTAACCATGATAATCAAAAGAATTGGGAACAAATGGTAATGGATATTCAAGAGGTTAACTAATCAAAAAATATTAATTTAAAAAATTAGATATGAAAACAATAGCAAATATAAATGCACTTGCTGAAGCTCGTGCTCTACAAGTACCATCAAGAGAATTATCATTAAAACGCGATCCATCAGTTTCAAAATTTTGGAATAATAACCGAAACTTATTAGAAGACGCTTGGACAGAATGGGAACTAAAAAACAAAGATAAATTATTATTACCAGACGAATCTTTACTAGATCCAAAATTACGTAATGCTATAAACGATGCTTGGGAAAACCCAGAAAAAGAAGACGTTGTTGCTAACTTATGGGAAGAAATAATTCCTGGTGTTTATGAAACACAGTTTTTTGATTTAGAGCGTTTAGCAGATTTTCGTAAATATTTAGAAGATGCGGTAAAGTCAGAGATTCCTAAAAGAGCGCCTTACGGTATTCAATTAAACCGTTATGGAATGATATTAGATCCAAGATCTGAAGGCTATTTGGCAGCACCGAGTTTCCAAGAATTTTACAACACAATTATGAATCGTTTTATGCGTCCGATTGCTCGTTTACTGTTAGGAACTTATGGTTATGATAATCAAACCTTTGGTTTTTCTATACAATATAATCCAGATAAAGACAAGGATTTGCATGCACATACAGATGCTTCTTCAGCTACATTAAATATTAATACTAACTTACCTGATGAAGAATTTACTGGATCTATAGTTGATTTCTATGATAAAGCTTCAGGTAAAACGGTACAAACAAAGTTTGAACCAGGCAAAGCCATCATCCATAGAGGAAATGTGCCACACGCCACACACCCAATTACTAGTGGACAACGGAGTAACTTAGTTGTTTGGTTATATGGAGACCAGATGCAAATACCACGTGGTAGCATAAGTAGTTATGGAAGTGCAGGTAATTCTGCATCTAAGATTATAACATCAGAAAATGTAACAGCTCGTGAACGTTGGAGTGTACCAAATAGTCCTAAGGATAGGATTGCACCGTTTTAATAAAGTAATAGAATAATAATTTGTCTGTTCGAGCGCAGTCGAGAACTATTAGTAAAATTTAGACTGTACTCGAAAAGACAAACAAAAAACAAGTACTTATGAATAAAACTATAATAATCACAGGAAGCACAGACGGCATAGGCAAAGGAACTGCTTTAAAACTAGCCCAAGAAGGCCATACAGTTTATATACATGGAAGAAGTGAGACAAAAGTGAACAACGTCATTGAAGAAATTAAAGCAGCTTCAAATAACGATAATATAAAAGGTTTGGTTGCTGACTTTTCAGATTTAAAAGCAGTATCAACTTTAGTAGAACAAATTAAAAAGGAAATTCCAACTGTTGATATACTAATTAATAATGCAGGCATTTTTAAAAGTCAAGTTGAAAAAACAAAAGACGGTTTAGATATAAGAATGGCTGTCAATTATTTAGCGCCTTCACTATTAACACATGGCATTTTGTCTAGTATAGAAAATTCTCAATCACCAAGAATTATTAATTTAAGTTCTGCAGCGCAATCTACAGTTAGACCAGCTGTTTTATCAGGAGATGCTACTGTAAATGAAAGTGAAGCATATGCACAAAGTAAATTAGCATTAACCATGTGGAGTTTCTATTTTGCAAAACAGCATCCCAACATTACCACAATTGCCCTAAATCCTGGATCGTTACTAAATACAAAAATGGCCAAAGAAGCTTATGGTCAACATTGGTCGCCTGCAGAAAAAGGTGTGAATATCTTATACGATTTAGCAACTTCGGATGCATATAAAGATGCTACAGGAAAATATTTTGACAACGATAAAGGCGAAAACATTGGTCAATTTGCTTCCGCACATCCAGATGCTTACGATGAATCTAAAATTACAACCTTATTGAAAGCAACACGTAGTTTGATGTAAGCTCTTATATCTAAAATTAAATTATTAAAGCCCTCAGCATAAAGTTGTGGGCTTTTTATATTTTAATTTAATTATCTCATAATCAATATTTTAAACAACAGTAATAGTTCTTTAAACATTTTTAACAATCATTTAACTTCGTTTAGTTCGGTTTGTTCCGAACTTAACTTTAAATTTGCTAAGAATTTTAAAGTGCAAATGCATTTAATTTAAAATTAAAACAATAATTCAAACCGTTATGGAAAATAACATTTGTAAGGAAAAAATGCGATTAGTTGAAAAACTTGGTGTGCATTTAGAAAACAGAGAACAATTAGCACCAGTTGCAGCACGCATAATGGCGTATGTAATTCTTACGGGTAAAAATGGAACCACTTTTGAAGAATTGGTTACCGTTTTATGCGCAAGTAAAAGTACTATTTCTACGCATATAAATCATTTACAAGGCTTAAACAAGTTAGAGTACTTTACAAAAACTGGTGATAGAAAAAAATACTTTGTTATAAATAAAGATTCTGTAATTCATCACATCGATAATTTAATTAACGAGTGGCAAGAAGTGCGAGAATTACATTTAGAAATTAAAGCCTATAAAAACAATATAAACGAAGAGAAAATTAAGAAGAAAGAAGAAAAATTCGATTTAAATTTTCACAACGATTATTTAAAATTTATTGATGAAGCGTCGGCTTCTATAAAAGAATTAAGAACCAAATTAACAGATAAATCATTCGATATTTAAATACCAAAAAAATGAAAAATAGTAAATTATATAGCGTATTAACTTTAAGTGTATTCTTAGTCATTGTAAGTTGTGGTAACAGCGAACAAAATCAACCTGCAGCAGAAGCTCCACCTTCACCCTTCCCTGTTTCTCAACTGCAAACAAAAACGGTTACAGGTTATACAGATTATCCAGCAACTATTGAAGGAAGAGTTAATAGTGATGTAAGAGCAAAAACGGCTGGATATATTGAAAAAGTTTACGTTGATGAGGGACAAAAAGTAAAAAAGGGACAAGTGTTATTTAAATTAGAAACACAATCTTTGAGTCAAGATGCAGGTGCTGCAAAAGCTCAAGTAAATGTAGCACAAGTTGAAGTAGATAAATTAATACCATTAGTAGAAAAAAACATAATTAGTCCGGTACAATTAGAAACTGCTAAGGCAAATTTAGCGCAAGCACAAGCAAATTACAGCAGTGTCTCCGCTAATATTGGCTATGCAACAATTAAAAGCCCTATTGATGGATATGTTGGTTCAATCAATTTTAGAGAAGGTGCTTTAATTAGTCCTAGTGATACTACACCTCTAACTACAGTAAGCGAAATTGACGAAGTATATGCGTTCTTTAGTTTCAATGAAGCACAATATATAGATCATTTACAACGATCAGAAGGAAAAACGAAAGCTGAACGAATTAAAAATTCACCAGACCTTAGTTTAATTTTAGCAAATGGTAAGGAATATTCCGAAAAAGGAAGAATACAAACTAGTACTGGCCAGATTAACCAAAATACAGGTACAATTCAGATTAGAGCTGCTTTTAAGAATCCTAAAGAAATTTTAACCAATGGAAACAGTGGTAAAATAAGATTTCCTATTGAATACAAAGATGCCATTGTAGTACCTCAATCAGCTACTTTTGAGCAACAAGGAAACATTATGATCTTTAAACTTGGTGCTGACAACAAAGTAGAAACATCAATATTAAAAATAGAAGGAGCCGTAGACAATCTATACGTTGTTGAATCTGGTTTAGAAGTAAACGACAAAATCATAGTTTCTGGTGTTGGCAAATTAAGAAACGGAATGGCAATTTCGCCACAAGAAACATCATTCGAAGACGCTATAGCACCAGTAGCCACTTTATTCAGAAATTAGATAACCACCAAACATTTTAGTCATGTTAAAAACATTTATTGAAAGACCAGTGCTTTCAACGGTAATCTCTATTATCATAGTTTTACTAGGAGTTATTAGTATAACCTCCTTGCCTATTGAGGAATATCCTGATATTGCACCACCAACAATTAAGGTAACAGCAAATTATACAGGAGCCAATGCAGAAACCGTCTTAGAGAGTGTAATTATACCAATTGAAGAACAGATTAATGGTGTAGAAGGAATGACATACATTACCTCTACGGCATCAAATACAGGAGCTGCAGAAATCACTGTCTATTTTGATCAAGAGATTGATGCAGATATTGCAGCAGTTAACGTTCAAAATCGTGTTGCTAGAGCAAATCCTTTATTACCAACTGAAGTTATACAAACTGGTGTAACCACTCAGAAACAAGAGACAAGTGCTTTGATGTTTATTTCTATGTATTCTGAAAGCGATAATTACGACGCTACGTTTATTCAGAATTATTTAAAAATTAATGTCATTCCTGCAATGCAACGTATTAGTGGTGTTGGAGATGTTAGTTTGTTCTCTCAACAAGATTATGCGATGCGAATTTGGTTAAATCCAGAAAAATTAGCGTCCTATAATTTAATTCCGTCAGATATATCTGCAGCTTTAGCGGAACAAAATTTAGAAGCAGCAGCAGGATCTTTAGGTCAAAATAATGGAGAATCATTTTCTTATACATTAACTTACAGTGGAAGATTTAAGGACGAAGCACAATACAGCGATATAGTTATTAAAGCCTTAGGAAATGGAGAGTTTTTACGACTTAAAGACGTCGCAACAATTGAGTTAGATGCGCAATCCTATGCCTCTAATGCTATGAGTAAAGGAAATCCTGCTGTGTTTATGGGTATTTTTCAAACTAAAGGCTCAAATGCCCAGGAAATTATTGAAAACATTAAATTTACATTAGAAGAAGTAAAAGCAGATTTACCAGAAGGTTTAGATGTATTTGTACCTTACGATACAAGTTTGTTTTTAAATGCATCTATTGACAAAGTAATTACAACTCTATTAGAAGCATTTTTATTGGTATTTTTAGTTGTATTTATCTTTTTACAAGATTTTAGATCTACATTAATTCCTGCAATTGCAGTACCTGTTTCAATTATTGGTACGTTCTTTTTCCTAAATGTATTTGGGTATTCAATAAACCTATTAACACTATTTGCTTTAGTATTAGCCATTGGGATTGTGGTAGATGATGCTATAGTTGTTGTAGAAGCCGTCCATGCAAAAATGGATGATGGCGAGCACAACCCAAAAAAGGCGACACTTAGAGCGATGAATGAAATTTCGGGAGCAATTATTTCAATTACTTTAGTAATGGCAGCTGTATTTATTCCTGTGACATTTATTACTGGTCCTACTGGTGTGTTTTATGAGCAGTTTGGTGTTACTTTAATTATTGCCATTTTAATTTCAGCTGTTAATGCCTTAACGCTAAGTCCTGCGTTATGTGCTCTATTATTAAAAGAACATAAAAACGATAAAGAATTAAAAGGAAAAAGTCCATTAAAACGTTTTTACACATTATTTAATCGTGGTTTTGATGCAACCATTCAACGTTACGGCAGGTCTCTTGAGTTTTTATATAAAAGAAAATTTATTTCAGTTCTACTTCTAATCATTGCAGGAGCAGGCATCTATTGGGCTTCAATGACAACACCAACAGGTTTTGTACCAAATGAAGATAGAGGAATTGTATTTGCTAATATAGAATTACCACCAGGAGCATCTTTAGACAGAACTGATGCTGTCGCTAGAAAACTATACGATAAAGCCAAAACTATAGAAGGCATCGAAGCTATTAACTTTATAAAAGGTAGAAGTTTAATAAGTGGCGCTGGTAGTAACTTTGGTTTTGGGATTGTAAAACTTAAAGATTGGTCAGATCGTGAAGATCCATCACTTTCTGCACAAGCTATTACCGGAAAATTATTTGGTATTGCTGCAACTATACCTGATGCTAACATTATATTCTTTTCACCACCAAGTATTCGTGGTTTTGGTAACTCCTCAGGGTTTGAAATTAACTTACTTGATAAATTTGGTGGAGAGTTTGCAGATTTAGATAAAGCTAATAAAGACTTTTCTATGGCTTTAATGAGTCATCCAGAAATTAAATACGCAACATCAGCTTTTAATACAAGTTATCCACAATATGAAATGGAAGTAAATGTTCCATTGGCAAAAGAAAAAGGCGTTTCTGTAACCAGTATATTTTCAACATTACAAGGTTATATTGGAGGAATTTACGCTTCTGACTTTTCAAGATTTGGTAAACAATTTAGAGTATATATTCAAGCATTACCAGAAGACAGAGCAGATGAAAGTGCCTTGAATAGTATGTATGTTAGGACAGATACAGGAGAAATGACACCAATAACACAGTTTGTGACGTTAAAACGTGTGTATGGTCCACAATCGGTAACTCGTTTTAACTTATTTAATTCTACCATGATCTCTGGAGCAACTAACGACGGTTTTAGTACAGGTGATGCCATTAGAGTAATTGAAGAAGAAGTTGCAAAACTACCGAGTAACTATACAGTTGCCTACTCTGGTTTAACACGAGAAGAAGTTAATGCAGGTAATCAAACTACATTTATCTTCATATTGAGTATTGTATTTGTCTACTTCCTTTTAAGTGCACAATACGAGAGTTATTTATTGCCTTTTGCAGTTGTTTTATCATTACCATTTGGAGTTTTTGGAGCATATATAACTACTAAATTCTTAGGATTAGAGAATAATATTTACTTCCAAATTGCCCTTATAATGCTTATTGGCTTGTTAGCAAAGAATGCAATTTTAATTGTAGAATTTGCTTTACAGCGTCGTAAACATGGTGAAAGTATTGTGGATTCAGCTATACTAGGAGCTAAATCTAGGTTACGTCCTATATTAATGACATCATTTGCATTTATACTTGGATTGATGCCATTAGCCTTAGCAACAGGTGTAGGATCTGAAGGAAACAATTCCATTGGTTCTGGAGCTGCAGGTGGAATGCTAATTGGGACAATTTTAGGTGTTTTTGTAATACCAATCCTATTTATATTATTTCAGTGGTTACAAGAAAAAATTTCGAGTAAACCAACAGTACAAACTATTGAAGATTAAAAAAATGAAATCAATTATAATACATAGAAATTTTAGCAAAGGTGTTTTATTAATTATCGTAGCCTTAACAATTCAAAGTTGTTTTGTAGCTAAAGATTATAAAAGACCAGATTTAACAGCTGAAACTGAAGCGCTATACAGAACGGAAAATTTACCTACAGATAGTGTTTCTATAGCAGATGTTTCTTGGAAAACCTTATTTACAGACAAGTACCTTCAACAATATATTGAAGAAGGTTTGCAAAATAATATGGATGTCCGTATTGCACTGCAACAAATGATCGCTGCAGAAGCGTATGCAAAGCAAGGTAAAGCAGGATTCTTTCCAACATTAAGTGTTGGCCCTAATTACACACGTCAAGAATTTTCAGAAAACAGTCAGTTTGGTTCAATTTTCAGTGGAGGATTAGACACCTACGATGTCACTGCAAATTTATCTTGGGAAGCAGATATTTGGGGAAAAATAAGAAGTAATAATAGAGCCACGCAAGCTTCATACTTACAAAGTGTGGCCGCTCATCAGGCTGTAAAAACGCAGTTAATATCAAGCATTGCAAACACCTATTATAATCTCCTTGCTTTAGATGCTCAGTTAGAAATAACAAAACAAACGATTGCAACACGAGAAAGTGGTGTAACCACAATTAAAGCTCTTAAAGATGCAGGACAAGAAACACAGGTTGCTGTAGATCAAAACATAGCGCTTTACAATAATGCAAAAGCTTTGCTCGTAGATATAGAAACTGCCATATTTAAAACCGAAAACACACTTAGTATTTTATTGGGTAAATCTGCACAAAATTTTGAAAGAGCAACTTTAGATGTACAAAAAATAGATCAAGATTTAAAACTTGGTTTACCTGCTACTCTATTGAGTAATAGACCTGATGTTATGGCAGCAGAATATGCATTAATCCAAAACTTTGAATTAACCAATGTTGCTAATAGTAGCTTCTACCCTTCCCTTACGCTAACAGCCTCGGGAGGATTACAAAGCTTACAATTAGATGATTTATTTAATACAAGCTCTTTATTTGCAACTGTTGTTGGTGGTTTAACACAGCCGTTACTGAATCAAAGAAAATTAAAAACTCAAAAAGAAGTTGCATTAGCCAACCAAGAAACAGCGTTACTAAACTTTAAAAAAACGTTATTAATTGCTGGTAATGAAGTGTCTAATGCCTTGTTCACTTTTGAAGCGGAAACGAAAAAATTCGAATTTAGAAAAAATGAAGTCGAAGCTTTAAGGTCTGCTGAGATAAATTCTGAAGAGTTACTTAAAAATGGCTATGCTAATTATTTAGATTTACTAACTGCTAAACAAAGTGCATTGAGCGCTGAACTTAATATAATAGACAGTCAATTACAACAGTTGATTGCCGTTGTAGATTTATATGAAGCGCTTGGTGGTGGTTGGAGATAAAAATTAAAACATAATACTGATTTTCTATCTATAATTTAGATGGAAAATCTATAAAAAGTTTATAAAATAGGGTGTTCATCAATTGATAAACATCCTATTTTAAATACCATTTCTAAGTAATAATTGAGCTTTAAGTTAAAAATCGTTTTTAACTTTTTGTCTATTTCTATTTTAATCACAATAAAACATACTTAACTTGTTACTTTTTAAAGTAATTCAACTGGTATTAATTGGTAAAGTCATAGTATTACCAACTAACATTTTATAAAAAATGGATAATCTAATTACCTTTTCGATAGCTGTATTTACGGCATTTTTTGCAATTACAAACCCTATTTCTAATATGACGGTTTTTCTGTCATTAACTCAAGGTGCAAATAAAAAAACAAAACATGACATTAACCGAAAATCTAATTTTATAGCATTTGTAATCGTTGCTGTATTTGTACTGCTAGGCAAATATATTTTTGAATTATTTAACATCACAATTCCTGCTTTTAAAATTACAGGTGGAATTCTAATATTTTTTATAGGTTTTGATATGCTTCAGTCTAAGCAATCTAATGTAAAAACAATTGATAATGTTGCAGTAGATGAAAACATTGCTGTTTCGCCATTAGCGATTCCAATATTGGCTGGACCTGGAACAATTGTAACAGCCATGAATTTTGTTGCTAAAGCAGAGACTATACATATTATTTTAGTGATTGCCATATTTGGTTCCATGAGTATATTAACTTATTTTACGTTTAGATTAAGTGATTTAATTGTAAAAATTGTAGGTAATAATGTGATTTCCGTAATAGGAAAAATTATGGGATTAATTATTGCCATTATTGGAACTGGTATGATTATAACAGGAATTAAACTTGCCTTTAACTTAGTAGCTTAATTTAAGCTGATTGAAAATTTAGAGCATATAATAATATAAATGGCAGCATGAAAAAAATTCTAATTCTTTTCGCTCATCCAAAACTAGAAAAATCTCGAGCTAATTTAGCTTTAATTAATCATATTAAAGATAAAGAAAACGTAACTATTCATGATTTGTATAATGAATACCCAGATTTTCATATCGATGTGCTAAGAGAACAGAAGTTATTAGAACAGCATGATATTATTATATGGCATCATCCGTTTTACTGGTATAGTTGTCCACCATTAATGAAACAATGGATTGATATGGTGTTAGAATTTAATTGGGCTTATGGACCAGAAGGTAAAGCGTTGCACAACAAAACGTGTCTCAATGCTATAACCACTGGAGGTTCTAAAGAAGTGTATTGTTCTGCAGGTTACAACAGTTTTACGGTGGAGCAATTTTTAAGACCTTTTGAGCAAACTGCAAATTTATGTGGCATGACATATTTTCCACCTTTTGCAGTAATGGGAACGCATAATCTTTCCGATGAAAAATTGCACGATTACAAAGTTAACTACGGAAAATTAATCGATTTACTGCAAGCCGAATTAACCATGAATGACTTTGAAAAAATGTCATTCATTAATGATATTCCACAACTTAAAAGCTCGTAAAACATGACTGGAAGTTTACTTTTTGAAGCCATTGTATTTTTAGCAGGAGCCATAATCTGTGTGTCCATTGCCAAGCGTTTGGGCTTAAGTTCTGTGATTGGTTATTTATTGGCTGGTGTTTTAATTGGACCTTATGTTTTAGGTTTTATAGGAGAGGAAGGCGATGATATACTTCATTTTGCAGAATTTGGTGTTGTGATGATGCTGTTTCTTATTGGTTTAGAAATTGAACCCAAAAACTTCTGGAACATGCGAAAAACCATTCTCGGAATGGGAGGCATTCAGGTTGGCGGCACGATGCTTTTATCCTACTTGCTATTCTACTTTTTAGGATATGATTGGCAAGTCGCTCTTGTAATTTCTATGGCTGTAGCTTTATCTTCTACAGCTATTGCTATGCAGACCATAAAAGAAAAAGGGTTAATGGACACTACGTTTGGGACTAGCGCTTTTTCAATTTTATTGTTTCAAGATATTATTGTGATTTTTATGATTGGTGCAATGCCTTTGCTATCTAATTCTAATGTAGAATCACATTCCGATAATCATAGTGAATCTTTAAGTTTAATAGATAGTTTACCATTAGGTTTTCAAACATTAGCAATTATTTTATCAGTTGTTATTGTTATTGCTTTGGGTCGCTTTGTCATTGTGCCAATGCTTAGAAAAGTAGCGAAAACTGGTGTACGAGAATTATTAATAGCAGCTGCATTTTTAATTGTATTTGGCATTTCGCTTATTATGGAATTGGTTGGCTTAAGTCCGGCTTTAGGTGCCTTTTTAGGTGGAGTCGTTTTATCGAGTAGTGAATTTAAACATGAACTAGAAAGTACCTTAGAACCTTTTAAAAACTTGTTATTAGGTTTATTTTTTATGGCAGTTGGTGCGTCTATTAACTTTATCGTTATTGCCAAAAGTCCGCTAACCATAGGAGGCGTTTTAATCGCCATTATTGTATTAAAAGCTGTGGTTTTATATATTACTGGTCGTGTTTTTAAATTAAAACTAGACCAAAAATTATTGCTAACCTTCAGTTTAGCACAGGTTGGAGAGTTTGCTTTTGTATTGCTGTCTTTTGCATTTGGACTTAATATTTTAGAACAAGAACAAATGGATATGTTGTTAGTAATAACAGCACTAAGTATGGCTTTAACACCAATTATCAGTATAATAAATGAACGTTTTATTCTTCCAAAAGTAGGCACCAAAGAATCCATACAGCGTCCTATGGACCATATTGCAAAATCGCAAAAAATAATTTTGGTTGGTTTTGGACACTTCGGAAGTACTGTCGGTCGTTTTTTGAGGTCTCATGGTGTAGAAGCAACCGTTTTAGACCAAGATTCTAATCGTGTAGATTTTCTACGTAAAATGGGATTTGAAGTATATTATGGAGATGCAACACGTTTAGATTTATTAGAATCTGCTGGCATTGCAGACGCTAAAATTGTAATTATTGCCACTAACAAAGTAAAGGTTTCTAAAGCCATTAGTAAAATAGTGGAAGAAAAATATCCTCACGTAGAACTTATGATTCGTACTAAAAACAGATACGATGCTTACGAGTTGTTAAACCTTGGTAGAGAAAACATTTATCGCGAATCTTTAGACACATCATTATCGCTCGCGAGTGATGTGTTGCACAAATTAGGTTTCAGAAAATATACTTTAAACAGACAAGTTAAAAATTTCATTAAATATGATGAGACGAGTTTAAGGCGTTTAGCTAAAGAGCCAAAACGCGAGGAAGATTATATTTTTAAAGCTCGAAAAGAATTACAAGAGCAAGAAGAATTACTAGAAGCCGACTTTAAAAGAGGTATCGTTGATTTTGATAACCATTGGGATAGTGAGCACATTAGAAAAGCTTTAGAAAAATCGAGTGATTTATAATGCAAAAGCTTAATTCTCTTTCATTTTTGCCTAATCATGTGTTCATATAATATTACTTTTAACTGATATGATTCAAACGTCTTAAGGATTTCTTAAAGCCATAGATTTTACGTTTTCACTTCGCTAACTTTAGATGAATTGATAAAAATAGAACTATGGATAATGAAGAAACAAAAGGGTTTAAAACAATTAATCCAACTACAGAAAAAGAAATAAAACATTATAATTACATGACAGAAACAGAGGCTTTTGAAGCTGTAGAACGTTGTCATGAAGCATTTTCAGAATGGAAATTAAAATCCCTTAGTCATCGTGCAGAGATTATACAAAACGTTGCCAAAAAACTAGCAGCGCATAAAGATGAATATGCTCAGCTTATGACAGATGAAATGGGTAAACTTTTAAAGCAGAGCCAGCAAGAAATCGAACTGTGTCAAGGCATTTGTGAATATACAGCAACCCAAGGTCAAGAGCATTTAAAAGACGAAAATAGAACCTTACCTAATGGTGGAAAAGGTATTATTCAACAAGCACCGATTGGTGTTATTTATGGCATACAACCTTGGAATTTCCCACTATATCAGGCAATAAGATATGCTATTGTAAATCTAATGGCAGGAAATGGCGTGTTATTGAAACACGCAAAAAATGTAACAGGTTCTGCATTAATGTTAAATACAATTTTTGAAGAAGCTGGTTTACCAAAAAACTTATTTACCGTTTTAATTATAGACCATGATACATCAGATAAAATTATTGAACATGACAAAGTTAGAGGTGTAACACTTACAGGAAGTTCTGAAGCTGGAAAATACATTGCTGAAAAAGCAGGTAAAGCTTTAAAAAAGACCGTTTTAGAATTGGGAAGTAACGATGCTTATTTAGTTCTAGATGATGCAGATATTGAATTAGCTGTTAAGACTAGCGTTAAAGGACGAGTTTTTAATAATGGAGAAACCTGTGTCGCAGCTAAACGTTTTGTGGTAGTTGATGAAGTTTACGATGAATTTAAAGAAGCTTTTGTTGAGCAAATGAAAGCTATTAATTATGGTAACCCAAACGATGAAAATTCAAAGATTGGACCAATGGCTAGAAAAGATTTAAGAGATAAGATTCATAGTCAGGTTGAAGACAGTATTAAGAAAGGTGCTGATGTGTTGTGTGGTGGAGAAATTCCATCTGAAACAGGCTATTTTTATCCAGCAACAATTTTAGCAAATGTAAAAGAAGGACAACCTGCTTACGACGAAGAACTTTTTGGTCCTGTGGCTTCATTAATAAAAGCAAAAGATAACGAAGATGCGATGCGCATTGCCAATGATAGTCGATTTGGCTTAGGTGGCGGAATTTTTAGTAAGGATGAAGACAAAGCCGTAGAACTTGCAAAAAAACATTTTGACACAGGTATGATTAATATTAATTCATTTGGTTTAGCACATCCAAACATGCCTTTTGGAGGTGTTAAAGATTCAGGTTATGGTAGAGAACATGGTGGTTTCGGAATTAGAGAGTTTGTCAATTCTAAATCCATATTACTTAATAATTAGACTGTAATAGAATAGTAAAAAAGCCTATAAATATCAATTTATAGGCTCTTTTTTTATAAATCAGATATGCATTTAATGGAAGTATTTTAAAAAGATTGTATCTTGATTAAGATTTAAAATATAACCAGAGATTTTTGCCAAAGAACATTCCAAATATTGTTTTCAATTCTAAAAAACCAAATAACAGTGGTATTGAAATCTTAACTATTCAAAATCTGGCGGCGCGTAAAAATGAAGTTTTAGACCATCATCCTGAAAAAGCACACCAAGTCGCTTTTAATATGATTGTGTTATATACCGAAGGAGAAAGCCAACAACTCATAGATTTTGTTTGGCATAAAGTGCAGAGAAATACCATTACACATGTAGCAAAAGGTCAAATAAACGCGTTTCAGTTTACTAAAGGTTTAGAAGGATACATCTTATTATTTACTGATGATTATTTAAAAAAGCAGATTAATAATCTACCTAAAAATGAATTAATTCGGTTATTTAATACACATTTGTTTTCGCCAATCATTCAGGTACCAGAAACATCTAATGTGGTAAATTATTTTCAATTATTGTATGAAGAATACAACAATCAAAAAGAAGATTACAATCAAGAAAAGACCTATAAATCCTTGCATTCTATTATTTTTTCTAAGTTAGATAGCTTAAAGGAAATTGAAACATATCATCTTAAACAATCCAAACAAATTCATGTCTTTTTAGATTTTAAATCAATTCTAGAAAAACAGTATAAAAGTAGCAGAAATGCTGATTTTTATGCTGAACAATTACACATTACTTATAAGCATTTAAATACCATTTGTAAGGATATTATTTCTATGACTGCAAAGCAATACATAGATAGATTTATAATTCTTGAAGCAAAACGATTGCTTATAAATTCCGAAATTAAAAGTACTGAATTGGCGTATACATTGGGTTTTAATGAACCTACAAACTTTGTAAAATACTTTAAAAAGCATACAGGTTTTACACCAAATAATTTCAAAAAGGACTATTTGTAAATTCAGGTTCGATATTTACCATTTTTACACTGATATTCATCTTTAGAACATAGTGTAGTTATAAGATATTTGTTATCAAAAAGAATTCAAATGTCAGACGTAAGAACATGCTCAACTTGTGGCGCAAAAGCAAAATATAAAATGAAAGATGCTGTGGAAACTTATACAGCAGTTCAAGATGAGAATGCCTTTAAAAAAATTGGCCAACTAAAAAAAGCCATGCAAAAATTTAAGGATAAAGCTGAGGCTTTAGAAAAAGAGTTAGAAATATTAAAAGCTAAACTATAATTATGGATACTCAACAAAACAAAAAAAACGCTATCGCCTTTTATAAAATGGCTTATGAAGGCAACCCAATAAAAGCAGTAGAACTATATGTTGGAGAAGAATATATACAACATAATCCAATTGTTGCGGATGGTCCGCAAGCTTTTATTGATTATTTCAATCGCATGCAAAAAGAATATCCTGTGAAATCTATAAACTTTGTAAGAGCGGTTGCTGAAGATGATTTAGTAGCATTACATACGCATCAAATTTGGCCAGATAATGACCAATACATAACCATGGATTTCTTTAGGTTTGATGCTAATGGCAAAATTGTAGAACATTGGGATAGCATTCAGCAAGTACCAGAAAAGGCTATGAATAGGAATACAATGTATTAAACTTTTCGTTCAAATCCTTTTAAAATAATTTTGATTTGAATTAACTCTTAAATGGATTACGTCAACTTAAGCTATGAATACTCCTTAATTTTACATCATAAGCCAATAATGGTTTATATAACATTAAATATCATAAATTATGACAAGTGCTATAGAAGATAAATTGAAAGGAAACTGGAATATTGCTAAAGGTAAATTAAAGCAACAATGGGGAGATTTAACTGATGATGATTTAGATTATCAAGAAGGAAAAGAGGACGAATTAGTTGGTAGAATACAACAGAAAACAGGAGAGTCTAAAGAGAAAATAAATAATTTTTTAGATAGCTTAAAATTCTAAAAACCACCATTTTATATAATCAATGCTAAGACAAAAATATATAAGTCTTAGCATTTTTTTCATTCTTAACTTACCAAACGTATGTATCAAATTTTTACTCTAATATAAAACATACTTGTAATAACAGAATAATTAGACCTTAACAATTGAATTCGACTGATGAAAAATAAATTCACTAAATTTAGAAAAATAGATCATGTTGTAAAACAGAGATATTCAACTTTAGGCAGTAAATAAATAATTGTTGTAATTATTTCGAAAAAGATTCGACCTAACTTTTATAAAACTACCAGATGAAAAAACCAACCAAATTATTTAAAGTTAGTCAATTAAAAAATAAACAACCTGAACACGCCTTAGTCAATGGCTTAGATTTGGTTATTGTAAAGTTCGATGAAGATATTTCCGTGCTCTATGGAAGATGTTTACATAGAGGTGCTTTAATGTCTGATGGTCACGTAGATGGACACAACTTAATTTGTGGAGTTCATGGATGGGATTATCGGGTAGATTCTGGTGTATCAGAATACAATAACAAAGAAGTGCTTCATAAATTTTCAACAAAAATTGAAGGTGATGATTTATTTGTAGACGCCTTTGAAATTGAAGCTTACTTAGTTAATAACCCTCAACCATTTAACAGAGATAACTATTTAGGTGCATATGCAGACACACATCCTGAAGAAACAGAACCTTATACAGGTTATATTAAAGAATTAGCACAAAACGGACTTAAAAATCTAGGACACCATGGGTTTTCAGCTTCCATGGGAGTGGACAGAAATACATTACCTAAATGGGATAATATTCAGTTTTTGCCAGCGCAATTAGCAACGCGTCCATTGTTGGATGAAGAGTCTGTGGCGACTAAAGTGGTTATTGGACCTAATGCTAAAAAATCATTAGAATTAGATATTCCTTTATTTGTTAGCGATATGAGTTTTGGCGCTTTATCTAGAGAAGCTAAAATTTCATTATCTAAAGGCGCAGAACTTGCTGGAACGGGTATTTGTTCTGGTGAAGGTGGAATGCTTCCTGATGAACAAACTAATAATTCGAGATATTTTTATGAATTAGCATCTGCTCAATTTGGATTTTCTTGGGATAAGTTAGATAATGTACAAGCCTTTCATTTTAAAGGTGGTCAAGGCGCAAAAACAGGAACTGGAGGCCATTTACCAGGTAATAAAGTAAGCAAAGAAATTGCAGAAGTGAGAGGATTAAATGAAGGAGAGACAGCAATCTCGCCTGCAACGTTCCCTAATTTTCATGGTGTAGATGATTTTAAAGATTTTGCACAAAAAGTACGTGAGAGAACTGGTGGAATTCCTATTGGATTTAAAATAGCAGCAAGTCATATTGAAAAAGACATACAATTTGCACTCGATGTTGGTGTGGATTACATCATACTCGATGGTCGTGGTGGCGGAACAGGCTCTGCGCCAACAATTTTAAGAGATCATATAAATGTGCCAACAATTCCGGCTTTAGCTAGAGCTCGTAAATATTTAGATAAAGTTGGAGCCAACCATGTTACTCTAGTAATCACTGGAGGATTACGAGTTGCCGAAGATTTTGCAAAAGCATTAATGCTTGGTGCAGATGCCATTGCGGTTTCAAACTCGGCTTTGCAAGCCATTGGTTGCTTAGGCATGCGTGCTTGTGGAAGTAATAATTGTCCTGTGGGAATTGCAACCCAAAAAGAATCATTGCGTAGTCGATTAATTATAGACGCTTCAGCAAAACAATTGCATAACTTTTTTGATGCTACAAATGATTTAATCAAAGTAGTCGCAAGAGCTTGTGGCTATGATGATGTCAATAAATTTAATCACGATGATTTATCAACTTTTGATGTTGATATACATAAACTTACAGGAATTAATTACGCAGGAATAAACTAAGAAACCATGAAAGAACAAATGCATTTAGCTGCACAATATTTGGCTGCAGCAGGAATTAGTTTCCTAGAGAAAAAAGACGATGATAGCCATACAAACTTGGATTTTAATATAAAAGATGCCTCTTTAGAAACCCATTTACTATCTAAAAACGAAGACCAGTTATGCTTAAGTTATAATGATTTTTCATTGCAATGGAAATCTAAAACCGGAACTGTTACTTTTGAATTAGATGGAGCTACACACCAAGAAGTTTTAAGTTGGTTAGCAGACACCTCTAAAGCGCATTTAAATAAAGAATACACTTATAACTTACATTACGATTTACCTTACAGCATTGATAATTCTTATACGTTTCAATTAGAAAGTACTGAGGATTTACAAAAATTGGTACAACTAAGAACTTTGGCGCAATTAAGTTTAGAGCAAATAAATTCCGACTTTAATAAAGACGCGAGTATTAGAGTTTGGCCACATCACTTTGATACTGGTATATACACACCATTGGTTGACGATGCTATTAGTTTTGGTCTTGGGCTTGCAATACCTGATAATTTAAGCGATGTGCATTACTTTTATATTAGTGGTTATAAAGAAGGAAACGCCATAGAGCCTTCAAATTTTAATTCTTTAAATATTGGTTCATGGATAAACAAAGATTTTAAAGGTGCCATTTTACCAGCGACACAAGTTGCAAAAAATGAAGCCGTTACGTTTTTTAAAGAAGCCATTAATCAATTTAATAGATAATAATTCAGTTTGAAGATAGACATTATAAAAAAGTATAACGACGTAAGAACCGCAACCATAGATTTTTGCAGCCATTTGCAAATAGAAGATTTTTCTATACAAGTGGTTCAATTTGCAAGTCCTGCAAAATGGCATTTAGCACATACAACATGGTTTTTTGAGACTTTTATCCTTAAAAATTATGTGAAAGATTATAAAGAGTTTGATGCCGATTTCAACTTTCTCTTTAACAGCTATTATAACAGTTTTGGAGATAGAATTTTGCAAACCAATAGAGGCAACATGTCGCGTCCTAGTATAGATAATGTCTTTGCATATAGAAGATATGTAGATGCTAAAATGCAAGATTTTTTAGAACGTATTACAGACGAAGAGGTAATCGATTTAGTAATTCTTGGTTTAAATCACGAACAGCAACATCAAGAACTGTTAATTACTGACGTGAAATATATGCTTGGTCATAATCCTATCTTCCCTGAGTATCACAAAGATTTCAATTTAATTAAAGACCAAAATACCATTACAAATACAGTTAAAATTCAGTCTGGTATATATCAAATTGGTCATCAAGCAGACGGTTTTTGTTATGATAATGAATTAGGAGTACATAAAGTATATGTTGACGATTTTGAAGTGAATAATCACTTGGTTACTAATGGTGACTATCTAGAATTTATGGAATCTGGAGCATATTCTGATTTTAATCTTTGGTTAGATGAAGGTTGGTCGTGGGTAAATAAAAATGATATAAAAGCGCCAATGTATTGGCATCAAGTAGATGGTGAATGGCACAATTATACGCTTGCAGGATTACAAAAAGTAGATAACGATGCTATTTTAAGTCATATTAATTTTTTTGAAGCTAATGCCTTTGCTGCTTGGAAAGGTATGCGCTTGCCAACCGAATTTGAATGGGAAATTGCATCTAAAGAACTCAATTGGGGAGAACGATGGGAATGGACAAATAGTGCCTATCTGCCCTACCCTAACTTTGAAACAGCAAATGGTGCTGTAGGCGAATATAATGGCAAATTTATGAGTAATAAAATGGTACTTCGTGGCGCTTCTGTTGCTACTTCAAAAAACCATAGTAGAGCAACTTATCGTAATTTTTTTAACCCAACAGAAAGATGGCAATTTACTGGAATTAGACTAGCAAAATAGATGATAGATACAACAAAGACTAAAACTAAAAATCAGAATAACCAAAATATAGAAATGATAGAAACATTTAAAAAGGATGTGAAACAAGGGCTAGAATCAAATCCCAAAACTTTATCTTCTAAATATTTCTATAATAAAATTGGTGATGCTCTTTTTGTAGAGATTATGAATCTTCCAGAATACTATTTAACGCGAAGTGAGCTCGATATTTTTCAGAATAAAACACAAGATTTAATAGATGCTTTTCAAATAAAGACAGATTCACATTTTGATTTAATTGAGCTTGGCGCAGGAGATGGCCTAAAAACAAAAGAACTTTTAAAGGCTTTAGACCAGCAGAATTATACATTCGATTATTTACCTATTGATATTTCTTCAAATGCATTACAATTACTAGAAAAAGACCTTTCTAATACCTTACCTAACGTTTCTGTAAAAAAACAGCAAGGCGATTATTTTGAAATATTAGCGTCTTTAAAAAACACTAGTAAACCTAAAGTTATTTTGTTTCTCGGTTCTAACATAGGAAACATGACTGATGAAAAGGCTGCAAAATTCATCTATAATTTAGGCGTAAATTTAAAACCAAGAGATAAACTTCTTTTAGGTGTAGATTTAATAAAATCGGAAGCTATTGTTCTTCCTGCATACAATGACGGTAAAGGGGTTACAGAAAAATTTAATCTTAATTTATTGCAAAGAATTAATGACGAATTAAGCGCGAATTTTAATCTAGAAACCTTTAAACATCAACCAGAATATAACGAAGCGGAAGGCATTGCAAAAAGCTATATAGTAAGTACAGAACAACAAACGGTAACTATAAATGCACTAGAAACTTCTTACACTTTTGAAGCAGGTGAAAAAATTCACACTGAAATTTCTAGAAAATATAACGATGCTTTAATCAAAAAAATAATAGCAAATACCGATTTCACTTTAGAAACTAAAATTCTAGATAGTAAAGCCTATTTTGCAGATTATATATTGACAAGACACTAAAATGCCAACAAACAAATTAGCCGTATTAGGATTAGGAAGTCGTTCTACTTTATATTATTTAAGTGAATTAAATCGTTTATATAATGAAGCAAAAGGCGATTATAGTACATGTCCCTTTATATTGCTAAATGCAGATTTTAATGCCATTAATTCGTTGTTACCATATACATCAAACGAGTTGGATAAGGCTGTGGAACAATACACAACTGAAATAGAAAATCTCAATGCTGAACATCTGCTCATTCCAAATATTACATTACATGAAACTATTGATAGATTAAATATCAGTAAAAATGTGCTTCATCCGATTTCATTAAGTATTAAAAAGATTAAAGACAACAAATGGGATAAAGTGATTTTATTCGGTTCGTTTTTTAGTATGAATGCTTCATATATTAATGATCAATTAAACAGTAATGGCATTCAAATTAGTCTTCCAAAAGAAGAAGATATGCGTTTTATTGATGACGTTAGAAAACATATTTATAGTGAAACAGAAACGCCTGAGATGATCGAAAAATATCACTTACTAATTAATACCTATTCTAAAAAACATCCTGTAATTCTATCTTGTACAGAATTATCTATTTTAAAACCTAAAGGGAATAAAAACCTTTTAGATATGGCAGATGTACAAATAAAGCAAGCGATAAAGTACATTTTAAAATAAAGCAGATATTTACCATTTTTAGTCCTAAATTCATCTTTCTTGTCATTATAATAATCCTAAACTTTGTATGGCAAAACGAAAGTATATTTCTGAAAATTAAATTATGAAAATAGCAGTCACATCAGCAAGTGGAAAATTAGGAGCTTCTATTGTTAAACATCTTGTTAAACTAATTGGAAGTGGAAATGTAATCGCTATTGCTCGTACGACTGAAAAAGCAAAGCATCTTAATGTTGAAGTTAGAAAAGGAGATTATAATAATCGTGAAGATTTTAATACAGCCTTAAAAGGGATTGATGCGGTTTTATTGGTATCTGGAATGGATACACCTGAAAAACGGATTATTCAACATAGAAACGTTATCGAAGCAGCAAAACAAAATGGCGTAAAAAAAATAGTTTATACAAGTATTGTTGGCGCAGAAGAAAACAATGCCTTTAGTCCTATAGTGCAAACCAACAGGCAAACAGAAAGAGATGTTCAAAATTCTGGATTAGATTGGGTTATTGGTAGAAATGGCATTTATATAGAGCCCGATTTAGAATACATTGACACTTATGTTAAAGACGGAGAAATAAGAAATTGTGCTGCAGACGGAAAATGCACCTATACGAGTCGTGAAGAATTAGGTTATGCCTATGCAAAAATGCTTACCGAAGACAAACACAATCAACAAACTTATAACTTAGTAGATAACGGAATCACACAAACCGAACTAGCAGACAATATCAACCAAGTTTTTAATACCAATTTAAGTTTTAATAATGTATCTGTAGAAGATTACAAAACAGAACGAATTGCTGAATTAGGTGATTTTATGGGAACTATTATTGCAGGAATTTACGAAGGGATTAAAGAAGGTGCAAACGATGTATCTTCAGATTTTGAAAAAGCAACAGGTAGACCGCATTCATCAGTATTGACGATGATGAATAGCTATAAGACAACAACTTAAAAGCAAATCATTACAGATATGGTGTTTACATTTTGATTATTTTAAACTTAATTTTATTATTAAAGATCTATGGAGTATCTTTCAAAAAGATATACTTAAAATGCTTAAATAGTTTAATTATTTATGAAAAATGAAGACCAAATATTAAAATTAGAGAAAGATAAAATAATTGAAAGACAACTTAGGTTTCAGCAATTATTAATTAGTATTTCTACTACTTATATTAATTCGGACTTGTCAGATATTGATGATTTAATTCATAAATCATTGAAACAAATTGGTGAGTTTGTGGAATCAGATCGCAGTTATATTTTTTCTTATGACTTTGTAAATAATACGACCTCAAACACCTATGAATGGTGTAGTAATGGTATAGAAGCAGAAATTGATAATTTACAAAATATCCCAATAGATTACATAACACATTGGTTAGAAGCGCATAAAAAAGGTAAAGCTTTTTATGTAGAAGATGTGAGTTTATTACCAGAAGATGGCGAATTTGGTTTACGTGCTATATTAGAACCGCAAGGTATAAAAAGCTTAATTGCGATACCAAAAATCAAAAACAATGAATTAATTGGATTTGTGGGCTTTGATTCGGTTAAAAAAATCAATAAATACAATGACAACGAGCAAGACATTCTTTTTGTTTATGCAAATATGCTAGTTAACGTCATTCAAAGAAAAGAACAAGAAGAAAAGATAAAAGCACAAGAAGAGAAAAAGGAACAATTACTGAAAGATTTATCACTTCAAAATGAACAATTAAATGAATACGCACATGTAGTATCTCACGATTTAAAAGCACCATTGATAAACATTCATACATTGGTAGGTTGGTTTATGGATGATAATAAATCTAAAATTGATGAAAAGGACTTTTATCCTTTAAACCAAGTTATTTTTAATGTAGAAAAAATGGATAATTTAATTAGAGGTATTTTAGACTATTCTACTATTAATAAACTAGATGCACAAGATGCCCTAATAGATTTTAATATCATTGTAGATGAAGTATTACAAACCATGCTAATACCAGAAACTACAAAAATTACAATACAAGAAAACTTACCAAGTTTAACTGGTAATGCGTGGCGTTTTAAACAAGTATTTCAAAACCTCATACAAAATGCAATTAAGTACACTGACAAGGAAAATGGCACTATCGATGTTGGTTATCTTGACAAAGGAGATATTTATGAATTTTATGTAAAAGACAATGGTATAGGAATTAATAGTAATTACTTCGATAAAATATTTAAAGTCTTTACAAAATTAGAGAGCACTGGGTCTTCATCTGGAATTGGTTTATCAATTGTTAAAAAGATTGTCAATTTTTACAATGGAACCATATGGTTAGAAAGTGAAGAAGGTAAAGGTACAACGTTCTATTTTACGTTTTCAAAAGAATAAAACATACATTATATTCTAAGATTTAGTCTCTTACATTTTAGCTTTTATAACATTGTATAAAGTTATATTTCATTATTTTAAATAAAAAAAGGTTATCAACAAATGATAACCTTTTACTAATAAATTAGTAGAACTACTTTAAGCTCGCTACTAATTTTTCTGCAACTAACTCAGAAGATGCTGGGTTTTGTCCAGTAATTAAATTACCATCTTGAATAGCGTAAGCTGCCCAATCTTCTTCTTTAGAGTAAATTCCACCATTTTCATTTAACATATCTTCAACTAAAAATGGAACAACCTTCGTTAAGCCAACAGCATCTTCTTCTGTATTTGTAAAACCAGTAACTTTTTTACCTTTAACTAATGGTTCTCCATCTATTCCTTTAACATCTTTTAATGCAGCAGGAGCATGACATACAAATGCAACAGGCTTCTCTTGTACATTAAATTTTTCGATTAAGGCAATTGACGTTTCATCGTTTGCTAAATCCCATAATGGTCCATGACCTCCAGGATAAAATACGGCATCAAAATCGTCTGCATTCATATCTGCTAACTTATGTGTGTTTGCAATTAATGCTTTAGTTTCTTCGTCTTTATTGAAACGCTCAGTATCTTCTGTTGCAGCATCTGGCGAATCACTACTTGGATCAATTGGAGCAGCACCACCATTTGGCGTTGCAATTGTAATTTTAGCACCTTTATCTAATAATGTGTAATATGGATTTGCGAACTCTTCAACCCAAAATCCTGTTTTTTTTCCTGTATCTCCTAGTTTATCATGAGATGTTAATACAAATAATATGTTCATTTCTTTTTCTTTTTTTAATTCTGTTCTATTTTTTAAAACAGTTTCAGTAGGGACAATGTTTGTTTTGTCTTTACAGCTAGATGCTGCAATAAGTATTAGCATCACTGCTATTGAACTTCCTAGTTTCATTTTTTTTAAATTTTTTATACTATTAATAGTGTCAGTTTGAGCATAGCTAAAAACCTTAGAAATTTTGCCATTATAGCATTTTAACTACACTCAAATCAGACTATTAAATTTAGTAAGCCATTTTGACTATTTTCTCTACCTTTTCTGGAGATAAGCTTTGGTGTTCACCTAACTTCGTCCACCCACGTTTTGTAAAACGTTCAGAAATTTCTTCTGCTGTTCCTTCATAATCTTTAGTGTAATCTGATAACTTTGTATCAATACCTAATTCATGGAAAAAATCGACTGTTTTTTCAATAGCAGCATAGGCTTTATCGTCTGTGCTACTTTCAGTTATATTCCAAACACGTTCAGCATATTGTGCTAGTTTTTCTTTTTTAGATTCAAAATTAAACTTGTAGTGACTTGGTGCAATTACTGCTAACGTACGTGCGTGATCAATACCAAATAAAGCAGTTAATTCGTGACCAATAGCATGTACTGCCCAATCCGTTGGTACACCTTTTTGGATTAATCCATTTAGAGCCATTGTACAACTCCACATAAAGTTTGAAGCTGCTTTATAATCTGTTGGGTCTTTTAAAACTGTTGGTGCTACTTCTATTAAGGTTTGTAAAATACTTTCTGCAAAACGGTCTTGTAATAATGCACCAATAGGATACGTCATGTATTGTTCTAAAACGTGTGTAAAGGCATCGGTTAAACCGTTTGCTAATTGACGTTCTGGAATAGATGTAATCACTTGAGGGTCTAGAATAGAAAACTCAGGAAATAAACCTGGTCCACCCATGGCTAGTTTTTCTTTAGTTTCTTTTCTTGTGATAACTGCTCCAGAATTCATTTCAGATCCTGTTGCTGGTAAGGTTAATACAGTTCCAAAAGGCATTCCTTTTTCGGTTCTAATATTTTTAGTTAAAATATCCCAAGGTGTATCACCATCATAAACTGCTGCTGCAGATAAAAATTTAGTTCCATCAATTACAGATCCACCACCAACTGCTAGTAAATAGGTAATGTTTTCCTCTTTTATAACTTTTAAAGCATCCATTAAAGTTGCGTATTCTGGATTTGCAGGAATACCTCCAAACTCAGTGACATCAAGGTCTGCTAAAGCGGTTTTTACTTGGTCGTAAATTCCGTTATTCTTAATACTTCCTCCACCATAAAGTAATAATACTTTAGCATCTGCAGGAATTTCTTGGTTTACTTTTTCTATAGTATCCTTTCCAAAAATAATTTTGGTTGGGTTTTTAAAATCAAAATTGTTCATCTTCTTTTTCTTTTTTGGTTATTATATTTTCACAATCATTTTTCCTTTGTTTTTACCTTCAAATAAATCGATAAAAGCTTGAGGAATATTATCGAAACCATCAATGATAGTCTCGGTATAGGTTAATTTTTCTTCGGCTAACCAACCTGCTAATTTTTGTATCGCTTCTGGGAATTTTTCAGCATAATTACTGACTATAAAACCTTGCATTAACGCACTGTTTTTTACTAAAAATGGTTGAACACTTAAACTAGTAGGTAATTCAGTTTCATTATAAACCGAAATGGCACCACAAATTATAATTCTTGCAAACTGATTTATACTGAATAAAACCGCATCCGAAATAGGTCCACCAACATTATCAAAATACACATCGACACCATTTGGTGCAGCTTCTGCAATTGCAGCTTTCATATTTTTAGTGGTGTTGTAATTGATACCTTCATCAAAACCGAATTTACTTTTTAGCATCTCGATTTTTTCATCTGTACCAGCAATACCAATAACGCGTAACCCTAGTATTTTTGCTATTTGTCCAACAACACTACCAACTGCTCCTGCAGCTCCTGAGACAAATATAGTTTCACCTTTTTTAGGTTTTCCTATTTCGGTTAATCCTAAATAAGCTGTTAGACCTGTCATACCTAAAACACCTAAATAAGTACTTAAAGGTGCTTTTTCTGGATCTACTTTATTTAAGACTTCACCATTAGACACTTGTTGAGTAGACCAGTTTAGCATACCAGAAACGTAATCTCCAACTTGGAATTTTTCGTTTTTAGATTCTAAAACTTTAGCCACGACACCAGAGTGTACAGGTTCGTTTAATTTAAAAGGCGGAACGTAAGATTTTGCGTCACTCATTCTTCCTCTTAAATAAGGATCTACAGAAACATAAACGGCTTCTAATAGAATCTCACTATCGGAGATTGTTAGTGTTTTATCTTCTTCAACAAATTCGAAATTTGAAAGTGTAGGTTTTCCTTTGGGTCTATTATTTAATACTATTGTTTTAGTCATAATTTTTCTTTTTTAATCGATAGTTGTTACTAAATCTTTCATTGGTTTTCTAACCTTTACGAGTCCAGACAACCAATCCTCATCTTCATTTCTGTAACCCAATGGTAATAAAACGGTACTTCTTAACCCTTTAGCACGTAAACCTAGTATTTGGTCTACCGCTTCCGCATCAAAACCTTCCATTGGTGTAGCATCTACACTTTCGTAAGCTGCTGCAATTAAAGCGTGACCAAGTGCTATATAAGCTTGTTTGGCTGCGTGATTAAAATTCTCTTCTGCATCTTTTTGAGGATACGAGTTTAATAATTGTTGACGGTAATTTTCCCAGCCTTCGCTTTTGAAACCACGTATTTCATTAGTTAGGTCGAACATATAATTAATACGTTCTTCTGTATAAGTATCCCAAGCTGCAAAAACGAGTAGGTGAGAGCTTTCTGTAATCACAGACTGGTTCCAACCCACTTCTCTAATTTTTTCTTTTAATTCTTTATTCTTAACTACTGTAATTTCAAACGGTTGCAAACCGCTTGAGGTTGCTGCTAAACGAGCTGCTTCTAAAATTCGTTCTACTTTTTCTTCTGGCACAACATTACCATTCATTGATTTTGTTGCATATCTCCAGTTTAATTTATCTAATAATTCCATGTAATTTTTAATTGTTTGTTGTAATTCTTTTAATATCCTCCGAAGTAATAACAACATCAGAATAACTTGTGCTATTTGCTAGATTTATCATAGCTTCAGCCATATTTTTAGGATCTGTGATTTTATATTTCTTTAATTTTCCTAAGAATAAAGGCTGAATAACTTTAAAGATAGCTTTTCCAATATCTTCTAAAGTGCGACTTTCTTTGCGGTCTCCACCAATTAATGATGGTTGAAAAATGAACGTTCTCTTTAAATCTAGTTTTAAAATATCACGTTCCATTTCGCCTTTTGTTTTATTGTAAAACACATTACTATTCGCATCTGCACCTAAAGCTGAAATGACTAAAAAAGATTCAATACCATTGGCTTTAGCTAATTTCGCTGCTGAAACAGGAATACCGTGGTCTATTCTTTTAAATAATACTTTATCTGGTGTTTTTGCTTTGGTTGTACCTATACAACAGAACACTTGGTTACCTGTAAAATCACTTTTAAATTGCTCGATTTCTAATAAATCTCCAATAAACTGTTTGACTTTACTTGGTAACCCTTCAATTTTAGAACGTGAAAACAACTTGATGCTTTCATAGCGATCGTTATTAATCAGTTGGTCTAATAATAAACCACCTGTTAATCCTGATGCACCTAAAATAATTGCTGTCTTCTTCATTTATTTACAAACTTTTATACTGCTCCAAGCAGATTCATAAGCTTCTTCTAAGTGAATTCTATCTAATTGAAATACACCGCGTCTTTGCATAATCATTAAAAACGATAATGGATTTATAGCATAAGCGTACAGTAAATAATCCGATAAAGGTTTTATTATACCTTCTTGCCTGCCACGTTCCCAGAGATCTAGTAACGGTTGTAAATGTTTTATTCCTTCCCTTCTACTCTGTTCATCAATCATTGGTGTGTTATCACATTGTGCTAAAAACAGAGCATTTTTGGATTCCTTTAGTTTAAAGTCGGCTATACGATTCCATATCAATTTAAAACCTTCTTCAACTGGCATTGCGTGATTATAAGTACTAAAAGCAAAATTGGTATATTCTGCTTTTACATCAATATATGTTTGATTAACCAAATCTTGTTTGTTTTCAAAATACAAGTAAATAGTAGCAGGAGACACGTTAGCCATTTTAGCTATTTTGCTCATAGGTGTTGCGTGAAATCCATTGTTATTTACCAACTCAATTGTGGCTTTTACAAGGGCGTTACGTTTATCTATACTTTTTTGAAGTTTTGCCATTTTCTTAAATTCATTGATAAAAATAATCAAAAAATGAACGTTCATTCTTTTTTTTAACAAAGGTTTAATATCCTCTTTTATTTCAAAAAAGAAATTCTTAAATATCATAACAGAATTATACTTGATTGAAAAAGCAACTGAAAGCTATAACCTTGTTAACGTAGAATAAATAAAATAACTAAGGCAGCAGTAATAATATTAAGTTATGAGCTACCTACTATAGTTTACACATAATGTTAATGGATAAAAATTGACACTAAAATGATAGTAAAGAATTTATATCTCTCCCATTACCTATTTTTGATACTACCAATGAAGTCATAATATTAGTACCAAAAAACTTAAAACAATTCTTAAGAAGGTAATTTTCAAACCTTTTAAAATATATTTTTGAATTTATTTTAAATCGTAAGAATTTAAAAACAATTCTTCAATTTCAATATCCACATCTTTTAAAAATTGAATTGACGCTTGAATATCATCATGTAACACTTCATCTACTTTTATAAAAGGCACCACTTTTCTGTATTGCTCTAAAAAGGACTCTAATAAAGGAGAGGTTTTAAGTGGTCTTCTAAATTCTATAGCTTGCGACGCATTCATTAATTCTATGGCAATAACACGTTCTACATTTTTCACTAACGTGTAAGCTTGCGTAGCTGCGTTTGCGCCCATACTTACATGATCTTCTTGGCCATTACTAGACACAATACTATCTACACTTGCTGGAGTAGCCAATTGTTTATTTGCACTTACAATACTAGCTGCTGTGTATTGCGGAATCATAAATCCTGAATTTAATCCTGGATTATCCACTAAAAAAGCAGGTAATCCTCTTAAACCTGAAACGAGTTGAAACACACGTCTTTCTGAGATATTTCCTATTTCTGCCATCGCAATTTTTAGGTAATCTAAAGCTAATGCTAGCGGTTGACCATGGAAATTTCCACCAGAAATAATTAAATCTTCTTCGTGAAAAATGTTAGGATTGTCAGTAACCGAATTGATTTCTGTTAATACTACTTTTTCTACAAAATCTAACGTATCCTTTGTTGCACCATGCACTTGTGGAATACAACGAAACGAATAAGGATCTTGTACATGTTCTTTTTCACGAGCAATAAGCTCACTTCCTTTTAAAAATTCATTAAAACGTCTGGCTACTTTTCGTTGTCCAGGATGAGGACGAACGGCATGCACTAAATCATGAAATGGATCTAAACGACCATCAAAAGCATCTAAAGAAATACTAGCTATTATATCTGCTAAATACGATGTTTTATGAGACATTAATAATAAATATACACCATAGGCACTCATAAATTGTGTGCCATTTAGTAGTGCTAAGCCTTCTTTGGCTTCGAGGGTTATAGGCTCCCAATTGAATTCTTCTAATAATTGAGCGGCTTCATATTCTTTATTTTTATGTACCACTTTTCCTTTTCCTAATAAAGGCAAAGCTAAATGCGCCAAAGGTGCTAAATCTCCAGAAGCACCTAATGATCCTTGTGTAAATACAAATGGAAATATATCGTTATTAAAAAATTCTATTAAGCGTTCTACGGTTGCTAATTGTACTCCACTATGTCCATAACTTAAGGACTGTATTTTTAATAGTAACATCACTTTAACTACAGATTCTGGTACACGTTCTCCAGTTCCACAAGCATGAGACATAACTAAGTTTTCTTGTAATTGACTTAAGTCTTCATCAGAAATTTTCACATTATATAGAGAACCAAAACCTGTGTTAATCCCATACATTGGCTTTTTATTACTCGCCAATTTATGATCTAAATATGATTTACATTTTTGAATGTTATTTATAGACTCCTCAGAAAGTTTTAGCTTTTTATTTTTGTAAAAAATATTGTAAATGGTTACAATATCTAAAGCGTCTGAAGAGATAGTATGATAGTTATTCATTATTTAAAATTATTTAGTACTCAAAATTGAGAATAATTTTACAGTTTACAAGGTTTTGTTAATAATTCATTGGTACTTTTTATTTAACGATTAATGCTTATTTTTGCGTTTGAATAAAAATTTTAAAAATGAAAAGATTATTATTACTAGTTACTGCCGTAACATTAGTAGCATGTAAAGGTGAACCTAAAGATTACGTTACACTTTCTGGAAAAATTGAAAATCCAGATGAAAGTAAAACGCTTAAAATTTTTAAAGGTAAGAGCTACGAAAAACTGATTACATTAAATGATGATGGTTCTTTTTCAGATACATTGAAAGTTGTAGCAGGTGATTACAATCTTCAGCATGGTAAAGAATATGGAACTATTTATTTAGAGAATGATAATTCTTCTTCTTTTGAAACAGATTATGAATCTTTTATTGATTCTATGGTTTTTAAAGGTGATGGCGCTGATACAAATAACTTTTCTTTAAAATCCTACACTATGGGTAAGGATTATTTTACTGAAGACCTTGTTTCTAAAGGTAGTAAAGAAGATGTTGAAAAAGCGTTAGAAGATTACCAATCTGCTTATCAAGATTTAAAACAGAAATATCCTGCTGTGGATTCTACCCATTTGGCATTAATGGATAAGAACGTAGATCGCACAGTAAAGCAGATAGATCAGTTTGTGAGTTCTAAATTTGCCATTATTGGTGCATTACCTAAAGGATCTATATCTCCAACTTTTGAAAATTATGAAAACTATGCTGGTGGCACAATGTCACTTTCAGATTTAAAAGGTAAATACGTTTATATTGATATTTGGGCTACTTGGTGTCCTCCTTGTATTAGAGAAATTCCATCTCTTAAGAAGATTGAAAAGCAATATCATGGTAAAAACATTGCGTTTGTAAGTATCTCTGTAGATAATGGTCGTGGTTACAAAAATGATGCAGCTGCTGCATATCAAGGTTGGAAAAAAATGATTGTAGATAAAGAATTAAGCGGAATTCAGTTGTATGCAGATAATGGTTTCCGATCTGATTTCATCAAAAACTATAAAATTAATGGAATTCCTCGATTTATCTTAATTGACCCAAATGGTAATATTGTAAGTGCTGATGCACCAAGACCATCAAGCCCGAGCTTAATAGAATTATTTAACGAATTAGAAATTTAAATTATTCATAATAGAAGCATTAAAAAGCCAAACATTTTAACTGTTTGGCTTTTTTTTATGATTATTGTTTTGGTTTTTCGTCTGGCTGTTCTTCTTGTGGCGGCTCTGGTTTTTTAAATAAATCAATATATGCTTTACTCACACCTTCAATGATATGGCTCGCAATTAAACTTTGATAACCATAGTCTTCGAGTTGAAGATCTGCTGCTTTGCCATGTAGATAAACCGCAAAAATAGTTGCAGATAACTGCTCATAGCCTTGTGCAACTAAACCACATATTATTCCGGTTAAAACATCGCCACTTCCTGCTGTGGCCATACCAGGATTTCCTGTTGTATTTATGTAAAATTTATCTTGAAAAACGGTTATAGTATTTGCACCTTTTATAACTACAATCAGATTATATTTTTTAGAGAATGCTTTTACCTTTTTTAATTTATCAAAATCATCTGACCATTTACCAATTAAACGCTCTAACTCTTTAGGATGTGGTGTGAGGATGGTAAATTCTGGTAGTAATTTTAATAACGCTTTCTTTTTAGATAAAATATTAAGACCATCTGCATCTACAACTAATGGGCTTTTATTTTCTTTTAAGAAAGCTTCAAAAGCTTTTATTGTTCTCCCAGAAGTACCTAGCCCTACTCCTACTCCAATAACTGTTGGATCTAAATCAAAACTGATATTAGAAATATGAGTTTCATCACTATCTGTAATGACCATTATTTCTGGTATTGCAGATTGTAAACTATGGTAACCACATTTTGGAGTATATGCTGTAACTAAACCTGCTCCAGAACCTAAAGCTGCTCTGCTCGCTAAATTTACAGCTCCGATTTTGCCATAACTTCCTCCTAAAATCATGACATGTCCAAATTCTCCTTTGTGAGAAAACTTTTGTCTTGGCTTATAAAGTGGTAATACTTCATGTTTTGAAATAAGCTCTACTTCTGTGTCTGTTTTTATTAAATAATCGCGATCAATACCAATATCTAAAGCTTCCCATTGTACTGTGTATTTTGCTGTTTCTGGTAAAAAGAACACTAATTTAGGCGATTGAAAACTTAAGGTGTAATTGGCATTAACAACATCCTTTTCATCTTCTACTCTTTTGTCTGTAAATAATCCTGAAGGTATATCAATTGATAACGTAAACGCTTTAGAAATTCTAAATTGCTCAAAAAGGGCTTTTACCCAATCGTTTGGCGGACGATTTATACCAATCCCAAAAACAGCATCTACTATTATATCTTCCTCCTTTATAACTATTTCAGAAAAATCATTTTCACAACTCAACATTTTAGGCCAATCCTTCGTAACATTTTTTATACGATCGTAGTTAATTAAAAAATCTTTAGATCGTTTATCACTACAATTGACAATATAAGTGACCACATTATAGCCATGAGTTACTAAATGCCTTGCTAACACTAAACCATCGCCTCCATTATTACCTATTCCACAGAACACGTGGATTGGTACTTGAGCGCCTTGCATACGCATGTGAATCCAGTTAAAAATCTGAATTCCCGCGCGTTCCATTAAATCTGTTGATGTTATTTTTTGACGTTCTGTAGTTAGTTTATCGCCTTCATAAATTTGTTCTTTAGAAAATAATTTCATTTTACTAGTTATAATTTTAAAGTGATTACCTGTAACATTATAAATAAACTCATTTTGAGAATTTATTTCAACATAGTGATTGTTACATGTGAATTGTTTAACACAAGTTGTAAAATGCTAGCAATAATTCAATTTAATTGCAAAGACTAGCCCTTTTTTACAAATTCCTTAAAAAGGAATAATTAGTTTTTTTATTACTGTAAAAATAATACTTTTGACATGTAATGACGAAAAAAATAAACATATCAGAAAATACAATCTCACATACATTCGGTATGTCTATTTCTATGTTTTTTATTTCAACTATTATTACCCTTTGGGGTAATTTATAATATGCTTTCCGTCCCTTTTTGTCTATACAGACATTTTATTCTCTTAAATTATATAAAATATGAAAGTCCTTAAATTTGGTGGAACATCAGTAGGTTCAGCCGAAAACATAAATAAAGTTATAAATATATTAGATCAACAATCTAAAAACACAAATATTGCTGTTGTAGTCTCTGCCGTTGGTGGTATCACAGACAAACTTTTAGAAGCTGCAAATTTAGCTTGTGCTAAAAACGAAGATTACAAACTGAAATACGATGTCATCTGGTCTATACATAATAAAGTGATTGACGGCTTATTTGAAAATTCAAATCAGAACAATGAGTTAAAGGTAAATCAAGATAAATTACGTGAAATAGTTTCTGATAAATTAAACGAATTAAAAAGTCTACTTAATGGTATATACCTCATTAACGAGTTGTCACCTCAGACAAAAGATAAATTATTAAGTTTTGGCGAAGCATTGTCTTCTACAATAATTTATCATACGCTTAAGTCTAGACAATTAGATGCTACTCTAAAAAACTCACAAGAAGTAATTATTACAGATTCTAACTTTAATAATGCTATTGTAAATTTTGAAGTTACCAATTCTAATATTCAAGAGTTTTTTAAATCTAACTCTAATGCTATAGTATTGTTTCCTGGTTTTGTTTCAAAATCTACACATGGCGAAATTACTACTTTAGGTCGTGGTGGATCCGATTATACAGCTGCTATTATTGCTGCTGCTATGGATGCTGACGAATTACAAATCTGGACAGACGTTAGTGGTATGTACACTACAAACCCTAAACTGGTAAAACAGGCTTCTCCTATTGTTGAATTATCTTATCAAGAAGCTGTGGAGCTATCACATTTCGGTGCAAAAGTTTTATATCCTCCTACAGTAATGCCAGTGCTTAAGAAGGAAATTCCTATTGTAATTAAAAACACAATGGAACCAGAAGCTATTGGTACAACAATTACTAAAAACACCGTTAATGCAGATAATTCGCCTGTAAAAGGAATTAGTAATATTGAAAACATTGCTTTACTAACCTTACAAGGTAATGGTATGGTTGGTGTTCCTGGATTTAGTAAACGTCTTTTTGAAACGCTTGCTCAAGAGAAAATCAATATCATATTAATAACACAATCATCTTCAGAGCATTCTATATGTTTCGGAATTTCGGCAAATGATGCACAACGCGCAAAAGAGGTTATTGATACGGTTTTTGAATACGAAATTGCATTACAGAAAATAGACCCAATTGTTGTTGAAATGGATTTATCTATTATTGCGGTAATTGGCGATAAAATGAAAAGTCATCAAGGAATTAGCGGCAAAATGTTTAGTACGCTTGGCAAGAACAACGTAAATATTAGAGCGATTGCGCAAGGTGCGTCTGAACGTAATATTTCTGCTATAATTCATAAAAATGATGTGAAAAAGGCTTTAAATAGTTTACACGAACAGTTTTTTGAAATAAAAACGAAACAAATTAATTTATTTATTACTGGTGTTGGTAATGTTGGCGAACGACTTATTGAACAAATAAAACAACAAAAAGCCTACGTTAAAGAAAACTTTAAAATCAATCTAAGAGTTGCAGGTTTATCTAACTCTCGAAAAATGGTTGTGAATGATGAAGGAATTAATCTTAAAAACTGGAAAGAGCAATTAGACGCTGGGGAAACAGCGAGTTTAGACGGATTCTTTCAACATGCAAAATCCTTAAATTTAAGAAACTCTGTTTTTGTAGATATTACTGCAAACGAAGCGGTTTCTAACATTTATGGCGAATATCTAAAACAAAGTATTTCTGTTGTCGCTTGTAATAAAATTGCATGTTCTGGTAATATTGAATATTATAATGAGTTAAAAACATTATCGCGTAAATACAATGCTTCATTCTTATTTGAAACCAATGTTGGTGCAGGTTTACCGGTTATTGACACATTAAGTCATTTAATAACTTCTGGAGATAAAATCAATACAATTCAAGCTGTTTTATCTGGTAGTTTAAACTTTATATTCAATAACTTTAATGCTGAAACTACATTCTATGATGTCGTAAAACAAGCACAAGAAGAAGGTTATACAGAACCTGACCCAAGAATTGATTTGAGCGGAATTGATGTAGCACGTAAAGTTTTAATTTTAGCTAGAGAAAGCGGACACGCTATTGAGCTTTCCGATTTAGAGAGTGATAATTTCTTAACTGATGGTGCAATGAATGCATCTTCTGTTGATGATTTCTTTGAAACCCTGAAAACTGATGAAGCTTATTATCAAAGTTTATTCAAATCTGCTGAAGACAATAATTGTCAACTCAAATTTGTAGCCGAGTTTAACGACGGAAAAGCAAAAGTAGGTTTAAAAGAAATACCTGAAGGTCATCCTTTTTTCAACTTAAAAGGAAAAGATAATATTGTAATGTTCTACACTCAGCGTTACCCAGAACAACCCATGATTATTAAAGGTGCTGGTGCTGGTGCAGATGTTACGGCTTCTGGTTTGTTTGCAGATATTATAAGAATTGCTAATAATTAATGATTACCGCTTTTGCGGAAAATAAACATGAAAAACGAAATCAAAATATTTTCGCCTGCTACAGTCGCTAACGTCGCTTGTGGATTTGATGTACTTGGCTTTTGTTTAGATACCATAGGAGATGAAATGGTTATTAGAAAAACAGAAGAAAAAGGAATTAAAATCACGAAGATTGAAGGCTACGACCTTCCGTTTGAAGCAGAAAAGAATGTTGCTGGTGTTTCGGCATTAGCAATGTACGATGCGTTACAGCCAGATTGCGGATTCGAAATTGAAATTTATAAAAAGATAAAACCAGGTAGTGGAATTGGCAGTAGTTCAGCAAGTGCTGCAGGTAGTGTTTTTGGTATGAATGAATTACTAGGAAAACCATTAACCAATACTGAGCTTACAAATTTCGCCATGAAAGGCGAAGCCTTAGCTAGTAAATGTGAGCATGCAGATAATTTAGCGCCTGCAATTTTTGGAGGATTTACATTAGTAAAAAGTGCTTGTCCATTAAAGGTATTAGAATTACCAACACCTTCTGATTTATTTGCAACATTAATTCATCCACAGATTGAAATTAAAACATCAGAATCTAGAGCCATATTGCCAAAAGAAATTCCTTTAGAAAATGCCATTACTCAATGGGCAAATGTTGGAAGTTTGGTACATGGCTTACACACTTCAGATTACGATTTAATAAAAGAATCATTAAATGATGTGGTTATAGAACCTTATAGAAAACAATTGATTCCGCATTTTGATGACGTAAAATCTGCTGCATTAGAAGCAGGAGCTTTAGGTTGTGCAATTTCTGGCTCTGGTCCTTCAATTTTTATGCTTAGTAAAAGTGAAGCTACCGCCAAAACGGTAGAACAAGCCATTCGAAAGGTCTACTCAAATACAGATATCAAATTTGAAACTTATGTTTCTAAAATTAATACCGAAGGAATTAGAATTTTGTAGAAATTACAGAAGACTGATGACTGAAGACTGAAGACTGAAGACTGAGTTAAATAATTACCAAATTCTGTCGAAAAAAATAATATAATACAATGAACTATTACTCTTTAAATAAAAAAGCACCCATTACAACTTTTGCAGATGCTGTAGTCCGTGGACTTGCACCAGATAAAGGTTTATATTTTCCTGAATCAATTACGCCTTTAGACCCTTCATTTTTTGAAACTATTGAAGACAAATCTAATACAGAAATTGCATTTGAAGCGATTAAACAATTTATACTTCCTGAAATTCCAGAAGATGTACTAAAAACGATTGTTGAGGAAACTTTAAATTTCGATTTTCCTGTTGTTGAGATTAATGAAAATATTTCAACCTTAGAATTGTTTCATGGTCCTACAATGGCTTTTAAAGATGTTGGCGCTCGTTTTATGGCGAGATGTTTAGGCTATTTCAACAAAACTAACACTAACGATGTTACGGTATTAGTAGCAACTTCTGGAGATACAGGAGGCGCTGTTGCTAATGGTTTTCTTGGTGTAAAAGGTGTTAATGTAGTTATCCTTTATCCAAGTGGTAAAGTAAGCGACATACAAGAAAAGCAATTAACAACTCTAGGACAAAATATTACAGCCTTAGAAGTAGATGGTGTTTTTGATGACTGCCAAGACATGGTAAAACGTGCCTTTATGGATAAAGAATTAACAAGTAAAATGCAACTAACATCTGCAAATTCAATAAATATTGCGCGTTGGTTACCACAGTTGTTTTACTTTATGTTTACCTATAAACAATTAAAATCTAAGCATAAAGAGATTGCATTTTCTGTACCAAGCGGAAACTTTGGAAATATCTGTGCTGGTATGGTTGCGCAAAAATTAGGTTTACCTATTAAACACTTTATTGCATCTAATAATGCAAATGATACGGTTGTAAATTATATGATTTCTCAAACTTACAACCCAAAACCATCCGTACAAACCATTAGTAATGCTATGGATGTTGGTAATCCTAGTAATTTTATCAGAATACAAGAATTACACAATAATGACTTTGATACGCTAAAGGCAAACCTATCTTCTTATAGTTTTACAGACCAAGCGACCAAAGAAGCTTTACTAGAAATCTATAAAGACTATAATTATATTGCTGATCCACATGGCGCTGTTGGTTATTTAGGTGCAAAAAAATACCTAGAAAATAATGATGCACATGTGGTGTTTTTAGAAACAGCACACCCAACAAAATTCTTAGATGTAGTTGAAGAGGTTATTGAAGAATCAGTGCCTTTACCACCACAAATTGAAGCAGTAATGGATAAAGAAAAAGTAGCTATTAAAGCGAGTTCTTATGAAGATTTAAAAGCATTTTTACTTAATAAATAATTTATTTTTAATAAATTGGATGAATAACATCATTTGCAGCTAAGCGTTCAATTATTTTATGAAGATAACTATAATAATATTTTTCTGTTCTGTATTTCAATTTGCTTTCTGTCAAAAAAAAATTGTTTATGCTAATGACAGCTTAACGATAATCACAAAATCTGAGTATGATAACGTTGAAGAAACCAGTTATTTAAGAAAATTAAAATTTCAAACAGATTCACTTTTAATATATGTTAATACATTAAGATTTCGTAAAGGAAAAATATCAACAAGTCTTTTAGATTCTATAAGGACTAAATTTTCATTACCAGAAGAGGTTGACTACGATGACAAAAAATTATTGATTATACATTATCTTCCTAAGAATGATCAATGTTCTACTCTGGACTATAGAATAATGTTTAAGAATGATTATACAAAATATCAACGTAAATCAAAAAAATTAAATATTGGAAATCACATTTTTGTGAATCAGCTAAATGCTGAAATTCGAGGTTTTGGCTCAGAAATTCAATGGATTCAAGATCCTGACATGATTATTGAAAATACATTCTTTATAGCTCCTTATCCTTGTGGAGGATTTGTTATAATTGACTATAAAGGTAATTACTTTACACATCGATTTGAATATCATCCAACATATGTTTTTAAAATAATAAAAGAAAACTTTAAAGATTATTTATTAATACAAAATGAAGTTATCTCAACAGAAGATTAACAAATAATGCCAAAAAACCTTTACACCATCTACGTTATAGAACTTTCTAAACGTGTGTTTACAGAAAATACGAAGTTTAGAAAAGCAAATCCGCAGTTTAACGGTGTTTTAGAATGTTTATATGTTGGCATGACGAGTAAAACGCCTAAAGAACGATTTCTTCAGCATAAAACAGGACATAGAAATAAGAAAGGCTATAAAATTTCTTCTAATATTGTTGAAAAATATGGTACATATTTACGTCCTAGCTTATTCAATCATATTGATCCTTTTTTTACTAGAGCTGAAGCATTAAAAGCAGAAGGGCAAATAACTTTAGAATTAAAACGCGAAGGCTACGCTGTTTGGTCTAATTAATGTACAACAAACTTCTTTAAAGTTTCTTCGTATATCTTTTCATACATAGGTACGATATTTCGAAGATCGAATTTTTCAGATTGAATTTTCGCATTAATTTTAAACTTATTCAAAGTATCATCGTCAGATAAGATTTTAATTGCATTTTCTGACATGTCGTTTACCGCATTAACATCACTTAAATATCCCGAAAAACCATCTTCATTTACTTCTGGCAAACCTCCCGTATTCGTAGAAATTACAGGTACTCCATTAGACATTGCTTCCAGCGCAGCTAAACCAAAGCTTTCGGTTTTTGATGGTAATAGAAATAAATCACTGAAACATAAAATTCTGTCAATTTCATTACTATTTCCTAAGAAAACAACACGATCTGTAATTCCAAATTCTTCAACCAAGCGTTCTGCGGATTCTTTTTCTGGACCTTCTCCAACCAACATTAATTTTGCTGGTAATTCCTTTTGAATATTATAGAAAATCTTAATAACATCTGGAATTTGTTTCACTTCCCTTAAGTTACTGATATGAGTGACAATACGCTCATTATCGTTAGCCATCATACCACGCTGACAATCTGTAAAATTATGTTCTAGTTTCTCAATATCAATAAAATTAGGAACAACGTGAATTTCCTCTTTAATATCAAATAAACGTAACGTATCTCTCTTTAAACTCTCCGAAACAGAAGTTACCGCATCTGATTTATTAATACTAAATGTTACAGCTGGCTTATAAAACGGATGACTACCAACTAATGTAATATCTGTTCCATGCAACGTTGTTACAATAGGAACAATAATTCCTTCGTCTTCTAACATTTGTTGTGCCATAAATGCTGCATAAGCATGCGGAATGGCATAATGAACATGCAATAACTCAATGCCATATAATTTAACCATATCTACTAATTTGCTCGATAAAGCTAATTCATATGGTTGGTAATGAAATAATGGATATTCTGGAACGTGCACTTCATGAAAATGTACATTGTTACTCAATAATTCTAGTCTAACGGGTTGGCTGTAGGTAATAAAATGAATTTCATGACCTCGCTTAGAAAGCTCAATACCTAATTCTGTAGCCACAACTCCACTTCCTCCAAATGTTGGGTAACACACTACGCCTATTTTCATGTAATATTTTTGGTTTTAAGTAATAAATTAAAAGTTGAAATGCTAATTATTTATCTGTAGTCGAAATAATATATAAGTCCTTTCTCACTCAATTTTTCAATTATCTAAAGTTACCATTTTACCGAGCTTAAGATTTAACTTTAATAACTTTTTAACGTTCGTAATTTGACGTTAATCAATAATGGCTTCATAAATTAAACGTTGAATTTCTGTTCTAATATTCTCTCGTAATAATAAATTTTTACCTGCTTGCGGATACGTTCTATTGGCTAAAAAGATATAAACAATTTCTTCTTCAGGATCTGCCCAAGCGTAAGTTCCTGTAAATCCTGAATGCCCAAAACTTGTCATAGATAAACAACCACAAGTTGGACCTTCTTCGCCTAACTGAGGCTTATCAAAACCGATACCTCGTCTATTATTGTTACCACAATAATAACAGTAATTAAACTTATCTACGGTTTCGTTTTTGAAGTAGCGCTTTCCGCCATAAAATCCTTTTTGCAAATACATTTGCATAATCTTTGCTACATCATTAGCGTTGCTAAAAACTCCTGCATGTCCTCCTACTCCATTTTGCATAGCTGCTCCCATATCATGAACATAACCATGTACCTTTTTGTAACGATAATAATTATCTATTTCAGTTGGTACAATATCTTTTAAACTAAACTTTTTTCGTGGATTATAGGTGGTACGATTTGCACCTAAAGATTTATAAAAACGATCTTGAGTAATTTCGCTAAGTGGTTTATCATAAAAACCTTCTAAATAATCCTTTAGAATATAGTAAGGTAAATCACTGTACCTGTATCGTAAAGATGAAAGTAATTCACTTTCTCTAATTATTTTCTGTATAGAATCTTGATAGTCATTACGCATAAAAAGTGTGTTAGTGACTTCTACATTGTATTCACTACTTCTAGTTTTTCTATAATATTTAGGATCAGGCTTTTTAGTAACAGTATCTAAAGTAGCGTAATAGAAGGGAATCCAAGGTTTCAGTTGCGCGTAATGCGATAACATTTTCTTTAAGGTTACATTCTTTTTGTTTGTATTTCGATATTCTGGAATTAACTTGCTCAATCTATCATCTAAAGAAATTGAACCTCTTTCTTCTAACTCCATTAAAACTGGTAAGGTTGCTAATATCTTGGTTAACGACGCTACATCATAGATGTCATCACTATCTACTTTATTTTTTTTAGAATAGGTATGATAACCAAAGTTTTTGTTATAAACCACCTTACCTTTTCGCGCTACTATTAATTGAATACCAGGCGTCATTTTTCCGTTTACAGCATGGTTGGCTACTGAATCTATTCGGCTTAATAGCTGAGAATCCATACCAACACGCTCTGGTAAACCGTAAGTTAAACTCATTAAAGAGTTATAAGTTTCTCCGGTACCTACTGGAAAAAATTCTCCTGTGCTTACAGGTAATTTTCCTTTTGCTGGTAATGCACCAAAAATTAATTGCGCTGATTTTTGTTGCGCAATTTTACTATTTTGATAACTCATTACTATGCCTTCAATATTTTCTACAGACAATAAATCATTTAAGGCATAAGGTCTTGCGAACACGTCTAGTATTACTGTATTTGTTCTAGCGATTTCATACAACCATGCCATTTCTTTTTGAGAAAACTTAAATCCTTTCCACGGATTAGCATTAGATTTATGAAACCCAACAACAACAGTATTATAATTTTGAAGTTTATTTATTATCTCATTTAGTTGATCCGCTTTGATTTCATGTACTTTAGTGTACTTTTTTAATTCGTCTAAAAACACAGAACCATTATCATCACCTAAAGTTACATAGGCCACTTTCTTAGTTTCTAAGTCTCTAATTGGTAATAATTCATCTGAATTCTTAACAACTGTAATGGCATTTTCCATGAGTTCTTCATAGAGCGCATCGTCCTTTATTCTGTTTAAATCATTTTTTAAATTATAAATTCCTACTGGCGAATAATTATTAAGTCCAACTTTGTACTTCGCCATTAATATTTTCTTAACTGAATGTGACAATCGTTCTTCAGTTATGGTTCCATTGTTAAATGCCTCTACTAGCTTAGCAATACCTTTTGCAGGATTTTCAGACATTAGCATAACGTCGTTACCTGCTAAAAAAGCCATTAAATCAATTTCTCCACCTTTTACTATACTTCTAGCTCTTGTGCCATCTACGCCTTTTTCTACATAATCAGCCGCACCTTTCATGGTTAAAGCATCAGTAAAAATTAAACCTTTAAAACCTAATTGCTTTTTTAAAATATCTGTAACAATATGTTTAGATAATGATGAAGGAAATCCTCTCCTTTTTTCTAAACTTGGTACATTTAAATGTGCAACCATAACACTTGCCAAACCTTGTTTTATAAGCTTTTTGTATGGATATAATTCTATAGAATCTATACGTTGTGCACTAAAATTAATCGTTGGTAATTTTAAATGAGAATCATCTTCAGTATCACCATGACCAGGAAAATGTTTAGCATTAGCCAATGTGCCAGCACTTTGCATACCTTTCATAAAAGCTAATCCTTTTTCTGTTACATTATCTCTGTCCTCACCAAAGGAACGGTTTCCAATAATTGGATTATTAGGGTTTGTGTTAATATCTACTGCTGGCGCAAAATTAAAATGTACACCAAGTCGTTTACAATGTTCTCCTATTTGTCTTCCGGTTTGTTCTACTAATTTATTATCCGTAATTGCACCGAGTGTCATATTCCAAGGAAAGGCATACGTAGAATCTAAACGCATACTTAAACCCCATTCTGCATCCATACCAACTAACAATGGAATATCTGAAGCGGCTTGTAACTCATTATTTAATTTTGCTTGACGTACTGGTCCTCCATTAGAATAAATTAACCCACCAATATGATGGTTCTTAATTAAACTAGCAATGCCATTTTCATGTGTTTTACCTTTGTCTGAAAACACTTGCACCATAAAAAGTTGTCCAACTCGTTCTTCTAAAGACATGGAATTGTACAGACTATCTACCCATCTTTTTTGTTGGACAGCATCCTTTGTTTGAAGCGGATTGTTAAAAAGATCTTGTGCAAAATTAATTTGAAAACACAAGCACATAAGAAAAAGGGCAAAGTAACGCATTGGCAATCTTTTTTCGTTTATTATTTAGATAACGAATATTGTGCCAAATTAGCATATTTTAAAGGAAGTATAAAGACTTTAAGATACTTTTATAAACGAGGTAATTAACAATTATGAAAGTAAATCGATATGACGATCGTGGTATCCTAATAAATATAATACACCATCTAATCCTATACTAGATATTGAACTCTGGGCATTGTCCTTTACTTTTGGTTTGGCATGAAAAGCAATACCTAAACCTGCTAGATTAAGCATTTGTAAGTCATTTGCACCATCACCAACTGCAATAGTCTGCGCAATATCTATTTGCATTTCGTCTGCGAGTAATTGTAAATATTCGGCCTTTTTGCTTCCGTCTACGATATCTCCAATATAACCACCTGTTAAGGCACCATCTTTAATTTCTAATTGGTTAGCAAATACATAATCAATATCTAATTTTTTCTGAAGGTAATGACCAAAATAAGTAAATCCACCAGATAATATAGCTGTTTTATAACCATAATTGTGAAGTGTATCTATTAATCGTTTTGCGCCTTTTGTAATTGGTAAACGTTCTGCAACTTCTTGTAAAACTGATTCACTCAACCCTTCTAAAAGTTTCATTCGTCTTTTAAAACTTTCATTAAAATTGATTTCACCTTGCATTGCAGATTCTGTAATAGCTTTTACTTCATCGCCAACACCAGCTAATTCTGCAAGCTCATCAATAACTTCTGTTTGAATTAACGTTGAATCCATATCAAAACAAACCAAACGTCTATTACGTCTAAACATTGAATCTTCTTGAAAAGCAATATCCACATCTAATTCCTTAGAAATTTCCATAAACTTTGAAGTAAACTCCGTTTTATCACTTATTTTTCCTCTAATAGAAAGTTGTATAGATGCTCTTGGGTATTCTGCTTTTTTTACAAGTGACAAACGACCTGTTAAACGTTTAATAGAATCGATGTTTAAGTTCTTTTCTGAAATTACTTTTGTCACTTCAGATATTTGTTCTGCAGCTAATTTTTCTCCCAAAATAGTAACGATATAACGATCTTTACCTTGAAGACTTACCCAATTTTCATAATCTTCTAATGAAATTGGTTTAAACTTTGCTTTAATGCCTAATTCATAAGCTTTAAATAGCAAATCTTTGAGAACTGCAGCAGATTTTTTACCTGATTTTATTTCAAACATAATACCTAAGGATAAGGTATCGTGAATATTCGCCTGACCAATATCTAAAACTTTGGCATCATATTCAGCCAAAACACTAGTTAATGATGATGTTAATCCTGGTTTATCTTGTCCTGAAATATTTAATAAAAAAATGTCTGTAGCCACTTCGTAAAATTTGTTGTTGGTTGATAGTCACCGTAAAAATGACTATTCTATTTTAAATATGAAAGTTTTTTAGACGAAGTGTTATTTAATAAATCGGTTATGCCAACTCTCACTAGCAGGTACTTCCCAATTTTCATTTAACTCAGCGATGTTTGTTACTAAGTTATTAAATACAATAGTGTTTTTTGATACTGCCTTTTGTTGTGCCATTTTTTTAAAATCTACCAATGGCTTGTAAGCTATAAATTCACCTTGTTTATAAGATACATTCATTTTATCCATTAAATCAACTTTATACTGTTGCTCTAACTGTTGTATAAAACTTACGGAAGAATCAATAGAACAACCTGTTGCACTATTTAAACTCTGATCCATAGCAATTACTATAAATCGCTTATAAACTATTTTATAACCTGCTTTTAAATCTTTTCCATGAGCAGTCCATGCTTCAATGAATGTGTCTAATTGCGATTTAAGTTGCACTTGTTCATCATCTGAAAACGAACGGTTACATTGGTAAATCCAAACTCTTGATTCTTCTGGTAAAGTGTTAAAATCGACTAACATAAAATTTTTTAAGATTTGAGGGTTTTGATAAATTGAATTTTAGTACAATAATCTTAAGCTTCCGCAATCAACTCAGCAATATCCATTACTTTAATATCTGCTTCTTTTTCTTTGAACTTTACACCATCTGTCATCATTGTGTTACAATACGGACAACCTGTGGCAATAATTTCTGGCTGTGTTTCTAAAGCATCTTCAGTTCTAAGAATATTGATTTCCTTATTTCCTGGTTCTGCATCTTTAAACATTTGTGCTCCTCCTGCTCCACAACATAGTGCAGTTCCTTTGTGACGTTTCATTTCTACTAAAGTCGCATTTGTTTTTTTAAGAACATCTCTAGGTGCGTCATAAACACTGTTTGCTCGACCTAAATAACATGGATCATGGAACGTAATTCGCTTTCCTTTGAAAGTGTTTCCATCTAAAGTTAAACGACCTGCAGATATTAATTCTTCTATATATTGTGTATGATGAATTACATCATAATTACCACCAAGATTTGGATACTCGTTTTTTAAACAATTAAAAGAATGCGGATCGCAGGTTACAATGCGTTTTACTTCGTAAGCATTTAAAACTTCAATATTCATAACGGCTTGCATCTGAAACAGGAACTCATTACCAGCACGTTTTGCAACATCACCTGTATTACTTTCTTCTGTTCCTAAAACTGCAAAATCTACATTTGCTTTGTTTAAAATCTTGACAAATGCTTTTGTAATTTTCTTTGCTCTATCATCATAACTTCCAGCAGAGCCAACCCAAAATAAAATTTCTGGTTGCTTACCTTCTGCCATCATATCTGCCATAGTAGGCACTTTTAGTTGCTCGCTCATTCTATTTGATTTTTGTTAAAAGTTCAAAAGCTTTAAAATTTTTATATCAACTTTTCCACTTTTATAATCCTTCAACTTTATAACAGTATAACTTTAAACTTTCTAATTAGTTTTCGTCTTTCCAATTTAAACGATCCATTTGGTTATAAGGCCAAGGTGCTCCGTTGTTTTCTATATTAGTCATCATGTTATTTAATTCCATTGGTGCAGCACTTTGCTCCATTACTAAATAACGACGCATATCCATAATAATAGATAATGGATTGATGCTTACAGGACATTCTTCTACACAGGCATTACAAGTTGTACATGCCCAAAGTTCTTCGTTTGTAATATAATCTCCTAAAAGTTGTTTACCGTCATCTACAAACTTACCTTTATTAAGGTCTATGTTTTTACCAACTTCTTCTAGACGATCTCTAGTATCCATCATAATTTTACGAGGCGACAATTTCTTGCCTGTAAGATTCGCAGGACATGCCGACGTACAACGACCACACTCAGTACAAGTGTATGCATTAAGTAATTGCACTTGTGTTAAATCCATAACATCACTTGCTCCAAATTTAGCTGGCACTTCATCCTCTGCCGTTTCTGGAGGTGCGGCATAAGGATCTGCGTCAGGATCCATCATTAATTTTACTTCTGCAGTTACAGCTTCAAGATTATTGAATTTTCCTTTTGGTTCAACACTTCCATAATATACATTAGGAAATGCTAAAAGGATATGTAAGTGTTTAGAAAAATATAAATAGTTTAAGAAAATTAGAATACCTACAATATGAATCCACCATGCAATTCTTTCTATGGTGTGTAAAGTTTCTAGCTCAAATCCGCTAAACCAAGGTGCTATGAATTGCGTAATTATATTTCCAGAGTTTGAAGCTTGAAAACTTGTATCTGTTGCATTCATCAGTAGAAACAAACACATTAAAACAACTTCAAAATAAAGTATAATGTTACCATCACTCTTTGGCCATCCTTTCATTTCTGAACTTAAGAAACGTTTAATTTTAATCACATTTCTTCTGATCCAGAATATAATGACAGATACCAAAACCATTACAGCTAAAACCTCGAATGAACCAATTAAAAAACCATATAATGAAGCTGGCAAATACTCTTGACCAATACGATGTGTTCCAAAAAGTCCATCGATAATAATTTCGAGAACTTCCATATTAATAATCACAAAACCTACGTAAACAATGGCATGTAGAAAGCCTGAAACTGGTCGTTTTATTAATTTACTTTGTCCTAATGCAATATTTACAACGTTTTTCCAACGTTCGGATTTATTGTCATCTGCATTGACTTTGTGACCTAATTTAATATTACGAATTAGTTTTTTTACATTATTAGCAAAATAACCAATACCTGCAATTAATAATATTGCAAAAATTATATTTGGTAAGTATTCCATAGAGTTGGATAATCTAATTGTTGTTTAATTGAGCTTCTGTAGGTTTCTCGTAAGGGATTTCTTTTTTAGACAAAATACGTCTGTAACGCGCTGGGTGTAATTTTATATCCAATATTAGAAGTTCTAATTCTTTAGTAGCACTTTCAAGATTATTGTATAGTTTTTCATCTTTCAACAACTTGCCCATTGAACCTTCGCCAGCTTCTAATCCAGACGCTAATTGGTTGAATTTTAGAATTAATTCATCCAAATTTTTAACTGTGTTCGCTAACTTAGCATTATTCAAATCTTTCATTAAGATAGCCAACTCCTTCGTAGTTGAATCAAAATTATCTAGAATAGATGCCAGTTTCTCATCATGTTGATTTAATAAACTATTCGCTTTTAAACCAATTCTATTGTAAGTTTTTAAAGTAGAATTTAATTCGGATATGGTTTGTTTTAATCCGTTATCAGAATCATCTTCAACTAAAGCATTTATATTTGTTAACAGCGTATCTGAAGCACGTAATGTAGATCCTAAATCTTCACTAATTCCTGAAAAATTCTTTTCTAAAGAAGAAATCATTCCTGGCTTAATTTCAGATTTAATAAAATCCCCATCTTTAGCTATATTGCCATCATTTGCATCTACAATAGCTAAACCATTACCTCCCATTAAACCATCTTGGTATAATCTTACAACACTATTTATAGAGAATTTTAATTCTGGTGTAACGTTAAATGCAACTTTAGTTTTACCCGATTCAAAATCATATTGAATACTTTCTATTTTACCTATTTTATTTCCCTTTACGGTTACTGGCGAAGCCATAGATAATGAGTTATAATCGAATTCTGTGTAGTAGGTGTTAGTTCGTCCAAATAAATCTTCACCTTTAAGATAGGTAAATAAATAAATGCAAAAAGCGATACCAGCAATGACTAGTATAGCTGTTTTAACTTCTCTTGAAATTTTCAATGGGCTATTCTTTGGTTTAAAACAAAATTAGGAATAAATATATTAATAATATTCTTAATTACTAGCAGATTTCAATGCTTCAGTCATGCTAATCCTTTTACCTGCTTTAAAAGCAACAATAAATGCACCTGAATATTCTTTTCTTGCTTTGCTTAGCAAATTTTGAATCTTATTATAGTCTGAAGTTTTACCACTATAATATTTAAAGATATTGCCTGCTTTATCTCTAGTTATTTCACTTAAGCCTTTAAAATTATATGATTTTGGTTCTAATTGTTTTGAACTCGCTGCAATTTGAACTTTAAACGTAATGCCTTCAATAATCTGAGGGGTTTCTTCTTCAGTTGGCGTAGTGACTTCCTTATTTGCAATAGACAAGTGACTACCAACATTTAAATCGAGTTCTTCTTTATAATCTATAATAGCCGTTTTTATAGCACTCGCCATTTTAGTTTGACCAGCTTTTGTATTTAAATAACTACCTTCCTTTTTATTAGTTAAAAAACCAACTTCTACCAAAACACTTGGCATATATGTATTTCTAATAACTAGTAAGCTAGCTTGTTTTAAACCTCTACTTTTTCGTTTTGCTTTACCTATAAAATTATCTTCAATCTTTCTTGCTAAAATAATACTCTGTTCCACATAAATTTCTTGCTCAATAGTAAGGGCAATACCTGATTCAATGGAATTAGGATCAAAACCTTCATAATGCTCTTCAAAATTCTCCTCTAAGAAGATCACTTCATTTTCACGCTTTGCTACTTCAAAATTTCTATTTGTATTTTTTTCTCCTAATACAAATGTTTCTGTTCCACTGGCTTGTGAGCTATGCGCATTACAATGGATAGAAACAAATAAATCTGCATCTGCTTTATTGGCAATATTAGCGCGCTCGTGTAGTTCTACAAACACATCTGTTTTACGTGTATAAATTACCTTTATATCTGGGTTCTTAGCCAAAGATTTACCAACCTCTAAAGTTACTTTAAGCGCTATATCTTTTTCGCTATGACCATTACCAACATTACCAGAATCATGACCACCATGACCAGCATCTAACACCACCACAAACTTATCGTCTTGCGCATGCAATTGACTATAAGATGTTAAAGAATTTATAAATAAAAGTAGTAAGAATACTATTAAGTGATTTTGCTTCGTTTGCATATTTTATTAACGATTTATATACTCGGTTTATTACATGTTTTTAACTGTAACAGCGTATTTTTCAACTTTATGATTTTAATAAATCAATCACAAAAAAATAACTGTACTTTTGGCGTTTCAAAAACCGAGCCATACTTTTACAAAAATACATCTAAAAGGATTGCGTACAAATAGATTATACATACTTTTTTCCCTGAGTTTTACAGTGTTTATGAACACTTTGAGCTTCGCCCAAGAATTACCTAAACCTAAGGCTTCAATTCCGGCAGAAAAACCGAAGGATACAACTACAATAGGTATAAGTGATATCGCTAAACTCCCTGTAAACACAACTGAAACTGACAGCACAGAAAATGACTCCTTAAAAAAGAAAGAGTTTTTAACAGGTATTGTAAAATATAGAGCTGCCGATTATGTTTCTATGAATCAAAGGACACAGAAAATTTATATGTACAATGAAGCCGAAGTGCTTTATGAAGACATGGAAATTAAAGCTGGTGTCATAGAAATTGATTACAGTAAAAATTTAGTCTATGCAGGCCGAATAAAAGATTCGACTGGTTATTCTCAACGACCGGTTTTTACGCAAGGTGCTAATGTCATAGAACCAGATTCTATTGTTTTCAACACAGAAACAAAAAAAGCGCTAGTATTTAATTCTAGAACAGAACAACAAGGCTTTAAAGTCTATTCCCCTATTACTAAAAAGGAGAATGATTCTGTATATTTTATGAAAAGAGGACGATTTACAACGGCTGAGGATGAAGAAGATCCGGAATACCAGTTTGTCACGTCAAAGATGAAATTAGTCCCTAACAAAAAAGTTATTGTAGGACCAACATATATGGAAATCTATGGTGTGCCAACACCTATTGCATTGCCGTTTGCCTTTTTTCCTATGACTCAAAAGCAAACATCTGGAATTATATTTCCTTCCTTTGGAGAAGATACAGGTAGTGACCGAGGTTATTTTATTCAAAACGGCGGTTATTATTTTGCAATTAACGACCATTTAGATTTAGCTGTTTTGGGCGATTATTATACTAATGGTAGTTACGGATTGCGAGTTGAAAACAATTACGCAAAACGTTATAGATACCGAGGAAACATAAGCTTTAGATACGAAAATTTATTAGACAGTGAACGTGGATTTTCAGACTTTAGTCAAAGCACTATTTATAATTTGAGATGGTCGCATAGTCAAGACGCAAAAGCCAATCCTAATGCTCGTTTTTCTGCTTCGGTTAACTTAGGAAGTAGCACGTATTATCAAGAATCTGTAAATCAATTAAATCAATCTAACTTTTTAAACAATACACTTGCCTCTTCTGTTTCTTACTCAAAAACTTTTGTGGGTGAACCACAAGTTAATTTAAGCTTAACAGCATCACATAGTCAGAATACAAATACTGGAGATATTAATTTAACGTTACCAACCTTACAGACCTCTGTAGGAAGAATTTATCCATTTGCACCAAAGACTGGTTCTAAGAAAGGAATTATTCAAAATGTTAATTTCCAAGTTACGTCTAGAGGTGAATATTCTATAAGTACTAATGACAGTATTTTTGGTAAAAGTGAAATGTTTGATGATGCTAAAGTTGGTATGAAACATAGCTTACCAATAACCACAAATTTTAAAGTTTTTGATTACTTTAGTGTGAGTGCTAATGCTAATTTAGAAGAAAACTGGACGCTTAAAACCGTTAGCAAATATTACGACCAGACAAACGAAGAAGTTGTAACAATAAATCAAAATGGTTTTGATCGTTTTTTAACTTATAATTTTGGTGCAAGCATTGGTACTACCGTTTACGGAATGTACAATTTTGAAAAAGAAGGCAAGGATCCAAAAATACAAGCCATAAGACATGTAGTAAGACCATCTCTGAGTTATTCCATTACACCAGCCTTTGATCAGTATTACGAGACCTATGATGTTGTTGATGCAGATGGTACTACCTCTGAAGTAGAATATACACGTTTTGAAAATTCACTTTACGGAAATCCTAGTAATCGCTACTCTAGTAGTGTAGGCTTATCAATAGGTAATAACTTTGAAGCTAAGATTAAATCTAAAGATTCCACAAAAACAGAACCTGAGAAAGTTTTTATTCTAAATAACCTCAACTTTTCTACTGCTTATGATCTGGCAGCTGATTCACTTAATATAAGCCCTGTAAGAGTGAGTGGTGGAACACAGATTTTGAATAACAAAATGAACATTAACTTTGGGATGACTCTAAATCCCTACGCCTTAGATAGCAATAACAATGTTGTAAATACTTTTAATATTAATAATGGTGGTAGTTTATTTCGTTTAACATCGGCCAATCTAACCATGAGTTATACGCTTTCTAATGATAGTTTTTCAGGCAAAGACACAGAGAGAGACTCGTCATCATCTCGAGAGTCCGTGAGATCAGGAGGGCGAGATGATGACCTTTTTGGAAGAGCTGAAGATTTCGCAGACAAACGACTCTCTGACGACGATAAAGGAGAAGAAAAAGAAAATAATAATGAATTTTATAATTACAAAATACCTTGGAACTTAAGATTGGCATATTCCGCTAATTATGGCAACACTCGAAGAGAAAACGCCATTTCTTCGCATTCACTTATGTTTTCTGGAGACGTGGATTTATCACCTCGTTGGAGTGTCGGAGCATCCTCTGGTTACGACTTTTTAAATCAGGGATTTACGTATACGCAATTACGTTTTGAACGAGATTTAATGAGTTGGCGAATGAATTTTTCTTGGATTCCATTTAGTGATCGTAGTTCTTGGAATTTCTTTATTGGTATAAAATCAAGTATGCTTTCAGATTTAAAATATGATCAGCGTAAACGTGCAGACCGTAGCGTAGGAAATTAATCTGATTTCTAATATCATTGTTCTAACTCAACCCTTTTCACATATTAACATAGACTTTTTATATCGCTGTTTATTATAAAAAAATAGATTAAATTTGATGTATTGTTTAAAGTAATCAAACGCTCTATTATGAGAGAAATAACATGAAGAAAATAATTCACACTACAAAAGCACCAGCTCCAATAGGACCATATAATCAAGCAGTTTTAACAGGAAACACATTATACACTTCGGGTCAAATTGCGCTTCATCCTGAAACAATGGAACTTGTAATTGACGATATAAAAACCGAGACTAGACAAGTTATGGAAAACATGAAAGCTGTTTTAGAAGCTGCAGATATGACCTTTGAAAACGTTATTAAATCATCTATATTTATTAGTGATATGAATAACTTTAAGCAAATCAATGACGTTTACGGAAAGTATTTTGATGAAGCCACTGCACCAGCTAGGGAAACTGTTGAAGTTGCTAATTTACCAAAATTTGTAAATGTTGAAATTAGCATGATTGCTATAAAGTAAATGTTAATAAAACAAAAACACTTCTGCTTATATAAAGCAAGTATTTATTTGAAAGAATTGTACTTTTGATAGTAACCTTACACTAGCTTCAAACATGCGTATAGAACATGATATTAAATTAGGATTTAAGGATGTAATGATTCGTCCAAAACGTTCTACATTAAAAAGTAGATCACAAGTAACTTTAGAACGTAATTTTACATTTTTAAACAGTACCGCGAATTGGAAAGGCGTGCCAATCATGGCTGCCAATATGGATACTGTTGGTACTTTTGAAATGGCTTTAGAGTTATCAAAACTTAAATTATTTACAGCAATTCATAAACACTATTCAGTTGAAGAATGGAACTCTTTTCTCTCTGATGCGCCAAACGGACTCGAAGATTTTATTGCCATTAGCACTGGTACAGGTAATGAAGATTCTAATAAATTAAAGGCCGTTTTTGAAAGCAATCCTCAATTAAAATTTATATGTATTGATGTAGCCAATGGTTACTCAGAGCATTTTGTAAATTTCGTACAACAGACAAGAAAACTATACCCAGATAAAGTCATTATTGCAGGGAATGTTGTTACTGGTGAAATGGTAGAGCAATTGCTTCTCTCAGGTGCAGATATTGTTAAAGTAGGCATTGGCCCAGGCAGTGTCTGTACTACGCGAGTAAAAACAGGCGTTGGTTATCCACAATTGTCTGCCATTATTGAATGTGCAGATGCCGCGCATGGTTTGGGTGGACAAATAATTAGTGATGGTGGTTGTGCTACTCCTGGAGATGTTGCTAAAGCATTTGGCGCAGGCGCAGATTTTGTAATGCTTGGTGGTATGTTTTCTGGCCATACTCAAAGTGGTGGTAAAGTTATTACGCGTAACGGTAAACAATACAAACAATTTTATGGGATGAGCTCTTCTACAGCCATGGATAAGTATGTTGGTGGTGTTGCTGAGTATAGAGCTAGTGAAGGGAAAACTGTTGAAGTTCCGTATAAAGGTGATGTAAAAAACACTTTGCAAGACATTTTAGGTGGCTTGAGAAGTACCTGCACATATGTTGGTGCTGAGCGATTAAAGGAGTTAACTAAGCGTACTACTTTTATTCGAGTAGCAGAACAAGAAAACCAAGTTTACAATAAGTAGACTTGACTTATTTACAAACACATATCGCTTGAAACTAAAAAAACAAGACTTAAAAGATTTTCTAGACGAGAAAGTTATTCTCTATAACAGTCCAAAATTTATTGATAGTGATCCTATACAGATTCCTCATCAATTTTCTAAAAAAGAAGATATAGAAATTTCTGCATTCTTAACGGCTACAATCGCTTGGGGAAACAGAAAAAGTATTATTAATAATGCACATCGCATGATGGAATTGCTAGACCACTCCCCCTTTGAGTTTGTTATGCAGCATCAAGATTCGGACTTAGAACGATTTAATGGATTTGTTCACAGAACGTTTAATAGTGATGATTTAATGCAGTTTGTAAAAAGCCTGAGACACATATATCAACAACATAAAGGTTTAGAAGCTCTATTTGCAAAATATGCTGATACAGCTTCTCTTCAAAATAGTATTCATCAGTTTAAAAATGTGTTTTTTGAACAACCACATTTAGAACGTACTAAAAAACACATTAGCGACCCCTTTAAAAACTCCGCAGCCAAACGCATTAACATGTTTCTTCGTTGGATGGTTAGAGCGGATACTAAAGGTGTAGATTTTGGAATTTGGAATTCACTCTCACCATCGCAATTAAGTTGTCCTTTAGATGTACACTCTGGAAATGTAGCTAGAAAATTAGGACTATTAAATCGCAAGCAAAATGATGGTAAAGCCTTAGCAGAATTAGACAAATCATTGAGGCAATTAGACCCAAAAGATCCCGTTAAGTATGATTTTGCTCTTTTTGGATTAGGTGTTTTTGAAGGTTTTTAAATCTAAGAACAGCGTATAAAAAAAGGTTTCCACATTGGAAACCCTTTTTTTTATTATGAATTGAAGTATTTTAAATTAGCCCTTTAACCAAGCTGATTTTAATGCTTTTTGACTTTCAGTTGCGTTTTCATCATCCATCAATTTCTCCTCAGATGCATACGCTTTGGTTAACGTTGCTTTTATTAGAATTGGCTTTCCATCACGTTCTAAGTCCATTGTTATTTCTTGACCTTCTTGCCACCCAAACATACCACCAATAACACCTTGCGCATTAGCTAACGTTAAATCAGTTCCATTCACTTTCTTAATTACATCTCCAGCTAAAACACCTTGCGATTTCCAGAACGAATTCTTCTCAACCATTGGAGAAAAGAAAATGATACCTTTTTCTTGATCTCCATCAAAGATCACATTTTGGCCTCCTGCAAAAATATAGTTCGTTTCTACTTGAGATGCTCCCATTTTTAAACCTGCCATTGCAAAAAATTCTTCGTAATTAATTGGCACATCTCCTTCTACATGCGTTTTTAAAAATTCACCAACACTTGGGTAGGTCATTGCCGTAATTTCTGCAATCAATTTATCATCTTCAAAAGGCTTTTCTTTTCCATATTTTGCAGATAATTCTTTCATTAGAGAAAGCATACTTCTGTTTCCATCACTTTCTTTTCGCATTAAAATATCAATACACATACCTATTAATGCGCCTTTCATGTACACATTGTAATACTGATCAGCGTATGGTTCCTCTAATACGTTTTCACTCATAATGGTAAAACTCATAGCATCATCTAAACGCGATCTAGAAATATTTATTTTAGACTGCATTGTGTTAAAAAATGTTGCCTCATCAACTAATCCTTCAAATACTTGAAAGTGTTGTGCAAAATATTCTGTTACACCTTCATACATCCATAAATGCTTAGAAAATGTAGGTTTGTTATAATCAAAGTAATGTACATCTTCAGAATGCACAGATAATGGTGTTACAATATGAAAAAACTCATGTGCAACAACATCAATCATTGATGCTTTTAAAGCTTCTAACGGACTGTTTTCACTAAATACAACCACTGTAGATGTATGATGTTCTAACGCTCCAAAACCTTTTGGCGACGTTTCATCTCCTCGCGACAAATACACATAAATATCATATCGTGGTGTACTGTTTACATCCCCTAAATAGCTCTTTTGAGCTTCCATCATTTTGTAAACTGTTTCTTTTAAGCTTGCTGCAGTATGTTTTCCTGTAGGCGAATAAAGACTCAAAACAATTTTAATATCGCCAACCATAAATTCTTCAACATCTAATTTTCCATACATCATTGGGTTGTCTGTTATATCAAAATAACGTTGTGCAAAATAACTACTCGTTATAACCGTTCCGTTATCGCTAGACTTTACACCTTTATCTTCTAAAGCAGACGTTCTAGCAAAATTTGCTGGTCCTGTTACATCTAAAGCATATTGATTATTCTTTAAAGAATCAAAATAACCTATAAAACCATGAAGATTTAAAACATAATTTTCTTCTTCAATATTAGTACCTGCTGGCGAAAAAGGTTGCTCTCCTCCTATACCACCAGTAGTTTCAATATCAAATGTATCGTTTACATAATATTGAATTTTATCTAATTTAGTTGCATCTGCAATAGTCCAAGTATTAGTATCTACCTTAGTTACTGTTAACTCATTTCCTTCATAATCTAAAGCTTTAAAGTCATCAACATACTTACCAAAGTCACTAACGGAATAGGTTCCTTGTACCACTCTTGGTAATCTATAAGTTACTGTTTCGGTTGTAAAACGACCTGGATTTATTGTTACAGGTACTCTATCATTATCTACAGCTGTTAAATCTAATGCTGTAACAATAGGATTGCTAATTGCTAAATCATCTACCGTTGGTTTTGCAGATCCACAACCTACCAAAACAACACTTAAGCCAAGTATGGCTAAATAATTCTTCATGTTTAAATTTTTAATTTTTTTATAAGACCCACAAATCTACAATGTGTTACTATTAAAAACCTAAAGGTTTTGTTAAATTCGCAATATGTCACAACCTTTAGTTAGTATTTTAATTCCCTTTAAAAACACAGAAGCCTTTATTGCTGAGTGTATTCAGTCCGTTTTACATCAGACTTACAACAATTGGGAAGCTATTTTTATTGATGATAATTCCGATGATAAATCGTACAAAATAGTCCAAAATTATACTAAAACAGATTCTAGACTTAAAGTTTACAAGAATAATAACTCAGGAATTATAGAAGCCTTAAAAACGGCCTATTCTAATAGTTCTGGCAGCTATATTACCAGAATGGATAGTGATGATATTATGACACCTATCCGACTTGAAACAATGGTTGCTAATCTTGAAGCCCATGGCAAAGGACATTTAGCCGTTGGCCAAGTTAAATATTTTAGAGCAGACGGACTTAGTGATGGTTTTGCGCGTTATGAAACTTGGCTGAATCAACTGACAATTACAGGTTCTAATTATTCTGAAATTTATAAAGAATGTGTCATTCCATCACCTTGCTGGATGCTTAGTAGAGAAGATTTTGAAGCTTGTAACGGATTTAACTCTGAGATTTATCCTGAAGATTACGATTTAGCATTCCGGTTTTATAAGGCAAAATACGCCTGTATTCCTTGCAATAAAGTATTACTGCATTGGCGAGATTACAGTACAAGAACTTCAAGAACCCACGAGCATTATGCAGAGAATTCCTTTTTAGACCTAAAAGTGAAATACTTTTTAGAATTGAATTACGATGCCTCTAGACCATTAGCCATTTGGGGCGCAGGACACAAAGGAAAAACCTTAGCCAAAATATTATTGACACAACAGATTCCGTTTTATTGGATATGCGATAATCCAAAGAAAATAGGAAAACATATTTACGACCAAGAGCTCTATAATTTTGATTATTTAGCTGAACTTAAAAACCCTCAAAGTATTGTAACTGTTGCCAACACCAAAGCACAAGAAGAAATAACTCAGTATTTTGAAACTCAAAAGATGCAATCGATGATTGATTATTACTTTTTCTGTTAAATTTCTCAGAAGCTGAACGAGGTTATCTCTAATGATTATTTATATTTGAACAATGCCGACCTGCTAGGTTTTTGAAACATAATTATTCGTAAGAATATACTATTTTCAACGGTCTAACGTCGCACCTCTAAAGTCCCCTCAAGGGGACAATTAATAAAAAAAATCTTTCAGTTTTTTTTATTCGCAATAGTGAGACTGTCCCCTTGAGGGGACTTTAGGGGTGTAAACAAATGAAAAATAAAGCATCAAAAGTTTAAAAACAAACAGATAACAACAACGCATGCAGTTTAAAAATCCCGAATTACTTTACGCACTTTTTCTGCTGGTTATTCCTATTCTTATACATTTATTTCAGCTTCGTCGTTTTCAGAAAGTTGAATTTACCAATGTTAAGTTTTTAAAGTCTGTAAAGCTACAAACACGTAAAAGTTCTCAGTTAAAAAAATGGATTACGCTTTTTACGAGAATGCTACTTTTAGCTTGTGCTATCATTGCGTTTGCACAACCTTATATACCAAATACAGAAGCGTTTAATGAAACTCAAGAAACCGTTATTTACTTAGACAATTCCTTTAGTATGGAAGCCACTGGCAGCAACGGAACCTTACTTAATGCATCCATACAAGATATTATAAATACATTGCCAGAAGATGAAAAAATTAGTCTTTTCACTAACGATAAAACCTTTAGAAACACAACCGTTAAAGCCTTAAAAAACGATTTAATTCAATTAACATATTCACCAAACCAACTTAACTATGATGCGGTTTATTTAAAAGGAAAACAGTTATTCTCTAACACAGGTACTTCAACAAAGAATTTAGTTTTGGTGTCTGATTTTCAGCAAAAAGGCAATCTTTTAAATTTTGAAAAAGATTCTACGGTTCAACTAAAATTAGTGCAACCAAAATCGACATTGGTTTCCAACATTAGTATAGACAGCGTTTATGTTTCTAATTCTACTTCTGAAACTTTAGATTTAAACGTAAAATTATCTAACCAAGCGGAACCAGTTGACAACGTTACCATTTCTTTATTTAATGATGATGTGTTACTTACAAAAAGCGCAGTGTCTATAGATGACGATGCAGAAACCATTTTTACAATTGCCAACAATAAAGCCATTAATGGTAAAATAACAATTGAAGATGCAGGTTTGCAATATGATAACACCTTCTTCTTTAATATTAATACAAAACCAAAAATTAAAGTTTTAGCGATTAACGAAACTGCAGATGATTCGTTTCTAAATCGGATTTATACTGAAGATGAATTCGACTTTAAAAGTTTCAAATTAAACGCACTTAATTTTAATTTAATTCCTGAACAAAACCTTATTATTCTCAATGAATTAAACAACATTTCTAATGCTTTAAAAACAGCCTTAATGGGGTTTAGAAATGATGGTGGTAAATTATTAATTATTCCCTCAAGTAAAATTGATTTAAATTCTTATAATCAAACACTTAAAAACTTAAATATTAGTGCTTTTTCTAACCGAAATACGAATAAAAAACGGATAACAAGCATCAATTATAATCATCCACTTTTGGCTAATGCATTTTACTCTAAAGTGACTAATTTTCAATATCCAAAGGTTGAAACATCATATAGTTTTGCTTCAAATTCTAATAACGTTTTATCTTACGAGAATGGTTCGCCTTTTTTAGTTGGAAACATTAATACTTACGCTTTTTCTTCAGCAATAAATTCTGATAATTCAAACTTTAAAAATTCACAATTAATTATTCCTGTGTTGTATAATTTAGGCTTACAGAGTTTAAAATTATCGCAATTGTATTACACTATTGGCCAACCCAATTCTATTGCTATTCAAACAACCATTGGACAAGATGATATATTAACTTTAGATGCTAAAGAAACTTCTGTAATTCCGCTTCAAAAAACATATAGTAAATCGGTTGTTATAGAAACTGACGATTTCCCAAATGTAGCAGGAATTTTAAACGTTAAGAACAAAGAAAACGTTCTCGAAAACCTCAGTTTTAATTACAACAGAGCAGAAAGTAACCTTAATTATTACGATTTAAATGCTTTTACTGAAACAGATGTAGAAACGAGTTTAGCAACCACAATTAATAATATAAAAAGTGACACAAGTATTAATGCGTTATGGAAATGGTTTGTTATTTTTGCATTAATATTTCTAATAATTGAAATGTTACTTCTAAAATATCTTAAATGAACGCACTCATAAAATCTGCAACCATCGTTGATTCTAAAAGTGATTTTCACAATGAAACGGTTGATATTTTAATTGAAAAAGGTCGTATTTCCAAGATTTCAAAACGCATATCCAATCCCAATAATTACAAAGAAATTAAACTAGACAATTTGCATGTTTCGCAAGGTTGGTTTGATAGTAGTGTATCTTTCGGCGAACCTGGTTATGAAGAACGCGAAATCATTAGTAACGGTTTAAAAACTGCTGCCAATTCTGGTTTTACTGCTGTGGCCTTAAATGCCAATTCTAATCCTGTAATTGACAGTTATGCAGACATTACGTTTGTAAAATCTAAAGCACAAGATAATGCCGTTAGCCTCTATCCTATTGGTGCTTTGACACAAGGCAGCCAAAGTGAAGATTTAGCGGAGTTGTTTGATATGACTAATGCTGGCGCTGTCGCTTTTTACGATTACCAAAAGCCAATTTGCAATCCTAACTTAATGAAAATTGCATTGCAATACGCGAGTAATTTTGATGGTTTAGTATGTTCTTTTCCTCAAGAATCTAAAATTTCTGGTCTTGGTGTTGCCAACGAACATATTAATAGTACCAAATTAGGTCTAAAAGGAAATCCGGCTTTAGCGGAAGAATTGCAAGTCGCAAGAGATTTATTTTTGTTAGAATATACCGAAGGCAAACTACACATACCAACAATTTCTACAGCAAAATCAGTAGAATTGATACGAGCAGCGAAAGCTAAAAAGTTAAATGTAACCTGCAGTGTGGCTGTCCACAACCTTATGTTTACAGATGACGTTTTACATAGTTTTGACACCAACTACAAAGTATTGCCACCTTTAAGAACACAAACAGATTGTGATGCCTTAGTTGAAGGTTTAAAAGACGGCACTATTGATATGGTTACTACTGACCATAACCCAATTGATATTGAAGACAAGAAGATAGAATTCGATTATGCTAAATACGGAACTATTAGTTTAGAATCTGCTTTTGGAGCGTTACAAACGTTATTTACAACTAAGAAGACAATTAGTCTTTTAACCCAAGGAAAATCGAGATTTGGTGTTGCTGAATCTACATTAAATGAAGGCGAATTAGCCGATTTAACTTTATTTAATCCAGATACTTCTTATGAGTTTAGTAAAAGCGATATTACCTCTCGCTCTAAGAATTCTATGTTTTTAGGAACTGAATTAAAAGGGAACACTTATGGCATTATTGCCAACAATAAAATTGCTTTAAAATAATGGATAAAAATACAATAGACGAAGGCAAAACTTTAGGTTTAGTAGCTTACTTAACTTTATTTGGTACGTTGATTGCCTTTTTTATGAACCAAGACAAAAAGAATCCGTTTACGGCATTTCATATAAGACAAGGATTAGGCTTAGGTATTCTTTATATGATTATTGCTTTTCTTGTCAGTAGTATGGATAGCATGATGGTAAGCATGTCTTTTTGGATTTTCTTTTCAATTTTATATTTCTATGGTTTAATAGGAGCTATTTCTGGAAAGATGAATAAAATTCCATTAATTGGAGATGTGTTTCAAAATGTATTTAAATCCATTGGTCAATAATTATGTCTAAACTACACTATATCACAAGACCTTCTTCTTTAAAAGAAAACGCACCACTTTTAATTATGTGCCATGGTTACGGAAGTGACGAAAATGATTTATTTTCTTTTGCTTCAGAATTGCCAGAAGAATTAATGGTAATTTCTTTAAGAGCTCCTTACGCTATGCAACCATATGGAAATGCATGGTATGCTATAAATTTTGATGCTGATAAAGGAAAATGGAGTGATAACGAACAAGCTAAAGAGTCAGTGGATAAAATCGCCGAATTTATAGATTATGCTTGTAATACCTATGCTGTGGATTCTAAAAATGTAACCTTATTAGGATTTAGTCAAGGGACTATTTTAAGCTATGCTGTGGCACTGACGTATCCTGATAAAATTAGAAACATTGTGGCTTTAAGTGGTTATGTTAATGAAGATATTATACCTAAATCAATAAATAAAGCAGACGTTTCTCATCTTAACTTCTTCTGTTCTCATGGTTCTGTAGACCAAGTCATTCCGGTAGATTGGGCACAGAAAGCGCCTGTGTTTTTAAAAGCTTTAGATATTAATCATGTGTATTCTGAATATCCTGTAGGACATGGTGTTGCACCTCAGAATTTTTATGATTTAAAAGATTGGTTAAAAAACCATATTTAATCTGAAATAATTAGGTTTGAAAACGCACATAAATCACTAATTACAATAAGTGTATACTCTGAATCTCTGAAACTAATTAACTGATGGATACATTAAATACTCTACCAATTTGTATTTAAGCTGATTTTGTTCATCAATCTCGTAACTCACAAAAATTTCGCCCCAAAATTCGCCGTCCGTGAAATTAGCAATAATCCATTTGTGATTTAAAACTCTAATTTTATTAATTAAAAGTTTAGATTCCGTCATAGAAACGTAAGGCACTATAGGATGGTCATCACCTTCGTAGTCATTCATATTATATAATCCCTCTATGATTGCAGGAATCAATTTCTCTGTATCATAACCTTGTGCTTCAAAATATGTCAATGCATCCTCATTGCCATCAATATTAAAATAACTCATTTCAAAATTTTGCTCCTCCATCGCTTTAATGGTCGCTTCACTCTCTTTAAGTTGCGATTTCACTTTAACAATATCTACCTCATATTTATCTAATATGTTTTTAGAATTTACATATTGAAAAATGAGCAAAAGCACAGTGAAAATGAATAAATACATTAAAATTTTATTCTTCATATCTATATTGAAATTTGTAAGTTATCGTAAGCTAAAAAAACGTTTTTTGGTAAGTTTTGTTGTACATCATCATGAAAACCCAAATAATGACTCACATGTGTTAAATAAGCTCGTTTAGGTTTTACTTTATCAATAAACTCTAAGGCTTCCGCTAAGTTAAAATGTGAAATATGTTCTTTAATGCGTAGAGCATTAATCACTAAAACCTCTAAATTTTGAAGTTTCTCCATTTCTTCATCACTCACCGTTTTCATATCGGTTAAGTATGCAAAATTATGAAATCGATAACCAAAAACCTGAAGCTTATAATGCAAACCTTCAATAGGCATAACATTAATATTACCCGCTAAGAAAGGCTCATTTTTTACATAATGCTTTGTAACACTTGGTACACCAGGATATTTTTTACCAGTAGTAAAAATATAATCAAAACGTTTTTCTAAGGATTCAAAAACGCGTTGATGCGCATATAAGTCTATATCGCCTTGTCTAAAAAAGAAAGGGCGAATATCATCTAAACCCATTGTATGATCTGCATGCTCGTGTGTAAAAATAACGCCATCGATTTTCGCTACTTGAGCACGTAGCATTTGCTGCCTAAAATCTGGTCCGCAATCAATAACATATGTGAAATTATCCCATTCTACCAAAACAGATACACGTAAGCGCTTATCTTTTGGGTTATCACTTAAGCAAACAGGATGATCACTTCCTATGATAGGAATTCCTTGTGATGTGCCTGTCCCTAAAAATGTAATTTTCAATGTAAATTGGTTTAAAACAAAAATAAACTTATTTTTTTGTTTGCAATAGTAAATTAATACCTTTGCGAAAACGATGTAATCCCAATTCTATGAAGGAAATAACGTATAAAGGTGATGCTTTAATTGAAAATATTCCATCACTAAAAGACAAAGCCTTACGTATTAATCTTAATGCTGATATTTATGGTACCTTTTCTGAGATTGGTGCAGGACAAGAAACCGTGCGTCATTTCTTTAGAGCAGGTGGAGCTTCTGGTACTATTGCAAAGGCAATGTCTGCTTACGATAAAGACTTTAGCGATGCCATTTATGGAATTGAAGATGATAAACGTTATGTAACTGAGGCCAGACTTAGAAAAATGCTAAATCATGAAGTACGTTTAATGGAAGAACGTATTACTAGAGATAACAATCCTAATAAAATTTTCTTCTCTTACGCTAATACAGTAGCCACGATTGATTTTGCAAAAAAATACAAAGGTCATGGTTGGGTTGGTATTAAATACCAAGTTGGACCAAATGAAGAGTACAACGATATAATTTTACATGTTCGTTTTAAAGAAACAGATGCACGTTTACAACAAGAAACTTTAGGTAAATTAGGTACAAACTTAATTTATGGTGCGTTCTACAAATACAATCAACCACGTAAATTATTACGATATTTATACGATCATTTAGATAAAGATCAACTAGAAATTGATACAATTAATTTTTCAGGTCCTGTTTTTAAAGATGTAGATAACCGATTAATGAGTTTACAACTGGTTAAAAACGGAATGACAGATGCCGTAATGTTTGCGCCAGATGGTAATAACGTTTTGCCTGCGCGTGTACTTTATAAAAAGAACATTTTAACGCTTAGAGGAAGTTTTAGACCTGTAACTAAAGTAAATATGGACATGCTAGAAAAATCTCTAGAAATGTTTGTAAAAGAAAATAAGGTTGAAAAAGAAAAAACTCAAGTTGTCTTTGAAATTACGCTATCTAACTTAAGAGCAGAAGGAGAAATTGACGAGCAAGATTTTATGGATCGTGCAAAATTACTATGTTCATTAGGTCAAACTGTTTTAATTTCCAATTTCCAAGAATATTACAAATTAGTGGAATATTTCTCTCAATATTCTAGAGCTCGTATGGGCTTAGCAATGGGTGTAAATAATTTAGTGGATATATTTGATGAAAAATATTATCGCCATTTAAGTGGTGGTATTCTTGAAGCCTTCGGTAAATTATTTTATAAAGATTTACGCGTTTACCTATATCCTATGCAAAATAAGGATGGTAGTTTAACTACAAGTGAAAACCTTAAAGTACATCCACGTATGAAAGAATTATACAAATTCTTTAAATACAATGGAAAGGTTGTGGATATCGCTGATTTTGATACGTCTAATTTAACCGTATTCTCGAGAACTGTTCTTAAAATGATTGCAAATAATGATAATGGTTGGGAACCTATGTTACCAGAAGGTGTTGCAAAACTAATTAAAGAGAAAAGCTTATTTGGTTGTGAATCTGAAGAGGTTATACACAAAAACTAAGCTAAATTAATATTAATAAAAAAAGCGTATTGAAAATTTCAATACGCTTTTTTTATTATTTGCTTTATTTAAATTATTGCTTAGTGTATTTAGCAATGCATGGTTCTATACATGGATAATATATCTTAAGTGTATTACCATTAATCTCATAATTAAAATTTAAGATAACCGTCAAATCACTGCATCCAACAGGTGTAATAGTCGAATCAGTTTCAGAATAAAAACCCTCAGAAGGATTCTCAATTGAACCTGTCATTTCACAAATATTTCCATTACTAGTAAACGTATCTTCACCTAAAAAAGTAATCATTTTTTCACTATCTACATCTTGAAAAGTTCCATTTCCATCTCCTGGATCTACCAATATCTCTATCAGTTTCCAATTCCCAATTAAATCTGCATCTTCTGTATCATCATCACTACATGACACTAAAACCATGATTGCCAATAAGGTGTAAACTAATTTTCTCATATATCTATTTATTTAGTAGATTCAAAAGACTACAAAAGGTTGCGCTGATATTTCAATTATTTTAAAAAAAAATCTAAACATCCAAAATCTGCTCAGCATGAGCCTTGGTCTTAACTTTAGAAATAACATCTGTTAAAACACCATTTTCATCAATTACAAAAGTTGTTCTATGAATTCCATCATATTCTTTTCCCATAAATTTCTTAGGTCCCCAAACTCCAAAAGCCTCAATTACAGCCTTGTCTTCATCTGCTAATAAAGGATATTGAAATCCATATTTATTTTTAAAATTAGATTGACGTTTAGCACTATCTGCACTTACGCCCAGAATTTCATAGCCTAAAGACTGAAAACGCTCAAAATTATCATTAAGATTACAAGCCTCTGCAGTACAACCAGGTGTACTTGCTTTTGGGTAAAAGAATACCACTAATTTCTTTCCTTTATAATCCGATAATGAAATAGAATTGCCTTGCTCATCTAATGCCGTAAAATTTGGAGCCTTATCTGCTACTTTTAAATGTGTCATATTGTGTAAATTTGTATTTCTGTAAAAATACAATAATGACCAAACAAGAAAAAGTAGATTTTGTTATAGAAACATTAAATAAACTCTATCCTACAATTCCGATTCCTTTAGATCATAAAGATCCTTATACTTTATTAATTGCTGTTTTAATGTCTGCACAAAGTACTGATGTTAGAGTCAATAAAATAACACCACTTTTATTTGAGCGAGCAGACAATCCTTATGACATGATTAAATTAAGTATCGAAGAAATTAGAGAAATTATAAAACCTGTAGGTTTATCACCAATGAAAAGTAAAGGCATACATGGCTTGTCTCAAATTTTAATTGATAAGCATAATGGCGAAGTACCACAAACCTATGAAGCACTAGAGGAATTACCTGCTGTAGGTCATAAAACAGCTGCAGTAGTTTTATCACAAGCTTTTGGCATACCAGCTTTTCCCGTAGATACTCATATCCATCGCTTAATGTATCGTTGGAATTTAACTAACGGAAAAAATGTAGTACAAACAGAAAAAGATGCCAAACGCATTTTTCCAGAAGAACTTTGGAATGATTTGCACTTACAAATCATTTGGTATGGACGAGAATATTCGCCAGCTCGAGGTTGGGATTTGGATAAAGATATAATTACCAAAACTATTGGTAGAAAAACGGTTTTAGACGACTATTATAAAAAGAAGAAGTAATATAAACACGATTTAGTACTGCTAGTATTGGTATAATTATTGTGGTAATAGTTGAAACCACGAACCATGAAAAAGCTATATTTAGTAGTATTGTTCACTTCATTTTTTTCCTGTATATCATTAAGAAAAGCTCCAGAGTATTTTACATACAAATTAGAGGTTGCAAAAAAATTTAAGCGCCAATTTCCTAAAGAGATAGCATATATTTTTGAAGACCCAAAAGCTGCCAATCAATTTTATCAGTATATCGATAAAAAATATCGATTAAATGATAGTAATGTTGGTATAAACGTACCAATTGTAATTGATAATAAAACATTTTATTTTACATATTACGAGGCAGAAATACCTGATAAAAAACTTAATTTATTAGGCTTAGCAATTGACACAGCACGTGCTGCAAATGATAAAGATCCTATTTTTACAAATGGCTATGTAAAGCGCCAAGGACATTGGTTCTTAGCCCTAACTGTATATGATGAAAAAGATAATAACTGTCTAAATAAAACCAATAGTGATAGAAAAATAGTATTAGATTATTTAAAACTTCTACAAAATGAGTATTTAAATAGCCATTCATTATAAACATAAAAAAATCCTGAAACGTTAATTTCAGGAGTTCTTATGCTTTTTAAATTAATTCAGAAGCGCTTCAAACTTCATCTTATTATGACTTATAACACTTAAAGCCTTAGAGTAATTGAGAAGAAACTTTACAGTTTCATCTTTTGGGTTTAGGTTATGCATTTTTTTTGGGGAAGCATTAGAGTAAATTTTTGCCATTTTAATAATTTATCAGTTTATATATAGCAAAAACGGAACTAACTCTACTTTATTGTATCAATTTGTTAAAACAATATTATTCTGTTCAATAACCTTTCGCATATTGATTAGTGCATAACGCATTCTTCCTAATGCTGTATTGATACTAACACCTGTTCTTTCAGAAATTTCTTTAAAACTCATGTCTTGATACATACGCATTAAAAGCACTTGTTTTTGATCTTCTGGTAACTCTTCAATTATACGTCTAACATCAGATTCTACTTGATCCTTTATAATCGATTTTTCTGCATTTAGAGTAGAATCACTTAATACTGAAAAAATACTAAACTCACCTGTGTTATGAAATTTGGGCATTCGTTTGTTTTTTCTAAAGTGATCAATCACTAAATTATGTGCAATTCGCATTACCCATGGTAAAAATTTACCTTCTTCGTTATATTTTCCTCGTTTTAAAGTTCTAATGACTTTAATAAAGGTATCCTGAAAAACATCTTCAGTGACATCTCTATCATAGACTTTAGAATAAATAAAACTGTAAATTTTTTGTTTATGCCTTTCTATTAAAACTGAAAGTGCATTCTCGTTACCTTTAATGTAGTTGCTAACCAACTCTGCGTCCTGGATAAGTTCTTTGTTCATAATAATTACTTTAAAGCTCAATAGATTCCTATTAAGTTTGGGGTTAAAAAGCTGTTTTTTAAAGTAATATTATATTATACGCAGTTGTTTATATAGATGAATAAGTTTCAAATATAACAACAATCATTCCGAAAAAACAAAAAATATGAGTAAAATTTAACATTTTGTCGGATAAACAGCTCCTTTTATAGATGAAATTACTGATAAAATCTACGGTAAATCAGCAAACCCAACAACTAAATATACTAACTATCAATGACTTACAATTATTTTTATTAAATTTTATGATAATTTTAAAAAAATCTTAAAATTTCAATTAATTCTTAAAAAAATATGAATTTGAATTTTGAATGAGTTCTATTACACATTAAGGATGATTTAATTAAGCATAATTTATTCCTTATTTGCTATTATAGTATCTTTGCAAACTTAGATATCCACAATAATCAATGAATAGTACTGTATTAGACGTTAATCCTAAAGAAAACATCATTATTAAAGGTGCAAAATTGCATAACCTTAAAAATATAGATGTTGTAATTCCCAGAAACAAACTGGTTGTTATAACAGGTTTATCAGGATCTGGAAAATCGAGTTTAGCGTTTGATACCCTTTATGCAGAAGGCCAAAGACGATATGTGGAAAGCCTAAGTAGTTATGCACGTCAATTTTTAGGACGATTAAATAAACCTAAAGTAGACTATATAAAAGGTATAGCACCAGCCATTGCCATTGAGCAAAAAGTAAACTCTACGAATCCAAGATCTACTGTTGGTACAACCACAGAAATTTATGATTATCTAAAGTTATTATTTGCCAGAATTGGTAAAACCTACTCACCTATTTCTGGAGAAGAAGTTAAAAAGCATACAGTTTCTGATGTTATTAATTTTATTTCAAAATTTGAAGAACGTTCAAAATTATTACTCTTAGCTCCAATAACTTTAGAAGAAGGTAGAACGATTGAAAACAAACTTCAAACCTTGCAACAACAAGGTTATGCACGTATAAAAGTAAACGATGATGTTGTTAGAATTGATGAAGTCTTAAAAACAAAAATTAAATCAGATAAAAATCTTTTCTTAGTTGTTGATAGAATTGTTTTTAAAAATGACGAAGATTTCCTCAACCGTTTAGCAGATGCTGTTGGTACTGCTTTTTATGAAGGCGTTGGCACATGTATTATAGAATCGCTTGCAGATAATAAACAAACGGTTTTTAATAATAAGTTTGAATTAGATGGTATGTCTTTTTTAGAACCAAACGCACATTTATTCAGCTTTAATAATCCGTATGGTGCTTGCCCTAAATGCGAAGGTTACGGTGATGTTATTGGTATTGATGATGATTTAGTGATACCAAACACAGCACTATCAGTTTATGAAAACGCAATTTTTCCATGGCGAGGTGACTCTATGAGCTGGTATAAAGACCAATTGGTTAATAACTCGCATCATTTTGATTTCCCTATTCACAAGCCTTATTTTAAGTTAACAGATAAGCAAAAAGAGCTCATCTGGAAAGGGAATAAATATTTTGAAGGCTTAGATTCTTTTTTTGCGGAGTTAGAGTCTAAAGCGTATAAAATTCAGAATCGCGTAATGTTGTCTCGTTATCGTGGAAAAACAAAATGTAATGTTTGTAATGGAAAACGTTTGCGTGTAGAAGCTAGTTATGTAAAAATAAATGAAGCTACAATTACAGATTTAGTGGATTTACCTTTAGATGAATTAGCCGTATTTTTCAAAAATCTTAAGCTAAGTGATAGCGATACAAAAATAGCCAAACGTCTTTTAACTGAGATTAATACAAGACTGCAATTTTTAACCAATGTTGGTTTAAACTATTTAACCTTAAACCGAAAATCGAATACACTCTCTGGTGGAGAAAGTCAACGTATTAACTTAGCCACTTCATTAGGAAGTAGTTTAGTGGGTTCTATGTATATATTAGACGAGCCTAGCATTGGTTTGCATCCTAAAGACACCGAACGTCTAATTGAAGTATTAAAATCTTTACGTGATTTAGGTAATACAGTGATTGTTGTAGAGCATGATGAAGATATAATGAAAGCTGCAGATGCCATTATAGATATTGGCCCAGAAGCAGGAACTTTTGGAGGCGAAGTTATGGCTGTAGGTAATTTTAAAGAGATTCTTGCCGCAGACACATTAACTGCAAAATACTTAAATGGTCAACTTGAAATTGAAGTTCCAAAAAAACGTAGAACTTCAAAATACAGTATTGAAGTTGTTGGTGCACGAGAAAACAATCTTCAAAATATAGATGTTACTTTCCCTTTAGAAATGCTAACCGTTATAACAGGAGTTTCTGGTAGTGGAAAAAGTACGTTAATAAAAAAGATTTTATTTCCTGCGATTCAAAAGAAATTAACCGGTTTTAGCGATAAAATTGGTCAAGTTTCAGAAATAAAAGGCAATCATAGTAATATAAAGCATGTGGAGTTTGTAGATCAGAATCCTATTGGTCGTTCGTCGCGTTCTAATCCTGTGACGTATATCAAGGCCTATGATGATATACGTGCCCTGTTTGCATCTCAGAAATTAAGTAAAATAAGAAATTACGCTGCCAAGCATTTTAGTTTTAATGTAGATGGTGGTCGTTGTGAAACTTGTAAAGGTGAAGGCGAAGTAACTATTGAAATGCAGTTTATGGCAGATGTCCATTTAACCTGTGATACTTGTAACGGAAAACGCTTTAAGAAAGAAGTCTTGGAAGTTAAGTTTGATGGAAAATCTATTGATGACATTTTAAATTTAACTATTGATGATGCGCTAGAGTTTTTCAAAACTAATATTGAAACAAAAATTCATAGAAAGTTACAACCGCTTCAAGATGTTGGTTTAGGTTATGTTACTTTAGGCCAATCATCTTCTACTCTATCTGGTGGTGAAGCACAACGTATTAAACTCGCTACTTTTTTAGGAAAAGGAAGTAAAAGTGATAATGCACTCTTCATTTTTGATGAACCTACTACTGGTCTTCATTTTCATGATATCAAAAAATTATTAAAATCATTTCAAGCTTTAATCGCTAAAGGGCATTCTATAATTGTCATTGAGCACAATATTGATCTTATAAAATGTGCTGATTATATTATTGATTTAGGACCAGAAGGTGGAAAACATGGAGGACAACTAGTTGCTGTTGGTACTCCAGAAGACATTGCAAAAGACAAAAATTCTGTAACCGGAAAATATCTTCAAGAGAAACTATAAGATGGAATTACCTAAAGGATTTCATAATGAGATTATAGAGGCAAAAGAAAATTTAATAGAGAATAGTGATTTTAAATCCTCGGTATCTACTGCACCTTTAGTGTATGGAGGAGCAAACTTTAAAACTAATATTCTTGTTGAGAAATCGAGTTCAAAAGTGCTTTACAAACCCTCTATTGGTGCTGCACTTTTCAGTTTTATATTTCTTGCTGTTGGATTAGGAGTTTTATTTTTTGGCTTAATGCCCTTAATAGATTCAATCAGTGAAATCGATTCTTTAAATTGGTTCTTACTTATTTTCGGACTTATATTTTCTGGTGCTGGTGGATTTATGTTTTATCAATTTTACAAGCCTCGTGTTTTCGACAAACAATTAGGTGTTTATTATAAGGCTTATAATATTGATATTTATAAAATAAAAAGAGACAGTTCTAAAAAATATATTCCTTTAAACACAATTGTTGCTCTACAAATTATTGGTGAGCATGTAAAAAGCGATGAAGGTTCTTATAAAAGTTTTGAGCTCAATTTAGTTTTAAATGATAGTAGTAGAAAAAACGTGGTTGATCACGGAAATTTAAAATCTATTATTATCGATGCTGAAATTTTAAGTGAGTTTCTAGACATTCCTATCTGGCATGCAGGTTCTACTACTTAATAGAACATAAACGCATAAAACAAAATAATTACCACTGTAGTGGGTATTACAATTGTCATAAACATAAATGTCGCCACACTGCATTTAAACCAACTTACAAACCATCCTTGACCATAGAATTTTTTTAAGGCAATCATTAAGTAAAAAAACGTTGATAATGCCACAAGCCAATCTATCCAATCTGGTATATCCCAAATTGAATTTACACCAAATATAATAGTGAATACTGTAAACAGATAAGAGAAAAAGTAAAAACTAAACACTAAATGATGTGCATAGCGTCCTTTTCTGAAATACAGTAGTTTTATAATTAATGCAAATATTGGCAGTAAAAAGAATAAAGCAATTGGTATGGTATCATAAAACGTGTGTAAAATATTTCCTCCATCTCTAGACTTGTAAAATTTTAGAACTTGGGTATATAATTTTCTTTTAATCCAACCATCATCCTCTTCGAGTCCCATAGTTTTATATATCTCACTATCAGATGCTTTCACCTTAATTAGAGAATCAATTTCTGCTTCATTAAAACCAAAAGAAATGTCGTTTTTCTTTGGTAATTTATCGAGTGAAACAATAGAGTCTATTTCACTATCACTCATTCTAGTAATAAATTGATTGTCCTTCAGCGCTTCCTTAATTTTAATACGATCTAGAGAATCAATTCTCTTAAGCTCTAATGGATCAATTAATTCAGTATCATCTGTATCAAAAGTTTTTTTTAATTCTTCATTTAATAATTCAGTTTGTTTTCTAACGGTAAATGAAAAAATAAAGAAGAATACAACAGAAATAAACAAATACATCTGAGCAGGATGAAGATACAAGAGTCGCTTACCCTTAATAAACTCTTTAGCTAGATAACCTGGCTTAAATAATAATGGAATAAAGCTCTTTAAAAAACGAGCATCAAAAGAAAAGTAATTACTAATGGTATTATAGAATAAAACTCCAATAGTTAATTCGTCGTTTGTTTTTTGCCCACAATGTGGACAAAATTGAAAACCTTCATCATAAGGCTGTTCGCAATTTTTGCAATTCTCTTGGTTGGCTATCATTTTGGTTGGTAATCAGTTTTAAAAGTAACAAAAATTATAACATTACACACTAATGTCGTTGGTTTCAATTTCAAAAATTAAGAATACACTTTAAGCAAAAACAAGTTAAAACCCTTAATATCAGATGTTTAATTATTTTGGCACGCTGTTTGTTTAGTACTTAACGAGTTTAATTTAAAACCCAATTATTATGAAACGAATACTATATTTATTTGCAGCTTTAGTCGCTATGAGCACAACTGCATTCGCAACAACTAACACAACATCAGAAGCAGAAGCTTCTAACAATAATTATGTGAGAGGTTATGGTAAGTCTTTCATATTTACTGAAGCTGGTATTGAATTTTCAGTATTTGCAGATGGTCAATTTGACTTTTATTTACCAAACTACGGACCAGATGTAAACGTAGATATTGATACGCCTGGTTTTAGTTTAAGTTTTAACTCTGGTTACGATTACAATCCGTACCTACAATATGATGAGTATGGAGCAATTATTCAAATTGAAAACACACCAATTTATTATGATTATTACGGACGTGTAAATCAAATAGGAAACATTTTTATTAACTATAATGGACGTGGTAGAATTAACCGAATTGGAGGTCTTAATGTATATTACAGAAACAATGCTTTTTGGAGATATGATGGATTTATCAATACTTACAACAGAGCTTATGTTTATAGACCATGGCACCGATTTTATGCGATACCACATGTTAACTTTTGTATTGTTCATGTAAATCCGTATAGAAGATATTATGCACCTGTAAGACATATTTATTACAGACCATATTCTAATAATGTAAGACACTATAACATTGTTAGAGGCAACAATGGCCATGTTACAAGACGCGCTAATACAGTTAGAAATACACGTAGATATGTACAAACACCAAGAAACAAAACGGAAAGAAGTATTAGAACACGTGTAACGCGTAACAATAAAGTAATTGCTGCAACAAGAACAACACGTTTAAAAGAAAACAACGCTGTAAGAACAACTAGAGGTAATAATGCTACAACTAGATCTAGTACAAGACGTACTTCTGATAAAGTAACGCCTACTAGAACTACAAGAACTAACAGAACAGCTACAACACGTTCTAAAACTAGAGTTAAGAAACCTACTGCGACAACACGTAGTAGTACATCGACAACAACTAGAAGTACAGGAAATAATAATGTGACCAGAACTAACAGATCTGTGTCTAATAAAAGAACAACAACGAGTAAGCCTAGAACTACAGCAACAAGATCAAGTAATACTAGATCTCAAAGCACAAGAAAAGTGAGCTCTGTTCAAAATAAAAGAAAAACAACGTCTGTGTCTAACAAATCTAATAGCAGTAGAAACACTAACCGAAGCGCTACTAGATCTAACACAAAACGTACAAGAGGATAAAAACGATTTTTTGGTTGGTTAGGATGTCCCGTTTGATGTATGCTTTAGAGCACCTTACGGGACATTCTTGTTTTTAGATTTCTGCTTTCGTAAGAATTTAAGTTTAATTGAAACGTAAATACTTCCTTATCTGATTTGAAATATCCTCAGAAACATTCAACTTATATATAAGAACAATATAAATCAATCCAATTAAAATTGATTTTAGAATGATATTTACTATAGGTTGAAACGGAAACTCCCAAAAGTAAAATCCTAGAGATAATACAAGTAGTGTTACTACAATTTTGGTTGAACCTAAAGTGAAAGGCAACATATTAAATTTTCGTTTTACAAATATAATTTTAACCGTATTGTAAATAAATACAGCTAAAAATGTTGCAAACGCCGAGCCTTCAATTCCATAAATAGGTATAAAAATAGCATTAAGAATAATGGCCATAATAGCCAAAAGCACTCCAAAAAACAACACCATTCTGTAGTAATCACTATTAAATAAAATAGCATTATTGTTTCCTAAACTGTTATCATACAGCTTGGCTAAACTCACAATTAAAACTACAAAAAGTCCTCCAGTAAATTTATCTGGAAGAATTTCATACAACTGATTAATATTTAAAATAATTAACAAAAATATAAATCCGCTTATTACCAAAAGCGTCATAGAACTTCGTTTGTATAAATCTTCTAGCGAGTCATAATCCTTCTCATTAAGATATTTTGCAGATAATGGCAACATAATTTGATGCATGGCACGTTGCGGAACAGCAATTACGGTAGCAATAAAAATAGCAACACTGTAATAAGCAACTTGCTCAATATCTGGTAACATTAAGCCAATCATAAATTTATCGATATCTAATATAAGTGTAGCAACAGAACCTGCAATTATCATTAGGGCAGCATATTTTAAAATAGAAAATTGATGCTCTAATTTTTGAAATTTCAACTTCGGGAATCTTACAGAATAAGCATATAATTTCATAATTACCATTCTAATTACATACACAGCAACCAATGCTACAATAAAATTATCAACGGTTAACCATTTAAAATAAACCGCCAACAATAAAAGCATAATGCATACTCTATGAAAAATCTCTTTCATTAAATTACCAAAAACGGTTTGCATTTGCACTTTAGTCCACGCAAAAAAGATTTCGAAATAAGCCATAGAAATTGCTAGTATAAAAATATGCCAAACATAATTTTCTACAATTTGATTTTCGTTAGACAACCAATCTACAATAGCATCATAAGCAAAATAACCTATAAAGGCAGCAGGTATAATAAACAGGAAAGGCAGAAATAACATAAACGTTAAAAAACTATTGATGCTATTTTTAGTTTTAAATGTTGAATAAAATTTTACAATCGCATTATGAACTCCAAATGCCATAAAAGGCATCATAATATTTGCTGCCGAAAGCAAAAAAGCGACCAACCCATAATATTCATCGGATAGAAAATTGGTATAAAGAAAAAGTGTATTAATTGCACCAATACCAAAACCCAAATATGTGGTTATTGTGTTTTTAAAAGATTGGTTTAATACGATTCCCATAGTGAGGCAAAATACGATTATAAAAATTCAATTTGTATATTGTTTATTGTTTTAAAAACACCCCTAAAGTCCCCTCAAAGGGACAATCTCACTGTTACGATTAAATAATCAGCTATCTTTTATAAGTTGACTTAACTTTTCTGTCAATGCTTTTCTACTATATGGTTGTAAACCTATAGCATTTACACATAAAGTATTATTCTGAAATGCATCAAAATAAGTTAATAGTTGTGTTTTTAATTCAGCTTTTTGCGTGTAGTTAAAATAGCTTCCTGTGTTGGTTGATGTAATAATTTTTTCCACATCAGCATCTTTAGGCCCTAAAGCTAGTATTGGCGTTTCTGCAATAAGGTATTCAAAAACTTTACCTGCAATTATAGCTTTGGTGTCTTCGGAATCAATTTCTATTAACAACAATAATTGCGATTTCATTTGAAACTTTATCGCTTCATCATGACTCACATAACCCACAACATCTAAATGATTTTTTAATCCAAATTGATTAATAGATTCAATAACATCATCGCTTACCACACCAATTAATTGCAACCTAAAAACTTCTGAAAACTCTTTGTTTTCTTTAATTAATTCTGAAAGTGTTTCCCATAAAACCAACGGATTTCTTTCTGATAATAATGAACCTATATGAGATAGTGTAAATTCTTCATCCTTCCCTTCTATGCTATTATTATGACCATCATAACCATTTGTAATAACCGTAATCGGTTTTTTAGTTTTAGTTTCAAATTCATGTTTGGTATGATGACTTGTCACAATAATATGGTCTGCTGTATTTAAAACATTTTGCTCTAAATTTAAATGCTTCGCTTTTGATGACGTTGTAAGTTTTAAATCTTTGTGATAGCCAATGGTCGTCCAAGGATCTCTAAAATCTGCGAACCATTTTACATCTAATCTAGCTTTTAGTTGTAAACCAATAATATGTAAACTATGTGGTGGACCTGTGGTAATAATAGTCTCTATGTTATTATCTTTTATATATTGAGATAAGAACTCTACTGAAGGTTTTATCCAGTTTTTACGTGCATCTGGAATAAAGAAATTCCCTCTCACATAAAGCATTGCTTTCTCAACAATAGATTGTTTTTTTGCCTTAGGAATAACACCAGAACTTATTTTTTTTGACTTGCCTTTAGAAAACAAACTAGCCAAACCGTAAGGTTCGTTTATAGGCTGTTTTAGAATAGTAACACCATCTGGAATTTCATTAATTAAACTCTCATCTAGTATTGGGTAATTTGGGTTTTCTGGACAATAAACAATGGGTTCTATTTCAAAATCTGGTAAATACTTTACAAACTTTAACCAACGTTGCACGCCTGGACCTCCTGCTGGTGGCCAATAATAGGTTATTATTAGTGTTTTGTTTTTGTTCATGTCTGTCATTCCTGCGAAGGCAGAAATCTATTAACTAGTAATCTAAATGCGGATTCCTGCATACGCAGGAATGACAATTATTCGTTTTCATTTTTGAAGGAATAGAATAAACCTGCAATCAATAAAATAACCAAAACAGCAGAACTTGTTAAAGCAACTTTACTTCCTGTTGCAACCACTTGCGGTTCAAATTTAAACTCAATAGTGTGTTTTCCTTTTGGCAATTCTAAAGCTCTTAACACATAATTTACTCTAAAATGAGGGACTAATTTGCCATCGATATACGCATCCCAACCTTGCTTATAGTAAATTTCAGAAAATACGGCTAAGCCATCATTTTTATTATCAGATTGATACTTTAAATAATTTGGTTTAAAGTCTAATAATTTAATAGATGCTGTAGAGTCTAAATCAAATACGTACTTACTTATAGTTTTAGTTTGTGTTACTGGTAAAGAACTCGCAAAAGATTGAAACTCTTGTCTACCCATCACTGCATCAGTTTTAGTATTTAAACTATCTAAAGCTAAAATTTCTTGATTAGCGTCATCTACAATTTTTAATTTTGACACAAACCAGGCATTCCCATTAGCTTCATTATTTGTATAAGGAAAAATAGTGTTTTGTTCTTCAGCAATAATGTATTTTGTATTCAGCATATTGAGAACATTCATGTTATTTTTATACACATGAAAATCTAACAATTCCTCTACACGTCCTAATTTTGCTGCACTATAACCCATTAAAGAATTATGGTAGTACGCTGCTTTTGCAGGCATTCTTTGTCCATCATTAGACATATCCATCACTCTAAAATGACTCTTATCTTTTAAAATTTCTCTATCTGCTTGATTTGGCTGATAAGGTTTATCCACTTTTATCGCAGAAACAAAATCATCATTATTTACATACTTCTTATCTACTGAAACTAAATCGAAAAGAATCAAAACCGCGAATACCACAACCACTAAGGTTTCTGATAATTTCTTTTTTAAGAATAAGAATATTGTTCCGGCAGAAAGCAAAACTAATGTCAAAGTTCTTATAGTATCTGCAGACATCAGAGCCATTCTGTCTTTAATAATAGAATCCATAAAGGCTTGTCCGTAAGCGCCAATATATTGGTCATCTCTTAAACCTTCAAAATCAAATAACGTAGATTTAAATAAGAGAAAGATTAAAGCCAAACCTGCTGTAATACCAACTGAGTAATACAATGCTTTCAGTTTTTCTTCACCCTTTTGAAAATCATTAAATAACCTAGACAATGCAAAAATCCCTAAAACTGGAATACATAATTCTAATATAACTTGAATAGAGCTTACTGCTCTAAATTTATTATAAAATGGTACATAATCGATAAAGAAATCAGTTAAGAATCCTAAGTTTTTACCATAAGACAGAAGCATTGATAAAATGGTTCCACCAACAAGCCACCATTTCAATCTACCCTTAACTAAAAATAATCCTAAAACAAATAGAAAAATTACAACTGCGCCAACATACGCTGGTGCTTCTACAATCGGTTGTTTTCCCCAATACATTGGTGCATTTCTGGCAGCATCTAAGGCTTCAATTGGAGAAGCTCCTAATCTAATATACGCTTCGTAAGTTTCAGAATCTTTACCAACATCTTCGTAATTCCCTCCACCCATAAATTTAGGGATGAAAAGATTGAAGGATTCTAAAATTCCGTAGCTATATTCCTTAATATAATCCTTATCTAAACCAGTGGTTGTTTCTTTTAGAGAACCATCTGCATTAATAGTTAAATCACTTTGTCCTCTAGCACTTTCCTTAACATACTCTTGTGTAGCCATTATGCCTGTTGCGTTGAGACCTACAGCTAATATGGCAGCAACAATTAATAAGCCAACGGACTTAAAAAAATGTGGTAATTCCTTTTTCCTAAAGGCATCTATTAGATAAGCTAATCCTAAAACCAGAACCAGTAACAATAAATAATAGGTCATTTGGAAGTGATTCGCAACAATCTCTAAACCTAAAGCAATCGTAGTGAGTAAAAAACCGAGAATATATTTCTTTCTAAAAGCGAATACAATTCCACTTAAAACTAAAGGCATATAAGCAATAGCATGTGCTTTAGAGTTATGACCAACACCTAAAATAATGATAAGATAAGTAGAAAACCCAAAGGCTAACGCACCAAGTGCAGCGAGTTTAAAATCTACTTTTAAAGCTATTAATAAAATATAAAAACCTATAAAATATAGGAATAGATAATCTGCTGGCCTTGGCAGAAAACGTAATGCTAAATCTAATTTTTTAATATAGTTATGAGGATATTTTGCACCTAATTGATACGTTGGCATCCCTCCAAAAGCACTATTGGTCCAGTAGGTTTCTTCACCTGTAGTTTTAGCAAACTCTTTTTGCTGTTGAGCCATACCAATGTAATGCATTATATCACTTTGGTTAATCTTTTTTCCTTGTAAAACAGGACTGAAATAAGCTAATGAAACAACTACAAATCCTATTAATATTAAGACATGCGGTAGTATACGTTTTGTAGAAAATGACATGAGAATGCTTTAAGTTGAATGATTCTGAAAAGTAGTTATTTTTTTTGAAACAATACTAAAGTTTAATTTATACTGAATGACATTCAGCAATAAATTTAAAATAATGAAATTAATCTATTTCTTCGTAATCGATATACTCGCCTACTTTTTCGTTTGAAGATTTATTTTTATTAGGCATCTTATCAATAACCGTTTCTCCTTCTTTTTGTTTTTGCTGTTGTCTTTGTTGATTTGGGTTTTGGAACCCACCAAATTGTCCTCCAAATTTTTCTTCCGCTTTTTTGGCAACAAAACGCACCAACAAAGGAGCAAAAAGACGTGCTAAAATCTTAAAACCGTAGTAAACTAATAAAATAATTAAAATAATTTTTATCAATCCCATAAATGAGGCTTCTTGAATCATATGAATAAATAATATTCAAAAATACAATTATCGTCATTTATAATGCGTTATTATTCCTTAAAAAAACTATAAAATCTATATATTTGAATCAAATCTTCAATATACTGAACGGTTTTAAATCCTATTAAAAATGAGAATACTCAAATCGACCTTTATTTTATTAATAACTATTTCTTTTAATTCCGCTTTTGCACAGTACACGGAAGTAATCAACTCTAATCGACCAGGCGTTTCTAAAAGTGCTTTTTCAGTTGGTACAGGAGTTGTACAATTTGAAGCTGGTGCCTTTACCGTAAAAGAAGATCATGCCCTTAGAAATTATGAAGTTTCTGGTTTTGGTCTAGATTTTGGATTACGTTACGGATTATTATTTGAACAATTAGAATTATCTCTTGATGGCGTATACCAAAATGATACATTTACTAATTACAATGGACTAGTACCTGACGAAGACGCAAGATCTAATTTTAAAAACTTTACAATTGGAGCAAAATATTTAGTTTACGATCCTTATAAAAATGCAGAAGAAGCTAAGCCCAATATTTATAGCTATCATGCCAATAGAAAGTTTAATTGGAAATCATTAATACCAGCTGTTTCTATTTATGCTGGCGCAAATTTTGACACAAAAAATAATCCATATACTGATTTAGGAATTGAGGGCTTTAGTCCAAAAATTATGATTGCAACTCAGAACAATTTTAATGGAGGTTGGGTTTTTGTAATGAATTTAATTAAAGATAGAATTGGAACAGATCAATCTGATTTTTCATACATACTTACGTTAACCCATTCTTTTACACCGCAATGGGTAGTTTTTGGAGAAACTCAAGGTATTAAAAGTGATTTTTATGCTGATAATATTCTGAGGTTTGGTGGTGCATATCTCTGGACAAGAGATTTTCAACTAGATGCCAACATTGCATTTAATACCAAAGACACACCAACTGTTTTCAATATCGCTTTTGGAGCTTCTTACCGCTTAGACTTTCATAAAGACAAAAAGATTGATAATGGTAATTCCGCTAAAGATGGAAATGGTAAAATGCGTAAAACCAAAAAGAAGAAGAAAAAGAAAGAAGCAGATGATTTTGATTCTGAATAAATAGCTGTCCTAACGCAATGATCACAATAAAAGAAGCCATATCTAAGAAGGAATTAAAGGCATTTGTAAAATTTCCTTTTTCATTATATAAAGACTCTAAATATTGGGTGCCTCCAATTATTAAACAAGAGTTAGAAACCTTTAATAAAGATACGAATCCTATTTTTAAAGATGCAGAAGCACGTTTTTTCTTAGCCTACAAAGCAGGAGAAATAGTTGGTAGAATCTCAGCAATTGTGAATTGGCTAGAAGTAGATAAACAAAACATTAAAAAAATGCGTTTTGGCTGGTTTGATTTTATTGATGATTTAGAGGTTAGTAAAAAATTACTCGAAACTGTTGAAAATATTGGCAGAGAGCATCAACTTAGTTATACAGAAGGTCCTGTTGGATTTTCTAATTTAGATAAAGTTGGTGTAATGACTGAAGGCTTTGACCATATAGCAACAATGATTACTTGGTACAATCATCCTTACTATGTTGACCATTATACATCACATAAATATCAAATAGAGAAAGAATACTCAGAGAGTAAATTTCCTTTTGCCAATGTAAAACCTGAGTTTTTTAAGAAAGCGCAAGAGCTTATTAAACGACGCTATAAATTAAAAGCGCTACAACTAAAGACCACGGAAGAAGTTATGCCTTACGCAGATCGTATGTTTGATTTGTTTAATGAAAGTTATTCCTCATTATCTTCATTTGTCGAGATTACAGATATTCAAAAGGAATATTTTAAAAAGAAATTTATAAGTTTTGTTAATCCAGAATACATCAAATTTGTCACTGATGAAAATGACAAGCTTGTCGGATTTGCTATTGTAATGCCAAGATTTGCTGAAGCCATTCAAAAAACTAAAGGAAAATTATTCCCATTCGGTTTTACGCATATCTTAAAAGCAAAGAAGAATAGTAAAGATGTTATTTTCTACTTAATAGGTATTCATCCAGATTATCAGAACAAAGGCGTACATGCTGTAATATTTAATGAATATTACGAAACTTTTAGGGCGAAAGGAATCTTAACTTGTTATAGAACTCCAGAACTCGAAGATAATTATGCTATTAAGCAAATTTGGAAACACTTCGATCCTAAAGTTTATACGAGACGTAAAACTTTTAAGAAAGATTTATAACGAGTAGATATAACCATAAAAAAACGGTCATCACAAATTTTGCGATGACCGTTTTTTAATTTAAAGGATCAATTTATTCACCCATTGCAGCGATCAATGCCGCAGACATTCTTTTATATGTTCCATTTTCTAAACGACTTCTAATGGCATCAAAAGCATCTAGTGTTTCTCTAACATCTTCTAATGTATGAGTAGCTGTAGGAATCATTCTCAGTAAAATTAAACCTTTAGGTATTACAGGGTAAACCACTATAGAGCAGAATATTCCATAATTTTCACGTAAATCCCTTACTAAGGCCATTGCTTCAGGTATACTACCCTTTAAATATACAGGTGTTACACAACTTTGTGTAGTTCCAATATCAAAACCACGCTCTTTTAATCCCGATTGTAATGCATCAACAATAGTCCAAAGATTCTTTTTTAGTTCTGGCATTGTACGCAACATATCTAATCGTTTTAAAGCACCAACTACAAGTTGCATTTGTAACGACTTAGCGAACATCTGAGAACGTAAATTATATTTTAAGTAATCAATAATTTCTTGATCTGCAGCAATAAATGCACCTGTACTTGCCATAGATTTAGCAAAGGTTGCAAAATACACATCAATATCATCTTGTACGCCTTGCTCCTCACCAGCTCCTGCTCCTGTAGCACCTAAAGTACCAAATCCATGAGCGTCATCTACGAAAAGTCTGAAGTTAAATTTTTTCTTAAGCTCTACAATTTCTTTTAATCGACCTTGTTCGCCTCGCATACCAAATACACCTTCAGATATCACTAAGATTCCTCCACCTGTTTGTTCTGCCATTTTAGTAGCACGCTCTAAGTTTTTCTCTAAACTTACCACGTCGTTATGCTTATAAGTAAAACGTTTACCCATATGTAAACGAACACCATCTATAATACATGCATGTGCGTCAACATCATAAACAATAATATCATCTTTGGCTACTAATGCATCAATAGTAGAAACCATTCCTTGGTAACCAAAATTTAATAAGTAAGCTGCTTCTTTACTAACAAAAGCTGCAAGTTCATTCTGTAATTGCTCGTGTAATTCTGTGTGACCAGACATCATACGTGCTCCCATTGGGTAAGCTGATCCGTATGCTGCAGCTGACTCAGCATCAACCTTTCTAACCTCAGGATGATTTGCTAAACCTAAATAATCATTAATACTCCAAGTAATAACGTCCTTTCCTTGAAATTTCATTCTATTAGAGATTTCGCCTTCTAGCTTAGGGAATACAAAATAACCTTCTGCTTGTGCAGCCCATTTTCCTAATGGTCCTTTATCTCTATAAATCTTTTCAAATAAATCCTTCATGCTCAATGTTTGCTATCAATCCTTACCTCAAAATACATACAAGATATGGCAATAAAAACACCTCAACATTCAAAATTACTAAATGAAGGTATTAAAGTTGAATTACCATAAATTGATGTTCATATAAAAACCAGCTTGTACGAGTTAGCTGTTAGAGATAATTTTTAATAATTGTTAAATTAGTTTTGTTAGTATCTGCAAAATTAGTTAATAAAATTATGACCGCATAATTTATTTATTCTAACTATTAACTAAGTTTTGAACAAAAAAAAACCTACTACTTAATAGTAATAGGTTTTTTTTAATTATAATGTTATTATTTAATATATTCTATTGTGGCTTGCACTTCTGATTTTGCATCAAAAAATCCTTGATCAGACATCCATTTGTCGTTATAAACTTTACTCATGTAACGCGATCCATGATCTGGAAACATTACTACAATTTTATCTGAAGCTTTAAACTCTCCTTCTTCTACTAATTGCTTTATTGCTTGCATCGCTGCACCACTTGTGTAACCCACAAAAAGCCCTTCTGTACTAGAAATTTCTCTAGCAGTATGTGCGCTTTCTTCATCTGTTACTTTAATAAACTTATCTATCAAATCGAAGTCCGTAGCTGTTGGTATTAGATTTTTACCTAAACCTTCTATTCGGTAAGGATAAATTTCTTTATCGTCAAACTCACGTGTTTCATGATATTTCTTTAAAACAGAACCATAAGCATCAACTCCAATAACTTTTACGTTTGGGTTTTGCTCTTTAAGATATTTTGAAATACCAGAAATAGTTCCTCCTGTTCCACTACACGCAATTAAATGTGTGATTTCTCCATTAGTTTGTTCCCAAATTTCTGGACCAGTAGAATTGTAATGTGCATCAATGTTTAATTGATTAAAATACTGATTGATATAAATAGAACCTTTATTTTCTTCGTGTAAACGTTTTGCAACTTCATAATAAGAACGAGGATCATCAGCTTTTACATGTGCAGGACAAACATAAACCTTTGCTCCCATAGACTTTAACATGTCTATTTTATCTGCTGAAGATTTAGAACTAACAGCTAATATACACTCGTAACCTTTTATAATACTTACTAAAGCTAAGCTAAATCCTGTATTTCCAGAAGTGGTTTCTATAATGGTATCACCAGGCGACAAAATACCTTGACGCTCTGCCTCTTCTATAATATGTAGTGCAATTCTGTCTTTTGAAGAATGACCTGGGTTAAATGCTTCTACTTTTGCGTAAAAATCGCCATTAAAGTCAGCAGTCATTCTGTTTAATTTGATAAGTGGTGTATTTCCTATTAGTTGAAGTACATTATCAAATACATTTTTGTTTTGCTTCATAAAAAATATTTTTCAGTAACCTATTTATATATTAGACACCTAAAACCTCGCAAAGGTAACACTTTTTTTAAAACTAGGCTGTAATTCCTTCTAAATCTAACAAGAAAGCAAACTCTTCTGCATCTTCTTTTAGGCTTTCAAATCGTCCTGAAGCACCACCATGACCAGCATCCATATTAGTTTTTAAATACAATTGATTATCATCTGTTTTCATTTCCCTAAGTTTTGCAACCCATTTCGCTGGTTCCCAATATTGCACTTGCGAATCGTGCAAACCGGTTGTTACTAACATGTTTGGATATGCTTTGGCTTCCACATTATCATATGGTGAATACGATTTTATATAATTGTAATATAAAACGTCATTAGGATTTCCCCATTCGTCATACTCACCTGTCGTTAACGGAATTGAATCGTCTAACATAGTTGTAATCACATCTACAAAAGGTACAGCTGCAATGACGCCATTATACAATTCTGGTGCTTTATTAATAATTGCTCCCATTAGTAAACCGCCTGCACTTCCTCCCATGGCGTATAAATGCTTAGACGATGTGTAACGCTCCTTAATTAAATGCACAGAACATGCTATAAAATCTGAAAATGTATTCTTCTTATTTAACAATTTTCCGTTTTCATACCAATCACGTCCTAAATATTCGCCTCCTCTAATATGTGTAATTACATATATGAATCCACGATCTAATAAAGTTAATCTTATGGTTGAAAAATAAGGATCAACGGTAGAACCATAACTTCCGTATGCATATTGCAATAGTGGGTTACTACCATCTTTTTTAATACCTTTTTTATAAATCACAGACATTGGGATTTTTGTACCATCCTCTGCTGTTGCCCAAATACGTTCAGACACGTAATTGTCTTTGTCAAAATTTTTATCTAAAACCTCTTGTTCTTTTAAAACAGTTTTGGTTTTAGTACGCATATTAAATTCAATAACAGAAGATGGCGTTGTCATTGCATTATAACCATATCGCAATAATTCTGTATCAAAATCTACATTAGTTCCTGTGTAGGCTGTGTACGTTTCATTATCAAAAGGTAAATAGTAATCTTCAGTATTATCCCAACGCTTTATTCTAATTTCGTTAAGTCCGTTTTTACGTTCACTTATAACTAAATAGTCTTTAAAAATATCAATGCCTTCTAAAAGAACATCATCTCTGTGTGCAATAACTTCTGTCCAATTTTCAACTTTAGTTTGTGTTTCTAAAGTTTTCATTAATTTAAAATTGGTCGCCTTATCCTTATTAGTAAGAATATAAAAATGATCATTATAATGTGAAACACTATATTCTAAACCTCGAATTCTTGGTTGAAACACTTGAAATTTGCCTTCAGGATTATCCGCATCTAGAATATGATACTCGTTTGTTAATGTACTGTAACACGCAATAATGATATACTTTCTAGATTTAGATTTGTAAACGGCTGCACCAAACGTATCATCTCCTTCTTGAAAAACAAGTTCGTCCTCTGATGTATCACCTAAACGATGTTTATAAATTTGAAATGCTCTAAGCGTAACTTCGTCCTTTTTAGTGTAAAACAACGTTGCATTATCATTTGCCCAACTGGAAGAACCTGTAGTCCCTTCTATTCTATCGTCCGCAACTTGATGCGTTTTTAAATCTTTGACATGAATAGTATAATTTCGTCGTCCTGTGTTGTCAATTCCGTAAGACACTTTCTTATTATCAGGACTAATACTTATACCTGCTAATTTGAAATAAGATTCGCCTTCTGCCATTTTATTACAGTCGAATAATAGTTCTTCAGGATTATCTAAACTGTCTTTTTTACGTGTGTAAATTGGGTAGTCTTTTCCTTTTTCGAATTTAGTAATGTACCAATAGCCATTATATTTATATGGTACTGAAGAATCATCCTCCTTTATTCTGGCCTTCATTTCTTCAAATAAATCCTTCTGAAACGCCTTTGTGTGTTCCATTTGACTATCGCAATATGCGTTTTCTGCATTTAGATAGTCTATAACTTCTGGATGTTCTCTGTCTTTCATCCAAAAATAATTATCAATACGCACGTCGCCATGCTTTTCTAATTGTTGTGGAATCTTTTTGGCAATAGGTGGATTTAAATCTGAAATTTTTGTCATTTGTTTTAAGAAAATTTTAATCTAAAAAGTCGCGCAATTTACTAATTTTACAGCGTAAAAATTTAAAAGACACAATATATGTTTGGAGATATGATGGGAATGATGGGCAAATTAAAAGAAGCTCAGAAAAAAGTTGAAGAAACTAAAGAGCGTTTGCACACCGTTTTAATTGACGAAGCAAGTAACGATAATAAATTAAAAGTAACCATTACTGCTAATAGAACTATTAAATCTATTGATATTTCAGATGAATTACTTGAAGATAAAGATATGCTTGAAGATTACTTAATCCTAACGCTTAACAAAGCCATAGAGAAAGCTACAAACGTTCATGAAACTGAAGTCGCAGCTGTTGCAAAAGAAGGCATGCCAAGCATTCCTGGTATGGATATGTTTAAATAGAAGCCCCTTTAATTCCCCAAAGGGGAAAACTAATACTTTATACCTACTGTTTTTATAGCAACTTTTTTTTTTTAAAGGTTTATGCCAATTATAAGCCATTTAAAACTTCCAATAACTTGTCATGCATTTGGTCTGTATAATCCAAATGTGTGACCATACGCAGTTTATTGCTTCCCATGCCTATAATTCTAATATTCTTTTCGTTAAGATTATTTAGGAATTGTTTTTCATCCACATCATCATTTAATTCAAAAATAACGATGTTGGTTTCAATAGGTTCTACTTTTTTAATAATTGACAATTTAGACAACACCTCTCCTATTTCTTTGGCACGCTTATGGTCGTCCGCAAGTCGTTCTATATTATTATCTAAAGCATATAAACCTGCGGCTGCCAAATAACCTATTTGTCTCATATTGCCACCAAATAGTTTTCTTAAGCTTAACGATTGTTTCATAATGTCCTTATCGCCAATTAAAACTGAACCCACAGGACAACCTAAACCTTTACTTAAACATATCGAAATAGTATCAAAAGTATGACCATATTGTAATGTGCTTTCATTTTTAGCTACCATAGCATTCCAAAGACGTGCACCATCAATATGAAATCCTAAATTATTAGATTTACATACTTTTTTTATGTTTTCAAATTCATTAAAATCCCAACACGCTCCACCGCCTTTATTCGTTGTATTTTCTACTTCCACTAAACTGGTTTGACTATAATAATATTCTGGTGGATTAATGGCTTCTTCAACTTGTGTAGCAGTAAACATACCTCTATTACCATCTATTAATTTACAAGATGCTCCACTGTGAAAAGCGACACCTCCAACTTCATAATTATAGATATGTGCGTATTTATCGCAAATTACCTGCTCACCAGGATTGGTATGTAATTTTATTGCAATTTGATTTGCCATACTGCCTGAAGGGAAAAACAACGCCTTATCCTTACCAAACATTTTAGCTAAACGTGCTTCTAATTCATTAACCGTTGGATCTTCTCTAAAAACATCATCACCAACTTGAGCAGACATCATAGCTTCTAGCATCTCCTTTGTTGGTTTTGTAACCGTATCGCTTCTTAAATCTATAATCATATTTTAATAATCTTTATAAGTACAAATATCAGTTCCTATTGGAGAACCATCTGGTATTTTGGGAGAACTTTCTAGTTTAAATTTTTCTGGATGCTCATTAAATTCTTTAATCATAAGGCCATACTGCATAGCAATTGCATCATCACTATTAAATCGAATGGCCAAGTTAGCAAGCGATTTATTAGCAATTGCTTTAGTTTGAAAATAACTATTGTCATTTATGGCTAGGTTCATAACATACTTTAAAACATTGATATTGATTTGATGTTGTATAGCTTGCAAATATAAATCTGTTTGATTATTATTAAATGTGTTCTTAAACAAACCATCTAAAACGTCTTGTAAACTTAATTGCGTTTCATCTAAACTTTTTTGAAGTATTAATCGATTGGCACGTTGAGGGTGTAACAAAAATTTTAATGTCATATCGCTAGCTGTATTTGCAGCACTTAGCGGATCAAAAGCAACACCTGTTTTGCCTTTAAATGATTCTCTAGTGCGTCCATAACCAAAAGCTCTTGGAGGAAACAATGACAATTTATCCTCTGGAATGGCTAAAACTTTTGCGTCTATCGTATTAAAAATACCGTCTAAAGTTTCCCTTTGTATAGATCCATCAACTGTTTTAGATGTGAATTGCCCATCGCCTTTTACGGCATAATTATAATCTAATCCACCAATAACTTTGGTTGCCGCTTCCACTTGAAAGCGATGATAAAAATATAAAGGAACAAATACATCTTCTAAAACAGAGTAAGGTTGATAAGCCTTTATATTTTCGACTGAAAAATTAGCTATCGCTTGTTTTCGTAATTCTAAAACTTCGTCTAAACCAGCTTTAGGTGTTTTTCCGTTATCCCATAAATGGGCAAAAGCGTGTGCACCTCCAGCTGCTCTGGCATCAGCATCTGTTATAAAACGTAAACCTTCATTTTGAGCTTTTTTAAGAATATTACGCAAAGCTGTTTTTTCATCTGTTTTCTTATCAAATTCCGAATAACTATAAGCCACAGTAACTTTATCCCAATTACCAATGCCTGTTGCATAGGCTTTACTGAAATCAATAATTCCATCATTTATAGAAACTAGTGGATGCGGATAATCCATCACAGAAGCTCTATCATTAATACTTGAAGCAAAATTATGCGCAAAACCAATAGTATGGCCAATTTCATGCGCACTTAATTGTCTTATTCTGGCTAAAGCCATATCTAACATTGGTTTATAATTTTCATCGCGCTCAGCAAACGGTTTATTCATTAAGGCTTGAGCAATCATAAAATCTTGACGAATTCGTAAACTTCCTAAACTTACATGACCTTTAATTATTTCGCCTGTTCTGGGATCTACAACACTAGCTCCATAACTCCAACCTCTAGTACTACGATGAACCCATTGAATAACATTATATCTGCAATCCATAGGATCTGCATCTTTAGGTAGCATCTTTACTTGAAATGCATCTTCAAAACCAATAGCTTCATAAGCTTCATTCCACCATCTTGCTCCTTCGAGTAGTGCAGATCTAACTGGTTCTGGAGTTCCAGGATCTAAATAATAAATAATAGGTTCTACGGCTTTGCTCTTTAATGATTTAGGGTTTTTCTTAACCAAACGATGACGTATAATAAATCGTTTAGTAATATCTTCTTCAATAGGTGTTGCATAGTCTAAATAAGATATAGAAATTGCGCCACTGCGCGTATCAAAAACTCTTGGTTTATAATTACTATCTGGTAATTCTATAAAAGAGTGATGTTGTATTACACTAATCAAGGAAGGTGTTGGTGTAACACTTCTTAAATTTCTACCCGTTGGCTCGCCCTTAAAGGTTAATAAAGCTTCAAACTCAATATTTTTTGGAAATGCTTTAGTACGCTCAAGAGAAAGTGCGCTTTTTGATTTATCTAATTTATAAATACCTTCTTTTTGTCTTTTTAATCGACTTGTCACGCCATTGGTATCTTCCATCAAAAAAGGTGTAAAATCAATAATATATTCCCCTTTTTTATCTGATAAAATTTTGAACCCGAATAAAACAGAATGCGCAAATGCTTGTTCAATACTTTTCTTTTCTAACGCATTTTTTGTGTTGGCTCGATATTTTAAATTAGGCTGAACAAGCAACAACTTGTTACCCGCTTTTTTAAAATAAACTACACGCTCTCCACCTAACAGTCCTCTATCTAAACCAATATCATTGCTACCAACACCAGAGGCTAAAGAGTTTACGTATAAAAACTCAGTATTCAGTTTTTCAACCTTTAAATAGATTTTATCCGTACTTTCTTCGTAATAGAAATCAAAATAACCTGTAAATTCTTGTAAATCTTTTTTATCTAAAATTTGGGCATTGATGGAACAGCCCATGATAATAAAACCTAATAAAAAGTATATTTTTTTCATAGCAAATAATTGAGTCATAAAACTACGGAAAATCTAAAAAAACAATTCAAAATTATGGCACTTTAAATCCACTGCATATATTTGTAGAAATAACAATAATTTATGATAACATCAGATCAAATAAAAGATCTTAATTCCCGTCTAGACATACTTAGACAATATCTTTGACTTAGATGCTAAGCTTATAGAAATTTCTAACGAAGAAGAACAAACTTTTGACCCTAATTTTTGGAACGACTCTAAAGCTGCCGAATTGGTAATGAAATCAATTAGAGAGAAAAAAAGTTGGGTTACCGATTTTAACAATGCCAAATCACTTTTTGAGGATTTAGAAGTCATTTATGAATTCTACAAGGAAGACGAAGCTCCCATGGAAAATGTAGAGCATCGTTATGAAGCCGCAGTAAATACCATTGAAAAACTAGAATTTAAGAACATGCTTTCTGAAGAAGGTGATAGTTTAAGTGCTGTTTTACAAATTACGGCTGGTGCAGGTGGAACAGAATCTTGTGATTGGGCAAGTATGTTAATGCGTATGTACTTAATGTATGCTGAAAAAAGTGGCTTTAAAGTAAAGGAACTTAACTTACAAGATGGCGATGTTGCTGGTATTAAAACTGTGACCATAGAAATTGAGGGTGAATATGCTTTTGGTTGGCTCAAAGGCGAAAATGGTGTACACCGTTTAGTTAGAATCTCTCCTTTTGATAGTAATGCTAAACGCCATACAAGTTTTGCTTCGGTTTATGTTTACCCATTAGTAGATGACTCAATTGAGATAGATATTAATCCTGCTGATATTGAAATAACAACAGCACGATCAAGTGGAGCCGGAGGACAAAATGTAAATAAAGTGGAGACCAAAGTTCAGTTAAGACATAAACCATCTGGTATCCAAATTCAATGTTCTGAAACACGTTCACAACAAGACAATAGAACACGAGCTATGCAAATGCTAAAGTCTCAATTGTATGAAATTGAACTACAGAAACAAATGGCACAACGTGACGATATTGAAGCTGGAAAAATGAAAATTGAATGGGGAAGCCAGATTAGAAATTATGTGTTACATCCTTACAAATTAATTAAAGATGTACGCTCTGCTCACGAAACTGGTAATGTAGATGCTGTTTTAGATGGAGATATTGAACCATTTTTAAAAGCGTATTTAATGCTAATGGGACAAAAAGAAGATTCGGCATTATAATTGTAATTAACAAAATAAGATGATTAAAATATATCACAATCCAAGATGCTCAAAGTCTAGACAAGGACTTGCAATTGTAGAAGGCTCTGATAAAGAATTTGAAGTTGTAAAATATTTAGAGAATCAGTTAACCGTTGAAGCTTTAGAAATTTTAATTTCTAAACTATCAATACAACCAATTGATTTAGTGAGAAAAAATGAAGCTATTTGGAAATCTGATTTTAAAGGTAAGGACATGTCAGATAAAGAAATTATAGAAGCTATGATTAATCATCCTAAGTTAATAGAAAGACCAATAGTAGTTAATGGAAATAAAGCTGTGATTGGTAGGCCACCAGAAACTATAAAAGAAATCATTTAAAAGACATCAAATGAAAAAGTTAATTTTTATTGCATTTGCCTTACTTCTAAGTTTAAATTTATCAGCACAACGAAGTAGAAATACAAATCAAATTCCGCAAACGCAAAGCGAACCAACGGAAGAACAAATCGCCAAACATAAACGAGATATGGAAGAGCGACGAGATGAATATATTCAAAATTTCTTATCTACTTTAGAAGCAGACGAATTTCAGAAGCACATTATCAAGCAAAACATAATAAGTTTTTTTGAAGCTAAAACAGAACTTTATAAGGTTAAATATGAACACAGTATGGATAGGAAAAATGCTGTGGAAAAATTAGAAAAAACGCATTTCAAAGATCTTGAAGAGCTTATTTCTGAAAACGATATGACCAAATTAATGGAAATGATAAAAGGCGACTTTGATGAAAAAGAAGTTATAAAAAAGAAGAAGAAAAAACGTAAAAAGAAGAAACAAAAAAAAGATAAATAGGATGATAATAACTAAGAATTTTAACACTTATCATTACCGTATTTTCTTTAGGTTGCTTTAACAAAAGATTAACCTATTACAATTGAACTAAAGGTATTTTTGCGAGTCTAAATATTTATAACCTTTAACCAATTGTAATGAAATTAAGTTTTTTCGCATCTCTATTATTAATTATCACATTCTCAAATTCTTTTGCTCAAAAAGATATAAATATAGAAGGAATAGTCATTGAACAAGGCACTAACATTCCTTTAGAATACGCAACAGTCGTTGTTAAAACAAAAGCTGATAACAAAATAATTACTGGTGGAATAACAGACACCAAAGGTAAATTCAAAGTCGAAGTACCAGCTGGTACATATATAATTTCTGTAGAATACATATCTTATAAAACCAAAACTTTCCCTGAGCAAACATTAACTCAAAACACAAACTTAGGTACTATAAACTTAGCTTTAGATGAAGAATCTCTAGACGAAGTTATGGTTGTCGCTGAACGTACTACTGTTGAAATTAAACTCGATAAAAAAGTATACAACATTGGTAAAGATTTAACCACTGCTGGCGGAACTGTAAGTGACGCGCTTAACAATGTACCTTCCGTTACTGTTGATGTAGAAGGTGCTATAAGTCTTAGAGGAAATGAAAATGTTAGAATATTAATAAATGGTAAACCCTCTGCTATGGCAGGTTTTGGTGATAGCAATATATTAAGTCAGTTACCTGCAGAAGCTATTGAGCGTGTAGAAGTTATTACATCGCCTTCTGCGAGATATGATGCTGAAGGAACGGCAGGAATTTTAAATATTATATTAAGACAAAAAGAAACTTTAGGTTTTAATGGATCTGTGACATTAACGGCCGGTAATCCTGATAATGCTGGAGTTTCAGCTGCATTAAATTATAGAACAAAAAATTATAATCTCTTTTCTAATTTTGGATGGAGATATTCTAATGCTCCAGGTAAAACGTTCATTGATGTAAATTATTTTGATGAAATAGAAGATGGTATTATAGACGAACCAGAATATAGAAGAATTCGAGAACGTAAAAACGAAGATCGATTGAATAGAAACTATAATACAAATTTAGGTATGGAGTATTTCTTAAATGAATCTTCATCTTTAACCGGAAGTTTTTTCTATAATTTTGGAAATGACGCTGACGTTTCCCTAAATTCAAGTGAACGTTTTAATAATAATAATAATAATAATAATAATATCATTGTAGAAAATACGCTTAGAAGAGAAAGAGAAACTGAAAAAGATAACAACTACCAAATTGCTATTAATTATCAAAAACAATTTGGTGAGGATAGAGACCATAAATTAACAGCAGATTTTCAATATGAAAATGGTAATGAAGAGGGCTACACCTATTTAAATGAAGATTATATCTTCACAGATCAAGAAGATCCTGAACTGTTTCAAATAGAACAAGAATTTACCGACGAGAAACAAAAAGAGTTTTTATTTCAAGCTGATTATGTACTGCCATTAGGAAAAGATTCTCGTTTTGAAGCTGGTTATCGTGGTAGTTTTGAAAACAGCAATACCGATTATGAACTTTTACAAGAAGATTTAGATTCAGGCGAATTTTTATTAAATGAAGATGTATCAAACATTTTTGACTATACAGAAAATGTAAATGCATTATATAGTCAATATGGTACTAAATTTGGAAGATTTTCATTTCTTTTAGGTCTTAGATTAGAGCACACCCAATTAAAAGGAAAGATTGAATCACAAACAGAAGATGTAACAGATAACGAATTAGATTTTGATAAAAACTATTTAGGCCTATTCCCTACTGTAAACCTAATTTACAATTTAGACAAAGAAGACTCAGACATTGAAGAAAGTATCACTTTAGGATTTAACCGAAGAATAAATCGTCCTCGTGGCAGATACGTAAATCCTTTTCCTTCAAGATCTAGTAGGACTAATATTTGGCAAGGAAACCCTGATTTGAATCCTGCTTTTTCAAGCACTTTTGATTTGGGATATTTAAAACGATGGGAAAAATTTACCCTTACCTCTTCTATTTATTACCAATATGAAACTGATGCTTTTGAAAGAGTACAAGAAAATACTGGTACGCAAACTACGGATGGTATTGACATAATTAGAACAATACCAATTAATTTGTCATCTAATCAACGTATAGGAACCGAAATTGGTGCGATGTACAGTCCTGCAAAATGGTTGCGACTAAACTCTAGTTTCAATTTCTTTCAATTTGAAACTGAAGGGGAATTTAACGGTATAGACTACAGTGCTAAAAATACAAGTTGGTTTGCTCGTTTTAGTTCTAAAGTGACTTTACCACTTGCTATCGATTGGCAAACTAGTGCATTTTACAGAGGACCAAGACAAGAAGCGCAAACTGATGTTGATGGCATATTTTCACTTGATTTAGCGTTTAGTAAAGAAATATTGAATAATAAAGCAACGATAGCATTAAACGTTAGAGATTTATTTAACTCAAGAAAATATGTCGCTACAACAACTACTGATTTCTTTCAAAGATATAATGAGTATCAAAGAAGACAGCGACAAATCAACGCTTCATTTACCTATAGGTTTAATCAAAAATTAAATAAACGTGAACGTTCTGGAAGAAACGGTAACGGTGGAGATGATATTGATTTTGAAGGCTAAAATAGCGTATACTCAAAAATAAAAAAAAGGCACAAATTAAAATTTGTGCCTTTTCTGTTTTCTTAATTCTTGTCTTCTACTTAACCTCTTTTAATGCATTATCTATTAAAGTACGTAAATGTTGTTTATGTGCTTTGCTAGATACATTTCCATTTGGTGCTGCCATGTTTCTAATTTGCTTTAAATTATATAAAGCCATTGATTTGGCAGTATTTGTATATCTGCTACTTTGTTTACCTGTTAACATATCAATTAACATATCTGTATATGATATTTGTAAATTCTGTCTAAAGGAATTGACGTTACCATAAATATCTGTTTTAAAAATAGCAGAATTTAAATCAGTCATATATTTAGATAAAGAGTACTCATTACCATACAATTCACTATCCGAAATTCTCTGTAACGTATTATTGTGTAAAATATGTCTTAGCACATTACGTTGATACGTTAATACTTGCGCATGTATTTTAGGATCTTCGGGACCTCTAAAAAAGTTATAACCTCTTCTTTGTAAAGCTAAATAATTATACAAATCATTTGGTGCGTTAAATGCATCAGGTGCAAAAGCATATTTCTTTAATGCATTCATTGCTCTTTTTTGATCCACCAAACTTACAGGTGTATAAGGTTGCTTTCCTCCTTCTTGACCAATCATTGATCTATCTACATAAACACCACCAATAAATCGAGAAATAACATTGACAGCCGTAGCACGTTGTCCACTTAAAATGTAGTAAGCTCGCCTTAATTCTTGATAAGACTCTCCTGGTTTAGAAAATTTAGATTTTATATCATTCATCATACTATCAACCAATTTTATTCTGTCTATAGAATAACCTATTTGATCATTAGACAAATCTCCAATCATTACTCTTGGGTCAATCGCTTTTCCTGGCGCACGCATGTCATCTGCATCATTACCAAAAATTAATTCTGGTTCTGTTGATCTATTCAGTAAAGCTACTTTTTCAGCTTCAGAATTAAATGGTGTGTAACCAAACTGAATTGCCCAAACGTCATAAGGACCCACAGATGTATCGTAATACTGACCTTGATCTGCTCTATTGTTTGTTAGGTTAATACCTGCATAATCCATAACAGATCCTGTTAAGCATTTCCCTTCAATAAAATCTTTATCTGCTAATTGTTCTGGCGAAAATAATTGACTAGCCTTCATGTTATGATTTAGTCCTAACGTATGGCCAACTTCATGCATAATTAATGCGATCATTGCTTCTTTTTTCATACGTGCCATTTCGATATCAGATCCACTTGTAGCCTCTACAACTGCTTGACCAAACATGGTATTCTCATGCATTGTATGACCAAATGAACATAAAACTTTATTCTTTTTTAAATAGTCTGCAGCATCAAATTCCACATCTGCTTTAGCTAAATCAAATAACTGATCATAGAATACCCTGTTAGTAAAATGCACATATTCTAACATTATATCTGCTCCAATTATTTCTCCTGTTCTTGGGTTTACAAAACTTGGTCCATAGCCACCAAAAGGCGGATTTGGAGAAGATGTCCAACGTAATACATTATAATTAATATCTCCTGCATCCCAATCTGCATCGTCTGGTTGTAACTTAACAACCATGGCATTTTTAAAGCCTGCTTTTTCAAAAGCTTTATTCCACTCTAACACACCTTGTGTAATTGTTTCTCTCCATTCCACTGGTGTAGAATTCTCCATCCACCATGTAATAGGTTCCACTGGTTCTGATAAGGCAGCATTAGGATCCTTTTTAACCAAATTCCATCGATGTACTAAATCTTTGTATGGTGCAGAGTTAGTTGCCGTTTGATCATTCACTTGTGTCGTAAAATAACCCACTCTAGGATCGTCTAAACGAATTTCATAATCATTATCTGGCATTGCAATTAAACTGTGAAATACTTTAATACTCACATTTCTTCCATCAGTTACAGCTTGAGAACCACCGTTTAGTACCGAAGGGCTTGAGTATACATACTCAACTTCAAGATTTGTATTATCATCATAGTTATTGATGCTATTAATTTTGGTTTTTGATTTGTCTAGATTTCCTAATTTAAATGCCATAGGGCTAGAACCCGGAAAACGTGGTGGTTTAATTTGGGTTAATGTTTCTTTTAAAAACAAACCATCTGCTTTTATTAAATATAAACCTGCTTTTTCATCATGTGCTTCAATCTTTACAGCTGCCATAATACCTTCACTAGTATTAGCATCTTTAGATTTAGAGATTGCATTATCTGGATCAAAATAAAATGACGTGTTTTGAGAAACAAATTCTATTTTGTTATAGAATTTTTTTACTTTAAAAACTTTAGAGCCACCATAAGCACCTCTAAAACGGCCTGCATCTACAACACCATTAGATACTTGATTAAAATGTATATAATCTTTACCTAATTGCTCATCACTAATTACCATTTGTAATGCTCCAGTAATTGTATCGCGATACATGGTAAACAGACCTTCTATCTTTTCACTAGATTTAGTGAGGTCTTTAATTGACTTTTTCTTAGATTTAGGTTTCGGTGCTGGTGTTTCGGTTTTATCCTTCTTTTTCTTTTTCTTTTTTTGAGCTTCTACATTTTGAGGTGCCATAAAAGCGCTAACTACAAGCGCTATAGATAAGAGTCTATAGACATTTCGTTTTTTGATTTTCATGATTAAAATTGATTAGTTTGTATTTTAACAAGATATTGAATAAATCATAAAAGATTCTCTAATATTTTGTTAAAATAAGGAACTCTCAACCTATCACTTTATCATAAAAAGAGAATTATTTAAAATATAAGTGCTGTTTATCATAAGACAGCTCTTCAAAGCTAGAAACCACCATATTGGCTAATGCATAGTCTTGGCCAGACGAATGTTTACTTTTAAAACCAGCGCAAAAAATTCCTGCAGCATGTGCTGCTTTAATGCCATTAGTAGAATCCTCAATAACCATACATTCTGATTTATCTTGATCTGTATGTTTAGCCGCTTTTAGAAAAATCTCTGGATGAGGCTTTGATTTCTCTAAATCTGCACCACTAAATTTTCCCATAAAATATTGGTTTAGATCAAAGCGATTAAAAATGCGTTCTATATTTGGCATAGAAGCCGAAGAAGCCACTACCAGCTTTACACCATTAGCATAATAGTCCTTGATGCGCTCTAAAACACCATCAATTAATACCAAACCAGAATCGTTTTCAAACAAATATTTAAAGTGTTTTCGTTTTATACTGACTAGAGTTTCTGGTGCTTTGTCAATATTAAAATGGTCTACTAATCGTTTACAGATATTAATTGTAGATTGCCCAGTAAACGATTCATAAAGTGCATCATTGACTTCAATATTAACATCGCTAAACATCTGATAATAGGCTTTACGATGTAAAGGTTCTGTGTCTACAATAACACCATCCATGTCGAATAATACGGCTTTGAGCATAAAATATATTATTTTAGCCACGAAGATAGTAAAGAGTAATTTTGAGTGCAACGAGAAATCTCATTATTAAATAACAAATCTATTATGGCGAAAAAAGGAAAAGAGAAAAACACCAATAATAAAGCCAAACATAGCAAGCTCATTGCGCAGAAAAAAAACAAAATAAAATCTAAGGATGCTGAACGTAAAGCCCGTTTAAGAGCTATTGTTGAGAAAGCTAAAGCACAAAATAATGCTTCTGATGATGCTTAAGTAAGTTATGTTTTCTACTCGATGAACCTCAGCATTAATAGTTATTTTAAGAAGAAAATATTTTAATGCAACTCAAACCTAAAATATTGGCTTAAAGGAATCATTGAATTGGACTCTAAAAGTGGATGGACGAGTAACGATGATCTTGGAGAATGGATTACTGCAATTTTTTACAACGCATTCGTTTCTGGATACGAGCCCTTAGAAAGGGAACTCGGAAATTACAATGAACAAAGTGGCATATTTATAAATTCTAATAATGAATCTCGGAGAATAGATTGGAAGAAAGTTTATAATCTGAAAAATAATATCTTATTCTGAAATATTGCTGCAGGTAAAGTGAATTTCAGGTCGAGAATTTATATACCTTATTGGGTGTTGTACGCCGTTATTTTTTGATTGCATTATTCAATTGTACCATTTTCAATTCTTTATGGTACGTTTCAATTCTAGAGTAAGCAGTTCCATCAACTAATAAAATAACTATCAACATTGCAATTGTTGTAATGCTAATTGCTCTCCAAGTTGGTGTATTAATGAACAGAATTAGTAATGCTGAAACAATTATAAGAATTGGAATTACTTTGAAAACAACTGTATATTCCTTTAATGTACTTTCTGAACGTTCTATTTCGGATTGGTAAAAAGCAGCTGTATCAGTATTAAAGTCTTTCTCAAACTGTTTAACTCTTTGTATATTTGTATAGTTAAGACCCATACCAATAATTAAAAGTAGAATGCCTGCTACCAAAGTTGGAATAATATAAGCTTTTGCTAAATCTGTTTTTCCTAATTGCCAAAACCCAATACTTGCAATTAAAAACCCAATCGCAAAAAGGATAAAAAAACGTGTTGAGAATACTTCAGCTTTTGCCCACTCTGTAGTTAATTTTAATAGTTCCATTGACAATAATTCCTAGTTCATACTATATTTCTGTTGGTATTCTGAAGGGCTTATTCCTTCTTTTTTTTTGAATAATCTAGAAAAATATTGTGGATATTCAAACCCTAACTCATAAGCTACTTCCGAAACGCTTTTATGAGGCTCCAAAAGAATGTTTTTTGCTTCGTCAATTAAATACAATTGCAAATGTTCAGTTGTAGTTTTACCTGTTTCTTTTTTCAAAGTATCACTTAAGTAACGTTGAGAAACCAACATTTTATTTGCTATGTGTTCTATACATGGAATTCCTTTTTCTTGTAAATGACCTGATTCAAAATATTCAGTTAATTGCTGATTAAATTGTTCCAGCAAATCGTTCGATATTTCTTTCCTGTTTAAAAACTGTCTTTCATAAAATCGATTGGCATACTTAAAAAGCGTACTTAATTGAGAAATGATAATTTCTTTGCTAAACTCGTCTTGGTTGTTATGATATTCTATTTCAATATTTTCAACTATTAATTCTATTTGCTTTTCTTCTTTTGGCGAAAGATGTAATGCTTCATTTACTGAATAGGAAAAGAAACCATATTTTTTTATTTGTTGTGCTAAATCTGTTCCTTTCAAAAAATCTTCGTGGAAGTTTATTGAAAAGCCTTTTCGCTCAAAAACCACGCTACTATCCCATTGTAGAATTTGCCTTGGTGCAATGAAAATTAAAGCTCCATTGGTAAAATCATATTTTGTTCGTCCGTAGTTTAAGTCGCCTTTTACAAATTTCTTTAAGCTAATGGAATAGCAATCGTTTGTAATTGGTGGCGAACTTTCTTTTGGACAAGGTAAATAACCATCGCCTTTTGAGTTGAAAACACTCAACATAGGGTGTTCTGGTCTCGGTACTTCTAAATAATCGAGATAAGTCGATAATGTTTTAAAGTGCTCCATCATACAAATTTATATATTCCATTTTACACCTGTTTCCTTTTCCGAAAGTTCCCATAATTTATTTGATACGACTTTATCTTTTGCGTGTGATTCTAATTTATGTGCTCCAACTGGGCCAGTCCAATTATTTCTTCCTGTTGGACCATAAAAACTACTTTGGTCTAAATTAGGTTCTGTGGCACACATCAATTGCGGATAAGCACCTTTTTCAGCCGATTGTGTTAATGGCGACAATTTCATTAGATTAAAGATGAATTTCATCATAAAGCTACCACTTGAATTTATTAGGTTGGTTCTTGAAGAACCTGGATGACAAGCATATGCTTTAACATCTGTTTTCCCAGCTTCTTTTAATCTATCTTGTAATTCGTACATAGACATTATCTGCGCCAGTTTACTTTGACTATATGCATTATTAGGCGTGTAATCTTTGTTCCAATTCAAATCATCAAATTTGATGGTTTTAATTCCCATATCATATCCCAAACTTCCTACCGTTACAATTCGTCCTTTGGATTTCTTAATAAGTGGGAACAATAGTGCTTGAAGCGTAAAGTTTCCGAAGTAATTTGTTCCCATTTGACTTTCCCATCCATCTACTGTTAACGTTTGTTTAGGTACTTGGGCAATAGCAGCATTACAAATGAGTGCATCGATTTTAGGAACTGTTTTTACAACTTCTTCTGTTGCTTTTTTCACCGAATCTTGAACAGCCAAATCTATTTTTATAGCTACAACGTCTATATCATTTCCAAGTTCTTGCTTTAGAATTTTAATGGTGTCTTCAGCTTTCTTTGGGTTTCTATTAAGCATTACCACTTTTGCTCCTTTTGATAGTAATATTTTCGCTGCTTCAAATCCTGTTCCGCTTGTAGTTCCCGTTATTACATATGTTTTACCATTTAATTTTTCAATTCTATCTGGTGTCCAACCTTTTTTACCAAATTGATTTTTCTCCATTTTTGCTTACGTTTGATTTAATAAGACAAAATTAGGTCGGAAAGGAACTTAACTTCTTATACGGATTTTCTAAAGTTGGATACTTTTTGGTTTGAGTGGGTAATTGCACCATACTACGGAAAAATTAATTATTTAATACAGAAACCACTAATTACCTTTTATACATCAAACATAAACCTACTGTTAATTAACAAAATTTAGTAATGATAGCCGTAAACTTTAAGTATTTACAACACATTATCCATAATATCTTGTACTACTTCAGGATTTAAAAGTGTGCTTGTATCACCTAATTGATCGGTTTCATTACATGCAATTTTCCTTAATATTCTTCTCATTATTTTACCTGATCGTGTTTTTGGTAAACCATCTGTAAATTGAATCTTATCTAATTTTGCAATTGGGCCTATTTGCTCTGTAATTAATTGATTGATTTCTTTACGTAAATTATCATGATTTCTGCTTTCTCCAGTTTCCTTTAAGGTTACATAACCATAAAGCGCATTTCCCTTAACATCATGTGGAAAACCTACAATTGCACTTTCTGCAACCGCAGGATGTTCGTTAATAGCATCCTCTATTGGAGCTGTTCCTAAATTATGACCTGAGACTATAATAACATCATCTACTCTACCTGTAATTCTATAATAACCTACTTCATCTCGCAACGCTCCATCACCTGTAAAATACATATTATCGTAAGCAGAAAAATAGGTGTCTTTATAGCGTTGATGATTGCCCCAAATTGTTCTGGCTATACTTGGCCATGGGAATTTAATGCATAGTCTGCCATCTACTTGGTTACCTTTAATTTCTTGACCTTGCTCATCCATTAATGCTGGCTGAATACCTATAAAAGGTAATGTTGCATAGGTTGGTTTTGTTGGTGTTGCAAATGCTATTGGAGTAATCATTATGCCGCCTGTTTCAGTTTGCCACCATGTATCTACAATTGGTGCTTTTTTCTTACCAACATTATCATCGTACCAATGCCACGCCTCTTCATTTATAGGTTCACCTACAGTACCCAACACTTTAATGGATGACAAATTATGTTTTTCTAAATGATCAATGCCTTCTTTAGCTAATGCTCTTATTGCAGTAGGTGCTGTATAAAATTGATTAACCTTATGCTTTTCTACAATGTCCCAAAATCGTCCGAAATCTGGATAACTTGGTACGCCTTCAAACATTACAGTTGTGGCTCCATTACAAAGTGGTCCATAAACAATATAACTGTGACCAGTGATCCAACCAATATCTGCTGTACACCAATACACGTCCTTTTCTGTGTACTGAAATACATTTTTGAAGGTATAGGCTGTATACACCATATAACCTGCTGTTGTATGCACCATACCTTTAGGTTTTCCTGTAGAACCAGATGTATATAAGATAAATAATGGATCTTCTGCCTTCATAATTTCTGGGACACAATCTGAATAGGCATCATCTAAAAGTGGTTGTAACCAATAGTCACGTCCATCTTTCATATTAATATCAGAATGAATACGTTTTGCCACCAAAACAGATTCAATAGAAGAACATTCCTCTAAGGCTTCATCTACAATACCTTTTAAATCTATTGTCTTTTTACCACGATAAGAACCATCACTAGTGATTACCATTTTACATTCGGCATCATTAATTCTAGTTGCTAAAGCTGTTGAAGAAAAACCTGCAAATACCACAGAATGTATAGCTCCAATACGAGCACATGCTAAGACAGATATTGCCAATTCAGGAATCATAGGTAAATAAACACAAACTCTATCTCCTTTTTTAATGCCTTTATCAATTAGTACATTTGCAAATCTACATACGCGTTCATGTAATTGTTTATAGGTAATATGTTCTGCTTCTTCTAAAGGATCATTAGGTTCAAAAATTATAGCGGTTTTATCACCTCTTGTATATAAATGCCTGTCTATACAATTCTCAGTTATGTTGAGTTCTGCACCTTCAAACCATTTAATTTCTGGTTTAGAAAAATCCCAACTAAGAACTTTATCCCATTTTTTTCGCCATATAAAATGTTCTTCCGCAATTTCTTCCCAAAAAACTTCGGGATTTCTTACTGATTTACGGTACACTTGGTAATATTCTTCTAAGTGTTTTATGTGATAATTACTCATTATTTAGTCTCTATTTATTTTAGTTTAAAAAGGTAGTTATTTTGAATTAAAAAAAGAAGCTTCTTCTTCGGATAATAATCTGGAGTGAATTAAGAACCGTAAGCCTAATGGAATTTCTAATGAAAAACTCGCGCCTCTTCCTGTGGTTACATCTACTGTGAGATGTGTATGTTTCCAATATTCAAATTGATCTTGATTCATGTAAAAGTTAACACCTTCTACTTCACCTAAAAGTATATCACTCTCATCTAAATACATGTCTTCTTTTTCAAAAATCATTGGTGCAGAACCATCGCAACAGCCTCCACTTTGATGAAAAATTAATTCGCCATGCTTGGTCTTTAGTTGTTGAACCACCTTGGCTGCCTGTTCTGTTATTTCTACTCGTTTCATATGTTTTATACATTAAAAAAAAGCTGAATTAAATTAACTAATTCAGCCTAATTCTACTATTAATAAATTTCTAAAAGAAACCTAACTTGTTCTTATCATAAGAGATTAACATGTTTTTAGTTTGTCTGTAATGACTCATCATCATTAAATGATTCTCTCTTCCGAATCCCGATTTTTTATAACCACCAAATGGTGCATGTGCAGGATAAGCATGGTAACAGTTTACCCAAACACGACCAGCTTTTATAGCTCTTGGTATTTGATATAATTGATGCGCATCTCTGGTCCATACACCTGCTCCTAACCCATATAATGTATCGTTTGCAATCTCTATAGCTTCTGCTTCATCTTTAAATTTAGTAACACAGGCTACTGGTCCAAAAATTTCTTCTTGAAAGACTCTCATTTTATTATGTCCTTCTAATAGTGTTGGCTTAATGTAATAACCATTGGCAAAATCGCCTTGGAGCTTATTAGCTTCGCCTCCTGTTAAAACTTTAGCGCCTTCGTCTTTACCAATTTTGAAATAAGACTGTATTTTTTCGTACTGATCATTAGAAGCCTGAGCACCAACCATACAACTTGTATCATATGGATTATTCTGTACAATGGCTTCTGTTCTTGCTATAACACGCTCCATAAAAGCATCATAAATATCTTCTTGCACCAAAATTCTTGATGGACACGTACATACTTCGCCTTGGTTGAATGCAAATAAAACTGCGCCTTCTATAGCTTTATCTAAAAACGCATCATCTTCATCCATAACACTATTAAAAAAAACATTTGGCGATTTTCCACCTAATTCCATAGTCACAGGATTAAGGTTTTTAGATGCAAATTGCATAATTAATTGACCGGTTGTCGTCTCTCCTGTAAAAGCGACTTTATCAACTTTAGAACTCGATGCTAAAGGTTTACCAGCTTCTGGACCAAAACCATGTACGATATTTAGAACACCAGGCGGCAATACATCTGCGATTTTTTCCATTAATAATGTGGCTGTTGAAGGTGTTTGCTCTGCTGGTTTTAAAACAACACAATTACCAGTAGCTAGTGCAGGTGGTAATTTCCAAGACAGCATTAATAAAGGAAAGTTCCAAGGAATGATTTGGCCAATAACACCAAGTGGCTCTTTAATATTCATGGATAAGGTATTCTGATCTAACTCCGTTGCACTGCCTTCTTCAGCTCTAATACAAGCAGCAAAATAGCGCCAATGATCTACACAAAGTGGAATATCTGCATTTAATGTTTCGCGAATTGGTTTTCCATTATCACAAGTTTCTACAAGAGCAAATTCTTCTAAATTGGCTTCAATAATATCGGCAATTTTATTTAATAATGTGGCGCGCTCAGTTGCTGAAGTATTTCCCCACGATGCTTTAGCCGCATTTGCTGCATCTACAGCATTTTCAACATCCTCTTTTTGCGATCTTGGATATTTTGCAATTAGTGTACCATCTACTGGAGATGTATTTTCAAAATACTCACCACCTACAGGTGGCACAAATTTGCCATTTATAAAATTGGAATACTTCTCTTTAAATTGTGGTTTAGAATAACTCATACCTTAATGTGTTTATTTATTAGTTTATACTTTTTATTGCCAAAAATTTGACTATTTAGTAATTTTGATAAAGTTATTTTATCATATTCTAAATAAATTGAACATATTTATTATCTTTTTGAACATATCTCTTATTAACTAATTTTAAGATTATTTTTTTGTAATATTGAGAATGAGCCACTTACTATCTAAACATAAAAGCCATAGAAAACTTACTACATTAGTAGAAAATAGAACTACTTATAATGCCGAATACGCAGAATTAAACATCTATGAAACTCATGCTATGGCAGAGAAAGTATCGTTAACTTTTGACTTTCCTATTATTGCGAGTATGCTAACCGGAAAGAAAATTATGCATTTAGATGACTTTGATGCATTTGACTTTTTCCCTGGAGAATCTGTAGTAATGCCTTCTCATAAGGAAATGATTATTGATTTCCCTTTGGCGACTAAAAACCAGCCTACACAATGTCTGGCTTTAGGAATTGATGCTTTTAAGATTGAAGAAGTTGTAGAAAAATTTAATCATAATGTTGCTATAGAAGATGAAAATAACAATTGGGACTTAAGTACAACCACTTCTCATCTTATAAATAATGTTGACGTAAATCATCTTATTGAAAGACTGACGTACACTTTTACAAATAGTAATAAGTCTAAAGATGTTTTACTCGATTTAATGATTCAAGAATTAATTGTAAGATTGCTTCAGACAAAAGCTAAATCGTTAATAATAAATGACACACACACCTTTAATGATACCAGAATAGGAACTGTAATTAAATTTATTAAAGAGAATCTTACCAATAAAGATATTTCTGTAGATCAATTAGCGAAAAAAGCGTACATGAGTGCTTCCCACTTTCATAAACAATTTAAAAACACCTTAGGCATCTCTCCAATTGACTATATCAATTCTGAAAAAATTAAGTTTTCAAAAAAGTTAATTAAAGAATCAAAAAACTTAAGAATGTCTGAAATTGCATTTCAATCTGGTTTTAACAATACAAGTTACTTTAACAGACAATTTAAAAAAATGGAAATGATGACACCTCAACAATTTAAGGCTTCGATAAATAAATAACTTTTATTAAATATATCATCTTAGTGAGAAACCGCTTCATTTGCACCACTTGGAATACGAATATTCTCAACCAGATCTTGAACTTCTTTTGGAGGTACCTTAGTAAATTTCATAATTGTAACTGATACTATAAAATTAAGAAGCATCGCTATAGTTCCAAAACCTTCAGGAGAAATACCAAACCACCAATCGGCTTTTTCGCCACCACCAAACCAGCCAAATTTAAATTTAGTCATGTAAAATAACATGGTAGTTATGCCTACTATCATACCAGCAACAGCTCCTTCTTTATTCATCTTTTTGTAAAAAATACCAAGTATGATAGCTGGAAAAAATGAAGCCGCAGCTAAACCAAAAGCTAAAGCGACAGTAGCTGCTACAAAACCAGGCGGATTAATACCAAAATAACCAGCTACACAAACCGCTACAACAGCAGAAAGACGTGCCGCTATTAATTCTCCTTTTTCTGTAATTTTTGGATTTATCATTTTCTTGATTAAATCATGAGACACTGAGGAAGAAATAACCAATAATAAACCTGCAGCTGTGGATAGTGCTGCTGCCAAAGCGCCTGCGGCTACTAAGGCAATTACCCAGTTTGGCAATTTAGCTATTTCAGGATTTGCTAAAACCATAATATCATTATCTACAATCAATTCATTTTTTGATTCATCTGCTACATATTGAATAATACCATCATTATTCTTATCTGTAAAACTGATTAAACCAGTTGTTTCCCATTTCTTAAACCACTCTGGCATTGCTGTGTAAGGTTGATTAGAAACGGTTTCAATCATATTTGTTCTAGCAAAAACAGACACAGCTGGTGCTGTAGAATATAAAATAACAATAAGTAACAATGCTAAACCTGCTGATTTTCGAGCATCCTTAACACGCTTTACAGTAAAAAATCTAACAATAACATGCGGAAGACCTGCTGTACCAACCATTAAAGCTAGTGTGATTGCAAAAATATCTAGTGTGGTTTTTGAGCCTTCTGTATATTCATTAAAACCAAGGTCTGTACTCAATCCATCGAGCTTATCTAATAGGTAAGTTCCTGAACCATCCGATAGTGTACTACCAAATCCTAGTTGTGGTATTGGGTTGCCTGTCATTTGAATTGAAATAAAAATAGCTGGCACCATAAACGCAAATATGAGCACACAATATTGTGCTACTTGTGTATAAGTAATGCCTTTCATGCCTCCTAGAACAGCATAAAATAACACGATTATCATACCTATGATAACACCTGTATTGATATCAACTTCTAAAAAACGAGAAAACACTAAACCAACACCTCGCATTTGGCCTGCTACATAAGTAAATGACACTATTAATGCACAAATAACACCAACCAATCTGGCTGTATTAGAATAATAACGATCGCCAATAAAATCTGGAACGGTAAACTTTCCGAATTTTCGTAAATATGGTGCTAGTAATAATGCTAATAAAACATAACCGCCTGTCCAGCCCATTAAATAAACGGCACCATCATAGCCAGCAAAAGAAATAATGCCAGCCATAGAAATAAATGAGGCTGCACTCATCCAGTCTGCTGCAGTTGCCATTCCGTTTGCTAATGGCGAAACACCTCCACCTGCAACGTAAAATTCTTTTGTAGAACCTGCTCTAGACCATATTGCAATTCCGATGTATATTGCGAAAGTTATGCCAACTAATATATAGGTCCATGTCTGTACTTCCATTCCTGCAATTAAAAATAGATTATTCATCATAGCCGAATTTTTTATCAAGATTATTCATCAGCTTCACATATACAAAAATGAGTATAACGAACACATACATTGAGCCTTGTTGAGCAAACCAAAATCCTAGTTTAAAACCTCCTATTTTAATAGTATTTAATTCATCTTTAAAAATGATACCTGCACCATATGAAACCGTAAACCATATGGCAAGTAAGATTAATACATATTTGATATTGGCTCTCCAATACCCTTTAGGATCCTTCTTTGATTTCATGTTTATTTAGTTTTAATCTTTTAATATAACCTTTTAATTCCTTTATAACCTTTGGCGCCAAGATTATAGTAGCCGTCATTGTAGGAATTGCCATTAGTGCAAACACACCATCTATAAAATTTATCATAGCTTCAAATTTGGTGGTTGCTGCTATAACAATACTAGAAATGTAGAGATAATTATAATAATGCTTTTTGTCAGCTCCTATTAAAAAAGACATGCATTTTGTGCCATAATAGGCATAAGAAAATAAGGACGAAATACTAAATATGAATATACATACCATAAGAAGATACTGACCAACACCAGGAATTGCATCTTGAAAAGCAGATGCCGTAAGACTTACTCCATTATTAGACGTTGTTTGCCAAACACCTGTGACTAAAATAGCTAAAGCTGTAAGCGTACAAACTATCAACGTATCTATTACAGGTCCCAACATAGCAACTAACCCTTCTCGTACAGGTTCGTCAGTCTTAGCTGCACCATGAGCCATAGGTGAAGTTCCTATACCTGCTTCATTAGAAAACGCTCCTCGTTTTATGCCTAATAAAACCAGCGCACCTAATACACCACCAAATACAGAATCTTCATTTATATGATTAGCTTCAAACACGTCTGTAAAAATCATTACAAAATACTTTGGTACTTCTTCAAAATTAATACCCAAAATGATTAACACTAATGCAAAATATAGAATAACCATTGTAGGTACCATTTTAGCTGCGAGAGAACTAATTCGCTTTAGTCCACCAAGAATAACTATAGACGTAAAAACAACCAAAACAATAGCAATTATTAGATTGGTAGTAAAGCTAACCTCAACACCATTTGGTATTAATATAATATCATTAATGGCTTGTTTTAGTTGATTAACATTCACAACAGGCAATGCCCCAAGCATACCAAAAACACTAAACATTACAGCCAAAAATTTCCAGTTTTTTCCAAGACCTTCAATAATGAAATACATAGGTCCTCCTTGTACTTCACCATGAGAATCTTTACCTCTATACATTATTGCTAAAGTTGATGTAAAGAACTTGGTTGCCATACCAACAATAGCACTGATCCACATCCAGAACATAGCTCCTGGTCCACCAACTGAAATGGCTAATGCTACACCAGCTATATTCCCCATACCAATTGTAGATGACAACGCTGTTGTTAATGCTTGAAAATGCGAAATCTGACCAGGATCGTTTGGGTCGTCATACTTTCCTCGTAACACACTTATCGCATGTCCTAAATACCGAAACGGTAAAAACTGAGACCTAATTAAAAGGTACAAACCACCTCCAATTAATAAAATAAGCAAAGGTAAACCCCAAGCAAGATCCGAGAATTGTTTAAGAATTTGGTTAAGAATTGTCATAGATTATAAATTTAATAAACCGTTTTTATTTAAAGTATAATGTCATCAATTTATTTATAACTAATATGCTTATGTATAGTTTTACCAATAAAATTTAAATAACATATTTTTGTAATACCGAACTATTGAAATAGTAATTATAATCTTTCAAATTGAATAGATTTTCATCTAAATATTAATTCTTAATACTAAAAAAATAGTATTCTTAGAGTATAATGTGAGATCTGTAAGTATAATATAAGCTATATTTATTGTGACAAACCAATTAATTTGAATCCTAATCGCCTTTATTTTATTGATGCTGTAAGAGCCTTTGCAATTTTAATGATGCTGCAAGGCCATTTTATAGACACTTTACTAGATCCATCTTATAGAGATCAAAATAATACAGTATTTAATATATGGGAATATTTTAGAGGGATTACGGCTCCTACCTTTTTTACGATTTCCGGTTTAATATTTTCTTACTTGCTTATCAAGGCCAAACGGAACGGCAAGGTTAAACAAAGGATGCGAAAAGGTTTGATGCGTGGTATAATGCTCATTGGAATTGGGTATCTATTAAGAGCTCCTATATTTCAATGGTTAATGGGCGAATTCAACACCTATTTTCTTGTAATTGACGTTTTGCAATGTATTGGATTGTCTTTAATTGGTATTGTACTAATTTATCAACTTACATTTAGAAAGACTTTGTTTTTCTCACTAATAATGCTAGTTCTAGGATTATGTATTTTTATCTCAGAACCATTATATCGCTATTTAGAATTACCAGAAGTTCCGTTAATTTTCTCAAACTATTTATCTAAATCTAACGGTTCTATTTTTACAATTATTCCTTGGTTTGGCTATGTAGCATTTGGTGCTTTTATTTCTACATTGTTTTATAGATATGTGGAACGTCCAAAATTTAAAATAGCCATAGTTTCTGGTTTTTTTATTTTCGGAATTGCTCTAGTAATGAAATCTGCTTGGTTATTTATGAAACTCTATTATTGGTTTGATATTTCAATTTTTAAAGATGTAGCCTATTATAATTATCTTTTCACAAGATTTGGAAATGTGTTAATTTTATTCTCGTTGTTTTATTTAGCAGAGAACTATATTAAGCAACCACTAATTCTAAGAATAGGACAGAAAACACTATCCATTTATGTTATACATTTTATTATTATTTATGGTAGTTTCACAGGTATAGGTTTACACCAAATTATAGGGAATACACTCACTCCTTGGCAAGCCATTATTGGTGCGTTGTTATTTTTGTCTGTGGTTTGTTTTTTATCATTTCATTATGCTAAGACTAATGCCTTTGTATATTCTAACACTAGAAAATTAATGGAGAAAATTAAACGCTATACGCGATAATTTTTTATATTTTTAATTATTCGAATAAAACCATCTACAGTATGAAACGCAATCAAACGATCCTACTATTATTAATATTATGCCTAGTTTCTTGCAATAGGATAGCGAACAAAACCAAAGAAGGGATTAACAGAGGTGGAGAAGTTGTTGGAGAAAGTGCTACGGAATTTTTTGAAGGTGTTTCTGAAGGTGTAGATAAAACCTTAGAATGTAAAATTATGCTTTCAAATAATCTTAAAAAACAAGGTTTAAAAACTGGTGTTTATAACATCGGAAGTCAATCAAGTAGCCACAATAACAAACTAACTTTATATGTGATTTTTGATTCTGATTTTAATCAAGAAGTTATGGCAAAAGTCTTTAATAAATCTGGTTTAGAAATTGGCAGAGCAAAAACGGTTATAAGTGGAACCAAAGATGGTGCGGCATATTTTGATTTTTTGTTTGATACAAGAACTGATATTGGTTACAGAAATAAAATTATTATAGAATAAAAAAGACCACCTAATTAAAGATGGTCTTTTTCTCTTTCATAGCAATTAGAGCGACTAATTACTGGTTATAAACACCGACGAAGCCGATGCTAATGCGCTATTGAAACTAGGTGTTAAATTTCCACCTGTTCCAATGTTATTGAATGCTAAAATTCTACCGCCATTGTTTCCTGCTTCAGCAATATAAACAGTTCGTGATTCTGCATCATAAGCAACATCTACAGGATTTCCTAATGATGTAGCACTACCAGAAACTCTTATTTGATTAGATAATGCTAACGTTTCTCCATTTGCCAACGCATTTAGTTTATTTGTAAAATTTTCTATAACGTGAAAACCACCATCATCTTGACCATTTGTAGCTGAGGCAATATCCGTCATTACTAAAACATCAGAACTAGTATCATAAGTAATACCATGTGTTCTAACAATACCCTCTAGCGCAATAGTTTTGGTTGCACTAACCGTTGTCGTTGTAGTATTAGACAAAAAGTCTGAATAAATAGCAAGCTGATTAGTTGCGTCAACAACAGCGTATAAATCGTTACCATTAAATGTAATTCCCCATAATTTTATATCAGTTGTAACTACATTTCTTAGAGTAAAACTTCCATTAGATAAGGTATAGATATATAATTTACCATCTGGTGTATTTGCATCACCATCTACATCTGCATTATCTGCAACGACATATAAATTTCCACGTACGGCAACTTCCCTCGGACTTGTCATATCACTTGCTCCTGAAATTGCTGTATCTATAACTGTACCATCAACTATATCGTTTACACCAATAAAGCCTTCTAAATTGTTTCCAGATCTAGAGGCTTGATAAACGGTCTCTGTATCCTCATCAAAATAAATTCCATCTGCAGCAGAAGACACCGTGATTAAGGACTTAGTTGTTACACTAGTACTAGACGAAAAATCGTAAATAGAAATATTACCATTAGAATTATTTGATGCATATACCTTTACACTATCATTATTATCCATTGAATTATCATCGTCATCACTACATGATGTGGAAAATAATAACAAGGCTGCTGATAAAGTACTAAATAAGGTTGCTCTTTGAATTTTCATGTTTTTTGTTTTTTTGTTTGTACTTTACCTACGTAATTATAGACTAGTCGGTTTTAAAAAATTTAAACACATTCAGAAACACGACACAAAAACTTAATAATGAACGATTTAATTTTAGAATTTTATACTGCTTTAAATAATTGTGATGGGAATAAAATGGTTAAATGCTACCATGATGATGTAGTTTTTGAAGATCCAGCTTTTGGAATTTTAAAAGGTGACAGAGCTAAATCTATGTGGTTAATGCTTTGCGAGTCGCAAAACGGAAATGGTTTTAAAGTAGAACACTCAAATATTATAACTAACGAAAAGACAGGCTCTGCTCATTGGGAAGCACATTATACCTTTAGTAAAACTGGAAGAAAAGTACATAATAAAATTGATGCTACTTTTGAATTTAAGGATGGTTTAATAATTAAGCATACTGATGTTTTTGATTTACACAATTGGGCTAAACAAGCTATTGGATTTAAAGGGTTTTTATTTGGAGGTATGTCTTTTTTCAAAAACAAACTACAAATACAAACAAATTCACTACTTGATAAGTTTATCAATAAAAAAAAGCTATCTAATTAATTAGATAGCTTTTTTGGAACAATGTTTCTTTTTAGGGACTTAGAGTTTACTTTATGTTTCATTGTATTATCTATACTTCAAATGTTATGCCATAAATTATATTTTTAACTGTTGGCTTCGACTTTTCCAATAACATTTTTGTAAAACAATTTCATAAATTTAAAATCGGCTTCTATATCATCTGTAGGATAAAAAGGTTGTGATACAGTATTTTGTTTATTCTTAAAATCGAATGTATACATAATAATAGGAACATTGGCGGCTTTGGCTATGTAGTAAAAACCAGTTTTCCACTTATCTACTTTTTTTCTGGTACCTTCTGGAGATAAAGCTAGTCTAAACTCCTTTTTACCTTCGAACAATTTAGCAATAGCTTCTACTTTATTTTGTCCAGGTGTTCTGTCTAACGGCTGACCTCCTACGGCTCTAAAATAGTAACCAAATGGCCATATAAAGAGCTCCTTTTTTCCAATAAAATTAGTTTTAACCTGAGTAATTTTCCTTAATAAAAGAGAAATATAGAAGTCACTCCAACTGGTGTGAGGTGCTGCAATAATCACAGCCTTTTTTATAGAATCCTTTGAAAAATTGGTGTTACCAACCACTTTCCATCCCAAAACCTTAAAATATATTAATTTTGCTAACCAGCGCATTTTACATTTTTTTGTAAAGCTCTAAAAGCTTTTGTCTGGTTACCTTGGTTTTCCAGTTTTTACCTATTGCATTTTCCCAAAGTGGTTCTAAACTTAAAGCAACATCAATCATTTTGTCAAATTCATACGGCTCTAAATCTGCACAAATACCTTCAGGTAATTGAATATTGTGCTTTGCTTTCATTTGTTTAAAAATAGCGACACCTTCAGGGTAATATTCTTCTAAATGGTCAAAAACAATACAGTTTCCTATTCCATGTTTAATACCTAAAAGATAGCCTAAACCATAGCTTAATGCATGTGCTACACCTACTTGAGAGTACGCTATACTCATACCTCCATGCCAAGATGCCATCATCAATTTAGATTGCGCCTCTTCAGGCGATAATGTATCTTCTAAAAAGATTTCCTTACATAACTCAAAAGCTTTTTCTCCATAACTCTGACTAAAAGCATTTAAATATGTTCCATTCAGTGATTCTACGCAATGCACAAAACAGTCCATACCTGTATAAAACCATTGATCTCTAGGAACATCTTTTGTTAATTCTGGGTCTAGTATAACCTGATCAAAAGGTGTGTAATCACTATTAATTCCTAATTTACGAATAGGACCAGTTAAAATTGTAGTTCTCGATACTTCAGCTCCTGTTCCAGATATTGTAGGTATGCCAACATGATATATAGCCGGATGCTTTATTAAATCCCATCCTTGATAATCTTTAGATTCACCTTTATTAGTTAACATTAATGATACGGCTTTAGCAATATCCATTACTATTCCGCCTCCAATTCCAATAATACCAGAAGGCAATTCACTATACTCTAAAATGATGTCTTCTACTAATTGGTCTATTTGTGTAGTTTTTGGCTCTTCTTTTGTTGGTACATAAATAATTTTATCCTTGTAGGATAACGTAATTCTAGATGTTAACCAATGATTTCCTTTAAAAACATCGTCTACATAAAATATAAATGGTGCATTACGTCCTTTACGTTTTGTTGCGAGAATTTCATCGAGCTGATTGAAACTTCCTCGCCCAAAAACAACTCTGGACACCATTGGATAATTTTTATATATCATTTACTTTATATCTTTAACAAAAATAACAACTTCATTCATATTTACGACCTATTTAAATGAAATTGTAACTTTTCATTAAACAGCCCAATATGGTAGCCATCTACCAAGGCATGATTAACACTAATTGCAATTTGCATTTCTTTTTTAGATCCTACACTTTCCATTTTACTAAATGCGATTTTGGGAACAGAATCTTTAGCACCATTAAACGGTTCTTTATGACCTGTAAAATTAACCCAAGGTAACGATGAACAATGTACACAATCCATTGAATTAACTGGTGGAAATAGATCGTTAGTATTGAATACTCTTTCTTTTTCTTTTAAAAAATTATTTTGAAATTTAGTAAAATCCTCATCATAATTCACAAACGTAAACCCGAAGGTTTTATTAGGTCTCAGAATTGTTGGCGAGGCATGTATTGCATCATAAACCACTACGTCATTCAATTCGTTGATTCTATATTTTAAGTTCTCAACGTCATTTATTGCTTGCATCGTTGCATGCAAATATTTAACAAAAAACGACACGTTTTTATCACGCGATAATTTATAGGCTTTAGTCACATCTACTTTAAATGTGACCCCAAAATAAGGATCTACGAATGTGTTGAAAAACTCAAAATGAGCCTGTCTATTCCATGTATGTTTATCTAATACTCTCAATCTTTTATTTAAAAAAATCTAAAATTTCAGTTAAACAGGTTACTGTAGCATAACCAGATCCGTTGGCTTCCGTTTTAGTTACAGTTTCATGTTGCCAGGTTGTATGAAACGGAACATGAATTGCCTTTGCTCCCAGTTTTACTAAAGGTAAAATATCTGATTTTAGCGAATTACCAACCATTAAGAAATCCTCAGGAGCTATATCTAAATGATTTAATAATTTTGAATAGTTAGATTCCTGCTTTTCACTCAACACTTCTATATGATGAAAATATTTTAGCAAACCAGATTTTTCTAATTTTCGTTCTTGGTCTAACAAATCGCCTTTAGTGGCAACAATTAATCTATAATCTTTAGATAATACTTTAAGAACATCTTCTACACCATCTAATAACTCTATCGGTTTATTAATCATATCCTTACCGATTTTTAACATCGCTGCAATCACTTCATTAGAAACGGTATGATTAGATAACTCTAAAGCTAACTCAATCATAGAAAGAATAAAACCTTTTACACCATATCCATAGGTTGGAAGGTTTTTAATTTCCATTTTAAAAAGTTCTTGATCAATTTTGTTAGGTGTCTCAAAACGCGATAATAGTCGACCTGCTTCTTCTTCAGCAGCTCTAAAATAGGTTTCGTTTACCCAAAGCGTATCATCAGCATCAAAGCCAATAACTTTTATGTTTTTGTAATTTACTTCCACAGTTTCTTCGCTCGTTCTAAATCCTCTGGTGTATCAATTTCTACACCTTGTATAGTGGTTTCAACCATTTTAATACGTTTTCCGTATTCTAAATATCTTATACATTCAATTTTTTCTGTAGCCTCAAGAAATTGCATTGGTAAGACAGCAAAATCTAATATCGCTTCTTTTCTAAAGGCATAAATACCTTTGTGTTTAAAATATCGTGTTCCTACGTTTTTATCTCTTGGAAATGGTATAGGACTTCTTGAAAAATAAAGTGCAAAATTTTGCTGATCTACTATAACTTTAACTGTATTAGGATTACTAATTTCATCCCAATCTTTTATTTCAACCATTAAAGAAGCTAAATCAATTTCTTTGTCTTTATCATCTTTAAATACATCAATGACTTTTGCCAGACTTTCGCGTTCTGTAAAAGGCTCATCACCTTGTACATTAATAACAATATCACAATCTATATGAGCTACAGCTTCTGCAATTCTATCACTACCTGACTCATGCTCTTTAATGCTCATTATAGCTTTTCCTCCGTTACTTTCTATTTCATTCAAAATGATTTCACTATCTGTTACTACATAAACTTCACTAAATAATTTAGTGGCTACAGTAGCTTCATATGTTCTTAGAATCACTGATTTTCCTGCTAAATTTTGCATTAGTTTACCTGGAAAACGTGACGCACTGTAACGTGCCGGAATCATGGAGATTATTTTCATCTATATGAATTGTGTGAGTATTTTCAAAAATAAGATTTAAAATCGACTTTAAAAACTGATTTGATATATTGATACTTAACTGGAACTCGGTCGTATTTTTTTATAAACCTTATAGATGATATAAAAAATAAAAAGGACAAATAGTATTGCTAAAATTGGTAAAAATATAGACACAATAGACATCACTATGGACGACCCTGTTTCTATGGTAGAGACAATAGGGTTTCCAAAACCTGCTGTAGACACCGTAGAACCAGCACGCGTTATGCCTGCCGAACTCTTTACAGCAGCAGCCGTTCCTCCTCCTGCTATTATGGCTAATGCCCAAGTAATCACAGGACTTAAATCTGCAACTGTTGAGACCATAACTGCTGTTCCTGCTATGGTTGCTAATGGAATAGCAATAGTATCTAATGCGTTATCTACAATAGGTATATAGTAGGCAACTATCTCAACTAATGTGGCGATACCTAAAGTGATGACAGCCGTTGTACTCCCAATCCACTCCCAAGATTCATTAAGTTCCCAAACATTGAAATAAGCAGCTAAACTTAATGCAAATAAGGGTAAAAACACCCTAAAGCCAACGGAAGCTGCAAGTCCGATACCCAAAAATATACTTAGAATTGTTTCCATAAAAATTTGATAAGTTATTAATTATATCAATAAGGCGTTGTGCTCAAATTACTTATGCTTTTTTAAAAGTACAAAATCAAAAGGCGTCCATAAACACGCTTTTAATCCTGCTTCCTTAAATCCATTATTTACCCAACTATTACATGTATTAATACAAGAATAGCTTCCCTTAGCTTTGTAGAAGTCATCTTTAGAAGTATATCCTTTATTATTAAGTGTTATTTTTTGTCCATCTTTATTCGTTTCAAAAGTATTCAATAAATAAGCATTTACCATTTTTAATTCTGAAGCATTCACTTTAACTTCTATCCAATTTGAACGCTTTTCTTTATATCTCGTTACATGCATAAGTGTTGAACTCTCGAGAATCATGGCACTAAATGCATTTTTAGCAGTAAGATCACTCCAAGTAGGTGTATTTAAATAAAAATTTTCATCTCCCCAACCAAAAGACAAATACGCCTCAGATTCAAAATGTTTTAAATCCTTTAATAGTAAGCTATCTAAATTTTCTTTGGGAATTACAATATCTAAATGTACGCCGTTTGTAGTTAAGTATATTGATTTACTAAAATCTGCATGCTGTTCTTTTCTGTCTATTGTAATGTAACTCAGAACTAATGATATAATTAGATAAGTAAAAGGGATTAATAGTACATAAACAATCCATTTAAAAATCCTCTTTATTAATTTCATCTCAATCTACTATTAATCTTTCTCTACAAACATCTCATCCTTAAACCCTATTAAAAATAGTTTTTCTTTGGCTCTGGTAATCGCTGTATACAACCAACGAATATAATCTCTATCCATACCATTTGGTAAATAAGGTTGTTCTACAAAAATAGTATTCCATTGTCCTCCTTGTGATTTATGACAAGTTATGGCATATGAGAACTTAACTTGTAAGGCATTAAAAAATTTATTATTCTTAACGCCTAAAAAGCGTTTGTATTTAGAGGGTTCTTCTTCGTAATCTTTAGACACTTCTTGGTATAAACGGTTAGATTCTTCATAACTTAAAGATGCGCTTTCTACATCAATAGTGTCTAAAAGTAAAACGGTTTCAAAGGGTTTCATATTAGGATAATCTACCATTTTCACCTTTACTTCGGCAAATCTAAAACCATATAATTCTTTTATGCTAAATATTTCAAGCACTTCAATGATATCGCCATTCGCAATAAAACCAGCTTCTGTTGTTGGTTTTATCCAGAAATAATTATTCTTCACAACCATGAGATAATCACCAGCAGACAATTCAGATTCATTAAACAAAATACGCTGCCTAATTTGCTGATTATAAGCATTCGCTCGTTTATTGCTTCTGACAATTATAGCCGTTTCTTCGTAACCATCATTGCTGTAAGCATCATTAATGGCATCCATAATTTCATAGCCATCTATAAGCCGAACACTATCCGTAAAGCCATTTAGATCAAATTTAAAACTATCATAAAAATTAGATTCCAATACAGCTCTTAATTCGGTTGCATTGCTAAGAATTCCTGAATCTTGTTCTTGTCTTACAACTTCATCTAATTCTATACCAACAACGTCTTTATTGTAGTTTAAACTAAGCTTATTTTGATCTAAAGCTGGGCTTAAATCTGATTTTACGGGAGGCAATTGCGCCTTATCACCTATTAGTAATAATTTGCACTCATGACCAGAATAAACATAAGTCATTAAGTCGTCTAACAACGATGTACTCTCTATAGATTTAGAATCTGAAGGCGTATCAGGTATCATTGAAGCCTCATCTACAATGAAAATTGTGTTTCTATGCTTATTAGGTTGCATTACAAAATTAACGCCACCACCTTTATCTTTTTTAGGGAAATATATTTTTTTATGAATGGTAAATGCTTCCTTTTTAGAGTAATTAGAAATTACTTTAGCCGCTCTACCTGTTGGCGCTAATAAAACAGCACTTTTTTTAGCTTGCCATAAGTTAGATACTATAGTACCAATAATGCTAGTTTTACCAGTACCAGCATATCCTTTTAATAGATAAATTGAATTTTTATTACTGTCAAATAAAAATTGAGATAACTGCATTAACACCATATCTTGCTTAGATGTTGGTGTAAATGGAAATTTAGATTTTAATAAGGAATAAAATGCAGAAGCATTAGAAATCATAAAGAAATAATTATAGAGCAAGATAACATTATTCTCTTTTTTATAAGGTCATATTCTAATAAGTTATAGTTTTTTAATTAATTTTATTTTAGATAGTTTTAACCAACAAAAAAAAATTGTAGATTTGCGTATACACCTTAATAAATAATAAACAACATGAATGTAATATTAGCAATTGTAGCTCTCATATTATTAACCATCGGAATTGTATGGGTAATAGACAAGTTTGTTCCTAAAAAAATTAAACCAATACTGAATTTAGTGTTATGGGCATTAATTATATTTTTAGGCTATATCACATTTAATTTAGTTTATGATGAAATTAAATTTAATCAACTTAAAGAAGAACGTTTTAAAATAGTAATTGAAAAACTTATTGATATTAGAGATTCTGAATTAGCATATAAAGATGTTAATGGAAAATATACCGATAATTTTGATGAATTAATAAAATTTGTAGAAAACGGACAAGTGCCAATTACACAAAGACGTGACACGTTAGTATTAGATGAAGAAAGAACGGCAGCCTTTGGTGGAGTTGAAACTATGAAAACTTTAACTTTAATTGATACCTTAGATTATTGGAATTTAAAAGATTCTATCTTTAAAGGAAGTGATCGTTACAAAAGCATGATGAATGTTGGTATCGGTAAACCAGGTGCTAAATTTACTTTAAAGGCAGGTAAATTAGATGAATACCCAGTTTTTGAAGCAAGCGTAGAAAAATCAGTCATCTTAGCTGATCAAGACAAAGACCTAATTGTAAAAGAAAACCAAGTCGTATCTGTGGATGGCGTTAATGGTTCAGCCTTAACAGTTGGTTCTATGGATGAAGTTTTCACTAAAGGAAACTGGCCTAAAAGTTATACAAACAAAGAATAGTTTGAAAACAAACAATATTAAAGAACTGTCCATTCAAATTAATTTGAATGGGCTTTCTTTTTGTATTCTAAATAGAACTACAAACGAGATTGAATTTTTAAAAACTATCGATTTTGAACAAAAGCAATTACCTGATGCTGTTCTTAATCATTTAAAAACAGAATTAAGCAGTAATACTGCGTTTTCTGAAGACTTCAATGACGTTTTAGTAATTCATCAAAACGAACTAGCAACGCTTGTTCCCGAAAAACTTTATGATCCCGAGAATAAAGTAGATTACTTAAAATTTAATTCAAAAATACTTCGAAACGATTTTATAACAGAAGATCATATTTCGGTTAATGATAGCGTTAATGTTTATGTACCCTATGTAAACATTAATAATTACATTTTTGAAACTTTTGGAGAATTCGTTTACAAACACTCGTCGAGCATTCTTATAGATTCATTTCTTCAAAACCCAGAAACTAAGGAGGAAGAACCTGTTGTATATATAAATGTAAATAAAACGACGATAGAACTTTTGGTTCTTGAAAACAACAAACTTCAACTTTTTAATACATTTGAATATCATAGTAAAGAAGATTTCATTTACTATGTATTATTTGTGTTTGAACAATTAAAATTAGATGTTGAAACTACGACGACTCTGCTCAGTGGTAACATTGTTATTGGTGATCAAAATTTTGTAATGCTTTATCTCTACATTAGAAATGTAACATTTATAGACAAAACGTATAGTTTTAATATTGTAGCAGAAACCGATAGACGTTATCTGCACCAACATTATGTAATCTTAAATTCCTTTTAATGCGTATAATATCTGGTTTATATAAAGGCAGACGAATTTCGGCTCCTAAGAAATTACCTGTAAGACCAACTACAGATATGGCTAAGGAAGCACTGTTTAATATTCTTAATAATCAATATTATTTTGATGATATTTCAGTTTTAGATCTCTTCTCTGGAACCGGAAACATTAGCTACGAGTTTGCATCGAGAGGTACAGAACAGATTACTGCAGTAGATGCCAATTATGGTTGTATTAAATTTATTAATGAAACGGCAGAAGCTTTTGACATGAATATAAGCACCATAAAAAGTGATGTGTTTAAATTTTTAGAAAAGTCTAAGCAACAACATACCATCATTTTTGCAGATCCTCCATATGATTTTGATCTTGAAGCCTTTTCTAAAGTACCAGAATTAGTTTTTAAAAATGATTTACTAGAAGATCAAGGCTTACTGATAGTAGAACATTCTAAACACACAGATTTAAGTCTAATAGAACATTACGCTTATTCTAAAAGTTATGGTGGTAATATGTTTAGCTTTTTTGAAAATAAGACCGAATAAAACAAACAAAGCTTCATGTAAAACATGAAGCTTGTTTAATTAAGCAAATCTATAAGCCGAATTCTGTCTCATGACGACAACTTCGTTGTGTCAGAGCCTTATCATTTATCTACGCTTACTGTTACCAGCAAACTTTAGCTGCCTACCCTCTAACAATCGCGCGTGTACGCTCAAACGTTAGTTTACATGACATTGCACCACATAGAGTTTACCTGGTTTCACTACAGCATGACCTGTACATACTTTCTGTTGCACTTTTCCTAGCCTTACGACTGGTGGCTGTTAACCACTATGATTGCACTATGGTGTTCGGACTTTCCTCAGAGACATTTATCGTCTCTGCGATAAGGCGATCTGCTTGGTGCAAAAGTACATAAATTGTTAATAACTCCTGTTAATTTTAACCTCTTAGAATGGACTATTAAAAGGTTATTCTTAAATTTGTTATGTAGATTAAAATTTATCATAATAGCATTGGAAAGATGCAGTAACTATTAAGTAAAATTTGGAACATTTCGTAGTATCAGCTCGTAAGTACAGACCACAAACCTTTAAGGATGTTGTAGGCCAGCAAGCTATTACAAATACTTTACTTAATGCTATTGAAAACAATCACTTAGCGCAAGCCTTATTATTTACAGGTCCTCGTGGTGTTGGTAAAACAACATGTGCACGTATTCTGGCTAAAATGATAAATAGTGATGGCGATACAAAAGAAGATGAGGATTTTGCTTTCAATATTTTTGAATTAGATGCTGCCTCTAACAACTCTGTAGATGATATAAGAAGCTTAACTGATCAGGTTAGGATTCCGCCACAGGTTGGAAAATACAAAGTATATATTATTGATGAGGTACACATGTTGTCTCAAGCGGCTTTTAATGCGTTTTTAAAAACTTTAGAAGAACCACCAAAACATTGCATATTCATTTTAGCGACTACGGAAAAGCATAAAATCATTCCTACAATATTATCACGTTGTCAGATATTTGATTTTAAACGCATTACGGTTGCCGACGCTAAAGAATATTTAAAATATATTGCCCAAGAACAAGGCATTACCGCTGAAGATGATGCGCTACATATTATAGCACAGAAAGCAGATGGTGCCATGCGAGATGCGCTTTCTATATTTGATCGTGTGGTTAGTTTTTCTGGTAAAAATTTAACGAGACAAGCAGTTACTGAGAACCTAAATGTTTTAGATTACGAAACCTATTTTACGAGTACAGATTTAATTTTAGAGAATAAGATTCCGGATTTGTTAGTGCAATTCAACACTATATTATCAAAAGGATTTGATGGTCATCATTATATAGCTGGTTTGGCCTCTCACTTTAGAGATTTAATGGTGTGTAAAAATCCGTCAACCATTCCGTTATTAGAAGTTGGCGAAGATACTAGTATTAAATATCAAGATCAATCACAGAAAACCACACATACATTTCTTATGGAAGGTATAAGGTTAGCTAATGACTGCGATCTAAAATATAAAACGAGTAAAAATCAACGCTTATTAGTTGAGTTAACACTTATGCAACTTGCCTCTATCACTTTTGATGGAGAAAAAAAAAATCTTAAGCACTTCATAATTCCGCCTTCGTATTTCAAAGCGAGAGGCATTACTCCTATTCCTGTTACTAAAAAACCTAAGGTTGAAGGTGTAGCTTTTAACAATGCACAAGTAAAAACAGCAGAACAACCTAAACCAAAGGAGAGCATTGCGGACGTTTCAGAACCAGTTATAGCAGTTCCTAAGATATCCATTAATAATCCCAAAAAATCCACTTCAGGATTATCTTTAAAAAGTATTAGAGAAAAGAAAGAACATCTTTTACGTCAAATGGATGTAGTAATTGATGAAGATGATTTACCAAAAGAACCTGTAACGCAAGAAGCGTTAGATGAAGCGTGGAAAATCTATACCGCTAAAATGGATCAAAAAGGCGAAAAAATTATGGCTTCTATTTTACAAATGGATCAGCCAAAATTAAAAGGCACAACTATTTATTTAACCTATTCTAACAATACTAACAAAATAGAATTAGAACGTGCTGAGTTTCCTTTAATGGCATTTTTAAAGAAACGATTACTTAATTACGATCTTAAATTAGATATTACAGTTAACGAAGAAATTGCTAAAAAATACGCCTTTACACCATTAGAGAAATACGAGAAATTGAAAGAGAAAAACCCAAATATTGAGGTTTTACGACAAACTTTTGGATTAGATATATAGAATCTTTAGCATACAAAAATTGATAAACGCTGTTATAATATGAAAAATTTAATCTTATTATTTATTATCACAATCGCCTTTGCAAGCTGCGAAAACAGAAGAACACAAAGCCAAGCCCTATCTGAAAGCATTGAAGAATTCAAAAAAACAGTAAATTTTGAATCTAATGTTTTTATACCTGAAAACTATATAGAACGAGAAGTTGATACCTTAATGAGTAATGGTTATCGCGTAAAAATTAAAACGTATTCTGATATGACCAATACCGTTTTATTTTCTAAGATAAAAGATACGATCAATTACCAAACGCATTACAGAAATTTTAAATTCGATATAAGAGTAGAAAAACAAGGTCAACTTATTTATGAAGAAAGCTTTGACAAGGACAAGGCCAATAAGTTATTCGGTTATCGTGATGATTTTATAACAGAGTCTCCTTTGCATAACTTCAATAAATTAGCAGTTTTACAATCTATACAAGTAGATGACGAACCTACATTAAAAAACAAAGTTCTTATAGATGTTAGGTATACCATACCAGAGACCAATCGCTTTGCGCTACACACCTTATATGTAAATGATAATGGCACCATCAATATGGTCCATGCAACACAGAATTAATTATGTTAGGACTAAAATTACCAACAGATCCACGATGGGTAAATATTGTTGAAAAGAATATTGAAGATATTTTAATTGACCATGCCTATTGTGAGCAAAAAGCTGCAAGTACAGCAATATCTTTAATTGTTGGTTTCCCAGAATATACAGAACTCGTTCAGGAAATGATTGAACTTGTTAATGAAGAAATGAGCCATTTTAAAATGGTACATGATTTAATTTTAGAAAAAGGTTGGACGCTTGGTAGAGATCGAAAAGATGACTACGTCATTGCTCTAATAAAGTTCTTTCCTAAAGGTGGCAGCAGAACAACCCAATTAGTACATAGACTTTTATATGCTGCTTTAATTGAAGCACGTAGCTGCGAACGTTTTAGATTACTATCTGAAGAATTGGAAGATAAAAAACTTGCCAAATTCTACCGCAAACTAATGATTAGTGAAGCAGGACATTATACAATGTTTTTAAACTTTGCCAGAAAATATGGAGACAGAAAAGAAGTTGATGATAAATGGGAGGCGCTTTTAGATTATGAAGCTGAGATTATGACCAACCTTGGTAATAAAGAAACTATCCACGGATAAAAAAAAGTCTTAACTAGCGTTAAGACTTTTTTTTATTATTTTATTGCACTACCTAGAGTTTCATTCCAAAACCAAATTGCAATACATGATTTTTTGCTTCAAAAGATGTTAAATCTTCATCTAAAATATTTAATACACCATAGGCTGCTCTTGCATCAATAAAAAATTCATCTGTTATCATAAATTCCACACCAACCACACCAGAAAAAGCAAACGTAGAAAAGGCATCTTTATCTTTCCATGTTTTTAAACTAAATTGCGGTCCTACAAGGAACGAAAAACGTTCAGACACAGGTAAATTTAAAAGAATTGGCAGATGAAGGTAATCTGCTCTTAATTCTTGAGCTTTACCGCCTTCAGCAGACCATTGTAATTCTGTTCTTAGTCCTATTTTCTCATTGAATTCAAAATCTACAAATCCAGCAAATGCGAATCCATTTCTGTGTTGATTTTCAAATTGAGCATCTGGCTTATAATCTAAATTAGAGACATTTAGAGCACCTCTAACACCATAGATTAAATCTTGAGATAGACCAATACTAGTAAATGAAACGAATAATAATACAAATAAATATTTTTTCATAATAATCAATTTGAGATAGCTAATATAAATTAAATTCTATATTTATAATATCATAAGCAGAAAAATCCGACAAACTACACTATTTAAACTTGTTTTTTTATACTATAACACTAGAAACAGTTTCATAATACATACTTTTTATTATTCCATCAGATAGTCCAATTTTTGGCACATAAATATCTTTTGCTCCACTCCATTTCATAGCAGAAAGATAAATCCTTGTTGCAGGAATAATTACATCTGCTCTATCTTGGTTTAGATTTAGTTTAGTAATTCTTTCCTCGTAAGAATAATTTTGAAGCATTTTGTAATAGCTTGTAAGATAAAAATAGGTTAAGGGCTTACCTGCATCTTTTCCAGAAATTTTAAAAATCTTATTGATGTTTCCTCCAGAACCTATTAATTCTATTTTTTCGTACTTTTTAGTATTCTCCTTAATCCACTTTTCTAAATCTTGCCAAGTTTCATTTTTTACAATATCATTTAATAATCTTACAGTACCAATTTTAAACGATCTAGATTGCTTTTTATCTCCATTATGAATGATTGAAAACTCTGTACTTCCTCCACCAACATCTACATATAAATATGTTTTGTTTGGATTTATAAAAGATTGTAAATCAGTTGCCGCAATTATTGCGGCTTCTTCTTCTCCATCAATAATTTCAATATTGATTCCACAAGTTTCAGCAATTTTTTGAGTTAACGGCCCACTATTTTTTGCTTCTCTCATGGCTGATGTAGCACATGCTTTATAACGTTTTACACCATGCGACTTTATAATTAAACTAAATGCTAGCATGGTATCTAACATTCGTTCTTGATTATATTCTGAAATTTCTCCATTAAGAAAAACATCTGCCCCTAACCTAATTGGTACACGAACTAATGAATTTTTTTTAAAAATTACAGGCTCATCATCTTGTTCAATAATATTCGAAATCAATAACCTCACGGCATTAGATCCAATATCAATGGCTGCGTATTTCTGTATCTTTAGCATATTATCCTTCTAAATTATTTATATAATATTTATAGGTATCAAATTGCGCTCTTACTTTTGGGTTATTATTTTTTCGATAACTATTATCTTGATTTTCGTTTATTACTCTTGCTTTTGTATTATCATTCCAACATATATCATACAAATGCTGTAGTTCTTGTTTAATATCTTCATCATATATAGGACAACTTACTTCTACTCTATTATCAATATTTCGTGTCATCCAATCTGCAGACGATATATATATTTTAGGATCATTCTGATTACTAAAAATATACAGACGTGTATGCTCTAAAAACTTGTCTATTATACTAATAATTTCAATATTTTCACTCATACCTTTTATGCCAGGTACTATACAACACAGTCCTCTCACGATCATTTGTATTTTGACTCCTGCTCTACTTGCTTCATATAATTTATCGATCATTTTATAGCTACTAATGCTATTCATTTTCAATTTTATATATGCTGATTTTCCGTTTTTTGCACTTTCAATTTCTTTATCTATTAATGCAAAAATCTTAGTCTTAGTATAGTGAGGTGAGGTTATAATATGTTTGTATCGGTTTACCTTATAGTTAACTTCAAAAAAATTAAATACTTTATTGACATCTTTTAAGATTTTAGGATTTGCAGTCATCAGCGTAAAATCGGTGTAAATCTTTGCAGTAGACTCGTTAAAATTACCTGTACTTACAAATCCATATCGCACTATTTTTTCATTCTCTTCACGCTCTATAACACACATTTTACAATGTACTTTTAATCCTGTAACACCAAAAAGCATCGTAACACCTTCTGCTTGCATTTGCTCTGCATAATTAATATTTGCTGCTTCATCAAAACGTGCTCTTAACTCTATAGAAACAGTTACTTTTTTTCCGTTCTTTGCTGCGTTAATTAAAGAACTAGCAACGTGAGAAATTTGTGCTAATCTATAAATGGTTATTTTGATAGTTTTTACTTTTGGATCTAAAGCTGCTTCTCTTAAAAATTTAACGATATAAGAAAACGTATGGTAAGGTGTATAAACTAAATAATCTTTTTTGGCAATAGTACTAAAAATACTTTCCTCTAAACTAAGCCCTCTTACTGGTAATGGTTTAATTTTTTCATAGAGTAAATCTGTTCTTCCCAAACTTGGAAAACTCATATAATCTCTACGGTTATGATAACGACCTCCAGGAATTATACTTTCCTTTTCATCAATTCCCATATGTGTTAATAGAAACTCTAATGTATCTTTTTCTATACTTTTATCGTAAACAAACCTAACAGGAGCTCCACTTTGCCTATCCTTTACACTCTCTGTAAGTTTATCTATAAAACTTTTGCTTAAATCACTATCAAAGTCTAACTCACCATCTCGAGTTATCTTTATCATATGTGCACTTATAGAATCGTAATTAAATATATTGAAAATTTCATCTAAGCAATATCTTAGTATATCATCTAACATTATAATGTAATTACTTTCACCTTTATTAGGTAAAACCACAAAACGATCCATAGCTGCAGAAATCTCTATCAATGCAACTTGATCTTTTAAATTCGGGCTAGACATTTTTACCGTTAGGTAAGCAGAAATATCCATTAACTCTGGTAAAGCAACTTCTTCATTAAGCATTATAACTACTAATGCTGGACTTATCTCTTGATAAAAATAGTTCATTATAAACTCATGATGATTTTCATCAATCTCAGTTTCATTTATAATATGTATATTTTCTTGTTGTAGTTCTGCTTCTATTTCTCCAAGAATCTCTACACTATGACCTTGCTGCTCAATAACTATTTTAGTTATTTCCTCTAACAAATCACCAGCTTTAATTCCACCTAACTCACTTTTACCGCCTTTACCGGCTTCATATATTCTTTTTACAGTAGCATATCTAACTTTAAAAAACTCATCTAAATTATTAGAAAATATACCAAGAAATCTTAAGCGCTCTATAAGAGGCACATTTTTATCTTCTGCTTCTTGAAGAACGCGTTCATTAAATTTTAGCCAACTAAGTTCTCTATTAATATATATGTTTTTGTCTTTAGTCATTTCTTAATTCCTTAGGAATAATTATAAGTTCTGTTGTTCCTTTTTTTAAATCTTGCCAACTCTCAATATTAAATTTTATAGTAATTAATCCGCTAGTTGGAAGATTGTCTATAAATCTATCACCAAATATATTAGAAATAGATGTGAAAGCATGGTTGTGACCAAAAATCATTATGTTATTTAAGGTGTTTGATAAATTTTTAATAAATTCTATAACATTTCTACCATCAAAATCATACAATTCTTCAACTACAGAAATTTTTTCATTTGAAATTTGAAGTATTTTAGTAACAATTCTACACGTACTCAATGCTCTGTTTGCTGGGCTTGAAAATACTTTCTGTGGCAAATATTTATTTACAACTAATTGATTTGCAACCAATATAGCATCATTTTCCCCTCTACTTTGTAAAGGCCTTTCACGATCTATTACATCATACTTCCAAGATGATTTTCCGTGCCTAATTAATGTTATAGTTTTCATATTATTACGATAAAACGCAAATTTATCCGACAAAAGGTTGTGTGTCTCCGATTTAACGAGTAAATTGCCCTCTTAACTCTAAAGTTTGTGTATGGTTTAAGTTATAAGTTACTTTTGTTACGTAAAATTAATGTAAATGATCCCAAATCAAAAAATATATTAATCCATTAATTATATTTCATTTACACTAGTATTATCTCCCTCTATATTTTAACAAAAAAAACGAATAATATTATTATTCAATGCTAAAAATGTTTAGACTCAAACTCCGTTTGCTGTTTAAATTTTTGGTGGATTTATAATATCATAGACATTTAAGTTATGATAAAAAATATGGAAAAAAAATACAATTGTATTTCTGTCGTAAAATTTGCAAAAGCTATGTTCATAGGCTTACTTGTTGTTTTACCAAATTTATTAATTGCTCAACAAGCACCATCAATTCAAACGGGTGTTACTTTTCAGTGGTTAGAGGCTACACAACCAGATGGCACATATCCTGCGACCATTGAGTCTGTGACTATTGACGGCCAAGTTTATAATTCATTTGTTGTTCCAACCGATTATGAAATGACACGCGTAGGTCATAATGGCCATTCTCATAACCATATAAAGGAAAATTCAGCTACTATATTTAATGACAGTAGTGACCCACTTTGGCACAATGCAGCATTGTCTGCTTTTCAAGATAAAAATCTTAATCACTTTTTCTCGTGTAGTAATAATGGTAGAAATATTTGCCTTGATTTTGATGCCGTGGCAGCCACAGATGCGCAAAAACAAACTATTTTTTATAATCCATCAATACCTGCTAATGAAGGTGGTGTACTAGCTATTACTGAGCGTAATGCTAACAACTGTTATCATATTGCAGTCTTTGGAACTCCAGTAGGCGGTGGAGCCGAGCAATTTTTAGGTGAAACTTTTGTAAGGTCTAATAATAATTCCATAAATGGTGCTTTCTATCCTCCTAATCAAATACCCAATTCAGGAACAGATTATTGGTTAACAGATCGTACTGTAGAGCAAAATAAAACTCTTGGTATGGCTTTATTTTATTTAAGTGATATTGTACCTATTGGATCAAAAATCACAAAAATAGAATTTAACGCATCTACAAATGATCATGGTGATGGAAAATTTTTAATAATGCAAAAATACGCTGTTGATAACCATCAAATTAATTGTATTAATGAACGATATTCTGGCGATTTAAAATTAACGAATAATGCTCCTGAAAATTCTACTTATACTTTAGTCTCTGCTCCAACACCTGCAGGAGACTTTTTTGAGTTTAATACAGATGGAACATACACATACACACCAACAGCAGATTTTACAGGTGAAGTAAGTTTCGAATACAGCGTATGTCTACCATCTCCAAACCAAACAGTTTGTGATCAAGCATCTGTTTTTATGAATTTTGTTGACTTACCCCCTAACCCAACATACACCGTTGATTGTAACGTTGCTGGTGATTTTACTATAGAAGTGACTTCTCCTTTAGGTACAGAGTTTGAATACAAACTTAATGGCATGGCATATCAAAGTTCGCCTACATTTACTGTACCTACTGGTGCTTATAATTTAGTAATTAAAAATGTTAATTCTAATTGTGAAAAATATTTTACAGATAACCCAATCATGGTTTCTAACATGAAGATTACTGCCGACATTACTGATGTTTCTTGTAAGTTAGGTGATGATGGAGCAATCGATATTTCTGTATCAGGTGGTACTACACCATATACATATAGCTGGAGTAATTCTGCAACATCTGAAGATTTGAGTAACATATATGCAAACACCTATACAGTAACCGTTACTGACGCCAATGGATGTACTAAATCTGAAAGTTTTGAAGTTGAACAACCAGCAGAAGAGTTGGCTGTTGAAGTAGATTGGATAAAACACGTAGACTGTTTTGGTAACAATTCTGGAGATTTTAAAGTTGAGGGTTCTGGTGGAACACCTCCTTACTTATATTCTGATGATGGTGGGCTAACAACTCAATCTAGTGATTTCTTTGCACCGCCTTACTATGCTGGTAATTATACCATTACAATTATTGATTCCAAAGATTGTACATCTACAGTTGATTTAGAAATCACAGAACCAGATGAATTAATTGTCACGGCCTCTTCAATTACAAATGTTGAATGTAATGGCGATAATACAGGTGCGATATACTTAAATGTAGAAGGTGGAACTCCACCTATTTATTACACGTGGGATGACGGTTCTACAAATGATAACCTTACAAACCTTAGTGCAGGTACTTATAATGTAACTGTTGCCGATTATTATGGGTGTTCCGTTTCCAAGAGCGTAACCGTTTCTGAGCCACCATTTAAAAATCTTAATTCAGAAATTTATGCAGCAACATGCAATAATGCTGGTACTTTTGATGATGCTTCAGATGACTTTATTACATTTACTGTAGAACCAGATGCTCCGACTGACTATTTCCAACACCCTTACACCTATAATGTAACTGCAACTCAAAATGGATCTCCTGTTAATGTTTACTATAATAAAACTCTATATACCTCAGATTCAAACGTAATTTCTGAAGAAATTGCAAACAATGTGAGTTATGGATATTCTACAGATTTTATAATTCATAATGGTGGTCTAGGATTGGGAGATTTTGTAATTACAATAACCTCTAACCCATGTGGATTAACAGAAACATTGAATCTAACAAATCCTGGGACGTGTTCAGAAAATTGTGTGCCTGAAGCTACAAATCAGCAAGTTACGTACACTTTTGAATCCGATTTTATTTTTACTGATATTGATGAGTTCGCTGTAAATATTCCAAAATTTGATCCTGGTAGTACAAGAACCTTAACACAGGTTGACGTAAGTTATTCAAGTGAATTTAGAAGCGCACTGCTTTTTGAAAACACAACCACTAATGGGTTTGTTAGAGGCGCAATTGACGCAAATGTATCTTACTCTATTGGCAGTCTTAGTGCTATTACTGCAAATCTTGAATTAGCTAGAACAAATGGTTACGCAACTTCTCAATATATTCCAATTAATGAAGAAGTTTTAGTTCCAGCTGAAGGTAATTGGCCTGGAGATAGTATGCCTTCTGAATCTACATATAATGGAATGCAGGAAGCATTTAATCTATTCGTTTCTAAATCATTTTTATTAGGTATTGATCCTACAAATAATCCATTATGGGTCACAAATATCATTAATGACCCAACTACAGATGACGATATTGTTTATATACTAGATACAACTTTGGATAGCGGAAATTCCGTTTACACCTCTGTTAGTGACCTTGGCAACTTTATTGGAACTGGTGTTTTACCTTTAAATTTTGAAACAAATAGTAACTCCTCTTCATCTTCTACAGGTAGTAGTTTAATAAACTTTATGAGTAATGCGCGTTATAAATATGAAGTAACATATACATATAATGTTAGTGAAAGTATTGTAATTGGGACTATAACACCTACAAATGCGAATTGTAATGGTGAAGCTTCAGGTAGTGCAACAGCATCAGTTTTTGGTGATGCAACACCTTTTACTTATATATGGTCAAATTCTGAAGGTAATCCTATTGGAACGAATTCTCCAACATTATCCAATGTTGTTGCTGGAACATATTCTCTTAAAGTTATTGATGCTAACGATTGTGAAGTTACGGACAGTGTAACAATTTCCGAACCTAGTGCTCTAACGGCAAATTTTGTTTATAATAATAGTGTAAAGTGTTTCAGTGAAGAAACCGGTAGTATAAAATATATAGGCGAAGGAGGTAGTCCTCCTTATAGTTATTCTATAAATGATGGATCAACAACTCAATCTGAAAGTTATTTTGAAAATCTGGCAGCAGGTAATTATACATTTACTGTAATTGATGCTAATGATTGTGAATACACTATTGATTTTGAAATAACAGAACCTGACGCTTTAAATCTCTCTGTTACTAAAGTAGATGCAACTTCAACGCAAGGTTGTGATAACGGTTCAGCTGATGCTTCTACAACTGGTGGAACAGCACCTTATACTTATTTATGGTCAGCCTCTGCCTCTAATCAAACTACAGCAAATGCTACTAACTTACCTGTAGGAGATCATACTGTTGTTGTTACTGATGCTAATGATTGTACAACTTCACAAACTATAACTATTTCTTGTACGGACGATTGTGATATTGTTACAAATTCTGGAACTATTACCAATGTTTTATGTAACGGAAACGATACTGGTGCAGCAACTGTGTCAGCGAGTTCTGTGATTAATCCTACCGCTACTTTTACTTTTACATGGTCTAATGGCGA